>NZ_JBYMEM010000001.1:0-1642455 GCF_057766565.1 Streptomyces sp. MGP-P1 | reverse complement strand
TTTGCCTGTACTTCGTTCAGTAAAAAAAAGTGGTGTTTAACCTTCTCGCAAAGGCAGAGAGTAGTAGTTTTGATTTCTCGTGAAACGCTTTCGCGTTTTTCGTGCGCCGCTTGAGCCAGCCACGAGGATGTCATCGCGGAGCCCCGCGAGGGCGGTGGTCTCGTGATGCGCGTCACCCTGCCGGTCTGAGAGGCTGCTCGATGTGACTCTGCACCGAATCTTCATGTTCGCTTTGGGCGGAATTTTCGTGACCCGTTCCCGGGCGGGTCGTGTGTGATCCATCACAGAGTCGATTTTCGGGTCATCTACTCTCCGTGATCGCAACTCCGTCGGAAAGCCGGTAATCGTCCAGGTTTTCGGGGATCGTTATCACGGGAAGTACACGGGGTGGCACCCGTGAACTGCGCAGTCGGGACCGTGTACGGTCCCCATCGCCACCCAAGCCGAGCCTCGTCGAGGCGCCCGGTTGGGTGTCGATTGAGTAACAGACCTTGATGTGAGGCAAAATCTCCGCCTCAGGTCGGGCACAAGTCCGGCCTCTCACGCGTTACGTGCGCTGAGACACCCGTAGACACCCAAGAGGGGGAGAGCGACATGGCAACGGATTACGACACCCCACGCAAGACCGACGACGACGTGGACCAGGACAGCCTCGAAGAGCTCAAGGCACGTCGGAGCGACAAGACGGCATCCGCCGTCGACGTCGACGAATTCGACGCGGCCGAGGGACTCGAGCTGCCCGGCGCGGACCTCTCCAACGAGGAGCTGGCCGTCCGGGTGCTGCCCAAGCAGGCCGATGAGTTCACCTGTATGAGCTGCTTCCTGGTGCACCACCGCAGCCAGCTGGCCCGCGAGAAGAACGGTCAGCCCATCTGCCGCGACTGCGACTGAGGTCGGGTCGGCCGTGGCAGGAGAGACACCGTTCCGGAAGCGGCGCCCCTGGCGCCGGCACGGCCCGGAGGCGAACCAGGACGGTACGAGCGGTACAGGCGGCCTAGGCCCGGCAGAAGGCGGTCACGCGTCTGCCGAGCGGTCCGCCGCCCTGCCGGACCACTCCGGCGGTTCCGACGACGAGCGGGGCCGTTCGGCCTCGCTCGAAGTGGCCGGGTCGGCGGCGTCGCCGGACCGGCCCGGAGAGCAGGGTCAGGCGGAGCCCACGACCGGGGGCCGCCTGCACGCGGTGAAACGGGGTGTGAGCAAGGGCCGGGAGGGCGCGAAGGCGCTGGCCGTACAGCTGGCCGACCGCATCATCGACACGGCCCCGCGCGTGCCGGTGCGCGACCTCGCGACCCTGCGGAAGCAGTTCCCCGGGCTGGGGCCCGAGGAGCTGGCCGACAAGCTGGTCACGGGAGCCTGCCGGGCCACCGCGACCGTCGGCGCAGGCATCGGGGCCGCCGCGATGATGCCCGTACCGCCCGCCATGATCGCCGAGCTGGCGGCGGAGGTGACCGGCGTCGCCGCGATCGAGATGAAGCTCGTCGCCGAGCTCCACGAGGTCTACGGCCGCCGACCCCCCGGCAATCTCGGCCAGCGCAGCACCGCGTATCTGACGTCGTGGACGGAGGAGCGCGGGATCGACATCACCCGCCCCACCACGCTCAACGCCGCGCTGGGCGGTCAGATGAAGCGCGAACTGCGCCAGCAGATCATGAAGCGCATGGCGCGCAATCTGCCCAACCTGATCCCGTTCATGATCGGCGCCGCCGTCGGCGCCACGATGAACCGCCGCGACACCCGCAAGCTCGCCGACCGGATCAGGAACGACCTGCGCAAGGACCCGATCCCCTGGGACCGGCTGCCCGAGCTGCCCCCGCTGGAGCAGCCCCCGAACCCGGCCGAGCTGCCCAAGGAGATCGAGGGCCCCTGAGCGATGAAGGGCCCTTGAACCCGCACGGGGCCCCTGAACCCGCACCGGGTCCGGAGCCCCTGCCCGCGACGTCCGCTCAGGCGGTCGGGACGGTGCTCAGCGCCGCCGCCAGGCCCTGCGGATTCCGGGTCGAGAGGTAGACGTACGGAGTCGGGTCGTCCGGGTCCGTGACCTCCACCCGCACCGCCGTCTCCACATAGCCGCGCAGCAGCATGAACGCACGGGCGTCGGCCTTGTGCGTCCGCCAGGCCCGCGCCTCCTCGACGTCCAGCACCTCGGGCCGGCCGAGTGCCGACAGCGGGATGCGGGCGTCGCCCGCGACGAGCGCCCCCGCCACCACCCGGATCCGGGCGGAGCCGTAGCTGCTCACCAGGAGCGCGGCGGCGACCGTGCCGCCGGCCAGCCCGGCGAGCAGCGGCAGGGTGCCCAGCGGCAGAAGCATCAGAGCACAGGCGACACCGACCCCGAAGGCGATGAACCACCAGGAGCGGGGCGCGGTGAGACGTTCGTCGAAGGGCGGTGCGGAAGGCTGCATGGAACCAAGCTTGGCACGGCGCGACCCGCGGACTGCCGCGCGGGTAAGGTCTGCGCCTGTGAGTGGAACATCAGCAGCTCTGACACCCCCGGCAGACGCCGTCGCGCCGGACCGGCACCCCGACGCGCCCGCCCCCGGCGAACTCCTCGGAGCGCACTACGAACACTGTTTCGGCTGCGGCGGAGGACAGCCGCACGGACTGCACCTGATGGCGCGGGCCGGTGAGGGCGTGAGCGTGACCGCCGAGTTCACCGTGCAGCCCGCCCACCAGGGCGCCCCCGGCCTCGCCCACGGAGGCGTGCTCGCCACGGCGCTGGACGAGACCCTCGGCTCGCTGAACTGGCTGCTGCGCACCATCGCGGTGACCGGACGGCTGGAGACCGACTTCGTCCGCCCCGTCCCCGTGGACACCGTGCTGCACCTCGACGCCCGGATCACCGCCGTGCACGGCCGGAAGATCTACTCCACCGCCACCGGCCGGATCGGCGGCCCCGACGGGCCCGTCGCGGTCCGGGCCGACGCCCTCTTCATCGAGGTCAAGGTCGACCACTTCATCGACAACGGCAGGCCCGCCGAGATCCAGGCCGCCATGTCCGACCCCGACCAGGTCAGGCGCGCCCGCGCCTTCGAGGTGAACCCGTGACCCGCAACCCCGTCGACGTACTGATCCGCCTGCTCGACCCGGACGTGCCGATGCCGGCCTACGGACACCCGGGCGACGCCGGGGCCGACCTGGTGACCACCGAGGCCGCGGAACTCGCCCCCGGCGAGCGCGCGGTGCTCCCCACCGGGGTGTCGATCGCCCTGCCCGACGGGTACGCCGCCTTCGTCCACCCGCGCTCCGGCCTCGCGGCCCGCTGCGGAGTGGCCCTCGTGAATGCCCCAGGGACCGTGGATGCCGGGTACCGTGGGGAGATCAAGGTGATCGTGGTCAACCTCGATCCACGCGAGAGCGTGCGATTCGAACGGTTCGACCGGATTGCCCAATTGGTTGTCCAGCAGGTCGAGAAGGTGCGCTTCCACGAGGTGGCGGAGCTTCCCGGCTCGGCGCGGGCCGAAGGGGGCTTCGGGTCCACCGGCGGCCACGCGTCGGTGGACGGCGCCGAGGGCGGGATCACCCACGGTGGGAACAGCTACGCTTCGGTCGTATCCGACCGGGAAGGACAGTGACGTGTTCGGACGTCGCAAGAAGAGTGGTTCCGCCGAGGACGCGGCGGACGAGGTGCGCGAGGCCGAGCAGGTCGCCGACGAGCCCGAGGGCAGTGACGGCGCCGCCAAGGGCGCCCGTCGGATGAACCTCCCGCCGGCCCCCAGGCCGGACGGACCCTGGGACAGCACCGAGGTCACCCAGCCCGGCGAGGGCCGGGTCGACCTGGGCGGCATCTTCGTCCCCGGGGTCGAGGGCATGGAGCTGCGCGTCGAGGTGGCCGGGGACGCGATCGTCGCCGCCACCGTGGTGCTGCGCGACAGCGCGGTCCAGCTGCAGGCCTTCGCCGCCCCCAAGAAAGAGGGCATCTGGGGCGAGGTCCGCGACGAGATCGCCTCGGGCATCACCCAGCAGGGCGGCATCATCGACGAGGTCGAGGGCCCGCTGGGCTGGGAGCTGCGCGCGCAGGTCCCCGTACAGCTTCCGGACGGCACGGGCGGTGTACAGCTCGTGCGCTTCGTCGGCGTCGACGGGCCGCGCTGGTTCCTGCGCGGAGTGATCTCCGGCCAGGGCGCCGTCCAGCCGGAGGCCGCCGGGCTGCTGGAGACGATCTTCCGGGACACCGTGGTCGTCCGCGGCGACGGGCCGATGGCCCCCCGCGACCCGATCGTCCTCAAGCTCCCCAACGACGCCCAGATGGTGCCCGAGGGCGTGCAGCAGGATGAGCAGGAGGGCTCGAAGTTCTCCGGCGGCATGGGCCAGCTCCAGCGCGGACCCGAGATCACCGAGGTCCGCTAGCGGCACGCGGCGGACCTCGCCGTACTTGCCGGCACGGCTCTCCGCAGCGCGGCACTTCGCAGCAAACGGCCGGTGGGCCGCACCCCTTTCGCGGGGTGCGGCCCACCGGCCGTTTCCGCGGGTGCGGTCCACCGGCCATTGCCCGGCCGTGCGCCGGACGCACATACTGACGGGCGACGACGCAGACCACGTGAGCACGTGAGTACGGGGGAGCAGCATGACCGAGAGCACCAGCGGGCAGTCCGGCACGGCCCTGGCCGAGGACCCGGCCCGCACGGTCATGGTCGCGGTCGAGGACCTGCACCGCTCGTACGGGAGCGGAGCGGCGGCCGTGCACGCCCTGCGCGGGGTCTCGTTCGAGATCCCCCGCGGCGAGCTGGTCGCGCTCAAGGGCCGCTCCGGCTCCGGCAAGACCACCCTGCTCAACCTGGTCGGCGGCCTGGACACCCCGGACGGCGGCCGGATCACCGTCGACGGCACCGAGCTGTCGGGGCTCGGCGAGAAGGGGCTCCTGGAGCTGCGCAGGGACCGGATCGGCTTCATCTTCCAGTCCTTCGGCCTCATCCCCATCCTGACCGCCGCCGAGAACGTCGGCGTACCCCTGCGGCTCCGCAAGGCCGACCCGGCCGAGCGCGACGAGCGGGTCGCCCTGCTGCTCTCCCTCGTCGGCCTCGCCGACCACGCCGAACAGCGCCCCGGCGAGCTCTCCGGCGGCCAGCAGCAGCGCGTCGCCATCGCCCGCGCCCTCACCAACCGCCCCGCCCTCCTGATCGCCGACGAGCCCACCGGACAGCTCGACGCCGAGACCGGGCTCGCCGTGATGGAGCTGCTCCGCGCGGTCGTCCGCAGCGAGAACGTCACCGCCCTCGTCGCCACCCACGACCCCCAGCTGCTGGGCCTCGCCGACCGGGTCCTGGAGCTGAGCGACGGCCACGTCGTCGAACACGGCTGACGTTCCCCCAGCGCCCCCGCTGCCACCCCGGCGGGCATCAGAGTTCCGTCAATACGCTCCCCACCTGCACTCCCGGGACCGAACCAGGCCCCACGGCGGAGTAGCGTCGAGGACGGCAGCCGCACCGGGCGCCACCGGCCCTCCACACGACAGGGCCGGACGGAAGAAGACAATGGGGCCATGGGACGCGGCACACTCCGGATCTATCTCGGCGCGGCACCGGGCGTCGGCAAGACGTACGCGATGCTCTCCGAGGCGCATCGCAGGGTCGAGCGCGGGACCGACTGTGTGGTGGCGTTCGTGGAGCACCACGACCGGCCGCGGACCGAGGTCATGCTGCACGGGCTGGAGCTGCTGCCGCGCCAGGAGCTGGAGTACCGGGGCACCGTCTTCACCGAGATGAACGTGGACGCGGTCCTGGAGCGGGCCCCGGCGGTGGCGCTGGTGGACGAGCTGGCCCACACCAACGTGCCCGGCTCGCGCAACGCCAAGCGCTGGCAGGACGTCGAGGAGCTCCTCAAGGCCGGGATCGACGTCATATCCACGGTCAACATCCAGCACCTGGAGTCGCTGGGCGACGTCGTGGAGTCGATCACGGGGGTCCGGCAGCGGGAAACGGTGCCCGACGAGGTGGTGCGCCGGGCCGACCAGATCGAGCTGGTCGACATGTCGCCCCAGGCGCTGCGCCGCCGCATGGCGCACGGCAACATCTACCGGCCCGACAAGATGGACGCGGCCCTCTCGAACTACTTCCGCCCCGGCAACCTCACCGCCCTGCGCGAGCTGGCCCTGCTCTGGGTCGCCGACCGGGTCGACGAGTACCTCCAGCAGTACCGGGGCGAGCACAACATCCGCAGCACCTGGCAGGCCCGCGAGCGCATCGTCGTCGGACTGACCGGCGGGCCCGAGGGCCGCACCCTCATCCGCCGCGCCTCCCGGATGGCGGCCAAGGGCTCCGGCAGCGAGATCCTCGCCGTCTACATCGCCCGCAGCGACGGCCTGACCTCCGCGTCCCCGAAGGAGCTGGCCGTCCAGCGCACCCTGGTCGAGGACCTCGGCGGCACCTTCCACCACGTCATCGGCGACGACATACCGGCCGCCCTGCTGGAGTTCGCCCGCGGCGTCAACTCCACCCAGATCGTGCTGGGCTCCAGCCGCCGCAAGACCTGGCAGTACATCTACGGCCCCGGGGTCGGCGCGACCGTCGCCCGCGAGTCGGGGCCCGACCTCGACGTCCATATCGTGACCCACGAGGAGGTCGCCAAGGGCCGCGGCCTGCCCATGGCCCGCGGTGCCCGGCTCGGCCGTGCCCGGATCATCTGGGGGTGGCTCGTCGGCGTCGTCGGCCCCGTCCTGCTCGCGGTGGTGCTGCGCTCCATGGAGGACGCTCCCGGCCTCGCCAACGACGTCCTGCTCTTCCTCTTCCTGACGGTGGCCGCCGCCCTGCTCGGCGGGCTGCGGCCCGCCCTGGCCTCGGCGGCCGTCGGAAGCCTGCTGCTGAACTACTGGTTCACCCCGCCCACCCACACCCTGACCGTCCAGGACCCGGAGAACCTCGTCGCCATCGTGATCTTCTTCGCGGTGGCGGTGGCGGTCTCCTCCGTGGTCGACCTGGCGGCCCGGCGCACCCACCAGGCCGCCCGGCTGCGCGCCGAGTCGGAGATCCTCTCCTTCCTCGCGGGCAGTGTGCTGCGCGGCGAGACCGCTCTGGACGCCCTGCTGGAACGGGTCCGCGAGACCTTCGCCATGGAGTCCGTCGCCCTGCTGGAGCGCAGCAGCGACGTGGAGCCGTGGACCTGCGCCGGATCCGTCGGGCCGGCCCCGGTCACCCGCCCCGACGACGCCGACGTGGACATGCCGGTCGGCGACAACATGGCCCTCGCGCTCTCCGGCCGGGTGCTGCCCGCCGAGGACCGCCGGGTGCTCGGCGCGTTCGCCGCCCAGGCCGCCGTCGTCCTGGACCGCCAGCGACTGGTCGGGGAGGCCGAGCAGGCCCGCAGGCTCGCCGAGGGCAACCGGATCAGGACCGCTCTGCTCGCCGCCGTCAGCCACGACCTGCGCACCCCGCTGGCCTCCATCAAGGCCGCCGTCAGCTCGCTGCGCTCCGACGACGTGGCCTGGTCCGACGAGGACGAGGCGGAGCTCCTGGAAGGCATCGAGGACGGCGCCGACCGGCTGGACCACCTGGTCGGCAACCTGCTGGACATGTCCCGCCTCCAGACCGGCACCGTGACCCCGCTGATCCGCGAGATCGACCTCGACGAGGTGGTCCCCATGGCGCTCGGCGGCGTCCCGGAGGGCAGCGTCGACCTCGACATCCCCGAGACGCTGCCGATGGTCGCCGTCGACCCGGGGCTCCTGGAGCGGGTCGTCGCCAACATCGTGGAGAACGCCGTCAAGTACAACCCCGGCCAGGAGCCCGTCGCCGTGGCCGCCAGCGCCCTCGGCGGCCGGGTCGAGCTCCGGGTCGTGGACCGCGGCCGGGGCGTCCCCGACGAGGCCAAGGAGCGGATCTTCGAGCCCTTCCAGCGGTACGGGGACGCCCCGCGCGGCGCCGGAGTGGGCCTCGGCCTCGCCGTCTCCCGGGGCTTCGCCGAGGCCATGGGCGGCACCCTCGACGCCGAGGACACTCCCGGCGGCGGGCTGACCATGGTCCTGACCCTCACCGCGGCGCCGGGCGGCGTCCGGACGGAGGCCGAGCTGCCGGCCCGGGCCACCTCATGACAGGTCCCCGCGGGCCGGGGCGCCCCGGGGCGTACGCGGCCCGCCTCCACGCATGTCCCTCCGTCTCCCCGTACAACAGGGTCCTTCCCTCCTCCCCGTGCAGCAGAAAGGCAGGTCCGCGATGACCAGGGTGCTTGTGGTCGACGACGAGCCGCAGATCGTCCGCGCCCTTGTGATCAACCTGAAGGCGCGCCAGTACGAGGTCGACGCCGCGCCCGACGGGGCGACCGCCCTCCAGCTCGCCGCCGCCCGCCACCCCGACGTCGTCCTCCTCGACCTCGGGCTGCCCGACATGGACGGGGTCGAGGTGATCCGGGGCCTGCGCGGCTGGACCCGGGTGCCCATCCTCGTACTCTCCGCGCGCCACACCTCCGACGAGAAGGTGGAGGCCCTGGACGCCGGCGCGGATGACTACGTCACCAAGCCGTTCGGCATGGACGAGCTGCTGGCCCGGTTGCGCGCCTCGGTACGCCGGGCGGAACCGGTCGGTCAGGAGGGCGGCGCCGAGGACATCGCGCTGGTCGAGACGGCGGGCTTCACCGTCGACCTGGCGGCGAAGAAGGTGCACCGGTCCGGGCGCGACGTACGTCTCACCCCCACGGAATGGCATCTGCTGGAGGTCCTCGTCCGCAACGGCGGCCGTCTGGTCAGCCAGAAACAGCTCCTCCAGGAGGTCTGGGGCCCCTCCTACGGCACCGAGACCAACTATCTGCGGGTCTACATGGCCCAGCTGCGCCGCAAGCTGGAGGCGGACCCCTCGCACCCCCGGCACTTCGTCACCGAACCGGGCATGGGCTACCGCTTCGAGCGCGACTGACGGGCGCCGGTTCATCCTTTCGAGTGGTCGCCCACGGCCTCCGTGTACCGCCCGCAGGACCGGTACCCTTCGGGTATGAGTGCTGTTCCCCGATCCGAGAAAGCCGGGAAGGCGGCGCGCCCTTCCGGGCGCTTCCGCCGTATGCTCGACCGGCTCTCCAGCTCCCAGGAGGACCTGGAGTCCCAGGAGCTGCAGGAGGACGCGCAGGCCACCGGGTGCACCCGGATCTCCGAGTGCTCCGATCGGCAGATCGTGAAGGTGGCTGGTACGTTGCGGACCGTCACCCTCCGTCCCCGGGCCGGAGTCCCCGCCCTGGAGGCGGAGCTCTTCGACGGCACCGAGCCGCTGGACGTGGTCTGGCTCGGCCGTCGCTCCATCGTCGGCATCGAGCCCGGCCGCAGGATCATCGCCTCGGGGCGGGTCGCCATGAGCCATGGCCGCCGGGTGCTGTTCAACCCCACATACGAACTCCGACCGCTCGCCAAGGAGTAGCCGGTGACGTCTCTCGACAAGCCGACGTCCGAAACGGACCAGCCCCACCGTACGGCCCCGCAGCCCGCCGGCGGGAGGCACGCCGCCCAGCAGGGCGACGAGGCGAAGGCCGTCACCGAGGCCGCCCTTTTCGAGGCCTTCGGCGGCGTGCGCGGCATGGTGGAGACAGTCCTCCCCGGGCTGCTCTTCGTCACGATCTTCACCATCAACAAGAACCTGAACGCCTCGGCCATCGCGGCCCTGGCGGTGTCCCTGGCCCTCGTCGCCGTCCGGCTGATCCGCCGGGACACCGTCAAGCACGCCTTCAGCGGCGTCTTCGGGGTGGCCTTCGGCGTCGTCTTCGCCAAGATGACGGGTGACGCCAAGGACTTCTACCTGCCGGGCATGCTCTACACCCTGGGCCTCGCGGTCGCCTACATCGGCACCGCGGTGGCCGGGGTGCCGCTGATCGGCCTGATCCTCGGCCCGGTCTTCAAGGAGAACCTCTCCTGGCGGACCCGGAACCCGGGCCGGAAGAAGGCGTACACCAAGGCCAGTTACGCCTGGGGCTTCATCCTGCTGGCCAAGTGCGCGATCCTCTTCCCCCTCTACTGGTGGGGCGACACCACCGAGTTCGGCTGGGTCCTCATCGCGCTGAAGATCCCACCGTTCCTGCTGGCGGTGTATCTGACCTGGGTCTTCCTCGCGAAGGCGCCGGCGCCCATCGACGTATTCGCCGAGATGGAGGCCGAGGAACAGGCCGAGAAGGAGCGCAAGGCGCAGGCCGCCGCGGCGCTCCGCGACCCGGACGCCTGACCCGTACACGTACTCGTACACCTGGCATCACAGGGGAAGGGGCCCGGAACCGCTCAGCGGTCCCGGGCCCCTTCCCTTCGCTCTGCCGGCCAGTCCTCCGGTTCGGGCGGTCAGTCCTCCGAAGGATCGCGGCGGACCGACAACAGGTCCTCCAACTGCTCCTCGCGCGCCTGGGCGGCCACGAACAGCAGCTCGTCACCGGCCTCCAGGGACTCCTCGGGACTCGGCGTCAGCACCCGCGTACCCCGGATGATCGTCACCAGTGAGGTGTCCTCGGGCCAGGCGACGTCCCCGACCCGGGTGCCGGCCAGCGCCGACTCCGGCGGCAGGGTCAGCTCCACCAGGTTGGCGTCGCCGTGGCTGAAGCGCAGCAGCCGGACCAGATCGCCGACGCTCACCGCCTCCTCGACCAGGGCCGACATCAGACGCGGCGTCGAGACGGCGACGTCCACGCCCCAGGACTCGTTGAACAGCCACTCGTTCTTCGGGTTGTTCACCCGGGCCACCACGCGCGGGACGCCGTACTCGGTCTTGGCGAGCAGCGAGACGACCAGGTTGACCTTGTCGTCCCCGGTCGCGGCGATCACCACGTTGCACCGCTGCAGCGCCGCCTCGTCCAGCGACGTGATCTCACAGGCGTCCGCGAGCAGCCACTCGGCCATCGGGACCCGCTCCACCGAGATGGCGGTCGGCGCCTTGTCGATCAGCAGCACCTCGTGCCCGTTCTCCAGCAGCTCGGCGGCGATGGAACGGCCCACCGCGCCCGCCCCGGCAATCGACACACGCATCAGTGACCGTCCTCCTCGGGACCCTGGGCGAAGGCCTCTTCGACCTTGGCGATCTCGTCCGTACGCATCATCACGTGGACCAGGTCGCCCTCCTGGAGGACGGTCTGCGAGCTCGGCAGTATGGCCTCGCCCAACCGGGTGAGGAAGGCGACGCGGACCCCCGTCTCCTCCTGGAGCGTGCTGATCTTGTGGCCGATCCAGGACGGCGTCGTGTGCACCTCGGCGAGCTGCACACCCCCGCTCGGATCGCGCCACAGGGGTTCGGCGCCCGAAGGCAGCAGCCGCCGCAGCATCTGGTCCGCCGTCCAGCGGACCGTCGCCACGGTGGGGATGCCGAGCCGCTGGTAGACCTCGGCGCGGCGGGGGTCGTAGATCCGCGCGGCGACGTTCTCGATGGAGAACATCTCGCGGGCCACCCGGGCCGCGATGATGTTGGAGTTGTCGCCGCTGCTGACCGCGGCGAACGCCCCGGCGTCCTCGATCCCCGCCTCGCGGAGGGTGTCCTGGTCGAAGCCGACCCCGGTGACCCGGCGACCGCCGAATCCGGACCCGAGGCGACGGAACGCCGTGGGGTCCTGGTCGATCACCGCGACGGTGTGCCCCTGCTGTTCCAGGGTCTGTGCGAGAGCGGCTCCGACGCGCCCGCAGCCCATGATGACGATGTGCACTGTGCGCCTACCCCGCCGTCCTGGTCATCCGGCTGACCTGCGAAACCACGCTGCTCACACTTCTCTCTCAGCTTGCTGGGCAAACAACGGGGCTCGCACCCGCGGTGCGGCCCGACGTCGAGCTTATGCGCCGGGGCGGTCGATCCCTCATCCGCGTGTCCGCATCCTCGCGCACTCCGGCAAAGGGAAAGCAAAATAGACCGAACGGGCGCAAGGATTGCGTTAAAGAATGACGGGGCGTTCTCCGCCGACCGCAGGAGATTGCGGGGCCACGTCGAAAGGGCGTGCGTTTCGGCCACGGGCTCCGCTTACGATCCTCAGCGTGTCCAAACTGACCGACCTGCCCAAACGGATCCTGATCGGCCGGGCGTTGCGCAGCGACAAGCTCGGGGAGACCCTCCTCCCCAAGCGCATCGCACTCCCCGTCTTCGCGTCCGACCCGTTGTCCTCGGTGGCCTACGCACCGGGAGAAGTCCTCCTCGTGCTGTCCATCGCGGGAGTGTCGGCGTACCACTTCAGCCCCTGGATCGCCGTCGCGGTCGTCGTCCTCATGTTCACGGTCGTCGCCTCCTACCGGCAGAACGTCCGCGCCTACCCGAGCGGCGGCGGCGACTACGAGGTCGCGACCACCAACCTCGGCCCCAAGTCCGGACTGACCGTCGCCAGCGCCCTGCTCGTCGACTACGTCCTCACCGTCGCCGTCTCGATCTCCTCCGGCGTCGAGAACCTCGGCTCCGCGATCCCGTTCGTCATCGAGCACAAGACGCTCTGCGCCATCGGCGCCATCGTCCTGCTCACCCTGATGAACCTGCGCGGCGTCAAGGAGTCCGGGAAGCTCTTCGCCATTCCCACCTACCTCTTCGTGGCCGGCGTCTTCCTCATGATCATGTGGGGCGCGTTCCGGGGCGTGGTCCTCGGCGACGCGATGCACGCCCCCACCGCCGACCTGGAGATCAAGCCCGAACACGAGGGGCTGGCCGGCTTCGCGCTCGTCTTCCTCCTCCTGCGCGCCTTCTCCTCCGGCTGCGCCGCCCTCACCGGGGTCGAGGCGATCAGCAACGGCGTCCCCGCCTTCCGGAAGCCGAAGAGCAAGAACGCCGCGACCACGCTCGCGATGATGGGGCTGCTCGCCGTCACCATGTTCTGCGGCATCATCGGCCTGGCCCTGGCCACCGACGTCAAGATGGCCGAGAACCCGGCGGCCGACCTGATCCGCGACGGCGTCCCGGTCGGCGCGGGCTTCACCCAGGACCCGGTCATCGCCCAGGTCGCCGAGGCCGTCTTCGGCCACGGTTCCTTCCTCTTCATGGTCCTCGCGGCCGCCACCGCCCTGGTTCTCTTCCTCGCCGCCAACACCGCGTACAACGGCTTCCCGCTGCTCGGCTCGATCCTCGCCCAGGACCGCTACCTGCCGCGCCAGCTGCACACGCGCGGCGACCGTCTCGCCTTCTCCAACGGCATCGTGCTCCTGGCCGGCGCGGCGATCCTGCTCGTCTGGATCTACGGGGCCGACTCCACGAAGCTGATCCAGCTCTACATCGTCGGGGTGTTCGTCTCCTTCACCCTCAGCCAGACCGGCATGGTGCGGCACTGGAACCGCCTGCTGACCGACGAACGGGACCAGGCCAAACGCCGCCACATGGTCCGCTCCCGCGCCATCAACGCCTTCGGCGCCTTCTTCTGCGGCATGGTCCTGGTGATCGTCCTCGCCACCAAGTTCACCCACGGCGCCTGGGTGGCCCTGCTCGGCATGGTCATCTTCTACGGCACGATGACCGCGATCCGGAAGCACTACGACCGGGTCGCCGCCGAGATCGCCGCCGACGAGACGCCCGCGGACGAGAGCGTGCGCCCCTCCCGCGTCCACGCCATCGTCCTCGTGTCCAAGCTCCACCGCCCCACGCTGCGCGCGCTCGCCTACGCCCAACTGATCCGCGCCGACCACCTGGAGGCGCTCTCCATCAGCGTCGACCCGGACGAGACGAAGGCACTGCGCGAGGACTGGGAACGGCGCGCCATCAACGTCCCCCTCAAGATCCTCGACTCGCCCTACCGCGAGGTGACCCGCCCGGTCATCGAGTACGTGAAGGGTCTGCGCCGCCAGAGTCCACGGGACGTGGTCAGCGTCTACATCCCCGAGTACGTGGTCGGCCACTGGTACGAGCACCTGCTGCACAACCAGAGCGCCCTGCGCCTGAAGGGCCGCCTGCTCTTCACCCCGGGCGTCATGGTGACCTCCGTCCCGTACCAGCTCCAGTCCTCCGAGGCCGCGAAGAGGCGGGCCCGCAAGCGCGCCGACTGGAACGCCCCGGGCTCGGTCCGCCGGGGCCCGGTGGAGCGGAGGCACAAGGAGCCGAACCGCAAGAAGTGAGAGCGCGAGGGGAGAGCCCGGGCGGTGGCGTGCGGACGTCAGGCCCCCGTCCGGCAGGCGCGAGGCGGCGGGGGCGTGCGTGGTCACTGCCCTCGCCGCGCCCGCGTAGACTGGTGGGCTGTCGTCCGGCCGCAGGCCCGACCGTTTGCCCCCTTTCTCCCTGGAGCCTCCCCTCATGCAGAACGAACCCACGTCGTCGCTGGTCGGGGAGGAGTACGAGGTCGAGGTCGGGCCTGTCGCACACGGCGGTCACTGCATCGCCCGCACCGCCGAGAACCAGGTGCTCTTCGTACGCCACACGCTCCCCGGCGAGAAGATCATCGCCAAGGTCACCGACGGCGACACGGACTCCCGCTTCCTGCGGGCCGACGCGGTTCGGATCATCGAGCCGTCCAAGGACCGCGTCGAGGCGCCCTGCCCGTACGCCGGCCCCGGCATGTGCGGCGGCTGCGACTGGCAGCACGCCAAGCCGGGCGCGCAGCGCCGCCTCAAGGGCGAGGTCATCGCCGAGCAGCTCCTACGGCTGGCGGGCCTCACCCCCGAGGAGGCCGGCTGGGACGGCACGGTCATGCCGGCCGAGGGCGACAAGCTCCCCGCGGGCGAGGTGCCGGCCTGGCGCACCCGTGTCCAGTACGCCGTCGACGCCGACGGCCGCGCCGGCCTGCGCAAGCACCGCTCGCACGACGTCCAGCCGATCGACCGCTGCCTGATCGCCGCGCCGGGCGTCTCCGAGCTCGGCGTCGAGAAGCGCGAGTGGCCCCAGCTCGCCGGGGTGGAGGCCATCACCGCCACCGGCTCGAACGACCGCCAGGTCATCCTGACCCCGAAGCCCGGCGGCCGGCTCCCCCTGGTCGAACTCGACCAGCCGGTCTCCGTGCTCCGCGTCGAGGAGAAGGACGGCGGCGTCCACCGCGTCCACGGCCGCGCCTTCGTCCGCGAGCGCGCCGACGACCGCACCTACCGCGTCGGCTCCGGCGGCTTCTGGCAGGTCCACCCGCAGGCGGCCAACACCCTGGTCCGCGCGGTCATGCAGGGACTACTGCCCCGCAAGAACGACACCGCCCTCGACCTCTACTGCGGCGTCGGCCTGTTCGCCGGCGCCATCGGCCAGCGCCTCGGCGAGAAGGGCGCGGTCCTCGGCATCGAGTCCGGCAAGCGCGCGGTCGAGGACGCCCGCCACAACCTGAAGGACCTGGACCGGGTCCGCATCGAACACGGCAAGGTCGACCAGGTCCTGCCCCGCACCGGCATCACGGAGTGCGACCTGATCGTCCTGGACCCGCCGCGCGCGGGCGCGGGCAAGCAGGTCGTCAAGCACCTGTCGGGGCTGGGCGCACGCAAGATCGCCTACGTGGCCTGCGACCCGGCGGCGCTGGCACGGGACCTGGCGTACTTCCGGGACGGGGGGTACAAGGTGCGGACGCTGCGGGCGTTCGATCTGTTCCCGATGACGCATCATGTCGAGTGTGTCGCGATCCTTGAGCCCGTCGGAAAGGGCCGCTGACCTGCAGGTTAGGGCAGTGTGCGTTATGTGCACTGTGGGCGTTGTGGGCGATATCTTGACGCAGATTTGACGCTCGTGACGCACGTTTGACGCACGCCGTCGGCGATCTCTGACGAGCCGTCAGGCGCGGAAGGGGGCCTACCGCAGCAGATTGTGATCTTGCTGCGGGAGGCACCCTTTCCGATAGTCGGCGACCGAGTCGGTCGGCGTCAGACCTGCGATCCACCTTCTCCTCTTCGATTACGCTCTGTGATAATTCGAGGGGGCTCGCGACTAGTAGCCGGGACCGTAGGGGTTCCATCCGTGCAGGAACGGCTGCAGGTCGCTGGCGCGAGGTTCGGGAATGTCGGGCAGGCGGAGCGTCCCGTTGAGCGGGTTCAGGCGCTCCACGTGGTCGGTGGCCCAGGCGATCCAGGCCTCAGCTCCGTCCCTCTCCGGACCGGTCGCCAAGGTCTGTGCGTGGAGGCGGAGGGCATCGACGTACTTGGCCAGGCCCGCTGCACGGCGCCATGCTTGTTCCTGCGCTTCGAGGTGCTGGACTCGCGCTGCCTCGGCGAAGTCGATCTTTGCCCGTTGCATCGCGGCTTCCCATTGCCGCCGTTTCTCCCGTGCCGCCTCCAGGTCGGCCAGTCGTTTGCGTTCGGCGGCCTCGCCTCGAAGTCCTACTTCCTGCACGATTTCGGCGAGCTGATCCTCAAGGGGGCGTGCAGCCGTATCGGCCCACTCCCCGGCCCTGTGTGGCAGCCCGCTGCTGACACAGATTCTCAGGCGGTCGGCGGGGGAGTGGTCGTACCGAGGAATCCTGACCCAGGAGTGCTTCTCGGCGTCCGCGAGTTCCTTCTTCGTGGGGACGTGTTCGGTGCGGTCTTGTTCCTGTAAGACGAGGAAATCGCATCGCTGGCCCTGGGCCGTGATGGTGAAGTGGGGAGAGCCGCCGCGCCGGCGATGAGGGGCGGGTGCACTCTCGGCCGTACCGAACGCGCTGACATACCCCAGCTTCTGCGTTGCGGTGAGCAGTGCGTGGATGAGGCGGAAGGCTCTGCCCTGCACGGCTTTGGTCAGTGCCATGGGCTGGGAGTGCGCCTGCAGAGCTCTGACCACGGGGTGTGGAGTGGGGAGCCGTGCCGGTACGGCAACGGGTGACAGTACGGCCAAGCGCCAGGCTGGGGTGTCGACCAGCCGGATTTCGTATCCGTCGCGGCACCAGCCGGCGTGCAGTTCCTTGGTTGCAGGGATCTTTCCCGACCGCCGTGCTGCGGCAACACGGATCGGCCATTTCTCGGTCTCCCGACCGCTGGCTTCGCGTTTGACGACGCGGCCGCCAGCTTCTGCGAGCTCTTCCAGGAGCTGCTCCGTGACGGTCTTGGCCTTCTTCCGCGGAAGGAAGCTCGTTCGCTGAACCGGTACGGGCGCAGCCGCCTGGCCGCTGGACTTTTTGCTCTTGGCCACGTCGGGTGGCTGGATTCCGGTCTGCGGCGCGGGAGCGGTGTCTTTGCCGCGAGGCTGTTCCGAGGGATGGGATCCGTGGTCCAGGTATTGCTGGCCGGCCTTGGTGAGGGCGACGGACCACCGCCCCTGGCTCCTGGAGACTTTGACCAGTCCGCGGCTGTGCAGGGCTTGGCATCTGAGTTTGTGCCCGGTTCCTTCCCACCCGCCGTCAGGGCAGCCTCGGGCGACCCATTGCAGCACCTGTTGCTGCCGTTCGTTGAGCTCTCGTGGCACCTGAACTCCCCACCGTGCGAATGCCCGCACAGGCATGCTCGCAGCCGCACTCCGCCTGGCGGGGGTAGAAGGGGAAGGGGGTTGGCAGGCTGGATGAAGATTCGGTCAGATATAGGCATGGCCGCCTGTGGTGGCTAGGCTCGCAGTCGTTCGTCGTGGGCCGCCGTGGACGCTTGTTGGCCGGACTATGACGGGTGCTGGCCAACTCGCGATCATCTGAGGAGGTGGCCGCCGGGCGTACGACTGCCCGTACTAGCCTGGGCCGTCAGTGCTGAGGCGTTCCCGTGTCTTGGTCAGGGGAAGGCGGGTTAGGGGTGTCGGTCCCGCTCGGCTGCGGTCAGCAGGGGATTGGCGAGTGGATCGTGTGAACGTGAGCCGCTCGTGCTTCCGGTGTGCAGACGCTCCGCAGACGAGGGTGTCAGTTTGAAACGAGAGCGGGTTGGTTCATGTCGGTCGTGGCGCGAGGGCAGATGGATGTCGTCGCAGGTGCGCTGGCTCCCTGCGACCTCGTGCCCCGCGAGGCGAAGCTCGCGCTTGTCGAAGCCTTCGGGACGGAAGCTGTTGTGGCCTATCGGTATGACGCGCTCGAGCGGGAGCGGCGGGCAGCTGATCGGATGCCGCCGCTGACGCGGCCTGACGTGCTGGATCTCCTCATGTCGCTGCCCCTGGGCGATCCGGTTCCTGTCAGCTCCTTGAGCGAGAGGGAGCGGCGGGTGCTGAAGTCCCTGCCGAAGGGCGCGGCGGTCCGCAGGGACGGGTCGATCACTCGTCGAGCGGCGCAGCTTGTCCATATCGACATGGCGTTCGTGCCCGGCCGAAGCTGGGAGTCGGCTATGGAGAAGGCCGAGCGCTTCACTCCGTTCTGTTCCCGCGCGGTTGTGGTGGACGGCGCATTGCGGCGCAAGGATGATGCTGTGCTGCGCGCGGACTTTTTCGGCATCGGCCTGCTCACGCTTCAGGGGGACTCGGTGGAAGTGGTGGTGCCGCCGCGGCCCTTCGTACGCAGACGCCATACCGTCGCCGGCTGGAAGTTCCTGGAAGACGTCCACCGCCAGCTCCCCTGAGCATCCAGCCCGCGACTCGCTACGGGGTGACGGGGAGTGTCGCCCATGCTTTGAGCGGCGCGGGCGCTTGGAATCCGGACCTGGGGCTGGCGCCCAAGCCGATGCGTTGGTTCTCCAACGCGTAGCGGTCGATCGCGGCCGCACATTTGTCGCGCCACCACGACTTGCGCGGAGTGCCTGGCTGGTAGCCGGCCATTTCGGTGGCCCAGTCGCTCCATGTGAGGACGGTGTGATTGTCGGCCTCGCGCCGGGTATCGCCATCCGGCAGGAAGAAGCGATCGAGACCACGCCCACCGCACTCCTCGCAGGAGCAGGTCGCGGGATCCACGTTGCTGTACAGCCTGGCGAGGGACGCGGCGCCCTTGAAGCACATGAGCTCCGGCATCAGCACGTTCGGATATATGGGGCCCCCAGGCTTGCCGACTTGCGCCTTCTCGCCGGGCGGGATCGCGTGACGAAGGGAGCTTTGAACACCGACGCCGGCACAGAAGGCGCCATGCGCGATGGCATCGAGTGCTGCCAGGTCAGTCCGGAGGAGCGACATGTGCGCGACCTCATTCATCAGGCGACGTAGATTGGCCGGGATGCCCTTTGCCTGCTCTAGCGGGTCGAACTGGCCGCACAGGATGATGGACTTCGGGTGCCGGATCTTCGTGCAGACCGCGATGAGTTGACCGATGTTCTCGCGGTTCAGCCACATGACGTCGATCGGGAGCGTCACGATGGTATCGGCGCGTTCGATCTTGTTGGCCTCGCGTATTACTGCCTTGAGCGTCTTCGAGTCCGAGGGCGGAATGTAGCCGGTCGGGGTCAGTGCCGCGCTCGCTCCGCGTGCCTTCTGGAAGGCCAGCGAGGTGTCCACTGAGGCGAAGAGCTCGTCGGTGGGCACCATGAACGGCTCGTCTACGGTCGCGACGTAGCTTGTGTAGGGGGCGCTGTCGATCAGGAGGGTGCCTTCGTAACTCGCCGTGCTGCGAAGGTGGAAGGCGCGCTCGTCGGCCTTGGCGCCGGTCATCACCACGCCGCTGAAATCGTCATCCAGCGCGTGGCGCGGCCGCGGAAGGTTGAGGGCGTTTTCATGGAGCAGTACCCGTCCCTGCAGAAGAGGCAGGGCAGCAACGGTGTGGTCCAGAGTCTTCAAGGCGGGCGGTCGCCGCCGCGGGGAGGGGGTGTTGCTCATGAATCACCTCGCAGAAGAGTCCGGCACATCCTTGTGTCCGGACGGAGAAGAAGCGCACACGTAGATCTCGTGGAACTCCTCGCGACCCAGCCCCGCCAGGTGGGCTGTCTCGGTCGGGCTGAGGTGGAGCTGCTCCTCAAGCCGTGTGACGGCTTGAGCGAGATGGCGCGGGGTTTCGCGCCGGATCGTGGTCGGCTCGTTGGTGCGATATCCCAGGGCGGACAACTCAACCATGAGCGTGCGGTATTGCCATTCGCTGACAACGCCCAGGTCCATGGCTCGTCTGATGAGAGCTGCCATCGATACCCCCCACCGCGCCTTGAGGTCTAGCAGGCGCGATACGTCGATGCCTGGCTTCAGCTCGGGCAGGATGGCGTCGTGGGGCATGAGGAATGCGGCGGCGAATCGGTTGGCCTGATCTTCCTGTACGCGTGCCTCGCCGGGCTCGTCGTGCATCACCAGGTGACCCAGCTCGTGCGCGAGACTGAAGCGGGAACGGTCAGCGGGAGCATTGGAGTTGAGGAGCACCAGCGGTGCCTTGCCTGCAGGCCACTGGCTCACCGCATCGAGCGCGGTAGTGCAGAGGTCGCGGACCACGACCAGTGCGCCGGCGCCTTCGAGCAGGGCGACCATGTCATCGACGGGGCCCGCGGGGACACTCCATTCCTCGCGCACCGTCTCCGCCGCGTCCGTAGAGGTGTCGAAGTCGTTGACTTCAATGCGCCGGAACTGGATACGCCGATGGAAGTCTGCCGCCTGGGTCAGAGACTCCACCTGGAGGCGGGTAAGTGCCAACGTCGCGTGGATCCGACGCAGGGCAGGTGCCCCCATGGAGGCGCGCTTGCGGTGATGGATCAGCCCAACGCTTGCCCCGGCAGTTTCGGAAGTGCGGCACAGTAGGTCGGCGGTGTAGCGGAGCGCGTCGGCGAACAGTTGCACGCGTCCATCTCTGACGGGGATGCGGCCCGCTTCAGCTCGGCTGACGTACCCCTGAGTGATACGGGTTCCTTCAAGTCGTGACAACTCGTCGGCAAGGTCGGACTGTGTCCAGCCGCGCGAGTCGCGGGCCAGTGTGAGCATGGAGGGATCTGCCACTGAGCTGCCACGGTCGTGCACGATCCACCTCCAGCCCTGGCGATTTCAACTCCCCAGAGAGTACACGAATTTATGCCACAAAATATTCTGCAGATGATCCGTGGGTTGCTGCAGTTTCAGGTGTACCAGGCCCCACTGACAGGCCGCATCTGATCCGACGTGGTTGCGCATGCCGCCGAACAGCAGGCGTAAGAAGGGAGGAAGCCCCGGGCCGCCAAGGAGCTTGGCTCGGTCGGGTCGGTGAAGCTGCCACGGGAATACGTCGGCGCCTGGAGCGTGAACAGCCACTGACCAGTCCGGTTTCTCTCGGCGTGCTCATGTCGGCGCAGCGGGCATCGGCCGAGCGGCGGCCTGACATCCTGCCACTCGCAGGACAGCCGGCCGAGGCTCCCTGGGGCACGGATCTACAGCAGGCCGATTTGTAACTCGCCGTGCAAGTCGAGGAAGAGGCGGTCCTCGACGTGCTGCTGCCCGGCCTTCGTGACGGCGATGCGGACCTGTGGCCATGACCGATCCATGCGCGGCTGTCAGCGCAGTCTGATAAGCCTGCTTGCAGTGGTGATCGATGTTCAGGGGATGGGGATGGAAGTGGCCGAACAACCAGTGTTTCTGCTGGGCGAGGGACTGAACGCTTTGGAGCCAGCCGCCTTCGAGACCGAGGCCGAATTCCAGGCGTTGTTGGCGCGCCACCCCCGGATCCTGGACTTCGGTTCGCTCGCTGACGGTCGGCCTTTTCGGCTCGTGCTGGTAGCGCGAGAGATGAGGGTCCCCACCAGCAATGAGAACAGCTCCACGTACTGGCTGGACCACTTGTTCGTGGACGCGGACGGGGTGCCGACCCTGGTGGAGGTCAAGCGGGCGTCCGACACACGCATACGGCGGGAAGTCGTGGGCCAGATGCTCGACTACGCAGCCAACGCGGTGCGTTACTGGCCTGCTGCGCTGCTCCAGAGAACCTTCGAGGAAACCTGCGCGATGGACGGGCGGCACCTTGAGGACGCCTACGCCTACCAGGAGCTGTTGGGTGGCCAGTCCCCCGAGGAGTTCTGGGCGACGGTCGAGGAGCGGCTCGCCGCCGGGCGGATGCGGCTGCTCTTCGTGGCCGACCGGATACCCCTGGAACTGAGGGCCATCGTCGAGTTCCTGAACCGGCAGTTGCGGCAGACCGATGTCTACGCGGTCGAGCTGACCCAGTACAGGGGCAGCGGTGATCACCGTGTGCTGGTCCCGAGAGTCCACGGCGAGGTAGCCACAGCGAACAAGACGCAGTCGAGGTCCGGGCAGGCGGGCCGGAAGTGGACGCGGGCCGACATGGACGCGGCGCTGGAGAGCCGTAGCCCGGAGCAAAGGCAGATTGCCCTCGCGCTGCTTGATCACGCGGAGGCGGCAGGGCGCCCTGTGGGGAACGGAGCGGCGTACCCCAGTTTCTCCGTCTACTTTCCGGCCTCGGGCAGGGAGGTTCCCGTCTGGACGCTGTCACTGCGCGAGGATCCGGCCAAGGACGATCTCGCCTTCAGTTTCGGGTCCATCACCCACCATCTGGGAAGCGACGCGACGTCTGCCTTCGCGGATGCCCTGCCGGCCGTGGACGGACTTCAGCAGAAGCTCACGGCGCAACGGACGAAGGGCTTCAAGGGCTGGCCGTCGGTTTCGCTGGCGGCGCTGTCCGGCTAGTCGGAGGCTGTGGGCCAGGTGCTGGCGGCCATCGAGCAGCTGATGAAGCGTGACAGCGCCTGATCGCAGGGATCTGTGCATGACCATGCACACCGTGTGGTCTCGGGAAGGCGCGCTAGTGACCTGAGTCAGAGATTCGGTGGCAGTAGGCGGCGACTTTGTCGAGGATTTCGTCGGCTGGCTTGGTCCAGATGAAGGGCCTGGATTGGTCGTTCCAGGCGGCCAGCCAGGCCCGGACGTCGCGTTCGAGGGCCTGGACGGAGCGGTGTACTCCGCGCTTGAGCTTCTTCTGTGTGAGTTCGGCGAACCACCGCTCGACCAGGTTCAGCCACGACGCGCTGGTAGGTGTGAAGTGCAGGTGGAAGCGCGGGTGTGCCAGCAGCCACTTCTTGATCTCGGGCGTCTTGTGCGTCGCGTAGTTGTCGAGGATCAGGTGGACCTGAAGGCCGGCCGGGACTTCCCTGTCGAGCTTGGCCAGGAACTTCTTGAACTCGACGGCCCGGTGGCGGCGGTGGAGCGATCCGATCACCTTGCCCGTCGCGACTTCCAGGGCGGCGAAGAGAGTGGTGGTGCCGGCGCGGATGTAGTCGTGACTTCGGCGCTCGGGAACCCCGGGCATCATCGGCAGGACCGGCTGGGACCGGTCCAGGGCCTGGATCTGCGACTTCTCGTCCACGCAGAGAACCAGAGCCCTCTCCGGCGGGTCGAGATAGAGGCCGACGACATCGCGGACCTTGTCGATGAAGAACGGATCGGTGGAGAGCTTGAAGGTCTGCGAGCGGTGCGGGGCCAGAGCGAACGCCCGCCAGATCCTGGATACCGTCGACTGCGACATGCCCGTCGCGGCGGCCATCGAGCGCGTCGACCAGTGCGTCGCGTTCTTCGGTGTCTCCTCGAGCGTTCTGACGATCACTCGTTCCACATCCGCGTCGGTAATCTTCCGCGGGACACCCGGCCTGGGCTCGTCGCACAAGCCGTCCAAGCCGTTCTCCAGGAAGCGCCGCCGCCAGGTGCGGACGGTGTCCGGCGCAACCCGCAGCCGACGGGACACCTCCATGATCGAGTGGCCTTCCGCGCACTCCATCACGATGCGTGACCGCTGAGCCAGCGCCTGCGCGGTCGTCCGCCGACGCACCCAGCCCTCCAACACCCCCCGTTGAGCATCGGTCAGTGACAACGGCGGAATCTTCGGCCCCGGACGACTCATAACCAACTAACGCCAAACCTCTGACTCAGGTCACTAGGCTCTACCAGGTGGGTTGCCCGTCTGGTTGGGCGCGGGGTGCGATGGAGGCCGGAAAGTGACAGCAGCGGGAGGAAAGCCGGTACCCAAGCCCGGCCCGCCGAAGCCCGTCCAGCAGTGGTTCCAGGACCGTCCCTCCCCCTACGCCTGGGAGCAGGAGGCGCTGGACCACGTACGGAGACTGCTGCCTGCGGCCGAGCCCTACCGGGCTTGGGCCACCTTCTCGTTCACCGCACACTCGGGCAGGATCAACGAGTGCGATCTCCTCGTCGCGGTCCCCGCCGGCCTGTTCCTGGTCGAGATCAAGAGCCACCCCGGAGAGCTGCACAACACCGGATCCACCTGGAACTTCCGCGGCACCGACCGCACGCGGACCATCAACAACCCGCTGCACTTCAACGACCTCAAGTCGAAGGAGCTCCGTAGCCAATTGCGTTGGGCGGCCCGCAAGCTCGGGATGGATGAGCGGGTCGTTCCGCGGATCGAGCCCGCTGTCTTCCTGTCGGCACCCGACCTCGTCAGCCACCTGGACGAGGTCCAGCGCATCCGCGTGTACGGGAGGGACGAAGGCGGCAGTGGCCTGGACCGCTGCTCACCGAGCGGGTGAACGGTCCGCGCCGCCTGCTGCTCGCCGGGCGGAGTTGGCTCGTCACCTACGTCGACTGGCGGCGGAAGCGCTGCTTCGTGGAGCCTGTGGACGGGGGTGGAAAGGCGAAGTGGAGCAGCGCCGGCTTCGGCCCCGGGGCATCGTTCGAAGTGTCGCGGGCGGTACGCGAAGTGCTACTGGGGGCAGATCTGCCGGTCAGACTCACACAGCGGGCGGTCCGGTCCCTGAATGAAGCGCGTGGGCATTTCCTGGAACGCGTTCATCCAGGAGGCACACTCATCATCCGGGACACCGACGGCCTCACACGCTGGTGGACATGGGCAGGGCACCGGGCCAACGCCACACTGGCGGCCACCCTCGATGAGGTGGCGGTGCCGGGCCAGCGCGTCAACGACTGGATCCGGCTGCGTGAGGACGTGACGGCCGCCTCCTGGAAGAGCCGCACCGCAGGTGCGGCGGGCCGGCTCTGTCTTCCAGCGGTCGATGAGCGGGCCGTACGAGGTCTGAAGTTCGCAGAGGCATTGCCGCCGAGGCTGGCGGAGGCAACACTTTCCGCGCGCCTCGCCGGCTCGGGGCCTGCGGTAGCGGTGCTGGCCCAACCCGTGCGATTCGTTTCGATCGCTGGGCCATGAGGATGCATGGGACGGGCCGTCAATTTCCATGTTGACGGCCCTCAAGGGAGACCGGTGACGCGTATCGCGTGATCCGGCCACGAGCGTCACGGTTCCGGCCGACAGCCGGGGCGGCGTATTTCGGCAGGCCGGGGCCTGTTTAAGATCACCCCAACCGAATTGCGGCCCGACGGGCTTCCTGGACAGGACATGCCCCCACCCGCACGAGTCACTCGTGCCCTGGGGGAACCACCTCGTGTCCATGCTCCTTCTGCGACTGTCGGCGCAGGATCTGCTCACACTTGATTCGCGAGACCGGATGGTGCCGCACCTTGCCGCCCGTTGGCGGTACTTCCGGGGAGCGGATGCCTCGGAGTCGGAGCGTTCCGCATGGGCGGAGAGCCTCGTGAGCCTTGCGAACGACCTGGTCGCGGCGGGACGGGGCAACGTAGAGATGATCGTCGAATGTGCGGCCACGATCGACGAGGCGGTCTGTCCCGGTGATCCCCGCCTCATCGACGTCGTTCTGGTGGGCCGCCATCCGGAACGTCACGTGCCCTCCGTCCAGTTGGTCGAACTGAAGCGCTGGTCAACCGTGAGTCGGGTGGAAAGGGCGGTCGCGGAACTCTTCCACGTGCCGGGCATCGAAGAGGGAAAGAAGCATCCGACGCTCCAATTGGAGTCGTACTACGAGGCGTTCACTAGCCCCCGGGGTCCCTTTCAGGGCGCAGACTTCGAATGCGGCGGTTTCGCGTACTTGCACAACGCCACCGATGAATCCGTACGCAGTCTGATCGGTGTGGATGCGCCGACTGGATCCTACGCCCGCGTGTACACGCGTGACCGGCGCGAGCGGTTGCTGTCCGATCTCAGGACGAACTTCGCCGAGGAAGGCGCGGCCTCCATGGCCGAGAGAATGCTGCAGAGCATGGGCCTGCGCAATACCCCGCTGCTCGATGCCATGATCTGGTCGCGCGGAGCCGACACCGTCTTCACTCTGCGAGGTCGGCAGAAGAAGGTTGCGTACCAAGTCCTGGAGACCGCGTCGAAGGTTCTACCGGATCCGGCCCATCCAGCCCTGGTACCGGACGAACGGCGCGTGGTCTTTCTCGTGACGGGTGGGGCGGGAACGGGGAAGAGCGCCATCGGCCTGCAGATCAAGGCAGAGCTGGAGGCCCAGGGGCGTACGGTCAAATACGCCAGTGGCAGCCGGGCCTTCAACGGCGCCCTTCAGGAACACGTCGGCTACGGGGATCGACAGTTCAGGGAGACGTTCACCTACTTCAGCGGGTTCGTCACCCCGCCCGACCCGCCTTTGGACGTGCTGATCTGCGACGAAGCGCACCGGCTCCGGGATCGGTCAACCAGTCAATTCTGGAAACCCGAGGACCAGGGCACGGGCCCGCAGGTAGACGAACTCCTGGCTGCCTCCCGCCTGACGGTGTTCTTCCTGGACGAGGGACAGTCCGTGAGACCGAACGAAGTCGGAACCGTCGCTCTGATCAAGGAAGCGGCTGAACGGCACAACGCTCTCGTCGTCGAGTACAAGTTGAGGGAACAGTTTCGATGCGGGGGCAGTGACGCCTACGTCCGTTGGGTGAAGGCCTTGCTTGGCGTGACGGGTGAGGATCCCGGTAAATGGCGCCCTGACGGACTGATGCACATCGAAGTGGCGGATACCCCGGAGGAACTCGAACAGATCATTCGCACGGAAGCGTTCGCCGGTGCGTCCGCGCGTATGGTCGCGGGCTACTGCTGGCCGTGGACGAAGCCGCTGGGCAAGGAGAGAAGACTGGAGGCCGACGTCCGTATCGGCGAGTGGTTCCGGCCGTGGAACGCGGACAGCGACAGCTTCTGCGAGGACGACGCACCACCGTCGAAGATCTGGTCCGTGCACGAGAACGGCCTCGGCCAGATCGGCTGCGTTTACACCGCACAGGGACTCGAATGGGACTGGTGCGGTGTGCTCATGGGCGATGACATGGTTCGCCGAGGTGACGAGTGGGTCTTCCGGCGGGGCAAGGAACTCAAGACCGCGGAGCCGGGCGTCAAGCGGGTCTCGGACCCCGGTTCGTTCGACCCGAAGGTGAAGGCCGGCAGCGTCGATGCCGACGGGTTCGCGCGCCTCATCCGGCACGCGTACCACGTGCTGATGACCCGGGCCAGTCGTGCCACCGTGCTCTACTCCACGGACCAGGAGACCCGGGACTATCTCAAGAAGCTCGTGGGCAGCGTCGAGATCCATGGTCTGCGGCCCACTTGGGAGAACTTGCCCGTGGAGGCACGCAAACCCCACCTGCCGAGGCCAGGCCGAAATCGGGGGCGGGGCAAGAGCAAGGGGAAACGCCAGAAGGACCAGGGGTCGCAGGCCCCGGAGATGAGGCTGTTCTGACGAGAGCCGACGCATGAGTGAGGTGGCGGGCTCACCGGGCCCGCCACCGGCCCGCACTAGAAGAGCAGACCTGCGATCGCCATCAGGGCCGCCACCAACAGGTTGGAGACGACTGCGGAGGCGATGTCGATCAGGACCTCGCGGATCCGTTCACGACGCGCACGCTTGCACTCGACCGAGGTCATGGCCACTCCAAAGCAGTGAGATCGGAATGGCAGGGGGAAGCCCTACCGGGCGTCCACGCTCACGTCGTGTGTCACCACACGACGGGCACAACCGTTCCTTGCTCGCAGCTCATTGCGGCGAACTCAAGAACCACAGCCTCGTACCTTCCGGGAAAGGTGCGCAGCGCGATCATGTTATCTCCTGAGCCGCAGCGGAGGGTGTGGATTCCACAGCGGCATGCACCGGCCCCGCATCGGGTGCGCTCTGGCGCTCGCGAGGTCAGAGCGCCGAAGGGATCAGGGAGCGGAGCTTCTCGCGAGTTTCGCGGTCCGTCGAGTAGACAACCGTGCCGATCATGCCGCGGGTCAGGAGCACCTTGTAGGTGTTGCGGATCAGGCGGTCCACGTCCTCGTCAGGGGTGGCCTTGGTGAAGGACGGGTCCTTGGAGGCGCTTCGGTCCACCACCCATCGGTCGGTTCGCCAGACGAGGTCCGGGCCCATGATCACTCCCGACCAGTCGTATTCGAAGCCCTGGGCGGTGTAGACGCACCCGACCTGTCCGAACCCGGCAGGGTCGGTGGCCCAGAGGGGCGCCGGCGGGGCGCCTAGCAGGGCGCGGTCGCCGAAGAGGTTCCACGGCCTGGCCCAGTCGCCGATGACCACGTCGGCGGGCAGGGTGTGCATGCTGGAGGTGACCTTCGTCGTCCACTTCCAGCAGTAGCCCGCGGAGATGCGCGCACCGTAGTCCTGGGACCGTCGCGCAGCCAGGAAGCCCTCC
Source organism: Streptomyces sp. MGP-P1 (assembly GCF_057766565.1). Lineage (NCBI taxonomy): Bacteria > Bacillati > Actinomycetota > Actinomycetes > Kitasatosporales > Streptomycetaceae > Streptomyces > Streptomyces sp. MGP-P1. Next base: position 1,614,466 of record NZ_JBYMEM010000001.1, on the reverse strand, counting down.
AGCTCCTGGGGACTCTCGGCGGTCAAGAGCTGCACCTTGTCGTCGGGCTCCCACGGGGTGGGCGCGGTTCCTTCGAGTCCCAGAAGGTCGACCACCCACCGCAGGTAGGCGTCGCTACCACCGCAGCGGAACTGGCTGTCGAGCGTGACCACCGTGCAGTCCAGCCCCTGTACGGCCGCGGCCGCCTGGATCTGTTCCACGGTTCCCATCTCACCCGGACGCACCACTTGGTGCTGGTCCAGCAGGAACACCGGAACCCGGGCAGCGTCCATCAGCTCCGCCACCTGCGGTCGGCCGGTCCGCAGCGTGGCCTTCGTGTACCGGTTGGCGGAGGTCCTGCGGAGCCGGTGTGCCTCGTCACAGACCAGCACGTCGAGGTCGTTCGGCTCCGCCTCCATGAAGCTGTTGAAGTAGCGGAAGAGCCGTTGGACCTCGGGCTTGCGGGCGCCCGCGACCTTGCGCATCGTCTTGGTGAAGGACTGCGAACCAGTGGCGTGCAGAGCCGGCACACCACGCCGGTAGAGGTCGCCCAGCAGGGAGAGGGCGATCACGCTCTTGCCGGAGCCAGGCCCGCCGGCCACGACGACGACTTGCTTGCGGTTGGACCGCCGGGCCTGTCGCACGGCCGACATGACCGTTTCGTAGGCGAGCCGCTGCTCGTCCAGCAGCACGAACTGCTCTCGATTGCGCACCTCTTCGGCGGCAACGGCCATCAGTTGCCGTGAAGGCCGGACCTTGCCCTGCAGCAAGGTATCGGCTGCCTCGGCACCCGGCTTCGCCGCCAGCTTGGAGCGCAGGTAGCCGATGAAGGCTCCGCGCTGGTCGCCGGTGAATATCCGGCCGCGATCGTCCTCCACGACGGCGCGGAGCCCCGCCACGCCGAAGTCGGTCGCGTTGTGCAGGTAGGCCACTCCCGCGACCGAGTCGGGGATTTGTTCCAATGCACTGTTGAACGAGATGAGGTAGCCACAGTAGCCCCGCACCTGCTCGATCGGGTTGAGGACCGGATCCGGGTAGGCGTCGATGCGGCACAGCAGCGGATCGTCCTCCTCGGGATGGGCCTCGCTCCACTGCTTCAGCTCGACCACCACGTACGAGGGCTCTCCGGTACTCGGATGAACACCGGCAAGTATCACGTCCGCGCGCTTGCTGGTGAGGGGCAGCGCGTACTCGAGCATCATCTCTACTTCGCCGAGCCCGGCCTCGATCAGCGCGTTGGTGAGCGCCGGGATGCTGCGCTCCCAGGAACGCACCTCGGACGGCTGGGGGCGATGACGGTGTTTGTGCAGGAAGTTTTCGCTCAGGAGCTCGGCAAGCCGTCCTTCAAGGTGGGTGCGGTTGGCCAACGACGCCGCGGACTCACGGAACAGCAAGGAAGTGCCCCCAGGCAGCACGAAGTAGCTCGTGCGGGTGGGGGCATGTCCTTCGGTTCCACTGAGGTGGAGCGGAAGCCCGTCGGGCCGCTGAGATGGTCTGAGCCATCCTAGAACAGGACGTGGATCATGGGCTCTGAGCTGATCGGCAGCCTCGTACGCGGGGATCTGGTGACGTTCCTCTGACGCACACAGTTCCCGTGAGCCGACGCGACAAGGACACTGAACTGCGATTTTGCCCAGTTTCCAGCTTCTCAAGGTGTTCTCTGGGACGCATCATGTGGAGTGCGTGGCGATTTTGGAGCCGGTCGCAAAGGGCTCCTGACCTGCAATTTTATTATTCGGGTGAGATGCTCGACCTGTTTCCCCCGTGGAGCGGGTCGAGTGCTGGGCCTGACTCTCGAAGCCTCTTGAACTGCGAATCATCACGGAGTCGCTTGCGTCCGCGACGTCTTCAAGGTCTCGTTCGGAGATTCTTGACGCTCACATCGGGAGTGTCAGCCTCACGGACCTCTCAGACTGGGGCCGTGCGGGCCGGGCCCTCGGCATGGAGGGCAAGGAACTCCTCCCGGTTTCCCCGCGAGCTGCCATCCCGGTGCCCGGCTCCCTGGAGCCCCGCGGTCGCGTCACGACGTCCCCGCCTTCCCGAGCAACCCCGGTGACGTGCGGTGATGCGTGGTCGACGTTGCCAACCACGACCGGATGTGCGACGTTGGACTGGAGCCCGAGAACGGGGCTTCCGGACGAGGGGTGCCGTACCCGGTGTGCGACAAGACGGCCCGTACTGGAGGCTGTCATGTCATGGATCATTCTTGCTCTCTCGGGCGTTCTGGAAGCCGTGTGGGCTACGGCCCTGGGCAAGTCCGAAGGTTTCAGCCGGCTCACCCCGTCCCTGGTTTTCGCCGTAGCACTGACCGCGAGTATGGGCGGCTTGGCCTACGCGATGCGGGATCTGCCCGTCGGTACCGCGTATGCGGTGTGGGTGGGGATCGGGGCGGTGCTCACCGTCGTGTACGCCATGATCACCGGCGACGAGTCGGTCAGCGCGCTGAAGGTCGTCTTCCTGGTGCTGATCGTCGGTAGCGTGGTCGGCCTCAAGGCCGCCCACTGAGTCTCGCGCCTGCCCGACTGTGCCCACCTCGTTCGAGGTGGGCACAGTCGCGTAAGGAAGCGGGTCGCGGTTCGTCACGCTTCGGGCCGGAGTTCCGTGCGGTGCGTGCACGGCCGCGGTCCCTGCCACGCTCGCCTTCGCGTTCAGCTCTGGTCGGGGGTCGACAGCAAGGGGCACGCCGGTGACCTGGTGGCTCTTGGGGAAGGGACCGATGTCCTCGGTGACGTGACCGTGGCACCCGCCCACGTCACGGCGTGACGCCCGCGCTCCGATCGGGCCGGTACGCGCGGAGGAACGTCCGTACTCCCTCGACGACGAGTGGGCGTACGCGGGGGTCCTGCGCGGCGTTCGCGGAACCGAGGCGGTCCAGTGCGACGCCGAAGGTCAGGGCGAGGAACTGGTCGGCCGCCAGCCGGGCGTCGGGCGCGTCCAGCAGCCCGGCCTCGGCGAAAGCCGCGAACCGCTCCGCGATCGCCTCGTCGGGGGTGTCCGCCATCGGGTTGTAGTCCTGCTGCGGCAGATGGCCGGACTCCGTCCGGACCAGGCGTTGCAGTGTCGTGTACTCCGCCGAGCCGAGCATGTCGGTCGCGATGCGCAGCGCGAACGCGACCAGGCCGTCCTCCAGTTCGGCGGGCTCGGTCAGGTCCGTGAGGGTGTCGTCGAGGGTGCGCCGGACCGTGCTGACCAGCGACTGGCCGACCGAGTCGACGACCGCCCGCAGCAGGGTCCGCTTGTCGCCGAAGTAGTCGTAGACCGTTCGCTTGGACACCTTTGCCCGCGCGGCGACCGCGTCGACGCTGGAGCGGTCGAAACCGTCGGCGAGGAACAGTTCCCGGGCCGCCGAGAGGATGGCGGCCCGCTTCCGCGTGGACCCCTCGCGCAGGGTCTTGGTGGTCGGCATGGGCTCATCCTAACCGTCCTACACTGCACGGTGTAGTGTAGTTCTGGTCCGGTGAGTACCGTGCGCGTCGCTCCGCGCGCGGCCGGCTCCGTCCCGCCGGGCCGTGACGGAAGGGAACTCCATGACCACGACTTCGGCTCCTCCGCTCCGCATCGGGAAAGCCGCCGTCCGCTCCCTCGGGGTGCTGGCGCCGGCCACCGGCGCCCTGGAATCGGTGGTGACGCCGACGCTCCCGCTCCTACGGCGTGAGCTGGACATGAGCCACGCCGAAGGGGCGTTGCTCAGCATCGTGCTCCTCGTCACCGGCGCGCTGATCACGCCGGTGGCGGGGAAGTTAGGCGACCGCTACGGCGGGAAACAGGTCCTCGTCCGGCTAATGACGGTGGTCTGTGCCGGGGGCCTGGTGTCCGCACTGGCGCCGAGCCTGCCGGTACTGCTGCTCGGTCAGGTACTTCAGGGCGCGATGGTGGGCGCGCTGCCCCTGTCGTTCATCCTGGTGCGCGAACACCTCCCCGAGGGCGAGTCCAAGGTGGCCATCGGGGTGGTCAGCGGGCTGTTCGTGGGGGGCACGATGGCGGGGACGCTGGCGGCCGGACCCGTGGCCGAAGGGCTGTCCCGGCACTGGATGTTCGCGCTGCCGACGTTCGCGGTCATCGGGGCCACCGTGCTGGTGCACCGGCTGATGCCGCAGGATCCGCCGCGCCGGCCGGGTGCGCGCCGGGATCGACCGGCCCGGCCTGGTCCTCCTGAGCGGAACGCTCGTCACACTCATGCTCGTCCTGGCACTGGCGCCCGAGATCGTCGCGCGGCCCCTCGTCCTCGTCGCCCTTCTCGTGCTGCTGGCAGCCTTCGCCGCCGGGTGGGTGGCCGTCGAACGTCGCGCGGCCTCGCCGATGGTCGATCTGCGCATGGTGGGGCGGCCCGAGGTGTGGAAAGCGTGCGTGCTGACGTTCATGATCTGCGTCGGTACGTCGGTGGCGGCCTACCTCGTCCCGGCGCTGTTCGCGGTACCCGCCGACGCGTACGGGTTCGGGGCGAGCGCGACGCAGATCGGCCTCTTCCTGCTGCCCGGGGCCGTGGCCGCGTCACTGGCCGGGCCGGCCGGCGGGTTCGGGACGCGCCGGTTCGGTTCGCGTGCCGTGGTCACCGCCGGGGTCCTCGTCATGGCCGTCGGCCTGCTCGGCCTGGCGGCCGTACACACCGAGGTCTGGCATCTCGTCGCCGGCAAGATGCTCATCGCGCTCGCCAACGGGCTCTGTGTCACGGCGTTGGTGACCAGCACCGCCACCTCCGTCGACCGCGGTGACACCGGCATCGCCACCGGCCTGGTCCTGGTGACGCGCGTGATCGGCTTCGCCGTGGGGGTCCAGATCAGCGGCGCGATCCTCACCGCCAGGACCCCGCCGGGTCGGACCTCCCGGCCGAATCGGCCTACGTCGTCGGCTTAGTCCTGGCCGGAGCCGTCACGGCACTGTCCCTGCTCGTCGTCCGTACCCTGAGCAAAGGAGTCAAGGCATGACCCGCGTCGACACGTTGGTGAACGGTCCCGCCGGACGGGGGCGTACGGTCCTGATATCCGGGGCCGGCATCGCGGGGCCCGCCCTCGCGTACTGGCTGAACCGCTACGGATTCGCGGTCACGGTGGTCGAGAAGGCGGGCAGGGTCCGCGACGGCGGCTATCCCATCGATGTGCGCGGCACCGCGCTCGACGTCGTCCGGCGGATGGGGATCCTGCCGCGGCTGCGGGACGCGCACATCGATCTGCGCCGGCTGACCTTCCTCGACGAGGACGGCTCCGAGGTGGCCTCGCTCGACCCGCACGCCGTCACAGGCGGGGTCGCGGGAAGAGACCTGGAGGTGCGACGCGGGGCGCTGGCCGGCGCACTCCACGAGGCCGTCCGTGACGACGTGGAGTTCCTGTTCGACGACTCCATCGACAGCCTCGACCAGAGCCGCCACGGGGTCGACGTCACTTTCCGCGGGGCGGGCAGCCGTACGTTCGACCTGGTGCTGGGGGCGGACGGGCTGCACTCGCACACCCGCGCGCTGCTGTTCGGACCCGAGGGGCGGTTCCACCGCTATCTCGGTTACTGCTTCGCCGGGTTCACCCTGCGCAACGCCTTCGGGCTCGTCCGTGAGGCCGCGATGTGGAACGCTCCGGGCCGGGCCGCCGTGCTGTACGACGTGGGCGGCGACGACGGCGATGTGCACGGCTTGCTCAACTTCGCCCGCACGGAACCGCCGTTCGACGCGTTCCGTGACCCGGAGGCCCAACGGGCCCTGGTCGCCCAGGTCTTCGACGGCGCGGGGTGGGAGGTCCCGGGCATGCTCGCCGCCCTGCGCGACGCGGACGACCTGTTCTTCGACGTGGTCAGCCAGATCCGCATGCCCCGCTGGTCCAGCGGCAGGGTCGCGCTGGTGGGCGACGCCGCGTACGCGCCCTCCTTCCTCACCGGCCAGGGCTCCAGCCTCGCCCTGGTCGGCGCGTACATGCTCGCCGGATCGCTGGCGGCCGAGCGGGATCACGCCGCGGGTTTCGCCGCCTACGAGCGTGACACCCGTGCGTTCGTGACCCTGAACCAGGATCAGGTCGGCAAGGGCGAGGCCGCCCTCTTCCCGACCACCGCCCGGGCGCTGGAGCAGCGCAACACCCTGCTGCGCTCCCTGGGCTCCATGCCGCCCCCGACGGAGGGGCGGCCCGCCCACGAGGCCCTGTTGCTGCCGGAGTTCAGGCTCCCGGGGTGAGCGTCGCCCCGGTTTGCCGGGGGACCCGCAGGGGGTTGCCGTCGCGGAGTTCGGGGGGCAGGAAGGCGTCGGGGAAGGACTGGTAGCAGACCGGGCGCAGCCAGCGTTCGACGGCGAGGGCGCCGACGCTCGTCGTGCCGGGCGAACTCGTCGCCGGCCACGGCCCCCCGTGCACCATCGCGTGGCTGACCTCGACGCCGGTGGGCCAGCCGCCCCACAGAACGCGGCCGGCCCGCTCCTCCAGCACCGGCAGCAGCCCGAGGGCCGTAGTCCGGTCGGCGTCCGTCGCGTGCAGGGTGGCCGTCAGCTGGCCCTCCAACGCCTCCAGCAGAGAGTGGAGTTCGTTCTTTCCCGACCAGCGCACGGCGAGCCCGGCCGCGCCGAAGACCTCGCCGGCGAGGTCCCCGTGCGCGGTGTACGTGGCCGCGTCGCACGCCAGGACGACGGGGGCCGGTGCGTACGGGCCGGTCCCGGCCGCGCCGCGCGCCACCTCCCGTACGCCCGGTACGTCCTCCCACCGCCGTACGCCTTCGGTGTACGCGCGGGCGATGTCCGGGGTGAGCATGACCTGCCCCTCCGTGGCCTTCACGGCCCGGGCTGTGGCGGCGAGGAAGGCGTCGCCCGCCGGTCCGGCAGGCAGCAGCAGGAGGCCGGGGTTCGTGCAGAACTGCCCCGCGCCGGCTGTCAGCGACGCCACGTACGCGTCGGCCGCGGCCTCCGGCTCGGCGAGGGCCCCGTCGAGCATGATCACGGGATTGACCGCGGACATCTCGGCGTGGACCGGGACGGGCACCGGGCGCGACCGCCCGGCGGCGATCAGCGCCAGCCCGCCGGTCCGGGAGCCGGTGAACCCCACCGCGGTGATCCGCGGATCGCCGACCAGGGCGAGCCCGACGTCGTGGCCCCGGCCCACCAGCAGGGAGAACACACCGGCCGGCATGCCGGTGCGCGCGGCGGCGGCCGTGACGGCGCGGGCCACCGCCTCCCCGGTGCCCGGGTGTGCCGGGTGCGCCTTGACCACCACGGGGCAGCCGGCGGCCAGCGCGGACGCGGTGTCTCCGCCGGCGACCGAGAAGGCCAGCGGGAAGTTGCTCGCACCGAACACGGCCACGGGGCCGAGGGGGACGCGCCGGAGCCGTACGTCCGTGCCCGAGGGGCCGGAGTCGATCCGGGCGCCGAGGGCGCTCCCGCTCCTGACGAGGTCGGCGAAGAGGCGCAACTGCCCGCAGGTGCGACCCCGTTCACCGGTCAGCCGGGCCGGCGGCAGTCCGGTCTCCCGGGCGGCGAGTTCCAGCAGGGCGTCGCCGAGGGCCTCGATCTCCTCCGCGCAGGCGTCGAGGAAGGCCGCCCGCCGCTCGGGCGGCAGGGCGCGGAAGGCGCGGGCGTCCGCCGCGGCGAGCCGGGCCGCCTCGGCCACCTGCTCCGTCGAGGCGTCCCGGTGCGGGGGGCCGAACGGTTCGCCGGTCGCGGCGGTGACCGCGTACCAGACCTCGCCGGCGCCGGGGACCTCGCGACCGGCCAGGAGCGAGTGCCCGGTCAGGGGTGAATTGCCGGTCAGGAGCGAGTGCCCGATCGGGATGGCGTTCTCGGTCGGGGTTTCGTTCTCGGTCAGGGGTGTGTTCTCCGTCCGGAACGCGTTCCCGGTCAGGGGGGCGGGGCCGTGCGGGGGAGTGGGGTCGTTCAGGGGGGTGGGCCTGTTCGAGGGCCGGTCCCCGGGCAGGGGCGGGTTTCCGGTCGGGTTCACAGCGATGCGTCTCCCTGTGCGCGCCGGTGGGCGGCGCGCCGTCGTCGGGTGCCCGGGTGAAAGTCACCGGGGCGGTGGCGTTGTCCTCGGGTCGTCCGGATGTATAGCCTAAGCAATGGCATGTGACATTGCACTAAGGAGGGCCATGAAAGTCGTCGTCGTCGGAGCGGGCATCGTGGGCGCCGCGTGCGCGTTCCACGCCGCCGCGGCGGGGCTCGACGTCACGGTCCTCGACCGTGGTCCCGTCGGCGCGGGCACGACCAGCCGGGGGGAGGGCAACATCCTCCTCTCCGACAAGGAGCCCGGCCCCGAACTGGCGCTGGCCCGGCTCAGCCGTGACCTCTGGGAGGAGGCCGGTGAGGAACTCGGCGCGGAGACCGTCGAGTTCGAGACCAAGGGGGGCCTCGTCGTCGCGAGCACACCCGAAGCCCTCACCGCCCTGCACGCGTTCGCCGCGCGCCAGGCGGCCGCGGGCGTCCGCACCGAAGCCGTCGAGCGCGTCGGTGAACTCGAACCCCATTGCGCGCCCGGTCTCCCCGGCGGTGTCCACTACCCGCAGGACGCCCAGGTCCAGCCCGTTCTCGCGGCGGCCGCACTGCTGCGCGCCGCGGTCCGGCACGGGGCCCGGACGCACACCGGCGAGGCCGCGGCCGCGGTCACCGGGACCGACGGAAGGATCACCGGAGTGCGCACCGCCGACGGCACGGTGCTGCCCGCCGACGCCGTGGTCAACGCCGCCGGCACCTGGGGCGGCGAGGTCGGCCGCCGCCTCGGCGCACCCGTCGAGATCCTGCCCCGCCGGGGCTTCGTCCTCGTCACCGAGCCGTTGCCGCCGATGATCCGGCACAAGGTCTACTCCGCCGACTACGTGGCCAACGTCGCCTCCAGCGACGAGGGTCTGGAGACCTCGTGCGTCGTCGAGGGCACCCGCGCGGGCACGATCCTGATCGGCGCCAGCCGCGAACGCGTCGGCTTCGACACCTCGATGAACCCGGCCGTGGTGGCCACTCTCGCCGCCCAGGCATGTCGCCTCTTCCCGTTCCTGCGCGGCGTCCACCTGATCCGCGCCTACCGGGGCTTCAGGCCGTACTGCCCGGACCACCTGCCGGTCATCGGCCCCGACCCCCGTGTCACCGGCGTCGTCCACGCGTGCGGCCACGAGGGCGCCGGCATCGGTCTCGCCCCCGGGACCGGCGCCCTGGTCACCGCCCAGCTCCTCGGCCGCCCGTGGCGTGGCGCGGACCCGGCCGCCCACACCGGCCTTCTGCCCGACCGATTCCTCAACCCCGGAGGTGTGCCCAAGTGACCGCAGTGAACGCGTTCACCGTGGACGGCGAACCGTTGCCGTTCGTACCGGGACAGACCCTGGCCGCCGCGTTCGTCGCCTCGGGCCGGGTCGCCTGGCGGACGACCCGGGGCGGGCAACGGCCCCGGGGGATCTTCTGCGGGATCGGCGTCTGTTACGACTGCCTGGTGACCGTCGACGGAACGGGCGGTCAGCGCGCCTGCCTGGTGCAGGCCCGTGCGGGCATGGCCGTCACGACCGGGGAGGCCGACGATGAGTGACCCCCGTGACCTCCGTGACCCCCGTGACCCCCGTGACCTCCGGATGACGAGTGAGCCCCGCGATCCCGTGGTGGCGGACGAGTCCCGTGACCTCGTGGCGCCGAATGAGCCCCGTGACCTCGTGGTGGTGGGCGCGGGCCCGGCCGGCATGGCCGCCGCCGCCACCGCTCTGGACGGCGGACTGCGGGTCACTCTCGTCGACTCGGGCGCCGCGCCGGGCGGCCAGTTCTGGCGTCATCCCCCGCTCTTCGCGCGGGAAGCCGTGGCGACCGCCGATCTGCACCACGGGCTGAGCACCTACCGGGCGCTGTGCGCCACCCTCTCCGCCCACGAGCGCACAGGGCGGCTCACGCTGCTGCTGAACCACCACGTGTGGACCACGGCCCGCGACGGGGGCGAGGACGGAGATGGCTTCACCGTTCACGCCGTGGACCGGAGCCGGGCACCCGAGGAGCGGACCGTCGAGCTGCGCGCACCGGCCCTGCTGGTGGCGACCGGCGCCTACGACCGCCAACTCCCCTTCCCCGGCTGGGACCTCCCCGGGGTGCTCACCGTCGGCGGACTCCAGTCGCTGCTCAAGGGCGGGGGAGTCGTCGCCGGCCACAGGGTGGTCCTCGGCGGCACGGGGCCCTTCCTGCTGCCGGTCGCCGCCGCCCTCGCAGCCCGCGGGGCGAAGGTCGTCGCCGTGTGCGAGGCGGCGGCGCCCTCGGCCTGGCTGCGCCGGCCCGCGGCCCTGCTGCGCAACCCTGCCAAGTGGGCCGAGGGCGCCCGGTACGCGGGCGCCCTCGCCCGGCACCGCGTCCCGGTCCGCACCCGCACCGCGATCGTCGGCGCCGAAGGGGAGGGGCGGGTCGCCGTGGTGCGCACTGCCGCCCTGGACGCCGACGGGCGCCCGCTCCCGGGCACCGAGCGCCGGATCGAGGCCGACACCGTGGGCGTCGGCTGGGGCTTCGTCCCCCAGCTCGACCTGCTCCTCCCGCTCGGCTGCGACCTCGCCGACGCGGGCGACGGCACCATGGCCGCCGCCGTCGACGAGGGACAGCGCACCACGGTGCCCGGGCTGTACGCGGCGGGGGAGACCTGCGGCGTGGGCGGGGCCGCGCTCGCGGTGAGCGAGGGCCGCCTCGCCGCCGTCTCGGTGCTCACCGACCTCGCCGCCCCCGGCCGCCCCGGCACCCGCCGCCCGGCCGCGGAGCGCAGGGCGGTGGCCCGGCACCGCGCTTTCGCACGGGCGATGGCACAGGCACACCCCCTGCCCCCGGCCTGGCCCGCGTGGCTGACCGACGACACACCGGTCTGCCGGTGCGAAGAGGTCACCGCAGGGGCGGTCCGGTCCGCCCGCGCCGACGGTGCGGCAGCCGATCACCGGCAGGTCAAACAGCTGACCAGAGCCGGTATGGGCTGGTGCCAGGGACGCATGTGCGGGCCCGCCGTCCACTGCCTCGTCTCCGCCCGCGACCAGCCGTACGCCCCCGCCGAGCGGCTGATCGCGACCCCCGTCACCCTCGGTGCGCTCGCCGATTCCGTCGAGCGCGATTCCGTCGAGCCCACTTCCGACCCCATCTGAGGAGTTCCCATGGACCTGGACCTGGACCGCACCTCCCTTCCCACCCGCATGCCCTGGCACGGCGTCATCGTCGCGACGAGCCTCCCGTTCGACCAGGACCTCGCCGTCGACCACGGCGCGTACGGCGACAACGTCGCCTGGCTCGCCGAACAGGGCCTGCACGGCGTCGCCCCGAACGGCTCGCTGGGCGAATACCAGACCCTGACGTACGAGGAGCGCGACCGCGTCGTGGAGACCGCCGTCGCCAACGCCCCCGAGGGCTTCACCGTGATGCCGGGCGTCGGAGCGTACGGCGCGATCGAGGCGAGGCGGCACGCGCGGTTCGCCAAGGACGCCGGCTGCCAGGCCGTCATGTGCCTGCCCCCCAACGCCTACCGGGCCGACGACCGCGCCGTCCTGGAGCACTACGCGATGGTCGCGTCCGCCGGACTCCCCGTCACCGCCTACAACAACCCCATCGACACCAAGGTCGACCTGCGCCCGGAGCTGCTGGCCAAGCTGCACGCCGAAGGGTTCATCGTGGGCGTGAAGGAGTTCTCCGGCGACGTCCGCAGGTGCTACGCCATCAACGAACTCGCCCCCGGACTCGACCTGATCATCGGCACCGACGACACCCTCCTGGAAGTCGGCGTCGCCGGCGCCAAGGGCTGGGTCGCGGGCTACCCCCAGGTCTTCCCGCGCGCCTGCCTCGACCTCTACAACGCCTCGCTCGCGGGAGATCTGGACACCGCGCTCCCGCTCTACCGGCAGCTCCACTCCGTACTGCGCTGGGACAGCAGGACCGAGTTCGTCCAGGCGATCAAGCTCGGCCAGGACATGATCGGCCGGACCGGCGGCGGCTGCCGTCCGCCCCGGCAGACCCTGGCCCCGGAGACCGAGGCCGTCGTCCGCGCCGCCACCCAGGCCCTCATCGACGCGGGGGTGAACTGACGTGCGCTCCACGGTCTGTTACCACGCGGTCGACTCGCACACCGAGGGCATGCCGACCCGGGTCATCACCGGCGGGGTGGGCGTCCTGCTGGGCGCGACGATGGCCGAGCGACGGCAGCGGTTCCTGGCCGAGCGCGACGGACTGCGCACCCTGCTCATGTGCGAGCCGCGCGGGCACGGGGCCATGTCCGGAGCGATCCTCCAGCCCCCGACCCGGCCGGACGCCGACTTCGGCGTGCTGTTCATCGAGGTCTCCGGCTGCCTGCCCATGTGCGGCCACGGCACCATCGGCGTGGCGACGGTCCTCGTGGAGACGGGCATGGTCGAGGCGGTCGAACCGGAGACCCTCATCCGCCTCGACACCCCCGCCGGCCTCGTCACGGCACGGGTCGCCGTGCGCGACGGCCGCGCCGAGTCCGTCACCCTGGAGAACGTCGCCTCCTACAGCCACGCGCTGGACCAGGTCGTCGAGGTCGAGGGGTTCGGCCCGGTCCGCTACGACATGGCGTACGGCGGCAACTTCTACGCCATCGTGCGCACCGAGGACCTCGGCATCCCCTACGACCGGGCGGAGAAGGGACGGCTGCTGGAGGCGGGCCTGGCCGTCATGGGGGCGATCAACGAGCGGAACCCGGTGGTCCATCCGGAGAACCCCGCGATCGACGTCTGCCACCACGTCTACCTGGAGGCGCCCGGCTCCACCGCCGAGCACTCGCGGCACGCCATGGCCATCCACCCCGGCTGGTTCGACCGCTCGCCCTGCGGGACGGGAACCAGTGCCCGGATGGCCCAACTGCACGCGCGGGGACTGCTGAGGACCGGGCAGGACTTCGTCAACGAGTCCTTCATCGGCTCCCGCTTCACGGGCCGGATCCTGGCGGAGACCACGGTCGGCGGCAGGCCCGCCGTACTGCCTTCCGTGACCGGCCGCGCCTGGATCACCGGGACCGCGCAGTACCTCCTCGACCCCACGGACCCCTATCCGACGGGATTCACCGTATGACCTCCGATCCTTACACCGGGCCGGTCGGGACGGCGTACACCGGGCCGATCGACACGGTCGACTGGCACACCGGGGGCGAACCGTTCCGGATCGTGTCTGTGCCCCCGTCGGCCGTGACCGGGCACGGGCCCACCGTCGCGGAGCGCCGCACGGCCGCTATGGCCGACGCCGGGGTGCAGTGGACCCGGGCCCTGCTGTGCGGCGAACCGCGCGGCCACGCCGACATGTACGGGGCCTTCCTGGTGCCGCCAGACGACGCCGGGGCCCACCTCGGCGCCCTCTTCTGGCACAAGGACGGCTTCTCCACGGCCTGCGGCCACGGCACGATCGCCCTCGGCGCCTGGGCGGTCGCCACCGGCCTGGTCCCGGCGCCGGCCGACGGCACGACGGACGTCGTCATCGACGTCCCCTCCGGCCGCGTCACGGCGAGCGTGCGCACGGTCGGCGGCCGGGTCGCGGACGTGACGTTCGTCAACGTCCCCGGCCATGTCCACGCGCGCGGCGTCGAGGTGGCCACCTCGCAGGGCCCCGTCACCGTCGACATCGCCTACGGCGGCGCCATGTACGCCGTGCTCCCGGCCCACCGGCTCGGCCTGCGGGTCCGGCCGCGGGACGTCACCGCGCTCGTCGCGGCCGGCCGCGAGATCCGCGACGCGCTGAACGCCGCCCACGCCGCCGAACACCCCGAGGACGCCCGGCTGTCCGGCGTCTACGGGACGGTGTTCACCGAGGAGGCGGGCGACCCGGTCGAACGGCCCGACGGCACCTTGCTGCTGCACCACCGCAACGTCACGGTGTTCGCGGACGGCCAGGTCGACCGCTCCCCGTGCGGCTCGGGCACCGCGGCCCGGGTGGCGCTCCTCGCCGACGCCGGGGAACTGCGCCTCGGCGACGAGCTGAGGCACGAGTCGGTGGTGGGCTCCGTCTTCCGCGCCCGGATCGAACGGGACACCACGGCCCACGGCCGCCCCGCGGTCGTCCCGGCCGTGACGGGAACCGCGTACGCCACCGGAGCGAGCCGCTTCACCGTCGATCCCGACGACACCCTCGTACCCGGGTTCGTGCTGCGATGACGGTGAAGCTCGACGCCGCGGACGTGTTCGCGCTCGGTCCGGCCGGGGCCGTCGCCGCGATCCGGGCGGCGCTGGCCGGGGGGCTCGACCCGGACGGCGACATACCGCGGGCGGTCGTGCCGCTGGCCCACGGGCAGGGGCTGCTCATGCCCTCGGAGTCCGGCGGCTGGTTCGGCGTGAAGATCGCCACCGTCGCGCCCGGCAACGCGGCGCGCGGGCTGCGGCGGATCAACGCCACGTATCTGCTGCACGACAGCGCGACCCTGACGCCGGTGGCCCAGCTGGACGGGGTGGCGCTGACGACCCTGCGCACCCCCGCCGTCACAGTCGCGGCCGGCCTGGACCGGCTGCGCGCGCTCGCCGGCGGGGGCGGGGGGCTGCGCCTGGTGGTCTTCGGCGCGGGCCCCCAGGGGGAGGGGCACGTGGCCGCCGTACGGGCCCATGTTCCGGTGGCCGACGTCACGGTCGTCACTCGGCGCGGGGGGCCCGTGCCCGGCTGGGCGGACCGGAGTCTGACGGCGGACGACGGGGGAGCGGCGGCCGCGGTGCGGCGCGCGGACGTCGTCGTCACCGCGACGTCCGCACGCGAACCGGTGGTCGACGGGAGGCTGGTGCGCGACGCCGCGGTGGTGCTGGCGGTCGGCTCGCACGAACCGGACGTGCGGGAGCTCGACAGCGTGCTGATGGGGCGCGCCACCGTCCTGGTGGAGAGCCGCGCGACCGCCCTCCGCGAGGCGGGCGACGTCGTCATGGCGATCCGCGAGGGCGCGCTCGCCCCGGACGACCTCGTCACCCTCGCGGAGCTGAACGGCTCATGGGGCGACGTCCCGGCCGGTCGGCCGCTGGTCGTGAAGACGTGCGGGATGGGCTGGCAGGACCTGGTGGTCGCCGTCGCGGCCCACCGGCGGAAGGAGGGGACGGCGGGGGTGGAGGCGGAGGAGGGGATGCCGAGGGGACGGAGCTGAGTGCCCCGCCGACGCCGAGCCGCATCCGTGCCCCTCGCGGGGCCGTTACGGCAACACGCGCCGCCCCGAGCCGACTTCGGCGCGAACATGAGCGGCGTTCCGCGCGGTCTTCGGTGCCAAGTCATGCCCGCTTCGCGTGGGTTGCTGCGCCAACATACGCCGCCCCTACCCCGCGCGGACTGCTGCCGCAACGCGCGCCGCCCCGCGCCTACTTCGGCGTCACCCTGCGCGGCGTTCCGTGCGGCCCTCGGCTGCAAGACGTGCCGCCCCTCGCGGGGCCGTTACGTCAACGCACGCCACCCCGCGCCGACTTCGGGGTCACCATGCCCCGGCCCCGACCGCGCTTCGCGTCAGCGTGCGCCGAGCTTGCGCGGCGGGGCGGCGCGTTCGGCTTCCCGTTTCCGGTCCGCCCACAGGGTCCGCACATGCGCGAGATGGCGGCGCATGTGCTCCTCGGCCCCCTCCGCGTCGCCCGCGATCATGATGTCCAGGAGTGCGGTGTGCTCCCGCGCCGAACCCACCAGCGCCCCCTCCTGGGACAGGTCGGTGAGCCCGTAGAGCCGGGAGCGCTTGCGCAGGTCGGCCACGGTCTCCACCAGGCGCGCGTTCCCGGCGAGGGCGAGCAGGTCGAGGTGGAAACGGCGGTCCGACTCCAGGTAGGCGATCAGGTCGCCGCCCTGCGCGGCGGTCACGATCTCCTCGGCCACCGGACGCACCGCCTCCAACTGCTCGCGGGAGGCGGTGCGGGTCACGCGGCCGATGGTGGGGATCTCGATGAGGGCGCGGATCTCCGTGTACTCGTCCAGGTCGCGCTCGGAGAGTTCCGTGACGCGGAACCCCTTGTTGCGCACCGCCTCGACCAGGCCCTCGCGGGCCAGATCCAGCATGGCCTCGCGCACGGGCGTGGCGGAGACGCCGTACTCGGCGGCGAGCGTGGGCGCCGAGTAGATCACGCCCGGCTGGAGTTCCCCCGCGATCAGCGCGGCGCGCAGCGCGTTGGCGACCTGGTCGCGCAGATGCTCCTGCACCGAGATGAGTTTGCGGGACTTCAGCTCACTCATGCGTTCCCCTTCAATGATGTGGCACCGCACTATACAATGTCACGTTGCGCGGTGCCTCATCGGTCGAAGGCCGGTGCTGTCGAGCTCGGCGCTGTCAGCTGTCCAGGAGGCGGGCCATCCACGCCTCGACGCCGTCGACCGTACGGGGCAGCGCGCCGGAGAGCAGCTTCGCCCCGTCCGCGGTGATCACCAGGTCGTCCTCGATCCGCACGCCCATGCCGCGCAGCTCGGGCGGCAGCGTCTCGTCGTCCGGCTGGAGGTAGAGGCCGGGCTCGACGGTGAGGACATGGCCCTCCTCCAGCACGCCGTCGAGATAGGCCTCCGCGCGGGCCCGCGCGCAGTCGTGCACGTCGATGCCGAGCATGTGCCCGCTGCTGCACAGGGTGTAGCGGCGGTACAGGCCGCTGTCGTCGGCGAGCGCCTCCTCGGGCGACACCGGCAGGATGCCCCACGCGTGCAGTCCCTCGGCGATGACCCGCATTGCCTCGCGGTGGAAGTCCCGGAACCGGGCCCCGGGACGCAGGACGCCGATCGCGGCCTCCTGCGCGGCCAGCACCAGTTCGTAGACGTCGCGTTGGGCCGGCGAGAAGCGGCCCGACAGCGGGAGGGTGCGGGTGATGTCGGCGGTGTGGAGGGTGTCGGTCTCCACCCCCGCGTCGAGCAGGAGCAGTTGGGACGGGTCGAGCGGTCCGTCGTTGCGGATCCAGTGCAGGACGCAGGCGTGCGCGCCCGCCGCCGCGATGGTCTCGTACCCCGTGCCGTTGCCCTCGCTCCGGGCGCGCAGCTGGAACACGCCCTCGATCCACCGCTCGCCCCGGGGGTGGCGCAGGGCGTCGGGCAGGGCGCGCGCGACGTCCTCGAAGCCCGCCGTGGTGTGGTCGACGGCCAGTTGGAGCTGGGCGACCTCCCAGGCGTCCTTCCGCAGCCGGAGTTCGGCGAGCGCGGCGTCCAGCTCGGCGTCCCCCGCCGGGGTGTGGGCCCGGGTGGCCAGCAGGCGGTCCACCCGGGCGTCGACGCCGGCGAGCAGGCGGGTCGGCGGCTGCGGGCCGGTGAGGAGTGCGGCCAGGTCGTCGAGGTGGGCGCAGCGCAGCCCGGTCAGCGCCGCCGTCTCGTCCAGGTCGGGGCGGCGGCCGACCCAGAACTCGCCGTAGCGGCGGTCGCGGTAGAAGTCGCTGGTGTTCCGGGAGGAGCGGGGGCGGATGTGGAGCACCGCCTCGTGCCCCTCGGGCCCGGAGGGTTCGAGGACCAGGACGTGGTCGGGCTGCTCCTCGCCGGTGAGTCCGGTCAGCCAGGCGTAGGCGCTGTGCGGCCGGAAGCGGTGGTCGGTGTCGTTCGAGCGGACCTTGAGCGTCCCGGCGGGTATGACGAGCCGCTCCCCCGGGAAGCGGGCCGACAGCCGCTCCAGACGGTCCGGCAGCAGGGCGCGGCCGGGGACCTGTGCGCCGGCGGGCAGGGGGGACGGCGCCCAGTCGGTCGCCATGAAGGCGTCCAGGGCGGCCGGGACGGGCAGATCGTGGCTGCCGGTGTGTACCTGGGCCGGGGACTTCGCGGTCATGGGTCTCCTTCGAGGGTCTTCGAGGGGGAGTGGAGGATGCCGTAGCGGCGGGCGGTCAGCGCTCGTGGGCCCCGCGTCCGCGGCGCTTTCGGGCCGCTGAGAGGGTCGCTGGGCGGTCCGCCGGGAGGGCCGCTGGGCGGTCCCCGTCGCGGACACGTTTCGGTAACGGGATGACGCACTCCTTGGCTGTGCAATTTCACATTACTATGTTACGGGTCACACCGCATGGATGCGGGCGCAGTTCTCCCGGCCCGCTCCCCTTCGCCTTCGCTCTCCGCAAGCAGTCGCCCGCCGGGCCGCTCGGCCGCCCGGATCACCGGGCCCCCTCCGGGCCGCCTCTTTCCACCCGGCCCGTTCCCGCGCTCGTCCTCCCCGCCCGTTCCCGCTTTCGTCCTCCCGGCCCGCTGCCCCTTCTGTTCTCCGGCCCGGCACCGCTTCTGCCGCGACCCTTCCCCGTACGAGGAGTGCACCCATGTCCCGTCGCACCCGGATGCTGTCCGCATCCCTGAGCACCTCGCTCGCCCTGACCCTGCTGGGCGCCTGCACCACCCAGGGAGGTGACGACCGCGACCCGGACGAGCGGCAGCCCGGTGTGGCGACCGGCACCGTCATCGGCGGCACGCCGAAGCGGGGCGGCACCCTGACCGTGCTGTCCAACCAGGACTTCGCCCACCTGGACCCGGCCCGCAACTGGGTCATGCCGACGATGGACTTCGGCACCCGGCTGATCTACCGCACCCTGACCACCTTCCGCGCCGAACCCGGGAAGAAGGGCAGCGAGATCGTCCCCGACCTCGCCACCGACCTCGGCAGATCCTCCGACGGCGGCCGCACCTGGACCTTCACCCTCAAGCCCGGCCTCGTCTACGAGGACGGCACCCCGATCCGGGCCCGCGACATCAAGTACAACGTCGAGCGGTCCTTCGCCCCCGACCTCGCCGGCGGACCCGACTACGCCCAGCGCTATCTGGCCGGCACCGAGGGGTACGCCGGTCCGCTGGACGGCAAGCACCTCGACTCGATCCGGACCCCCGACGACCGGACCATCGTCTTCTCGCTGCGCAGACCCGTCGCCGAGTTCTCCTACACGGTCACGCTGCCCACCTTCTCGCCCGTGCCCGAGTCCCGGGAGAAGGGCGTCCAGTACGACCTGCGGCCCTTCTCCTCCGGCCCGTACCGCATCGAGAGCTACGCGCGCGGCAAGAAGCTGGTGCTGGTCCGCAACACCCACTGGGACGCGGCGACCGACCCGGTGCGCAAGGCCTACCCCGACCGCATCGTCGTCATCCAGGGGCTCAAGGGCGGCCAGATCGACGACCGGATCATCGAGAGCGCGGGCATCGACGCCTCGGCGGTCGAGTGGTCCGACCTCCAGCCCTCCAGCGTCGCCAAGGTCCTGCCGAAGCCGGAGATCCGGCAGCGGCTCTCCGCCGAGCGCACCGGCTGTACGGACATGCTCGCGCTGAACACCTCCCGGGCGCCGTTCGACGACCCGAAGCTCCGCATCGCGATGCAGTACGCCGTCGACAAGGAGGCCCAGGTGACCGCCAACGGCGGCCCGGCCCTCAACGACGTCGCCACCGCCTATCTGCCGCCGTCCCTCACCGGCGGCCGTGCAGCCGCCCCGCTCCACGGCGGGCCCGCAACCGGTGATGTGAAGAAGGCCGAGAAGCTGCTCGCCGAGGCGGGGAAGGCCGACGGCTTCGACACGACGATCACCGTGTCCACCGGGGACAAGACCCGCGCCGAGGCGCTCCAGCAGAGCCTGGACCGGGTCGGCATACGCCTGCGGATCGAGACCGTCGACCCCTCGGTCTACTACGACACCATCGGCGATACCGCGGGCGCCCCCGACATGGCCATCAGCGGCTGGTGCCCGGACTACCCGTCCGCCGCCACCTTCCTGCCGTTCGTCTTCGACGGCCGCACCATCAAGCCCAAGGGCAACCAGGGCAACGTCTCCCAGTTCCGCGACAAGGCCGTCGAGCGCCGCATGGACGAGATCGGCGCGATGGCCGACGCGACCGCCGCCAACAAGGCCTGGACCGCACTCGACCGGGAGATCCAGCGCAGCTCCCCGGCCGTCCCCCTGCTCTGGGAGCGCAAGCCGCTGCTCGTCGGCGACAACATCGCCGGAGCCTTCGGACACCCCTCCTGGACCGGCCAGTTCGACTTCGCCGTGATCGGTCTCAAGGACCCGTCCCGAAGCAAGGGCTGAGGGGACGAGGACGCATTCCCATGAGCATCGTCACCGCCCCGGCCGCCGGACCGGGCGACGCCCCGACAGCCGGCGGACCCGGCTCACCCGCCCTGCCCGACGCCCTCTGGCGGACCACCTGGCGCCGCCTGTGGGGCGACCGGGGCAGCCGGACCGCCCTGATCGCCGCCGCCCTGCTGATCCTGGTCGCCCTCACCGCGCCCCTGCTCAGCCGCATGGGCGGCTGGTCGCCCACCGCCTTCGACGCCGACGCCATCGACCCCTACCTCGGCGGCCTGCCCCACGGCGCCCTCGGCGGCATCAGCGCCGAACACTGGCTCGGCGTCGAACCGGTCACCGGCCGCGACCTGTTCGCCCGCGTCGTCCACGGCGCACAGGTGTCCCTGCTGATCGCCTTCGCCGCCACCGCGATCGTCGTCGTCACCGGCACCGCCGCGGGCATCGCCGCCGGGTACTTCGGCGGGCGCGTCGACACCGTGCTGAGCCGGCTGATGGACCTCACCATGTCCTTCCCCTCGCTCATCTTCATGATCGCGATGATGTCCGTGGCCCAGGACGTCAACCGGGTCGTGCTGATGACCGTCGTCATCGGCGTCTTCGGCTGGCCCGGCATCGCCCGCGTGGTGCGCGCCGAGGCGCTCTCCCTGCGCCACCGCGAGTTCGTCGAGGCCGCCCGCGCCTGCGGCAGCGGGCCCTGGCGCATCCTCACCCGGCAGGTGCTGCCCAACATCTCCGGACCCGTCATCGCGTACACCACGCTGCTGATCCCCGGAATGATCAGCACGGAGGCGGCGCTCAGCTTCCTCGGGGTGGGCGTGCGCCCGCCCACCCCCTCCTGGGGCCAGATGATCGCCGAGGCCGTCGCCTACTACGAGACGGACCCCATGTACTTCATCGTCCCCAGCGTCTTCCTCTTCGTCGCCGTCCTCGCCTTCACGGTCCTCGGCGACGCGCTGCGCGACATCCTCGACCCCCAGGGCGGACGCCCGTGATCGCCTACCTGGTCCGCAGACTCCTCGGCGTGGCCGGCGTTCTGCTCGCCATCTGCGCCGTCACCTTCGTCATCTTCTACCTGCTGCCCGCCGACCCCGCCTCGGCGGCCTGCGGCAAGACGTGCAGCCCCGAACGCCTCGCCGAGGTCCGCCACTTCATGGGCCTCGACCAGCCCGTCCGGCGACAGTTCGGCGACTACCTCGTCGGGATCTTCGCCGGCCGCGAGCTGGGCAGCGGCCCCCACGCGTTGCAGTGCGGCTTCCCCTGCCTCGGCTACTCCTACGAGAACGCCCTGCCGGTGTGGGACCTGCTGATGGACCGCCTGCCCGTCTCCGTCTCCCTGGCCTTCGGCGCCGCAAGCCTGTGGCTGGTGCTCGGGCTGAGCGCCGGGGTGACCGCCGCCCTGCGCAAGGGCGGGCTGCTCGACCGCACCCTGATGGTCGGCGCGGTGGCCACCGCCTCCCTGCCCGTCTACTTCACCGCGGTGATGCTCCTGTACGGGCTGGTCCGGCTGACCGGGCTGTTGCCCTACCCCGCCTACGTCCCACTCACCGACGACCCCCTCGCCTGGGCCGCCAACCTGCTGCTGCCGTGGATCGCCCTGGCCCTGCTCTACGCCGCCATGTACGCCCGGCAGAGCCGCAGTTCGATGATCGAGACGATGGCGCAGCCGTACATCAGGACCGCCCGCGCCAAGGGCCTGCCCGCCCGGACCGTCGTGGTCAAACACGGCCTGCGGTCCGCGATGATGCCGGTCCTCACGCTCTTCGGGATGGACCTCGGCGCCCTGCTGGCCGGAGCGGTCATCACCGAGTCCATCTTCGGGATCCCCGGCGTCGGCCGGCTCTTCTACGACGCCCTGCAACGCTCCGACCAGCCCGTCGTGCTCGGCGTGACCCTGCTCGCGGCCTTCTTCATCGTGGCGGCCAACGTCGTCATCGACCTCCTGTACGCCGTCGTCGACCCGAGGGTGAGGAACTGACGTGCCGCCCACCACCGCACCGGACCACCCCCTGCTCCGCGTCCACGACCTGCGGGTCGCCTTCGACACCCCCGCCGGAACCGTCCAGGCGGTCGACGGGGTCTCCTTCACCGTGGAGGCCGGCCGCACCCTGGGTCTGGTCGGCGAGTCCGGATCCGGCAAGTCGGTCACCTCCCTCGCCGTGATGGGCCTGCACCGCCGGGCCCACGTGAGCGGATCGATCACCCTCGCCGGACAGGAACTCCTCGGCCTGACCGACCGCCGCTTCGGCCGGCTGCGCGGCCGCCGGATGGCCATGGTCTTCCAGGACCCGCTCTCCGCACTGCACCCCGCGTACACCGTCGGCGAGCAGATCGCGGAGGCCCATCGCCATCACTTCGGCAGCGGCCGGCGCGTCGCCCGCAGACGCGCCGTGGAGATGCTCGGCGAGGTCGGCATCCCCGAACCGGCCCGCCGGGCGGGGGAGTACGCGCACCAGTTCTCCGGCGGCATGCGCCAGCGCGCCATGATCGCCATGGCCCTCGCCTGCGAGCCCGAACTCCTCGTCGCCGACGAGCCGACCACCGCGCTCGACGTCACCGTCCAGGCGCAGATCCTCGAACTGATCGCCCGGCTCCAACAGGAACGCGGGCTCGGCGTCCTGATGATCACCCACGACCTGGGCGTGGTGGCCCGCGTCGCCCACGAGGTGCTCGTCATGTACGGCGGACGCGGCGCCGAACAGGCCCCGGTGGACGAGCTGTTCCACAGCCCCGCGCACCCCTACACCCGGGGCCTCCTGGACTCCCTGCCCCGACTGGACGACCCGGACGACGCACCGCTGCGCGCGATCCCCGGCTCCCCGCCGTCACCCGCCGAACCGAGACCCGGCTGCCCCTTCGAACCGCGCTGCCCCAGGGCCGCTGCCGCCACCGCCCCGGAGCGGGCCCGCTGCGCCGGGGAGAGCCCCCGCCCCGTGGCCGTGCCCGGCGGCGGCCGGCTGGTCGCCTGCCACCTGCCCCTTTCGGCCGTCCCGACCGTCCCGCACCCCGGTCCGCCCGGCGGGGCCCCCGTACCGGCCGAGGAGGCCCGATGAAACCCACCCTCCCCAAGCCCCCTCCTGCAACAGCGAGTTCTACGGAGGATGGCGCCGCGCCCCTGCTGTCCGTACGCGGGCTGGTGAAGACGTTCCCCGGCCGCCGCGTCCTGGGCCGCGCCGCCGCGCCGGTCCGCGCGGTGGACGGCGTCGATCTGGAGCTCGCCGCAGGGGAGACCCTCGGGCTGGTCGGAGAGTCCGGCTGCGGCAAGTCGACCACGGGCCGGATGCTGGTCCGACTGCTCGAACCCACCGCCGGGACCGTCGAGTTCGAGGGCCGCGACATCACGCATCTGTCCCAGCGCGAGCTGCGACCGGTCCGGCAGCACCTCCAGATCATCTTCCAGGACCCCCACGCCTCCCTGAACCCCCGGCAGACCGTCGCCCGGATCATCTCCGAGCCCCTGCTCGTGCAGGGGGCCACGGTCGGGGCGGCCCGGGACCGGGCCGCCGAACTGCTCGACCTGGTGGGGCTGGGCTCCGAACACCTGGACCGGCACCCGTACCAGTTCTCCGGCGGCCAGGCCCAGCGCATCGGCATCGCCCGCGCCCTGGCGACCGGCCCCCGCCTGATCGTCGCCGACGAGCCGGTCTCCGCGCTCGACGTGTCCGTGCAGGCCCAGGTCGTCAACCTGATGGAGCGTCTGGGCGAGGAACTGGGCCTGTCGTTCCTCTTCATCGCCCACGACCTGTCCGTCGTGAAGCGGGTGTGCGACCGGGTGGCGGTGATGTACCTGGGCCGCATCGTCGAGATCGGCGACAAGCGCGAGCTGTACGACAGGCCGGCGCACCCCTATACCCGGGCGCTGCTCTCGGCGGTCCCGCTGCCCGACCCGGCGGCGGAGCGCCGCCGGGAGCGGATCCTCCTGCTCGGCGACCCGCCGAGCCCGGCCTCGCCGCCCAGCGGCTGCGGTTTCCATCCGCGCTGCCCCAAGGCGCAGGCCGTGTGCCGTACCGAGCGGCCGCTGCTCCAGGTCGTGGGCTCCGGCGCGCGTACGGCGGCCTGCCACTTCCCCGATACGGGCTGAGAGGCCCGAGGCTCCCGGCGGCCCGGAATACCCTCGGGCCGCCTCCGCCCGCCGGGCCACCCCACCCCGCCGGGCCGCGTTCACCGGAAAGTCGTACCGGATTCGGCCACATGTCTTCCCAGTGATGTGTGACCTGTGCCATTGTACATGTCACAGGGCGTGGGCATGTCAATGCCGAACGGCGGCCCCCTTCCGTCCGGCCGACAGCACGGCACGGCACGACAACACCCCCTGCCCCACGCCCTGTGCATCCCATCGGTCACGCATGTGCGTGCCTCCGATCCCTCATGGGAGGAAACAACGTGAGAACCACACTCGTCCGCCGAGGTGTGGGTGCCGTTCTGCCCCTGGCTCTGGCCGGGGCGATGAGCGTCGCGCTGCTCGCGCAGCCGGCCCAGGCGCAGCCGAACTCCCCTTCGGCCGCCACGGCATCGAACGCGTCCCAGTCGTCCCGTCCCGCCGGGTCGGTCGACCCCGCGCCGCAGGCGCAGCAGTCCCCCACCTCGGACACCGGCCACCAGGCCAAGGACCGGTTGAAGGCGTCCCAGCTCCCCCCGCTGAGCGCCGACAAGTCCCCCCTCAAGGAGGCCTACGGCGAGCACGACGCCCCGTCGAAGCAGAGCGCGGGCCAGAAGTCCTCGGCGAAGGCGGCCGCCGCGTGCGACCCGGCCGAATTCACCGGCCGCACCGGCGCCGAACTGGTCCGGCACATCAGGGCGTCCACCACGGACTGCGTGAACACCCTGTTCAGCCTGACCGGCAGCAACGCCCAACTGGCTTTCCGAGAAGCCCAGATGACCTCGGTGGCCTACGCGCTGCGCGACAACGCCGCCTCCTACCCGGGTGACGGGAGCACCGGCATCCCGCAGCTCGTGCTGTACCTCCGCGCCGGGTACTACGTGCAGTGGTACAACCCGGACGTCGTCGGACCGTACGGCCCCACCCTCCAGACCGCGATCCGCTCGGGCCTCGACGCGTTCTTCGCCAGCCCCCGCTCGCGTGACGTCACCGACGCCAACGGCGACACGCTCTCCGAGGCGGTCGTCCTGATCGACAGCGCCCAGGAGAACGCCCGGTACATCCCCGTCGTCAAGCGGATGCTGGCCGACTACGACTCCTCCTGGAACGCGTCCTCACGGATGCTCGCCGCGCTCAACAAGGTTTACACGGTGACCTTCCGGGGCCACTATGTGCCCGCGTTCGTCAGCGCCGTCGAGTCGGACCCGAGCCTCATCGACTCGCTGCACCGCTTCGCCGCCGACCACCTCTCCCTGCTGGAGGGCGACCACGCGTACCTGACCTCCAACGCCGGACGTGAACTGGGCCGGTTCCTCCAGCACACGAGCCTGCGGAGCAAGGTCCGGCCGCTGGTCACCGCCCTGCTCCGGGACACCTCCATCACCGGCCCCACCGCCCCGCTCTGGGTGGGCATAGCGGAGATGGCCGACTACTACGACAAGGCGAACTGCGCCACGTACGGCGTCTGCGACCTCCAGGAGCGCCTCAAGCGCGAGGTCCTGCCGGTCCGCCACACCTGTAGCCCCAGCATCCGCATCCTGGCCCAGCAGATGACGTCCGCCGAGCTGAGCGCCAGCTGCACCAGCCTCATCCAGCAGGACGCCTACTTCCACCGGATCGCCAAGGACAACGGCCCGGTCGCCGACGACAACAACACCGCCATCGAGGTGATCGCCTACGACTCCAGCGACGACTACCAGACCTACGCCGGCGCCATGTACGGGATCGACACCAACAACGGCGGCATGTACCTGGAGGGCGACCCCTCCGTCGTGGGCAACCAGCCCCGCTTCATCGCCTACGAGGCCGAGTGGCTGCGGCCGGACTTCCACATCTGGAACCTCAACCACGAGTACACCCACTACCTCGACGGCCGCTTCACGATGCACGGCGACTTCGCCGACAACATGACCACTCCCACCATCTGGTGGGTCGAGGGCTTCGCGGAGTACATCTCCTACCACTACCGCGAGGAGCCCTACACCGCGGCGATGACCGAGGCGGGCAAGGGCACCTACGCCCTCTCCACCCTCTTCAGCACCGACTACAGCCACGACACCAACCGGGTCTACCGCTGGGGCTACCTCGCCGTGCGCTACATGCTGGAGAAGCACCCCGCCGACCTGGACAAGGTGCTCGCCCACTACCGCGCCGGCGAGTGGAGCGCGGCCCGCACCTACCTCACCAGCACCATCGGCACCCGCTACGACAGCGACTGGAAGACCTGGCTTGCGGCCTGCGCCGCAGGTGACTGCGGTGGCGGCGGCCAGCCGGGCAACCAGGCCCCCACCGCCGAGTTCACCGCCGCGGTCAAGGACCTGACCGTCACGCTCACCGACCGCTCCACCGACGCCGACGGCACCATCGCCTCCCGCGCCTGGGACTTCGGCGACGGCACCACCTCCACCCAGACCAACCCCGCCAAGACCTACAGCGCCGCGGGGAGTTACACCGTCCGGCTGACCGTGACCGACGACAAGGGCACCACGGCCACCACCACCCGGACGGTCACCGTGACCGGCGGCTCCACCGTCGGCGAGTGCACCGCCTCCGACACCCGCTTGCTGGGCAAGAACTGCCGTCGTGGCAACCTCTCCGCCACCACCGGCAACTACGCCTACCACTACCTGAACATCCCGGCCGGCACCAGGACGCTGAAGATCACCGTCAGCGGCGGCACCGGCAACGCCGACCTCTACTACAGCAACCGCAACTGGGCCACCACCGGCGCGCACACCAACCGCGCCACCGGCCCCGGCAACTCCCACACCCTGACCATCAGCAACCCGCCGTCCGGCGCCAACTACATCAGCCTCCACGCGGCGGCCGCCTTCAACGGCGCCACCCTCACCACCGAGTACTGACCCGCCGCTTCACCCCCTCCGGCCGGGGTCGGCGCCATCGGCGCCGGCCCCGGCTCCCCCGTGCGCGGGGCGACCGGCGGTGGTGGGCGGCGGTGGTGGAGGCAGTGGTGGCCGGTCGGACTCCACTGTCACTGCCTGCACATACAGTCGAAGCATCACTCGGGGGAGCACTCACGTGAAGTTCCCCTGTGATCTTGGACACTCGTTCGTTATGCCGCGAGGGCGTGTTGGTGCCGCTGTGGTTTCGGAGGGTGTGAGGTAGCCGAAGATCTTGTGCTTGCGCGGGCGGCGGCGGTTGTAGAAGGTCTCGATGAAGGAAAAGACCTCGGCGCGGGCGGTGGCCCGGTCGGGCCAGGTACGGGTGCTGATCTCTTCCTTGAGCAGGGCCCAGAAGCTTTCCGCGGCAGCGTTGTCGTAACACGATCCGGTGCGTCCGCAGCTCTGCCGCAGCCCCAACGCCCGTATGTGATCGCGGAATTGCGCCGATGTGTACTCGCTGCCGCGATCGCTGTGGATCACGCATCCGGGCTCCAGGCCGCCTCGGCCGTAGGCCATGTCGAGGGCGTCGACGACGAGCTCGGCGCGGTGGTGGTCGGCCATGGCGTAACCGACGATCTCGCGGGTGGCCAGGTCCAGCCAGCAGGCGAGGTAGAGCCAGCCCTCGGCCGTCGGGAGGTAGGTGATGTCGCCGACCAGCCGGGTGCCGGGACGCTCGGCGTGGAAGTCGCGGACGATCAGGTCCGGGGCCGGCTTCGCCTTCGCATCCGGCCGGGTCAGCGAGCGGTGCTTGCGGCGGGTGACGCCGCGGATGTCGCGCTCACGCATTACGCGGGCGACGCGCTTGCGGTTCACCCGTCGGCCCAGGCGGCGCAGTTCGGCGTGGATGCGCGGGACACCATAGGTGTGCCGGGAAGCGATGTGCACCACGGTGATCTCGTGCGCGAGCGCGTCGTCGGTGGCCTGCCTGGCACGACGGGCGGCCTCGCCCTCGCACCAGGCGTAGTACGAGGAGCGGGCCACCTTCAGCACCCGGCACAGCAGGACGATCGGGTATGTCGCCTTCTCCGCGTGGATCAACCGGTACAACGCGGTCACCGGTCGTTCTCCTTCACGAAGAAGGCCGTCGCTTTTTTCAGGATCTCGATCGTCTGCTGCTGTTCACGGACCTCCTTGCGCAGCCGCTTGAGCTCCTCGCGCTCGGCGCTGGTCAGCTCACCGGAGCCACCCTCTCCCCGGTCCGCCTTCGCCCGGCGGTACCAGCCGCGCAGGGACTCGGAACTGATGCCCAGTTCCCGGGCGACGGCGGTGACCGTCTTGCCCGAGGAGTCGACGAGCGCGATCGCGTCCCGCTTGAACTCCTCGGTGTACCGCTTCGTGTACTTGTTTCCCACCTGGTGCTACTTCCTCTGGAACCTCGAGTCCCAGTCTCCAGGTGTCCACGATCAAGGGGAAGCTTCAATCGCGCCTACAACCTCAGTATTGGGCAAGCCGCTGCCGAAGGGCCGCCGTGCCTCACGGACGGCGGCCCTCCTCATGGTGCGCGGACCTGCTACTCGCCAGGCTCTACCTGGAAGTGGCTGGCATTGGAGCCCGGCGGGTCGGTTTGGTCCCGTTTCAGCCTTGGTGTGGGCTCAGGGGCCGGGCGAAGCCTTTGGTCAGCAGGACACCACGGCCGAGACGGTGGCGGTCGACGGGGGCCAGCCCCACTGGTTCACGGAGAAGCTGTTGGTGACCGTCGAACCGCACGGCGCGGTAGTGACGATACTGCCGACCGAGGTCGCACCCGCCTGCACGAGCACGGTCGGGTTGATGGGCGCGATCGGGGCGCCGCCGACAACCGTTCCGGAGACCGTGAAGCCGACCTGCTGGGGCTGCCACCCGGAGTTGGTCGTGGCTGCGACCCCGTAGAAGCGCACCTGGTTGCCGGTCACCTCGACACAGGCTCGGGTCAGCAAGATCCCGGGCGCACCGGGGGTGCCGCAGGTGATGACGGGGCCGGCCGACCCGGTCGGCGCGGCGACGGCTTCCTGGCCGGTGGCCAGGGCAGCCAGGGTCGCAGCGGCGACCGCAACAGCGGCAAGACTCTTCATGGGGTCCCTCTCTCTTTCGTTGCCCTCACTGGAGAGCAATGTGAAATGTCACATACCTTTCGGATGAATCATGGCAGTGCATCGAGGGGCAGCGCCGGATTCCGAGGTAAAAAGTATCTTTTCTACTTGTGTCAGCCAATAACTGGCCTGAATGGCGCGTCAGTGGCCACGCGGGAAGTTGCCGCACGTGCACTGGTGTCGGCGGTGAAGGAGGCGGTCGCACTTGAAGCTTCCCCTTGATCGTGGACACCTGGAGACTGGGACTCGAGGTTCCAGAGGAAGTAGCACCAGGTGGGAAACAAGTACACGAAGCGGTACACCGAGGAGTTCAAGCGGGACGCGATCGCGCTCGTCGACTCCTCGGGCAAGACGGTCACCGCCGTCGCCCGGGAACTGGGCATCAGTTCCGAGTCCCTGCGCGGCTGGTACCGCCGGGCGAAGGCGGACCGGGGAGAGGGTGGCTCCGGTGAGCTGACCAGCGCCGAGCGCGAGGAGCTCAAGCGGCTGCGCAAGGAGGTCCGTGAACAGCAGCAGACGATCGAGATCCTGAAAAAAGCGACGGCCTTCTTCGTGAAGGAGAACGACCGGTGACCGCGTTGTACCGGTTGATCCACGCGGAGAAGGCGACATACCCGATCGTCCTGCTGTGCCGGGTGCTGAAGGTGGCCCGCTCCTCGTACTACGCCTGGTGCGAGGGCGAGGCCGCCCGTCGTGCCAGGCAGGCCACCGACGACGCGCTCGCGCACGAGATCACCGTGGTGCACATCGCTTCCCGGCACACCTATGGTGTCCCGCGCATCCACGCCGAACTGCGCCGCCTGGGCCGACGGGTGAACCGCAAGCGCGTCGCCCGCGTAATGCGTGAGCGCGACATCCGCGGCGTCACCCGCCGCAAGCACCGCTCGCTGACCCGGCCGGATGCGAAGGCGAAGCCGGCCCCGGACCTGATCGTCCGCGACTTCCACGCCGAGCGTCCCGGCACCCGGCTGGTCGGCGACATCACCTACCTCCCGACGGCCGAGGGCTGGCTCTACCTCGCCTGCTGGCTGGACCTGGCCACCCGCGAGATCGTCGGTTACGCCATGGCCGACCACCACCGCGCCGAGCTCGTCGTCGACGCCCTCGACATGGCCTACGGCCGAGGCGGCCTGGAGCCCGGATGCGTGATCCACAGCGATCGCGGCAGCGAGTACACATCGGCGCAATTCCGCGATCACATACGGGCGTTGGGGCTGCGGCAGAGCTGCGGACGCACCGGATCGTGTTACGACAACGCTGCCGCGGAAAGCTTCTGGGCCCTGCTCAAGGAAGAGATCAGCACCCGTACCTGGCCCGACCGGGCCACCGCCCGCGCCGAGGTCTTTTCCTTCATCGAGACCTTCTACAACCGCCGCCGCCCGCGCAAGCACAAGATCTTCGGCTACCTCACACCCTCCGAAACCACAGCGGCACCAACACGCCCTCGCGGCATAACGAACGAGTGTCCAAGATCACAGGGGAACTTCAGTCGGCAACAACCCCAAGTTGGAGGTCTATGTGCAGAGCCGTTCGGTGAACAGGAAGCTCAAGGCCGACACGCGACTGCTCATCATGCTCTGATCATGCTCGGGCCGGTGCCGAGGTGTCCGTCGCCACCGAGACGGCGAGCAGGCCCAACGCCGCGCCCATCAGGTAGCGCTGGACGCGGAGCCAGGACGGGCGGCGGGCGAGGAAGACGGCGATGGCTCCCGCCGCCAGGACGATGCCCAGATTGACGGTGAGGGCCACCACGATCTGGACGGAGCCCAGCAGAAAGCCCTGGAGCAGGACGTTTCCCGCCTCCAGGCTGATGAACTGCGGGATGAGGGAGAGGTACATGATGGCGATCTTCGGGTTGAGCAGATTCGTCATCAGGCCCATGGTGAACAGCTTGCGCGGGGAGTCGTGCGGCAGCTCCTCGGGGGCGAAGACGGACACGCCCCCGGGCCTCAGGGCGTTCCAGGCCAGATAGGCCAGGTAGGCGGCGCCGGCCAGCTTCACGGCCACGTACAGCTCGGGCACCGCGAGGAAGACCACCGAAAGACCGAGATTCGTGGCCAGAAGGTAGACCAGGAAGCCCACGGCCACACCGCTCAGGGAGACCACCCCCGCGCGTCGCCCCTGCGTGATGCTCCGGGAGACGAGATAGATCATGTTGGGGCCCGGGGTGAGCACCATGCCCAGGGCGACCATCGCGACCCCCAGCACCCCGCTCAGCTCAACCATGCTCGCCCGCCGCTCTGTTCGTGGGGCGCCGGTCGGGTCCGGCGCCCTGTGCACCGGCCCCCCGCGACCGGTGCAATCGGAGTCTAGGGTCGCCGTTCTGCTCGGTTCAATAGGTGCCATTGCACTCGGTGCAATGCCATGCTTGACTGCCGCTCGCCAGGGATCCGATGCCGAACGCTCACCAGGGAGGCGAAGCCCGTGAAGGACTTCCGGTCCGTCGCCGACGAGGTGACGGAGGAGATCGCGGCTGGGCGGCTCAAGGGTGGGGAACGACTGCCTCCGCAGCGGGAGTTCGCCCGGCTCCATGCCATCGCCGACTCCACCGCCGCCCGCGTCTACCAGGAGCTGGCCCGCCGGGGCCTCACGGTCGGCCAGGTCGGACGCGGCACGTTCGTCACGGAGGCACCCGGCGCTCCCGCCCCCGCCCCGGCCCTCTCCGAGCCCGCCGACAGCCGGGTCGACCTGGAGCTCAACCACCCCGTCGTCCCCGAACAGGCCGGGCTGCTCGCCGCCGGCCTGGAGAAGCTGGTGCGCGCCGACCGCCTGGAGTCGTTCCTCCGCCCGGTCGGGCCCGCCGGTACGCCCGCCGCCCGCGAGGCCGCCGCCGATCTCCTCGCGCGCGGGCGGTGGCGGCCCGGCCCGGAGCGGATCCTGTTCGCGGGCAACGGCCGCCAGGCCGTCTCCGCCGCCGTCGCCGCGCTGACCCGGCCGGGCGCCCGGCTGGGCGTCGAGGAGTTCACCTATCCGGTGCTGAAGGCCATCGCCGCCCGGCTCGGTGTCGTCCTCGTGCCCCTGGCCATGGACGGGGACGGGCTGATCCCGGAGGCGGTCAAGGAGGCGCACCGCGCGGATCCGCTGCACGCCGTCTACGTGCAGCCGGTTCTCCACAACCCGCTGTCCCTCACCATGCCTGAGCGGCGGCTCGACCAGTTGGCCGAGGTGCTGCTGACATCGGGGATCGACGCGATCGAGGACGCCGTCTGGGCCTTCCTCCGGGACGACGTGGCGCCCCTCGCCTCTCGGGCCGCCGAGCGGACCGTCCTCGTCGACAGCCTCTCCAAACGGCTCTCCCCGGGGCTGTCCCTCGGCTTCGCCGTCGCCCCGGAGGCGATGGCGGGCAGGGTCGCGGGGGCCCTGCGCTCCGGAGGCTGGACACCCATGCGGTTCCCCCTGGAGGCGATGGCGCGCTGGCAGACGGACGGCGCCGTCGACATCCTCGTACGGGCCAAGCGGCGCGAGGCGGGGGCCCGTCAGGAGATCGCCCACCGGCACCTCGGCGACTTCCGCACCCGCAGCGCCCCCTCCTCGTACTACCGCTGGTGGGAGCTGCCCGCCCCCTGGCGCGCCGACACCTTCGTGGCCGCCGCCGCGCGGCACGGCATCGCGGTGACCCCGGCAGCGGCGTTTACCGCGGGTCGCCCCCGGGGCCCGCAGGCGATCCGCCTCGGCCTGGCGTCACCCGCCCGGGAAACCCTCGCCCGGTCCCTCGCGACCCTCGCCGACCTCGCCCGGTCCGCGCCGGAGGACTTCGCGGGGGAGTGAGGGTGTGCCCTTTCGGTCCGCTGACGTGGCGCCGGTGGCGGCTGCCGAGGTCAGAAGGGGTGCGGGTGCCGACTGCGGGCGTTGACCTCGGCGAGCTGCGCGCTCAGGAACTCGGCCCGGCTGAGCAGTCGTAGGTGGGCTGGATCGGCTTCCCACGCCCGGCCCCCGCCGAGCGGCCGGAGCAGCACGTACGGGTTGCTCCGGCCCGTCACCAGCCCGACCCGGCCGCTCCCGCTGTCGTGGACGGCCACCCCGATCCCGGGGACACCGTCCTCGGTCACCGGGCCAGCCCGTTGGTGATCGCCGTCGCGAGGGCGTGAGCCACGGGCGCGGAGCACACGCCGAGGTGGACGAGGGCGTAGCGGATCTCACCGGACCGCTCCGTCGCCGGCGGCGCGGGGTCGTCGGTGTTCTCGCCGCCACCGTACGGGGAGGGCGTGCCGTCTTCGCGGAGGGCGTCGGCCCACGGGGTACGGACGTCCATCGCGGGAAGTTGGATGCCGGCCCGGGACAGGACGGTGGCGAGGGCATCGCGGGCGTCCAGGGCTTCTTGGACCTTGGCCGCGCCAGGGAGTCCGCCGGGCGGGACCGGGACGTGGGCGGTGGTGGCGGAGTTGTGCTGGGGCGTCCGGCGGGGGAGGGGCGGCTTGGAGGACATGTGGGGCCTCTTCTTTCGGCTGGTTGTCGCGCGGAACCTGTGCCCCGGCCGCAGGTCGTGAACTACCGTGCGTGAGGGACTCGTTACGAGAATGTCCTGGTCAGGGGCGGAGTCCTGCCGAAGCCGGGGGAGCTTCCCCGGCCGGATCCGCAAGTTCCACACGTTCCACGTTTCACGGAGGGCGCGATGCCGACGAGGCGAGCGGTCACGGGCCGCAGCAGGGAACCACGAGCCCGGTTCGCGGAGGAGCTACGCCTCCTGCGCACGGCGCGCGGCCACAGCCTGCGGCAACTGGGCGACCGGCTGGGCTGGGACTGGTCGCTGTTCGGCAAGATGGAGAAGGGCGAGACGGTCGGCGGCCCGGAGGTCGTCCAGGCGCTGGACACGCACTACGGGACGCCTGGGCTGCTGCTGGCGCTGTGGGAGTTGGCGGTCAGTGACAAGACCCAGTTCAAGGAGCGCTACCGGCGGTACATGGCGCTGGAGGCCGAGGCCGTGAGCATGTGGCACTTCGCGGTGAGCGTGCTGCCGGGGTTGTTGCAGACGCCGGGGTACGCGCGGGAAATCTTGGCGTCGGGTGGGCTCAGGGGCGAGGCGCTGGACCAGCAGGTCGAGGCTCGGATGGGTCGGCGGGAGCTGCTCGCTGGTGAGGACGTGCCGCAGTTCCGGACCATCCTGTCCGAGGCAGTGTTGCGGACCCCACTGCGAGACCGGAGGGAGTGGGAGGCGCAGCTGGAGTATCTGCTGGAGGTCGGAGAGCGG
The DNA here is from genome assembly GCF_057766565.1 of Streptomyces sp. MGP-P1. NCBI lineage: Bacteria > Bacillati > Actinomycetota > Actinomycetes > Kitasatosporales > Streptomycetaceae > Streptomyces > Streptomyces sp. MGP-P1. Next base: position 1,580,398 of record NZ_JBYMEM010000001.1, on the reverse strand, counting down.
GAGGACGTGACACTGCAGGTGGCACCGTTCAGCGCGGGTCTGCATGGCCTTACTAACGCCGATGTCATGTTCCTCCGTCTGCCCGATGGGCGTACCGTGGCGTATGCCGAGAACGGGTACAGGGGCGAACTCATCGAGGAATCTGTACCGGTTGAGCGGCTGCAACGTGCGTACGATTCGGTGCGCGACCTGGCTCTTTCACCAGCCGAGTCGCGGAAGTTCATTCTGCGCATCCTGGAGGAAGCACGTGCGAGCCTGTGATCTGAACGCAGCCACTTGGCGGAAGAGCAGCTACAGCAACCAGGACGGCGGCCAATGCCTTGAGGTTGCAGACGGCTTCGCCCCGGTTGTTCCGGTTCGCGACAGCAAGAACCCGCACCGCCCGGTGCTCGCGTTCGCGGCTGACGGCTGGTCGTCGTTCGTGTCTGCTGTCCGGAACGGCGAGCTGAGCGCCTGATCCGGATCTTGTACGAGGTGGCCCTCCCTGACACGTTCAGCGAGGGCCATCGGCGTCATCGGGGTGCCGGCAAGGAGCGGCGAACCAGGTGACAAGCGGCGATGCCGGACGCAGCTCGCGGGGCGCGCTCACGGTCCGAGAGCCGCGCTCCGGGTCCGTTCCCGCACTTCTCAAGGTGCCCGGTCCCCCCGCTCCGAGGTCTCCTCCAGAAGCTCGTCGAGGTCCTTCAGCCGGTCCAGGCCCTTGACCGCCCTCGCCATGCGGTGGTTGGCGCTCAGGGCGGTCCGGTGGCGGTGCAGGAAGGCCCAGTAGCCCGCCGTGTACGGGCAGGCGTGTTCGCCGGTCCGGTCGGTGGGGCGGTAGGCGCAGGGGGCGCACAGGTCGCTCATCCTGTTGATGTAGGCGCCGCCGGAGGTGTACGGCTTGGTCGTCATCCGGCCGCCGTCCGCGTACTGCGACATGCCGACCACGTTGGGGAGCATCACCCAGTCGTAGCCGTCCACGAAGCAGCGGTGGAACCAGTCGGTCACGGCGGCCGGGTCCCAGCCGTCCTGCAGGGCGCGGCTGCCCAGCACCATCAGGCGCGGGATGTGATGGGTCCAGCCCGTGTCACGGACCTGGGCCAGCACGGTGGACAGGCAGTTCGCGGTGACCGCCTCCGCGTCCAGGTCGAGGAACCAGTCGGGCAGCGGGGCGGTGTGTCGCAGCGCGTTGCGGCCCCGGTAGTCCTCGCCGAAGTGCCAGTAGAGCTGCCACACGTACTCCCGCCAGCCGGCGATCTGGCGCACGAAACCCTCGACGCTGTTGAGCGGGGCCTCGCCCGCGCGCCAGGCCTTCTCGGCACGCTCGACGCATTCGGCAGGGTCCAGGAGTCCCAGGTTGAGGGGGGCCGACAACAGGCTGTGGCTCATCACGGGGTCGGCCGAGAGCATCGCGTCCTCGTAGCGGCCGAAGTCGCCGAGGCGGTGCGAGACGAAGCGCCGGAGCGCGGCCAGCGCTTCCCGCCGGGTGACGGGGAAGCGGCGGGGGCCGTCGCGGCCGACGAACGAGACCTGCCCGTCCCGTTCCCAGCGGTCGAGGTCGTGGCGTACCTCGTCGTCGATCTCGTCCTCGGCCGGGCTGTACGGAGCGGGCACCTCCAGGGTCGAGCAGCCCCGGGGCGGCGGCTCGCGGTTGTCGTGGTCGAGGTTCCACGTTCCCCCGGCAGGCTCGTCGCCGTCCATGAGCAGCTCGTGGCGCCGGCGGACCCACCGGTAGAAGCCCTCCATCCGCAGGCGGTCGCCCGTGTGCTCGTGCGCCCACGCCCCGAACTCCGTATGCGGCAGCAGGAAGCCCCGGGCCGGGAGGACGTCGACCTCCTCCCGGGCGGTCACGAAGCCCCGCGCCGCCCGGGAGGTCGGGTGGCAGACCGTCAGGCGGCTCCCGCGTCCGCCGAACCCCGCCTCCGCCAGGCCGTCCGCGTACGTCTCGGTCTGTACGTAGCGGACGCGGTCGCCCAGTTCGGCCGCCCGGTGCCGCATCGCGGAGAGGACGAGGTGGGCCTTGGCCCGGTGGAAGCGGCGTCGGCGCAGCACGGACCGGGCCTCGATCATCAGGACGGGGGCGTGCGCGTCCGGTCCGTCGTGGCGGGGGTCCAGGAAGTGGGGGCCGAGCTGGTCCCCGAAGAGCCAGTGGGTGCGTGGTGCCATGAGGTGCGTCCGTCCTGCCGTCGGGAACCCCTTCCGTCAGGCTAGGGACGGCCGGGAAGGCCCTGGTGACGCCACGCCGGGCCCTGGGAGCTGCCGTCTGCCGGGCGGGCGCCGCCGGCAGTTCGACGACAGGGCCCTACCGCGTCGAGGGCGGCGCCGACAGTTCGACGACAGGGCCCTACCGAGCCAAGGGCGCCGCCGTCATCCGCCGCAGCCCCGTGTACTGGAGCGCGGAGTAGACCGCCACGATCACGGCGCCGATCAGCAGGAACACCACCCCGAAGCCGTTGAGCGGCACAAAGTCGGCGAAGGCCGTCACCACGCAGCCGACCGCGCACAGGGCGTTCACGGCGACGACGGTCCTGGCCAGGGCGGGCGGATCACCGGATAGCCCGCGATCAGTGCGAGGGAGGCCGCCCCGCCGATCTGGAAGATTCCGAACGCCACGGCGAAGGCCACGGGCATCCCGGTCGCGGAGCCGAGCGGCACGGCCGCCGCGACGAGCACGACGCCCATCACGGCAGTGCTCACACTGTCGACGCGCAGCACCAGACGGAGGAACCGGGCGGCGTCCCGTGCGGGAGCCACCGTCGCGGAGGGGGTGAGGGCGTACGTCATCTGAGATCTCCTTCGGCCGGTGGGGTCGGTGACACCGTGCCACGCGCAGAGGCCCGCACTCCATGACCTCGCAGGTCATGGAGGCGCGGACGGCGGACCACGGATACGGTGAGGTCATGGAGACCGAAGAGCCGCCCAGGGTAGGCCTGTTGCTCCGGGAGTGGCGCCGCCGCCGCAAGCTCAGCCAGCTCGACCTGGCGCTGCGGGCGGACTCCTCCACCCGGCACCTCTCCTGCGTGGAGACCGGCCGTGCCCGGCCGAGCCGGGAGATGGTCCTCCGGCTCGCCGACCACCTCGACGTCCCGCTGCGGGACCGCAACGGCCTGCTGCTGGCGGCCGGTTACGCCCCCGCGTACCGGGAGTCGCCGCTCGACAGCGGGCGGATGGCCATGGTCCGCTCCGCGATCAGGGCGATGCTGGCCGGCCACGAGCCGTACCCGGCCGCGGCGATCGACCGGATCTGGAACATCGTCGACCGCAACGACGCGATGTCCCTCCTGCTCGGCACCGTGCCGCCGCACCTGACGGAGTCCGGCGGCAACGTGATGCGGCTGATCCTCCACCCGGAGGGCCTTGCCTCCCAGTGCCTCAACTTCGCCCAGGTCCGCGCCCATGCACTCGGCCGGCTGCGGCACCAGGCCGACACCACCGGCCACCGTGATCTGCGGGAGCTGTACGAGGAGGTGTCCGCCTACCCGGCCCCGCCGGACCTCGACGCCGATCCCGGGCCGGTGGACCCGACGGGCATCGTCGTCCCGTTGCGCATCCGCACGCCGCTCGGCGACATGGCGTTCTTCAGCACGATCGCCACCTTCGGCGCCCCCGCCGACGTGACCCTCTCGGAACTCGCGGTGGAGTCGTTCTTCCCGATGGACGAGCAGACGGACACCTTGCTGCGCGCCCTGGCGGCGGTGGGACCCGAGGGTCAGTGACGGCGCTGTACTGATCCGCGCTCCCCGTGGGGGTGGGCCCGGAAGGCGCGCCCGTCGGTCTTCATCTGCTGTGCCCGCAGCCGGGCCGACTGCTCGATCAGCAGTCCGTCCACGTTCTCGGTGGGCCCGCTTCGCCCGCGCCGGACCAGCACCACCGCACACCACACGGCTGACCCGCCCAGTCCTGCCATCAGTGCGACGAATGTCCCCATGGAATCCCGTTCCCATCCGCTGCGGTCCAGCCGGTGAGCGGGATTCTTCCTGCCTCGTGCCCTCGCCACAAGGTCACCTCCCGTTTGACTTGATACCCCTAGGGGGTATCTTGGGTGGTCAGTGGTCGCGACCCGGCGACCTTGACGAGGGAGTGGGCCATGCATACCGGTCTCAAGATCACGGCCTTCGCCGCGGCGCTCGCGGCGACCTTCGGGTCGGCGTACGCCGCGGGCGGGGCCATGGATCCCGCTGTCGCCGAAAAGGCGCCGTCCCACCAGGACGGCCACGGCGCGAAGGAGGCCGCGGAGAAGGGGGCGGCGGAGAAGAGTGCGGGTGAGGCCCCGGAGCTTCCCGGTGGCCTGCAGATCTCCCAAGGGGGCTACACCCTCGCTCTCGACACCCCGCGCGTGGAGGCCGGCGAGCCCGCCGAGCTACGCTTCGCCGTCGTGGACGAGGACTCCTCCCGCAAGGTGACGGCGTTCCGCCGCGAACACGGCAAGGAGCTGCACCTGATCGTGGCGTCGAGCGACCTCACGACCTACCGGCACCTGCACCCCGAACGGGCCGCCGACGGCACCTGGTCCACCCCCGTCGAACTCCCCGAGGCCGGCGGCTACCGGGTCTTCGCCGACTTCACCCCGGAGGGGAAGAACGCCGAGGGCGTCACCCTGGGCGCGGACCTCGCCGTATCGGGCGAAGCGCGCCCCGAGGCGCTGCCGAAGGCGGAGCGGACGGTGACCGTCGACGGGTACGAGGTGACGCTCGACGGGGCGCTGCGCCCCGGTGCGGGCAGCGAGCTGAAGCTGGAGGTCGAGAAGGACGGCAAGCCGGTCACCGACCTCCAGCCCTACCTCGGCGCGTACGGCCACCTCGTCGCGCTGCGCGCCGGGGACCTGGCCTACCTCCACGTGCACCCGAACGGCGAACCGGGCGACGGGCGGACGAAGCCGGGGCCGGAGGTCTCCTTCACCGCGACCGCCCCGAGCCGGGGGGCCTACCGCCTCTTCCTCGACTTCCGGCACGAGGGGAAGGTCCGTACGGCCGCCTTCACCGTGCACGCCGGGGGAGCCGCGACCGGGGAACTCGTGCCGGAGAAGGAGGAATCCGCCGAGCACGGACACTGAGCGCGGCCTGTCCGTCCCGGGTGGGTCCATAACGATCAGCACACGGGGGGAGCGTGTCCCGCCGTGTGGGCGGAGGGGGCCCCCGTCGGCGGTCCCGGTGCCCAACAGTCCGGCCCCCGGGGCCAGTCCACGGATCCGCTGCACCTCGGGGGTGAGGCGCCGAGAAGGAATGTGAGGCGCGACGGCCCCGCTGCGGGGCCGCGCGGCCGGCGCTGCGGGAGGGGGCCGGTTGAGGCGTCGACCTCTCTGGCTTAGGCTAGCCTAACCTTCACTTGCTCGGCCAACCTGAGGACCCTCCATGCTCGGCTTCACCCGCGTGCGCCGCCACACCCTCGCCGCGACGGCCACCACCGTCGCCCTCGCCGTCGCCCTCGTCGGCTGCTCCTCGGACGGCGACGGCGACAAGGACGGGGCGAAGGACTCGGCGAAGGGCGGCGGCGCCTTCCCCGTCTCGATCAAGAGCTCGCTCGGCACCGCGAAGATCGAGGAGAAGCCCGAGCGCGTCGTCACCCTCGGCCAGGGCTCCGCCGAGACCGCGATAGCCCTCGGCCAGACCCCGGTCGGCATCGAGAGCTACCCCTGGGGCAGTGACAAGTCCGGCTACCTCCCCTGGATCAACGAGGCCGTCAAGAACTCCGGCGACAAGCTGCCCAAGCAGTTCACGGGCGGCGAGGAGATCGACTTCGAGGCGATCACCGAGCTGGAGCCGGACGTCATCCTCGCCCCCTGGTCGGGCATCACGCAGAAGCAGTACGACGTCCTCAAGGACATCGCCCCCACGGTCGCCTACCCCGACCAGGCGTGGAGCACCGACTGGGACCAGCAGATCGACATCATCGGCAAGGCGCTCGGCCGGACCGAGGACACGAACGGTCTCAAGACGAAGATCGAGAAGCAGCTCGCCGACGCCGCGGCCACCCGGCCGAACTACAAGGACGTCACCTTCTCCTACATCTACAACTCCGGCCCCGGCACCCTCGGTGTCTTCAAGCCCGAGGAGCAGCGCGTCAAGATGGTCACCTCGCTCGGCCTGAAGGTCGACCCGGTGGTCAACGGCTTCAAGGAGACCCCCGGCACCGACTCGGCCCTCATCGGCCTGGAGAACGCCGAGAAGCTCAAGGACAGCGACCTCGTCTTCACGTTCTACACGGACGAGAAGAACCGCAAGGAGATCGAGGGCCAGAAGCTCTACGGCGCGATCCCCGCGATCAAGAAGGGCGCCGTCGTCGCGAGCAACGACAACTCCTTCGTCACCGCCTCCTCGATCATCAACCCGCTGACCGTGCCCTGGACGATCGAGCGCTACCTGCCGATCATCGACAAGGCCGTCAAGACCGCCGGCAAGTAATCCCGGACCGGTATCCGGACCGCCGAGCCCACAAGGCGGACCGGTATCCGTACCGCCGAGCCGACGAGGCACACTCCACTCCCATGGCAACCACCACGGTCGCACCGCCGAGCGGCGCCGGTACCTCCCGTACCGGTGCCGCTCGGCTGGCGTTCCTCCTGCTCCTCGGCCTGGCCGCGCTGGCCCTCGCGCTCTGCGCGAGCGTCATGTTCGGCAGTCGCAGCACCTCGCTCGGCGATGTCGTCGACGTCCTCGGAGGCACCGCCGACCCCAACGTCACCGTCATCATCGAGAGCCGCTACCCGCGCACCGTCCTCGGCGTCCTCGCCGGACTCTGCCTCGCGGTCGCGGGCACCCTCATGCAGGGCGTCTCGCGCAATCCGCTGGCCGAACCGGGCCTCCTCGGCATCAACGCCGGCGCCTCCGCGAGCATCGTCGCCGCCACCGCCTGGCTCGGGGCCTCCGGCGCCACCGACACCATGTGGTGGGCGCTGCCCGGAGCGCTGGCCGCCGGCGTCCTCGTCCATGTCATCGGCTCCGCCGGTACGGGGACGAGCGTGGTGCGCCTGGTGCTCGCCGGGGCCGTGCTCACCGCCGTGCTCATGGCGTTCATCCAGGCGGTGACCCTCAGCAAACCGCAGGTCTTCGACAGCTACCGCTACTGGGTCGTGGGAGCGCTCGGCGGCAGGGACTTCGACGTCTTCTGGTCCGTCCTGCCCTTCGCCGCCGTCGGTTTCCTGCTCGCCCTCGCCCTCGGCCCCGGCCTCAACGCCCTGGCCCTGGGCGACGCCACCGCCGTCGCGCTCGGCTCGCACCCCGGGCGCACCCGGGGCGGCGGACTGCTCGCCGCCACGCTGCTCAGCGCCGCCGCTACCGCGGCCGTCGGCCCGATCGCCTTCGTCGGCCTCGCCGTCCCGCACGTCGTACGGGCCCTGGTCGGCGTGGACTTCCGCGCCCAGATCCTCTTCTCCGCCCTGCTCGGCCCCACCCTCCTGCTCCTCGCGGACGTGGTGGGCCGGGTCGTCATGCGCCCCACCGAACTCATGGTCGGCGTCGTCACCGCCTTCATCGGCGCACCCGCGCTGCTCATCGCCGTACGCAGGATGCGGGGCACCTCATGACCGTCACCGAACAGACCGCCCCCGTCCGCAAGACTCCCAAGGCCCCCCGCGGCTATCTGGTCGTCGGCCGCACCGTGGCGATACCCATGCGCCGGGCCTCCGTGTTCGCGGGCGCCGGGCTCTTCGTCCTCCTCCTCGCGGCCGCCGTCACGACGCTGGCCTGGGGGCGCCTCGGCATCGACCTCGCCGACCTGCCCGCCGCGCTCGTCGGCGACGCCGAGGGCAAGGACCGGTTCGTCTTCAACCGGCTGCGCGGGCCCCGTCTCACCGTCGCCATCGGGGTCGGCGCGGCGCTCGGCCTCTCCGGAGCCCTGTTCCAGTCCGTCACCCGCAACCCGCTCGGCAGCCCGGACGTCATCGGGCTCTCCGCCGGGGCCGGCGCGGGCGCGGCGATCTGCGCCCTGATGTTCCCCGACACGGTCCCGGTCGCCATCGGGGCGCTCCTCGGCGCGGTCCTCGCGATGGCCCTCGTGTACGTCTCCACCGGCACCGGTTTCCGTAACCCCGCCCGGCTCGTCATCGCCGGGATCGGCGTCGCCGCGATGGGCGCGGCCGTCATCCAGTACGTCGTCTACGCCCTGGAACGCGACAAGGCCTCCGTCCTCACCGCCTACGTCAACGGCAGCCTCACCGCTCGCTCCTGGACCGACGCCACCACCATCTGGCTGGTCCTCCTCGCCGCGGCCCCGCTGACCGCGCTGATCTCCCGGCGGCTCGACATCGGCGAGATGGGCGACGACATCGCCGAGGGACTCGGCTCCGAACCGAAGAAGGCCAAGACCCTCGCCGTGGTCCTGGCCATCGCCCTCTCGGCCGCCGCGGTCAGCGTCTCGGGCCCCATCGCCTTCATCGCCCTGACCGCCCCCCAGATCGCCAAACGCCTCACCCGCGGCTCCGGCCCGCACCTGCTGCTCTCCGCCCTCACCGGCGGCCTGCTGCTGGTGCTCGCGGACCTCTGCTCCCAGCAGCTGGCGCTCTTCGACGACCTGCCGGTCGGCATCTACACGATGGCGATCGGCGGCGCGTACCTCGGCTATCTGCTGGTACGGGAGTGGCGCAAGGGCGTGCTCTGAGCGGTGTCGGAGCCGTGACGACTGGTCACGTACAGGTTCGTCGACCATACTGCCCGCCGTGGAGCACAGCATAGATTCGAACAAGAAGCCCGAGTTCGCCGCAGGCACCGACCCGGCGTTCATCCCCCTGCCCGGACTGGCGGCGCCCGTCGCGGCCCGGAAGCCCGAACCGGAATCGGAGGCCGGTCCGGAGGACGCTGCTCCAGAGTCGGAGTCGGAGTCGGAGAAGAAGACGGACCGCGACGACGAGGTGGCAGCGGACGCCGGCACCGACGCCGACCAGGAACCGGAATCGGCGGCGGGCGACGCCGCACCGGAGGACAAGGCCGAGAAGGAGGGCGACGCCGTCGAGGACGGCCCCGTCTTCGAGGTCAGCGACCGACGAGGTTCGATCCGGGTGGCCCGGGAAGGTGTCCGCTTCACGCTCGACGACCAGGAGGCCGACTTCCACTGGGACGAGATCGGCGCGGTGGAGACCACCCCGGCGCGCTTCGGCCGCCGGTTCACGGTGACCGTCCATCTGTCGAGCCGCCGCTGGTTCAACGCCGAGGTCGAGGCGGCGAGCCGCGCCGAGCTCAAGGGCTGGCCGGCCGAGCTGGACACCGTCCTGGACGCCTACTTCGAGGAGTCCTGAGCCGTCTCCCGTGAGACACCCGGCCGGGGTGTCTCACGGGCCCGGCGTGCCTTGCCGTGCCCGTCAGGGCCATCAGGGCCGTCAGGGCCGTCAGGGCCGCTCGCGGTTGCGGCCCCTGACGCGCATCGCGACGTAACCGACCAGGGCGACCGCGGCCAGCGCCAGCACGACCCTGGTCACGACGCCGACGTACGTCCCTACCACGTCCCACTGGTCGCCGAGCAAGTATCCGGCCATCACGAGCACGGTGTTCCACACCAGGCTGCCCGCCGTTGTCAACCCGACGAACACCGGCAGCGGCATGCGCTCCACGCCCGCGGGCACCGAGATCAGACTCCGGAACACCGGCACCATGCGGCCCAGCAGCACCGCCTTGGTGCCGTGCCGGGCGAACCACTCCTCCGTCCGCACCAGGTCGGATGCCTTGACCAGGGGGAGCTTCGCCCACCAGGCGTGCATCCGCTCCCGGCCGAACACGGCTCCGATCCCGTACAGGATCACCGCGCCGACGACCGAGCCGAGCGTCGTCCAGAACAGGGCCGAGGCGATGCTGAGCACCCCCTGAGAGGCGGCGAACCCGGTCAGCGGCAGGATCACCTCGCTGGGCAGCGGCGGGAACAGGTTCTCCAGCGCGATGGCCGCACCCGCGCCGGGACCGCCGAACGTCTCGACCAGTCCGGTGGCCCAGCCGACGATGCCCCCCTGCGGTTCCGGGGCGGCGAGGAGTTGCCGGGCGGCGTACGGGGTCAGGTGCATGTGCCCATGGTCCCTCAGGCCCCGTCCAGTACCACCGAACGGCTCAGATGGCGCGGCAGGTCCGGGTCGAGTCCCCGCGCCGCCGCACGGGCGAGGGCGAGGCGCTGTACGCGTACGAGATCGGCCAGCGGGTCGAGGGCGCCGTCCACCCACTGGGCGCCCGTCGCGCGCACCTGCTCCGACAGGCCCTCGGGAGCCTCACCGAACATCCAGGTCGTGGTGGACGCGGTGGAGATGCTGATGGGGCCGTGGCGGTACTCCATCGCGGGATAGGACTCGGTCCAGGACAGCGAGGCCTCCTTCATCTTCAGCGCCGCCTCGTGGGCCAGCCCGACCGTCCACCCCCGGCCGAGGAAGGAGAACTGGGTGCTCTCCAGCAGTCCGTCGGGCAGCGGCGCGGCGAGCGCGGTCTCCGCGTCCGTGACCACGGCCTCGGAGTGCAGGCCGAGATGGGCCCGCAGCAGGGTGAGGGCGGTCGTGGCGAAGCGCGTCTGGACGACGGACCGTTCGTCGGCGAAGTCCAGGACGACGAGATCGTCGGCCGCCGCCCTGACCGGGGTCCTGGGATCCGCCGTGACGGCCACCGTGCGGGTGGTCCCGCGCAGCCGGTTCAGCAGTTCCAGCACCTCGGTCGTGGTCCCCGAGCGGGTCAGCGCGACGACGCGGTCGTAGCCGCGGCCGAAGGGGAACTCGGAGGCGGCGAAGGCGTCCGACTCGCCCTGGCCGGAGCCCTCGCGGAGCCCCGCGTAGGCCTGCGCCATGTAGAAGGAGGTACCGCAGCCGACGACCGCGATCCGCTCGCCCGCGACGGGCAGGGCGGCGGTCTCGGGGCCGCCCGCCAAGGCGGCGGCGCGCCGCCAGCAGGCGGGCTGACTGGCTGTCTCGGTCTCGGCATACGACACGTCTGCACTCCACGGGAACGAGGTGGACCACGGCAACGGGGCTGAGCGGGCCGACCAGCCCGGATGTAGAATTCTGCACGTTACATGCAGTTATCGAGCAAAAACAAGCAAGCCGCAGGTGGGTGGGAGACTCCCGGGAGGCCCTGCGGGGAGGCCCTGTGCGACGCTTGCGGCGGTCCGGCCCCCCGGCGACCGCGTTCCCGCGCAACGCGGTGCCCGCGCCGGACGGTGAGGAGACGCTCTTGTCCAGGGACGCCCGGTGGGACGCGCTGCTGGAACTGGTCGGCAAGCACGGCAGAGTGGACGTCGAGGAGGCGGCGACGGCGCTCGACGTCTCGGCCGCCACCATCCGCCGCGACCTCGACCAGCTGGCCGAACAGCACCTGCTCACCCGCACCAGGGGCGGCGCGGTCGCGCACGGGGTCTCCTACGAACTGGCGCTCCGCTACAAGACGGGCCGACACGCGCCGGAGAAGCAGGCCATCGGCCGCGCCGTGTCCGGGCTGGTAGCCGTCGGGGAGGTCGTCGGCCTGACCGGGGGAACGACCGTGACCGAAGTGGCCAGGGCACTGGCGGTGCGCCCGGACATCGTGGGCGAGACGGCGGCGGCGGGCGGGCAGCCGACGCTGACCGTGGTGACCAACGCCCTCAACATCGCCAGCGAGCTGACGATCCGGCCGCAGATCAAGATGGTCGTGACGGGCGGGGTCGCGAGGCCTCAGTCGTACGAGCTGACGGGCCCGCTCGCCGTCGGAGTGATGAACGAGATCACCCTGGACGTCGCCGTCCTCGGGGTCAACGCCATCGACATCGAACGCGGTGCGTACGTCCACCACGAGGGCGAGGCCAGCGTCAACCGGCTGCTCGCGGAGCGGGCCCAGCGGGTGGTGGTGGCGGCGGACTCGTCGAAGATCGGCAAGCGGGCGTTCGCCCGGGTCTGCGACCTCGGACTGGTCGACGTCCTGGTCACCGACTCCCGTATCGGCGCGGAGGCGAAGGACCGGTTCGGCGAGGCGGGGGTCCAGGTCGTCACGGTCTGACCGGCGCGGTCGGCTGGATCTGTACACGGTGCGGCTCGCCGCACCGCAGGGCGCGGGGGCGTCATGAACCAGTGCCCGTCGGGTACCGGAAGCGACACGGACGGCGACTTCGCCGTGTCGCTGGTACGCCGAACGGGTGAGGGGCGAGAGGATTGCCCGATGAACAGTGAGTGCAGCCGGCGGGAACCCGACCGGCTCGACGACGGGGTGGCCCTGTGAGCAGGTACGACAGGTATGACAGATACGACGCCACCGACGAGCAGTGGGAAGGGCTCGCGCAGGTCGTACCGCTGCGCGGCCGCGACGAGTGGCCGTCCCGCATCGACCACCGCACCGTCCCGGACGAGCGGGCGGCCGAACAGCGGCGCCTCGTGGTGCTGCGGGTGCAGGTCTTCGCGGACGCTCGCGAGGTCGCCGAGTACCTGGTCGCCCAGGTTCCGGTGCTGCTCGACCTGACAGCGGCGGAAACGGACGTGGCGAAGCGGATTCTCGACTTCAGCAGCGGTGTGGTCTTCGGCCTCGGCAGCGGCATGCACCGCGTCGACCGCAATGTCTTCCTGCTCGCGCCGGTCGGCATGGAGGTCGAGGGGGTCACGCCCGCCGGTCTCGCCCAGTCGTAGGAAGCGGCAGTCGGGGCGGCAGCCGGACCGGACCGCCGCCCCCGGCCGCGCTGTCCCCTCTCCGGGCCGCCCGGCCCCTCGTGCGGGGTGGCGCGCGGGGAGGCACTGTCGGCGCGCGGGGAGGCACTGTCGGTGGCCGGTGGTAGACCTGAGGCCGTGACAGACATCGATGTGGCAGAACTCCAGCGACGGCTGGTCGCGTTCGCTGCGGCGCGCGACTGGGAGCAGTACCACACCCCGAAGAACCTGGCGGCCGCGCTCAGCGTCGAGGCCTCCGAACTGCTGGAGATCTTCCAGTGGCTGACGCCCGAGCAGTCGGCGGGGATCATGGAGAATCCCGAAGCGGCGCACCGGGTCGCCGACGAGGTGGCGGACGTGCTCGCCTATCTCCTGCAGTTCTGCACGGTGTTGGGCGTCGATCCGACGGCCGCGCTGGTCGCCAAGTTGGAGCGGAACGAGAAGCGCTTCCCCCTGCCGAGCGCTCCGGAATCCCCCAATCGTCACTCTTCGGAGTGAGTGAGATATCCACAGTCGACTTCCTGTCCACAGATTTCCGATTTCCTCTGGCCTTACGGTGCTGTCTACCTCACTGTGGGTAATGAATGAGGTGAGCGGGTTTTCGTACGGACGGGGGAGAGGCATGGAAGCGGAGCGAGTCATCGAGGCGGGGCGGCGGGCTCTGGCGGGCAGCCGGGGCGCGCTGGACGTCATGGCGGAGGCCTGGCAGGCGCAGGCGCTCGCCCGGGCGGTCGGCAGTCGGCTCGCGCTGTACGGCCCGGTGGAGTTACGGAGCGAGGCGCGGGCGTTGGGGGAGATCGGCGCGGGATGCTCGGCGCTGGATCACCCGACGGTGCTCTCCGGCGGTGCCAGGGCGGCCCAGTTGTCCGAGATCGCCGATGTGCGGCGGTCCCTGGCCGGGCTCGCGCTGTTGCTCAGTGAGGCCGGGATCGCCCTGGTCGGGGTGGCCTGCGACACGGGCGAGGACGGTCTGTACTGGCAGTGCATCGAGGCCATGGACGCGGCGGACGAATCACTGGAGCGTGTGCACGGAATGCTGAGGCGGCTGGCGGAGCGGGAGAGGGAGCGCGACGGCCCCTACGGCGGTATACGCGGACCTGCGGCATCGGCGGCAGGTCCCTGAGGGGGAGGCGGCGGAGCGGCGGGAGGGGGCGCCGACGCCGATGCCCGAGGGGAGACGACGGCCCGAGGGGGCATGGAACAGGAAAGGCGGGGGCCGCGGGCAGGGGGCCGGGACAAGGGGAGATGTGGGGGAGGTCCGGCCTTGCCGGTGGGCGGGACCGGGTGCCGGAGGGGCAGGATGGAGGGCATGGATCTTCGCATCTTCACCGAGCCCCAGCAAGGGGCCGACTACGACACCTTGCTCACCGTCGCCAAGGCCGCCGAGGACCTGGGCTTCGACGCCTTCTACCGCTCCGACCACTATCTCCGCATGGGGTCCGGCGACGGTCTGCCCGGGCCGACGGACGCCTGGATCACCCTGGCCGGACTGGCGCGCGAGACCCGGCGGATCCGGCTCGGCACGCTGATGACCGCCGGCACGTTCCGGCTGCCGGGAGTGCTGGCCATCCAGGTGGCCCAGGTCGACCAGATGTCCGGCGGGCGGGTCGAACTGGGCCTGGGTGCGGGTTGGTTCGAGGAGGAGCACAAGGCCTACGGCATTCCGTTCCCGAAGGAGAAGTTCGGCCGCCTGGAGGAGCAGCTCGCGATCATCACGGGCCTGTGGGCGACGGAGGTCGGCGAGACCTTCAGCTACGACGGCACCTATTACCAGCTCACCGATTCGCCCGCGCTGCCGAAGCCTGCCCAGGCCAAGGTGCCCGTCCTGATCGGCGGCCACGGTGCGACGCGCACCCCGCGGCTCGCCGCGCAGTACGCCGACGAGTTCAACATCCCGTTCGCCTCGCTGGAGGACAGCGAGAAGCAGTTCGGCCGGGTCCGGGCCGCCGCGCAGGCGCACGGGCGCTCTCCGGACGACCTCGTGTACTCCAACGCGTTGATCGTCTGCACGGGCAAGGATGACGCCGAGGTGGCCCGACGCGCGGCGGCCATCGGCCGGGACGTGGAGGAGCTCAAGGCGAACGGGCTGGCGGGATCGCCCGCCGAGGTGGTCGACAAGATCGGCAGCTTCGAGGCGATCGGCTCGTCGAGGATCTACCTCCAGGTCCTCGATCTGGAGGACCTGGACCATCTGGAACTGATCTCCTCGCAGATCCAGTCCCAGCTGACCTGACCTGACCTGACCTGACCTGACCTGACCTGACCTGAGGAGGAGGCCGCGGCTGTGAGTGGCGTCCGCACGCTCGCCGACGCGCTGGAGGCCGGGCCCGTCCTGCTGGACGGCGGGCTCTCCAACCAACTGGAGGCGCAGGGCTGCGATCTGTCCGACGCGCTGTGGTCGGCCCGACTGCTGGCCGATGCGCCGGAACAGATCGAGGCCGCTCACCTCGCCTACCTCCGGGCGGGCGCGCGCGTGCTCATCACGGCCAGCTATCAGGCCACCTTCGAAGGGTTCGGGCGGTACGGGCTGGACCGGGCCGGAACCGGGGCCCTGCTCGCCCGTAGCGTGGAGCTGGCCCGGGGCGCCGCCGACGCGGCGCGCCGGGCCGACCCCGGGCGGGAGACCTGGGTCGCCGCATCGGTCGGACCCTACGGGGCGATGCTCGCGGACGGCAGCGAGTACCGGGGCCGCTACGGGCTGAGCGTCCGGGAGCTGGAGCGCTTCCACCGCCCCCGGGTGGCGGCGCTGGCCGCCGCCGGGCCCGACGCGCTGGCGCTGGAGACGGTGCCGGACCTGGACGAGGCCGAGGCCCTGGTCCAGGTCGCCGAGGAAACCGGGCTGCCGTACTGGCTCTCGTACAGCGTGGCGGGGGACCGGACCAGGGCCGGCCAGCCGCTGGAGGAGGCGTTCGCGGTGGCGGCGGGACGGGACTCCGTCCTCGCGGTCGGAATCAACTGCTGCGATCCGCAGGAGGCACAGGGGGCGGTGGAGCAGGCGGTGGCGGTCACGGGCAGGCCCGCCGTGGTCTACCCGAACAGCGGGGAGGGATGGGACGCCGGGGCGCGGGGGTGGACCGGGCGCGGCACCTTCGATCCGGGGCGGGTGCGGGCCTGGACGCGGGCCGGGGCCAGACTCGTCGGAGGCTGCTGCCGGGTGGGGCCGGACCTCATCTCGGAGCTGGAAGGGCGGCTGGAGAGTCAAGGCCCGCAGTAGCGGGTGTTTCTGGGACCGTCGTGGAGATCGCCGCGACGCGGGAGAAGCGAAAATGCCTGGTGGGGGCAGGGGGTGGCGAGCATACTCGGACAGGTGTTCCTGACAATCGGTACGACCGGCACCCAAGAGCGTCCCGCCACGGACCTGGGCTTTCTGCTGCACAAGCATCCCGACAAGGCGCAGGCGTTCTCCACCTCGCACGGCTCCGCGCACGTCTTCTACCCCGAGGCGTCCGCCGAGCGCTGCACGGCCGCGCTCCTGCTGGAGGTGGATCCGGTGGCGCTGGTGCGGCGCGGCAAGGGCAAGGGCCGGGGCGGTGCGCCCGACGCGGCGCTCGCGCAGTATGTCAACGACCGCCCCTACGCGGCGTCCTCGCTCTTGTCGGTCGCTCTCGCCGCCGTGTTCAAGTCCGCGCTCGGCGGCGTCTGCCGGGCCATGCCCGAGCGGGCCGGGAGCCCGTTGCCGCTGCGGATCGAGGTGCCCGCCCTGCCCGCCAGGGGCGGCGCCGAGTTGGTGCGCAAGCTGTTCGCGCCGCTCGGCTGGTCGCGGGTCGACGTCACGGCCGTACCGCTGGACGAGGAGTTCCCCGCGTGGGGCGACTCCCGCTACGTACGGCTGGTGCTGGAGGGCGAGTTGCGGCTCGCGGACGCGCTGCGCCAGCTCTATGTCCTGCTCCCGGTGCTCGACGACGCCAAGCACTACTGGGTCGCGCCCGACGAGGTGGACAAGCTGCTGCGCGCGGGGGAGGGCTGGCTGGCCGACCACCCCGAGCGGCCGCTGATCACGCGGCGCTATCTCTCCCACCGCTGGGGGCTCACGCGCCAGGCCGACCAGGCCCTGGAGCTGGTCCGGCTCGCCGAGTCGGAGGACCTCGACGTCGACAGCGTCGACAACGCGGTGGACGAGAGCACCGACACCGAGGAGAAGCCGGTCCCGCTCGCCGAACAGCGGCGCACCGCGATCCTCGACGCGCTGCGCGCCGCCGGGGCGAGCCGGGTGCTCGACCTCGGCTGCGGCCAGGGCCAGTTGGTGCAGGCCCTCCTCAAGGACGTGCGCTTCACCGAGATCGTGGGCGTCGACGTCTCGATGCGCGCCCTCACCATCGCCTCGCGGCGGCTGAAGCTGGACCGGATGGGAGAGCGCCGGGCGGACCGGGTCACCCTGCGGCAGGGTTCGCTCACCTACACCGACAAGCGGCTCGTGGGATACGACGGCGCCGTGCTCAGTGAAGTGATCGAGCACCTGGACCTGGACCGGCTGCCCGCCCTGGAGTACGCGGTGTTCGGCGCGGCGCGACCGGGGACGGTGCTCGTGACCACGCCGAACGTCGAGTACAACGTCCGCTGGGAGACCCTCCCGGCCGGGCACGTCCGGCACGGGGACCACCGTTTCGAGTGGACCCGGGCCGAATTCCGGGACTGGGCCGGGAAGGTCGCCGAGCGGCACGGATACGCCGTCCGGTACGTACCGGTCGGGCCGGACGACCCCGAGGTGGGTCCGCCGACCCAGATGGCCGTGTTCACCCGGACCGACCCCACCACGACCACCGGAACGACCGGGACGAAGACGAAGGAGGCGAAAGCCGCGTGAACAACGACCACAGCGACGCCGGTACAGAATTCGCCACCGCCACCGCCACCGGCGCGGAAACCGCCACGACCGCCACCGCCGCGCGCGTCCTGCCGGTGACCGACCTCTCCCTCGTCGTCCTCATAGGCGCCAGCGGATCGGGCAAGTCCACCTTCGCCCACAGGCACTTCAAGCCGACCGAGATCGTCTCCTCGGACTTCTGCCGGGGGCTGGTCGCCGACGACGAGAACGACCAGAGCGCCAGCCGCGAGGCCTTCGACGTGCTGCACTACATCGCGGGCAAGCGCCTGGAGGCCGGGCGGCTCACCGTGATCGACGCCACCAGCGTCCAGTCCGAGAGCCGCAAGCAGCTCGTCCAGCTGGCCCGGAAGTACGACGTCCTGCCCATCGCCATCGTCCTCGACCTTCCCGAAGAGGTCTGCGCCGCCCGCAACGCGGCCCGACCGGACCGCGCCTCCATGCCGCGCCATGTCATCCAGCGACACCGCCGCGAGCTGCGGCGTTCCCTGCGCGGCCTGGAGCGCGAGGGCTTCCGCAAGGTGCACGTCCTGCGCACCGAGGAGGAGGCCGAGAGCGCGACGGTGGTCCTGGAGCGCCGCTACAACGACCTGCGCCACCTCACCGGCCCGTTCGACATCATCGGGGACATCCACGGCTGCCGCTCCGAGCTGGACACCCTGCTCGGCAAGCTCGGTTACGTGGACGGCGCCCACCCCGAAGGGCGTACGGCCGTGTTCGTCGGGGACCTCGTCGACCGGGGCCCCGACAGCCCCGGCGTGCTGCGCCGCGTCATGTCCATGGTGTCGGCGGGCACCGCCCTGTGCGTCCCCGGCAACCACGAGAACAAGCTCGGCCGCTACCTCGCGGGCCGCAAGGTCCAGCTCACCCACGGGCTCGCCGAGACCGTCGAGCAGCTGGAGCGCGAGGACGCCGAACACCCCGAGTTCCGGGGGCAGGTGCGGAAGTTCATCGACGGGCTGGTCAGCCACTACGTCCTGGACGACGGCAAGCTGGTGGTCGCTCATGCCGGGCTGCCCGAGAAGTACCACGGCCGCACCTCCGGCCGGGTCCGCTCGCACGCGCTGTACGGGGACACGACGGGGGAGACCGACGAGTTCGGCCTGCCCGTGCGCTACCCGTGGGCCGAGGAGTACCGGGGCCGCGCCACCGTGGTCTACGGCCACACCCCGGTGCCCACCACCTCCTGGATCAACAACACCATCTGCCTGGACACGGGGGCCGTCTTCGGCGGGAAGATGACCGCGCTGCGCTGGCCGGAGCGCGAACTGGTCGACGTACCCGCCGAGAAGGTCTGGTACGAGCCCGTCAAGCCGCTGACCACCGAGGCGCCCGGGGGCCGGGAGGGCCGGCCGCTGGACATCGCCGACGTCCAGGGCCGCCGGGTCGTGGAGACCCGCCACCTGGGCCGTGTCGCCGTGCGCGAGGAGAACGCCGCCGCCGCGCTCGAAGTGATGAGCCGTTTCGCCGTCGACCCGCAACTCCTCGCCTACCTCCCGCCCACCATGGCGCCCACCGCCACCTCCCGCGAGGACGGTTTCCTGGAGCACCCGGCCGAGGCCTTCGCGCAGTACGCCGGCGACGGCGTCGAGCGGGTCGTGTGCGAGGAGAAGCACATGGGCTCCCGGGCCGTCGTCCTGGTCTGCAAGGACGCCGGGGCCGCCACTGCCCGTTTCGGCACGGCGGGCCCCACCGGGGCGCTGTACACCCGCACCGGACGCCCGTTCCTGGACGACACGGCGATGACCGAGGCGGTCCTGGACCGGCTCCGCACCGCCGTCACCGCCGCCGGGCTCTGGCAGGAGTGGGACACCGACTGGGTGCTCCTGGACGCCGAGCTGATGCCGTGGTCGCTCAAGGCCGGCGGGCTGCTGCGCTCGCAGTACGCCGCCGTCGGCGCCGCGTCCGGCGCGGTCTTCCCGTCGGCCGTCGCCGCTCTGGAGCAGGCGGTCGCCCGGGGCGTCGAGGTAACGGGCCTCGCCGGGAACCAGCGTGCCCGCGCCAGGGACGCGGCCGCGTTCACCGAGGCGTACCGGCGCTACTGCTGGCCCACCGAGGGGCTGGACGGGGTGCGGCTCGCGCCGTTCCAGATCCTCGCCGTCCAGGGCCGCTCCCTGGCCTCCGTGCCGCACGACGAGCAGCTCGCCTGGCTGGACCGGCTCGTGGAGCACGACCCGACGGGGCTGCTCCAGGTCACCCGTCGGCTCGTCGTCGACACCGGGGACGAGGCCTCCGTGCGCGCGGGCGTGGACTGGTGGCTGGAGATGACCGGGCGGGGCGGCGAGGGCATGGTCGTCAAGCCGCTCGGCGCCCTCGTCCGGGACGCCGAGGGCCGGCTCGTCCAGCCCGGCATCAAGGTGCGTGGCCGGGAGTATCTCCGCATCATCTACGGCCCCGAGTACACCCGTCCGGAGAATCTGGAGCGCCTGCGCTCCCGGTTCCTGGGCCACAAGCGCTCGTTGGCGCTGCGGGAGTACGCGCTCGGTCTGGAGGCCCTGGACCGGCTGGCGGAGGGCGAGCCGCTGTGGCGGGTCCACGAGGCGGTGTTCGCCGTCCTGGCCCTGGAGTCGGAGCCGGTGGACCCCCGGCTCTGAGAGCCGTCCAACCCGTGGGCGATTCGCGGGGTGAACGGCGCTCCGCGCGGTGAGGATGAAGGCATGGGATTCCACGTCGACTCCGAAGCCGGGCGGCTGCGCCGCGTCATACTGCACCGCCCCGATCTGGAGCTGAAGCGGCTCACCCCCAGGAACAAGGACGCGCTCCTGTTCGACGACGTCCTGTGGGTGCGCCGCGCCCGGGAGGAGCACGACGGGTTCGCCGACGTGCTGCGCGACCGGGGGGTCGCCGTGCATCTCTTCGGCGACCTCCTGCGGGAGTCCCTCGACATCCCGGTCGCCCGGCGGCTCGTGCTCGACCGGGTCTTCGACGAGAAGGAGTACGGTCCGCTCGCCACCGAACCTCTGCGGGCCGCCTTCGAGGAGCTGTCCTCGGAGGAGCTGGCGGAGGCGCTGGTCGGCGGCATGACCAAGCGGGAGTTCCTGGAGCGGCACAGCGAGCCGACCTCCGTCCGCTTCCACGTGATGGACCTGGACGACTTCCTGCTCGGCCCGCTGCCGAACCACCTCTTCACCCGGGACACCTCGGCGTGGATCTACGACGGGGTCTCCATCAACGCGATGCGCTGGCCTGCCAGGCAGCGCGAGACCGTCCACTTCGAGGCGATCTACCGGCACCATCCCCTCTTCACCGGCCCGGAGGCGGGGGCCTTCCACCACTGGTCGGAGGGTCAGGACGACTACCCCTCCACCATCGAGGGCGGTGACGTCCTGGTCATCGGGCAGGGAGCGGTCCTCATCGGGATGAGCGAGCGGACCACGCCGCAGGCCGTGGAGATGCTGGCCCGGGGCCTCTTCGACGCCGGCTCGGCGCGCACGATCGTGGCGCTCGACATGCCCAAGGCCCGGGCGTTCATGCACCTGGACACGGTGATGACGATGATCGACGGTGACACGTTCACCCAGTACGCCGGCCTCGGCATGCTCCGCTCGTACACCATCGAGCCCGGCAGCGGCCCGCGCGAGCTGAAGGTCACCGACCATCCGCCCGAGCACATGCACCGCGCCATCGCCGCCGCCCTCGGCCTCGACTCCATCCGGGTGCTCACCGCCACCCAGGACGTGCACGCGGCCGAGCGCGAGCAGTGGGACGACGGCTGCAACGTGCTCGCGGTCGAGCCCGGGGTCGTCGTCACCTACGAGCGCAACGCCACGACCAACACCCATCTGCGCAGGCAGGGCATCGAAGTGATCGAGATCCGGGGCAGCGAGCTGGGCCGGGGACGTGGCGGGCCGCGCTGCATGAGCTGTCCGGTCGAGCGGGACCCCGTGGCCTGAGAAGCGTGCGGACCGCGAGCCCCGATCCTGTATAGAGATGCGGGTAATCGTATAGACTTCCAGTTCTGCCCGTGCGCAGTGCTGCCGATCCCCGTCCGACCCAGGAGCAGTCATCATGGCCATAGACCTCACCGGCCGCCACTTCCTCAAGGAGCTGGACTTCACCTCCGAGGAGTTCCTCGGCCTGGTCTCCCTGGCCGCCGAGCTCAAGGCGGCCAAGAAGGCCGGGGTCGAGGTCCAGCGGCTGCGCGGGAAGAACATCGCGCTGATCTTCGAGAAGACCTCGACCCGGACGCGCTGCGCGTTCGAGGTCGCCGCGGCCGACCAGGGCGCCTCCACCACCTACCTCGACCCGGCGGGCTCCCAGATGGGTCACAAGGAGTCCGTCAGGGACACCGCCCGGGTGCTCGGCCGGATGTTCGACGGGATCGAGTACCGGGGCGACAGCCAGCAGGCCGTCGAAGAGCTGGCCGCTTACGGCGGGGTGCCGGTCTTCAACGGGCTCACGGACGACTGGCACCCCACCCAGATGCTCGCCGACGTGCTCACCATGACCGAGTGGAGCGAGGGGCCCGTCGGGGAGACGGCCTTCGCCTACCTCGGCGACGCCCGCTTCAACATGGGCAACTCCTACCTGATCACCGGAGCCCTGCTCGGCCTTGACGTCAGGATCGTCGCCCCCGAGGCGTACTGGCCGGCCGAGGCCGTCGTGGCGCGGGCCCGGGAGCTCGCCGAGGTCAGCGGCGCGACGATCACCCTCACCGGCGACGTCGCCGAGGGTGTCCGGGGCGCCGACTTCGTCGCCACCGACGTCTGGGTCTCCATGGGGGAGCCCAAGGAGGTGTGGGCCGAGCGCATCGCCGCCCTCGGTCCCTACGCCGTGACGATGGACGTCCTGCGGGCCACCGGCAACCCGGCCGTCAAGTTCCTGCACTGCCTGCCCGCCTTCCACGACCTCGGCACCCAGGTCGGCCGGGACATCCACGCCCGGTACGGGCTGACCGAGCTGGAGGTCAGCGACGAGGTCTTCGAGTCCGCCCACTCGGTCGTCTTCGACCAGGCGGAGAACCGGATGCACACGATCAAGGCCGTGCTGGTGGCGACGCTCGCGGGGAAGTAGTCCCCCGGTACGGGTACGGGTACGAGTACGGGTACGGAGCAGGGGTTCGCATGCTCATACACCCGATTGGGTGAACATGCGCGGTGGTGGCTACGATGTCGCCTCTTGGTGGGGTTCGGGCTCGCGATGCCCGGACCCCCTTCCCATGTGCCGCCCGCGGCCCCCACGGCCGCCGTGCGCACCGGGAGACGTCCCCCCACTGCACCACCAGAGATGAGAACGTCCCGCATGAGCACCGGTCTGCCGCATTCCGGCACCCCGCAGCCCCCCGGCCCCTCGAAGCCGGGGCTGCGCCGCAAGAGCCCCGATCAGCTCATCGCCGAGTCCGGCGGCGACCTGGAGGGCCACGGCCTCAAGCGCACGATGGGCCTCTTCCAGCTCGTCTGCTTCGGGGTCGGCGCGATCGTCGGCACCGGCATCTTCGTCGGGCTGTCCGACAGTGTGGCCGAGGCCGGTCCCGCCGTCGTGATGTCGTTCGTCCTCGCGGCGATCACCTGCATCTTCACCGCGCTGTCCTTCGCGGAGCTGGGCAGCGCCATCCCGGTATCCGGAAGCTCGTACTCCTTCGCGTACGCGGCGCTCGGCGAGCGCACCGCCTTCCTCGTCGGCTGGTGCCTGCTGCTGGAGTACGGCGTGTCGGTCTCCGCCGTCGCGGTGGGCTGGAGCCAGTACGTCAACGAGCTGCTGAACAGCGTGATCGGCCTGCGACTCCCCGAGGCCCTGTCCGCCGGCCCCGCCGAAGGCGGTGTGGTCAATCTGCCCGCGATCGTCGTGATCGCCATGGCCGCCGCACTGCTGGTGCGCGGTGTCCGGGAGAGTGCCACCGCGACCGCCGCCATGGCGATCCTCAAGATCGGCATCCTGGTCGCGTTCTGCGCCGTGGCGTTCAGCGCGTTCCAGGACGACAACCTCATGCCGTTCGCGACCCACGGGCTCGGCGGGATCACCGCCGGCGCCTCGCTGGCGTTCTTCTCCTACATCGGCTTCGACGCCATCACCACCGCGGGCGAAGAGGTCAAGAACCCCCGGCGGAACATCCCCCTCGCCATCCTGATCTGCATCGGCGTCGTCACCCTGCTCTACTGCGCGGTGGCGCTCTCGGCCATCGGCGCGATCGGCTCGGACGCCGTCGCCAACGAGAGCGCGGCCCTCTCCATCGCCGTCAACCAGGTGACCGACTCCGCGGTCGGCGGCGGCATCGTCGCCTTCGGCGCGGTCGTCGCCATCGCCTCGGTGGTGCTCGCCGTGATGTACGGGCAGACCCGCATCCTGATGTCGATGTCCCGCGACGGGCTCATCCCGCGCGTCTTCGAGCGGGTCTCTCCCAAGACCCACACCCCGGTCGCCAACACCTGGATCGTGGCCTGCGTCTTCGCGGTCCCGGCCGCGTTCGTCCCGCTCGACGTCGTCGTGAACCTGACGACCATCGGCACGCTCGCCACGATGGTCGCCGTCAATGTCGCGGTGGTGGTGCTCCGGCGGAGCGCCCCCGAGCTGAAGCGGACCTTCCGGGTGCCGCTCTACCCGGTGAGCCCGGTGCTGGGCGTCGCGTTCTGCCTGTATCTGATGTACGGGACCGGCTGGACGACCTGGGTCCAGTTCGCGGTCTTCCTCGCCGTCGGGTCGCTGCTGTACGCCGGTTACGGGCGCAAGCGCTCCCGGCTGGTCAGCTCCCCGGGGACGGGCCCGGCTGCGCCGGTATCGCCGGAAGCGTGAACCAGACGGCCTTGCCGTGCTCCGTGGTGCGGTGACCGCACGCGGAGCTGAGGGTCCGGATCAGCAGCAGGCCGCGACCGTGCTCCTGCCAGGGGTCGACCTCCCAGCCCGGCTGCGGCCGGGACAGATCGCCCGGCGGGGCGGGGTCGCGGTCGTGCACCTCGACCTGGCAGCCGGTGGGCAGCAGCTCCACGACCAGCTCGATGGGCTCACCGCCCAGGGTGTGCTCGACCGCGTTGGCCACCAGCTCGGCGGTCAGCAGTTCGGCGGTGTCGCTGTCGGCCGGGGCGTCGATGTCCGACAGCGCCGTACGGATGAGAGCGCGGGCGATCGGCACGGCCGCGGTGGAGTGCGGCAGGGCGATGCGCCAGGAGGCGGGGACGGGAACATCGGGCGGCACGGCGGGGCTTCCGTTCGGGAGCGGGTCTTCCTCGAAGCGGGAGGTCTCGACTTGTGGGGTTCACGCGGTACTCGTGTCGGGACTTCCTGGTTTCCACCTTACGAACCGCTCCGGTCAAGCCATAGAGGCGGTCGGCCGGAGCAAAGGGGACTTTCGCCACAACGGTCTCATGGATGCTGTATAGCGATCTCGTGACGACGGTCACGCAAGGGTGATAACTTCGGAGGCGGAACGCGACCCGCGCACGGCCGGCACCAGCCCGATCGCTGAAGGGGACCCCTCCATGAGCCCGTTTCCCAGCTCGGCCCCGAGCACCGAGGAATGGCGTCATCTGCGGCTGACCCGGGACGACGGTGTGGCCACCGTCACATTCGCCCGCCCCGAAAAACTTAACGCGCTCACCTTCGGCGCCTACGCGGATCTGCGCGACCTCCTCGCCGAGCTCTCCCGGGAACGTTCCGTCCGCGCCCTCGTCCTCGCCGGCGAGGGGCGCGGCTTCTGCTCCGGCGGCGACGTCGACGAGATCATCGGCGCCACCCTGGCCATGGACACCGCACAGCTCCTCGACTTCAACCGGATGACCGGCCAGGTCGTCCGCGCCCTGCGGGAGTGCCCCTTCCCCGTCGTCGCCGCCGTCCACGGCGTCGCCGCCGGGGCCGGAGCCGTGCTGGCCCTGGCGGCGGACTTCCGCGTCGCCGACCCGTCGGCCCGTTTCTCCTTCCTCTTCACCCGGGTCGGCCTCTCCGGCGGCGACATGGGCGCGGCCTATCTGCTGCCCCGGGTCGTCGGCCTCGGCCACGCCACCCGGCTCCTGATGCTCGGGGACGCCGTCCGCGCCCCGGAGGCGGAGCGCATCGGGCTGATCAGCGAGCTGGCCGAGGAAGGCGAGGCCGACCAGCGCGCCGCCGAGCTGGCCCGCCGCCTCGCCGACGGCCCGGCCCTCGCGCTCGCCCAGACCAAGGCCCTGCTCACCGCCGAGCTGGACATGCCGCTCGCCGCCTCCGTCGAGCTGGACGCCAACACCCAGGCCCTCCTGATGCACGGCGAGGACTACGCCGAGTTCCACGCCGCCTTCACCGAGAAGCGGCCGCCGAAATGGCAGGGGAGGTAGCCGTGCCCGCCCCCGAGGCGGCCCGGCACCCTGACGCGGGGGCCGGGCCCCGCCGGGGCTCCTCGTCCGTGGGCCGGATCGCGGTCGTCGGCGGCGGCCCCGGCGGGCTCTACGCCGCCGCCCTCCTCAAGCGGCTCGACCCGGACCGCGCCGTCACCGTCTTCGAGCGCAACGCCCCCGACGACACCTTCGGCTTCGGCGTCGTCCTCTCCGACGAGACCCTGGGTGGCATCGAACACGCCGACCCCGAGGTGTACCGGTCGCTGAGAGCCGAGTTCGTCCGCTGGGACACCATCGACATCGTCCACCGGGGCCGGACCCACACCTCCGGCGGCCACGGCTTCGCCGCCCTCGGCCGCCGCCGGCTCCTGGAGATCCTGCACGAGCGCTGTGCCGGCCTCGGCGTCGACCTCCGCTTCCGCGTCCTGGCCCCGCCCGCCGCCGAGCTCGCCGCCCACCACGACCTGGTCATCGCCGCCGACGGGGTGCACAGCGCCACCCGCGCGGCCCACGCCGGCTCCTTCGGCCCGAGCGTCACCGAGCACCGCAACCGCTACATCTGGCTCGCCGCCGACTTCGCGCTCGACGCCTTCCGCTTCGAGATCGCCGAAACCCCTTACGGTGTCATGCAGTTGCACGGCTACCCGTACGCGGCGGACGCCTCCACCGTCATCGTCGAGATGCGCGAGGAGGTGTGGCGCGCCGCCGGGCTCGACCTCTGCGACGCGGCCGAATCCACCGCCCGCTGCGCCAAGTTCTTCACCGAAGCGCTGGACGGCCGCCCGCTGCGCGGCAACAGGTCCTCCTGGCTCGCCTTCCGTACGGTCGCCAACTCCCGCTGGTCCCACGGCAACACCGTGCTCATCGGCGACGCCGCCCACACCGCCCACTTCTCCATCGGCTCCGGCACCAAGCTCGCCGTCGAGGACGCCCTCGCGCTGGCCGCCTGCGTCGAGGAGCAGCCGGACCTGCCGACGGCCCTCGCCGCGTACGAGGCCGAGCGCCGCCCCGTCGTCGCCTCCACCCAGCGCGCCGCCGCGGCCAGCCTGCGCTGGTTCGAGGAGCTGGCCGCCTACGTGGACCAGCCGCCCCGCCGCTTCGCGTTCAACCTCCTCACCCGCAGCCGCCGGGTCACCCACGACAACCTCCGGCTGCGCGACGCCTCGTTCACCGCCGCCGTCGAGGAGGAGTTCGGCTGTCCGCCGGGCACCCCGCCGATGTTCACCCCCCTGCGCCTGCGCGGCCTCGAACTGCGCAACCGCGTCGTCGTCTCGCCCATGGACATGTACGCAGCCGTCGACGGGCTGCCCGCCGACTTCCACCTCGTCCACCTCGGGGCCCGGGCGCTCGGCGGCGCGGGACTCACCATGACCGAGATGGTCTGCGTCAGCCCCGAAGGCCGCATCACCCCCGGCTGCACGGGTCTGTGGAACGACGAACAGGCCGCCGCCTGGCGGCGGATCACCGACTTCGTCCACACCTCCGCGCCCGGGGCCGCCATCGGCGTGCAGCTCGGCCACTCCGGCCGCAAGGGCTCCACGAAGCTGATGTGGGAGGGGATCGACCAGCCCCTGGAGGGCGGCAACTGGCCGCTGACGGCCGCCTCCCCGCTCCCGTACGAACCCGGCGTCAGCCAGGTCCCCGCGGAGCTGGACCGGGCCGGACTGGACGCCGTGCGGGAGCAGTTCGTGGCGGCCGCCCGGCGCGCCGCCGACTCCGGCTTCGACCTCCTCGAACTCCACTGCGCCCATGGCTACTTGCTCTCCGGCTTCCTCTCCCCGCTCACCAACCGCCGCACCGACGCCCACGGCGGGGCACTGGCCGGGCGGCTCCGCTTCCCCCTGGAGGTCTTCGACGCCGTCCGCGAAGTCTGGCCGCGGGAGAGGCCGATGACCGTGCGGATCTCGGCCACCGACTGGGCCGAGGGCGGCACCGACGCCGAGGACGCCGTCACGATCGCCCGCGCCTTCGCCGACCACGGGGCCGACGCTATCGACGTCTCCACCGGCCAGGTCGTGGCCGAGGAGCGCCCCGAGTACGGCCGCTCCTACCAGACCCCGTACGCCGACCGGATCCGCAACACCATCGACGTCCCGGTCATCGCCGTCGGCGCGATCTCCTCCTGGGACGACGTCAACTCCCTGCTCCTGGCGGGCCGCGCCGACCTCTGCGCCCTGGCCCGCCCGCATCTGTACGACCCGCACTGGACCCTGCACGCGGCGGCCGAACAGGGCTACAGCGGCCCCGGTGCTCCCTGGCCCCTTCCGTACGGCGCGGGCAGCCGCCCCCCGCCCACCGGCCGCACCGACGGACCCAAGCCCCGGCTCACGCTGGGCTGAGGCAGCCGTGGCACCGGCAGGGGACGGGGTGCGGCACACCGCCCCCGTGCTCCTCGCGGTACCGCGGGGCCAGGCGGGCCAGCAGGGCGGCCAGCCCCTCGGCGTGGTCCCGCGTGGCCCATGACCCGTCGACGCCCAGCGCCGCCACGCGGCGCAGCACCGCCGGGCTGTGCACCGCGACGGCCCGGAAGGTGTGGAGGTTGCGGGTCGCCATGTCGATGGTGATGTAGGCCCCGGTGTGCCGGCCGCGCCCGACGGTGGTCAACTGCTCGTGCCCCATGCCCCCGTAGGCGCCGACGACGTGCACCTTCGACCCGCCCCGGTACGACTTGGTCCCGGGCCTCAGCTCCTGCCCGCCGTCGCCGTAGCGCCGCCGGCGCACCACGTTCGCGGCGACGAGCCACAGCGGCTCCGCCGTCACGTGCTCCGCAGCCATGGGAACGGTCAGGGGCTCCTCGGCCACGGGCTCCGCCGACGCGGGCTCCGCGTTCACGGCTTCCGCCTCAACAGCAGCCGGTCCGCCACCGGTTCGTAGCCGATGCGCAGATACACGCCGTTGCTCGTCGGGTCGGCGAGGTCGGTGAACAGCACGACCTCCGCAGCGCCGGCCTCCCGCGCCGCCCGCCCGGCCTCGTCGGTCACGGCGGCCGCGTACCCCCGGCCGCGTAGCTCCGGCGGGGTGTACACCAAGGTCACCCGCACCGTGCCGGCCAGCATCCGGGAGCGCCCCGCGAGAGCCACCGGGGCCCCGCCGCTCTCCCAGAGGGTGAGCGCCCCGCGTTCCGTGCCCTCGTCCACCAGCCACTCGGCCGAGGACTTCGACTGCCCGGTCGCCTCGGCGAAACCGCGCACCCACTCCACGAGCAGCGCCCGGTCCGCCGGCGTCGCCGCCCTGGCCCGGCCCTCCGGCGCGGGGGAGGGCGGACCCGGCGGGCCCAGCCGGTACAGCCGCTGCTCCTGCTCGGTCCGGTAGCCGGGGAGCCGGGCGGCCAGCAGCGCCGCGGTGTCCCGGTCCGCGTTGACGGCGTCCAGATCCGGGCCTGCTGCCAGGGCTTCGGCCAGCGGGCCCACCGCCTCGGCCGGCACGGCGTTCAGCAGCGCGGGATGCGGCGGCGTGCGCAGCACGGTCCCCGCCACCGCCCCGTCCGCCCCGCGCCACCAGCCGAGCACCGGATCGCCCCCGCCGTAGTGGTGCGGGCCCGCACGTCCCAGCCGCTCGGTGACGGTCAGCGCCACCGTGTGCTGGACGGGACGTGCGGCGAGCGACGCGCCGGCCGCGGCGAGGAACGTGGCGACGTCGTTCGTGAAGGTCCAGGTCATGCCTCATCCTGCCCGGGGGCCGGGGCCCGGGGCACCTGGATTTCACCCCGGCGGGGTCACGGTCGCACGTACCGCTCCCCGGCGTCCCGCAGCCGTTCGTGCAGCCGGCCGAACACCTCCGCCGACCGCCCGCCCGGCCAGTCCCCGGGCAGCAGTTCCGACGGCAGCCCCGGGTCCGCGTAGGGGAGTCGCCGCCACGAGTCCAGGGCCAGCAGATAGTCCCGGTAGGCGGTCTGCGGGCGGGGTGCGTCGTCGGTGTCCCCGGCCCCGTCCCAGTCCCGCAGCACCGGCTCGTGCAGCTCCAGGAACTCGTGGTGCAGCCGCGCCACCGCCGGCAGGTCCCACCAGCGGGCCACCACCTCGCGGGTGGCGGCGAAACCGAGGTGCTCGCCGCGGAACAGCTCCACGTACGGGGCGAGTCCGAGCCGCTCCAGGGTGTGCCGGGTCTCCTCGTACAGCCCGGCCGGCGCGATCCACACCCCGGGCGCGGCCGTGCCGAAACCGAGCCGGGCCAGCCGGGAGCGCAGCAGATGGCGCTTGTCGCGCTCCGCCTCGGGCACGGAGAACACCGCGAGCACCCAGCCGTCGGAGAGCCGCGGTCCGGGCCGCCCGTAGATCCTCCGGTCCCCGTCGTCCAGCAGTTGCCGGGCGTCCGGCGACAGCGCGTACCCCGCCGAACCGTCCGCCGCACGGGCGGCCACCAGCAGTCCGCGCCGCTTCAGCCGCGAGACGCACGAGCGTACGGAAGGGGCGTCGACGCCCACGGCGTGCAGCAGACGGATCAGCTCCGACACCGCGAACGGTGCCCCGTCCGGCGGGCGGCCGTAGGCGCCGTAGAGCGTGACGATCAGGGAACGGGGGGTGCGCAACTCGGCCACGTGATCACTCTAGGGTCTTTCGTTGGGAACAGGTCCCGAGCCCGGCATGATCCGGACGAGAGGCCTCAGAGGTGCTGGTCCCGCAGCAGGAACCGCTGGAGTTTTCCGGTGGCCGTCCGGGGCAGGGACGCCTGGAAGACGAAGACCCGCGGGCACTTGTGCGGGGCCAGGTTGGCCTTCATGTGGGCGCGCAGCGAGTCCGCGGTCTGCTCCGAGCCTTCCGTCAGCACCACGTGCGCCACCACGATCTCGCCCCGCAGTTCGTCCGCCCGGCCCACCACGGCGGCCTCCGCGACCTCCGGATGGCGCAGCAGGGCGTCCTCCACCTCGGGGCCCGCGATGTTGTAGCCGGAGGAGATGATCATGTCGTCGGCGCGGGACACGTAGCGAAAGTAGCCGTCCGGTTCGCGGACGAAGGTGTCGCCGGTCATGTTCCAGCCGTGCCGGACGTACTCCGTCTGCCGGGGGTCGGAGAGATAGCGGCAGCCGACCGGACCGCGCACGGCCAGCAGCCCCGCCTCGCCGTCGGGCAGTTCTTCCCCGCGCTCGTCCACCACCCGGGCCTGCCACCCCGGCACGGGCACCCCGGTGGTGCCCGGCCGGATCGCTTCGTCGGCGGCGGAGATGAAGATGTGCAGCAGTTCGGTGGCCCCGATGCCGTTGATGATGCGCAGCCCCGTCGCCTCGTACCAGGCCCGCCAGGTCGCCTCGGGGAGGTTCTCCCCGGCCGACACGCAGCGCCGCAGCGCCGAGAGGTCGTGGCCGTCCAGCTGCCCGAGCATGGTGCGGTAGGCCGTCGGCGCGGTGAACAGCACCGAGACACGGTGCCGGGCCAGGGCGGGCAGCAGCTGCCGCGGGCCCGCCTGCTCCAGCAGCAGCGTCGAGGCCCCGGCCCGCAGGGGGAAGACCAGCAGCCCGCCCAGGCCGAAGGTGAAGCCCAGCGGCGGACTGCCCGCGAACACGTCGTCGGCCGAGGGGCGCAGCACGTGCCGGGAGAAGGTGTCGGCGATGGCCAGGAGGTCCCGGTGCAGGTGCATACAGCCCTTGGGGCGTCCGGTGGTCCCCGAGGTGAACGCGATGAGCGCGACTTCGTCGGCGGCCGTGTCCACGGCCCGGTACGGCCCGGTCCTGGCCTCGGCCAGCCGGGTCAGGTCCCCGGCCGCGTCCCCGCCGAACAGGGTGATCCGCAGGCCCTCCACGTCCGCCTCCGCCAGGTCCCGCGCCGACCGGGCGTCGCACAGGGCGTGGCCGATCCGCGCCAGCGAGCAGATGGCGGCCAGCTCCGTCGCGCGCGCCTGCGCCAGTACGGTGACGGCGACCGCGCCCGCCTTCATGACGGCGAGCCAGCAGGCGGCCAGCCAGGGCGTCGTCGGCCCGCGCAGCAGTACCCGGTTGCCCGGCACGACGCCCAGGTCGTCCGTCAGCACATGGGCGATGCGGTCCACGGTCTCCCGCAGCTCTCCGTAGCTCCAGACGCTCCCGTCGCCGGAGAGCAGCGCGGGGCGGTCCGCGCCCCGTTCCTCCACGGTCCTCTCCAGCAGTTCGTGCCCGCAGTTCAGCCGGTCGGGGTAGCGCGGCGCGGGATCCTCCAGGAGGAGCTCCGGCCACTGCTCCGGCGGCGGGAGATGGTCGTGCGTGAAGGTGTCCGCGTGGGCGCCCGCGGCGTGCCCGGACGGCTCGGGATGCGCGCCGGGGACGCGTACGGACGCGTCGGCGGCGGCTGTGGGCGTGTTCGGCGAGGAATTCGGCTCCATGAAGGATCGCCCCCTTGTCGCCTCTGGAGCGTATCGTTTGGGTGACGGTAGTCAACGGTCCGCGATAAGACATGACGTGCGGTGCGACGAAGCGACGAAATGCCACGCAACGCGACAGGGCAGCCAACGCGACAGGGCACGCAACGCGACCGGGCACCCGACGCGACGCGGGACACGACACTGCGGGACACGACGCGACAAGAGAGGCGCCGCCATGACGGCATTCTCCCTCGAACCGGAACAAACCGCCTGGTGCGAGGAGCTCCGCACCCTCGCCGCGCAGGAACTGCGCCCGCTGGCGGAGAAGGGGGAGCCCGGGCGCGTCAACCGCCCGCTGCTGGCCGCTCTCGGCGAGCTGGGCCTCCTCGGGCGGATGCTGGGCTCCGGGGCGCTGGACCTGTGCCTGCTGCGCGAATCCCTGGCCCGGGGCTGCGCCGAGGCCGAGACCGCCCTCGCCCTCCAGGGCCTCGGCACCACTCCGATCGTCCAGGCGGGCACCACCGCCCACCGTGAGCGCTGGCTCCCCGAGGTGCGGGCCGGGCGGTCCGTCGCCGCCTTCGCGCTGAGCGAGCCGGGTGCGGGTTCCGACGCGGCGGCCCTGAGCCTGGCCGCCGAACACACCCCGGCCGGCTGGGCGCTCACCGGCGAGAAGTGCTGGATCTCCAACGCCCCCGAGGCCGACTTCGCCGTGGTCTTCGCCCGGACGACCCCCGGCGCGGGATCCCGCGGCATCACCGCGTTCCTGGTTCCGTCCGACCGCCCAGGACTCACCGGCTCCGCCCTCGACATGCTCTCCCCGCACCCCATCGGCGCCCTGGAGTTCGACGGCGTACCGGTCACCGCCGACGACGTGCTCGGCGAGCCCGACCGGGGCTTCCGCGTCGCGATGAACACCCTCAACCTCTTCCGGCCCAGCGTCGGGGCGTTCGCCGTGGGGATGGCCCGTGCCGCCCTCGACGCGACCCTGGACCACACCGCGCACCGCACCGCGTTCGGCGGCCCGCTGAGCAACCTCCAGGCCGTCTCGCACCAGGTCGCGGAGATGGCCACCCGCACCGAGGCCGCCCGCCTCCTGGTGTACGCGGCGGCCGCCGCGTACGACGCAGGGGAGAGCGGTGTGCCCCGCCGGGCGGCGATGGCCAAGCTGTACGCCACCGAGACCGCGCAGTACGTCGTCGACGCCGCCGTCCAGCTGCACGGCGCCCGCGCCCTGCGCCGGGGCCATCTGCTCGAACACCTCTACCGCGAGGTCCGCGCGCCGCGGATCTACGAGGGCGCGAGCGAGGTGCAGCGCACCATCATCGCCAAGGAGCTGTACGCGAGCGCCGCCCAGCGGTCCGAGCCCGTGCGGTCCGAGCCCCTCGCCCAGCAGCGCCCTGACGAACAGCCCCGTGACCAGCTGTCCCGTGACGGGCAGTCCCTCGCCCAGCAGCGCCCTGACGAACAGCCCCGTGACCAGCTGTCCCGTGACGAGCAGTCCCTCGCCCAGCAGCCCGCCGCCCCGGAGCCCGTGGAGCCCGCGGGTCTCACCCAGGAGCCGCCCGCATGAGTCCGTCCCACCGGATCAACCCGGCCGAACTCTCCCCGCCCACCGGCTTCAGCCATGCCGTCGTCGCCACCGGCGGGCACCTGGTCTTCCTCGCCGGCCAGACCGCACTCGACCCGGAAGGAGAGGTCGTCGGGGCCACCCTGCCCGACCAGTTCGCCGTCGCCCTGGGCAATCTGCTCACCGCTCTCCACGCGGCCGGCGGCGCCCCCGCCGACCTCGCCCGGGTCACCGTCTACGCCACCGACATCGCCGACTACCGCTCCCACGCCCCCGAGCTGGGCCGGATCTGGCGCAGGCTCGCGGGGCGCGACTACCCGGCGATGGCCGTCATCGGCGTCGCGAGGCTCTGGGACGAGCAGGCGATGGTCGAGCTCGACGGGGTCGCCGTCCTGCCCTGAGGCCCACGCCCGACCAGCGGCGCGGCCCCGCGCCACGAGACCCGGGTGATGCTCCGCGGCTGCGACGCCACCGGCAACACGCCGTACCGCGACCACAGCGGACCCTGCGCCGGACACGGCTGAGGCGTCTCCCGGAGACAGCGGCCGGGACGTGCGCGGCGCGCCGGTCGAGTGAATGAGCCGGAGAGATATATCTGTATTTAGTGCCTTTTATCTCGGATGCTCCGCCGCCCGAACCGGACACCCCTCGGTGATCGCGCTCATCGTCGCCCACTTCGCGCTCGCGGCCTGCGCGGGCCCGCTGGTGCACCGGCTCGGCCGACGGGCGTTCGTCGTGCTGGCCCTGCCGCCGGCGGCGGCCACCGTCTGGGCCCTCACCCGCTGGGGCACCGCCGCGTCCGGAGGGGCGGACACCTGGTCCTGGCAGTGGATCCCGGACTACGGCGTCGCCCTCGACCTGCGCCTGGACGCGCTGGCCGAACTGATGGTGCTGCTCGCCGCCGGGGTCGGCGCGCTCGTCCTGCTCTACTGCGCCTCCTACTTCACCGACGACACCCCGCAACTGGGCCGCTTCGCCGGGAACCTGCTCGCCTTCGCGGGCGCGATGCTCGCCCTCGTCCTCGCCGACGACCTGATCACGCTCTACGTGTTCTGGGAACTGACCACGGTCTTCTCCTACCTGCTGATCGGCCACGGCAGCGAACACCGGCACAGCCGCCGCTCCGCCCTCCAGGCCCTCGTCGTCACCACGTTCGGCGGCCTCGCCATGCTCGTCGGCTTCCTGATCCTCGGTCAGGCCGCCGGGACCTACCGGATCTCCGCGATCGTCGCCGACCCGCCCGGGACGACCCTCGCCGTGTCCGTCGCCGTCGTCCTCGTGCTGTGCGGGGCCCTGACGAAGTCCGCGATCTGGCCGTTCTCCATGTGGCTGCCGAACGCCATGGCCGCGCCGACCCCCGTCAGCGCCTATCTGCACGCCGCCGCGATGGTCAAGGCCGGTGTCTACCTGGTCGCCCGGCTCGCCCCCGCCTTCGCCGACGTACCCGTCTGGAAACCCGTCGTGCTCGTCCTCGGCGGCGCGACCATGCTGCTCGGCGGCTGGCGGGCGCTGCGCCTGAACGACCTCAAGCTCGTCCTCGCCTACGGGACCGTCAGCCAGCTCGGCTTCCTCACCCTGCTCGCCGGGACCGGCAACCGGGACGCCGCTCTCGCCGCCGTCGCGATGATCCTCGGGCACGCCCTCTTCAAGGCCCCGCTGTTCCTCGTCACCGGCATCGTCGACCACGCGGCCGGCACCCGTGACCTGCGCGCACTGTCCGGGGTCGGCCGCTCCCTGCCGTACGTCGCCGGTGTCGCCGCCCTCGCCGCCGCCTCCATGGCCGCCCTCCCGCCGCTGCTCGGCTTCGCGGCGAAGGAGGCCGCGTTCGAGGCGCTGCTGCACGGCTCCGCCGCCGACCGGTGGGCGCTGGCCGTCGTCGTCGCGGGCTCCGCACTGACCACCGCGTACAGCCTGCGGTTCGTCTGGGGCGCGTTCGCCCGCAAGCCCGGCGTCCCCGACACCCCCGTCCACCGCGTCGGGTGGGCCTTCCTCGCCCCGCCCGCCCTGCTCGCCGCCCTCGGCCTGGTCCTCGGCCCCGGCGTCGGCTGGACCGACCGGCTGCTGGGCGCGTACGCCGACACGTTCCCGGCCGAGGGGAAGCCGTACCACCTCGCCCTCTGGCACGGATTCGGCCTCGCGCTGCTCCTGTCGGCGCTCGCCTGGGCCGCCGGCGCCGTGCTCTTCCTCGGCCGCGCCCACGTCTCCCGGCTCTCCCGCCGGATCGCCTGGCCCACCGCCGACAGCGTCTTCGGCCATCTCCTGCTCGGGCAGGAACGTCTCGCCCTCCAGGTCACCGGCTTCATCCAGCGCGGCTCCCTCTCCGTGTACCTCGCCACCACCCTCCTCGTCATGCTCGCCGGGCAGCTCACCGTCCTCATGGTCGACACCCCCTGGAACGGAGCCGTGCGCCCCCGGCTCTGGGACAACCCGCTCCAGGGCGCGGTGGCCGCCCTGACCTGCGCCGCCGCCCTGCTCTGTCTGACGGTGCGCCGGCGCATGAAGGCCGTCGTCCTGGCCGGCCTCACCGGATACGGCACCGCCCTGCTCTTCGTCGTCCAAGGAGCACCCGACCTGGCGCTCACCCAGTTCTGCGTCGAGACCGTCTCGATGATCGTCTTCGTGCTGGTGCTGCGCCGGATGCCCGTCCACTTCCACGAGACCGTCAGCACCTGGCGGCGGGCCGCCCGCATCCCGACGGCCCTCGCGGCGGCCGCCACCGTCGGCGTCGGCATGTGGGTCGCCGCTGCCGCGCGCACCGCCGAACCGGCCGGCGCCGCCATGGTCCGGGAGGTCGCCGACCACGGGCTCAAGGACGTCGTGGCCACCATCCTCGTCGACCTGCGGGCCTGGGACACGATGGGGGAGTCCGCCGTGCTCGCCGCCGCCGCGATCGGCGTCACCAGCCTCATCTACCTGCACCGCCGCAGCGAGGGCACCATGGTCCAGGAGGAGTTGCGGGGGCGTACCGCCTGGTCCCTGTCGGCGCACCACTCCTCCCGACTGCCGCAGGGCGACGACGCGGCCCCCGAACGCGGCTGGCTGGCCGCCGGAGCCACCCTCGCGCCCGAGCACCGCTCGATCGTCTTCGAAGTGGTGGCCCGGCTGCTGTTCCACCCGATCCTCGTGCTCTCGGTCTATCTGCTGTTCTGCGCCGAGTCCCTGCCCGGCGGCGGGTTCGTCGCGGGACTCGTCGCCGGACTCGCCCTGATCACCCGCTACCTGGCGGGCGGCCGCTTCGAACTCGCCCAGGCCGCCCCCCTGCAACCAGGACTCTTCACCGGCCTCGGCCTCTTCATCTCCACCGGCGTGGGCCTCCTCGGACTCGCCGAGGGCACCGTCCTGCACGCCTTCACGTACTACGGACACCTACCGGTCTTCGGCGCGTACCACCTGAGCACCTCGGTCCTCTTCGACTTCGGCGTCTACCTGCTGGTCCTCGGCGTCGTCCTGGACATCGTGCGGGCCCTCGGCGCCAAGATCGACCGGCAGATCGAACGGGCGGCGGGCGTCCTCGCCCCCGAAGGCGGCTCCGAGGCGGGAGGGACCCCCCGATGACCGTCAGCGCCTCGCTTCTCGCCACCGCCGTCGTGCTCTGCGCCGTCGGCGGCATCCTCATGCTCACCCGCCCACTGACCCGCATCCTGCTCGGCGCCGTCATCCTTGGCAACGGCATCAACCTGCTGGTCCTCTCCTCCACCGGCCGGGCCGGTGCGGCGCCCCTGCTCTACGGGGTGTCCCTGAGCCGGGTCACCGACCCGCTGCCCCAGGCCATCGCGCTGACCGCCATCGTCATCACCCTGGCCACCACCGCCTTCCTGCTGGCCATGGCCTACCGCAGCCACCAGATCACCGGCACCGACGAGGTCCACGACGACCTGGAGGACCGCCGCGTCGTGCTGCGCGCCGAAGTGCTCGGCGAACGCGCCGAGTTGCGCGAACAGTTCCGGTCGGGGGCCGAACCCACCGCCGAGGAGCGCGAACGCTACCGGGAGGAGCGCCGCCGGCTCCGCGACCGGCTCCGCGCCGACCGCGCCCGCCAGGCCCGGGGCCGCGACGCCTCCGGCAACCTGTGGAACGACGTGCTGGGCGCGGACCCGGAGGACTACGCACGTGACGGCGACGCCAAGGCGGACGACCGCTACCCCCGCGACCGAGGAGCCGACGGATGAACGCGCTCGTCCCGCTGCCCGTGCTGCTGCCCCTGTGCGCCACCGGCCTCAGCCTCGCCTTCGGCACCCGCCTGGGGCGCTTCCAGCGCTTCATCAGCGTCGCCGTGCTGTCCGCCGTGCTCGCGCTCTCGGTGGTCCTCATGATCGCCGCAGACCGGCAGGGCCCGCTCTCCGTCCACCTCGGCGACTTCGCCCCGCCGCTCGGCATCACCCTGGTCGCCGACCGGCTGTCCGGGCTGATGCTCACGGTCTCCTCGGCCATCACGCTCTGCGTGCTCGTCTACTCCCTCGGCCAGGGCATGACCGACCGGGACAAGGAGACCCCGCTCGCCGTCTTCCACCCCGCCTATCTGATCCTCGTCGCCGGGGTCTCCTGCACCTTCCTCGCCGGCGACCTCGTCAACCTCTACGTCGGCTTCGAGATCATGCTGGTCGCCAGCTTCGTCCTGCTCACCCTCGGCGGCACCGGACCCCGGATGCGGGCGGGCTCCACCTACGTGATCATCTCGCTGTTCTCCTCGATGCTCTTCCTCACCGCCATCGCCATGACGTACGCGGCCACCGGCACCGCCAACTTCGGCCAGCTCGCGGGACGGTTGGCCGACCTCCCCATCGGCGTGCAGACGCTGATCCAGGCGCTTCTGCTGACCGTCTTCGCGATCAAGGCGGCCGTCTTCCCCCTCGCCGCGTGGCTCCCCGACTCCTACCCCACGGCCCCGGCCCCCGTGACCGCCGTCTTCGCCGGACTGCTCACCAAGGTCGGCGTCTACTGCATGCTCCGCACCGAGACCCTGCTCTTCCCCGGCAACCGTCTCGGCGACCTCCTGATGGCCGTCGCGCTGGCCTCGATGGTCATCGGCATCCTCGGCGCGGTCGCCCAGACCGACCTGAAGCGGTTGCTCTCCTTCACCCTGATCAGCCACATCGGTTACATGGTCTTCGGGATCGGCCTCGCCACCCGCGAGGCGTACGGCGGGGCCATCGTTTACGTCGCCCACCACATCACCGTCCAGACGACCCTGTTCCTCGTCGCCGGGCTCATCGAACGCCGGGGCGGCACCACGGAGCTGACCCGGCTCGGCGGGCTGGCCAGGGCCGCGCCGATGCTCGCCGTGCTGTTCTTCGTCCCCGCGATGAACCTCGCCGGGATCCCCCCGCTGTCCGGCTTCATCGGCAAGCTCGGGCTGATGCGCGCCGGCGTCGCCGACGGCGGTGGCTGGGCCTGGCTGCTGGTCGCGGGCTCGGCGGCCACCAGCCTGCTGACGCTGTACGTGGTCGCCAAGGTGTGGAACCTGGCCTTCTGGCGGGCCGCCCCGCCCGGCCAGGCCGCAGCCGGCACGGTCCTGGAGTCCGGCGACGACAGCGACGACGACGCGGACGCGGGCCCCGACCTGATCCGCGGCACCGGTGACGAGGGCATCGCCCCGGCCCACCGCCCGGCGGGGCAGGCCGTCGCCGCGACCCTGCACGGACGGGCCGTCATCACCACCAGCCGGCTGCCCCGCCCGATGATCGCGGCCACCGCGGCGACCATCGGGATCGGCCTCGCCTTCACGGTGTTCGCCGGCCCGCTCACCGCCTTCACCGACCGCACGGCCGCCGAGATCCTCCGGCGGACCCCTTACGTCCAGGAGGTGCTGGGCCGGTGAAACGCATCCTGCGCCTCTCGTTCCGCAACGCCGACCTGCCGCCGCTGAGCTGCGAGTTCGGCACCCGCCGACGTGTGCTGGACCTGCCGCTGATCGCCTGGCTCACCGTCATCTGGGTGCTGCTCTGGTCCACCCTCACCTGGGCCAACGTCATCACCGGCCTGGTCGTCTCGGTCGCCGTCTGCCTCGCCTTCCCGCTGCCCCGGGTCGACCTCGGACTGCGGCTCCACCTCTGGGGCATCCTGCGCCTGGTCGGCTACCTCGTCTGCGACATGTACACATCGGGGGTGAAGGTCACCCGGCAGATCTTCTCCGGCCTGCCGCACCGGGCCGCCGTGATCGGGGTGCCCCTGCGCTGCCGCAGCGACCTGATGCTCGCGGCCACCGCCGTCGCCGTCTCCAACGTCCCCGGCGGCTCCATCATCGAGGTGCGCCGGGCCACCGCCACGGTCTTCCTGCACGTCCTGGACGCCGACCGGCCCGAGGAGCTCGAAGCCGCCCGGCGCCAGGTGTGGCGGATCGAGGAACTGACCGTACGGGCGTTCGGCACCCCCGACGAGATCGCCCGGGTCGCCGAACCCCCGCCACCGCCCCAGCTCGCCGCAGGGAGACCCGCACCATGACCGCGCCCGAACAGGTCGACCACATCCTGCTGACCGCCGCCGTCGTCCTGATCCTGCTCGCCGGGGCCCTGCTGCTGGCCCGGATCTGGCGGGGCCCCTCCATGCTGGACCGGGCCATCTCCCTGGACGTGTGCGCAGCCCTGATCATCGCCGGCCTCGCCGCCAAGTCGGCGTTCGCCCGGGACCCGTTCTACTTCCCGATCATGCTGGTGCTGGCGTTCCTCGGGTTCACCGGCTCGGTGGGCATCGCCCGCTTCATCGCCGTACGCGACCGGCCCCGCGACACGTCCCGCTCCCCGCGCCCCGACGACACCGAGGAGGGCCCGGGATGAATCTCTGGCACCAGATCGCCGACACGGCCGGCGCCGCACTGCTCCTCGTCGGCGCCGCGATCTGTCTGCTCGGGGTGATCGGCATGATCCGGCTCCCGGACGTCCTCTCCCGCAGCCACGCGGCGACCAAGCCGCAGACCCTCGGCATGATCCTGGTCCTGGCCGGGGTCGCGCTGCGCCTGCGCGGCGGCATGGAACTCGCCACCCTCGGTCTCATCGCCTTCTTCCAGATGCTCACCGGCCCGGTGGCCTCGCACCTGGTGGCCCGTTCCGCGTACCGCACCGGGCAGATCGAACACGGCGACCTGCTCTTCGACGAACTGGACGAGCAGCTCACCGACGGCAGGTGAGCACGCGCCGGAGTGCGCTCACGCCCCGCTGCCCCGGAGGCGAGGGGGCTCCGTGTGCGGGCTCCCGGGGAGCTGGGCGAGAACCTCACCACCCGGGGCATCGACCTGCTCGCCCTCCCCACCGGCACCCGCTTGAGGATCGGCGACGACGCGGTCGTCGAGGTCACCGGTCTGCGCAACCCCTGCCTCCAGATCGAGGCCTTCCAGGAAGGGCTGCTGAAGCAGGTCGTCGGCCGGGACGCGACGGGCGCGGTCGTGCGCAAGGCGGGTGTCATGAGCGTGATCCTCCGGGGCGGTGTGGTCCGCCCGGGCGACACGGTCGCCGCCGAACTCCCCTCCGGGCCGCACCGCCCGCTGGAACGCGTCTGATCCCCACACCGTCCTGTCCCCGCCAAAGCGCCCACGAGCCGGTGTGCGCGTGCCATGATGCGGGCAATGCCGGACGCTGGGGGGCGTATGGGAAGCACGGGCACAGTGCTGCGCGAACTGCGCGGCGCACAGAAGAGCGCCAAGGGCGTCTCGCTCTATTCGCGGTACGTGAACCGGCCCGCCGGGCGGGTGCTCGCGGCCGGGGCGTACCGCCTGGGTATGACGCCCAATCACGTCACGCTGACAAGCGCGCTTTTCACGTATGGAGCGGCGACGTCGGTCGCGCTCGTCGAGCCGTCCTGGGCGCTCGGCGTCCTGGTCTGGGCGGCCCTGGCGGTCGGCTTCGCCTTCGACTCCGCCGACGGGCAGCTCGCCCGGCTCACCGGCAGGGGAGGGCCCGACGGGGAGTGGCTGGACCATGTCGTGGACTGCGGGAAGCTGCTGCTCGTCCACGCCGCGGTCCTGATCTCCTTCTACCGCTTCGGCGAGCTGCCTTCCGAGGCCTGGCTGTTGCTGCCGCTGGCCTTCCAGCTTGCGGCGGTGGTGACCTTCTGCGCGGGGCTGCTGCGCGAACAGCTCGGCAAGGCGGCGGTGAGCGCCCGGGGTCCGTCCTGGGCGGCGCCGGACGCGGCGGCGCCCGTCTCACGGGTGCGGGCCGTGGCGCTGCTGCCCGCCGACTACGGGGTGTTCTGCCTGGTGTTCCTGCTGCTCGGCGCACCCGGGGCCTTCCGCGCCGGGTACGCCGTGCTCGCGGTGGTGCAAGCGGTGTTCCTGGCGGCCTTCCTCGCCAAGTGGTTCAGGGAGCTGAAAGCGCTCCGGGCCGGTTGACGAGCACGTCCAGCGCCCGGCGCAGCTGGGTGCTGGACGTGTGCACGGTGTACGGGAAGTAGACGACCTCCACGCCCACTTCGGCGAAGTCGCGCTCCAGCTTCTCCCCCTTGTCCGTGCCCCGCCAGTCGTCTCCCTTGAAGATCACGTCGAACCGGACCTGCTGCCAGGTCTCGACCTTGTCCGGCACGGTCTCCACGAACGCGGCGTCCACGAAGCGCACGCTGCGGACGATCTCCAGTCGTTCGCGGAGCGGGATCACCGGCGTGTGGCCCTTGGCGAGGGCGGCCATCTCGTCCGACACGACCCCTGCGACCAGGTAGTCGCACTGACTGCGGGCATGCCGCAGGATGTTGAGGTGCCCGACGTGGAACAGGTCGTACACCCCGGGTGCGTAACCCACCCTGTGCTGCACCATCCGTATCTCTCCCCCCACGGTGAACGTGATCCGGTGATGTTCCACCGACCTTACTGTGAAGAACACTTGTGCAAGCCGTGAACGGATAAGCTCGGCAGGGGCTGTTCCCCGGTGGGGGCAGCGGCTGTCGTGGGGGGAAGGCGATCGTCCGATGTCCGAAGCACCAAGGCCCAGTCCGATCCGAGGCCGCCGACTTCTGGTGGTTTCGACCAACTACGCACCGGAGCTCACGGGCATAGGCCCGTACGCCACGCAACTGGCCGAGCACTGGGCCGCGTCCGGAGCCCGGGTCCGGGCGCTCACCGGTATGCCGCACTACCCCTCCTGGCGGTTGGAGGAGACGTACCGGGGCGTCTGGAGGACGGTGGAGATACGCGGCGGCGTCGGCGTGCACCGGCGCCGGCACTATGTGCCGCCCAGTCAAACCGCTCTCAGACGTGCCTCGTTCGAAGCGAGCGTCCTCGCGACCGGACTGTTCGCCCCGCCGCCCGGACGCCCCGACGCCGTGATCTCCCAGATGCCCAGCCTCGCGGGCGGCGTCATCGGAGCCCGCCTCGCCCGTCGCCACCGCGTTCCCCACCTGCCCGTCGTGCAGGACCTGATGGGCGCCGCCGCCGCCCAGAGCGGCATCCGGGGCGGAGGCAGGGCCGCCACCGTCGCCGCGGCCGCCGAGCGGTACGCACTGCGCGGGGCCGCCCTCGTCGGCGTCATCCACGAGAGCTTCGTCCCCGG
Source organism: Streptomyces sp. MGP-P1 (assembly GCF_057766565.1). NCBI lineage: Bacteria > Bacillati > Actinomycetota > Actinomycetes > Kitasatosporales > Streptomycetaceae > Streptomyces > Streptomyces sp. MGP-P1. Next base: position 1,537,485 of record NZ_JBYMEM010000001.1, on the reverse strand, counting down.
CGTCACCGCTCTCGGCGTCGACCCCGGGCGTATCCGCCTCGTCCCCAACTGGACCCACGTGCAGGCCCCCACCGCCGACCGGGCCGCGACCCGCGCCCGGCTCGGCTGGCCCGAGGGCGCCCCGGTCGTCCTGCACTCCGGCAACATGGGGCTCAAGCAGGGGCTGGACGTCCTGGTGGACACCGCCCGCCTCGCCCCCGACGTCCGCGTCGTCCTGATGGGCGACGGCAACCAGCGCGACGCCCTGCGCGCCCGCGCCGAGGGACTGGCCAACGTGGACTTCCTGGAGCCCGCGGCGGCCGAGGAGTTCACCGACGTCCTCGCCGCCGCCGACGTCCTCGCGGTCACCCAGCGCGCCTCGGTCCTCGACATGAGCGTCCCCTCCAAACTCACCTCCTACTTCACCTCCGGACGCCCCGTGATCGCCTCCGTCGCCGACGAGGGCGGCACCGCCGACGAGGTCCGCCGCTCGGGCGCCGGGGTCCTCGTCGCCCCCGAGGACCCGGCCGCCCTGCTCGAAGCGGTGCGGAAGCTGGTCGCCGACCCGGCCGCCGCCGACGCCCTCGGGGCCGGGGGCCCGCACTACGTCGCCCGCCACCTGAGCCGCGAGGCGGGCCTCGCCCGCTTCGACGACCTGCTCGCCGAGGCCCTGCCGGACCCACAAGGGAGCCCCCGCCGATGACGTCGCACCACCGCACCCCGGACGACCAGGACGAGCCGGCGCTCCTGCGCGACCAGTTCCGCCAACTCCTGCGCTACCGATCCCTGCTGGCCAGCGGAGTCGTCGTCGGCCTCATCGGCGGCGGCTATCTCGCCCTCGGCGGCGACGACACCTACACCGCCACCGGCGAGGTGCTCGTCCGCTCCGCGATCTCCGACCCGTTCGCCGCCGGATCCACCGCGGACAAGGGCATCAACATCGGCTCCGAGCGCCAGACCGCCGTCAGCGACACGGTGGGCACCCTCGCCGCCGGGACCCTCCTCAAGGCGGGCGACGACGTCACCGCCCGCAAGCTGCTCACCGGACTCCAGGTCACCAACCCGCCCAACACCCTCACCCTCCGCTTCTCCTACACGGCCGCCACCCCCGAGCAGGCCCGCGCCCGCGCCGAAGCCCTCGCCGGGGCCTACCTGTCCCACCGCAAGGCGCGCACCCTGGAGAGCATCCAGAACATGTCCGAGGGCTACCGGGCCCAGCTCCGCCCGCTGGAGGAGAGGCGCGACCTGCTGGAGGACCAGACAGGAACGGGCGCGGAGGACGACGTCAGCAGCGCCCGCGCCAACATCATCGTCTCTATCTCGGAGCTGAGCCGGAAGATCTCCGAACTGAAGGCCCTGGACACCACCCCCGGCTACCTCAACAAGAAGCCCGTCGCCCCCACGTCGCCCACCGGCCCCGGACTGCCCCTGCTCCTCGGGCTCGGCGGCGTCGTCGGCCTGGCCCTGGGACTGCTGCTCTCCTGGGTGCGCCTCGTCTTCGACCCCGCCGTACGCTCCCCCCGCGAACTGGTCCGCTCGCTCGGCGCGCCCCTGCTCGGCACCCTGCCCCGGGAACGCGCCGCCGCGGGCACCCTGCTCGCCATCGGACGCGGCACCTCCCGGCTGGCCGAGGAGTACCGCGCCGTCGCCTTCCGGCTCGCCTACGACCCGTCGTTCGCCGAGAGCCGCCGCCTGCTGGTCACCGCCCCCCGTGGCGACAACACGGCGGCCGCCGCCGCGGCCGCCAACCTGGCCGCCGCCTTCGCCGAGATGGGCCGCGACGTCCTGCTCGTCGAGGCCGACCTGCGCACCCCCTCGCTCGCCCGCGAGCTCGGCTCCGGCTCCCACGAGGTGCGCCCGCCCCGCTGGGCCGCCGAGGAGGGCGGCGGCTGGCCCGCCGGCGGTCGCACCAACGTGGACGTGCCCGGCTCCGGGGCCTTCGCCCTGATCCCCGGGACCACCGTCGACAACGTCCCGCGCGCCCTGACCTCCCCGCCCGTCGGCCGCATCGTCGCCGAGGCGGACGGTGCCGGCAACGTCGTCATCGTCCTCGCCCCGCCCGTCCTGTCCTACGCGGACGCGGTCGCCCTGGTCGACCGGGTGGAGGGCGTCATGGTCGTCTGCGACCCGCGCGAGGTGCACCGCAGCGACCTCGAACGCATCCGCGAGATCATCGGCGCCTCCGGCGGCGCCGTCCTCGGCGCGCTGCTCCACCCCGGCCGGAGGCGGCTGCGGCGCGCGGAGCGACGGGCGAAGCCGACCCGACGCCGGGGCGGTGGCGGCGGCCCCGCCCCCACCGCCGGGCCGGACGCTCCAGGGACCACCGGCGACCCCACCGAGACCCTCGGCCTGCGCGCCTTCACCCAGCCGGCCGCGCGCAGGTGAGAGCCCGCACCGCCGTCCTCTGCTCGGTCGCGGACCAAGGTGTGGCGGCCCTCACCAACATCCTGGTACTGGTGGCGGCCGCCCGGCTCTCCACCGTCTCCGACTTCGCCCGCTTCTCCGCGGTCTACCTGGTCTTCACGGTGCTCCTCGGCGTTTCGGGCGCGTACACCGGGCAGCCGCTGGTCCTCAAGCGCGGCGCGGGGGAGGAGACCCGGGGCGCCTGTCGGTCCGCGCTCGCCTTCACCGTCCTCGCCTCGGCCGCCCTCGGCGCGCTGCTCGCGGCGGTCTGCTTCCTCGTCCCAGGCGACACCGCCCGCGCGCTGATGATGCTCGGCCTCGTGCTGCCCGTGGTGCTGGGACAGGACGCGGGACGGTACGCCTTCGCCGCCCTCCAGCGCCCCCACCTCGCCCTGGCCGCCGACCTGTTGCGGCTCGCCTGCGTGCTGGGGGCGCTCGCCGCGCAGGGCTACGGCGTGTCCCCGGCGCGCCTGATCGCCGCCTGGGGCCTCTCCGCGCTGCCCGCCCTGCTCCTGTCCGCCGTCCTCCTCCACCGGGCCACCGCGGGGGCCCGGACCCGACTGCGCCCGATGCTGCGGCGCGGCCATCTCGGACAGCGCTTCACCGTCGAGTTCGGCGTCGGCAACGCGACCGGTCAGCTGTCGGTCCTCGGCCTCGGCGCGGTCGGCAATCCGCTCCTGGTCGGCGCGCTGCGCGGGGCGACCACCCTGTTCGGACCGCTCAACGTGCTCTACACCTCGGCCACCTCCTTCGGCCCCCCGCTGCTCGGCCGCATCGCCGACGAACGCCGCCGGGTCCGGGCCACCGCCGCCCTCGCCGCCGTCCTCGCGGCCACCGCCGCCCTCTGGGCCACCGTGCTCGCCCTGCTGCCCGCGCGCGCCGGACGCGAACTGCTCGGCGACACCTGGCCCAAGGCCGCCGCCCTGCTCCCCGCGACCGGCAGCCAGTACGCGGCGATGGCCGTCGGCACCTGCGGGCTGCTCGCCCTGCGGATGCTCGACCCGCGCACCACGCTCTCCATCCAGGTCGTCTTCTCGCTCACCGCCGTGGCGCTCCTCGCGGGCGGTTACGTCATCGGGGGCGTCCCGGGCGCCGCCTGGGGGCTCGCCCTGGGCTCGCTCTGCAAGGCCATCGCGACCTGGACCAGGGTGGCCCGGCTCCGCCGCCGGGGGCCCGCGCCCCAGGAACCCGTCAGCGCCGACGCGCTGCCCGCTGCTCCCTGAACGTGGTGATCAGCATCAGGCACAGCGCCGCGATGGCCAGCTTCCCCACCGCCTGCAACAGCGGCCCGCGCAGCAGGATGAAGGTGTATCCGGCGATCAGCGGGGCCGCGATCGCCAGCACACTGTCGGCCCCCGGCCCCGCCCGGGTGACCGCGAGGGCGTACCTGCGGTCGGTGCGGGCCGACGCGTAGCCGATCAGCGCCAGCCCGCCGACCATCCCGGCCGGACCGAGATCGACCCAGAACTCGGTCCACAGCGGGGCCGAGAGGTTGGTCATCCGCAGCCCCATCCACTGCCCGACCCGGACCCCGGTGTCCTCCGGCTTCCCGCTCCACACCGCGCGCGGCACGAAGAACAACGCGGAGCCCGTCAGCTGGCGGCCGTAGGTGTGCCCCCGGGTGTCCACCCACGAGATGGTGTTGGCGAACATCACCATCTGGTCGTAGTCCTTGGTCACCAGCGGATCGAAGACCGAGGCCGACTGCACGGGCCGCTCGCCCCCCTCCTCGTACCGGAACTTGTCCGCGTACGGGAACACCACCAACGCCCCCACCACCCCCGTCGTCAGCACCGTGCGGTAGAACGCCGCACTGCTCGGGAACGCGGTGAACACGAACGCCATCAGCACCGTCAGGAACCAGTAACGGGCATTGGAGACCGGGTTGTTCACCACGAGGTTCAAGGCCGCCAGCGCCACCCACACCAGCACCGTCGACGGGGTGCGCCGGGCCCGCCGGGAGGTCGCCAGCCTGCGGGTGTAGAACAGCAGCGCCAGCAGCGCCGGGACCTGGCCGAAGCCCTTGATGAACGCCGAGCCCACATTGGACCCCTCCGTCACCACCCCGCTCGCCGCGACGGTCTCGTTGATCTCCTGCCGGCTGGAGAAGAAGACCGCGGGCCCGCCCAGCTTCAGCACGTAGAACGCGCTCGCCGCGAACGCCAGCAGCACGAGGAGCCGCAGCCGCACCGGATGCGCCCGGGCCGGCCCTCCGCCCGAACCCCGTGCGGAGGGGGTACGGCGGCGCAGCGGACGCCGCGACGCCAACAGCGCCCCCAGGTCGTAGGCCGCACACCCCACCAGGATCATCGCGATCGCGGTCACCAGGTCCTGACGCGGCCCCACCATCGGCGTCGGCGTCTGCCCGATCACCACCTGGGCGAACGGCGCCACGCCCATCGCGATGTACACGAACATCCAGAAGACGCCCTGGAGCAGCCGCCGCCGGGTCGAGAGGATCATCGTCGCCAGCCGGGCCCCCGCGTAGCAGGTCAGCACCAGCTGGAGCCAGTAGGCCGTGTCCCGGACCCCGCTGCCGGGCTGGGCGGCGATCACCGCGGGCAGGAAGCAGACCAGCCCCAGGATGAGCGGCACGGACAGCGCCCGCGACAGCATCGACCAGGCGATCGGCCGCTCGGGCGGCTCCGGGGGGCCGCCCTGAGCTCCCGGCCGCGCCGGACGAGCGGCCACGCGGTCGGCCTCCCCCCGCGCCGACGTGTGCACCGACGTCATGCGCCCCCCAGGGATCAGTGAACCGCTGCACACTCTAACGAATCCGCCCACGTGAGGGAGGGTGATGGCTACTCTGTGAACAAGTGGCCGTGATCGAGGGGAACTCCGGTGAAAATCCTGCATGTTGTCACGCTCCACACTCCGGACCACGCCTTCGGCGGTCCGACCCGGGTGGCGTTCAACCTGTCCAGGGTCCAGCGCGCGGCCGGGGACGACGCCCGCGTCATGGCCCTCGGCGACGGCTTTCCCGACGGTGAACTGCCCCGCCAGGTCGAGGGGGTTCCGGTCCACCTCTTCCAGGCGCGGCACCTGCTCCCGATGTTCGAGGTCAGCGGCATAACCTCCGCGGCGCTGCTGAACACCGCGCGCCGCATGATGCGTGGCGCCGACCTCGTGCACGTCCATCTGATGCGGGACCTGGTGACCCTGCCCGCGGCGCTGCTGGCGCTCGCGACCCGAACGCCCCTGGTTGTCCAGACCCACGGGATGATCGACCCCACCGAGAAGAGGGTTGCCCAGCTCACCGACCTGCTCGGGGTCCGCAAGGTGCTGCGCGACGCCGACGCCGTCCTGCACCTCACCGAGATGGAGCGGGTCGATGTGAACGCCGTCGCCGCCCCCGTCCCGCTCACCCGCACCGTACGGCTGGTCAACGGGGTGCGCCCGCAGGAGCGCAAGCCCGCCCGCGACCCCGGCCGTCCGCCCACCGTGCTCTTCCTCGCCCGGATCCAGGAGCGCAAGCGGCCCGAGGACTTCGTCACCGCGATGCCCCACGTCCTCGCCCGCCACCCGGACGCCCGGTTCGTGCTGGCCGGGCCGGACACCGGCGCGCTGGCCGACACCCTCGCCCTCGCCCAGAAGCTGGGGGTGGCCGACTCCCTCGACCACGTGGGTCCGCTGGAGCACGATCAGGTCCTGGCCGCCGACCGCGAGGCCGATGTGTATGTGCTGCCGGCGATCGAGGAGCCGTTCCCGGTCTCGGTGCTGGAGGCGATGTCGGTCGGCACCCCGGTCGTCATCACCCGCACCTGCGGCCAGGCCCCCGATGTGGCCGGGGCGGGGTCGGGCCGGGTCATCGACAGCCGGGTCGGCGAGGACGCGGCCAACGCCCGCAAGGTCGCCGACGCGATCCTGGAGCTGCTGGAGCCGGAGGCCGCCGAGCAGGCGGGCAAGGCCGCCTGGGAGCTGGTGAACGAGCGGTTCACCATCGAGGCCGTCACCGCCACCCTCCGGCGGACCTACGAGGACGTGGTCCGCCGGAGGCGGGGGTGGTGAGCGGCCTGGTCGTCAACGCAACGGCTTCTCCCGCGACTTGAGCGCGATCTGCCAGCGGTAGAAGCTCATCGCCAGCGCGAAGTCGAAACCCGCCCGGCCGTCCAGGAAACCCCGCTTGTAGAGGTACATGTAGGCGAAGGACACCACGGGCTTGAACGGCGCCTTGTGGAACAACTGCCCCTGGCGCGACTTGACCTGGCGCACCTGCTCCTTCACCCCGGGGTGCTGCTCCAGCCACGCCTCCCAGTCCGAGTAGCGGTTGTGCCGCTCGAACCAGGCGGTCACGGGATCGAGGTCCTGGTGCTCGATGGGGTGGGTGAGCGTCCCCACCGTCGCCGCGACCGGTTGGTAGTGGCCTTCCACCTCGCCGATGCCGGGGGCGTCGAGATCCCCGACCTCCGGATAGTGGGAGCGGGTCCGGTCGGTCAACGACCGCTTGCGGATGGTGTATCCGTGCCGCAGCCGCTTCCCCGAGAACCAGTAGCCGAGCGGTATGTCGTACGCGGCAGGCTTCGGGGCCGATGGGTCCCGGAAGGTCTCCCGCAGCTCGGCCAGCAGCCCGGGGCTCAGCCGCTCGTCGCCGTCCAGGAGCAGGATCCAGTCCAGGTCGGTGCGGACGTTCTCCAGGCACCACTGCTTCTTCCGCGGGTGGCCCCCGTCCCAGGTGTACGTGATCACCTCGGCCCCGCACTCCTCGGCGATCTTGACGGTGTCGTCGGTGCTGTGGGAGTCCACCACCACGACCGCCTCGAAGTGGCCGAGCACCGATCTCACCGCTTCCGCGATGTTCAGGCCCTCGTTCTTCGTGGGGATCGCGACGGCTATCGGCAGCTTCGGCTTTCCTGCGGTCATCCCTCGGCTCCTTCGGGCAGCCAGGCGTAGCAGCCTGTGGAGGTGAACGTGCGGGCGGACTTCGGGACCGTGATCGTGCGGGAGGCGCCGGTGTCGGACGTGCCCGCGGACAGCTCCTTGCCACCGGTCCCGGCGATCTGCCAGGAGCAGGCCGTGGTGGGGGAGGCGGACCGGTAGACGCCCGGCCGGAGCCTCTTCCCGGTGTGCGTGCCGTCGGGGTAGGCGTACGCGGCCTCGTCCACCAGGTCCTGGTGCTGGGGGCAGAGCCCGGCGACCGCGTCCGCCCCGTCCGGGATCTCGCCCGTCGCGATGGCGCCGACGGCGGTGTCCCGGTCCGCCTTGACCAGATAGCGGAGCTTGTCGCACGCCTCCTGGCCGGTCTGGAGCACCGCGGCCGGGTCCATGCCCTTGGGTACCCGGTCCGCCAGGTACTCCTTCTGCTTCTTCGTGAACGTCCCGGTGGCCGGGGTGATCTCGTCGGACGGTGTCTTCGGGCCCGTGGCAGGGGCGGAGGGGCCGGCGGCGGTGGCCGGCGCCCGGGCTCCCCGGCGGCGGGCGTGGCGGGTGCCGTGGGCGTGCCGGCGGACGGACCGGGGGCGGCGGGCCCGGAGGCCGCGGGGCGCTGGGCGCCCGCGGCCTCCGGACCGTTCCCGCCGGCGGACGAACCGCAGGCGGCCAGCGCCGCCGTCGTCAGGACGACGACGGCGCCGGCCAGGAACGGGTTCCTCATCGGATCAGCCATTCCTCAGGGCGTAGTGCGCGCTGACCTGCGAAGAGGTCAGCGTGGTCGGGTAGACGGCGGTCTCGTCGATCTGCCCGGCGAAGAAGTTGCTCGTCGGGCGGTTCGGCCAGCCGGACAGGTTGTCCCCGCCGACCCGCCAGTGGCCGGGGTAGTTCTCGTTGTTGGAGACCAGGATGTTCGAGGCGCGCAGCTGCCCGTCGACGTACAGCGACATGCCCTGCCCCAGGGGGCCCTGGGTGGCGACGACGTGGTGCCACTTGCCGTCGTTGTAGGCGCCCGAGGTGGTCACGGTCCGTGCCCCGTTGCTCTGCACGCCGAACACGAGCCGCCCGTCGTTGCGCATGTAGACGTGCTTGTCGTGACGGGTGCTGTTCTGCTGTGTCAGGTTCCCGAAGCCGATGATCTTCCCGCCCCGGTCGGTGGTGGTCCTGATCCAGGTCTCCACCGAGAACCGGGTCGGCGCGGCGTGCAGCCGGTTGCTGTACGCGTAGTCGTCGGTGCCGTTGAAGCCGATCGCCGTCGAGGGTCCGGCGACCGCCGCCGGGGTCTGCCGGTAGGCGGGGCCGTTGCGCAGGAAGCCGTTGTTCAGGTTCCCGCTGCTGTCGTGGGCGAAGGTGGACGTGCCCTCGTCGTAGCGCCAGTAGAGGCTCGCCCCGTCGGACCTGACCCGGGCCGGATACGCCTCCGTCGAGCCGGCCACGGTCGCTGTCTGGGCCGGGGACTTGGCGCTGGTGTTGGTGCCGTCGGTCACGCTGATCCGGTACGAGTGCTCCTCGCCGGGTGCGACGTCGGTGTCCGTCCAGGTCAGCTGGGGCCGGTCCCAGAAGACCGAGTAGCCGGTCGTCGTGTGGACCGGGGTGTTCGAGCCGTCCTTGTAGATCCGGTAGGTCAGCTCACCGTCGTCGGTGTCGAAGCTGGTCTGCCAGTTCACGTCGATCCGCCCCGGGGTCAGCGTGGACAGGCTGACGTTGGGCACCCAGGGCGCGCCCGTGTCGGGGCCGTCCGCGAACCGGGTCAGCCCCTGCTGCCGGTCGCCGTTTACCGTGGTGAACTCGCCGCCCACCCACAGGTAGTGGCGGCCTCCGCTGCTCGCCTGACTCATCACGCGCGGCCCGACCGGCTCGCCGATGCCGTCGTTGGTGTCCGGGAACCAGGGGAGCAGTTCGGGGTCGTCGACCGACTGGGCCAGCAGATGTTTGCGCGGCTGGTCGGGGAAGGACCCCATGCTGGCGCAGTCGTGGGCGTGGCTGCCGCTGTACAGCACGCCCGAGTGCACCAGCACCGCCTGGGTCGCACCGAGGCAGGTGTCCCGCCAGCGCTGGTCGAAGTCGTCGAGATCCAGTGCGATCCGGCCGTCGAAGACCCCGCCGCCGGTGCCCTCGTTGCCGGTGTAGAAGCCGGTGGCGTCGGTGGTGATGTCCTGGACGGTGGAGTTGTCGTGGATGAACCCCGGGTACGACTTGGTGAGTTGTCCGGTGGTGGCGTCGACCACGGCCAGGGCGTGGGTGTTCGTTTCGTTGATCCGGAAGAAGTCCCCGCCCAGCAGCACGTTCTGCCCGTCGGGGGTCACCTCGACGGCCCGTGCGACCTCGTCGGCGTTGGCCGTGAAGGGCAGCAGCGCGGCTCCGGTCGTGACGGCGGCGAAGTGGCTCCTGGTCTGCCCGCCGACCGTGGTGAAGTCGCCCGCCAGATAGACCGTGTCGTCGGTGACGGCGAGTCCCCGCACGGTCGCCGAGACTCCGATCTTGAAGGTGTTGCTGACCGTGCAGGTCTCGGTGTCGATCGCCGCGATGTTGCTCACCCCGACGCCGTTCACCGCCCCGAACTGGCCGCCCGCGTACAGCGTTTCGCCGTCCGGGGACAGTGCCAAGGATCGGACGGTCGCGGTCCCCGAGGAGATGGTGAAGGACAGCGAGCAGTCGGTGGGCGCCCCGGTCGCCGCGTCGATCGCGGCGAAGTTCACCGCGGGCTGCTCGTCCGTTCCTGGGGCGGCGGTGGGGGGCCGCAGGGTCGAGAAGGTGCCGCCCGCGTAGACGACGCCGTCTCCGGCGGCCATCGCCCAGACGATGCCGTTGGTCTGCCAGGTGGTGAGGTCGTCAGCGGTGATGGCGACCGGTGGTGTCAGCGCCGCCGCCGGAGAGGTCCCGGCCGCGGTCGCGGTCAGGGCTCCGGCCAGTAGGCCGAGAGCGGCGGAAGCGGCCCGTACACGGCCGCGTCCTCCGGTTCTCTGCCCCGTACTTCCGTTCATCATTCAGCTCCGAAGGTGAGATTCGAGCTGCGGCCTGGAGGCCGCGGATTTTGCCTCGCCCGATCGGACGCGCGGGACTGTCCGTCCCGTCGCCGGTCGAGCGAGTGAGTAGGCGGAGCCGAGGGCTCCGCCCGGTGCGGGCGCGGTGAGCTCCACCGACGGATCGGTGGAGACGGCGGTCGCGCCGGTGATCGTCCCGAGCGCGGGCGCGGCTGGCGCCGGCCGGGAGTTGGGGGTGACCGAGGATGCGGTCCGGGCGCCGGTGAACGGCACCGCTAGGGCGCCGTCGGTGGAGGCGGCCGTAGGGCCGGGCGGGTCCGCCGGGTGTGCGCGCGGAAACGTGCCGCCCGGCCCGTTCACCTGTCCACCCGGACGGCGGCGCCGCTCAGCTGGTCGTCCAGTCGGCGGATGTCGGCGTCGACCATGATGCGGGCCAGCTCGCGCGACCTCACCTCGGGCTTCCAGCCCAGCAGCCGCTCGGCCTTCGACGCGTCACCGATCAACGCGTCGACCTCGCTGGGGCGTTCGTACTTCGGGTCGTAGCGCACGTGCTCGTGCCAGTCCAGCCCCGCGTGGTCGAAGGCGAACTCCACGAACTGCCGGACGCTGACGCCCTCACCGGTGGCGACCACGTAGTCGTCGGGGGTGTCGCACTGGAGCGTCCGCCACATGGCGTCCACGTACTCCGGCGCGTACCCCCAGTCCCGGACCGCGTCCAGATTGCCCAGGTGCAGGCGGTCCTGGAGCCCGGCCTTGATCCGGGCGACGCCCCGGGTGATCTTCCGGGTCACGAAGGTCTCGCCCCGGCGCGGCGACTCATGGTTGAAGAGGATCCCGTTCACCGCGAACATGCCGTACGCCTCGCGGTAGTTGACCGTGGCCCAGTAGGCGTAGACCTTTGCCACGCTGTACGGGCTGCGCGGGTGGAACGAGGTGTCCTCGTTCTGCGGGGGCGGGCTGGCGCCGAACATCTCGGAGGACGAGGCCTGGTAGATCCGGGTCTCGATGCCGCTGGCCCGGACCGCCTCCAGGAGTCGCATGGTGCCGAGGCCCGTGACGTCACCGGTGTACAGCGGGGCGTCGAAGGACACCCGCACATGCGACTGCGCGCCCAGGTTGTAGACCTCGTCGGGCTGGATGTCGCGCAGCAGGTTCACCAGGGCCACCCCGTCGGACAGGTCCGCGTGGTGCAGGACGAAGGAGCGCTCCGGCTCCTCGGGTCCCTGGTAGATGTGGTCGATCCGCTCGGTGTTGAAGCTGGAGGAGCGGCGTATGAGGCCGTGCACCGTGTACCCCTTGTCGAGCAACAACTCGGCCAGATACGAACCGTCCTGGCCGGTCACTCCGGTGATGAGCGCGGTCTTCGCCACGATTCCCCCTTCTCTGCTGATCGCCTCGGCGGCGACGTTCACCGACATATCTGAATTGGGACGTTCTGCGGCGAAGTGTCACCGCAGTTCCCTTCTGCTGGCACAATCCGAGCCATGACGACCGAACTTCCCGTCCCTTCCCAGGAATCCGACCGCTCCCTACTCCGTCCCGGCTCCCGCATATTCGTCGCGGGCCATCGCGGCCTGGTCGGCTCGGCGGTGGCCCGCCGCCTCGCCGACGACGGCCACGAGGTGCTCACCCGCGGCCGCGACCTCCTCGACCTGCGTGACGCCGCGCGGACCGGGGCGTATCTGAAGGAGGTGCGCCCGGACGCCGTGGTGCTGGCCGCCGCCAAGGTGGGCGGGATCATGGCCAACAGCACGTATCCCGTGCAGTTCCTGGAGGACAACCTGCGCATCCAGCTCAGCGTGATCGCCGGCGCGCACACGGCCGGGGTCGAGCGGCTGCTCTTCCTCGGCTCGTCGTGCATCTACCCCCGGCTCGCGCCCCAGCCGATCCGTGAGGACGCGCTGCTCACCGGCGAGCTGGAGCCCACCAACGAGGCCTACGCCCTCGCCAAGATCGCCGGAATCGTCCAGATCCAGTCGTACCGGCGGCAGTACGGCGCCTCCTACATCAGCGCCATGCCCACCAATCTCTACGGGCCCGGCGACAACTTCGACCTGGAGACCTCGCACGTGCTGCCCGCGCTGATCCGCCGCTTCCACGAGGCGCGGCGGGACGGGGCCCCCGAGGTGACCCTGTGGGGGTCCGGCTCCCCGCGCCGCGAGTTCCTCCACGTCGACGACCTCGCCGCCGCCTGCGTCACCCTGCTGGAGGCCTACGACGGCGACGAGCCCGTTAACATCGGCTGCGGCGACGATCTCACCATCCGCGAACTCGCGGAGACCGTACGGGAGGTGACGGGATACCGGGGCAGCATCGGCTGGGACACGTCGAAGCCCGACGGGACGCCCCGCAAGCTGCTCGACGTCACCCGCCTCTCCTCCCTCGGCTTCACGCCGCGGATCCCGCTGCGCGACGGCATCGCCCGCACGTACGCCTGGTGGCTCGGCCAACTCCAGCCCGCACGGTGACCGTTCGCCGCCGAGAGGTGTCTCGCGGCGGCGAACCGGCTGTGTTCCCCGCATCCGCACGCCCCCCGTCCTCAGTACGCCCCGCGGCCGTCGGTGACGGCGCGCACGGTGCGGGCGAGGAGTCCCATGTCGGCGGCGACCGACCAGTTGTCGACGTACCAGAGATCGAGCGAGACGGTCTCCTGCCAGGTCAGATCGGAGCGGCCGCTCACCTGCCACAGGCCCGTGAGGCCCGGCTTCACGGTGAGCCGACGGTGCTCCCGTTCATCGTAGCGCGAGGCCTCCTCCGGCAGCGGCGGCCGCGGGCCCACCAGCGACATCTGGCCCAGCAACACGTTGACCAACTGCGGGAGTTCATCGATCGACGTCCGCCGCAGCAGCCGCCCGACCGGCGTCACCCGGGGGTCGCCGCGCATCTTGAACAGCGGGCCGTCCGCCTCGTTGGCCGCGGCCAGCCGCGCCTTGAGTTCCTCCGCGTCCGCCACCATCGTGCGGAACTTCCACATGGTGAACGGCCGGTTGTGCTGCCCCTGCCGGACCTGCCGATGGAAGACGGGACCCCGCGAGGACAGCCAAACGCTGAGCGCCACCGCCAGGAGGAGGGGTGTCAGGGCCAGCAGTCCGAAAAGGGCCCCCGTACGGTCCAGCACGTTCTTCAGCACTGCCTGCGGCCCCCCGCGCAGCGGCGGTGCGATGTGCAGCAGGGTGAGCCCGGCCGCGGTGGCGGGGCGCACCCGCTCGGCCGCCACCCCGGACAGCTCCGAGACCACGGACAGGGCGACGCCCCCGTCGTGCAGCCCCCAGCCGAGCCGGCGCAGCCGGTCCCCGGTCAGCTGGGGCCCGGGAGCCACCAGCACCAGGTCCGCCGCGTGGGCGTAGACCCCGCCGAGCACCGTCGTCACGTCGTCGTCGGCCGGGCAGGACGCGAGGCGCCCCGGCACCTGCACCCCGTCCAGCTCCAGTCGGGTGGTGCCCACGGGTATCGCGGCGACCAGGCAGTAGCCGTGGCCCGTCCCGGAGTTGAGCAAGTCGGCCGCCCGGGCCACGTCCGAGGCCTCGCCGACCAGCAGCACCCGGCGGACCCGGTGGCCCCGTCGTCCGGAGCGCTGCCACCGGCGCAGCCCCGCCACCGCCGTGGCGATGAGCAGCCCCGGTGTCACGGCCACGACGGCCGTGGCCGGGTCCACCGGACTTCCCGCCGCCGTGTGCAGGACGGCCAGCAGGCCGATGAGCACGAGCCAGTCCCCGGCCGGGCCGAGCGCGCTGCCGGGCCCGGCCCCCGACCGGTCCGTGTACCGCCCTCGGACGCCGCGCAGCCCGGCCCAGAGGAGCCCCGCCACCACGGCGGCCGCCACCGGGCGCGGCTGGTCGCCGGCGCGCAGCAGCAGCCAGGCCGGACCGGCCAGGCCCAGCAGGTCGGTCAGCGCGGCGAGGGCCGGGCCGGGGGCCCGCTTCCGCCGGGCCGGCGTCCGGCCGGCCGGGTCGCGCTGTGCTGTCGGAGCCCTCCACAGCTGTTCCAGGGCCGCCGTGCGGTTCCGGGACGCGGCGGTGCGGGGGCGCGGTGCGCCCCGGAGCCCCACCGGCCCGGTCAGGTCGGTATCAGGTATTTCGACATGCCCCATGGACCCCCCAGTCACAGTCGCACCCCCACAAACAGGACGCATCCGCCGATCACATGGACTGACGGATGCGCCCTCGCTCGGTGCACGATATCCACACACGTGCCATTTCGCTGGAGTTCCCGTGAAGTTCAGACGGCTCGGTCCAGACGCCGCCGATGGGCCGGAAGCATCCGATGTCGTCCTGTGGGTACAGATGGTGATGGAGCGACAGACGGTAAGCGCTTGCGCCGCCGTCGGCAGCGGCTCGCGGCGGCCTGGTTCAGGTGCGCTCCTTGGGGAACGCGCGAACCGGCAGGCGGGCGGTCCCGGCCCCTGGGGTCAGCCGGATGAGTCGGTGAGCAGCAGATTCCGTGCCCGTGCCCGTGCCCGGAGCTCCGCGCCGGCGCGGTCCGCTCAGTGCCCGCTGCTCTCGTAATGGCGGGACTGCCGCTCCCAGAAGCGGTACGCGGCGTACATGAGCGCGACGCCGATGCCCGGCGTGCCCCAGGCGAGCCATTCCGGTACGGCGAGTTCCTCCTCCCGGTCCATCAGCACGGTCGCCGGCAGATAGGCGACGAAGGCCAGCGGGAAGACGAAGGTCAGCCCGAAGCCGGCCACCGGGCCGAAGATCTTCAGCGGGTAGTTGCCGAAGTCGCTGAAGATCATGTCGATGGCGAACTTGATGGGGGAGACCCTCTTCATCCTGAAGACCAGTGCGGAGGCAGCCAGTTGCAGTGCGCCTTCCACCAGAGCGCCGCCCACCACCGCGAGCAGGAGGAAGCAGACGGCCGACGGCGACCAGTCGACCGGCGCGGAGGTCGAGGCGATGGACAGGAGAACCGCACCGCCCGCCAGGTCACCGAGCGAGCTCAGCCGCACTCTGCGAGTGAGGAGCTGGACCAGCGGCGGCACCGGACGGACGAGATAGCGGTCGTACTCGCCCTCGATGACGACCTCGTCGACGTGGATCAGCTGGTGACCGGGGAGCAGCCACAGGCCGTGGGCGGTGAGCCTCATGCCGTAGAGGAAGGCGATCTCCCCCAGGCCCCAGCCGCCGACCTGCCCGAAGCGATCCAGGACGGCCCAGATGAAGGCCAGGCCGACGCCCTGGTAGAACAGGCCGCCGATGATGTTGATGAACAGGTTCCCCCGGTACTGGAACTCGGCGCGGAACGCCGCACCGGCCAGCAGGAGATAGACCCGCGGACCTCGCATCATCCGTCATCCCCCCTGCGACATGACGCGGCGCCGGGCGCGCGACCAGACGAACGCGGCCAGTGCGCCGAGAGCGGCGATCCACGCGAGCTGGACCCCGAGGGCGGCCGCGATGCCGGCGCCCTCGGCCCGGCCCAGGTAGACGGCCGCCGGGGTGTACGCGGTGGCCTGGAAAGGCAGCCATTCCGCGGCTGTCCGGACCGGGCCGGGCATGAACCACAACGGGATCAGGGCCCCGGAGAAGAACTGTGCGACGAAGCGGTAGGCCATGAGGGCGCCGCTCACCTCCAGGGTCCAGAAGGAGACCATGCCGAGCAGCAGCCCGAGCAGCTGGTTCACGAGCAGCGCGCCGATCAGCGCGACCGGGTAGGCGAACCCCGCGGCCACCGAGGCGGGTGCCTGGCCCGCGCCGACCAGCAACGCGAACGGCAGTGCCACCAGCAGGACCGGCACCGCGGCCGAAGCCCACCCGAGCTGGCCGGCGAGCATCTGCCCGGGGAAGCCGATGGGCCGCAGCAGGTCCACCGCGACCTTGCCCTCCCGCACCCGCTGGTCGATGGGGGAGGACCGCCACGGGCTGACGAGCTGGTACTGGAGCGTCGTCAGCGTCGCGTACGCCGTCATGGTGGTGAGGCTGAGTCCGTCCACCTGCTCACGGCCGTCGTAGAAGGCCTTCCAGACCACCGTCAGCAACCAGATCTGGAGGAGCATCATCGCGAAGGACGACAGATAGGCGGTGCGGTAGGTGAGGGCGGCGCGGAACTCGATGCGGGCGCAGGCGAGATGGGCCCGCAGCGGCGTCCTGGACGCCGGCTTCACGGCGGCGCGGGCCGTCGGGGCGGTCATCCGCGGTCCGCGTAGATCCGGTGGATGACGCTCTCCAGCTCGGGTTCCACGATCGACAGATCAGTCACCCGGTGCTGCGCCAGCACCGCGGCCACCAGCTCGGCGGGTGGTGTGCGGACGGGGTCGAAGCGCAGCCACACCTTGCCGCCCTCGCGGCGGACGACCTCCGCGCCCGCGACGCTCTCCAGCCGGTCGGTCTGCACCACGAGTTCGCGGTGCGGGGCGTAGCGGCTCTTCAGCTCGTCCACCGCGCCGTCGTAGGCGACCTTGCCGTGGTCGATCAGGATGATCCGGTCGCAGAGTTCCTCGACGTCGTCGAGGTCGTGGGTGGTGAGGACGACCGTGGTGCCCGACTCGCGGTTCAGTTCCCCGACGAAGGTGCGTATCCGCTCCTTGGCGATGACGTCGAGCCCGACGGTCGGCTCGTCCAGGTAGAGGATGTCGGGGTCGTAGAGCATCGCGGCGGCGAGGTCGCCGCGCATCCTCTGGCCCAGGGAGAGCTGGCGGACGGGGGTGTCGAGGAACGGTCCTAGGTCGAGCACCTCGCTGAACTGCCGCTGCTTCTCGCGGAACCGGTCCTGCGGCACGTCGTAGAGACGGCCGATCAGCCAGAGCGAGTCGCGCAGTGGCAGGTCCCACCAGAGCTGGCTGCGCTGGCCGAAGACCACGCCTATCCGGCGGGCGTTGCGGGACCGGTCCCGCCAGGGCGTGGCGCCGGCGACCGTGACCGTGCCGGACGTGGGTACAAGGATGCCGGTGAGCATCTTGATGGTGGTGGACTTCCCCGCACCGTTGGGGCCGAGATAGCCGACCATCTCGCCCTGCTGGACCGTGAAGTCGACACCGTCCACCGCACGCTTGACGACCTGTTCACGAGTCAGCAGTGTGCGGATGCCCGCGAAGGCGCCCTCCTGCCGTCTGGGCCGGCTGAACTCCTTGACGAGGTCTGCCACCTCGATGACGGGCATGTGTGCCTCTCCTGGAGCGGGCCGTGCCCAGTCGGGCGGGGCCGGGCTGAGAGTGTGCACACGAGGGCTTGGTCCAGTCCAACCAATTTCTTACGGGTCGTTCCTCACCGTGCCCCGATGAAGACCGCCAACGTGCCGTCCGCGAGGAGGATTTCGGGGCCGCCCCGCCCGCCTGGAGGGGCGGGGCGGCCCCGAGGGTCAGAACGCTCCGTTCGTGCGCCTCCTGGTACGCCGGTGGACCAGCAGCCCGGTGCCAACGAGCGCCGCTGCCACGAGTGTTGCCGACACCACTGTGACCCCGGTGGCGGCCAGGCTGCCGCCGCCGGATGTGGTGACGGCCCCGGTGCCGCCGCCGGTGCCGCCGCCGACGGCGGAGCCGGTGCTGCCGGACGCGCCGGAGCCGTCGGCCGTACCGGTGGAGCCGGAGCCCCCGGTGGTGGAGCCGCCGCCCGACCGCGTACCGCCCTCGCCACCTGTCGTGCCGGAACCTGTCGTGGCGTCACCTTCCGTGCTGCCGCCGCCGGTCGAGGCATCGCCGTCGCTGTCGCCGCCCGTCTCCCCGCCACCGGTGGCTGCCGCCGTGACGGTGAGCGTCGCGGCCGAGGTGCGGGTGGTGCCGACGTCGTTGCGGAACTCGGCGCGGTAGCGGTAGCCGTCCTGCGCGGTCCTCGCGGTGAACGTGAGGGCCGGCCCGGTCGCGCCCTCGACGTCCTTCCAGGTCTGCGCGCCATCGGCGCTGATCTGCCAGCGGACCGTGGGCTCCGGGGAGCCCTCCGCCGCCGCGGTGAGGGTGACTTCCTGGCCGTCCTCGGCCGCCAGGTCGGCCGGCGCGCGGGTCACCAGCGGCGAGACCTGCCGGACCAGCCTGGTGATCTTTCCCTCGGCGGGGCTCGTCACGAAGACGGTGGCCCCGCCCGGTTCGACGGCGAGCGAGGCCGCGCCGGACTGGGAGTGGTTGCCGGGCAGTGACAGGTCCCTCGCGGCCACGGCGAAGTCCTCGGTGTCGTACACGGTCAGCGTGCCGTTGTTGTCGTCGGCCGGATCGGAGAGGTCCCCGCCGTCCTGCCAGACGACGTAGGCCCGGCCCGTCGCCGCGTCGAAGGCGGCGTCGCGGGGCAGGTCCGCGCCGACGAGCGTCTTGAGCGGCTTGCCCGCGGCGTCGAGGACCAGCACGGACCGGTCGACGCCGACCCACACCGCGCCGGTGGCCGGGTCCGTCTCGGTGAATCCGGCCATGCCCTGGGCGCTGGGCAGTTCGAAGGACGCGGTGACCGCGAACGAGGCGAGGTCCACCCGGTGCACCTGCCCGGCCGCGAAGTCGCTGAACCAGAGCACGCCCCGGGCGGGATCGGCGGCGAACTGCGCACCGCCCGGGAGGGTGAGGCTCCGGGTCGCCGTTCCGGTGGCCCGGTCGATCTCGGAGAGCTTCGCGCCCTGGGCGACCAGTACCGTGGCCGGGGTCGTACCCGGGGCGATGTCGGTGACGGTGGACCCGGTGAGCCAGACGCCCGAGGCCTTCTCGTCACCGGCCTTGGCGCTCCCGACGCCCCGCAGCGGGTAGTTGTAGACGACGCCGTCGCCCGGCAGCGGTCCCGCGATGCGGGCGGCCGCCGAGGCGCGCACCTCCCCGGTGGGTCCGGGGGCCTGGCTGATCCAGCTCTCGGCCCTGCCGTCCCCGGGGTTCAGCACATAGAGGCCGCGCTCGTCGACGTCGGCGGTGTCGGGCAGGTTGTCCGCGCCGACGTACAGCTTCTTCGAGTCGGGGTGCAGCAGCAGGTCCAGCGGCTTGCCGGCCGAGGTGAAGTCGGCGGCGGCCTTGTAGGAGACGGTCCCCGCGGGCACGTCGACGCCCTCGCCCGGTTCGCCCGGCCCCTGGCCCGCGAAGGCGACGGGTATGCGGACGTCCTGCGACCGGTCGCCGCTGGAGCGGTGGTCGGCCCGGGTGACGAGGGAGCAGGCCACCGCGGCGCAGTCGAGGCCGTCGCCCTTCGCCGAGATCTCGATCTCCACGTCGAAGGTTCCGCCGGGCCCGAAGGGGCGGGCGAGGTCACCCTCGTAGGGGTCGCCAGGGGGCACGATCCACTGCGAGGTCTTCGAGCCGCCGCTCATGTCCGCGCCGCCGAGGCAGGGGGAGGGTACCCGGTCGTCGCCGTTGTCCTTGCACAGAGCGACGTAGATGCCGGATTCGAGGCCGTACCCCTCGCCGGTGACCCGGACCTTCTCGCCGGCCGGGTCGAGTCCGGTGGTGGCCGAGGCGGTCAGCTTCTGCCCCTGGGGGCCGGTGGCGGTCTTCGGGGTGCCGGCGTCGGCGCTGACCGCCGCGCCCGTGGGGATTGCCGCGAGCAGCAGGGCGGCGACGGCGGCCGTCCCCGCCGGGCGTCCGAGTCTGCGGCGGCCGAGTCTGCGGCGGCCGCTCGGCGGGGTGCCGGGAGCGGTGCCCGGAGTGGATGTCATGTCATTCCTCGTCACGACGCGGGGGAGCCCGGCCCCGGCGCCGGGGCGTGTCCGCACCGTCTCGTCCGGCCCGCGCGGCGGGCGAACGGCGATACGGCGGACACTCCCCAGCGGCCGGAGCCGGGCGAATGGCTGTGCTGCCCAGGTGAGTTGGGCAGCGACGGGCCGGGCGGAGTTGTGCGGTACCGCTCGCGGCCGGTCGGCGTTACACGAAGTTGATCGGCGCGTGGACGTCGTACTTGCGGTCGTTGGTGTCGGTGTGGTCGGCGCGGGTCACGATGGCGCACTCGACGGTGTCGCCGCAGACGTTCCCGCCGCCGAGGTCGGCCTTGACGTGTATCCGGACGCTGAAGGTGCCGCCCGCGCCGAACGGTGAGGTGTTGGGGAGGCCGCCGCCCAGGCTGGACACCCAGTGCGAGGCGCCGGTGGTGCCGGACTGGTCCTGGCCGCCGAGACACGGCGAGGGCTTGTTGGCGCCCTGCGCGCCGTTCACCACGCACAGGCTCACGTAGACGCCCTGTCCGGCGTTGTAACCGTTGCCGGTGACGGTGATGTTGGCGCCTGCGGCGGCCGCGGTGTCGGGTCCGGAGAGCGACAGGTTGTAGGTGGCGCCCCGTCGGTGACCGTACGGGTACCCGTCGCGGCGGCGGCGGGGGAGGCGAGGGTCAGGGCCAGCGCGGCGGCGGCGAACGCGGCGAGGCCCGCGCGGGCGACGGTACGGGTGGAGGGAACAGCACTCATGAGATGAGCACCTTTCTCGGCATCGGTAACCAGAACCACGGACACCCAGTCGACTTAGGTAAGGCATACCTAAGTCGATGTCTGTTGGGTTGTCAACAACGGTGCCGGCCACGGGTGATGTTCACGGGTGCTGTTCACGGGCGGCGAGGGATGACGGTCCCCACGGGCGGTTCGGGTCACCCGGTTCCGGTCGACGGCAGGGCCTGCCCGGTCCGGCCGGTCTTCCCGGTCGGGGCGCACCGCGTGCCCACCGCCGGACGAGCAGCTGCGCGGACGAGAAAGGGTCCGCGCCCATCGGGCGCCGGGCTCAGCGCACCCCGTCGGGCCGGAACTGCACGCTGATGCGCGGTCCGACGGCCCGCGCGGTCTTGGGGATCGCGTGCTCCCACGTGCGCTGGCAGCTGCCGCCCATGACGATCAGGTCGCCGTGCCCGAGCGTCCTGCGGACGGGGGCGGGGCCCGGGCGGCGGGGCCGCAGCGCGAGGTGCCGGGGGGCTCCCAGCGAGAGGATCGCGACCATCGTGTCCTCGGTGCTCCCCCGGCCGATGGTGTCCCCGTGCCAGGCCACCCCGTCCTGCCCGTCCCGGTAGAAGCACAGCCCCGCCGTGGTGAACGGTTCGCCCAGCTCGGCCGCGTAGTGCTCGCCCAGCCCGGTGCGGGCGGCTTCCAGGGCCGGGTGCGGAAGAGGGTCGCGGCGGCCGAAGAAGGCCAGCAGCCGGGGGACCGCCACCACGCGCTCGTACATGACGCGCTGCTCGGCGCGCCAGTCGACCTCGCGGACCAGTGTCTCGAACAGGGTGTCCGCGCCCCGGAGCCACTGCGGCAGCACGTCGATCCAGGCTCCGTACCCCAGGTCGGTACGCCGCACTCCGCTCAGGGGGCCGGTCTCGACCTCGGCCCCCTGGTCGAAAAGCGAGCTTTGCAGGTGTACGGCCATGGGGAGAGCGTAACGTTAATCGAGCAAATGTGCGAATAACGTTCGGTGGCGAGCTCCTGCTCAGCCTTCCTCGACCGGATCGGCGCACTTCTCGCCGGTCACCCGCTGACCCGCTGCTACGGGGATCGACCCGGGGCTCGGTCCCGGAAGTTCCGCTCCGCAGCCGCACCGTGCCCCGGGGTCGTGTTCGGCTACCGTTCCCTCCGTACCAGCCGACGTCCCCAGCCCCCGCTGTTCTCCGAGGAGTTGCCCCCATGCCGCAGATCACCGTCGACTACTCCGGCACGCTCGCTGCGGCCTTCGACCGGCAGGCCTTCGCGCTCGCCCTGCACCCGATCGTCGTCGCCACCGTCGACGCCCGCCCGGAGGCCTGCAAGACCCGCTTCCGCCGCGTCGACGACTTCGTCATCGGCGACCGGACCGAGGGCCACGCCGTCCTGCACATCGAGATAGGCCTGCTCCACGGCCGCACCGACGAGACCAAGATCCGCCTCGCGAACGCCGTACTCGATCTGATCGCCGCCCGCGTCGAGCCGGCCGACGGCGTGACCCTGCACGCCTCCGTCGAGGTCCCCAACCTGGACGTGGCCTTCCGGAAGCGCTGAACGGGCACCGCGTCGGGTAGGTCGGGTGGGCAGGACCGGAAGGCCGGAACATCGAATGAGCGGAGTGCCAGACATGCGTGGAGGCAGCGTCGCCGTGGTCGGCGGCAGCGTAGCGGGGTGTGCCGCGGCCCTGGCCGCCTCGCGCGGGGGAGCCGAGCGGATCACCGTCCTGGAACGCGCCGATGCCCGGCTCCGCGACAGAGGGGTGGGAATCGCCCTCCACAGCGACCGCTACGACGAATTGAGGGAGGCCGGATACGTCGCCCCGGAGATGCCCTGGGCGCCGCTGACCCGGCGGGTGTGGAGCGTGCGGGACGGCGACGCCGAGCACGGCCGGGTCGTCGGCGAGCAGCCGTTCCCCTTCCGTGCCTACAGCTGGGGCTCCCTGTGGAGCGAACTGCGCCGGCGAGTGCCCGAGGGGGTCTCCTACCGGTCCGGCGCGGTGGTCTCCGGGGTCGAGCCGGACGCCGACGGGGTGACGCTGCGCCTCGCGGACGGACACCGGGAGCACTTCGACGTGGTGATCGGGGCGGACGGATACCGCTCCGTCGTCCGCAAGGCCATGTTCCCCGGCGCGGACGCCACGTACGCCGGATACATCGGATGGCGCGGCACGTCGCCGGACGTCGCCGACCTCCCGTCGGACGGCCGCGACGCGCACAACATCGTCTTCCCCGGCGGGCACTGCGTGATCTACCGCATCCCGGACGGCCTCGGCGGACACCGGCTCAACTGGGTGCTCTACACCGCGCCCCCCGGGGCCGACGGCCTCCACCCCGACCTGCGGGCCCCCACCTCCCTCCCGCCGGGCCGGCTCGACTCCGAGCTCATCGCCCACCTGAGGGCCCTGGTCGCGGACAACTTCCCGCCGTACTGGGCGGCCAGGGTGCTCCGCACCCCCGCCGAGACCACCTTCATCCAGCCCATCTACGACCTGGAGGCGCCGCACTACACCTCGGGACG
The DNA here is from genome assembly GCF_057766565.1 of Streptomyces sp. MGP-P1. Lineage (NCBI taxonomy): Bacteria > Bacillati > Actinomycetota > Actinomycetes > Kitasatosporales > Streptomycetaceae > Streptomyces > Streptomyces sp. MGP-P1. Next base: position 1,514,455 of record NZ_JBYMEM010000001.1, on the reverse strand, counting down.
GATGGTGCTCGTCGGTGACGCCGCCAGCGTCGCCCGGCCGCACATCGGCGGCGGCAGCGTGAAGGCGCTCCAGGACGCGACCGCCCTGGAGGCCGCCTGGACCGCCGGGGGCAGCTGGAAGGAGATCCTGGAGAGCTACGACGCCGGGCGCGGGCCCATCGGTTCGGCCATGGTCGCGCTCGCCCGCCGGATGGGCGCCGCGCAGGTCGAGCAGACACCCGACTGGCCCGCCATGGACCGGACCGCGTTCGACACGTGGTGGCAGGACCAGAACCAGGGCTCCGACCGGAGCAGCGGCTTCGGCGGCCACCGGCTGAAGGCCGGGTAGGCCTCCCGGGGACGGGAAAGAGGCGTCGGGAAAGGGCGGGAAAGGGGCGCGGCCCTGTGCCTCGCCCCTTTCCCGCTCGCGTATCAGACCGCCGTCGGCGCCAGCTCCAGCGCCGCGTGCAGCGCCGTGCCGTCGGCGCGGGCGTCCGCACCGTCCATGCGTAGCGTCGTCCGCCCCGAGGTGAGGACCGTGAGCGCCCCGGCGGACTCGACGGCCTGGGCGGGGCTGGGGGAGACCAGCAGGACGGCGATGCCCTCGGCCGCCAGCGTGGCCACCAGCCCGTGGACCTGCCGGACGAGCACCGGGGCGAGGCCCTCGGTCGGCTCGTCGAGGAGCAGCACCCGCGGCGAACCGAGCAGGGCGCGGGCCAGCGCCAGCATCTGCTGCTCGCCGCCGGACAGCTCCGCACCCCGGTTGCCCCGGCGCTCGCCCAGCCGGGGCAGCAGCTCCGACACGCGCGCGGGGGTCCACACGCTGGGCCGCTCCGCGTCGCCCCGGCGCGGCGGACGGTACGACAGCCGCAGGTGCTCGTCGACGGTGAGCCCGGCGAACACCCGGCGGCCCTGCGGTACGAGCCCGATCCCGGCACGGGCGATCCGGTGCGCGGGCTGCCCCGTCACCTCGCGGCCGTCGAGGCGTACGGTTCCGGCGCTCGGGCGCATCAGTCCGGCGACGGTGTGGACGAGGGTGGTCTTGCCGGCGCCGTTGTGGCCGACGACGGCGTGGACCGTGCCGGCGGGGACCGACAGGTCGAGCCCGTGCAGGACGGTGCCGCCGTGGTAGCCCGCGGTCAGGCCGGTGAGTTCGAGCATCGGGCGTCGGTCATCCTCTCGCTGGTGCGGCGGCCGGGCCCGCCGTCGAGCCGGTGCCGTGGTACGCGTCGCGGACCTCGGGATGCGCCAGAACCTCCCGGGTCGGACCGGTGACGAGCAGTTTCCCGGCGGCCAGCACCGTGACGGTGGACGCGACCCGGGCGACCACCTCGACGTGGTGCTCGACCAGGACGACCGCGACGTCCGGAGGCAGACCGTCCAGAATGGCGAGCAGCCGGCCGATGTCGTCGTCGGTCAGTCCGGCCGCCGGCTCGTCCAGGAGCAGCAGCCGGGGGTCGCCGGCCAGCGCGGCGGCGAGGTCGAGCATGCGGCGCTGCCCGTGCGAGAGCGTGGACGCCGGCCGGTGGGCGAGGTCCGCGAGACCGACGGTCTCCAGACGGCGGGCCGCGGACTCGGTGTGCAGCCGGTAGCGGGACGGGCTGCGCCAGGCCCCGCGGCGCTTCGGGTGGTGCGGCCAGCCGGCCAGGACGATGTTGTCGAGCACCGACAACTCCCCGATCACGGACGGCTGTTGGAAGCTGCGGGCGATCCCGAGACGGCTGCGCCTGGCGGTCGGCGTCCGGGTGATGTCGGTGCCGTCCAGGGCGATCGTGCCGTGGTCGGGCCGGTCCGTGCCCGCGATCAGGTTGAGGAGGGTGGTCTTGCCGGCGCCGTTGGGACCGATGACGGCGTGCCGGGCCCCCGCCGGGAGCCGCAGGCTGACGTCGTCGACGGCGGTGAGGGTGCCGTACCGGCGGGTGAGCCGGGCGAGGTCCAGTACGGGGGGCTCCGGCGCTGCCGCGGTAGGTGCCGGTGTCATGGGGAGACCTTCCCGACGGGGTGGGGGGCGGGCGTCGACGGGGGCCGGCCCCCGGTCACGGGAGCCTCGGGCGGCGGCCCGCTCCCGCCGCCGGTCCCACCGCGCAGCCCCGCGAGGCCGCGCGGCAGCAGGTACACGGTGGCGACGAAGAGCACGCCGAGCAGCAGCGGCCCGTGGCCCGGCCACGAACCGGCGACCCAGTCCCGGGTGGCGACGATGAGCCCGGCGCCCAGCAGGGCGCCGATCACGGACGTCGTACCGCCGATGACCACTGCCAGCAGAGCGAACGCGGCGATCTCGAACCCGACGTCGGCGGGGGCGAGATACTGCTGGACGGTCACCATCAGGGAACCGCCCACCCCGGCCAGCGCGCCCGCGCAGATGTGGGCCACCCACAGGTAGCGCCCCACCGGGTGTCCGGAGGCGCGCATCCGCGCCTCGGCGCCCCGGGTGCCGGTCAGCAGCTTCCCCGCAGGGGAGCGCAGGACGAGCAGGGTGGCGGAGACGGCGACGACGGCGACGACGAGCGCGTAGGTGTAGAGCTCGCTCTCCTCCAGCATCTCCTCCCCGCCCCACAGCGCCCGGGTGGCCGGGAAGCCGACGAGTCCGTCGGCGCCGCCGGTGACGGACTTGAGCTGGTTGACGACCGCGCCGGTCAGCTCGCCGATGGCGAGCGTGATCATCAGGACGGTCGTGCCGCGGGCCCGGATCACCGCCGGACCCACCACCGCGGCGAAGACGGCGGCGGCGAGCGCCGAGATCACGAGCTGCACGGGCCCCACCGCCCACCCCGCTTCCGCGAGGTTCGCGGTGGCGTACGCCCCCACGGCGAACGGCGCGGTCTGCCCGAGGGTGGGCAGTCCCGCGTAGCCGGTGAGGATGGTGACGCTGACCGCGAGCAGCCCCAGGGCCAGGGCGGAACCGGCCAGGGAGATGCTGTACGCGTCGAGCACGGTCGGCAGGGAGACCAGCACGACGAGCAGGACGAGCAGCGGGGCCGCCTGCCGCCACGCGGCCCCGCCCGGCAGCCGGCCGGCCCAGGCGGGCACCCGGCTCGCGTGCTCGCGGGGCGCCGCGCCGGCCCGGTCCGCCCCGGCCACCTCCGCGGTCGGGCCTGCTCCGGACGCGCCTGCTGTACCTGGCGCCCCAGCTGTCCCAGGCGTCCATGCTGTTCCCGACGCGCCCGCTGTACCTGGTGCCCTCGCTGTCCCTGACGTCGATGCTGTTCCCGACGCGCCTGCTGTACCTGGTGCCCTCGCTGTCCCTGACGTCGATGCTGTTCCCGACGCGCCTGCTGTACCTGGTGCCCTCGCTGTCCCTGACGTCGATGCTGTTCCCGACGCGCCTGCTGTACCTGGTGCCCTCGCTGTCCCTGACGTCCATGCTGTTCCCGACGCCCCTGCTGTCCCAGCCGTCTCTACTGCCCGCGACGCCCCAGCTGCCCCTGAGGTCTCCGCGGCTCCTGCCGTCCCCGGCGTCCCGCGCGGCCGTCGTCGCAGACGGCCGGCGAGGTGGTTCCGGAGCCGGGCGACCGGGTCCGGCCCGGGGTCCTCGGGGCCGTGCCCCGCCGCCGGTTCCGTGAAACGGGAGCGCAGCACCAGCACCGCCGCCATCGCGGCGAAGAGCAGGTACGGCGCCAGATCGGGCGCCAGCGAGACGCCCAGCGTCTGCACCTCGCCCACCGCGATCGCCGCGAAGAAGGTCGCCCACAGCGAGCGCAGCCCGCCGAGCACGACCACCACGAGGGAGAGCATCAGCACGGTCTCGGACGTACCGGGGCCGGGGCCGATGATCGGCGCCCCGAGCACGCCCGCCGCCCCGGCCAGCGCTCCGGCCGCCGCGAGGACGCCGGTGTGCACCGCCCGGGGGTTGCGTCCGGTGGCCGCGAGCATCTGCGGATCGTCGGCGGCCGCCCGCACCGCGGCTCCCATCCGGGTCCGGGTCAGCACCCAGGTCCCGAACGCCGCCAGCAGCACGGCCATCACGATGAAGCAGAGCCGGTAGGCGGGGTAGCGGTGCCCCAGCAGCATCACCGAGGAGTCGAGCGCCTCGGGAACGCGCACGGGAAGTTCGTCCGCCCCGAAGAGCTGGATGAGCAGATCACCGCCGATCAGGGCGAGCCCGAACGTCAGCAGTGCCTGCGCCAGATGCCCACGCCGGGCGAGCGGAGCCGTCGCGGCGGAGAGCCCCGCCCCGGCGACGCACGCCGCCGCGGTTCCGGCGGCCAGGCCGAGGGCGAGACCGCCCCAGGTCCCGTCGCTCAGCTCGGCCCCCGTGTAGGCGCCGATCGCGTACAGCGTGCCGTGCGACAGATTGAGCACACCCGCGGTGCCGAAGGCGAGACTCAGGCCGGCGGCGACCACGAACAGCAGCAGCCCGAAGGCCACCCCGTCCACCGCCGGTATGAGGTGGGCGTCGAGGAGATCCATGTCAGCTGCCGAGCGTCGCCAGGTCCTGGACCATGACGTTGGCCAACCGGGCCCCGTCCGGCCGCACCTGGCGCAGGTACCAGGTCTGCACCGGCGAGTGGGCCTTGTCGCCGAACTCCCACGCGCCGCGCGGGCTGTCGATCTGGCCCAGACCCGCGATGGCCTTGTTGATGGTCTGCGACGTGACGTCGCCGTCCTTCGCCGCGTCGGCGATCGCCTTGTCCAGTACGGCGGCCGCGTCGTACGACGCCATCGCGTAGGTGGTGGGCTGCGTGTCGTGCTCCGCCGTCCAGTCGGCGGCGAACGTGCGGTTCGCCTCGTTGTCGAGGTCGGCCGCGTAGTTCAGGACCGAGTAGATGTCCTTCGCCGCCGCGCCCTGCGCCTGGAGCACGCTGCCCTCGGTCACGAAGGCCGTGTACAGCGGCAGATCGGCGATGTCCGACTGGGCGTACTGCTTGGCGAAGTCGATCGCGGCCTTGCCGGCGTAGAAGCAGTACACCGCCTTGGCGTCCGTCTTGGCGATCTCCGCGAAGTACGGCATGAAGTTGGTCGTCTTCGGGAACGGCGTCCAGGTGGTCTTGCCGTCCGGGTTGGCGAGCTTCCCCTTGATCCGCTTGAACTCATCCGTGAAACCGCGCAGTTCGTCGTGACCGCCCTGGTAGTCGGGGCCGATCGCGTAGACCGGCCCGTCGACCTTGTCCTTGATGTACGGGGCGATGGCCCGGCCCGGCTCGTCGGACAGGAAGCTGGTCGTCCAGACGTACTCGATGTCCTTGACCGGAGGCCTGGCGTTCGATCCCAGGAACGGGATCCTGGCCTGCTGGATCAGCGGCAGGACCGCGTTGACCGAACCGCCGCCGACGAGGCCCGTCAACACGTCGACCTTGTCCTTCTTGACGAGCTTGGTGGCCGCCGGCACGGCGGTCGGCGGGCCGTCGCCTTCGTCCGCCACGATCAGCTCGACCTTTCGGCCGCCCAGTTTGTTGCCGTGGGTCTCCAGGTACAGCTTGAAGCCGTCCCGCAGCTCCGTGCCGACCGGCTCGTAGGTGCCCGACAGGGAGGCCACCAGGCCGACCTTCACGGTGCCGTCGTCGGCTCCGCTGTCGCCGCTGCAACCGGTGACGGCCGCCAGGCCGAGGGCGAGGGCGGCAGCACCGGCCGGCCGGAATCTGCGGCGGTGGGGGCGGGGGAGAGCGAAGGGGAACATGGGGCTCACATCACAGTCTCGGGGGCAGGAGTGTCGTGCGTGCCGGTCAGGACGGGTACGGCGGGTGGCCGCCACCGGTGGGAGTCCGGACCGGCGAGCCGTACGTGGGTGGGAGACGCCCGTACCGGCGGTCAGCGGAGGGGCGGGAGGCTCGGATCGCGGAGCTGGGGAGAGAGCGAGTCGCCGACCTGGTTGATCAGTTCGGACATCATGTAGCTGACCTCGCCGATGTCCGCGTCCCTGGTCGTGGTGACGAGGAGCGAGGCACCGCTGGAGACGGCCATGGAGAACATGTAGCCGCCCTCCATCGCGGTCAGGCTGTGCTCCACGGGATCGGTGTTGGTCAACTGGGCCGCCGCGGACAGCAGGTTGACGACGCCTGACGCGATGGCGGCCAGCCGCTCGGCGTCGTCGCGTTCCACACCCGTGTACGCCAGCGCGAGTCCGTCCACGGACACCGCTATCGCCTGGGTGACTTCCGGGAGGCGCCCGGCGAAATCGCTCAGGATCCAGCTCAGGTCGGAGGAGGTGGTCATTTCTCGGTCCGTTCGGTGTTGTCGTCCGGGGCGGAACGCCCCCGGTGGTTCGTGCTCCGGTTGATGCCCTGGGCGTACGCCGCGAGCACGTCGGAGACCTGTCGGGAGTCCCGGCGGCGGGGCGCCGGCCGCGGCGCGCCGGCCCCGGGGCGCTGTTCGGCGCCCTCCCGCTTCCCCGCGGCGGGCCACTGCTGAGGCGCTCTGCGCTGCCGCACGGGCAGCCCCGAGGAGCTGACGCCGGCGACGCGCGACACCGGCTCGTCGTGCACGGGGTGCGGCGCGGGCGTGGTGCCATGGTTCCGCTCACGGGTGGAGCCGCGGGGCCTGGCGTGGCCGGGCGGGGTCTCCCGCCCGCCGCCTGCCGGGGCGCCGACGCCCGGCCCGACGCCCGGCCCGACCGGGGCGCTGTCGTGGCCGGGGCGAGCTTTCGCGGTGGCCGGCTGCGCGTGGCCCCCCGGCCCCGGCGGGGTGATCGGCCGGGGCGCCTCGTAGCCGACATCGCCGCCGAGCGGGCCCGGAGTCGGAGCCGGGTCCTCCTTCAGGTCCCGTGCCAGCACCTTCGCGGGCAGCGTGACCTCGGCGATGGTGCCGGGGCCCGAGGAGTCGCGCAGCTCCACGACGATGCCGTGGCGCGCGGCGAGCCGTGCCACCACATGCAGCCCCATGGACCGTACGTCGCCGATGCCCGCCCGAGGTTCGAGCAGCGCGGTGTTGTGGACCGCGCGGCGTTCCGCCGGGATGCCCACGCCCTCGTCGACGATCTGCACGACGGCCCGGTCCCACAGCCGCCAGACGGCGACCCCGACCTGCTTGTCCGGGGGCGAGTAGCGGGTCGCGTTGTCGAGCAGCTCCGCCAGGATGTGCGCCACGTCGTGCACGGCGCGGGAGGTGATCCCGATCCCCGACTCGATCGCGCCGAGGGAGACGCGCTCGAACCGCTCGATCTGCTGGGCGGCGGCCACGATGACGGTGGAGCAGCCCACATCGGCCGAGCGCACCCGGGCGTTCCCGTAACCGCCCAGCACCAGGAGGTTGTTGGTGTTGCGCTCCATGCGGACGGCGAGGTGGTCGAGAGCGAAGAGGGTCTTCATCCGCACGGGGTCCGCCTCGTCGCGCTGCACCGTGTCCAGCTCGGACACCATGACCGCGGTCAACCGTGCTCCCCGGCGTGCGACACCGACCAGCGTCTCCGCCAACTGCTCATGAACATGTGCCTGTTGGGCGGCGAGACGGACGGCCTCGTGGTGGACGGCGTTGAACGCCTCACCGACCTCGCCGATCTCGTCCTCGCCCGTGGTGCTGACCGGGTCACCCGTCCGCCGGGCCACCTCCTCGGGCGTCGCGCCGCGCAGGGCGCCGGGCTGGGACAGCTCGCTCATCACGGCGGGCAGCCCGGAGTGGGCGACCTCGTGCGCGGCGTTGCGCAGATCGCGCAGCCGCCGGATCATGACGCGGCCCAGGCGGACCGCGACGACGACCACACCGACCAGGGTCAACACCACCAGCGCGACCTGCGCGCCGGCCGTCCAGAGGAGAGCGGTGCGTAGGTCCAAGACCTGGGCGAGGACGGCCGCGTCGACCCTCTTCTCCACCGAACGCAGCAGCTCCTGGCGGTCGTTGGCCGCCTTCTGCCATTCCTTCGGGGTGACGGTGATGTCCTTGCCGGCGCCCGTCCGCCCGATCTCGTCCTCAAGGCGTCGGGCCTCCAGCGCCTTCGTCCCGGAGAGCGTGCGCTCCAGCCAGGTCCGCCACTCGCCCGGCCCGAGGTCGAACATGGCGCCGGTCGACTCGGTGTAGCCCATCCGGCCGGCGTCGAAGGTCCGCTGCGAGGCGATGGTGAAGCCGCCCGCGGCCTGCGCCCTCGCGACGGTGACCTGCTGCTGGGCCGTGTGCTCCGCGGCCTCGGACAGGGCGGCGGCGGCGCGGATCCGGTCCGCGATGTCGGCGTCCACGCCGTCCGCCTGCGCGATCGCGTCGCGGTAGCTGTTGAGGTCGGCGATCACGATCCGATAGCCGAAGGCGAGGGCGGAGACGGTGCTGCTTCCCGAGCGCACCTGTGCGCGGAGGCCGGGCATTTCCTCGATGAAGCGCTCGATACGGTCCAGGGCCCCCCGCGCGCTGCCGGGTACCGCGGAGAGCCCCTTGGTCCGGCCGCGGAATCCGGCGATGCTCTCGTCGGTCGCGTTCGTACGTAACCGGAACGCCTCCGCGTCTCCCTGTTCGGAGATCAGGGCGGTGGCCGCCGCCCGCTCACGCTGTAATCGGCTGGTCAACTCGCTTGCCGCGTCCGCTACTTCGACCATCGAGGCCAGTCGGTCGGCCTGGAGTGCCTGGTTGGTCGCGGGAGCGAGTGCCAGGACCGAGAAGGCGACGGCCACGGTGAGCGGTGCGGTGACGAGGAGTACGAGGCGACGATTGATTTTCACTGCGCGGCTCCGTCGCCGGAACCGGGCTGGAGTATCGGTGACACGCGGATACCTGTACCTGTTGACGAAGGGTGGGGGTGTCGGTGAGGGCGTGCTGATGAGGGGGACGATGACGGTGGGGGGAGACATGACGGTGGGGCAGGAGAGGCCCCAGGGCGCGGCATGATCCTATGCCGTAGTACACGCCGCCGGATGGGTGAATCAGCGAAAAATGTGCGCACCGGGCGCACAGAGATGTTCGGACTTCGCCCTCAAGTAAGCACAGAACAAAGGTTTTTGACTGCGTCTGCGCGAACGCGGCCCAGACGGTCAGGATTCGGACGCCGACAGCGCTCGTTTCGCACAGCTCCGTGCCGACCTCTCCCACAGCTCCGTGCCGACCCCCTGGATTCGGGGAAAGAGGCACGGCTGTGGTGAGGGGCTGAGGGCCGGTGTCAGGAGGCCTGTCCCGACCGAACCGCGGCGATGGCGCCCAGGCAGGCGCCCACCGCCAGGACGAGGAGCCCCCTCAGCCACACCTCGCGGTCGATCTGGGTGGCGAGCATGACGCAGGACAGGGCTCCGAGGACCGGAACGAGGGTCGGCGCCCGGAAGTGGTTCTGCGAAGCCGTGTCGCGGCGCAGCACGAGGAGTGAGGTGTTGACGAGGAAGAAGACCACCAGGAGCAGAAGGACCAGGGTGGAGGCGAGGGTGGACACGTCGCCGGTCAGGGCGAGGAGCAGGGACAGCGCGGCGGTCGCGGCGATGGCGGCCCAAGGAGTGCGCCGACCGGGCAGGACTTTGGTGAGGAAGCGGGGAAGAAGGCCGTCCCGCGCCATGCCGTAGGCCAGGCGGGAGGACATGATGCCCGTCAGCAGGGCTCCGTTCGCGACGGCCACCAGGGCGATGGCGCTGAACAGCTCGGTGGGGACTCCTCCGGCCGCCCGGACGACTTCGAGGAGCGGTCCGCTGGACTCCGTCAGCTTCGCGGTCGGCACGGCCACCGCAGCGGCCACACCGACCAGGGCGTACACCGCCCCCGCGGTGACCAGGGCGCCGAAGAGCGCCCGGGGGTACGAGCGGCGGGGGTCACGCGTCTCTTCGGCTACGTTGACGGACGTTTCGAAGCCGACGAAGGAGTAGTAGGCGAGCACCGCGCCGCTGAGCAGGGCTGCCGCCGGACCCTGGCGCGCGGTGCCCAGGTCCGTGAGCCTTCCCAGGTCTCCGTCGCCGCGCAGCACGATCCAGGCGCCGAGCCCGATCACCAGGAGCAGTCCGCCGACCTCGATGACCGTGGCGACGACGTTGGCCCGGGTCGACTCGCTGATGCCTCGGGCGTTCAGCAGCGCCAACGCGGCAAGGAAGACGATCGTCACCAGCACGATGGGGAGGGAGACGAACTCGGACAGGTAGTCGCCGCCGAACCCTCGGGCCAGAGCGGCCACCGACACCACGCCGGCCGCCAGCATGCAGAAGCCCGCGAGGAACCCGAAGAACGGCCCATAGGCCAATGTGGCGTAATGCGAAGCGCCGCCGGCGCGCGGATACTTGGTGACCAGCTCCGCGTAGGAGGCGGCCGTCAGCAGAGCCAAGCAGAGGGCCGCGAGCAGGGGAGCCCACACCGCGCCGCCGGACTCGGCGGCCACCTGGCCGACCAGGACGTACACGCCTGCTCCGAGGACGTCTCCCAGGATGAAGAAGTAGAGCAGCGGGGTGGTCAGAGCCTTCTTGAGCGGTGCCTGGGAGTCCGGGGCCGGAGGAGGCGCCGTGGGAAAGAGTTTCACGTGGTACCGCCTACCCGGCCTGCCGCCCAGCAGACGGAGACTCCCTCCGATGCCCGCGCAAGTGGACGCGTGGGCCGGGAGGGGACGAGTACGGGAGGGCCGGTGGATTTAGTGGATTCACCCAGGCCTGGAGAAGCCGATGGCTGTACGGCGCCGATCGATCGAACGTCCCGTCGAGGTTCTCCGGGCGGTTCTCGCGGATCCCACGCGGTACGGGCGACTGGGTAGGGATCTCATCATCGCCGAGGGCGACCGCGGCCGCAGCGCCTTCGCAGGGGACTTCCTCGCCTGGATGCCAGCCTTGCCGCATGAACACCCCCAGAGCATCACGACGCGCCCGGACACTCAGTGCTTTCTCGTCCGACCCGCCGTCTCGTGACGGCCCCGTTCGGAGGAGGAACCGGGGCATCTGCGCGATCGAAAGGGTGAAAGTCAGCCCGCAGGCCGGAGAGGATTCGCCTGGGCGGACCCGGTACGCGTCCCAGTAATGGTGCGTCTCGCAGCCGGGGGAATCCGGATAGAAGGTTGTTTCCCTCAGGTGCTGGTGGGCTACACGGGGTTCATGGATACCTCTGGGAACCGGGGCCGGGTACTTGATGTTCTTCGTGCGGTCCTGCCGTCCTCCGCGGGTCCGGGGCGTGTTCTGATCGCGCTGGACCGAGTGGAGCATTCCGAGCGCGCGGACCGGCTGGTCGACGCGGCGCGGGTTGTTGTCCGGGCAGTGCCCATGGGGCGGGGCCGGGATGTTCTGCACGGCCGGTGGCTGGGGCATCCGGTGCATCCGTTGATGGTGCAGTTGCCGATGGGTAGCTGGATGTCGGCGGCGGTCCTGGACTTCGTTCCGGGCCGGCAACGGGCTGCACGCACCCTGGTGGCGGTCGGGCTGGTGGCCGCACTTCCCGCCGCCGTGGTCGGCTGGACCGACTGGGCGGAGCTACGGCGCCCGCAGATGCGCGTCGGCCTGGTTCACGCAGCGTCGAATGCCGTCGGCGTGGCGTTCTACGGTGTGTCCTTCGCCGCCCGTGCCCGCAGCCGGTTCGCTCGTGGCCGCTTGTGGGGCTTGGCCGGGCTCGCGGCCGTCAGCGTGGGTGGTGCGGTCGGCGGTCACATGGCGTTTCGGCAGGCATCGGGCGCCAACCACGCCGAGCACGTCCCTGAACTGCTCGGGAGAAGCTGGCATCCGCTCGGCGACCTGACCGACTTCCCTGTCGGGGCCCCCGTGCGCAGCCGCCTGGGCGAGGTGCCGGTGGTCGTGGTGCACGAGCCGTCCGGGACGGTACGCGTGCTGGCCGACCGGTGCAGCCACATGGGCGGCCCGCTTTCCGACGGCGAGGTGACCGACGGCTGCATCCGCTGCCCCTGGCACGGCAGCACTTTCCGCCTCTCGGACGGCTGGAACACTTCGGGACCGGCCACCGCAGCCCAGCCGGCGTTCACGACCCGTCTCACCGGCACCCTCATCGAAGCCCGGCTCCAGCACATCAGCGACGACGTGCCGCCCTCAGCCGCGACTGCCGGGCAGGACGGATGGTAGAGCCGGCGCCCCGGGCAACCTCGCACGAGAACGAAACGCCACACGATCCCGCTGGGGAACTCTCCGACGAGGGCAGGATCTGGCGTCTGCCCGGCGTCTACGCTCCCCAGGCCGACAGCTACCTCCTCAGCGCCGTCATGCGGCGCGAGGGGATCGGCGCCGGCATGGACGTCCTCGACGTGTGCACCGGCAGTGGTGTCCTGGCACTTGGGGCGGCGCGGCTGGGGGCGCGCGTGACGGCCGTGGACATCAGCCGCCGGGCGGTACTGTCCGCTCGGCTGAACGCCCTGGCGGCCAGGGCGCCCGTCAACGTGCGCCGGGGGGATCTCCTCACCGGGGTTCTGCCCGGTTCGTTCGATGTGGTGGTCAGCAACCCGCCCTACGTACCGGCCCCCGAGACCCGGCTGCCGCGCCGCGGGGCCTGCCGGGCCTGGGACGCGGGGCTCGACGGCCGCATCCTGCTGAACCGTATCTGCGAGCAGGCCCCCGCCGTCCTGAGGCCCGGAGGCCGTCTACTGATGGTCCACTCCGCACTCTGCGGCCCGGACGAAACCGTGCACCGGCTGACCCGGGCGGGACTCTCCGCCGAGGTGAGCGACCGCCTGTCCATCCCCTTCGGCCCGGTGACGACCGGACGAATCCGCTGGCTTCGCGAAAACGGCCTGGTGCCGACCGGGATGACGACGGAGGAACTCGTGGTCGTCCGAGCCCTCCGAACCTGAAGCACCCACGAACTTTCCCCGGTCCCTCGGCCGGGAGAAAACGCAGAAGCGTCTCCGCGCACGGTTGACGCCTTCGCAGCAGAGGCCCATCGAAGCTGCCGAGGAGCGAGTGGGCGCCGACGCACCTGCCCGACGACTTCCTGTCCGTTTTGTCCAAGAGCCCAAAGAATGCAAGGAGTACACGGTGAGCGAGCAGAACCCGATCAAGGCCGCGGCGGAAAAGATCGCGGACACGCTGCGCGGCGAGGAGAACAGTCCACAGGACGGTGTGCCGGGCAAGCCGGCTCCACTCTCCCCGCCGGTGCACGAGCCGACCGAGCCGGTCCAGCCGCTGCCGCCCAAGACGGACCAGCACGGCCCGGAAACCGTCAGCCCCACCGGCCAGCCCACCGGCGCTGAACAGGCCCGGATGGCGCAGAGCGGCCCGTACCTGACCACAGCGCAGGGCGCCCGGCTGCACGACACCGACCATTCGCTCAAGGCCGGACCGCGGGGCCCTGTGCTGCTGCAGGACCACCACCTGCGCGAGAAGATCACCCACTTCGACCACGAGCGCATCCCCGAGCGCGTCGTGCACGCCCGCGGGGCGGCCGCCCACGGGGTGTTCCAGGCGTACGGCACGGCGGCCGCCGTGTCCAAGGCGTCGTTCCTGTCCAAGGATGTCGAGACTCCGGTGTTCGTGCGGTTCTCCACCGTCCTCGGTTCGCGGGGTTCGGCCGACACGGTGCGCGACACCCGGGGCTTCGCGACGAAGTTCTACACCGAGGAGGGTGTCTTCGACCTGGTGGGGAACAACATCCCGGTGTTCTTCATCCAGGACGCCATCAAGTTTCCCGACATCATCCATGCGGGGAAGCCGCACCCGGACCGGGAGATCCCGCAGGCGCAGAGTGCCCACGACACGTTCTGGGACTTCGTCACCCTCCACACCGAGGCCACCCACCACACGCTGTGGAACATGTCCGACCGGGGAATCCCGCGCTCCTACCGGATGATGGAGGGCTTCGGCGTCCACACCTTCCGTTTGGTCAACGCCGAGGGTGCCACGACGCTGGTGAAGTTCCACTGGAAACCCAAGCTGGGTGTGCACTCCCTGGTCTGGGAGGAAGCCCAGATCGCGGCCGGCGTGGATCCGGACTTCCACCGTCGTGACCTCGCCGACGCCATCGAGGCCGGTGCGTTCCCGCAGTGGGAGCTCGGCATTCAGACGTTCCCCGACACCCCGGAGCAGAACTTCGCCGGGATCGACCTGCTGGACCCGACGAAGATCGTGCCCGAGGAGCTTGCCCCCGTGCAGCCGATCGGGCTGCTCACCTTGAACGCCAACCCGTCGAACTACTTCGCCGAGACCGAACAGGTCGCCTTCCACCTCGGCCACCTCGTCCCCGGCATCGACGTCACCGACGACCCGCTCCTCCAGGGCCGTCTCTTCTCCTACCTCGACACCCAGCTCACCCGCCTCGGCGGACCCAATTTCGGCCAGCTGCCGATCAACCGCACCCACGCCCCGGTCAACGACATGCTGCGCGACGGCATGCACCAGACCGCCGTGCACCGCGGCGTGGCCCCCTACCGGCCCAACAGCCTGGACGGCGGCTGCCCGTTCCTCGCCGGCGAGGACACCGGCGCGTTCGTCGAGGTGCCCGCCGAGGTCGCCGCGAGCGTCAAGGAACGCAAAGCACCGGCGTCCTTCGACGACCACTTCAGCCAGCCTCGCCTGTTCTGGCTCAGCATGACCCCCACCGAGCGCGAACACATCATCGCCGCCTACACCTTCGAACTCGGCAAATGCTACGAGCAGGCGATCAAGGAACGGGCTTTGCTCGTCCTGGCGAACATCGACAGCCGGCTGTGCGAAGAGGTTGCCGCCGGCCTGGGCCTTCCCGCACCCGCCGGGGACAGCCGGCTCGCCGACCCGGTCTCCAGCCCCGCCCTCTCCCAGATCGGCCGGACCTGGCCGCTGGACGGCCGGATCATCGGTATCGTCGCCGACGCGAACGCAGACCTGGACGGCGTCCGGTCCGTGCGTCAGGCAGCTCTGGATGCGGGGATGGTTCCCCTGGTCATCGCTCCGGCCGGCGGCACGCTCGGCGCAGACGACGACCCGGTCACGGTTCAGCGCACCTTCGCCACCGCACGCTCGATCGAGTTCGACACCATCCTCCTGGCAGGCGCCCCCGCCGTGGGCGCGGACGCCCACGGCGCCCGGGACGCCAAGGCGGGCGACACCACGTCTTCCACCACCGACCCAAGGCTGCTACTGCTGCTGAACGAAGCCTTCCGCCACGGCAAGGCCATCGGCGCCTGGGCCGACGCGGACAGTGTCCTGGCCGACGCCGCCATTCCCAGCGACGCACCCGGTGTCGTCCACGGCGACAGCGTGACGAACACCCTCGAAAAAGTCATGCAGTTGCTGGGGTCCCACCGCGTCTGGGAACGCTTCCCCGCCACGGTCTGACCGCTGAACCCGGGTACCACCTCCACGCGTGGGCGCGGCCCCCGAGGCATCACCGGCCTACTGAGCGGATATCGCCCAACGGCCCCCCACGCAACCGAGCAGGGAAAGGAGTAGGGCACCTCCGGGGGTACCTAAAGGGTCCCGCGCCGCTGCAATGCGTCCGAGCGCGGCCGGCGCGGGAAGATGACAGTCGCTGTACCGGCGAACACTCCTCGCCGGTACAGCACCTATTGCCAGCGGCATCTCCCAGCGGTCCCGGCGCGCCCGATCCGAGCGCCGGGACACCGCAGGCCGCGGCAGTTGCGGCGCTTCGGCGCGCCGGTGCCCCATGCCTTCCTGTCGACTGAACCCGTCCACGCTTGACCTTCTTCGGCTCCACCTGAGCGCAGGAATCCAACCGCGGATCCTGAACAACCTCCGGGAGTTCTGGGAAGCGGTCATATCCAGCACTCCAGGATTCGACGGCACGCGCCTGGGAAACGCACTGCCCATCCCGCGCGGACCCGGGCGGGGCTCAGGGCCTGGCTGTCGTGCAGGTCGGCCCCGGAAATACAGAATGCCGACGGATACGGGCAGACCTTGTCTGTTGCCTTCGACGCCGGGGAAGAGGCACGCGGGTACCGATACGAAAACGGTGGCCATGATGAGCCGGGTCCTGCGGGCGGACCCTGCCCGCCGACCAAGCACTTCCGCAATCGTTTCAACCGGCTTGCATTCAACGGACGGATTCAGGGCATCCGTGAGAACCGAGTAGGAGCACGGACCGAGCCGTCACCCCAACGGCCCCCGTGGCAAGCCTTCGACCGCTGAGTGGGGCAGCATGGATCACCTGGAGCGCGGGCTTCACCGTACGGTGCGCGCACGGCTTTGTATCCCTTCTGTTGTTCGCGGGCCAGGGTGGCTCAGACGTGACCGAACGAGGAGATCATCGTGGCCGATCCACTGGCCCCCCACCGTCCGGACGAATCGCCGCTCCGAACGCCTGGCACTCCCCGCGGCGTGGAAGCGACGGGAAGCCACGCACCCGGGCCCGCGTCCCGCGCCGGTGGCACCATCCGGATCGCGTCGGTCCCGGCCAACCACGTCTACGTACGCCACCTGTCCCCCTCCGAAGGCGACCGGGTGACGCGGCTCGACGACCCCCGCCCCTGCGGCGCTCCGAGCGGTTCCCAGCAGTGGTGGCCGCCGGTCATGCTCGACCCGGGCTGGGTGGACGAACACGCCGACGCCTTCGACGTGTTCCACCTGCACTTCGGCTTCGACGCACAGACTCCCGCCGCGCTGAAAGAACTCCTCGCGGCCCTGCGCGGGAACGGGAAGCCGCTGGTCTACACCGTCCATGACCTGGTCAACCCGCACCACCTCGACGAGGGCGAGCACCGGGCGCAGCTGGACGTGCTCATCCCCGGAGCGGACCGGCTCATCACGCTCACCCCGGGCGCCGCACAGGAGATCGCCGCACGGTGGGGTCGCACCGCCACAGTCCTGCCGCATCCGCACGTCGTGGAACCTGCCGGACTGGTGCGCCCGCGTCCCCAGCGCGACCGGTTCACCGTCGGGGTGCACGCCAAGAGCATCCGACCCAACATGGATCCCCTGCCAGTGGTCCGGGTACTCGCCGACGTACTGCCGGAACTCCCCGGCGCGGTGCTCCGCGTCGACTGCCACCCGGACGTCGACGACCCGGCGAGCCACTGGTACGCGCCCGGCGTGCTCGACGAACTGCGCGGGATGAGCAGCGAGGGCCGACTGGAGCTCAGCGTGCACGACTACTTCGACGACGACGCGCTGTGGGACTACCTGATCGGCCTGGACGTGTCCGTGCTGCCCTACCGGTTCGGCACCCACTCCGGGTGGCTGGAGGCATGCTACGACCTCGGCACCACCGTCCTCGCCCCCTCCTGCGGGTTCTACGCGCAGCAGCGCCCGTGCCTCACCTACGGGCACGACCGGCAGGGCCTGGACGCGGCGTCCCTGCGCGACGCCGTACGCACGGCCTACGCGGAGCGCCCCGCCTGGCGTGCCGACCCGGTGGAGCGCGGAGCCGAACGCTTCCGGATCGCCCGGGCCCACGAGACGCTCTACACAGGGCTCCTGTGACCGGCGCCCGGGGGCCCGCGGCACCCTTGCGCATCGCCCTGATCGCGTCCGCCCGGCACCCGATCGCCCAGCCCTTCGCCGGGGGTCTTGAGGCGCACACATGGACGCTGTCCACGGCCCTGCGGTCCCGCGGCCACGAGGTCACCGTCTTCGCGGGGCCCGGGTCCGATCCGGAGCTGGGCGTGGTCGAGATGCCGTTGCGTCCGGCCCGGATCAGTGAGAGCGCCTGCCGGGACACGAGCATGGTGGCGGCACCGTGGCTCGAGGAGCACCACGCCTACCTCCAGCTGATGCTCGACCTGGCGCGCGAGCCTTCGCGGTACGACCTCGTGCACAACAACAGCCTGAACTACCTGCCCGTGGCGATGGCCCCCGCGCTCCCCGTCCCGGTCGTCACCACGCTGCACACCCCGCCCACCCCGTGGATCGAATCAGCCATCCAGATCGCACCGCACTGCCCGGTGCACTTCAGCGCGGTCAGCGCCCACACCGCCGCCGCCTGGCGGCACGTGGTCCCCGCGGCGACCGTCGTCCACAACGGCATCGACACCCAGCGCTGGAAGCCCGGGCCCGGCGGGGACGATCTGGTCTGGTCGGGCCGGATCGTTCCGGAGAAGGGCGCGCACCTGGCGATCGAAACGGCGGAACAGTCCGGCCGAGGGCTGCGGATCGCCGGCCCGGTGGGAGACCCCGAGTACTTCGAGGCGTGCGTCCGCCCCCGGCTCAGTCGCACCATCACCTACGAAGGCCACCTCCACCAACCGGACCTGTGCGAACTGGTCGGCTCCTCGGCCGCCGCCGTCGTGACGCCGTGCTGGGACGAACCGTACGGGCTGGTGGTGGCGGAGGCCCTGGCCTGCGGCACGCCGGTGTGCGGGTTCGACCGGGGCGCGCTGCCCGAGATCATCACACCCGCCTGCGGCCGCCTCGTACGGCCCGGCGACAGTACGGCGCTCGCGAAAGCCGTCGAGCCCACAGCCGGCCTCTCCCGGTCCGACGCCCGCCGGCACGCGGAGACCTTCTGCTCCATGGACGTCATGACGCGCAGCTACGAACGCTTCTACCGGTCGGTATCGGCATGATCGGCTACTACGTACACCATCAGGGCAACGGCCATCTGCACCGCGCCCGGTCCATCGCAGCCCACTGCCCCTTCACGGTGACCGGGCTCTCCTCCCTCCCCGCGCCCCACGACTGGCCCGGCCCCTGGGTACGCCTGCCGAGGGACGACGACGGCGACCCGAGCGCGTTCGGCGACGTGACGGCGGGCGGACGGCTGCACTGGGCACCGGTCCTCCACACCGGGCTCCGAGGACGCATGGCACGGATCGCCGAGTGGATCGCGGCGACGACACCGACGCTCCTGGTGTCCGACGTCTCGGTGGAAGTCGCGCTGCTCGCCAGGCTCCTGGGGACCCCGACGGCGGTCGTGGCCATGCGCGGCGAACGCACCGACCCGGCGCACCGGACCGCCTACGACCTGGCCGAACTGCTTCTCGCCCCGTGGCCGTCGACGCTACCGGAGCCCGGTTGGCCGCGGCACTGGGAAGCCAAGACGGTGCACACCGGAGCGTTCTCCCGCTTCGACGGCCGCCCGCCCGCACTCCTGGACGAGGACGGAGACGGAGCACCCGCCCGGAGGGTCCTCCTGCTCATGGGGGCAGGCGGCAGTGACGTCTCCACCGCAGAGGTGGAGGCGGCACGGGCCGCCAGCCCCGGTTGGCGATGGGTGACGCTGGGGGGCCCGGACGGGCGGTGGTCGACGGACCCATGGCCGGCGCTCTGTACGGCGGACGTCGTGGTCACCCACGCCGGCCAGAACGCCCTCGCCGAGTGCGCTGCCGCGCGCCGCCCGGCGGTGGTCCTGCCCCAGGAGCGCCCCTTCGGCGAACAGGCGGCCACGGGCCGCGCCCTCGCCCGCGGCCGCCTGGCCGTCGTCGCCCCCCGGTGGCCGAAGGCCGGCGAGTGGGCCGCTCTCCTGGAACGCGCCCGCGCGTACGGCGGAGAACGCTGGTCGCAGTGGGCACCCGGTGACGGTGCCGCCCGCGCCGCTCGCGCCCTGGCTGATGCCACACGCCAGGTACAGCCTTCGTGATGCGCACCGCGGTGATCACTCTCGCCGCCGGACGGCACCGGCACCTCGTCCTCCAGCAGGCCGGACTCGCAGCCGGCTCACGTCCACCGGACCAGTACGTGGTCGTCGCCATGGACGATCCGCGCCTCGGCGCGGTCCTGGCCGACCGAGGACCCGCCGCGACGGTCATCGACTGTCCGGTGAAGGACGGGCGCCTGCCGCTGGCCCGCGCCCGGAACCTCGGAGCCACCCACGCGCTGGAGCACGGCGCCGAACTGCTGGTCTTCCTGGACGTCGACTGCGTCCCCGGCGAACAGCTGCTGGAACGCTACCGGCAGGCGGCCCTCGAGCTCACGCCCCGAGGCTCCCTGCTCTGCGGCACCGTCGCCTACCTGCCGCCTCCGGACCCGGCCGGATACCGACTGGCCGATCTCCACACGCTCGCCGAACCCCATCCCGGTCGGCCGACTCCCGGCGCCGACGAGATCCACCGGAACACCGAGTATGCGCTGTTCTGGTCGTTGTCCTTCGCCGTGACGGCCGACACCTGGCACGCCATCGGCGGCTTCTGCGAGGAGTACGAAGGGTATGGCGGCGAGGACACCGACTACGGCCAGCGGGCCCGCTCCGCAGGCGTCCCGCTCGCCTGGGTCGGCGGCGCACCCGCCTTCCACCAACACCACCCGGTCTCCAGCCCGCCCGTCGCACACCTGCACGACATCCTGCGCAACGCCGAGATCTTCCACCGCCGCTGGGGCTGGTGGCCGATGACCGACTGGCTCCGAGCGTTCGCGGACCGCGGACTTGCCCACCGAAACCGCCGCACCGGACGCTGGGCCCCCGGCCCCGACCCCGAGTGATGCCCCGAAGAAGCTCCGTGATCCGGAACGCACGTGCCCGGAAGAAGCTTGGTGAGACGCACGTGCCCGGAAGCTCGCCGGGCCGGGGAGCTTTCGGACGCCGTCGTCCTCATTCGTCATTCGTCATTCATCCGAGCGTGGGTCGGCGGGGCCGGTGTCACCCATGGCCCTGCGGTCCTCGTCGGTCCACTTGCTGGTGTCGCGGGGGGCGACGTACGGCTCCTCCGTCCGTGGGTGGCCGTCGAGGACGGCCCGCTCACGGGCCATTTCCGCGTCGAATTCCAAGCCGAGCAGAATCGCCAGGTTCGTGATCCACAGCCAGACCAGGAAGATGATCACGCCCGCCAGAGCGCCGTACGTCTTGTTGTACGAACCGAAGTTGGCGACGTAGAAGGCGAAGCCGGCCGAGGCCGCCATCCAGATCAGCAGCGCCAGCAGGCTGCCCAGCGACACGAACTTGAAGCCCCGGCCCTTGGCGTTCGGCGCCGCCCAGTACAGGAGCGCCAGCATGATGGTCACCAGCACCACCAGGACGGGCCATTTGGCGATCGACCAGACGGTCATGGCCGTGTCACCGACACCCAGAGCGGTGCCGAGCCGGCTGGCGATCCCGCCGGAGAGCACGACGATCAGCGCGCTCACACAGGCCAGCACCATCAGCACCAGCGTCAGGCCGACGCGGACCGGGAGCACCTTCCAGGCCGGCCGCCCCTCGGGTACGTCGTACACGGCGTTCGAGGTCCGGATGAACGCGGCCACGTAGCCGGACGCGGACCACAGTGCGGCCAGCAGACCCACGATGGCCATCACCCAGCCGGTTCCGCCGCTGGACTGCAGCTGGGTCACCGCGTTGGTGAGGACATCGCGGGCCGCTCCCGGCGCGAGCTTCTGCATGTTGTCCAGGACGGTCTGCGTGGCCTCCTTGCCCGCGATACCGAGCAGGGAGACCAGAACCAGCAGGGCCGGGAACAGGGCCAGGATGCCGTAGTACGTCAGAGCCGCGGCCCGGTCGGCCAGCTCGTCCCGCTTGAACTCGCCCAGCGTGCGCTTCAGCACCGCACCCCACGAGCCGCTGCCGAACTTCGCCGGCGATTCGGGCGGGGCGGTGTCCGCTCGCGTGTGCGTTCCGGGACCCGACCGGTTCCTCTCCGGGTCCGGGTTCTCTTGACCGTGCCGTTCATTCGTCATGGGAATCACACAACCTCAGCGGTGGACGGCCGGCGACTTCACGACCGCGTCATGCCGCGGCCGGAGGGGACGCCCGTTGGGCGAGGCCCCGAAACCGACGGGACCACGCCGGTGCGGAGCGCTTCGTGTCCTCGGACGGTCCTCCGGAGCGACCTGGTCAGTTGCCCGCTTCGCGGCCGGCTTCCCGGCCGACTTCGCGCAGCCCCGTCCCCGCCTCCTGCCCGGCCTCCTGTGCCTTCTGCTTGGTGGTCCGAGCCGCGTCCTGTGCGGTGCTCTTCACCGCGTCCACGGCTTCCGTGGCAGGCCCCCGCATTTCCTCCTTGACGTCCTGGGCGACGTCCTCAGCGGTCTGCTTCACGGGTTCGAGAAGTTCGTCGGAGTGTTCGCGGAGCTGGGCGCCGACGCGTTCCTCGGCGTCCGTGGTGGGGAGCAACGCGGCCGCGAGCATGCCGGCGCCGAAGGCGATGACGCCCGCGGCGACGGGGCTGCCCTGCGTCTGGCGCGTGATCCGGTCGGGGGCCCGGCGTACGGATCGGCCCACCTGGTCGGCGGTGTGCTTGACCGCGTCCCCCGCCTGTTCGGCGGTGTCCGCGACGCCTTGCCCGCCCGTGGCCGTGGTGTCGCTCGCCGCACCCATCACACGCTCCTTCACGCGGGTGATCCGCCGCTGCGTGGCGTCCGCCTTGCGCCGCGCGACCTTTCCCGGGGCGACCTTGTCCGCGAGACGGTCGACGTTGTGGGCGAGGTGGGCCCGGGTGTCTTCCACATCGGTCTTCAGCTCGTCGGGTTGCGTGCCCATTGCGCGTCCTCCTTCAGCGTTTCCACAGTGCGTTCGGGCTTGGCGCTGACCGTCCTGAGGCGCTTGCGGCCGACCACGAAGAGAACGGCGGCCAGAATCGCCCAGAACCCGGTGACGATCAGCGCGGCCCAGGCCAGGTCGACCACGTGTGCGAGGCCGAAGACGGCCGCCAGGCTGCCCATGAGCAGCATCAGATGACCGGCGTACCCGGAGCCGGCGAGCATCCCGGCCGCCTTGCCCGCTCGGGTCGCGCTCTCCTTGATCTCGGCCTTGGCCAGCTCGACCTCCGCGCGCACCAGCTGCGTGAGGTCTTCACTGATCTCGCCGACCAGCTCTCCGATGGAAGGATCCGCCGACGGTGCGCGGGTGGAGCCGGCGGACGGGGCGGCCGGCTGGGCGGTGGTGTGTTCCGAAGATGGTGTGACCACGGCTCGGTTTCCCCTCTCCCTACGGCTGCTGCGGATCCGGATACGGGTCGCTCACCGGGACCGGCCCCGGGGCGATCTCTCCCCCGTAGGACGGAGTGCGGGGCGAGGCCGACGTCGGGCGGTTTCCTTGGGCACGCGGCGCCTCCCGTCCCGTACCCGCCCGTGGCGTGCCTCGGTCCGTGGTACTCACGGATCGCTCGCCTCCGCTGTCCGCGGACTTGGCGCCCTTGGCGAGCCGGGCGGTGGCGAAGCCCGCGAGGGCAGCGCCCGCCAGGAACACCCCGGGGCGACGGCGTGCGAAGTCCTGCAGGTCATCGAGGAGACCGTCCGGCCCCCTGTCCTCCAGGTGGGAGGCGGCCTGGTGCCCGCGGTCCGCTATCTGCTTCACCGCACCCGCAGCGGAAGAGTCGCCGTCGCCGTCACGGCTCATGTCGTGCAGTTCGTCAGCCAGCCGCCGTACGTTGTCCGCCAGGCGCTGTGTCTGCGAGCGCGCCTGTTCCTCGAGATGACCGCGCAGCTCGCCCACCACGTCCTGGGCCCGTGCCGCAACCTCACCGGTCACATCGGCTGCCTGTTCCCTGGCGGTGCCGGCCACGTCACCGGCCTTGTCGGCCACCAGATCGGTGCCTTTGCTCGCCTTGTCCCGTGCGGTCTGTGCCGTTGTCGCCGTCGTTCCGTCGCCCGGACGGCTCGAACTTTCGAAGTCGCTCAAAGCTCCTCCTAGGTCGGCCCTGCTCGGAGAGGTGTGTCAGCCCCCTCGACGTCTTCTCCATGGTTGCAAAGACGCTGAACATGCGCGATAGGGGACAAAAGTGATCTTCTCGGCGGCGCATCGGGTTGGCTCCGCTCCCGGTGCGCTGCCCCAGGGAAGCCCCCGAGACTCCGCCACACCTCACCTCGCATTTTGCGGGTCAGGAGAGGTGTGACGGTGCTTCTTCAGGCGAGAACGCAACGCGGACGTCGAGCGCCTCCACTTCCTTGAGCTGGGACTCGTCGAAAGGCACACGGCGAGTCGCGCCGGTCAGCCGCGGGATTGAGCCGCTCTCGGGGGCCGAGGACCCGGCACCGATCAAGAACCCGAGGTTCCGCAGCCACCGCCGAGAGGCTTGCGCGCCTCGGGGTCGCCGCCGCGGATCCCCGCCGTCATCCCCGGGATGGCGGCGTTGTGCCCTCGCGTTGCCGGGCGCGCTGCTGCCTGTCCAGATCCCGCTGGTACCTGGCCTGCGCCTCTTGTCGACGTTGCTGTTGGCGCTGCGCTTCGGCCCCCACGCCGACCAACCCATGGGAGCGACGGCTCATTCTCCACAGGCTCTCCCCACCAGCGGCCCGGAGCGTGCACACCGAACCCTGACCCCATGACCAACAGTGATGGAGCGACTCCAATCAGTAACTCTCCGTGCACCCGCGCCCTTGCCGCAGATGCCCGTACGCGGGGGGTGGCGGTCCGGGGGAACATGGGGGGCCGCCCGTGCGCGCCCTGCCAACTCCCCCGAGAACGAGGGTATTCCTGCTGTGAGTACAGAAGTTCCGGCCATCCCGTCGGCCGCCGTCCCGCCCTCCCCGCGAACCACCCGACCCGTCCGGCCCGTCCGCCTCACCCGTACGGCAGAGTGCCCGTTCTGCGACATCGTGGCCGGCACGGCACCGGCCCGGGTCGTCCGGGAATGGCCGGACGCCCTCGCCATCGCGCCGACGGACGGTGTGACGGCCGGGCACACGTTGGTGATCCCCAAGACCCATGTGGCCGATGTCGGCGTCGATCCGGAGATCTCGGCCGCGACGATGCTGCGCGCGGCCGAGCTTGCCGCAGAGCTGGGGCCGTGCAACATCATCACGTCGCGGGGGAGGGCCGCGACGCAGTCCGTGTTCCACCTCCACCTGCACCTTCTGCCGCGCCGCGGGGGCGACGGGCTGGCGCTGCCGTGGTCGCCGGGGGCCCCGGGGAAAGATCACGAAGCCGTCACCTGACAGATTGTCGGGACATAGCTCACATTTGTTGATCAGATCGCGTTTGGTTCCTCGTCCCGGGGATAAGACGTGGATCAGACAGTCCGCAGATAGGCTGAATCCGGCCTCTGCGGCCTGATGAGGGAGCATGCAATGGCGCGTGGTTCAGTGACGTTCGGCGTGGAGTTACGTCGCCGCAGGGAGTTGGCCGGGGTGTCCCTCCGGGCCCTGGCTCGTCTGGTCAGCTTCTCCGCGAGCCACCTGAGCAAGGTGGAGCGAGGGCAGAAGAACGCCAGCGTCGCCCTGGCCCAGAGGTGCGACCACGAGTTGTCGGCAGACGGCGCCCTCCGCGATCTGGTCCGTACGGACGGCCCCGGGAAGCCTCCGGCGCGCGGCGGCCCCACGGGCCGGGGGCGCCGTGGAGCCCGCGCCCCCCGGTCGGCGGCATGCCGGGCTTCCCCGCTGCCGACCCGTGGGTGCTCGGCCAACCGGAGCACCCGCCGGGCGAGTTGACCTGGCGCATCACCTCCGGTCCGCTCGAGAGCGGCGAAGTGGCCCTCATCTTGGGAACCTACCGGCGTATCTACGACGAGTGCCGTTCGCTCGGCCAGGCGCTCGGGCCGATCGCCGTCAGGCACATGCTCACTTCCTCCATCGACGCCTTGCGAGGCATAGCCGGCTCGGCGCACCCGCCCGACCGGCCCGCCGCACTGCGGCTCGCGGCCAGGTTCGCGGAGTACGCGGGATGGATGGCCCAGGAAGCGGGCGACGAGTACGGCGCGCTGGGGTGGAACGGGCGGGCCGCGACCCTCGCCGATGCCGCCGACGACACGGACTTCGTCGCCTACACCCTGATCCGGCGTGCCGAGATGGCGCTCTACCGCGAGGACGCGCATGCCGTGCTCGCTCTGGCGCGCCGCGCCGACGCCCAGGCCCGTGGTGTACGTGTCCGGGGGCTGGCGGCGCAGCGGGAGGCCCAGGGCCATGCGCTCATGGGCGATGACGCCGCATGTCTGAACGCGCTGGGCCGTGCGACGGATCTGATGGCGGAGGAGAGGGCCGGTGAGACGGCCGTAACCGTCACCGCGGCAGCGGGCGACCCGGTGCCGGGCAGTGCGCATCTGGCCGGCCCGGCGGACTTCGTCTCCGGCTGGTGCATGCACGACCTGGGCCGACCCGCCGACGCGGTGGACGTGCTCGCGGGCGGTCTGGAGGCGATCCCGGCCGAGGCCGGGCGGGCGAGGGCGCGCTACGGTGCCCGCCTCATGCTGGCCCTGGCCGAGTCCGGGGAACTGGCGGAAGCCTGCGCCATGACCGAAGCCGTCACCTCGTCGGTGGTCCTGCTCGACTCGGCCACCATCCGAGCCGACCTCCGCCGCCTCAACCACGCGCTCAACAGGTGGCCCCGCCACTCCGACGCCCGGCAGGCGTCCCGCCATATCGCCGCCGCACTTCATACGGGGGCACACACCGGCGGCTACCCGGGGGAACACACTCCGCCGCCGCTCAACTGACCACTCCTCAGGAGAAGGTGAACCGCTCCTCGGCCCTGTCCGCGTACCCGCGTGGCCGGCCGCCCCTCCGCCGTACCCGGATGTCTGCCGGGTGCACCCGTACGCGTTGTGACGCAACGCCGTTGGCTTTCCCAGGTGTGTTCCGTGTTCCCGCACATGGGGCGCGGGCAACTCTTGACCGCGCCTGAACACACTGCCAGTCTCGCATTTCCCGGCTGTTCGCACGGCCGGCCGTCGCCATTCCCCCTGATGGCCCCCTCCCTGGACTCTCGCGGCCTCCCACGATTCTTCGCCGGTTCCCGAGAGTTTCCTCCGAGAAAGAAGGATTCTGATGGTGGGAATTTTCATCAACTACCGGACCGGTGACGGAGATCAAGCCGCAGTCGCCCTCGACGGCGAACTCCTCAAGGTCTTCGGGAAGAGCCGTGTCTTCCGTGACCGCCGCTCGATGAAAGCGGGCACGGACTTCCCGCCGGAGCTACGCAGGGAGCTGGAGAAGAGCACAGTGCTCCTCGTGCTGATCGGCTCCGAGTGGCTGCGCCTGAAGGACAAGAGGACCGAGAGGCGCCGGATCGACCTGGCCCACGACTATGTGCGGGAGGAGATCCGGACCTCCCTGGAACAGCGGAAGCTCGTCATCCCCGTGCTTCTGGACGTGGATTCCGTCCTGCCCGCAGCGGACGAGCTTCCCGAGGATATCGCCCGGCTGAGCCAACGCCAGGCTGCGCGGGTGAGGGTGCCGTATCTGCCTACCGACGTGAAGCCGCTGATCAAGGAACTTCGCCGGCACGTTCCGGCGAAGAAGAAGAGCCGGGGGTCCGGAAAGGGCGGGAAAGGCGGTGGTGGAACGTATATCGAGAAGGCTGAGCGATCGGTCATCGCGCACAGGGACGGTATCTATAACGAGAATGCCCAGGTGGCCCCGGCAGAGCCCGCCGGTCGCGTGAGGTTCGCCGAACCGGCCGATCCTGCGAAGCCCAAGTCCGCGAAATCCACCAAGTCCACCAAATCCACCAAATCCGCCAAGTCCGCCAAGTCCGCCAAGTCCGCCGAGAGGAAAGGTGCATCATGACCGAGTCACCGATTCCGGAAGGCGAGGCCCCTCCACCCTCCGCGGACCTGCCCGGACAGGAACCGCTCCTCGAACCGGCGAGCGGTGCCACCGCCGGTGGTGACGGCTTGGAGCCGGACGGGCAGCCGACCCCAGGGGCCTTCCTGTCGAACGGCACCGACAAGAACGAGGCGATGGCGGACGAGGACGCGCCCGACGGCGGTCAGGTCGACTTCGTCGAGCACCGGGCGGCCCGTGAGCACAGCCTGCTGAGGACCAGGCGGAGCGCGGTCAGCACCGGCGAACAGGGCACCGCCTTCTACGTGGAGAACTACCACGGCGAGTCCGCGTCGGCCTCCTCCGACGAGGTCTGGGCGCTTCCCTTCGAGGCGGACGCCTTCGTACGCGTCCACGAGAAGGTCGCCCGCCATACCGAGATGGCCCTGGGCCTCAAGGAACACCACCTCGTGGTCCTCGAGGGGCCGCCGGGCAGCGGCCGGTACGCGACGGCCGCCACGTTGTTCGCCAGGGTCTGCGCCCGGTACGCGCTGCGCACGCTGCACCGCGACGACGGTGACCTCCTTCAGGGCGTGTGCGAGCAGGCGGAGGCGCTGCTGGAGGGGGGCCGGGGGTACGTCGTGGACATCGGGGCGCAGCAGTACGGCGTCCGTACGCTGGAGACGCTCGCCCGCATCGCCGTACGTGCGGGGGTGTACGTCGTCGTTATCGGCGAGTCCGCCCCGTACGGGGCCGACCGGCCACAGCACCTGGTGTTCGAGCACGGGCGCCCCGATCTCTCCGCCGTACTCGAAGCGCACCTGCGGGACCTGCTGGCCACCCACCGCACCCGCTGCGCCGTCGGCCGGGAATGCGGCCCGGCCGACTCGGAGGCGTACATCGCGCGGCTGGCGGGCGAGGGGCCGATCGATCGCGCGCTGGGCATGGCGGCCTCCGTGGCGGAGGTCGTACGGCTCGCGCGCAAACTCGCCGAGTGCGTCCACTCCGACGAAGCCGACATCGCCGGAGCCATCGGGGAGTGGCGCGACCGACTCCCGCTGCTCGCGAGGAAGTTGCTCAGTCCGGATGGCGTGTCCGAAGCCGATCTGCTGCTGGACCCGCATCGGCAGGCGATCCGGATCGCGTACGCCTGTTTCCACGGCCATCCGCTGGCGGACGTCATCGAGACGGGCGATCTGCTGAGCGGCACGGTGCTGCCGCGTTTCGAGAGCCGGGACGCGGCACCCGTGAACCTCGTGTTCTCCAGGGACCTGGACCGCCTCGTTCCGCGCGAGATGCGCGCGCCCGGGACCTGGGCGACGACCACACGGGCCGACGGTCCGCGCCGTGCCGTGCTGGCGGACCGGGAGCTGCTGCCCGCCCTGTTGGAGGTCGCCTGGCACAGCTACGGCGACCTGCGGAAGCCGTTGCTGCGATGGCTGGAGGTGATCGTCTCCGGAGCCCCGGGAAGAGCTTCCGGAGACGTCCCGGGGAGAGCCTCCCGCAGCATCTCCCGAAAGGCCCGTGTGCCCGAGCGGATCAAGGTCCGCGTCGCCGAGATCGTCGGCATCCTCATGCGGTTCGACTTCGACTTCGTCTACCGCGAGACGGTGCACCCCTGGGCCGTGAGCCGTTCGTCGGTGCACCAGCAGTGTGCCGCCCTGGCGCTGGAGATGGCGTACGCGCAGGAGGCGCTGTCCCGGCGGGTGACCGCGCGCCTGAAGAACTGGGCGGGCGGCCACAACCGGGCGCTGCACCACAGCGCCGCCCGTACGTACGGCACCACCGTGGGGCTCCAGGACCTGCCGACCGCCCTGCGGGAGCTGCGCAGGCTGGGCACCAAACCCCAGCTGGCGTCCAGCAACGCGGTCGCCTTCTCCATGGCCTCGCTCTTCCTGGAGGGGCCGGTGGACCCGGTCGCCGACGAACTGGACGCCTGGATCACCTCGCGGGACGACCACCTGCCGCAGCACGCGGTCCGCTCGATGCTGGCGCTGGGCCGGTTCACCGTACGTACATCCCGGCGCGGCAGACCCGCGCTGGCGGAACTCGCCCTGGCGGACGAGCGGCGCAGGCACCTGCTGGTGGGACTGCTGCGCCGGGCCCTGACCACACAGGAGACATCGGCCCGCAGCTGGACGCTTCTGGAGCGGTGGCTGACGGGAGCGGAGGGTGACGACGCCCTCGAGCGTCTCTTCGAGGAGATCGTTCCCCGTGTCCTCCACGGGCCGCTGCGCGGACGGGCCCTGTTCCACCTGGGGCTCTGGCGTCTGCGGCGGCCTGAATCGGCGGTACTGCGACGCATCCAGCAGTCCATCGCGCTCGGCACCGCCGGGCCCGGAGAGAGGAAGTGACCCATGGCCGTACGCAAAGGATTCTTCGCCGGCATCCGTGACTGGTGGCGGGGGGACTCCGACGCCCCGGAGAGCGAGCGTCCCGCCCGGGCCGAGGCACGGCGGGCGTCGCCGCCCGAGGCCCTGACCGGCACGTCCGTGGAACCCGTACGGGCCGAGGCGATAGCCGAACTGCCCTTCCACGACGTACCGATGACGGTGGCGTCCCGGGACGACGTGTTCGAGTTCCACCTGACCCCGCACTTCCGCTGGCGCAGTACGGAGATGACGTTCGAGGACCTGCGGGAACGGGCGGCAGCCCTGGAGGAGACGGCCCGCCGCGAACTGGTCCGGCGGGCCTGGGGCATCGCCCGCGCCCACGACCCGGCCGACCCGGTCGCGGCGGAGGAGGCCATCAACCGCAGGCTCGGCGAGACGTGGTGCTACACCGACGACCAGGGCATGATCAGCTGCCGGGCCTCCGTCCGGGTGCGGAGCGACCCCGCGCTGCGGGACCACGTACGGCCGTTCCGGCTGACCGAGCTCCGGATGAGGGAGGAGCACCGGCTCGGCGAACTCAAGGCCCAGCACGCGGCGGCCCTCACGGAGATCTGGATCGACGTGGTCACCACGCTGGAGATGACCGAGAACCCGGGCGCGGTGGAACGGCAGTTCCTGGCCCCCTTCGTCGCCCCGCTCGCCGACCGCGACTTCGCCACCACGATGAAGGCGCTGCGGGAGACCCGGCGCAACGGCACCCAGGCGCTCGCCCAGGTGCTCGGCCAGGCGGTCAAGGACCATGACCAGCTGGGGCTCTACGAGTTCACCAACGCCTACGACAAGGCCCTCAGCAGCTTCTGCAAGCAGATGGGCGTCTCACCGTTCGCCTGGGTGATCTCCGAGACCGCGGGAACGGGAGCGGCGGACGCCGACCCACATGACGGTTCCGGGTCGGGCCCGGCCTCCGGCTCCGTCTCCGGCTCCGGTTCCACGGGGACGATCCGCGTGAGGGCCCCCGTGGTGGCCCGAGGGGTGGCGCCCGCTCTCGTGGCCGTCCTCCTGTCGGCGGGCATCACGTCCTGCGGCGACGGGGCCTCCGCCCCCGGAACGTGCGACTGGATGGAGAAGGCAGCCGAGGGCCGGGCCCATACGGTCGTCCTCGTGGACGCCTCGGCGTCCCTGCGCGGCTCGACCGGGGCCGACCGGGGCCGCGACCACACCGAGGCGGTCGTTTCGTACCTGGAGAAGGCCGTCAGGCACCGGAACACCGTCTCGGTGGGGGCTTTCGCCGGAGCGGGAGACATCGAGTGGTCGGCGCCGGGCCTGTCGACCGACTGGACCTGGAAGAACCCCAATCCGAACAACCGGGAGCAGCGCGAGAAGGACGCCACCGCCTGCCTGAAGAAGAACCTGGCCCAGGCACAGGAGACGGTGCCCACGAGCGGCGGTACCGACATCCTCGCTGCTGTCCGGTCGGCCGTCGCGGTCCTGGGCGAGAGCGCCGGCCGGGAGGACGGCCGCGAGGACCACGGAAACGGAGGTTCCGGAAACGGATCGGGGTCCGGCGAGCTGATCGTCCTCACCGACGGCCTGTCCACCACGGGCTGCGCCGATCTGCGCCCCGCGAGGTTCGCCGACGACGGGGAGATCGACGCCATCGCCGAGGTCTGCCGTGATGCCGCCGAGCTGCCGCAGGAGATACCGGCGGGCGTGCCGGTCACCTTCGTGGGCCTGGGCCGGACGGCGGGCGCCCAGCCGGCCCCCACCCCGGCCCAGACCGGCTGGCTCAACCGGCTCTGGCTGCGCCTGTGCGCGGAGACTCGGGCCGAACCGGCCCGGGCCGAGGACTGCCGTGCCGTCGACACCCCCGTACCCGGCTCGCTGCGCCGGGCGTCCGCCCCGAAACCACCCGCGGACCCGGTGGTCCGTTTCGGGGCGGGGCGCTCACAGCCGTACCCGCTGCCCGGGGCCGCACTGTTCGACCCGCGCTCCGCGGTGATCCGGGAGCCGGGCCTGCGCGAGCTCACCCGTATCGCGGTGGAGCTGCGGAGCAGCCCCGGGGCGGAGGTGCAGGTGCTCGGCTATGTCGATCCACGCGGCGGAGCCGGGAACAACCTGTCGCTCTCCCAGCAGCGGGCGGACGCCGTCGCGGAGGTGCTGACGGCCCACGGGGTGCGCGATGTGACGGCGTACGGACGCGGGCTGGCAGGAGCCTGCCCGAAGCCGGTCGCCACCGGGAGCGGTGACCGCGACGCGGATGAGGCACTTCAGTGCGACCGCCGGGTCGACATCGTGGTGACCAGGTAACAGGTGACGAACGGGAAGGCGGTGGCGGTTCATGGCCGTCAATGGGGAGACAGTGTCGAACGGCGCGCGCTATCAGGCGGCGAAGCCCTGCGGTCGTGAACTTCTCACACTGTCCGGCAGGGGAAACGGCGACCCGCCCAACGGGACCGGCGCCGTGTCCGCAGGTCCGGCCGGCCGGACGGTCGACCGTACGGACAGCAGGGAACGCGCGGTACTGATGCGGGCGTTCACCACCGCCAACACCCAACTGGCCTCCGCACAGGGGGAGCTCGGTGCGGGTACCGCGAAGGTGATCCGCTCCGCCGAGCGGGCGCGCGGCGGGATCGAGGCCGTGGAACGCCTCACCCTGGGCCGGTCACCGGCCCGGGCCCGCCGGAGCGCACGGCGGCTGGAGCTCGCCCACGCCACGGACGGCCCGGAGGACCTCCGCCGGTCGTCCACCGTGTGGCGCAAGGTGATCCTCCCCTTGTGCCTGGTGGTCGGCGCGGTGTTCGAGGCCGCTTTCATGGCGTCGATCGTGCAGGAGGTCATCGGCGTCGGAAAGGGCTCGTGGGAGTGGTGGCTGGCCTATCTGCCGGGCCTGGGGATCACCGTGTGCCTGCTGGCGGCGGGCACCCTGCTCGCGGAATCCGTGTTCCGGTTCAGGGCACGGGCGGACCGGAGACTGGAGCGACGGCGTACCGGCCTCCGCTCCGCCGTGGCCGGCCGGTGGAAGCGCGAGGGCCCGCCGACCGAGAAGCGGGCGCAAACGGATCTGCCCTGGCCGAACATGACGGCTCCGGTCCTGCTGACCGTCGGCATCCTGGGGATGGTGGCGGTGTGGGCCTACCTGCGGAGCGCCCGCGCCGCCGCTGAATTCCCCCACCTGGAGCAGTACCGACCGGCCGTGGTGGTGCTCCTGCTGATGCTCAGCGCCTCCGCGGTCCTGGCCAAGGTCCTGGCCCACAACCCGTACGCGGACCGGGCCGAGAGGGCCCGGAAGGCCACGGAGAAGACGGAGGACTCCGCGGTGAAGCTGTTGAAGGCCGCCCGGGAGGACCTGGCCCTGCACGCCACGTCCTGGTCCGCGCTGAGGTCGGCGACGGCGCTCGTGGAGAACCGGGCCCACCACACGCTCGACGACGCCTGTATCGCCCTGGTGGAGGAGCGGTCCAGGACGGGGGCGGCGGGCGGTTTCGACTTCCCGCTCGGCATGACGGTCTGGCCGTACCCGGCGGACGACGAGCGGACGGGCCTCGCCCCGGCCGACACCCTGCCGCGCCTCCGGCTGGAACAGCTCGACGAGATCCGGGAGGTGCTGGAGACCAACGCCCCGTCGAAGCTGCACGACCGCCTCGAGCGGGTGGCCGAGCGGCTGAACAGCCAGTGGGGGGAGGCCGATGACGACACTGCCGTACGGGAATCCGGCATCCAGGAGCCCGGCGCAGGGGAGCCTGAGGCAGGGGAGCCCGGCGCAGGGGAGCCTGAGGCAGGGGAGCCCGGCGCAGGGGAGGCTGAGGTAGGGGAGCCCGGCGCAGGGGACCCTGCCGTACGGGAATCCGGCGTACGGGACGAAGCGGACGAGCGACTCCCCGAGCAGCCGACCGGCCCGGTTGACGAGGAGAAGTCGGCCGGACGGGGTGACAAGGAGGAGTCGGCCGAAGGGCCGCACGCCCCCGGCCCCGGAACCGGGGACTCCGCATGAGCGCGGTCCTCGGCGATGAGCGGATCAAGCACCTGGAGTTCCTCCAGCACACCATCGCCCGGCTCGGGACCAACTCCTTCCTGATCAAGGGCTGGAGCATGGCGCTGAGCGGTGCGCTCGTCGCCGTTTCGAGCAGTCGGCCGACCTGGACGGTCGTGGTGGCCGCGCTGATGATGACCATGGGCTTCTGGCTGCTGGACAGCTTCCACCTGGGGCAGGAACGGCTCTTCCGCTCCCTCTACGAACGCGCGTCCGCCCCCACCGAGGACCTGACCTCGGACGCTGACCCCGCCGCCCCCGGCCCCGCTACGCCCGCACCTGTGCCCCTGTTCACCATGGACGCCGAGCGTTACGGGACCCCGGTGGCCTGGCGAGCGGTGGCGCTGTCCCGGACGATGCTGCTGTTCCACGGGCTTCTGGCCCTGATCGACCTGCTGGTGGCCGCCTCACTGGTGGGGGACTGGTAGGCCGGCGGCTAGTAGTGCTTCGTTGTACGGAAAAGCAGCAGTGATCAGTGAAGGGCTGTGAAGGGGAGTATGCACAGGTCAGATGGCATGTTGCGGTGTTGTGCCCCTTGGGCCCAAGGGGCACGACACCCCGCCCGTCAGATGTCCCGGAAGATCTCGATCTGGGCGCCCACCGAGTTGAGCCGCTCGGCCAGCTCCTCGTAACCGCGGTTGATCACATAGACGTTGCGGAGTACGGAGGTGCCCTCCGCCGCCATCATCGCCAGCAGCACCACCACGGCGGGCCGCAGGGCGGGCGGGCACATCATCTCGGCGGCGCGCCAGCGGGTCGGGCCCTCGACCAGGACCCGGTGCGGGTCGAGGAGTTGGAGGCGGCCGCCGAGGCGGTTGAGGTCGGTGAGGTAGATCGCGCGGTTGTCGTAGACCCAGTCGTGGATCAGGGTCTGGCCGTGCGCGGCTGCGGCGATCGCCGCGAAGAACGGGACGTTGTCGATGTTGAGGCCGGGGAACGGCATCGGGTGGATCTTGTCGATCGGGGCCTCCAGCTTGGAGGGCCGCACCGTCAGGTCCACCAGGCGGGTGCGCGCGTTGTCGGCGGCGTACTCCGGGGTGCGGTCGCAGTCGACGCCCATCTCCTCCAGGACCGCGAGCTCGATCTCCAGGAACTCGATCGGCACCCGGCGGATGGTGAGTTCGGACTCGGTCACCACCGCGGCGGCCAGCAGGCTCATCGCCTCGACCGGGTCCTCGGAGGGGGAGTAGTCCACGTCCACGTCGATCTGCGGGACCCCGTGCACGGTGAGCGTCGTCGTGCCGACGCCGTCGACCCGTACGCCCAGCGCCTCCAGGAAGAAGCACAGGTCCTGGACCATGTAGTTGGAGGAGGCGTTGCGGATGACGGTCGTGCCGTCGTGGCGGGCGGCCGCCAGCAGGGCGTTCTCAGTCACGGTGTCGCCGCGCTCGGTCAGCACGATGGGCCGGTCCGGGGAGACGGACCGGTCGACCTGCGCGTGGTACAGGCCCTCCGTGGCGGCGATCTCCAGGCCGAACCGGCGCAGCGCGATCATGTGCGGCTCGATCGTGCGCGTGCCGAGGTCGCAGCCGCCCGCGTACGGCAGGGTGAACTGCTCCGTCCGGTGCAGCAGCGGACCCAGGAACATGATGATCGAGCGGGTGCGGCGCGCGGCGTCGGCGTCGATCGCCTCCAGGTCCAGCTGCGCGGGCGGCACGATCTCCAGGTCCACGCCGTCGTTGACCCAGCGGGTGCGCACGCCGATGGAGTTCAGCACCTCCAGGAGCCGGAACACCTCCTCGATCCGGGCCACCCGGCGCAGGACTGTCCGCCCCTTGTTGAGCAGCGAGGCGCACAGCAGCGCGACACAGGCGTTCTTGCTGGTCTTGACGTCGATGGCCCCGGAGAGCCGGCGGCCGCCGACGACCCGCAGATGCATCGGGCCGGCATAACCGAGTGACACGATCTCGCTGTCGAGGGCTTCACCGATGCGGGCGATCATCTCAAGGCTGATGTTCTGGTTGCCGCGCTCGATGCGGTTGACGGCGCTCTGGCTGGTGGCGAGCGCCTCGGCCAGCTGCGTCTGTGTCCAGCCCCGGTGCTGACGGGCGTCACGGATGAGCTTGCCGATGCGTACGAGGTAGTCGTCTGACATGACGGCAGGTTATCTCAGATATGAGATGAGGTTGCTGTGGGGGTGTGCCGTTCGAGTGACGGGCGTGTACCGGCTCCGCGTAGGCGGCCTCCTCCCATGGTGGCCCGCGCCGGAGCGAAGGGCGCGGCCGACGCGTCCGTACGGGCCGCGTGGCCGACGCGCGTCGCCGCGCCCCCGCCACGCGCCTCGGCGTGCGGGGGTGCGGCGGTTCGCACCGTCGTTACGCCGACGGGGGGCCGGCCGGTTCCCTGGGGGCCGGGGCGTCGAGGACGGCGGCCACGGCTTCGATCTCGACGAGCTGGTCCGCGTAGCCGAGCACGGTGACGCCCATCAGGGTGCTGGGCACGTCGTGGTCGCCGAAGGCGTCCCGGACCACCTCCCAGGCGGCCACGAGATCCTCCTGCCGGGCCGACGCCACGAGGACCCGCGTGCTGATGACGTCCTCGATCGAAGCGCCCGCGTCGGCGAGCGCCGTACGCAGGTTCTCCACGGCCTTCGCCGCCTGGCCCGCGTAGTCGCCCACGGCCACGGTCTCGCCGTGCTCGTCGAGCGGACACGAACCGGCGAGGAAGATCAGCCGGGCCTCGGCGGGTGCGGTGGCCGCATAGGCGTACTCGGCCACGTCGGAGAGGGAACGGGAACGGATCAGTGAAACGGCGCTGGTGCGGGTCACGATGGGTGCGTCTCCTGGTGTTTCGGTCGGCCCTGGAGTGCGTCATCCTTTCAGCGTGCTCCGCGTTCCGCTTCCTCATTATTCGTCCCGGCCGAACGCGGGCCCCGCGCCGCCCACTTGGGCTGAGCGGGTGGCGACGGGCGTCAGCGGCTCGGCGATCCGTCGACGGCGACCCGTACCGCGACTCCCGCGGCGACGAAAACCGGAGGCTCGGCGAACGGCTCGCCGTTAGGGTGGCCCGATGGCTCCGATCAGGCAGGTACAGATCACCTTCGACTGCGCGTCGCCCTCGCGCGTCGCGTATTTCTGGTGCGAGGTGTTGGGGTACGTCGTTCCGCCGCCGCCGGAGGGGTTCGCCACGTGGGGCGATTACGACCTCTCGCTGCCGCCCGAGAAGCGGGACGCGGGTTTCGCCTGCCAGGACCCCTCGGGTGTGGGCCCTCGGCTGTACTTCCAGCGCGTTCCCGAGGGCAAGGTCGTCAAGAACCGGGTGCATCTCGACGTGCGGGTCGGCACCGGGCTGGTGGGGGAGGAGCGCCTCGCCGCGCTGGAGGCCGAGTGCGCGCGGCTGATCCCGCTCGGTGCGGTGCGCGGAGAACTGCTGCTCGCCGACGAGGAGAACGAGTCCTGCCTCAACATGCAGGACATCGAGGGCAACGAGTTCTGTCTCGACTGACAAACCCAGGCTCTGTGCGCGGGGCCCGGCCCGTCCGGCGGGCCCGCCGCACTACCGTGGCTCCGCATGACCGACTTCGCGATCGAGATCACGGCGGACCTGGTCCGCGGCCTGCTCCAGGAGCAGCATCCGGACCTCGCGCGGCTGGCCGTCCGCGAGGTCGAGGGCGGGTGGGACAACCAGCAGTGGCGCCTCGGGGACGAGCTGGCCGTCCGCATGCCGCGTACGGAACGCGCCCCGGAACTTCAGCTCAAGGAGCGCCGGTGGCTGCCGGTCCTGGCTCCTCGTCTGCCGCTGCCCGTCCCGAACCCCGTGCGGGCGGGCGAACCGTCCGTACGCTTCCCGAAGCCCTGGACGGTCATGACGTGGGTTCCCGGTGAGCCGCTGGACCGCACCTCGATCAGCCGCGGCGACCATGCGGCCGGTGCTCTGGCGGACTTCCTCCGGGCCCTTCACGTGGAGGCGCCCGCCGACGCGCCGGCCGGTTCGGACCGAGGCGGTCATCCCCGTGCGCACACGGAGGGATTCGACCACTTCTTCCACGCCGTCGTCCCCGACGGCATCGCCGACGAGGTCCGGGCCGTCTGGGACGACGCCGTCGCGGCCCCCGAGTGGGAGGGGCCGCCGGTATGGGTGCACGGCGATCTCCACCCGGCGAACGTCGTCGTGTCCGACGGGACGCTCTCGGGCGTGATCGACTTCGGTGACCTGTTCGCCGGCGACCCGGCGTGGGACCTCGCGGCCGCGTGGGTCGTCCTCCCCGCGGGTGCCGCTCCACGGTTCTTCGCCGCGTACGGGCGTGCGGACGAGGCGATGATCCGGCGCGCCCGCGGGCTGGCCGCCATGAAAAGCCTGGTCCTCATGCTCATGGGCCGGAACGGGGACCGGGGGCTTCCCGGAGGCAAGCCGACCTGGGGGCCCGCCGGCCGGACGGCACTCGACCGCGTTCTGCGGACGGCCGTGGCCTGAGTATCCCGATCCCGCGTACGGGCGTGGTCCGAGCACCCCGTCCCGCCGTACGGGCACGTCCGGCGGGACGGTGGGGGCACCTGGGCATGACCGAGCGGCGGCTATGTACTAGAGTTATCTCGACATCGAGATATCTGCCGAGGCGCACCATAGCCGCCGCCCGGTAAGGGTTACCTAACTAATCCTTACCTTAGCGGATGGTCGGGACGGTGTACGGCAAACGCGGCGCCGACTGCCAATGAGGCGCGGCGCGGAGATACGCGCACATTGAAGAAGGAGACTGTCGTGTCGGCGAACAGCTTCGACGCCCGCAGCACGCTGCGCGTGGGCGACGAGTCGTACGAGATCTTCAAGCTGGACAAGGTAGAGGGCTCCGCGCGCCTCCCGTACAGCCTGAAGGTCCTGCTGGAGAACCTGCTCCGTACCGAGGACGGCGCGAACATCACCGCCGATCACATCCGGGCCATCGGCGGCTGGGACTCGCAGGCGCAGCCCAGCCAGGAGATCCAGTTCACGCCGGCCCGCGTGATCATGCAGGACTTCACCGGCGTGCCGTGCGTCGTGGACCTGGCCACCATGCGTGAGGCCGTCAAGGAGCTCGGCGGGGACCCGGCGAAGATCAACCCGCTGGCCCCGGCCGAGCTGGTCATCGACCACTCCGTCATCGCCGACAAGTTCGGCACCAACGAGGCGTTCGCCCAGAACGTCGAGCTGGAGTACGGCCGCAACAAGGAGCGCTACCAGTTCCTGCGCTGGGGCCAGACCGCCTTCGACGAGTTCAAGGTCGTCCCCCCGGGCACCGGCATCGTCCACCAGGTGAACATCGAGCACCTGGCGCGTACGGTCATGGTCCGGGGCGGCCAGGCCTACCCCGACACCCTCGTCGGCACCGACTCGCACACCACCATGGTCAACGGCCTCGGCGTGCTGGGCTGGGGCGTCGGCGGCATCGAGGCCGAGGCCGCGATGCTCGGCCAGCCGGTCTCCATGCTCATCCCGCGTGTCGTCGGCTTCAAGCTGACCGGCGAGCTCCCGGCCGGCACCACCGCCACCGACCTCGTGCTGACCATCACCGAGATGCTCCGCAAGCACGGTGTCGTCGGCAAGTTCGTCGAGTTCTACGGTGAGGGCGTCGCCGCCACCTCGCTCGCCAACCGCGCCACCATCGGCAACATGTCGCCGGAGTTCGGCTCCACCGCCGCGATCTTCCCCGTGGACGACGAGACGCTGAAGTACCTCCGTCTGACCGGTCGCGACGAGCAGCAGGTCGCCCTCGTCGAGGCGTACGCCAAGGAGCAGGGCCTCTGGCTGGACCCGGCCGCCGAGCCGGACTTCTCCGAGAAGCTGGAGCTCGACCTCTCCACGGTCGTCCCCTCCATCGCCGGCCCGAAGCGCCCGCAGGACCGCATCGTCCTCGCGAACGCCTCCCAGCAGTTCGCCCAGGACGTGCGCAACTACGTCGCGGACGAGATGGAGGCGAGCAAGGAGTCCTTCCCGGCCTCCGACGCCCCGTCCACCACGCCGAACGGCGTCCCGTCCAAGCCGGTCACCGTCACGGCCCCCGACGGCTCGACGTACGAGATCGACCACGGCGCCGTCACCGTCGCCGCGATCACCTCGTGCACCAACACCTCGAACCCCTACGTCATGGTCGCCGCCGCGCTCGTGGCGAAGAAGGCGGTCGAGAAGGGCCTGACCCGCAAGCCGTGGGTCAAGACCACCCTCGCCCCGGGCTCGAAGGTCGTCACCGACTACTTCGACAAGGCGGGTCTGACCCCGTACCTCGACAAGGTCGGCTTCAACCTCGTCGGCTACGGCTGCACCACCTGCATCGGCAACTCCGGCCCGCTGCCGGACGAGGTCTCCAAGGCGGTCAACGAGAACGACCTCGCGGTCACCTCGGTGCTCTCCGGCAACCGTAACTTCGAGGGCCGGATCAACCCCGACGTCAAGATGAACTACCTGGCGTCCCCGCCGCTGGTCGTCGCGTACGCCATCGCCGGTTCGATGAAGGTCGACATCACCAAGGACGCCCTCGGCGTCGACCAGGACGGCAAGCCGGTCTACCTGAGCGACATCTGGCCCTCCGAGGCCGAGGTCAACGACGTCGTGGCGAACTCCATCGGCGAGGACATGTTCAACAAGTCCTACGCCGACGTCTTCGCGGGCGACGCCCAGTGGCAGGCGCTGTCGATCCCGACCGGCAACACCTTCGAGTGGGACTCCGAGTCCACCTACGTGCGCAAGCCCCCGTACTTCGAGGGCATGACGATGGAGACGACCCCGGTCGAGGACATCACCGGCGCCCGGGTGCTCGCCAAGCTCGGCGACTCGGTCACCACGGACCACATCTCCCCGGCCGGCGCCATCAAGGCCGACACCCCGGCCGGCAAGTACCTCACCGAGCACGGCATCGAGCGTCGTGACTTCAACTCCTACGGCTCGCGCCGTGGTAACCACGAGGTCATGATCCGCGGCACGTTCGCCAACATCCGCCTGCGCAACCAGATCGCGCCGGGCACCGAGGGCGGCTACACCCGCGACTTCACCCAGGGTGACGGCCCGGTGTCGTTCATCTACGACGCCTCGCAGAACTACCAGGCCGCCGGCACCCCCCTCGCGATCCTCGCGGGCAAGGAGTACGGCTCCGGCTCGTCCCGCGACTGGGCCGCCAAGGGCACCGCGCTCCTCGGCGTCAAGGCCGTCATCGCCGAGTCCTACGAGCGCATCCACCGCTCGAACCTCATCGGCATGGGCGTCCTCCCGCTCCAGTTCCCCGAGGGCCAGACCGCCGAGACCCTCGGCCTCACCGGCGAGGAGACCTTCTCCTTCACCGGCGTCACCGAGCTGAACAACGGCACGACCCCGCGTACGGTCAAGGTCACCACCGACACCGGTGTGGAGTTCGACGGCGTCGTGCGCATCGACACCCCCGGCGAGGCGGACTACTACCGCAACGGCGGCATCCTGCAGTACGTGCTCCGCAGCCTGATCCGCAAGTAGGCGGGCCGGACCGAGCAGTGAGGGCCGCATCCCGGGTCACCCCGGGGTGCGGCCCTCGCGCCGTTTCCGCGCCCGCTGCCCGAGGCCTCCCTCAGCCCTCCGTCGGCACCCGCATGAGGTCGACGAGTCGGCAGGTCGTACCGCGCGGCACCTCGCCGAGGCCGTTGACCTCTTCCACGACGCTCTTGTCCGGCCCGAGGTCGACCACTCCGGTGACGCCTTCTGCGACCTTCGTGCCGTCCTTGTCGAGGAACTCGACCCCTATGTGGTAGCTCGCCGTCGTGGACGAGCCGTTCACGACCTTCACCTTCGCCGACTGCCATCCGATCTGCGGATCGCGCGTGCACGCGGTGATCGTGACGTCCTCCTTCACGTCCGGCTCGGTCACGGTGGGCTCCGGCGCTGGTTCCACCGGCTCCTCGTACGGCGGCTCCCCGTCGTACGGTTCGGAGTAGGGTGCCTCCGACCGCTCGGGCCGCAGCGCGATGGAGTCCGAGACCGAGTCCATCAACGCGTAGACGGACGCCACCACCACCCCCGCCACGACCAGCCCGCCGCCCACGGCGAGCGTCACGATCAGCCCCGTACGCCGCTTGCCCGGCGGCGCCGCGGGGGCCGCCCACGGCGAAGGCGGCGCCGCACCCACCGGAGCCCGGTGCTCCGGCTGCGGCTGTTCGGGCGGCGGAGGCGGGAAGTAGTCGGACATGCGGTCCCCCCACGGGAAATGGATCAGGTGAGGGACTTACGGTACGGGGCCCCACCCGCACCACCGGCACCACCTGTACAGAAAGCGAACGGACCCCATGGGCGAGCTGATCCTCATCCGGCACGGCGAGACCGAGTGGTCCCGTTCCGGACAGCACACGAGCTACACCGACCTCCCGCTCACCGACGTCGGGGAACGCCAGGCCCGCGCGCTCGTCACGCTGCTGGCCGACCGGAACATCGGGCTCACCCTCGTCAGCCCCATGATCCGGGCCCGCCGCACCGCCGAGCTGGCCGAACTCCCCGATCCCCGGGTCACCCCCGAGCTGCGGGAGTGGGACTACGGCGGCTACGAGGGCATCACCACCCCGGCGATCCGCCGCACCCGGCCCTTCTGGAACCTGTGGACCGACGGCGTCGACCCCGGCTCCGACGAGCACCCCGGCGAGAGCCCCGAACAGATCGGACAGCGGGCCGACCAGGTCCTCGCGGGCGTCCGGTCCGCCGCCGACGGAATCGGGAGCGCGGACATCGCGCTCGTCGCGCACTCGCACTTCCTGCGCGTCCTCACCGCCCGCTACCTCGGCCTGACCCCGGCCGAGGGACGGCTCTTCCAACTCGCCACCGGCGCCCTCTCCCGGCTCGGCACCGAACACGGCCGGCCGGTCGTCGCCGCGCTCAACGTGGCCCTGCCGGAAAGCCTCCAGCCGCACTGAACCCGCCCGCCCCGGGAGCCTCCAGCCGCACTGAACCCCGCCCTGCCCGAACGACTCCCACAAGCATGAACGCCGACGGCCGGCACCCCGCCCTCGGGGTACCGGCCGCCGACGCCCGTCGCGTACGGGTCAGGAGAGCAGCTCCACCTCCGCGAGCGTCGCCGAACCCGTCAGCACCAGCCGGTACGCGGTGTACGAGCCCGGCTTGTCCACCGAGAACACCCGGGTCTGCTTGTCCCAGGCGAACGACTGCCCGGAGCGGCGGTCGATGTCCGTCCACTTCTCGCCGTCCGTCGACCCCTGGAGGGTCCAGCCCTTCGGGGCCTTGTCGGCCGCCGCCGAGGTCAGTGTGTACTGGACGCCCTTCGTCGCCGAGGACACCGGCAGCTCCACCCGCTCCACCGTCGCCGAGGTGGCGGAGGTGTCGTCGAAGAGCGCGCCGTCGCCCTTCAGCGCGTCGCCCTTGGGTGCCGGGACCTTGTCGTCCTTCTGGACGGAGACCGGGGCAGCGTCCTCGCCCGTGCCCCACGCCGACGGCTTCGGGCCCATGTCGAACTCCAGCGTGCCGCCCTTGGCCAGGACGTCGTGGGGGAGCGCAGTGGAGGTCCACTTCTTGCCGTTGACCTTCACGCCCTGCACGTAGATGTTCTTGGCGCTGTTCTTCGGGGCCTTGACGGTCAGCTTGCGGCCGTTGTCCATGCGGACGGTGACCTTTTTGAAGAGCGGCGAGCCGATCGCGTACTCCCCGCTGCCCATCACCAGCGGGTAGAAGCCGAGCGAGGAGAAGAGGAACCAGGCCGACTGCTCGCCGTTGTCCTCGTCGCCGTGGATGCCCTGCCCGATCTCGCTGCCGACGTACAGCCGGCCCAGCACCTCGCGGACCTTCTCCTGCGTCTTGTACGGCTGCGAGGCCGCGTTGTACATGTACGTGGCGTGGTGGGCGACCTGGTTGCTGTGCCCGTACTGGCCCATCCGCACGTCACGCGCCTCGGTCATCTCGTGGATGACGCCGCCGTAACTGCCGACGAACTCCGGGCCCGCCGTCTCCGGCGTGGAGAAGTACGTGTCGAGCTTCTTGCCGAGACCGTCGCGGCCGCCGTACAGGTTGGCCAGGCCCCGGCTGTCCTGCGGGGCGGTGAAGGCGTAGCCCCAGCCGTTGGTCTCGGTGTAGTCGTAACCCCAGACGCGGGGGTCGTAACTGCCGGAGGGCAGACGCCAGTCGCCGTTCGGCTTCTTGCCCTGGAAGAACCCGGCCTTGTCGTCGAAGAGCTTGACGTACTTCTGGGCCCGGTTCATGAAGTACTCGGACTCTTCCTTGTACCGCGCCTTCTTCGTCTTCTCGTACAGCTCCTGGCCCATGCGGGCGATGCCGTAGTCGTTGACGTAACCCTCCAGCGACCAGGACAGGCCCTCGTGGGTCTCGGTGTCCGCGTAGCCGGTGAAGACCGAGGTCTGAAGGCCCTTGCGGCCGACGCCCGAGGAGGGCGGGGCCACGGTGGCGTTCTTGAGCGCCGCGTCGT
This sequence comes from Streptomyces sp. MGP-P1, assembly GCF_057766565.1. Classification (NCBI taxonomy): domain Bacteria; kingdom Bacillati; phylum Actinomycetota; class Actinomycetes; order Kitasatosporales; family Streptomycetaceae; genus Streptomyces; species Streptomyces sp. MGP-P1. The sequence continues at coordinate 1,470,742 of NZ_JBYMEM010000001.1, read as the reverse complement.
ACGCCGCCTCGGCGTCGAACTTCACGCCCTTGACGTAGGCGTCGGCGAACGCCACGTCGGAGCTGGTGCCGGTCATCAGGTCAGCCGCGCCGGGGGAGGACCAGCGCGAGGTCCAGCCGCCGTCCTTGTAGTGCTGGACGAAGCCGTCCACCAGCTCGCCGGCCTTCTTCGGGGAGAAGAAGGAGTACGCGGGCCAGGTGGTGCGGTAGGTGTCCCAGAAGCCGTTGTTGACGTACACCTCGCCGTCGACGATCTTCGCGCCGGTCTCCGTCGGGGTGTTCTCGCCGACCGCCTTGGAGAAGGGGCTGGCGTACTGGGTCTTCCCCTTCACCTTCTCGTGGCCGGAGTTCGGGTACAGGTAGAGCCGGTAGAGGCTGGAGTAGAGGGTCGTGAGCTGGTCGGCGTTGGCGCCCTCGACCTCGACCGTCCGCAGGATGTCGTCCCAGGCGCCCCGCGCCTTGCGCTGCACCCGGTCGAAGGAGGTGGACTCCGGGATCTCCATGGCCAGGTTCTGCTTCGCCTGGTCGACCCCGATCAGCGAGGTGGCCAGCCGCAGGTTGACCGTGCGGTCCTTGCCGGCGTCGAAGCGGAAGAACCCGGTGACGTCGTCGCCCCCGCCGCCCTTCAGCTTGCCGCTGTCGGTGACCGGCGCGTCGAAGACGCCGTACACGAACATCCGGGTCGCCCCGGTGGACAGGCCGCTCTTGACGTCCGAGTAGCCGGAGAAGGAGCCGGTCTCGGGGTCGAGGGTGATGCCGCCGTCGTTCGTGACGTTGTCGAAGACCAGGCTCGCGTCCTTGCCGGGGTACGTGAACCGCATCCGGGCCGCGTGGTCGGTCGGCGTCATCTCGGCCTTGAGGCCGTTCTCGAACGTGACGCCGTAGTAGTGCGGCTTCGCCGTCTCGTTCTCGTGCCGGAACGGCAGCGCGCGGGCCGTCCGGGACGCGTCCGGAGTTCCGCTCGCGGCCGACGGCATCAGCTGGAAGGTCTGCCGGTCGCCCATCCAGGGGCTCGGCTCATGGCTGGCGGCGAAAGCCTGGAGCGTCGGGAGGTTGTCCGCGTTGTTGCCCCGGTGGTAGTCGTACAGCCAACTGGTGGTGCCCGCGTTGGTGACCGGCGTCCAGAAGTTGAAGCCGTGCGGGACGGCGGTGGCCGGAATGTTGTTGCCGCGCGAGAAGCCGCCGCTGGAGTTGGTGCCGCGGGTCGTCAGCGCGTAGTCCGACAGGTGCGCCTTGCGCTTCTCCGGCTTCTTCGGGGCGATCGTGATGTCGTCGATCCAGCCCTGGAACTTCGCCTTCCCCTTGGGGGAGTCGTACGCCACCAGGATCCGGTCGACGGTCTTGCCCGCGGCGACCGTGCCGAGGCGGGCGGCGACCTTGTTCCACTGGTTGACGTAGAGGCGCTTGGCGTCCGCCTGGCCCTGCGGGGTGAGCAGCCCGCCGTGGCTGTCGGTGGCCTTCAGCTCGCTCAGGTACGTGCCGTCGGTGAAGGCCAGGTCCACCGCGACGTGCGTGGCGGGATAGTTCAGGTCCGTCTCGCCCATCTGCGGGTAGACCAGGTAGGACAGCTCGGTGTCCTTGGTGACGGCCGTGTTCACGTCGAAGATCTTGTTGTACGAGTAGGCGCGTCCTTCGGGCGTGTGGGTCCCCGCGTAACGCAGGGCCTTCTTTCCGGTGAACCCCGCGCCGGACTTCGCGGTGGGGGATCCGGAGGGGCCGCGGTCGGGCTGGCTGCGCATCTCGTCGGGCACCGGCGCGGAGGTGTCACCGTTCGAGAACTGAACGTCGGCGAGCTGAAGCGCGTCCGCAGCGCCGTTGTTCGCGGTGATCTCCAGGCGGAAGTGCCGGTAGGCGGTGTCGCCCGCGAAGTCGTAACTCTTCGTCTCGTGCCGCTTGGCGAATTTCTCGCCGGTGCGGGTGTCGAGGTCGGTCCACTCCTTGCCGTCCACCGAGCCCTTGAGCGTCCAGTCCTCCGGGTCGCGCTCGGCGTGGTCGTTGGCCGAGGTGAGGGCGTACGTCATGACCTTGACGGGTTCGTCCAGGTCGAACTCGACCCAGCCGGTGGGCTTGAACGTCAGCCACTTGGAGCCCGGCTCGACGTCGACGAGGTTCTCCTTGACCTCCCCGCCGGCGGTGTTCTCGGCGCTCGCGCGAAGCTCCGTCACCCGGTCGGTGACATTGCCCGGTATGCCGGAGGAGAAGCCCCCGTCGACGCCCGAGGAGCGCTTCTCGCCGTCGGGGCCCTCCTCGACGGTGCCGCGCCAGTCCGGCTGCTTCTCGTCCGCCTCGAACGAGGTGCTGAAGGTGCGGTCGCCGGACGGCTTCCGGTCCGGCGAGGAGGGCTGGGCGGTGGCGACCGCGGGGGCGATCACCACCAGGGCGAGGGAGGCCGCCAGGGCGGCTGCTGTGGGGGTCCGTCTCCGGCGGTGAGCCGGGCGGGGGACCGCGTGAGGGGCCTTGTCTGATCCGTGATCGGTGCCGCGTGGTGGCTGCATGCCGAGCCGTTCCTCCCCGGGAAAATGCATGGACAACGTTGTCATAGCGGGATGCAAGGTCCAGTAGGGATCCAAGTGGAGGGACGTGTCAAGGGTGTTGGTGGGAGGCCCCTCGGCGAATCGGCCGGTATGGGGAAATAGTCGCCGCGGGAAGAGGGCGCGGGGTGCCGAGGTGTCCGTGAGGTCTCAACTCGGGAAAGACTGCCGCCCAAACCTGCGTTCGATCTTGCTCAGTCGGCGACAAGTGGACTATACCTGTCGGCACCTGCACGGCCGCTTTCACGCGGACGTGCGCGCGGGGGAAACAGGGACGGTTGCGAGGACGCCAGGGGTGTCCTCGCTGTACGGTCTCCCGACATCCCCACTGCACCGGCCCGTCCGGTACATCCGCACATCTGCATATCCGCATGACCCAAGCGCAACTGACCGCGGTGGCGGGGCCCTTCGCCTGAGGCGAATTCTCGACGGGTGACCGGTACACCGCCTGAGTCCTGGAGAAGGCGAGGACTTGAGCATGGGATCCACCTCCGCCCACAACAATGAGGGCCTTGGCCGTCGCGATCTGATCAAGCGTTCTGCCGCACTCGGCCTGATCGCTGTTCCGACGATGAGCTTCCTGTCCGCCTGCGCGAGCGGCGACAGCAGCAGCGACGACAAGGTCGAAAAGGGCGAAAAGACCGAGAAGAACCCGCTGGCCGTCAACGGCAGCGCGCCGCTGGAGATCGTCATCTTCGACGGTGGCTTCGGCACCAAGTACGCCGAGGACGCCAAAGCCGTCTACGAGAAGACCTATCCCGAGGCGAAGGTCAAGTTCTCCGCGACGCAGAAGATCCAGTCGGTTCTTCAGCCGCGGTTCAACGGTGGTACCCCGCCGGACCTGATCGACAACTCCGGCGCCCAGCAGATGGACATGGGCGTCCTGGTCGGCAAGAAGCAGCTCACCGACCTGACCCCGCTGCTCGACGCCCCCTCCATCGACGACCCCGCCAAGAAGGTCCGCGACACCCTGCGGCCGGGCATCATCGAGATGGGCCAGTTCGACGGCGACCCGGTCTGGATCATGTACTACGCGTACACGGTCTACGGCGTCTGGTACTCGCAGACCGCGCTGGAGAAGCTCGACTCCGCGTACCCGGAGACCTGGGACGAGATGCTCGCGCTCTGCAAGAAGGCGAAGAAGGAGGGCATCGCCGGCTGGACCTACCCCGGCAAGCACCCCTACTACATCCCCTTCTCGCTGTACCCCTTCATCGGCAAGATCGGCGGCGTCGAGGTCCTCGACGCGATCGACAACCTGGAGCCGAAGGCCTGGGAGCACCCCGCGGTCAAGGCGGCCTTCGAGGCGTACTACGAGCTCGTCGCCAACGACTACATCCTGGAGGGCACCCCCGGCCTGGACCACCGCGGCTCCCAGGGCGCGTGGGCCCGCGGCAAGGCGCTGTTCATCCCGAACGGCTCCTGGGTCGAGAACGAGGAAGCGGCGATCATCCCCAAGGACTTCAAGCTGTCCGTGGGCGCTCCCTCCAGCCTCGACTCCTCGGACAAGCTGCCCTTCGGCACCATCTGGGCGTCCGGCGGCGAGCCGTTCATCGTCCCGAGCAAGGCGAAGAACCCCGCGGGCGGCATGGAGCAGCTGCGCATCATGCTCAGCGAGGCCTCCTCCAAGTCCTTCACCACCAGCACCAAGTCGCTCTCCGCCTTCAACGGCGGCACGGACGGCATCGAGCTGTCCGACGGCCTGAAGTCCGGTGTCGCCGCGCTGGAGAAGGCCGGCACCAACGTGGTCAACCCGCGCCTGCAGGACTGGTACGTGAAGCTCCAGAAGGAGCAGATCGGCGTCGCCGCGATCGGCGAGATGATGGCCGGCCGCGCCAAGCCGGCCGAGACCATCAAGAAGATCCAGGCCTTCGCCGACGCGACCGCCAAGGACCAGTCCATCAAGCACTTCAAGCACCAGTGACCACGCGTCACCAGCGGCGGGCAGCACGGGAAGGTCGGAGTCGGTAACGATGCAACACGGTAAATACCGGTTCATAATCGGGTTCTTGGTGGTCCCGATGGCGTTGTACGTCATCTTCGTCATCTGGCCCTTCATCCAGTCCATCTACTACTCGTTCACGGACTGGACGGGGTTGAGCCCCGACTTCAAGATGGTCGGGTTCGACAACTACACCAAGATGCTCGATGACGACATCTTCTGGAAATCGCTGCAGCACAGCGTGCTGCTGGCCGTTCTGCTGCCGCTGGTGACGCTGGGTCTCGCGCTCTTCTTCGCCTTCATGCTCAACGTGGGCGGGCGGCGCCGCAAGGGCGCCGCCATCGCCGGCGTACGGGGCTCGGGCTTCTACAAGATCGCGTACTTCTTCCCGCAGGTGCTCTCGATCGCGATCGTGGCCATCCTGTTCCAGTTCGCCTTCGACCCGGCCCAGGGCATGATCAACGGCACGCTCAAGGCCGTCGGCTTCGACGACGTGCCGAACTGGCTGGGCGATCCGCAGCTGGCCCTGTGGGTCATCATGGCGGTCCTCGTCTGGTGCACGACCGGCTTCTTCGTGGTGCTGTTCTCCGCGGGCATGGCCTCCATCCCCAAGGACTTCTACGAAGCCGCCCTGCTGGACGGGGCGAGCCGCTTCACGACCTTCTTCCGGATCACGCTGCCCCTGCTGTGGGACACGGTCCAGTCCGGCTGGGTCTACATGGGCATCCTGGCGCTCGGCGCCGAGGGCTTCGCGATCGTCCACATCATGAGCGTCGGTCCCGGCGGGCCCGACTACTCGACCACCGTCCTGCCGCTGTACGTGTACCAGTCGGCGTTCCGTGACGGACAGGCGGGCTACGCGACCACGATCGGTGTCGCCCTGCTCCTCGTGACGCTGGCGTTCGCCGCCATCGTCATGCGGGTCGGCCGGCGCGAGCGGCTGGAGTTCTGATGAAGACCACTGACACCCCTCCCCCCGGGCCCTCCGGGTCCCCCTCCGACGCCGAAGCGGCGAAGGTTCCGGCCCAGCGCACCGGGCCGGTGGGCAAGGGCTCGTCGGCCCCCGCGAAGAAGAGCGAGGGCCAAGTCCTCAACGTCTTCTCGCACGGGATGCTGATCCTGTGGGCGATCATGGTCGTCCTGCCGCTGTTCTGGGCGGTGATGTCTTCGTTCAAGACCGACTCGGACATCTTCAACACCCCGTGGTCGCTGCCCAGTTCGCTGAACTTCGACAGCTGGGGCCGGGCCTGGAGCCAGGCCCACATGAGCGAGTACTTCCTGAACACCGTCCTGGTGGTGGGCGGGTCGCTCACGGGCACCCTGGTCCTCGGGTCCATGGCCGCCTATGTGCTCGCCCGCTTCGAGTTCCCGGGCAACCGGTTCATCTACTTCCTGTTCGTCGGCGGCATGAGCTTCCCGATCATGCTGGCGCTGGTCCCGCTGTTCTACGTCATGGACAACATGGGGCTGCTGAACACGATCCACGGCCTGATCCTCGTGTACATCGCGTACTCGCTGCCGTTCACCGTGTTCTTCCTGACCTCGTTCTTCCGTACGCTGCCGACCTCGGTGGCGGAGGCGTCGATCATCGACGGGGCCTCGCACACCCGCACGTTCTTCCAGGTCATGCTGCCGATGGCCAAGCCCGGCCTGATCAGCGTCGGCATCTTCAACTTCCTGGGGCAGTGGAACCAGTACATGCTGCCGACGGTGCTGAACACCGACCCGGAGAAGCGGGTGCTGGCCCAGGGCCTGGTGGAGCTGGCCTCCAGCCAGGGCTACAAGGGCGATTACTCCGGCCTCTTCGCCGGCCTGGTGATCGCGATGCTGCCCGTGCTGGCGGCGTACATCATCTTCCAGCGCCAGGTCGTCTCCGGCCTGACGGCGGGCGCCCTGAAGTAGCCCGCGACGCGCGTACGGCCCGGTGCCCCGGTGGAAACCCTCCGCCGGGGCACCGGGCCGTTGTGGGTGTGCCCGTGCTCAGGTCTTGACGGGAGGTACCCCCAAACGGTCAGCTTGGAGTTCACATGTTGGAGGAAGCCGGGGTCTCATCGCTGCGGCCCCGGCCGGGGCGGTCTTCAGGACCGCCCGCCAAGGGCAGGAGTGGATGAGTCGATGGAGACTCCCGGGTCGCAGACATCGCTGCACAGGGCCAATCTGGAGCGGGTCGTACGCGCCGTACGGATGGCAGGATCGCTCACCCAGGCGGAGATCGCCCGGAGCACCGGGCTCTCCGCGGCCACCGTCTCCAATATCGTCCGGGAGCTGAAGGACGGCGGAACGGTCGAGGTCACCCCCACCTCGGCGGGCGGTCGGCGGGCCCGCAGCGTCTCCCTCAGCGGTGACGCCGGCATCGTCATCGGCGTCGACTTCGGCCATACGCATCTGCGCGTCGCCGTCGGCAACCTCGCCCACCAGGTGCTCGCCGAGGAGTCCGAGCCGCTGGATGTGGACGCCTCGTCCGCCGAGGGCTTCGACCGGGCGGAAGTGCTGGTCAAGCGGTTGATCGCGGCCACGGGGATCGGCCCGGACAAGGTGATCGGCATCGGTCTCGGCGTGCCGGGCCCCATCGACGTCGAGTCCGGCACCCTGGGCTCCACCTCGATCCTGCCGGGCTGGACGGGCATCAACCCCAGCGAGGAGCTCTCCGGCCGCCTCGGCGTGCCCGTGTACGTCGACAACGACGCCAATCTCGGGGCGCTGGGCGAGCTGGTCTGGGGGAGCGGGCGGGGCGTCAAGGACCTGGCCTACATCAAGGTGGCCAGCGGTGTCGGCGCCGGTCTGGTGATCGACGGGACCATCTACCGGGGCCCCGGCGGCACGGCCGGCGAGATCGGGCACATCACGCTCGACGAGTCGGGCCCGGTGTGCCGCTGCGGCAACCGCGGCTGCCTGGAGACCTTCACGGCCGCCCGCTACGTCCTGCCGCTGCTCCAGCCCAGCCACGGCCCCGGGCTCACCATGGAACGGGTGGTCCAGCTGGCCCGGGAGGGCGATCCGGGATGCCGGCGGGTGATCGGCGACGTGGGCCGCCACATAGGCAGCGGCGTGGCCAACCTGTGCAATCTGCTCAACCCCAGCCGCGTCGTGCTCGGCGGCTCGCTGGCGGAGGCCGGGGAGCTGGTCCTCGGCCCCATACGGGACTCCGTGTCGCGCTACGCGATCCCCAGCGCCGCCCGGCAGCTCTCGGTGCTGCCCGGCGCGCTCGGCGGGCGCGCCGAGGTCCTGGGCGCACTCGCCCTGGTGCTCAGCGAGATGGGGGATTCAACCCTTTTGGAGAGCACCTTCCCCGCGGCGACTCCTGCCTTCACTTAGATAACGAATGGCACCGTTGTCATCTCGTTAAGGATTTACTCCTTGACGCTGGCGCTGGGGCCGAGTTGACTTCCAGCCACCTCGGCCGCAACGTCGCGGCCTCGTCAGGGAGGTTCGAGAATGAACACGCGTATGCGTCGTGCCGCCGTTGCCGTTGCCGCCACCACGATGGCGGTCTCGCTGGCCGCTTGCGGGAGTGCCAAGGAGTCCGGTGACAAGGCCGAACAGGGATCGGAGAAGAAGGGCGACGACCTGAAGATAGGTCTGCTCCTTCCCGAGAACCAGACGGCCCGTTACGAGAAGTTCGACCGGCCGATCATCGAGAAGAAGATCAGCGAGCTGACCGACGGCAAGGCCGAGGTCACCTACAACAACGCCAAGCAGGACGCGACCACCCAGTCGCAGCAGATCGACACGATGATCACCAACAAGGTCGACGCGCTCATCATCGGCGCGGTGGACGCCAAGGCGATCGAGAACAGCGTCAAGAAGGCCAAGGACGCGGGCATTCCGGTCGTCGCCTTCGACCGCCTCGCCGAGGGCCCCATCGACGCCTACACCTCCTTCGACAACGAGGAGGTCGGCCGCGTGCAGGGCACCGCCCTGCTGGAGGCCCTGGGCGACAAGGCCGACGGCGGCACGATCGTGATGATGAACGGCTCGATCACCGACCCGAACGCCGCCCTCTTCAAGTCGGGCGCCAAGTCGGTCCTCGACGGCAAGGTGAAGTACGGCAAGGAGTACGACACCAAGGAGTGGAAGCCGGAGAACGCCAACGCCAACATGGAAGCGGCGATCACCGCGCTCGGCAAGGGCAAGATCGACGGCGTCTACTCCGCCAACGACGGCATGGCGGGCGGCATCATCACCGCCCTCAAGGGCGCCGGTCTCTCGCCGCTCCCCCCGGTCACCGGCCAGGACGCCGAGCTGGCGGGCGTGCAGCGCATCGTCACCGGTGAGCAGTTCATGAGCGTCTACAAGTCCTACCCCGCCGAGGGCATCGTCGCCGCGGAGATGGCCGTCGCCCTCGCCAAGGGCGAGAAGCTCGACTCCATCGCCACCTCCAAGGTCGACAACGCCAGCCAGAAGGGCATCCCGACGGTCCTCGTCCCGGTCGTCTCGCTGACCAAGGACAACATCAAGGACACCGTCATCAAGGACGGCATCTGGACGCTGGACGAGATCTGCTCGGCCAAGTACAAGGCCGCCTGCGACGAGATCGGTCTGAAGTAGGCTCCCGGGACCCGGCCCGCCCCCGAGCCGCCGGGTCCCGCCCGCCGCGACGCCCGCCGCGACGCCCGCCGCGATCCCGCGAGGGCGCCGGCGGCCCCACCGCCCGCGCGCGTGCCCGCCGCACCCCGGCCCGTACGCGCGCCACGAAGCCTGTCCGGCGCCCCGCACATCAACCGTCCCGCTACCGGGCGGGGCGTCGGACGGAACGCTTCACCCTGTTTTCTCTCTGTGCTCGACACCGCCGCGCCTTCCCCCGGGCGCGGCATCCCCGCCGGTCAGGCGGCGAAGGAGATGGTTCATGTGTCCGCTACGCCCGTGTTGGCGTTGCGAGGGGTCTCCAAGCGCTTCGGTGCCGTCCAGGTACTCACCGATGTAGAGCTTGAGGTCCACGCCGGTGAGGTGGTCGCCCTGGTGGGCGACAACGGCGCCGGTAAATCAACGCTGGTCAAGACGATCGCCGGAGTGCACCCCATCGATGACGGCGTCATCGAGTGGGAGGGCAGGACCGTGCGGATCGACAAGCCGCACGACGCCCAGAACCTCGGCGTCGCGACCGTCTACCAAGACCTCGCGCTGTGCGACAACATCGATGTCGTCGGCAACCTCTACCTCGGCCGGGAGCTGCGCAGGTTCGGCATCCTGGACGAGGTGGAGATGGAGCGCCGCTCCCGCGAGCTGCTGTCCACGCTCTCCATCCGCATCCCGAGCGTCCGCATCCCGATCGCCTCGCTCTCCGGCGGCCAGCGCCAGACCGTGGCCATCGCCCGGTCGATGCTCGGCGAGCCCCGGCTCGTGATCCTCGACGAGCCGACCGCCGCCCTCGGCGTCGAGCAGACCGCCCAGGTCCTCGACCTCGTCGAGCGGCTGCGCGAGCGCGGCCACGCGGTCATCCTCATCAGCCACAACATGGCCGATGTGAAGGCCGTCGCCGACAAGGTCGCCGTGCTCCGGCTGGGCCGGAACAACGGTGTCTTCGATGTGAAGACCACCTCCCAGGAAGAGATCATCTCCGCCATCACCGGCGCCACGGAAAACGCCGTGACCCGACGTGCGGCGCGCAACGCGGAGGTTTCCAAGTGACCACCGACAAGTCCGCCACCTCGCTGGACAAGGCCGGCACCCCGGCCGACGCGCCGCCGGTCGGCAACCCGGACGCGGCCGAGGGCGCCGCCACGGTGATCGACCCCCGCCTGCTCATCCGCGAGCAGGGCCTCGGCGGCTACGTCACCGAGTTCAAGCGCAAGATCAGCGGTGGCGACCTGGGCTCGATCCCGGTGATCGTCGGCCTCGCGATCATCGCCATCGTCTTCCAGAGCATGAACTCCGAGTTCCTCTCCGCGAAGAACATCAGCGACATCGCCACCACGATGGTCGCCACCGGCATGATGGCCGTGGGCATCATCTTCGTCCTGCTGCTCGGCGAGATCGACCTCTCGGTCGGCTCCGTCTCCGGTGTCTCCGGCGCCCTCGTCGCGGTGCTCAGCGTCACCCAGGGCATGAACGAATGGCTGGCGATCCTCGTCGCCGTCGTCAGCGGCGCGGTGATGGGCGCGATCCACGGCTTCTTCTTCGCCCGGGTCGGCGCGCCCGCCTTCGCCGTCACCCTGGCGGGCCTGCTGTTCTGGCTCGGCTTCATGCTCCAGCTGCTCGGCGACTCGGGCACGATCAACCTGGACGGCGACGGGGTGGTCGGCAAGCTGACCACGTACTACTTCACCGACGTCGCCGCCGCCTACGGGCTCGCCGCCATCGCCGTGGTCGGCTACTTCGCCGCCGCCTTCCTGGACACCCGCCGCCGCGAGGCGGCCGGCATCCCGGCCCGCCCGCTCGCCGACATCCTCGTGCGCACCGCGGTCATCGCCGTGTTCGGCTTCGCCGCCGCGTACATGTTCAACCAGTACCGCGGCCTGCCGCTCGCGCTGGTCCTCTTCCTGATCGTCCTGGTCGGCACGGACTTCGTGCTGCGCCGTACGGCCTACGGGCGGAAGATCTTCGCGCTCGGCGGCAGCGTCGAGGCCTCCCGGCGCGCCGGCATCAACGTCACCGCGATCCGCGTCTCCGTCTTCTCCATCGCGGGGACCTTCGCGGCGATCGGCGGCCTGTTCTGGGCCTCCAAGATCGCGGCGGCCAACCAGGGCTCCGGCACCGGCGACCTCCTGATGAACGTCATCGCGGCGGCCGTCATCGGCGGCACCAGCCTTTTCGGCGGCCGGGGACGCACCTGGAACGCGCTGCTCGGCGTCATGGTGATCGTCTCCATCCAGTACGGCTTGTCGCTTGAGGGCATCGCCACCCCGATCCAGTACATGGTCACGGGAGCCGTGCTTCTCGCCACGGTCGTCATCGACTCCGTCACCCGTAGGACCCAGAAGACCGCGGGCCGCGCCTGACCGCACAACCGCGCAGGTGCCCGGTGCCCCCAGGGGTGCCGGGCACCTGCGCGTGTCCGGCGTTCCGTGTTCGAACAGGGCCGCCCGATGCCCGCCGTCGCGAGCGGAACATTAGACTCATCGGATCGGCACGCTCGATCAGCTCAAACGCAAGGAGGCACGGGTGGATCTGCTGACCCGCATCAAGGGACCGCGCGACCTGGACCGGCTCAGCCTCGGTGAGCTGGACCAGCTCGCGGAGGAGATCCGCACCTTCCTCGTGGACGCGGTCTCCAAGACCGGCGGACACCTCGGCCCCAACCTCGGCGTCGTCGAGCTCACCATCGCCCTGCACCGGGTCTTCGAATCGCCCCGGGACCGGGTGCTCTGGGACACCGGCCACCAGAGCTACGTGCACAAGCTGCTCACCGGCCGCCAGGACTTCTCCCGGCTCAAGAGCAAGGGCGGCCTCTCCGGCTACCCCTCCCGTGCCGAGTCCGACCACGACGTCATCGAGAACAGCCACGCCTCCGGGGTCCTCGGCTGGGCCGACGGCCTCGCCAAGGCCAACGAGGTCCTGAAGAAGGACGACCACGTCGTCGCGGTCATCGGCGACGGCGCGCTCACCGGCGGTATGGCCTGGGAGGCGCTGAACAACATCGCCGCCGCCAAGGACCGCCCCCTCGTCATCGTCGTCAACGACAACGAGCGCTCCTACGCCCCGACGATCGGCGGCCTGGCCAACCACCTCGCCACCCTCCGTACGACCGACGGCTACGAACGATTCCTGGCCCGCGGCAAGGACATCCTGGAGCGCACCCCCGTCGTCGGCCGTCCGCTGTACGAGACCCTGCACGGCGCCAAGAAGGGCCTCAAGGACTTCATCGCCCCGCAGGGCATGTTCGAGGACCTCGGCCTGAAGTACGTCGGCCCGATCGACGGCCACGACATCGAGGCCCTGGAATCCGCGCTCCAGCGCGCCAAGCGCTTCCGCGGCCCGGTCATCGTGCACTGCCTCACCGAGAAGGGCCGCGGCTACACCCCCGCCCTCCAGGACGAGGCCGACCGCTTCCACGCGGTGGGCAAGATCCACCCGGACACCGGGCTGCCGATCGCCACCTCCGGCCTCGACTGGACCTCCGTCTTCGGCGAGGAGATGGTCAAGCTCGGCGAGGAGCGCGAGGACATCGTCGCGATCACCGCGGCCATGCTCCAGCCCGTCGGCCTCGGCAAGTTCGAGGCCGCCTTCCCGGACCGGATCTACGACGTCGGCATCGCCGAGCAGCACGGCGCGGCCTCCGCCGCCGGCCTCGCCACCGGCGGACTCCACCCGGTCTTCGCGGTCTACGCCACCTTCCTCAACCGCGCCTTCGACCAGGTCCTGATGGACGTCGCCCTGCACAAGTGCGGTGTGACCTTCGTCCTGGACCGGGCCGGCATCACCGGCACGGACGGCGCCTCGCACAACGGCATGTGGGACATGTCGATCCTCCAGTGCGTGCCCACGCTCCGGATCGCCGCCCCGCGCGACGCCGACCAGGTCCGCGCCCAGCTGCGGGAGGCCGTCGCCGTCGACGACGCGCCGACCGTGGTCCGCTTCTCCAAGGGCGCGGTCGGCCCCGCCGTCAAGGCGGTCGGCAGGGTCGGCGGCATGGACGTCCTGCGGGAGCCGAAGGCCGCCCGCCCGGACGTCCTGATCGTCTCGGTCGGCGCGCTCGCCCCGATGTGCCTGGAGATCGCCGATCTGCTGGACGCCCAGGGCATCTCCAGCACCGTCGTCGACCCCCGCTGGGTCAAGCCCGTCGACGAGGCGCTCGCCCCCCTCGCCGAGCGTCACCGCGTCGTCGTCACGGTCGAGGACAACAGCCGCGCCGGAGGCGTCGGCTCCGCCGTCGCCCAGGCCCTGCGCGACGCCGGCGTCGACGTACCCCTGCGCGACTTCGGCATTCCGCCGGTCTTCCTCGACCACGCCTCGCGCGGCGAGGTCATGGCCGAGATCGGACTGACCGCGCCGGACATCGCCCGGCAGGTCACCGGCCTGGTCGCCAAGCTCGACGGCCGCTTCGAGAGCCGCGCGGTGGAGCCCGCGCGCGACTGACGCAGTCACCTTCGTACGGCCATGGGCCGGGAGAACCACCCCTGTACGGGTGGTTCTCCCGGCCCATTCGCATGAAACGGGCCAGATGGCGCGTTCGCGTCCGACAGGGTCCCCATCATGGCGTTCACAACGAATGCGTGGAGGTATCGCAGGTGAGCGCGCAGGTCACACCACCCCGCGGAAAAGGCATGTTCCGCACCAAGTCCGTCGAACAGTCGATCCTGGACACCGAGGAGCCGGAACACGCGCTCAAGAAGTCCCTCTCCGCCCTGGACCTCACGGTCTTCGGCGTCGGCGTCATCATCGGCACCGGCATCTTCGTCCTCACCGGACAGGTCGCCAAGGAGACGGCGGGCCCCGCCACCGCCATCGCGTTCGCCGCGGCGGGCGTCGTGTGCGCGCTGGCCGCGCTCTGCTACGCCGAGTTCGCCTCCACCGTCCCGGTGGCCGGCTCCGCCTACACCTTCGCCTACGCGGCGCTGGGCGAACTGGTGGCCTGGATCATCGGCTGGGACCTGGTGCTGGAGTTCGCGCTGGGCACCGCGGTGGTCGCCGTCGGCTGGTCCGGCTACGTCCGCTCACTGATGGACAACGTCGACTGGACGATGCCCGAAGTCCTCTCGGGGACGGACGTGGCGGAAGGATTCGGCTTCGACATCCTGGCCTTCGCCCTGGTGCTGGTCCTGACCGCCATCCTGGTCGTCGGCATGAAGCTGTCCGCCCGGGTCACCTCGGTCGTGGTGGCGATCAAGGTCGCGGTGGTCCTCATGGTGATCATCGCCGGAGCCTTCTTCATCAAGGCCGAGAACTACAAACCCTTCATCCCGCCCGCCGAGAAGCAGCCCGCCGGCTCCGGCTGGGACGCGCCGCTCGTGCAGCTGCTGTTCGGCTACGAACCCACGAACTTCGGCATCATGGGCATCTTCACCGCCGCCTCCATCGTCTTCTTCGCCTTCATCGGCTTCGACGTGGTGGCCACCGCGGCCGAGGAGACCAAGCTGCCCCAGCGCGACATGCCGCGCGGCATCCTCGGCTCGCTCATCATCTGCACGGTTCTCTACGTCGCGGTCTCGATCGTGGTCACCGGTATGCAGAACTACCGCGAACTCTCCGTCAGCGCCCCGCTCGCCGACGCCTTCAAGGCCACCGGGCACCCCTTCTACGCCGGGCTGATCAGCTTCGGCGCGGCGGTCGGTCTCACCACGGTCTGCATGATCCTGCTGCTCGGCCAGACCCGGGTCTTCTTCGCGATGAGCCGCGACGGCCTGCTCCCGCGCTTCTTCTCCAAGACGCACCCGCGCTTCCGCACCCCCTACCGCCCGACGATCCTGCTCGGCGTGCTGATCGCGATCATCGCCGGGTTCACGAGCATCGAGGAGCTGGCCACCCTGGTGAACATCGGCACGCTCTTCGCGTTCGTCATCGTCGCCCTCGGCGTCCTGGTCCTGCGCCGCACCCAGCCGAACCTGCCCCGCGCGTTCCGTACCCCGTGGGTGCCGGTGCTCCCGATCGCCTCGGTGGCCGCGTCGGTCTGGCTGATGCTCAACCTGCCGGTGGAGACCTGGGTCCGCTTCGGCGCCTGGATGGTCCTCGGCGTGATCATCTACTTCGTGTACGGGCGCTCCCACAGCCGCGCGGGGCAGACGGGAGTTTGACGACAGGGCCCAGGAGGGCCGCTGACGTCCGTGCCGGGCCGGGTCCTCACGGAGCGGCCCCGCCCGGCGCCGGCAGCCCCACCTGCCCGGCCAGGAACGCCAGGCACTCGGCCTCCAGCGCCACCACACGCGAGACGGCGCGGGCGCCGTGCCCGACGCCGCGTTCCAGGCGCAGCAGGACCGGCCCCGCTCCGGACGTGGCGTGTTGCAGAGCGGCGCACATCTTGCGGGCGTGGAGCGGATCGGTCCGGGTGTCGCCGTCCGAGGCGGCCAGCAGCACCGCCGGGTAGCTGACGCCGGGCGTGACGCGGTGGTACGGGGAGTAGCCCAGCAGCGTCCGCGCCTGCGCGGGGTCGCGCACACTGCCGTACTCGGGCACCCAGCTGGGCCCCAGCCCCGACCCCTCGAAGCGGACCATGTCCAGGAGCGGGACCCGGCACACCGCGGCGGCGTACTTCTCGGGCTCCTGGGTCAGGGCCGCGCCGACCAGCAGCCCGCCGTTGGAGGAGCCCATGACGGCGACCCGGCGCTCCTCGGCCCAGCCGGCCGCCAGCAGGTGGTCGGAGGCGGCGGCGAAGTCGTCGAAGGTGTTCTGCTTGTTGGTCCCGCTGCCGGCGAGGTGCCACTCCTCGCCCTCCTCGCCGCCGCCGCGCAGCCCCGCCCAGGCGAAGACGCCGCCCGCCCTGACCCAGGCGAGGATCTGCGGCCGGTACCGGGGCGACATGATCTGGCCGAAGCCGCCGTATCCGGTGAGCAGGGCCGGGCGCGGCACGTCCGGGCGGCCGGTGGGGGAGATCACGAACATCCGTACCGTCGTCCCGTCCCGGGACGGGAAGGCGACCTGCCGGGCGACCGCCCCCGCGGTCTCGGGCGCGTGCCGGGCACCGTGCTCCCAGCGCGTCGCGCGGCACGTCCGCCCGTCGAAGCGCAGGACGCGCGTCGGCGTCACGAAGTCGGTGTAGGTGAACCAGGCCTCGTGGCTGCCGGCCGGCCCGGCCGCGAAGCCGTCGACGGTGCCGCTGCCCGGCAGCGGTACCGACGCCACCTGCCTGCCGTCCGTCAGATCGTGCACGGTCACTTCCGCCACCGTGTGGCGGGTCCAGGCGGCCAGGCCGAGCGGGTGGTCGAGCTCGGGTCCCGAGACCACCGCGAAGTGGGTGAGGACCGCGTCGGGACGTCCCGCGACCACCTCCCGCCACGCCTCCGGGCCCCGGTGCAGCGCGTCCGGCGGGCACGCGACGACGTGGCCGCGAGCGGCGCCGTGGTCGGTGCGCAGCCACACCGGGTCCCGCGGGCCGGTGCCGGGCGCCACGTGCAGCCGGGTGGCGGCCGGGATGTTCTCCTGGACCGGCACCAGCAGCGGCCGCTCCAGCGGTCCCGCGGTCAGGTCGGCCAGGTAGAGGTCGGTGCGGCGGCCGGTGCCGAGCGTGGCCCTGATCGCGAGCCAGCGGCCGTCGGCGGACCCGGAGACACTGTAGAACTGGGTCCTGTCCCGGCCCTCGCCGAAGACCAGGGCGTCGGTGCCGGGCGGGGTCCCGACCCGGTGCAGCCAGACCCGGCGGTGGTACTGCTCCTCGCCGGGGTTCAGCCGCGGGTCCAGCCGCCGGACGTAGTAGAACGCCTCGCCGCCGGGCAACCAGGCGACGGATGACCTCCGCACCCGGTCCACGGGCCCGTCGACGACCTTCCCGGTCGCCACGTCGATCACCTGGAGCCGCGAGTCCTCGGTGCCGTCCCGGGAGACCTGGAAGGCCAGCAGATCGCCCTCCAGGGACGGCTGCCAGGCGTCGAGTGCGGTGCGTCCGGACGGATCGAGGACCTGGGGGTCCAGCAGCACCCGCCCGGTGTCAGCCCCGGTCTCCCCTCCCGTATCCGTCCCGGGCTCCGCCACCATGAGCACGGGATGCTCCTGGCCCGCGTCCTGCCGCAGCCAGAAGACCCTGCCGCCGCGGACCTTGGGCGGTGTCGCGCGATCGACGGCGGTGAGCGCCGCCACCTCCGCCTCCCACCGTTCCCGGCCGGGCCAGGTCGCCCGCGCCGCCGCGTAGAGGGCCTCCTGCTCGGCGTCCCAGCGGATCACCGCGTCCGCCTTCGCGTCCTCCAGCCAGCGGTACGGGTCGGGGACGGGCACCCCGTGCACCTCGTCCACGACGTCCTGCCGGGCCGTGCGGGGGTACTCGTGCGGTGCCGGTCGGGCGGCGGAGGTCACTCGGTGCTCCCTCGTCGTGGTGGGGCGGGAATGCGGACAGCGTCGGGCCGAGTGGTCGCCGCCTCGGCTCCTCCGGCGGGCTCACCGGGCGTTTCCTCTCCGCCCGGTCCTCCGCCGGGTCCGCCGTCCTCGGCGGTCTCGGGGTCGGGCAGGGCGCCGCGGGCGTAGAGGCCGGACAGCAGGATGCAGAGCCCGGCCACGGCGATGATCGTGTCGATGGGGCCGAACCGCAGGCCCGCCACCGAGCCGTCGAAGTCCCGCAGCAGAGTGCCGGCGAGCCAGCCGGACAGCGCCGCCGCGACCATCGCCGCCAGCTGCGTCATCGGCTGGAACACGGCGACCACCCGCCCGCGGTACTCGGCGGACGCCGCCGAGAGCAACAGCGGGGCCATCGCGGTGTTCAGCACGGTGAGGGGAATGGTGAACAGGACGAGCAGGGCGATGCCACCGACGAATCCGGTCTGCCGGGAGTAGGCGACCAGCAGGGCGCCGCTCACCAGCAGGCTGACCCACGTCGTCCGCCGCGCCCCGATCCACTGCACCACCCGGCCGGCGCACAGCGCGCCGACGATGCCGCCCACCCCGATGGCCATGCCGACGTAGCCGAAGAGTTTGGCCGACATGCCCAGGTTCTCGGTCGTGAAGAAGATGTTGAGCGTGTTCAGCGCACCGACCCCGAACTGGCCGATCACTGCGAAGACCAGCAGCGCGACCAGGAACTTGCTGCGCCCGAAGAAGCGGAGGCCTGCCACGAACTCCCGCAGCACGCCGGACCGGTGACCGGCGGCCTTTCCCGTGCCGCTCCCGTCGACCGGTGTCTTCTCGGCGGGGGCGGGGGCCACCCGGACCGAGGCGATGGCGACGTACGACACCAGGTAGGAGAGGGCGTTGAAGAGCATGGCCCACTGCACGCCCAGCGTGAAGAACAGTGGTGCGGCGAGCGGAGGGCCGACGATCAGCGCCGTCTGACTGGTCGCCTGCGTGATGCCGGCCGCCCTGGCGCGATCGGCGTCTCCGGTCACCAGGTCCGCGATGATCGTGAAGCGGGCCGGTGCGAAGAACCGGGCGGCCGCGTGCAGGAGCAGCACGGTGCCGTAGACGAGGGCGAGCCACACCCCGGCCGGCAGTGCGTCGGCCGGCAGGAAGGAGACGATGGCCAACAGGGCCACCAGCCCGCCCCGCAGCACTTCGGTGCCGAGCATCGTGCGGCGTTTGTCCCAGCGGTCGACGAAGACGCCCGCGATCGGACCGACCACGAGGACGGCGGTGCCGCCCGCCACCAGGACGCCGCTGACCGCCGCCGGGGCCCAGCTCTCGTCCTTCGCCAGTACGGTGGCCACCCACAGCATCAGGGTGGTGCTGAAGACCATGTCACCGATGGACGAGACGGCCTGCCCGAACCAGAGCCGCGTGAAGTCGGGGCTGATGAGAGTCAGTCGCGGTGCCATGACGGCCTCCCCGAGGAGAGGACCAGGGTCATGAGAGCGGTCACCAGCGTCGTGTGGTACGCCTTCCGGAAGAACTCCCCGGCCGGGGCCGACCGGGACGCCATGAGCGCGGCCGACCGCCCGGGGATCGCGCCGTCGGACCGCTGGGCCCGCACCAGGCACTCCACGGCCGCGGCCCCCGAGGGGGTGCGCAGCGGCTCGAGACCCAGGATGAACTGGGTGAGGACGAGTTCGGCGGCGAGGTCCCACCGGTCCTGCCCGACGCAGTGGTCCAGCATCCGGCGGACCAGCTCCCGCGCGTGTGCCAGGGCGTCCCCGTCCAGGCCGGTCGCGGTCCGCCCGTAGTCGCCGAGGAAGAAGGCGGCGTGGGTGAGGGAGTATCCCTCGGAGTCGGTGAGCGGTGCCGCGTCTCCCGTGACGACGTCCTCCTTCTCCGCGCTCCCCGGCGCCGCGGCGGTCAGGGTGACGAGCGGGCTCTGTCCCAGGAGTTCGGAGTACGGCTCGATGGTGTGGTCCGCACCCGCCTGGTCCGCGTAGAAGCGGATCTCCATGCGCTTGAGCGGCGACTTGCCGACCGGTGAGAGGAAGTCGGGAGCGAGCCGCGCGAGCGTGGCCCGGCACAGCGTGTCGTCGATCCCGTCGGGGGCGAGCGCGGCGTAGGCCAGTCCGTACGTGGGGGCGGAAGGGGGGTGGGCGTCGAAGAGCCGCGGGAACTCCGGGCGCTGCCAGAGCTTGCGCAGGAGAGCGGTCGCCCCGTCCAGCCGCTCGTCGTGGGATTCGCCGTGCCGGGGCGAGCAGTGGCACAGCAGCGCCAGTTCCAGCACGGCCTTCGTCTGCCGGTGCGTCGGCGTCCCCGCGTCGGCCGCGTACGGGTCGAAGTGGTCCAGGTTCGCTCCCAACCAGTCGAGCGTGCCGGCGGAGAGCTGGTCGAGAGATGACGGCATGGCTACAGGCGCTCCGTCTCGTCCAGGTAGTCGAGCAGGGTGGCGTCCACGTCGTCGCGGAACCGCGTGAGGACGCGGGTGTCCTCGTCGTAGCGGTAGAGGTCCTCGCAGGAGATCCAGCGGTCGCGGGTCGCCTCGGCGGGCTGGTACCCGTCGGCCACCGTGCCGACCTCCCAGTCGGGTTTGCCCGCGGTCTCCCAGCAGCTGGCCAGGGTCCCGTCCGCGCTGATCACCGCGCCGTAGCGCCCTTCGGTGTGGCCGCAGGTGAGGCAGGGCCGACGGGCGCCCGGACGACTCACCCGGAAGCCGAGTTCGAGCGCGCGACGCTGCCACCGGGTGAAGTGGGCGGAGAGCTCGCCCGTATGCAGCAGGTCGTTGGCGTATCCGATGCCCACGTCGCCGACCCGGGCGAAGTACAGCGCGCACCGGGAGGGGTCCAGCTGCGCCGCGAGCCGGTCGATGAGCGCGTCGACGCCGTCGAAGGTCTCCTGGGAGACGTTGACCCGCAGGGTCCACCGGATCGGCGTGACCTCGCCCGCCGCGACGATGTTGCGGACGATCTTGTCGAAAGTGCCTCCGGTGTCGGCCCGGTTGACCCGGATGCGGTCGTGGTCGGCGCGGTCGCCGTCGAAGGTGACCTGGACGGAGTCGAGACCGAGGGCGGAGAGCTGCCGTGCTAGCCGCGGGG
Organism: Streptomyces sp. MGP-P1; assembly: GCF_057766565.1. NCBI lineage: Bacteria > Bacillati > Actinomycetota > Actinomycetes > Kitasatosporales > Streptomycetaceae > Streptomyces > Streptomyces sp. MGP-P1. The sequence goes on along the minus strand of NZ_JBYMEM010000001.1, from coordinate 1,450,311 downwards.
AGAGCAGCGTGGCGTTGGAGATCATCCAGGCCGACGTCATCCCGATGCCTGCGGCGCGCTCCAGCAGCTCCAGGCAGCCGCGCGGGTTGAGCAGGGGCTCCCCTCCGAAGAGGAGGATCCGCAGTCTGTCCAGTTCGGCCGCGGCCATCTGCCGCTCGGTGAACCCGAGGATCGAGGTGATGGTCTCCGAGGTGAGTCGGGTCCGGGCGATCCTGGGCGGGCGGCTGCTGTCCGTGGCGTCCTGGGCGGTGTTCTGGAAGCAGTATCCGCAGCCCAGGTTGCAGTTGGTGCTGGTGAGGACGGTCAGCGCGTACGAGCGGACCGGCGGGGAGGCGAACATGCCGCGCTCGCGCAGCCGGTGCTCCGTGTCGGGCCGCAGGTCCCCCTCGGGGGTGACGTGCCGGCCGCCGAGGCGGACGACCCCGCCCCGGCCGAGGAACCACCAGTTGCGCCTGCCTTCGAGGAGGCGTGCTCCGTCCGGGAGTTGGACCTGTTGCAGGCTCATCGCGTCCTCCGAGCTGTGGGTGGTGCCGTGGTCGGAACGGGGTGGGGGCGGCGGCTGTTGGCGAGCAGCAGCGTCGTCAGCGCCGTGACGAGCGTCGGTTGATAGGCCCACCGGAAGTACTGCTGAGGAGGGGCGGACGCCGGGGCCCGTCCCCGGGCGGTCTTGCCGGGTAGGGAACCGTCCGGCGACCGGGCCCCCGCGAGCATCCCGAGGGCAGCCTGCCCCGAAGGCGTTCGGAGTGGGTCGAAGCCCAGACAGTGCTGGGCGAGCAGCAGCTTGGCCGCGTACTCCCAGGCGTCCTCGCGTACGCAGTGGTCGGTGAGCCGCTCCACCACGTGCGACGCCCGCTCCCGGGCCTCCGCGTCCAGGCCGGTGTCGCGGAAGCCGTAGTCGGAGAGGTAGAACACGGTGTCCGTCACCTGACAGACGTCCAGTTCGGCCACCCGCGCGCCGTCGGCGCGCGCCAGCATGCTGCACGCGTACAGCTCGTCGTACGAGGACAGTTCGTGCTGGAAGCCCGCGAGTTCGGCGTAGAACCTGGTGCCCAGGTGGAGGTAGGGCGACTTGCGGCGGGGCGTCAGGTAGCCGTCGGCGGCGAGCCGTTCGAACACGTCGCGTCGGGCGTCGGTGACGGCCCCGCGCGGTGCCAGGGCGGCCCACACCAGGCCGAACGGCCGCGCGCTGTCGGGGGAATGTGCGAGTAGGCGCGGGAACTCCGGTCGCCGCCAAGCGCGTTCCACGACCGCGAGCACGGGCTCCAGGGCGGTGTCGTCCGGCGTGACCTTGTGCCAGCAGCGGCGGAGCAGCCCGAGTTGCAGGAGGGCCTTCACCCTTGGTGTCACGGGCAGTGCGGCGCGGCCGGCCGGGGAGTCGAGACGGCCCGCGTGGAGCCCCAGCCACCGCCCCGTTTCCGCAGCCAGGGTCGCGACGGTCTCCTCGGCGGCGGCTGCCCCTCCGTCCGCGTCAGGGGCTGACGTTCGCGTAGTCATGGTCCTCCTTCGGGATCGCGGAGTGCTGGGCCACCCGCTCGACGACGTCGGCCGCACGGGCGGCGCCGTCCACTGCGGCCAGCCTCCGGCCGAGCGCCCGGGCGCGGCCTCGCAGGGCGTCGTCCCGCCACGCCGAGTCCAGCAGCGCCGGCCAGTCCGACAGTGCGTGCTTCGGCAGGTGAACGCCCACGCCGGCCCGCATGCAGGCACCGGTGAGCAGTGGCTGCTCGGAGCCGTTGGGCGAGGCCGCGAGGGGGCGGCCGCGCAGCAGGGCGGCCAGTACGGGGGCCGAGGTGCCGCTGGTCAGCACCAGGTCGGCCAGGTCGATCAGCGGGCCCATCCATGGCTTGCGCACCGTCAGGATGTCCGCTCCCGAGGCGGGTTCGGGGCTCGGCGAGCGGCCCTGCTCCACCACGGCCTGGAACCGCCCGCCGGTGAAGGCCTCGTTGAGATGGGGCCACCGGCTGCCGCCCTCGAACACGCGCCCGAGGTGGACATAGACCAGGGGCTTCCCGGACCGCGCGACCCGGTCCCTGACCGCTTCGACCTCGCCGGGCCCGGGCGTCGGTTCCCAGCGCAGCGGCCCCACGTGTACGACCCGGTCGGGCAGTTGGGTGCCCGGGTACTCCAGCTCCGGGTCGCCGCGCAGCAGCAGGGCGTCGCCCGGCAGCGGGTCGTCCCCCCACCGGGAGCCGCGCGCCGGCAGCCCGGCCTGTTCGCGCACGTCGGCGTACTGCTGACGCATCTCACGGGTCCGGTTCCGCCGGGGCCTGCCCAGCGGAGGCTCGTCGTCCCCACCCGCCCGGTAGTCCCACAGGTGGACCGAGAGCCCGACCACCACCACGGGAAGGCCGAGCACTTCGGCGGCGAGCAGGGTGCCGTGGCACAGCACGGAGGTGATCAGCAGGTCGGCCCGGTCCGCGCGGGCGGCGCGCACGGTCGCGCGGTACTGCGCCATGGCGGAGGCGCCCCACCAGGCGACGGAGAACGCGCGCCGTTCGCCGAAGTCCTCCGTCGCCGCGAACGGCAGCCCGGCGTCGGCCGCGACAGGCGCGACGCCGGACCTGCCCAGCAGGCTGACGTGATGGCCGCGCCGCCGGAGCTCACGACCGGCCGCGATGGTCGGGTAGAGGTAGCCGCCGTCGCTGAGCGGGCACAGCAGGATTCTCACGACGTCTCCCGGCCGGGACGGGCCGGCCGGATGCCGGACGGGGCGGCCGGATCCGGAAGTTCCCGCACCGCGAGCTGCGCGGCCCGGCGCGGGCGTCGGCGCTGTGCCGGTAGGGCGGCGGGGGTCACTCGGTGCTCCCTCGGGGCGTGGCGGGCGGTGGCGGTCCTGAACGGGCGGGAGGGCCGGCCAGGAGAAGGCCGCACGGCGGCCGGGCCTCCGTCGCTCGGAACGATCCGTCCGAGCGTCGGAGGCCCGCGCCGTGCACAGGACTCGACGGGGCGAGTTACTGCAGCATGTCGCTGTTGTTGGTGAGGCAGTTGCCCGCCTCGTCCTCGCCGTCCTCGCTGTGCGCGACGACCTCGAACTCCTCGGACTCCGTCGGCTCCTGGCTCTGGTTCTCAGGCATGTTCTTCTCCTCTGTCGACGGTGTCGGTTGCACCGGCTGAGAAGGAACGTACGGATGCCTGGTATGGGAACGCCTGATCGTCGACCCGACGGCGGTATACGGCCCGTGACGCGGGGGCGGACGGCATCGGAATCCGGTGCGGTGGGCCAAGGCGTCCTTCTCGGATCGTGCCGGGCTCGACGCACGCCGGTGCACGGTCAAAAGGCCGCGAGAAGAGGGTGGGCGCAGTGGGTTCGGACGGCCGCGCGGGACGAGGGCGGCCGCGCCCCCGCGCCGGAGGCAGCGGCCTCGGAAGGTACGGATCAGGGGGCCAGAAGGTGCGGGCAGGGGGAGCTGCCCCAGGAAGTACGGGCCGGGGCGGCGGCCCGAGGAGGCCCGGCGCCCGGGGGGACCGCTACGCCTCCGGCGACGGCCGTACCGTACGGGGGCCCACGCAGCGTGCCCCGTACGCCTCGACCCGCTGCCGCAGCCCCCGGTCGGCGGTGACGACGACGCAGTCCCGGCCCGGGGCGGCCCCGGCCGCCAGCTCGGCGATGAGGTCGTCGCCGCTGCCGGGGGCCGAGTCGACCCGCACCCCGGTCACGGAGGCGACGCCCCGGGCGGCCCCTTCCACGACGAGCACCAGCTCGACGGGGCCGGGCAGCCCCGGCAGCCCGGCCGTCGCGTACGGGACCAGGGAGTCACGCAGCCGGGTCGCCGCCCCGCGCCGGTCCCGCCACCACCCGTCGGGCACGGAACCGACCACGTTGGCGCCGTCCACGATCACCAGCACCGCATCGTCCTCGCTCATCCCGGCAGGGTGTCACGGGCGGCGCGGCACGACGGGCCGTCAGCCCCCGGTGGCGGGGGACTTCTTCGCGTCCTCGGGGATCGTGGTGTCCTCGCGGATCGCCTTCCACAGCTGACCCGCCTGCGGCTCGGCCGCGATCACCCGGGCCTTGTCGATCTTGTCGTACGCCACCGGCAGCATGATCGTCTCCATCGAGGCCGGGTCGACGCCGTTCATCGAGCGGGCGAACTCGGCCAGCGAGGTGAGCGACGCGAGCCCCGAGTCGGTCGTGAGCGACTTGGTGGCCGATTTGGCGATCTTGTACGAGTTAGCCGGGCTGCCCAGCAGATCCTGCGACTTGACCTCGCTCAGCAGGGCCATCATGAACTGCTGCTGGAGACCGATGCGGCCGAGGTCGCTGCCGTCGCCGATGCCGTGCCGGGTCCGGACGTACGCCAGGGACTCGGTGCCGTTCAGCTTCTGCGGGCCCGCGGTGAGGCTCAGCCCGGAGGCCTTGTCCTCGATGTCCTGCGGTACGTCCACGGTGACTCCGCCGATGGCGTCGACCAGGTCCTTGAACCCGGCGAAGTTGATCTCCAGGTAGTGGTCGATGCGGACCCCGGACATCTTCTCCACCGTCTTCACCACACAGGCCGGGCCGACCTGCGCGTAGACGGAGTTGAACATCACGCGTTCCTTGGCGGACACCGTGGATCCGTCGTCCCCGACGCACTCGGGCCGGGTCACCAGGGTGTCGCGCGGGATGGAGACGGCGACGGCCTTCGACCGGCCCTCGGGTATGTGCACCACCATCGCGGTGTCGGAGCGCGCGCCACTGACGCCCCCGCCGCCGCCCAGCTCCTCGTTCTCCGCCCCGGCACGCGAGTCCGAGCCCAGGACCAGCAGATTCTGCCCGCTGGTGGGCAGCTTCTCCGGGCGGTCCTCGCCGAGCGCCTTGTCGATGTCGACGCCCTTGATGTTCCCGTCGAGCTGGCTGTAGATCCAGTACACGGTTCCGCCGCCGGCGAGCAGCAGGACGAGCAGGACACCGAGCGTGATCTTGAGCCCGCGGCGGCGCTTGCGGGGCTTGGCCGCGCGTCGGGAGGCACGCGGGCCCGGGGGCATGACGTCGTTGCTCATCCTGTTTCGAGTCCCTAGGTCTCGCGGCCCCGTGGGGCTGTGGCGGGTGGACTCGGGTGGGGGGAGGGGCCGGTCCGTATGCGGTGGTGGATATGAACTATAGGTGGACGAGAACTATAGACAGTCGGTCGAGCACGCGTGCGAGAGATCGGTGGGTCGCGGGGGTGTGCGGGTGATGTGCCGCCCTCGGTGGAGCCCGCTGACGGGGTTTCGCGTGTCGGATCCGTGCCACCGGCGGGGTCTAAGATATGGCAGATTCGAAATCGTGCACGATATGTCATGGCGTGACGTAGCGGATGCCACTTCTGGAAAGGTGACGGCGGAACCATGCTCGGACGCGACGCCCGCGCGACTTCGGAGGTCGCCCCCACCGCTCAGGCACTGAACGGCATCTGGCTCACCCGAGGCAGGGACGACCGGCTCACGGTGTACGTCCACAGCGCCGACGGCCGTCTGCGCCGCTGGATCCAGGCGCGCCCCGGCGGCGGTCCCTGGACCGGTTCCGAGCTGGCGACGGGGGGTCGGCTCACCCACCTGACCGTCGTGCGGGACGCCAACGCCTACGTCCACTTCGTGGGCCGACGGGAGCGGGCATCCGGCTCCGCCGTCGCCGTCGACATCGTGTACGCCATCCAGTACCAGACCGGTCGGCCGGTCAGCGCGTGGCACTCGCTGGGCAATCCGCACAAGGACGCGCCGGGGGGTGACCGCATCGGCGCTCCCGCCGTCGCGGTGAGCGAGTCGGGCGAGGTCCACATAGGCCTGCGCAACGCGGGCGGCGGGCTGATGCTGCGTCGCGAGCGGCCCGACGGCAAGTGGCGCGGCTGGGAGGACCTCCGGGGCTCGCGCATCGACGGCGATCCCACGGCGGTCGCGCTCGCGTCCGGAGTGGTGGAGTTCTTCGCGGCGGTCGAGGGGGGCACGCTGCACTGGCAGCAGAAGGAGGCCGGTGGCGGCTGGCACGAGCCCCAGCCCTCGCGTCTGGCGGTGCGGGCGGGTACGTCCGCCGCGCTGGAGACCGCTCCGGGCAGGGCCACGTTCTACTGGACCGATCCGGCCGGCGGGGTCGTCGCCTTCCGTGCGGGGGCGTGGCCGATGGCTCTCGGGGGCGCTCCGGGGGAGGGGCCGCACGCGGCGATCCGGGTGACCCTGGACGGTTACGACTGCACGGTGCTGGCTCACCGGGGAGTCGAGGGCACGGCCGCGGTGGGCCTCGGCGTCACCGAGAACGAGGCCAACGGAGTCTGGTGGTCGGACACCGGGATCCGGTGTCTGGGCACGCCCGCGCTGGCGCACGACGCCTACGGCCGGCTGGTGGTGGCGGTGATCGGCGAGGACGGCGAGCCGCGACTGGCCCGGCAGACGGACGGCCCGGGTCTCACGCTCGACGACTGGCGATCCATCTGAAGCGGGGCGCCCGCGCGGATGGTTGTAGAGCGCGACCCATGACATACATCACGTACATCGGTCCAGGTCTAATACGAGATCATCACTTCATCTGCACATTGACATCCTTTAATGTTCACTTAAGATTTGCGTCTGGTGCTACAGCTTCGAGAGCTGAACGCGAGTGATCGAAGAGGACCGACTCTGGGCCAACGGGGGCTCGGGTGAGGGTGCTGAGCAGAGTTGGACCTTGGTGGTGGCCGTGCGCTCACCGCTGCCGTGAACTGGAGAGTGAAGCATGGCCCCTGGGCCGCGTCTGAGTGTCATCGTCCCCTTCCAGGACGTTGAGATCTACCTCGACGAGTGCCTGGAGTCCATCGCTCGACAGACCTTCCGCGACTTCGAGGTCGTCATGGTCGATGACGGCTCGACCGACCGGTCCACGGAAATCGCCGAGGGGTTCTGCGCCCGCGATCCGCGCTTCCGGCTGATACGCCAGGAGTCCCGGGGGCCGGGGCACGCCCGGAACACGGGGCTGAACGCCATGCACCCGGCGGGCGAATTCCTGGTGTTCGCCGACGGCGACGACGTCATTCCCGAGTACGCCTACGAACTGCTGATCCGCACCCTCTCGGAGTCCGGATCGGATTTCGTCTCCGGCAACGTCCAGATGATGAATTCCACCAAGAAGTGGCAGTCCCCCCTGCACAAGGGGCCGATGCAGAAGGACCGCCGCGGCACCCACATCACCCGGTACGAGGCGCTGATCTACGACCGGACCGTGTGGAACAAGGTATTCCGCCGCGCTTTCTGGGACCACCACTTCATCCGCTTCCCCGAGGGGGTCCTGTACGAGGACTCCTGGGTCAACATGTTCGCGCACTTCAAGGCGCGGAAGGTCGACGTCATCACCGACATCGTCTACTTCTGGCGCCGTCGCGAGGGCGGCGCGGCACCCTCCATCACCCAGCGGCACACCGAGATCGACAATCTGCGCGACCGGGTGGCCGCCGTCCAGTCCGTCAGCCGGTTCCTCGGGCAGCACCGGTCGCGCTCGTTCAAGGAGCACAAGCGCAAGTACGATCTGGCCTGCCTGAAGTCCGACCTCATGCTGCACCTCAAGGTGCTCCCCGACGCGGACGACGAGTACCGCGACGCCTTCATGTACGCGGCCCAGGAGTTCCTGGGCGAGGCGGACGACGACCTCATCGAGGAGCTGCCGGCCGACGCCCGGGTGAAGTGGCTCCTGGTCCATCAGGGGCGGTTGGGCGAGCTGCTGGACGTCATCGAGTTCGAGCGCAAGGGCGGCCCCCTGCCCGTACGCCGTCGGCTGCGCCGGTATCTGAACTACCCGCACCTGGAGAACCGCAAGACGGGCCTGTACAAGAGCGACTACCGCCTCGACAGGGAACTCTCGCCCGCCAGCTCGCTCACCGGGGCGCGTTGGGACGAGGAGTGGCTGACGCTGTCCGGCTCGGCCTATGTGCGCTTCATCAATGTGCACAAGAAGCACATGTCGACCAAGGCGCTGGCGCTGCGGAACAAGAAGTCCGGCAGCAAGATCATCAATCTGGCGAAGACCACCTACTACCCGCAGGCGACCGAGTACTCCAACCAGAACCGCTACTGCTACGACTGGGCCGGCTTCGAGAGCCGGTTCGACACCACCCGGCTCAAGAAGAAGGGTGAGTGGGTCGAGGGCACCTGGGACGTCGCCGCAGGTGTGTTCAGCCGCGGTCTCTTCCGGTACAAGAGCGTCGGGCGGGGCGGAGCGGGAGCCGCCGCCAACCCTCCGTACCGCTATGTCGACAAGAACACCCGCATCGTCCCCCTCTTCGTACAGGGCTCCCTGAAGCTCCGCGTCGAGATCGTCCGGTGCCGCATCACCCGCCACCGGATCGTGGGCGAACACCTCGAACTCGGCGGTGTCTACCTGAGCCCCGAGGTCCCCGAGTGGGGGAAGCTCCGGGTGGTCAGTATGAACGGCGCCGGCCGGCACGACTCCTGGCTGTCGTTCAAGCCCGGGGGAGAGGGCTGGTGCACCTTCACCACCCGGGTCCCGCTGCGCAACCTCGTCCCCGGCTCGCGGGCCGACGGCGACAACTCCGTGCCCCAGGCATGGACCATGGGCAGCAACGGCTGGAAGCTGACCGTGTACATGGAAGGCCGCAAGGCCCCGCTGTACCCGGTGATGGCCGAGGGCACCGCCGACGGCCACTACCGCATGCCCGAAAAGATCCAGACCGCGCAGGGCGACCGGGAGATCGCCGTCCACCGCAACGGCTCCGGCTACGTCGTCCTCTTCGAACGTGACGCGCTCCCGCTGGTCGGCGAGGTCCGCTGGCACGAGGACGGCTCGCTGGAACTCATCGGCAGCTACGCCTGCGTGGATCTGCTGCCCCCGGCCGAGTACGCCAGCGCCCATGTCGTGGTCAGGTCCCGGGCCCACGGCGCCGAGCGCGCGGTCCCGCTGGAGTGGGACGGACACCGCTTCCGCTGCGTGGTCACCCCCGCGGCCATGGGCACCCTGGCCGGAGCCATTCCGCTGGCCGCCGGCCGCTGGGACTTCTTCCTGCGCCGCCAGGACCCCTCGTCCGTGGCCCCGGCCGACCGCTCGCCCGACCTGATGCTCAAGATCGAGCAGGACCTGATACCCGGGTTCCCCCAGGAGGCCGAGCTGGGCGGGCGCGGCTACGACCTCCAGGCGGAGGGCTACGACCGGCTCTCCCTCCTCGTCCGTTCCGCGATGGCCGAGGACGCCCGGGGCCCCTACCGGCAGAAGCTGCTGCGCACCAAGACCTACGCGCAGGCCCGGCGCCAGGCGATCAGGCCCGCCGTGCTCTTCGACGCCTTCAAGGGCACGCAGTACTCGGACAGCCCGCGCGCCGTCCACGAGGAGATGGTCCGGCGCGGCGTCGACGTGGAGCAGCTCTGGGTCGTCCGCGACGACCAGATCGACCTGCCGCCCACGGCGCGGTCCGTACGGATGTGGTCCCAGGAGTGGTACGAGGCGCTCGCCACCTCCCATTACATCGTCGCCAACAACCACCTCCCCGACTGGTTCGAGAAGCGTCCGGAGCAGGTCGTCGTCCAGACCTGGCACGGCACCCCGCTCAAGAAGATCGGCCACGACATCGAGGCCGTCCACTTCGCCGACCAGCGCTACCTGGAGCGGGTCGCGAAGGAGGTCCAGAACTGGGACATGCTGGTCTCACCGAACAGCTTCTCCACGCCCATCCTCAAGCGGGCCTTCCAGTTCCCCGGCGAGATGGTCGAGTGCGGCTACCCGCGCAACGACCTGCTGCGCCGCCCCGGAACGGAAGGACGGGCCGCGGAGATCCGCCGACGCATCGGGCTTCCGCCCGGCAAGCGCATCATCATGTACGCCCCGACCTGGCGCGACGACCAGTTCTACGCCCCGGGGAAGTACAAGTTCGACTTCCGGATCGACCTCGACGACGCCCGCGCCCGGCTCGGCGCCGACCACGTCCTGATGGTCCGTCGCCACCCGAACGTGGTGGATCCGGTTCCGGGCGCCGGTGACGGGTTCGTCTTCGACGTGTCCGACTACCCGGACATGGCCGATCTCTCGCTCATCACGGACGTGATGATCACGGACTACTCGTCGCTGATGTTCGACTACGTCAACACCGGGCGGCCGATCCTCTTCTTCACCTACGACCTGGAGCACTACCGCGACACCCTGCGCGGGTTCTACTTCGAGTTCGCCGAGAGCGCCCCGGGCCCCCTGGTGTCCGATTCGGCCGAACTGATCTCGGCGGTCCGGAACATCGACCGCATCCAGGACGCGTACGCCGACCGCTACCGGTGGTTCCAGGACCAGTTCTGCGACCTGGACGACGGATACGCCGCGGCCCGGCTGACCGACCGCGTCCTGATCGCCGGGGGCGACCTCACCCCCGACCGGGCGAAGGCCCCGGCCGTCGGCACCGTACCGGTCCGCCAGAGCCCCCCGGCGCGCCGGATGCTGGAGCAGACACAGCCGATCCAGCAGTTCCAGGCGCCTCAGCAGTCGATCATCCGGCAGGAGCCGCAACGGCTGTTCCCCGCCGACGGACAACGGGCGATCGGGGACGCGACGCCACCGCAGCACCGGACGACCGCTTCCGGCGAGCGCGTCTACGAGGGAATGATCATGTGAACCCGCGGCGGTCCGGTGCGCGGCCCCGCGCCGCCACGGATCCAGCCCATCGCACGACATGAGCCGCCCGACCACGGAGACCGCCACCCATGAAGATCGCCTTTCTGCTGCACGACGCCTACGGGATCGGCGGTACGGTCAGCGCCACCCTCAACCTGGCGGGAGCGCTGGCCAAGCGTCATGAGGTCGAGATCGTCTCCGTCTTCCGTACGCGGGACACCCCGCAGGGCAATCTGGAGCCCGGCGTCCGGCTGACCCCGCTGGTCGACATCCGCGCCAACAGCGCGGACAAGGACCACCAGCTGTCCCGGCAGGCGTCGGTCGTGAGCCCGCGCAGCCCCTCGTTCTCACAGCTGTACAACGCGCTCACGGACCAGCGGATCGGCGGCTACCTGGACGGAACCACCGCCGACGTCGTCATCGCCACCCGGCCGGTGCTGCTCATGTACCTGGCGCACTTCGGCGAACGCGACTACCTCAGGATCGGGCAGGAGCACCTGACCCACGATTCGCAGATCCCCGAGCAGCGTGAGTGCCAGAACAGAATCGTCCCGGACATGGACGCCTTCGTGACCGTGTCCCACGCCGACGCCGAGATCTACCGGGGGGTCCTGCCGCACGCCGCCTCCCGCATCCTCTCCATCCCCAACCCGGTGACCCTGCCGAGTGTGATGCCCGCGCGCAGCGGTCAGCACATCGTCGTGGCCGCCGGACGCCTGGTGAAGGTCAAGCGCTACGACGTGCTCGTCCGCGCCTTCGAGATCGTGGTCCGCAGCCGGCCCGACTGGAGCCTGCGGATCTACGGCTCCGGCAAGGAGGAACAGGCCCTGCGCGACCTGGTGATGGAGCGCGGACTGTACAACCACGTCCGCCTGATGGGACCGCACGCGCCGATGGAGAGCGAGTGGGCCAAGGGCGACATCGCCGCCGTCACCTCCGACAACGAGTCCTTCGGCATGACGATCGTCGAGGCCATGCAGGCCGGCCTGCCGGTCGTCAGCACCGACTGCCCGCTGGGTCCCCGCGAGATCATCCAGCACGGGGTCGACGGGTTCCTGGCCGTTCCCGGAGACCCGGAGTCGGTGGCCCAGGGCCTGCTCGCGATCATCAACGACGACCAGTTGCGGCTGCGCATGAGCGAGGCGGCCCGCCAGAACGCCTACCGCTTCGCCCCTGACGTCATCGCCCAACGGTACGAGGAGCTGATCGACCACCTCCTCACCAACCGGGTACGCAATCCCGTGCGGCCGACCGCCCGCGTACTGGCCCAGGGGCGCCTGATCGCCGCCCCGGGCGGCGGCTTCCGGCTCCAGCTGAAGGTCACCGGCGAGGGCGCGACCGGTTACGCCGTGGGAATCAAGCTCCGCGACAGCCCGGAGCTCCGCACGGTCCCGCTGGAGGCGGGCACCCTCGTCAAGGACGCCCGCGGGCAGCTCTGGGCGGAGACGATGATCGACCCCCGGCTGCTGCGCCCGCACGAAGGAACCTGGGACCTGCGACTGCACGGGCCCGAGGGCCAGGACGAGCGGATGGTGGCCGAGGGGGTGGAGACCCAGTACCTCAGCGGGCAGGCGCCCTGGCTGGACGGGCAGGGGGTCTCGTCGGCCATTCCGTACCGGACGATGGACGACTTCATCGCCCTGCGTACGTGGTACCGCCCCGCCCACGCGGAGATCGGCCAGGTCGTCGTCGACGAGGGCCGGACCGGCTTCCACCTCAGCCTGCTGCTGCCCGCGCCCGTCCCGGCGGGGACGGCGGTCCACGCCGTGCTGCGCCACCGGAACGACCGGACGACCGAGTTCGCCGTCCCCGTCCAGGCGGCCGGCGGAACCTCCGTCACGTTCGCCGTTCCGCACCGGGAGTTCCTGGCCCGCCGGCTCGCCGCCACCGACATCTGGGACCTGTGGATACGGACCGGCGACGGCTCCGAGATGCGGGCCGGCCGGATCGGCGGGGACATCATCCGCCGCAAGCACACCGACCGCTTCCCCACGGCGGTGGACCGCTCCGACCTCGGTGTCGCACACCGGACCGTCGCCTACATCACCGACGACAACGACCTGTCCTTCTCCGTGAAGCACGCCTGACCTCCGGCGGCCGAGCTCCGGAAGACCCCGGACGCGTCGGTACGCCGCCCCTGCATGAGATGGGAAATCCCGCGCCGTGTCCAAAGCAGCCCCGGGCCGTCCGCTGCACACCGGTATCGACAACTCCGGGACCTTCCCGGTCGAGTACCGGTTCGCGCACGCGCGAAACGGCAACCGGCACCTGGTCGTCGTCTTCGCCAACTTCTCCGTGCCCGGCGACTACGGATGGTCCAACGGGGTGTTCGACACGCTCCGGTCCAACGTCCTGTGGATCCGTGACCGCTTCCACGGGAAGAACAGCTACTACCTGTGCAAGGGGATGGACTTCGGGCTGGAGCGGTCCGTCGCCTCCCTGATCTCCAACGTCCTGAACTCGCTGGGTCTCACGCCGGACCAGTGCACCATGTGGGGCGGCAGCAAGGGCGGCAGCGCGGCGCTCTACTTCGGACTGAAGTACGGCTTCCGGAACATCGTGTCGATGGTCCCGCAGTTCAGGATCGGCAGCTACGTCCTGCAGTACCCGTCCATCGCCGAGCACATGATGGGTGAGGTCACCGAGCAGAACACGCAGATCATCGACGACGCGATACCGGCCCTGGTCCGGGCCGGGGCGAACCGCAACGCCAACATCTACCTCCTCTCGTCGCCGCAGGACGAGCAGTTCAAGGAGCAGGTGGAGCCGTTCCTGCCGTTGTTCACCGGCTACGAGAACCTCAACTTCATCTTCAGCGACTCCCCCCACATCGTCGATCACGCGCACGTGACCGGCCGGAACCTCCCGGTCCTGATGGGGCTGGTCAACTTCCTGATCGACGGGATCGCGCCGCGGATCGGGTTCGTGCGCAGCGGGGGCGAGCAGCCGGACGTGGACACCTCGGCCATCGACTCGTACCTCAGGACCACCTCTCAGGTGCAGGAGGCGTTCGCCGCCCCGGTGGCCTACACCCCGGCGCCCGGAGGCACGGTGTACGGACGTTCGGTGATGTTCACCGGCGTGGCACCGGGCGCGGTACGGCTGAGCGTCTGGGAGCACGGCAAGTTCCTCGGTGCCCCCGAGGTCGCCCCCGACGGCTCCTGGAGCTGGGACCTCGGCCGCCCCTGGAGCGTGGGTGAGCACCCGGTGCGGATCCTCGGAGTGGACGCGGCCGGCTACCACTCCCAGCGGGCCGAGATCACGTTCACCGTCGCCGAAGCCCCCGAGGGCCCGCAGCCGGCGGGGCCGGTCGCGGCTCCCCGGCCGGCGGTGGGCGGCCCGCCTCCGGCACCGGTGGTCGCCGGGCCCGTCTCCGGTCAGCAGGTCCAGGGACCGCTGATCGCCATCGCGGGGTACGCCGAGGGCGCCGCCCGGGTCGAGTTCGTCGAGGACGGCATGCGGCTGGGCGTCGCCCCGGTCGCGCCGGACACCCGTTGGTCCTTCGAGCCGGGCTGGTCGTGGGCGGCGGGGGAGCACACCGTCGCGTGTCACGCGGTCGACCACTCCGGCCAGGAATCCCCGCGAACCGTCGTGCGGTTCGGCGTGGTGCACGCCTACCGGGGCTGAGCGACCGGAGCGGCGCACGGGGACGTCGGCGGCCCGGGCCTCAGCCCGCCTCGACCTCCATGATCAGGGCCAGATGGTCCGACGCGGACGTGTCACGCACCGAACAGCCGGTACGGGGCAGATCGGTGAACAGGTAGTCGATCTTGCCGCCGGTGACCAGAGTCGGGCGGCCGGTACGTGCGGAGGGCCATCGCTGGTCGCACTCCCGATAGCGACGGAAGGCCTGGTGCGGCCAGATCCAGCCGCGGTCGTTCGCGGCCGTGGGCGGCGCGGTGTTCAGGTCGCCGCCGAACACCGTACGGGCGCCCGCCGCGTCGACCATCGCCGCCAACTGGTCGTCGCGCAGCTCCCACCCCGGATGCGCCCGGTCGCTGCCGGGCAGGCTCAGGTGGGCGGAGCAGACCCGGAGCCCGGGCCCGGACACCGTCGCGCAGAGGATGCCGCGGTGCAGGCCGACCTCGGGCTCCTGGGCGTTCACCGTCGTGACCCGGGTCAGCGGCGAGGAGGCCAGCACCGCGATACCGGCCCGGCCGCGGCCGGCCACGCAGTCGACCGGGGTGAACCGCCCGTCGGGCGCCCGATGGGCATAGCCACGGAAAGCCGCGTCCCAGTCACGCCCCAACGCGCGGCGGGCGGCGGCCAGATCCTCCGTGCAGACCTCCTGCAACAGAATCGCGTCCGCGCCCTCGGCGCCGGCCAGATCCCTGAGCGCCCGAACCTTGACCTCACCGCTGCCGGTGCCGTCGCAGTTCCACTGCTCCACACCGCACATGTTCCAGGTGGCGACTCGTAGGCGTTCATCGGCCGTCGGCAGCGCCGGGACCGGGACCGGGGCCGACAGGAGCCCGGACAGGAGCACGGCCACCGCCGTGATCAGCCGGACCGGCGCAGGGCGTGCCCACCCCGGAGCCCCCGGATCCCGTCCCCCGGCATCGCGCCGCATCTCTCGTCGCCCCTCCGCCCGTGCCGGGCCGTGCATGCCGACGGGCCGTACGGGAGATCATCCCGTACGGCCCGTCCGTCGTGAAATCGAGCGTTACGCCGGCACGCTCGCCACGCCGCGCGCCAGGAACGGCTTGCCGTTCACCCGCTGGGAGACGCCCTCACGGTCCAGGTACGGCGTGATGCCGCCCAGGTGGAAGGGCCAGCCCGCGCCGGTGATCAGGCACAGGTCGATGTCCTGGGCCTCGGCTACGACGCCCTCGTCCAGCATGAGGCCGATCTCCTGCGCCACCGCGTCGAGCACCCGGTCGCGGGTCTGCTCCTCCGTGAGGACGGTGTCGCCCTGCTCGAGGAGCGCCGCGACCTCGGGGTCGAGGACCGGAGCGCCGGAGTCGTAGACGTAGAAGCCGCGCTTGCCGGCCTTCACGACCGCCGCGAGGTTCCGCGAGACCGTGAAGCGCTCCGGGAAGGCGCGGTTCAGGGTCTCGGAGACGTGCAGGCCGATGGCCGGGCCGACCAGCTCCAGGAGCACCAGCGGGGACATCGGCAGGCCGAGCGGCTCGACGGCCTTCTCCGCGACCTCGACCGGGGTTCCCTCGTCGATGACGTTCTGGATCTCGCCCATGAAGCGGGTGAGGATGCGGTTGACGACGAACGCCGGGGCGTCCTTCACCAGGACCGCGGTCTTCTTCAGCTTGCGGGCCACACCGAACGCCGTCGCCAGCGAGGCGTCGTCCGTCTGCTCGCCGCGGACGATCTCCAGCAGCGGGAGGATCGCGACCGGGTTGAAGAAGTGGAAGCCGACGACCCGCTCCGGGTTCTTCAGCTTCGACGCCATCTCGGTCACCGACAGCGAGGAGGTGTTGGTGGCGAGGATCGCGTGCGCCGGGGCGACCGCCTCGACCTCCGCGAACACCTGCTGCTTGACGCCGATCTCCTCGAAGACGGCCTCGATGATGAAGTCCGCGTCCGCGAAGCCCTCGGCCTTGTCGAGGACACCCGAGACCAGGCCCTTGAGGCGGTTGGCCTTGTCCTGGTTGATGCGGCCCTTGCCGAGCAGCTTCTCGATCTCGGCGTGGACGTAGCCCACGCCCTTGTCGACGCGCTCCTGGTCGATGTCCGTGAGGACGACCGGGACCTCCAGGCGGCGCAGGAACAGCAGCGCCAGCTGCGAGGCCATCAGACCCGCGCCGACGACGCCGACCTTGGTGACCGGGCGGGCCAGGCTCTTGTCCGGGGCGCCGGCCGGGCGCTTGGCGCGCTTCTGGACCAGGTTGAAGGCGTAGATGCCGCTGCGCAGCTCGCCGCCCATGATCAGGTCCGCCAGCGCCTGGTCCTCGGCGTCGAAGCCGGCGGACAGGTCGCCGTCCTTCGCCGCCGCGATGATGTCCAGCGCGCGGTACGCCGCCGGGGCCGCGCCGTGCACCTTGGAGTCCGCGATGGCCCGGCCGCGGGCCACGGCCGCGTCCCAGCCCTCGCCGCGGTCGATCGCGGGCCGCTCGACGGCGAGCTCGCCCTTGAGGACGGCCGCGGTCCAGATCAGCGACTGCTCCAGGAAGTCCGCGCCCTCGAAGATCGCGTCGGCGATCCCGAGCTCGTAGACCTGCTTGCCCTTGAGCTGACGGTTCTGGTTGAGCGAGTTCTCGATGATCACCGAGACCGCGCGGTCCGCGCCGATCAGGTTCGGCAGGAGCGCGCAGCCGCCCCAGCCGGGGACCAGGCCGAGGAAGACCTCGGGCAGCGAGAACGCCGGGATGGCGGTGGAGACGGTGCGGTAGGCGCAGTGCAGACCGACCTCGACACCGCCGCCCATCGCCGCGCCGTTGTAGTACGCGAAGGTCGGGACCGCGAGGCCGGCCAGGCGGCGGAAGACGTCGTGGCCGCCCTTGCCGATGGCCAGCGCGTCCTCGTGACGGCCGAGCAGCTCGACGCCCTTGAGGTCGGCGCCGACGGCGAAGATGAACGGCTTGCCGGTGATGCCGACGCCCGTGATGACGCCCTCGGACGCCTCCTTCTCGACCTGGTCGATCGCGGCGTCCAGGTTCGCCAGCGACTGCGGTCCGAAGGTGGTCGGCTTGGTGTGGTCCAGGCCGTTGTCCAGCGTGATGAGCGCGAACCGCCCGGCACCGGACGGCAGGTCAAGGTGGCGTACGTGCGCCTGGGTGACGACCTCGCCGGGGAACAGCTCGGCCGCACCCTTCAGAAGCTCAGTGGTGGAACTCACTTGTTGCCTCCGTCGGCGTTGAAGTGCGGGTTCTCCCAGACGACCGTGGCGCCCATGCCGAAGCCGACGCACATGGTCGTCAGGCCGTAGCGGACCTCGGGCTGCTCCTCGAACTGCCGGGCCAGCTGCGTCATGAGCCGGACACCGGAGGAGGCCAGCGGGTGGCCGTAGGCGATCGCGCCGCCGTACTGGTTGACGCGGGCGTCGTCGTCGGCGATGCCGTAGTGCTCCAGGAAGGCGAGCACCTGCACGGCGAACGCCTCGTTGATCTCGAAGAGACCGATGTCCTCGATGGAGAGACCGGCCTGGGCGAGTGCCTTCTCGGTCGCCGGGATCGGGCCGTAGCCCATGACCTCCGGCTCGACGCCCGCGAAGGCGTAGGAGACGAGGCGCATCCTGACCGGGAGACCCATCTCGCGGGCGACGTCCTCGGCGGCGAGCAGGGAGGCGGTGGCGCCGTCGTTGAGCCCCGCGGCGTTACCGGCCGTCACGCGGCCGTGGGCGCGGAACGGGGTCTTCAGACCGGCCAGCGACTCCATGGTGGTGCCCGGGCGCATCGGCTCGTCGGCGGTGACCAGGCCCCAGCCCGTCTCCCCGACATCCGCGTTCGTGCGGCGCACCGAGACCGGCACCAGGTCCTGCTGGATCTTGCCGCCCGCGTACGCCTTGGCGGCCTTCTCCTGCGAACGCACCGCGTACGCGTCGGCGCGGTCCTTGGTGATCGTGGGGTAGCGGTCGTGCAGGTTCTCCGCCGTCATGCCCATGAACAGGGCGGACTCGTCGACCAGCTTCTCCGACACGAAGCGCGGGTTCGGGTCGACGCCCTCGCCCATCGGGTGGCGGCCCATGTGCTCGACGCCACCGGCCACGACGACGTCGTACGCGCCGAAGGCGATGGAACCGGCCGTCGAGGTGACGGCGGTCAGCGCGCCCGCGCACATGCGGTCGATCGAGTAGCCCGGGACGGACTGCGGCAGACCGGCCAGGATGCCGGCCGTACGGCCCAGCGTGAGGCCCTGGTCGCCGATCTGCGTGGTCGCGGCGATGGCGACCTCGTCGATCTTCTTGGGGTCCAGGTCCGGGTTGCGGCGCAGCAGCTCCCGGATGGCCTTCACGACGAGGTCGTCGGCGCGGGTCTCGTGGTAGATGCCCTTGGGGCCCGCTTTGCCGAACGGGGTGCGGACGCCGTCGACGAAGACGACGTCCCGGATGGTACGAGGCACGGTGGCTCTCCTCCAGGGTGCGGGATGGCACTGCTGCGGGGCACGCCACGGGGGCGCGCCGCCTGCCCTCATGCTACTTGCGGGTAACCAGACTGCCCACCCCTCACGGCCGGAGCGTCGAAGGTCACACCGTCCCGGTGCCCGGTACGGGCCGTCCCGGCGGCCGCGCGGCGGCAGGAAGGGTCCTGAACCTGGCGCGATTTCGACCATCGGTTCGGTCCGCGGACAGGGCCCGGGAAGCGGAACACCCCCGGTCGGTGACCGGGGGTGTTCGCTGTGTCACGGGAACGGCGGTGTGTCAGGAGGCGTCCAGCGCCCGCACCAGGAGCGGGGCGACCTGCTGGATCTGCCAGTTCCGTGCCCCGTATCCGGCGAGGGTGTCCTCGACGGCGCCCGGCGTCGGGTTCTTCGGCGGCTCCCAGCAGACCCGGCGCACGGTGTCCGGGGTGATCAGGTTCTCCTGGGGCATGTGGAGGCGCTCGGCCAGTTCGGAGACGGCGGTGCGGGCGGCCGAGAGCCGGGCGGCGGCGGCCGGGTCCTTGTCGGCCCAGGAGCGCGGGGGAGGCGGCCCGGCCGGCTGCTGACCGGGCTGCGGCAGCGCCGTCTCGGGCAGTGCCTTGGCCCGGTCCACGGCGGCCTGCCACTGCTCCAGCTGACGGCGTCCCATGCGGTGGCCGAATCCCGGCAGCGCGGTCAGGGCCTGTACGTCGACCGGCACCGCGAGCGCGGCCTCGATGATCGCGGCGTCGCCGAGCACCTTGCCCGGGGAGACGTCGCGGCGCTGGGCGACCTGGTCACGGGCGGTCCACAGCTCCCGGACCACGGCCATCTGACGGCGGCGGCGCACCTTGTGCATGCCCGACGTGCGGCGCCAGGGGTCCTGGCGGGGCGGCGCGGGCGGCGCGGAGGCGATGGCGTCGAACTCCTCCCGGGCCCACTCCAGCTTGCCCTGCCGCTCCAGCTCCTCCTCCAGCGCGTCGCGCAGGTCGATCAGGAGCTCCACGTCGAGCGCGGCGTAGCGCAGCCAGGGCTCGGGCAGCGGGCGGGTGGACCAGTCGACCGCGGAGTGGCCCTTCTCCAGGGCGTATCCGAGGACGTTCTCCACCATCGCGCCGAGGCCGACGCGCGGGAAGCCCGCGAGCCGTCCGGCCAGCTCGGTGTCGAACAGCGAGGTGGGGGTCATGCCTATGTCCCGCAGGCACGGCAGGTCCTGGGTCGCCGCGTGCAGGATCCACTCCGTGTCGGACAGCGCGGAGCCGAGGCCGGCGAGGTCGGGGCAGCCGACCGGGTCGATCAGGGCGCTGCCCGCGCCCTCGCGGCGCAGCTGTACGAGGTAGGCGCGCTGGCCGTAGCGGTATCCCGAGGCGCGCTCGGCGTCGACGGCCACCGGGCCGGTGCCCGCGGCGAAGGCCGCGATCACCCGGGCGAGGGCGTCGTCGGACGTCACCACCGGGGGAATGCCCTCGCGCGGTTCGAGCAAGGGGATCGGCGCCGGGGCGACGTCGTCCGGGGGAGCGCCCCCGGTGGTTCGCAGTGAACTGTCTGCTGCGGTCTCTTGGGCGTCGGTCACGTGTCAAGGGTATCTGTGTATGCACGGAGCCCGTCGACGGAACGTTCCGTCGACGGGCGGCCATGCGCGTATTCCAGCCGGAGACGCATCGGTGCACGTCCCGGCGGGGTGCGGTCAGTGGATGATGCCCGTCCGCAGGGCGACCGCGACCATTCCGGCGCGGTCTCCGGTGCCGAGCTTGCGGGCGATGCGGGCGAGGTGGGACTTGACGGTCAGGGCGGAGAGGCCCATCGAGACGCCGATGGCCTTGTTGGACTGGCCTTCGGCGACCAGGCGGAGCACCTCCACCTCGCGTCCGGACAGTTCGCGGTAGCCGCCCGGGTGGCTCGGGGAACCGGGAGGCCTGCGGTGCATACGGGCCGCGTTGGCGCCGATGGGGGCGACGCCGGGGCGGGAGGGGTGGCCGATGTTGGTTCGGGTGCCGGTGACGACGTAGCCCTTCACGCCGCCCGCGAGGGCGTTGCGAACGGCGCCGATGTCGTCGGCGGCGGAGAGGGCGAGACCGTTGGGCCAGCCTGCGGCGCGGGTCTCGGACAGCAGGGTCAGCCCGGAACCGTCGGGCAGGTGGACGTCGGCAATGCAGATGTCGCGCGGGTTGCCGACGCGGGGGCGTGCCTCCGCGATGGACGACGCTTCGATGACGTCACGTACTCCGAGGGCCCACAGATGGCGGGTGACGGTGGAACGGACGCGCGGGTCGGCCACGACGACCATGGCCGTCGGCTTGTTCGGGCGGTAGGCGACCAGGCTTGCGGGCTGCTCAAGGAGAACGGACACCAGGCCTCCTGGGGGAGTGGCGGGACGGGCCGGCTCGGGGGGTGAAGCCGGGGGCGAACCGTGCTTGAAGGGTCATTGACCTCTTCGGCAGCGGACCCGTCCTCCTTTAGGGGAAGATCCCTATTTGGTGAGTAACAATTCGGGCAAATAGGACGCGCGATCGATTGTACGAAAAGAGAGCCGGTGCTTGTGCGAAACGGGTGACGGAGGGTTACTAAACCTGCGGCCCGCGCCGCTGCGGCAACGTCACCACCGCCGCGTCCGCCGGATCCGACGGCGGCAGCCCCGCGATCTGGCACAGCAGATCACCCCAGGCCATGAGGTGCGACGCCGTGTCCGGCACACCGCCGCGCGCCTCCCTCGGCGTCCACGAGGCCCGGATCTCGATCTGCGTCGCCGGCCGGCGCGTGGACAGCGCACCGAAGTAGTGCGATCCGGCGCGCGTCACCGTCCCCCCTGCCTCTCCGTACGACAGGCCCCGCGCGTCCAGCGCACCCGTGAGCCAGGACCAGCACACCTCCGGGAGCAGCGGGTCCGCCGCCATCTCCGGCTCCAGCTCCGCCCGGACCAGCGTCACCAGCCGGAACGCGCCCTGCCAGGCGTCGTGCCCCGCCGGATCGTGCAGCAGGACCAGTCTGCCGTCCGCGAGATCGTCCTCGCCGTCCACCACCGCCGCCTCCATGGCGTACGCGTGCGGGGCGAGCCGCTGGGGCGGCCTGGTCACCTCCACCTCCAGCTCCGGGCGGAGCCGCGCGGAGCGCAGCGCGTCGACCGCCGCCAGGAACGCGGGCGGCACGGAAGGTCCCTCCGCGCGGTCCTTGCTTTCAACGCCGTCGGAATGATCGGAAAATTGTCCCTGAGCCGGAGCCATGCGGGGAAGAGTAGGCGGAAGCCGGGCCCCGCGCAGGGAGAGACACCCGTGCGGGGCCGGGCTCCTTCGGCGCGCGTGCGAAGATTCTGTGCGTGAGTGCCAACGACAGCCCTTCGGGCCAGCAGACGACGACCTCCGCCAGCCTCGACGCGGTCCGCCACGCCACCCACGACTCGGCGTTCCTGCGGGCCTGCCGCCGCGAACCCGTCCCCCACACGCCGGTCTGGTTCATGCGCCAGGCGGGGCGCTCGCTGCCCGAGTACCTGAAGGTCCGCGAGGGCATCGCGATGCTCGACTCCTGCATGATGCCGGAGCTGGTCGCCGAGATCACCCTCCAGCCCGTACGCCGCCACAAGGTCGACGCCGCGATCTACTTCAGCGACATCGTCGTGCCCCTGAAGGCCATCGGCATCGACCTCGACATCAAGCCCGGCGTCGGCCCCGTCATCGCCGAGCCCATCCGCACCCGCGCCGACCTGGCCCGGCTGCGCGACCTCACTCCCGAGGACGTCCCGTACGTCACCGAGGCCATCGGGATGCTCACCGCCGAGCTGGGCGCCACCCCGCTCATCGGCTTCGCCGGGGCCCCCTTCACCCTGGCCAGCTACCTCGTCGAGGGCGGCCCCTCGCGCAACCACGAGCGCACCAAGGCCATGATGTACGGCGACCCGCTGCTCTGGGCCGACCTCGTCGACCGGCTCGCCGAGATCACCGGCGCCTTCCTCAAGGTGCAGATCGAGGCCGGCGCCTCCGCCGTCCAGCTCTTCGACTCCTGGGTCGGCGCACTGGCCCCCGCCGACTACCGCCGCGCGGTGCTGCCCGCCTCCGCGAAGGTCTTCGACGCCGTCGCCCCCTACGGCGTCCCCCGCATCCACTTCGGCGTCGGCACCGGCGAGCTGCTCGGCCTGATGGGCGAGGCCGGCGCGGACGTCGTCGGCGTCGACTGGCGGGTCCCGCTGAACGAGGCCGCCCGCCGCGTCGGCCCCGGCAAGGCGCTCCAGGGCAACCTCGACCCGGCGGTGCTGTTCGCGCCGACCCCGGCCGTCGAGGAGAAGACCCGCGAGGTGCTGGACGCCGCCGCCGGCCTGGAGGGCCACATCTTCAACCTGGGCCACGGCGTCATGCCGAACATGGACCCGGACGCGCTCACCCGCCTCGTGGGTCACGTGCACGAGCAGACCGCGCGCTGAGCGAACGGTCCCGGGGCCCGCGCCCCGGGACCCGCCGTCAGCTCCCCGCGCCCCGCACCGCCGTCACCGTCTTGCGGGCGGCCACCAGCACCGGGTCCCAGACCGGCGAGAACGGCGGGGCGTAGCCGAGGTCGAGCGCCGTCATCTGCTCCACCGTCATCCCGGCCGTCAGCGCCACCGCCGCCACGTCGACCCGCTTCGCCGACCCCTCACGGCCGACGATCTGCACCCCGAGGAGCCGGCCCGTACGGCGCTCCGCGATCATCTTCACCGTCATCGGCTTCGCCCCCGGGTAGTAGCCCGCCCGCTGCGTCGACTCGATGGTCGCCGTGACGTAGCGCAGTCCGACCGCGCGGGCGTCCTTCTCCCGCAGCCCGGTCCGGGCGATCTCCAGGTCGCAGACCTTGCTCACCGCCGTACCGACCACGCCCGGGAACGTGCCGTAGCCGCCCCCGACGTTGGAACCGATCACCTGGCCGTGCTTGTTGGCGTGCGTGCCCAGCGCGATGTGCCGGGTCCGGCCCGCCACCAGGTCCAGGACCTCCACGCAGTCGCCGCCCGCCCAGACGTCCTCGTGGCCCACCACCCGCATCGACAGATCCGTCAGCAGCCCCCCGTGCGGACCGACCGGCAGCCCGGCCCCGCGCGCCAGCTCCGTCTCCGGTTCCACGCCGATGCCGAGGACCACCACGTCCGCCGGATATCTCCCCGCGTCCGTCGCCACCTCGCGCACCCGCCCGTCCGGACCGGTGAGGATCTCGGTCACGGCGGCCCCGTTGACCGTGGTGATGCCCAGCCCGTCCATCGCGTCGTGGACGAGCCGCCCCATGTCCGGGTCGAGCGTCGCCATCGGCTGCTCGCCCCGGTTGAGGACGGTCACCTCGAAGCCCCGCTTGAGCATCGCCTCGGCCATCTCGACGCCGATGTACCCCGCGCCCACCACGACCGCCCGGCGGCTCTCCCGCGCGCCCAGGGCGTCCAGCGAGTCCAGGAGCGCCTGCCCGTCGTCCAGGGTCTGCACCCCGTGCACCCCGGGCGCGTCCATCCCGGGCAGCGCCGGGCGCACCGGACGGGCGCCGGTGGCGATCACCAGCTTGTCGTAGCCCGTCCAGTACGTCTTCCCGCTCTCCCGGTCCAGTGCCCTCACCCGCCGCCCGGGCACGTCGAGTTCCGTCACCTCGGTCCGCATCCGCAGATCGATGTCCCGCTCCCGGTGCTCCTTCGGGGTGCGGGCGATCAGGTCGTCGCGCGCCTCGACGTCACCGCTCACCCAGTACGGGATGCCGCACGCGGAGTACGACGTGAAGTGGCCGCGCTCGAAGGCGACGATCTCCAGCGCGTCCGCCGTCTTCAGCCTGCGGGCCTGTGACGCGGCGGACATGCCCGCCGCGTCACCGCCGATGACCACCAGTCGCTCCGCTGCCATGCCGGGTCCCCTTTCGCCGAATCGCCATCGGGCGATTCACCAAGTCGGAGCCCCACGCTACGGCGGTCAGGGAGCCGGAGCGCCCTCCGGCTCCTGCCGGGGCGCCGCCGGGGCCCCGCGGGCCGCCCGCCGGGCGCGCAGCACCCGCCACACCACCAGCGCCAGAGCCCCGGTGAGCAGGAACGGGAACGCGGCCCCGAACGCCACCGCGATCCACCGCAGCATCGTCACGAACGCGTCCCAGCCGCCACCCAGCGCGTCCAGGAACCCGGTGTCCTCCTGACGCCCGTCCTCGTCCGGGGCGTCCGGCGGCGTCAGGTCCAGGGTGATCGTCGCCAGCGAGGTGCGGTCCTTCAGGCTCGACTGCTGGGCCAGCAGCGACTCCAGGTCGGACTGACGGCTGCTCAGCTCGCCCTCCAGGGCGACCACGTCGCTGATCTTCTCCGCCCGGTCCATCAGCTCCCGCACCCGCGCCACGCTCGCGCGCTGCGTGGCGATCCGGCTGTCCACGTCGACCACCTGGTCGGTGACGTCCTTCGCGTTCGAGGTGCGCGACAGGAGCTTCCCGGAACCGGCCAGCTCCCGCAGCACCTCCTGGTACCGGTCCTGCGGCACCCGCAGCACCAGGTGCGAGGTCTCGTACGTGTCGTCGAGCCGCTCGGTCTCCTCCGTCGCGACGAGGCCCCCCGCGCTCTCGGCCGCACCGCGCGCGGCGGCGACCGCCTTCGCCACGCTCTTCACCTCCACGGAGAGCGTGGCCGTACGGATGACGTGGGTGGCCGCCGCCCCCGGCTTCGGCGCCGCCTTCGACCCGGCCGGCTTCCCGTCCGCCCGCTCCTCGGCCGACGACGCCGCCCCGTCCGCGCCGGCTCCCTCCTGCTCCCCGGGCGGCGCGTACTTGCTGTCCGCCGCCTTCGCGCCGTCCGAGGCGTCGCCCGACGCCCCGCAGCCGCCGACGGCGAGCAGGAGGCCGAGCACCCCGGCGGCGAGCGCGGCCCGCCCACGGGCGAAGGATCGATCGGTTCTGCTGCCCAATTCCATAACTGGTCCCCCCAGGACGGTGGTTGATAACGCCGGTTCGACGCACCCGCTCCGGGACCGGTTTCCGGTGGGCGGTTTCGAAGTGGTCACGGTCAGGACGCGGAACGGGTTTGAGAGAGTGGACCCATGCAGCGTTCTCAACAGCGTGCGGAAACGCCCCCGGGCCACGTCGTCGTCGTCGGCGGCGGCATCGCCGGCCTGGCGGCCGCCCACCACCTGGTCTCCACCGGACTGCGGGTCACCCTCCTGGAGGCGACCGACCGGCTCGGCGGGAAGCTCATGACCGGCGAGGTCGCGGGCGTCCAGGTCGACCTGGGGGCCGAGTCGATGCTCGCCCGGCGCCCCGAGGCGGTCGCCCTGGCCCGCGAGGTGGGCCTCGCCGACCGCCTCCAGCCGCCCGCCACCGCCACCGCCTCGCTGTGGACGCGCGACGCGCTGCGCCCCATGCCCCAGGGGCACGTCATGGGCGTCCCCGGCGACCCGGCGGTGCTCGGCGAGGTGCTGTCCCCCGAGGGCCTGGCCCGGATCGCCGAGGAGCGCGACCTGACCCCGACCCCCGTCGGCGACGACGTCGCGGTCGGCGCGTACGTCGCCGACCGGCTCGGCCGCGAGGTCGTGGACCGGCTGGTGGAGCCCCTCCTCGGCGGGGTCTACGCCGGCGACGCCTACCGGATCTCGATGCGCGCCGCCGTCCCCCAGCTCTTCGAGGCGGTGAAGGAGGGCGGGCCGCTGCTGGAAGGCGTACGCCGCATCCAGGAGCGGGCCGCCGCCAAGCAGCAGACGGGACCCGTCTTCCAGGGCATCGAGGGCGGCATCGGCACCCTCCCGGCCGCCGTCGCCGACGCCGTACGGGCCGGTGGCGGCGAGATCCTCGACCGAACCCCGGTCCTCGGCCTGACCCGTACGGAAACGGGCTGGGCCGTCCGCACCGACACCGGGACGATCTCCGCCGACGGCATCGTCCTGGCCACCCCCGCCTGGTCCGCCGGCACGCTGCTGGCCGCCGAGTCCCCGGCCGCGTCCGCCGAGCTGTCCGGCGTCGAGTACGCCTCGATGGCGCTGGTCACCCTGGCCTTCCGGCGGGCCGACATCGAGCGGTACGAGGCCCTGCGCGGCCGCTCCGGCTTCCTCGTACCGCCGGTCGACGGCCACACGATCAAGGCGTCCACCTTCTCCAGCAACAAATGGCAGTGGGTCGCGGACAGCGCCCCCGACCTGTTCGTGCTGCGCACCTCCGTCGGCCGGTACGGCGAGGAGGACCATCTGCACCGCGAGGACGAGGAGCTCGTCGCCGTCTCCCTGCGCGACCTCGCCGCCGCCACCGGCCTCACCGCCCGCCCCGTGGACACCGAGGTCACCCGCTGGATCGGCGGCCTGCCGCAGTACCCGGTGGGCCACCTCGCCCGGGTCGCCCGGATCCGCGACGAGGTCGCCAAGCTCCCCGCCCTGCGGGTCTGCGGCGCGGTCTACGACGGGGTCGGCATCCCCGCCTGCATCGCGAGCGCGCGCCGGGCGGCCGAGGAGATCGTCCGGGAGATCACGGGGGAGATCCCGGGAAAGATCGCGGGAGAGATCATCGCCACGTCGACCCTGGTTCGGGGCACGGGGAGCGAGGCGGGACAATAGCCGTATGAGTGCTCCTGAGACTGTGACATCAAGCAAGAGTCCGAACGCCGGCAAGAAGGCCAAGGACCTCAACGAGGTCATCCGCTACACCCTGTGGTCGGTCTTCAAACTCCGCGACGTGCTCCCGCTGGACCGCGCGGGATACGCCGACGAGGTCCAGGAGCTGTTCGACCAGCTCGCGGCCAAGGACATCACCGTCCGCGGCACCTACGACGTGTCCGGGCTGCGGGCCGACGCCGACCTCATGATCTGGTGGCACGCCGAGACCTCGGACGAGCTCCAGGAGGCGTACAACCTCTTCAGGCGCACCAAGCTCGGCCGCGCCCTCGACCCGGTCTGGTCGAACATGGCGCTGCACCGCCCGGCCGAGTTCAACAAGTCCCACGTCCCGGCGTTCATCGCCGACGAGACGCCGCGCGACTACATCAGCGTCTACCCCTTCGTCCGGTCCTACGACTGGTACCTGCTGCCCGACGAGGACCGCCGCCGCATGCTCGCGGACCACGGCAAGATGGCCCGGGGCTACCCGGACGTCCGCGCCAACACCGTCGCCTCGTTCTCGCTCGGCGACTACGAGTGGATCCTCGCCTTCGAGGCGGACGAGCTGTACCGCATCGTCGACCTGATGCGTCACCTGCGCGCCTCCGAGGCACGTCTCCACGTGCGCGAGGAGGTCCCGTTCTACACGGGCCGCAGGAAGAGCGTCGCAGACCTGGTGGCCGGGCTCGCATAACCAGCGAGTCCCGCACCACCCCAACCCGGAAGATCAGAAGGGCGGACACCGGGCACCGATCGTGCCGTCCGCTCCTCCAGCGACACCGGGTTCGGCTTCGGGGGCCGTCGCACCGTCATGGTGCGGCGGCCCCCGCTCCGTACCGCCCCCGCCGACAGCCGGACTCAGTCCAGCGACACCGGGTTCGGCTCCGGGTGCGCGGCACAGTCCGCACCCCGCCCCGGCACCTCACCGGTCAGCAGATACCGGCGCAGATGGTCGTCGACGCAAGTGTTCCCGGCCCCGCCGATGCCGTGCGTCCCGGCGTCCCGCTCGGTCACCAGCGACGACCCGGGCAGCCGCTTCCGCAGCTCCAGCGCCCCCTTGTACGGGGTCGCCGCGTCCCGCTCCGCCGCCAGGATCAGCACCGGCGGCAGCTCGCCCCACCGGGTCCCGACCTCCAGCGGCCGCTGGCGGGGCGCGGGCCAGAAGGCGCACGGCAGGTTCGCGAAGGCGTTGTCCCAGGTCTCGAACGGCGCGACGCGCGCCAGCTCCGTGTGGTCGCGGTCCCACACCTCGAACTCCTCGGGCCAGGGCGCGTCGTTGCACTCGACGGCCGTGTACACCGCCTGGGCGTTCTCGTTGTCCGCGGCCGCCACCGCACGCGGGGAGGCCTGCGCGACCAGCGGCTCCGGGTTGCCCCGGACGTACTCGGAGAGCGCCGTCGCCCGCATCGCCCAGTAGTCGTCGTAGTAACCGGCCCCCAGGAACGCCGAGTGCAGCTGCCCCGGCCCGACCTTCCCGCCCGCGGGCTTCTCCGCCAGCTCGGCGCGCACCTCGTCGTAGTGGGTCTGCACCGCCTCCGGGGTGGTCCCCAGGTGGTACACCTCGTCGTGCTTGGCCACCCAGCGGCGGAAGTCCTCCCAGCGCGCCTCGAAGGCCAGCGACTGGCCCATGTTGGAGCGGTACCAGATCTGCTCCGGGTCCGGGTCGACCACCGAGTCGAAGACCATGCGCCGCACGTGCGAGGGGAACAGCGTCGCGTACAGCGCGCCGAAGTACGTCCCGTAGGACGCCCCCATGAACGTCAGCCGCTCCTCGCCGAGCGCGGCCCGCAGCACGTCCAGGTCACGGGCGTTGTTGAGCGACGTGTAGTGCCGCAGCGTCTCGCCCGCGTGGCTCGCGCAGCCCTGTGCGTACGCCTTCGCACGGGCGACGCGCCGCTCCTTGTACTCCCGCGTCGGGTGCGTCGGCGCGTCGGTCGGGCCCTTCGTGTACGCCGCCGGGTCCTGGCAGGTCAGCGGCGCGGAGGAACCGTTGACCCCGCGCGGGGCGTAGCCGACCAGGTCGTACGCCTCGGCGATCTCCTTCCACTCCGGCAGCTCCCCGGCCATCGGGAAGGTGATGCTGGAGGCGCCGGGCCCGCCCGGGTTGTAGACGAACGCGCCCTGCCGGCTCTCGGCCGGGCCGGTGGCGCCGGTGCGGCTGACGGTCAGTTCGAGCTGCTTCCCGTCCGGTTCGGCGTAGTCGAGGGGCACTTTCACCGTGCCGCACTTCAGGGAGTCCGGGAGCATCTCCTTCTCCGGACAGGAGACGAAATCGATCCCGGCGGCCGTGGCGCGGGCGGCGGCGATCGCGGTGCCCCGGGCCTCGGCGGAGCCCCGGTTCTCCCAGGCCCCGGCGGGAGCGGCGGCCAGGGCGGACAGGACCAGGGAGCCGATCGATGTGTACAGCGCAGCAGTTCTCACGCGCGGTGCCTCTCTGCGGATGCGGAGAGGGATGGTCGGGCGGGCGGGACGGTGAAGTCCAGCACCGCCCGTCCATGTCCGGAACCATGACTCCGATGGGCGGTCGGCCGCCGGGGCGGCGGGCCCGGTTCAGGAGCCGCCGCCCCCGCCGCAGCTCGACCCGCCCGAGCTTCCGCCGCAACTCGAACCTCCCGAGCTGGAGCCCCCGCAGCTCGATCCGCCGCCGCCCCCGCACCCGGACCCCGAGGAGCAGCTGGAGCCGCCGCCACAGCTCGATCCGGAGCCGCCCCCGCTGGAACCCCCGCAGCTGGATCCGCCGGGACTGGAGGCGGCGCACCAGACCGTCGTCACCGCGAGGGCCGACGCCCCCGCCGTACTCCCCGCGTACCCGGGAGGCCCGTTCCCCGCGAGGGCACGCGACCGCCTCGCCGACGCGGTCAGGCGGCTCGCCGTGACCAGTTGCTCCCAGAGCGCCCGGTCCGGGAGCGCGCGCAGCCCCCGGGTGGCGACGAGATGGGCCGGGGTCTCCGGGTGGACCCGGGCGGCCCGGCACGCCTGGGCGGCCCGGCGGCCCGCTCCGGTGATCCGCTTGGCCGCGGCCGAGGCGACGACGAGCCCGCTGATACCGCCGAGCAGGATCGCGGGCAGCACCTTCAGGACGAACGGGACCGGCATGCTCAGGCTCACGTCCGTCGTCACGTACTGGAGGACGGTGAGGACGATCGACAGCGGGAGTGCGACACAGCAGCTCACCCCCTGGATCAACCCCCAACGCCGTACGGGGCGGCCCTCGCCGGGCGCAACCAGCAGGCCCCGCTGCGCCAGCCCGTCACCGACCTCCTGCACGGCCGGGTGGCGCATCACCGCGTCCCGCACCAGGTGCAGGGCGCCGCTCGGAGCGGTGGACAGCTCCTGGAACACGGCGCGTTCCACCGGGTCGTTCGCCCGCGCACAACGTACGGAGATGATGCCGGGACCGCCGATGAGCACCCGGCCGTCCGTGTGCAGGGCGGTGAGCGCGGTGTCCGCGACCCCGGCCGGACCGCCGGTCAGGAAGGCCGCCTCGTAGATGTCGTGGACGACGGGGAAGGGGCCGGCCGACGGGATGCGGGACCGGGAGACGGCCGATTTCGTGATGAGGAGCACGGTGGAGACGACGACCGCGAGGGTCGCCAGCAGCGCGAGCACGTTCACGGCTTTCCCTTCCTCACGAGGGCGGCACGGGCCGCCCGGACCAGCCGGGTGGTACGGCGCGGCGGCCGGGCGCCCGACCGGTCCTGCCACCAGTACGTCAGCCGGCGCCGCGCCACCGGATCGGCGGGACCCCCCGCGACGAGCACGTGCTCCGCGAAGTCCAGGGCGTCGCGCCGGTACCCGCCGGACATCGGGCGGCCCCGGGCGTAGGTGAGGAACGCGGCGCGGTAGCCGTCGCCGAGGATCGCCGGCAGCTCCGGCGCGACCTTCGCGACGACGTCCGCGCGCTTGGCGGCCAGCGCCCGGCTCTGCACCCGCAGCCGCCGGTGGTCGAAGCCCTCGGGGGCCGGGGTACCCGCCACCAGCGCGGAGAGCAGCGCGGTCTGCGCGACGGCGGTACGGTCACGGGTCCCGGCCGGCACGGGGGCGGCGGGCGCCCGGCCCCCGACGCCGCCCCCACCGTCTCCGCTCCCGCCCCCGTCACGCGCAGCGTCCCGGGTCGCGGGACGCTGCTCCACCGGGGGAGCGGCGTCCCGCAGCGTCGCCCGGATCGCGTCCAGCTCGCCCGCCAGCTCCGCGGCCGGCGGGAAGGCGTCGTCGCGCTCCAGCAGCACGCCCGGCGGGTCGACCCGGGAGCGCAGCTCGGCCAGCACCCGAAGGACCGGAGCGGTCACCGGGTGGGCGTGCGTGTCGTGCCAGACGCCGCTCCGTTCGACCCCGCCCGCCACATGGACGTACGCGATGGCCTCCACCGGAAGCTCGTCCAGCGCCTTCGCCGGATCCTGGCCGAGGTTGACGTGATTGGTGTGCAGGTTGGCCACGTCGATCAGCAGCCGTACCCCGGTCCGCTCGACCAGCTCCGCCAGGAACTGACCCTCGGTCAGCTCCTCGCCCGGCCAGGTGATCAGCGCCGCGATGTTCTCCAGGGCGAGCGGCACCGGCAGCGAGTCCTGCGCGATCCGCACGTTCTCGCACAGCACGTCCAGCGCGTCCCAGGTGCGCGGCACCGGCAGCAGATGCCCGGCCTCCAGCCTCGGCGACGCGGTCAGCGGCCCCCCGGCCCGTACGAACGCGATGTGCTCGGTCACCAGCGGCGTCCCCAGCAGCTCGGCGCGCGCCGCGAGGGAGGCGAGGCGCGCGGGGTCGGGGCGGTCGGCGCCGCCGAGCCCGAGCGCCACCCCGTGCGGCACGACGCGCACGCCGCGCTCGCGGAGCCGTAGGAGGGAGTCCGGGAGATGGTCGTCGCAGAGGTTCTCCGCGACGGCCTCGACCCAGTCGATCCCCGCCAGCGCCTCCACCTCGTCCGCGATCTCCGGCCGCCAGCCGATGCCGATGCCCAGTTCCATGGCGTTCCCCCGTCCCCCTGCCGCACACCTCGTTCTGTTCAGGGGTCATGGCCCCGTCAGGCGGCGATGAACCCGACCAGGGGGACGTTCAGAGCTGGATTTGAGGTTCCCGGACCGCAGCCCCGTCAAGGCCCCGGCATCATCGTGGACGGCACCGGGCGCCGGGTGCCGGGCACCGGGCACCGGACCGGGAACGCGGGCGCGGCCGAGCGCGCCGAGCGTGGCGACGGAGAAGGAACGAGAAATGTTCAGCGGCGCAGCGCCGGGTGGTCGGCGACCACCGTGCAGGACCCCGGGGCGATCTCGGTGAACCCCGCGTCCCGCACCACCGGCAGCCCGCTCGCCGTCAGTTCCCGCCAGCGCTCCGCCCCGGGGGCGGCGACGGAGAGCGGGAAACCGGCCTCGCGCCACGCCTTGCGCTCGGTGTCGGACAGCTCCCACCAGGCGAGCTGGGCCCCGTGCCCCGCCTGCGCCATCGTCTTGCCCGCCGACATGTCCAGCTCCGGGTTGAGCCACAGCACCGGGCCGGAGAGATCGGGCGCGGCGGGCGGCTCGGGGTCCTCCAGATCGGTGCCCGACACCTG
Organism: Streptomyces sp. MGP-P1; assembly: GCF_057766565.1. Classification (NCBI taxonomy): domain Bacteria; kingdom Bacillati; phylum Actinomycetota; class Actinomycetes; order Kitasatosporales; family Streptomycetaceae; genus Streptomyces; species Streptomyces sp. MGP-P1. Next base: position 1,417,682 of record NZ_JBYMEM010000001.1, on the reverse strand, counting down.
GAGCTTGGCCAGCTCCTTGGGCCAGCCGTCCAGCGGGATCGGCGGGAACACCCGTACCTCCGCGCCGTCCTCACCCGTCACCGTGATGCCGTCCAGCGCCGCGGCCTTGCGCCACTCCGCGCCGCGCGCCCGGCGCACGACCTTGCGGATCCGGGCGTCCTGCCAGTCCCGCATCGCCCCGGACCACTCGCCGTCGCCCAGCGAACGCTCGTCGGAGAGGATCGTCAGCACCGCGCGGGCGGCGCTCCGCAGCGCGTCGGTGCGGGCGGGCGGGTCCGTCTTCTCCAGGTGGAGCACGAGCGGCAGCACGAACTGCCGCGCCTGGTCGCGGTCGGCCGGACCCTCGTGGAACGGGCTCTCAGGGGCGGGGGCGGGAGTGTCATCGCTGGTCACCGTCCCAGTCTGCCAGGCCGGACCCGTCACCTGCTTGGCGGAACGACCGGCTCCGGGTGAGGATGCTCCGCATGAAGAGCGATCTCTTTTCCAGCGAGCACATGGCCCAGCCGGCCACCGCCCCCGGCATGACCCTGCAGAACACCAAATCGATCAAGTACGCAGTCAACGGGGAGATGCACGCCCGCCAGGGCTCGATGATCGCCTTCCGCGGCAACCTCCAGTTCGAGCGCAAGGGCCAGGGCATCGGCGGCATGCTCAAGCGCGCGGTGACGGGCGAGGGCTTGGCGCTCATGGCCGTGCGGGGTCAGGGCGAGGCGTGGTTCGCGCACGAGGCGGCGAACTGTTTCATCGTGGAGCTGGACCAGGGCGACTCGATCACCATCAACGGCCGCAACGTCCTCTGTTTCGACCCCACGCTCGCCTACGAGATCAAGACCGTGAAGGGCGCCGGAATGGTCGGCGGCGGCCTCTTCAACAGCGTGTTCACGGGCTACGGCAAGCTCGGCCTGATGTGTGAGGGCACCCCCATCGTGATCCCCGTGACCGGCGCCCAGCCGGTGTACGTGGACACGGACGCGGTCGTCGGCTGGAGCCAGCAGCTCACGACCAGCCTGAACCGCTCGCAGAGCGTCGGCTCGATGGTGCGCGGCGGGTCCGGCGAGGCCGTCCAGCTGATGCTCCAGGGCGAGGGCTTCGTCATCGTGCGGCCGAGCGAGGCCAGGCCGGAGAAGACCTCCAACTGACCGTGGAACTCGAGGGCGTGGGCCACCGGTACGGCCTCCGCGGCGCCTGGGTGCTGCGCGGGGTCGACCTCACGCTGCCCGAGCGGACGCTGATCCGGGTCGAAGGGGGCAACGGCGCGGGGAAGTCGACCCTGCTGCGGCTGCTCGCCGGGGTCGACTCTCCCGCCGAGGGGCGGATCACCGGCCGCCGGACCCGCACGGCGTACGTCCCCGAGCGCTTCCCGGCGGCGCTGCCCCTGACCGCCACCGGCTACCTCGTCCACCTCGGCCGGATCCACGGGCTGCGGAGCGCCGAGGCGAGGCGGCGGGCGGGGGAGTGGCTGACCCGGTTCGGGGCGGCGGACCACGCCCGTACCCCGCTCGCCGAACTCTCCAAGGGCACCAGCCAGAAGGTCGCCGTCGCCCAGGCGCTGCTCGCCGAACCGGAACTGCTGGTCCTGGACGAGGCCTGGACCGGACTCGACACCGCCGCCCGTGGCGAACTGGACCGCGCCGTCGCCGAACGCGTCGCGGCGGGCGCCACCGTCGTCTTCGTCGACCACGACCCGCGACGCCTCGCCGGGGCGGCGGACCTCACCCTGCGGGCCGGGGGCGGCGGGGTCCACCGGGCGACGGCCCCGACGCCGACGGACCCCGTCGCCGGCCCCCGTGTCCTGGTCGAGGCCGAGGGCCCGCCCGGCGCACCGCTGCCCGCCGCGCTGCCGGGAGACCCGGTCCGGGAGCGGCCGACCGGCACGGCCCCCGGCCTCGTACGCCTCACCGTCCCCACGCCGTACTCCGACGCGCTCCTGGCGGCCCTGCTCACGGCCCGTCCGCCCTGGCACATCCGGCGGGTCACCCCGGCGGAGGCGTCCGGCCCGGCGGAGGCGCCCGGGCGGCCGGACGCGGCAACCGGGCCGGGCGTAGCTGAGGCGTCCGCGCAGACTTCCCCCCAGGCTCCCGCACGGGCGTCCGAGCAGGCTTCCGCGCAGGCCTCCCCCCAGGCTCCCGCACGGGCGTCCGGGCAGGCTTCCGCGCAGACCAGGACCTCCGAAGCCTCCGAAGCCTCCGAGGTGTCCGAAGTGTTCGAGGTGTCCGAGGTGTCCGAAGCGCCATGACCGCTCTCCTCCGCTACCAGGCCGCCCTGCTCGCCCGCTCCCAGCGCTGGCTGGCACCCCTCCTGCTGTACGCGGCCGTCCTCGCCGTCGGCGTGCGGAGCGGGCAGCCCGTGCTGGGCTCGCTCGGCGTCGCGGCCGCCGCCGTGCTGCCCGTCACCGCGTGGGCCGTACACCTCTGCGTGAACCAGGAGCCGCCCGCCGCCCGGACGGTGGCCTCGGCCGCCGCGGGGCCCCGGCGGGTCCACCTGGCCACGCTGCTCACCGCCGCGGGCTGTGCGGCGGCGCTCGCCGTGGTGACCACCGCCGTCGTGCTGCTCATCAGCGACCCGGTCACCGACGACGGGGCACGCGCCGTCTCCCGGCCGGCCGCCGCACTCGCCGGACTGCTCGCCGTCCTGTGCTGCGTGCTGCTGGGCGCGGCCGTGGGGGCGCTGAGCACCCGTCCGGTGCCGCTCCGCCGGGGCTGGTCCGTCGCGGCGGCCGTGCTCGGGTCGCTCCTCGCCCTCGTGACCGCCGGATCCCCGGCGCGCCAGGCGGTCACCTCCCTGGTCACGGGATCGCGGACCGGGACGGTCCAGCCGCCCCTCCTGCCCCTGCTCGGGGCGGCGGTCCTCGCCGCGGCGGTGGCGTTCCTCGTCTGCCGGACCGCCGCCCGGCGCGGGTGAGTAGGCTCGTGGGCGTGGACACCGATGACACGTACTGCGCGACCCCGGGTCCGATCGCACCGGCCCCGCCGGGCGGTGCCGCCGAAGGCCCTCCGTACGCCGAGTGCGTGCTGTGCCGCGAGCCGACCGAATACCCGGAGTCGACGAGGGGCACCACGCTGTGCCCGGTCTGCGCCTGGCAGGAGGCGGGCCGCACGGCCTGCTCCGGCTGACCCTCGGCGAACCCGTGCGCGGCCCCGCCGCTCAGTGCGGCCGGAACAGCTCAGCGCACCCGGAAGACCGGTCCGCGCGGGGTGAACGGCAGCCCGGCGCCCTCCGGGATCAGGTAGGCGTGCTCGCGGCGGACCCGCAGCGCGTCGCACCAGCCATCGGTGATCACCAGGACCGGGGCCGTCGGCGGGAAGTCGTCGGCCCGTTGCAGCAGGTCGACGCCGGGTTGCAGGACCGTGCCGCCGCGCCCCCGCACCCGTACCCGCCCGGCGATCTCCGTCGGCGCCAAATACCCGGCGTCGTAGGCGGCGGCGTCGCAGAACACCACGCGGGCGGCCGGCACGTCGCGGGCCTCGGCGTACGAGGCGATCGCCCCCAGCGCCTTGGCGAGCAGGGTGCCGGACATCGAGCCCGAGGTGTCCAGGACGACGCCGAAGGTGCAGCGGGCGACCTCCTCGGGCGGGAAGGAGCGGCCCGCGCGCGGGATGTCGGGGGTCGAGGCCTGGCGCCGGGCGGGCCGGGAGTAGCTGCGTACCGGCTCGGGGCGGGGCACGAACTCGTCGAACCAGCGGGCCAGTCGGGCATCCCACGGGACGGGCGGGTGGGCGAGCGCGCGGATCTCCTGGACCAGTCCGGCCGGCAGCAGACCGCGCTGTCGGTCGGTGTGCAGCTGGTGGCCCTGGACGAGGGCGCGCCGGTAGAAGGCGTCGAGGTCGACGGGGTCGGCGGGCCGGCCCGGCAGGGGCTCGCCCAGGATGTCGCCGACGCCCTTGCCGCGCAGGGTAGCGAGGCGTCGGCCGCGCCGCAGCCCGGTGGCGATCCGGTCGTACACCTCCTCGGTCGACAGGCCCTTCAAATCGGGGTCGTACAGCAGCCCTTCGGGCATCGCGCCGACGTCCATCTCGACCAGCCAGCCGTTGATGACGTAGTCGGCGGCGACGTTGAAGAGAAAGTGGTCGCGGGCGCCGCGCCGCCCGCCGTGGCGCAGGGCGGCGTGCAGCATCTCGTGGGCGAGGACGAACCGCCACTCCTCGTCCGTGAACCGCTTGAGCGGATTGACGTAGATCTCGCCGGCGGTGGCGTCCACGGCGGCCACGGAGATGGCGTGCACGCGGGCGAGTTCGGCGTCGGCGACGACGGTCAGTCCGGCCGCGAGGCCGCCGAGCAGCGGGTAGGACGAGACGAACCAGTTGAGGGCGCGGTCCCATGGGCGCTGGGCGACGCGCTCCCCGGTGAGCCGGTCGCGGCGACCGCCCGCGACGTCCATCGCGGCGGAGACCGTACGGGTCAGGGCGTAGGCGAAGGCGAGTTGCCGGTCGGGCAGGGCGGTGTCCCAGCGCGGCCACTGGACCAGTAGTTGGTCGGGCTCGCCGTCCGCGGTGCCGCACCGCTCGTAGGCGGCCGGGACGCCGGTCCTGCGCCAGCGGGCGGCGAGCTGCTCCTCGTCGCCGTCGGGGTAGCTCTCGGGGAGGTGGTCGGGGGCGGTGCCGATGGGGAAGGTGGCGAGGAAGCGGTTGACGACGGTGCAGCGGGCGGCGAGGGCGAAGCGGTCGGGCTGCTCGCGGAGCTCCTTGGCGGCGGGGAGGTGGCCGAAGCCGAGGTGGAGGAGGGCGTGGGCGAGCGCCCAGGCCCACTCTCCCGGTTCGGCCCGGCGGGTGGGGTGGACGTGCACCCGCCCGTTGGAGTCCGCCCGGACGAGGCCCTGGCCGGGGGCGTCGGCATTGGCCTTGGCCCGGATGAAGTCGGCGTCGACGGCGGCGAGGGCGGGGTTGCGGCGCACCAGTTCGGCGCCGGCGGCGAAGGCCTCGGCGGCCGGGTCGGGGCGGTCCGCGCCCTGCTTGCGGGAGCGGCTCAACGCCGGGCCTCGACCAGCCGGGGCATGTCACGGGCGGCCTCCACCAGGAACCAGGCGGGCAGCACCGGGTTGCCGTCGGCGTCCTCGGCGATGACGGTCTGGGCGACCTCGACGGAGATCTCGGCGAGCTGCACGAGCAGCGACTTGGCGCGGTAGGAGGTCTCGCGCACGGCGGCCGAGGCGTGCTCGCGCTGGGCCGGGAGCTCCTTGACGAGCCGTCCCCGGAACGCCTCGGCGAGGTAGTAGAGCAGGTCGCGGTCCTCGGTGCGGCGGGGCCAGGAGGCGTCTCCCTTGATGATCGCCTCGATGCCGTAGGTATGCCGCACGATCTTGGCGTACCCGCAGAAGGAGACGGCGTGGGCGGGGGTCAGCGTCCCGTGGGCCAGGATCTTCAGCGTCTCCTCGTCCAGCGCCGGCCCGAAGGAGTGCAGCGCGTCGGAGAGCATGTGCCAGGAGCGGGGCGTGGAGAACGGCTCCTCGGTCTTGGGCGGCTGCGACCACAGGTGGTCGGGCCGGTCGGCGACGTAGTCCACCACCCAGGGATGAATGCCGTTCTCGCCCGCCCACACCAGCCAGTCGGTGGCGGAGGCACGCAGGTGGACGTGGGTGAGGCGGTTGACGAGCGCGGAGGCGATGGGGCGTGCCAGGGCGTTGTCGGTGGCGCGGTTGCCGGCGCCGATCACGATCGAGCCCTCCGGAAGCTCGTAGTTGCCGATCCGGCGGTCGAGGATGAGCGAGTAGAACGCCTTCTGCACGTCCGGGGTCGCGGCGTTCAGCTCGTCGAGGAAGAGGCAGTACGGCTCGTCGCGGGCGATGGCCTCCGGCGGGCAGAACACGGAGCGGCCGTCACGGATCTGCGGCACGCCGATCAGGTCCTCGGGGGCGAGCTGCGTGCCCAGCAGGCTGACGCACTCCAGGCCCAGGGATTCGGCGAACTTCCGTACCAGGGAGGACTTCCCGATGCCGGGGCGCCCCAGAGGAACACCGGGCGGACGGTGGCGAGGCCCAGAAGGAGGTCCGGGATCTGCGTGGGCGTGACGGTTACTGCGGCCTGCAAGCGGTCGGCTCCTTGGAAGGGAATGTCCTGATCGCCCAACGTAGGGTGCTGGTGCGAGCAGGCGCACCTGGATTTCCCTGCCTGTGCCGCTGTGCCGCTGTGCCGCTGTGCCGCTGTGCCGCTGTGCCGCTGTGCCGCGGGTCGGCTCGCGGGACGGCGGCGGGGAACTCCGCCTCGACGAGCGTGAGCACGGCGGCCGGGCGCTTCGGCGTTGCGCCCGGCCGCCGTCACCGGCCCGATCTCGCGGCCGGTTTCGCCGGCGCCGCCCTCAGCGGTGCCGACGAAGTCCAGAGGGTCGCTCAGCCGGGGAGCGCCCACTTCTGGTTGGCACCGGTGTGGCAGCTCCACAGGTGGAGCTTGGTGCCGTCGGCGGAGGAGACACCGGACGCGTCCAGGCACTTGCCCGACTGCGGGTTCTTCAGCGTGCCGTCGGCCTGGGGCACCCATTTCTGGGCACCGGTGCTGTTGCAGCCGTAGAGCTGCACCTTGGTGCCGTCGGCCGTGCCGCTGCCGCTGATGTCCATGCACTTGCCCAGCGCGCGCAGCGTGTCGTCCGAGGCGACCGTCCACTTCTGGGCGGCGCTCTGGTTGCACGTCCACAACTGGATCTGCGTGCCGTCCGAGCTCGACCCGTTGGCGACGTCGACGCACTTGCCGCCGATGCCGGTGATGGCGCCCTCCCGGGGGCCGGTCGCGCCGCCCAGCTCCTTGATCCGGATGTTGCGGAAGGACACGTCGTCGCCGTCACCGTGGTTCTGGAGGCCGATGTGGCCCTGCTGGAGACTGCGGGCGGGGTCGGTGTTGGTGAAGTCGTTGATCTTGCGGCCGTTGAGGAAGAGCTGGAGGCGTTCGCCCTCGACCCGGATCTCGTACGTGTTCCACTCTCCCGGCGGGTTCAGGGCCGCGTCGCGGGCGGCGAGGTCGGCGGACTTGTAGCCGTAGACGGCGCCGGTGGTGCGGTCCGGAGCGTCCGTGGCGTCGATCTGGATCTCGTACCCGTTGTTGACGGCCGACCACGGGTCGTCGGAGGCGGGGAAGCCCACGAAGACACCGGAGTTGTCGTCACCGGCCTGGCGCCAGTCGAGCTTCAGCGAGTAGGACTTGTACTCCTTGGCCTGGTACCAGAACAGGCCGAGGCCGCCCCGGGAGGTCAGGGTGTTGTCGGCGTCGGCGAAGGAGCCCGGACCGGCCTGCTTCCAGCCGGTCGTTCCGGAGGTGCCGAACAGGGCGGTGTAGCCGGTCTCCGGGCGGCAGTCGGCCTCCGTCATCTCCGCGGCCCAGCGGATGCCGCCGAGCAGATGGCGGCGGAAGACGGGGTCGGCGTAGGAGTCCTCGGTGTGGCCGCCGCCGGTGTAGAAGGCGCGACCTCCTTCGTAGTCCTTGCACCAGGCGATGGGGTGGTCGCCGCCCATGGTGCCGCCGCTGTACGTGGACTCGTCGAGCGAGGCCAGGACGTGGGCCGAAGTGCGGGGGTTGGTGCGGTAGTCGTACCACTCGTCGGTCCGCTGCCAGGTCGGGCCGAGGTGCGCGGTGGCGTCGTGGGCGCGGTCCTCCACCTTGACGGTGGCCGGCTGGATGTGCGGGTGGGACTTGAACAGGGCGCCGGCCAGGCCGTTGTACCAGGTCCAGTCGTACTCCGTGTCGGCCGCCGCGTGGATGCCTACGTAGCCGCCGCCGGCCCCGATGTACCCCTCGAAGGCGGCCTGCTGGGCGGTGTTGAGGACGTCGCCGGTGGTGGAGAGGAAGACGACGGCCTCGTAACCGCTGAGGTTGCCGGCGGTGAAGGCGGCGGCGTCCTCGGTCGCGGTGACGGTGAAGTTGTTGGCGGTGCCCAGCTGGCGCAGGGCGGTGATGCCCTCGTCGATGGAGGAGTGGCGGAATCCGGCGGTCTTGGAGAAGACCAGCACGTCGTATGCCGGGTCGGCGGCGGCGGCCGCCGTGCGGGCAGGGGCGGCCGCCGCGCGGTCGGGGGCGGCCGGGCCCGGTTCGGAGGCCGTGGAGACCGCCATGGGCAGGGCTGCGGCGCCGAGCAGGCCGCAGGCGGCCCAGCAGGCGAGACGGGTGAGATGTCGGCTCATGACAGGGTCCACTTCTGGTTGGCGCCGGTGTGGCAGGTCCACAGGTGGAGCTTGGTACCGTCCGCCGAGGAGGCTCCGGAGGCGTCCAGGCACTTGCCGGTCAACGGGTTCTTCAACGTTTTGTCGGCCTGGGCCACCCACTTCTGGGCGCCCGTACCGTTGCACCCGTACAGCTGGATCCTGGTGCCGTCGGCGGTGCCGGCGCCACTGATGTCCAGGCACTTGCCGAGCGCCCGCAGCGTGTCGTCCGTGCCGGGCGTCCATTTCTGGGCGGCGCTCCGGTTGCACGTCCACAACTGGATCTGCGTGCCGTCGGCGCTCGCTCCGCCGGCGGCCTCCGCGCACTTGCCGCCGATTCCCTTGAGCTCACCGCCGGGTGCGGTGGCCCCGCTGGTGGTGAAGGTGAAGTCGTCGAGGTCGAAGAGGGAGCCGCTGCCGCCCTTGAACACGAGGTACAGGGTGGTGGTGGAGGCCGGGCGGTCGGTCAGGTCGGCGCTCACGTCCCGGAAGGTGTCCCAGCCTCCGGTGGCGGGGACCGCGGCCGAGCCGAGCAGGGTGCCGGTGGGCGAGCCGGCCCGTACCTCCAGGGTGCCTCCCGCACCGCCGGAGGAGACCCGGGCGGTCACTCGGGTGGCGTTGCCGAGGATGTACGGGGTGAAGGAGATCCAGTCGTCGTTGTCGATGTAGCCGACGGTCTTGCCACCGTTGGCCGTGGCCTTGTCGACGATCGTGACGCCGGCGGAGGCGCTGAAGTGCTCGGCCTGTCGCTTGCTGCCCTGGCTGATGTTCTGGTCGTGCGTGGTCAGGGCGGGCTGGCCGCCTGCCCCCTTGTCGGTGTACTCGGCGTCCCAGACGCCGAAGATGTTCGCGTTGGGGTCGTGCTCGCCGTCGGCGATGGTCTGTACGGTGCCGGAGCAGCCGGTGGCGGAGGTCTGCGGGTGACCGTGGCTGTCGTGGCCGATGATGAAGGTGACCTTCACCTTGGAGCAGTCGATCGTGCCGTCCTCGGGGTCGGTGACGGTGACCGTGAAGGGCACGGCGGCGCCCGGGTCGATGATGGAGCCGTCGGCGGGCAGGTTGAGGGTGACGGTGGGCGCGGTGTTGCCGACGGTGATGATGACGGAGGCGGTGGCGGTGGCGCCGGTGCCGTCGGAGACGGTCAGTTCGGCGGTGTAACGGCCGTTGGCGGTGTAGGTGTGTGAGGGGTTCGCGGCCGTGGACGTGCCCCCGTCACCGAACTTCCAGGCGTAGGTGAGGGGGTCGCCGTCGGGGTCGGAGGTCCCGGCCGAGGAGAACGCCACCGTGAGCGGGGCCTGTCCGGAGGTGCGGTTCGCGGTGGCCTTGGCGAGCGGGGCGCGCCCGTCGGTGACGTACTCGATACGGTAGACCGCGCTGTTGGCGTCTCCGTTGAAGTAACCGGTGCCGTAGTCGAGGACGTACAACGCGCCGTCCGGGCCGAAGGCCATGTCCATGACCTGGGTGCCCTGCCAGGGGAAGGCGTTGATCGACTGTACGGTGCCGTCGCCGGACTGCTCGATACGTTTGATCCACTTGCGGCCGAACTCGCCGGCGAAGAAGTCGCCGTCGAAGCTCTGCGGGAACTTGACGGTGGAGGTCGAGGCCGCGTCGTAGCGGTAGACGGGTCCGCCCATCGGTGACTCCGAGCCGCCGCCGAACTCGGGGACCGAACCCCCGTCGTACGGTATCCAGGCGGGCTGGGCCGGAGGGAGGTCGGTGAGGCCGGTGTTGTTCGGCGACGTGTTCCTGGGGGCGGCGCAGGAGAAGGCGGAGCCCGACGTCGAGGTGGCGAAGTTGTAGTCCACGTAGGGGCTGTTGTTGCCGGTGCAGTAGGGCCAGCCGTAGTTGCCGGCCTTGGTGATCCGGTTGAACTCGACCTGCCCGGCGGGTCCGCGTCCCGCGTTCGCCGTGCCCGCGTCGGGGCCGTAGTCGCCGAGGTAGACGGTTCCGGTGGCCTTGTCGACGCTCATCCGGAAGGGGTTGCGGAACCCCATGGCGTAGATCTCCGGCCTGGTCTTCGCGGTGCCGGGCGCGAAGAGGTTGCCGGACGGGACGGTGTAGCCCCCGTCGGCGCCCACCTTGATCCGCAGCACCTTGCCGCGCAGGTCGTTGGTGTTGCCGGAGGAGCGCTGGGCGTCGTACGCGGGGTTGCGGCCGGCGCGCTCGTCGATGGGGGTGTAGCCGTCGGAGGCGAAGGGGTTGCTGTCGTCACCGGTGGAGAGGTACAGGTTGCCCTGGGCGTCGAAATCGATGTCACCGCCGACGTGGCAGCACAGTCCGCGGCTCGCGGGGACGTCGAGGACCTTCTTCTCGCTGGCGACGTCGAGTGAGCCGTCGGCCCCGAGGACGAAACGCGACAGTCGGTTGACGCCGTCGAAGGGGGCGAAGTCCGCGGCGGACCCGTTCGCGGGCGCGTCGCCGGAGGGGGTCGTCAGCTTCGGCGCGTAGTAGAGGTAGATGAAGCGGTTCGTGGTGAAGCCCGGGTCCACGCCGACGCCTTGCAGGCCCTCTTCGTCGTGCGAGTAGACGTCCAGCTTTCCGGCGACCTTGGTGGCGCCTGCCGCGTCGGTGAGGCGGAGGGTGCCGTCCCGGGACGTGTGCAGCACGGACCTGTCGGGCAGGACGGCGAGCGTCATGGGCTCGCCGGTCTCCGCCACTCCCTTGGCGAGGGTGACTTGTTGGAACTCGTCGGCCGCGGCGGCCGACGCGAGTGCGGGCGTCGCGTCCGCGGGTCTCTGCTGGGCGGTGAGAGCGCCCGCGGCGGCGAGCAAGGTGCAGGCCAGCGCCGCGAGAGGTCGAATGAGTCTCCTGTGCACGCGCATCCTCCGTGTGCTGACGGGGTGGGGTCTGGAGCACAGGCGCACGCCATCGCGCCGAGGGGCTGGGGGACCCCGGAGGGAGGGCGTTCCGCCCTTGTCGTTCGGTACAGGGCAGGAAGCTATTCGCTTTTTCACGCAGCAGAAACCCCTTTGACACAGATGCCCGCAACTTTTTCCAGCAGAGGGACAAAGCGGCTGGGCGGGCCCCGGGGTGATGACCCCCTCCGCCCTCTTGATCCCAAGTCGACTCGACAGAGGCGCAGTTGACGGCCGACCAGGAATCTTCCGGGAACTTTGTACACGCTCATGACAAAGTATGGACGCGCCCGACGGAAGTCCCTACTGTGTGCGACGCGGCGGTGGAGCGGGCGGTACGCACCCCGAGCGTCACTGTCCGCAGCTCCACAGCCCAACAGCCCCACAGTTCCATATCTCCGCATCTCTCCGTATCCGGAACGACGGCGCGCTCCGGCGGCGGTGGATTCCGCACTTTGCCCCATTTGCGCTCCCCGGCCTCGGGGGGCCTACAGGAGGTCACGTGTATCCACGGCTGTTCTCCCAGCGACTCGGCAGACGTCTGGCCGTATCGCTCACCGTCCCGTTACTGGCCCTCGGCCTGTCGCTCCCCGCGGACGCGGCCGCCCCGGAGGCCGCACCTCTTCCCCCGCAGGAACCCGGTGTCACGCTCCGCGTCTTCGACGTGCAGACCTCGCTGAAGGAGATCTGCACCCTCAAGCCCGGACAGACCCCGAACGTCGACAAGAAGATGTCGGTGATCAACTGGACCTCCGACGCGGACTTCGGGCTCGCTTCCAACTTCGTCACGCAGGTCACCGGCAACCTCGACGTCGCCGCGGCCGGCAGCCACACCTTCCGCCTGACCAGCGATGACGGCTCCCGCCTCTACGTCGATGACAAACTGGTCATCGACCACGACGGACTGCACGGCTCCGACCTGCCCAAGGACGGCACGGTCTCGCTGACGGCGGGCGTTCACTCCCTGCGCATCGAGCACTTCGAGGCCGGTGGCGGCCAGCAGATCACGCTCGCCTGGAAGCCTCCGGGCGCCACCGGCTTCAGCCTCGTACCGAACTCGGTGCTGAGCACCGACGCCGGCGTCGTACGCGTCACGTCGCCGGGCCGGAAAGAGTGCGAAGGCGTCCTCGACACGCCCGGTGACGGACTGCCCCTGACCGAGGTCCACCCGAACTACACCCTGACGAACCTGAGGCCGAACGGCTTCGAACCCCAGGTCTCCGCCATGGACTGGCTGCCCGACGGCCGCCTCGCGGTGACCACCTGGGGCGGTACGGACAACAGCACGGGCGAGGTGTACCTGCTGAGCAACGTCACCGGGGCGACCGGGCCCGACAAGGTGACGTACAAGAAGATCGCGAGCGGCCTGAAGGAGCCGATGGGCGTCAAGTACGTGGACGGCAAGCTCTATGTCTCCCAGAAGCACGAGCTGACCGAACTGAACGACACCAACGGCGACGGCGTCACCGACCAGTACAAGCGGATCGCCACCTGGCCGTTCGGCAACAACTTCCACGAGTTCGCCTTCGGCCTGCTGTACAAGGACGGGTTCTTCTATCTGAACCTGTCGGTGTCGATCAACTACGGCGGCGCCACCACGGACCCGCAGCCGGCACCGAACCGCGGCACCACGATCAAGGTGAACAAGGCGAGCGGATCCGTCAGTTACGTCGCCGGTGGTCTGCGCACCCCCAACGGCATCGGGTGGGGCCCGGACGGCGACATGTTCGTCACCGACAACCAGGGCGGCTGGCTCCCCACGTCGAAGTTGGTGCACATCAAGCAGGACCGCTTCTTCAACCACCACATGAACCCGGACGGGCCCTTCGACTCCCGGCCGGTGACCAAGCCGGTGCTGTGGCTCCCTCAGAACGAGATAGCCAACTCGCCCAGCACGCCCCTCCAGTTGAAGGACGGGCCCTTCGCCGGTCAGATGCTGTTCGGCGACGTGACCTACGGCGGAATCCAGCGTGGGTTCCTGGAGAAGGTCGGCGGTGAGTACCAGGGGGCGGTCTTCCGCCTCACGCAAGGACTGGAAGCGGGTGTCACCCGGATCAGCGTCGGCCCGGACGGCGCCCTCTACGCGGGCGGGCTGGGCGCGGGCGGCAACTGGGGCCAGGAGGGCAAGCTCAGCCACGGACTGCAGAAGCTGACGCCGAACGGCACCGACGCCTTCGACATCCGCGCCATGCGCGCCGTCCCGGGCGGTTTCGAGCTGGAGTACACCCAGCCGGTGTCGACGGAGACCGCGGCCAACCTGGCCGGACGCTACAAGTTCAAACAGTGGCGCTACGTGCCGACCGCGGCGTACGGCGGCCCCAAGGTCGACGAGGAGACCCTCACCGCCCAGGCGGCCACTCTCTCCGCCGACCGCAAGACGGTCACGCTGACGGTCCCCGGGCTCAAGGCCGACCGAGTCGTCCATGTGCGCTCGGCCCGTCCCTTCAGCGCGACGGACGGCAAACAGCTCTGGAGCACCGAGGCCTGGTACACGATGAACCAGCTGCCCGGCGCGACTTCCCGGACCGGCGAGGTGAAGGGGGTCAACGGCAAGTGCCTGGACGTGGACAACAGCGGCACCGCGGACGGCACGAAGGTCCAGCTGTGGACCTGCAACAACACCGCGGCCCAGAAGTGGACGGTTTCCGGTGACGGAACCGTGCGCGCCCTGGACAAGTGCCTGGACATCGACAACGCCGGCACCGCCGACGGCACGAAGGTGCAGCTCTACGGCTGCAACGGCAGCGCGGCCCAGACCTGGCAACCCCAGGCCGACGGCACGCTACGCAACCCGCAGTCCGGCAAGTGCCTCGACGCGTCCGGGGGCGCCTGGAACGACGGCACAGCGGTTCATCTATGGGCCTGCCACACCGGTCCCAACCAGAAGTGGGCCCTGCCGTAGCACAGCGGGCCGACGCGACGAACGGTGAGACGTGACCCCATGGGGCGAGGGCCGGAGCGCACATCTCCGGCCCTCGCTCCGCACAACGGGCTCAGGGCCCCTCCTCCATCAACTCCGACACCTTCACGAAGCGGTAGCCGCGCTCGCGCAGCTCCGGCACGATCCGGCGTACGGCCGCCTCGGTGGCCGGGGCCGCGCTGCGGGTGCAGTGCATGACCACGAGGGAGCCCGGCCGCACCCCGTCCAGCACCTGCTCGGCCACCGCGTCCGCGTCCGTGGCGAAGGCGTCGCCGCTGACCACGTCCCACTGCACCGCCGTCACGTTCGCCGGAGCCAGCGCGCGCAGCGCCGCGTCGTCGTAACAGCCGCCGGGGAAACGGAAGTACGGCACCACGTTCCGCGCCCCCGCCTTCCGGATCGCCGTGAAGGCACGCTCCACCTCGCCGGCCATCGTGGCCTTCCCGACCACCGGCAGGCCGTAACAGGGGGAGCTGAAGGCGTGGTGGCTGTAGGAGTGGTTGGCGATCTCGAACAGCGGGTCCGTGCCGATGGCCTTCGCCTGCGCCGGGTACTCCTCGGCCCAGCGCCCGGTCATGAAGACGGTGGTCGGCACCTTCAGCCGGCGCAGCAGCGCGACCAGTTCCGGGTTGTCGAAGCGTTCGCCGGAGGCCGCCCGGGGGCCCTGGTCGGCCGTCATGTCGGCGTCGAACGTCAGTGCCACGACCTTCTCCGTCGCGCGGCCTGCCGCGCCCCCGCCCGTCGGCCTCCGCTCGAAGACCGGGGTGCGGCCCGCCGGCCCGGGGGCCATCGTGGGCGGCTTCTCCGGTGCGGCCGAGGCGGGGGCGGAGGCCGCCGGGCCGGGTGGGGGAGGGGGTGCGGGGGGAGGACCCCCGCACCCGGCCAGGGCGACGCCGGTGAGTACCCCCGCGACCGTCAGAGTCGTCGTCTTCCGCATCTTCCGCGCAGCAGTGATCACCCACGGAAAATAACGGAAAATGTCCAATAATCAGGTATATTGGGCGGTGGTGTTCCGGTGTCCGGTGAAGTGCGGTCGCCCCGGTCATCCCCGGATCGCCGCCCCGGTCACCCCCGGATCGCCGCCCCGGCTACCTCAGCACCACGGCCCCGTTACCGCGAACGTCGTCCCCGGCCTGTAGCAGTTCACGTACATCGTCGAGCCGTCCGGGGAGAAGGCGACCCCCGCGAACTCCCCCCATTCCGGCTCCTCGGGCGTCCCGATGTTCTGCCGCCCGCGCGCCATCGTGTACACCTCGCCGCGCCGGGTCACTCCGAGCACGTGCTGCGCGCCGCCGCCGTCCTCACAGACCATCAGCCCGCCGTCACCCGCCAGGCAGATGTTGTCGGGCGACTCGCCGGGCAGCTGGATGTCGGTGTCCGGGCCGAAGATCACGACCAGGGTGAGCCGCCGCCTCCTGGGCTCGTAGCGCCAGACCTGGCCGTAGTGGTCGCCCGCCGAACCCTCGTCGCTGCGGGCGAAGCTGGAGACGAAGTAGACGGACGAGCCGCCCCAGTAGCAGCCCTCCAGCTTCTGGGCGTGCGTGACGCCCTTCGGGCCGAAGTCCTGGAAGCGGATCGCGGTCTCCGAGGCCAGTGGATCCGGTACGGGGACCCACTCGATCCGGTCGAAGCTCGTACCGGTCTCCTGGACGGAGGAGAGGTCGGGCACGCCCGGCACCCGCATCGCCTCCAGCGCCCCGCCCGCCCGGAGTGATCCGGTGCCGCCGAGGGGCTTCTCGGGGAGGAAGCGGTAGAAGAGCCCGAACGGCTTGTCGAACGCGTCCTCCGTCTCGTACACGATCCCTGACTTCGGGTCGACGGCGATCGCCTCGTGCTGGAAGCGGCCCATCGCGGTCAGCGGGAGGGCCCCGGTGCGGCGCGGATCGGCGCCGTCCACCTCGAAGATGAAGCCGTGGTCCTTGGTGTACCCGTTGGTCCCGGCCTTGTCCTCGTTCTCCTCGCAGGTCAGCCAGGTGCGCCAGGGGGTGGGCCCGCCCGCGCAGTTGACCGCCGTACCGGCGATGGCGACGCGCTCGCCCAGGACCTTGTTGCGGCCGTCCAGCTCCAGGGACGTGCAGCCGCCCTTGGCCGCCGGGTCGTAGGTCAGCCCCTCGACGGTCGGTACGCCGAGCTTGGCGGTGTGCCGGTTCTCGTGGTTGCGGACCAGGTGGACCCGGCCGTTGCGGCCGGGCAGCGCCGCCATCCCGTCGTGGTTGCCCGGCACCGGCCCCTCGCCGGAGCGCAGAGGTTCGCCCTCCCGGGACAGCACTCGGTAGCGGAATCCTTTCGGCAGGTCGAGCAGCCCGTCGGGGTCGGGGACGAGCGGGCCGTAGCCGTCGTGGCCGCGTGCGGCGGCCGTCCCCGCGAAGAGTTCGGAGAAGGCTCCGGTGAAGGCGATCGCGGCGGCTGCGCCGCTGCCTGCCAGGACCTGGCGTCGTGTCGCGGTGGAGCGGGGTGCGGATGACATGAGGCGACTCCCTGTTGGCGGACAGGTGAAGTGACCCGCACGTGTGTAGCACGCACAGAGGCGCGAGGGAACCGTGCGTACCCCCGCGCCCCGTGCTGCCGCCGCGGCGGCCCCGAGGGGAGCGGCCGTAGGCGGAAGGTCAGGCGAGCGAAGCCGTCAGGGTGATCGTCGTACCGGTGAGCGCCTGGCTGACCGGGCAGTTCGCCTTGGCGTCCTCGGCGGCCTTCAGGAAGGCGTCCTCGTCGAGACCGGGCACCTCGCCCACGACGGTGAGGTGGATGCCGGTGATGCCCGTGCCGGGCTGGAAGGTCACCTCGGCCTTGGTCTCCAGCCGGGTCGACGGGGTGTCGGCCCCGGCGAGACCGTGGGAGAGCGCCATCGAGAAGCAGCTGGAGTGGGCGGCGGCGATGAGCTCCTCGGGGCTCGTCTTCCCGTTCGCCTGCTCCGAGCGGGCGGGCCAGGAGACGGGGTAGTCGCCGATGCCGGAGGAGTCGAAGGTGACGACCCCCTTGCCCTCGATCAGGTTGCCTTCCCAGTTCGTGTGCGCCTGACGCGTGGTAGCCATGCTGGACCCCTTCGAAAGGTGTGCGCGGTGGTACGGGATAAGACGGGGCACCCCACAGGCGTGCGGTGTCCCGTCGCGTTACGCCCCCGAACCTACTGCGCCACCAGCCCCTTCGCGTCACGCGCCAGTGCCGTCAGCCGGGAGATCGCCCGGAAGTACTTCTTCCGGTACCCGCCGTTCAGCATCTCGTCGCTGAACAGCCGGTCGAACGGCAGCCCCGAGGCGAGCACCGGGACCTCCCGGTCGTACAGCCGGTCCGCCAGCACCACCAGGCGCAGCGCGGTCGACTGGTCGGGCACCGCGCTCACCCCGGTCAGACAGACCGCGCGGAGGTCGTCGGTCAGCGCGCCGTACCGGCTGGGGTGGACCCGGGCCAGGTGGTCCAGCAGCCCGGGGAAGTCGTCGAGGGACGCGCCCTGCGTGGCGTACGCGGCCCGGGTGACCTGCTCGTCGTCGTACGGCGGCGGCGCCTCGGGCAGACCGCGGTGCCGGTAGTCCTCGCCGTCGATGCGGAGCGGGCGGAAGTGCGCGGACAGGCCCTGGATCTCGCGCAGGAAGTCGGCGGCGGCGAACCGGCCCTCGCCGAGCTTGCCCGGCAGCGTGTTCGAGGTGGCGGCGAGCGCCACCCCGGCCTCCACGAGCCGGCTGAGCAGCGAGGACACCAGGACGGTGTCGCCCGGGTCGTCGAGCTCGAACTCGTCGATGCACAGCAGCCGGTGCCCGCTGAGGGTCCGCACGGTCTGCTGGAAGCCCAGCGCGCCCACGAGGTTCGTCAGCTCCACGAACGTGCCGAACGCCTTCAGCGACGGCTCGGCGGGCGTGGCGTGCCAGAGGGAGGCCAGCAGGTGGGTCTTGCCGACGCCGTAGCCGCCGTCGAGATACACACCGCGCGGCCCGGTCGGCGCGGCCGGCTTCCTGCTGAACCACTTGCGCCGCCCGGAGCCCGTCGCGTGCGCCCCGCCGAGGCCGGCGGCGAAACCCGCCAGGACCGTGACCGCCTCGCTCTGGCTGGGCTGGTTCAGGTCGGGGACGTACGTGTCGAAGCGCACCGAGTCGAAGCGCGGCGGAGGCACCATCTCGGCGACCAGACGGTCTGCGGGTACGTGCGGCTCACGGGCGCACAGGGACAGCGGGGCCGATTCGGCAAGGGGGCTCTGCCCCGGAAACGCGGTGGATGACGACACAACTGTCCACCCTAAGGCTCATGCCAGACTGCAACCCATGCGAAGCCTGTTCCCTGTGACGGACCTGACAGAAAGCGGACCGGGAGCGGAGGACCCGTCCGGGCCGCTCGTCGACCGCGAGTGGAGCCTCGACGAGCTGGCGGACGCCTACGCCTACCCCACCGGCCCCCCGGCCGAAGGGCCCGGGATCCCCTGGCTGCGCGCCAACATGGTCTCCACCCTCGACGGGGCCGCCCAGCACGACGGCCGCTCGCAGCCCATCTCCTGCGCGGCGGACATGCGGATCTTCGGCACCCTGCGGGGCCTGGCCGACGTGGTGATCGCCGGGGCCGAGACCGTACGCCTGGAGGGGTACCGTCCGGCCCGCGCCCGGGAGGCGTTCGCCGCGCGGCGGGCGGCCGCAGGACAGGGCCCCGCTCCCGCAGTCGCGGTGGTGACCGGCTCGATGGAGCTGGACTTCTCTCTGCCGCTGTTCACCGAGCCGCTCGTCCCGACCCTCGTGGTGACCGGTGCCGGGGCCCCCGCCGACCGGATCGCGGCGGCCCGGAAGGCGGGCGCCGAGGTGGTGATCGCGGGCGAGGGCGCCCGGGTGGACCCGGCCCGTGTCGTGCGCGAGCTGGCCGACCGGGGGCTGACCCGGCAGCTCACCGAGGGCGGACCCCGGCTGCTCGGCCAGTTCGTGGCGGCCGGCGCGCTGGACGAGCTGTGCCTGACCGTGTCCCCGATGCTGACCGCCGGCGACGCCCAGCGGATCGCGGGGGGCCCCGGGGTCGCCGTGCCGGAACGTTTTTCCCTGGCATCGCTCCTGGAAGAGGCCGGGTTCCTCTTCACTCGGTACCGTCGGACCGACAGATAGCGGAATTTGCCGTTCCGCTTAGCTCCGGCTGGGCACACTTACCCCTGCGATCCCCGTGGAAGCACGGGGAAGGATGGTTTCAGCAAACGACCGTCGACGGTCGAGCCGGCAGTCGACGAGAAGAAGAAGCGGAAGGGCGCCTGTCGTGTTCACAAGCGTTTTGATGATCGAGAAGCCGCTCACTCCCGAGGACGTGGAATTCGTCACGACCCTCCACGGCGAGGAGCGGATCTCGTTCGTCGTTCTGTTGCAGCCGCGCGGCGACCAGGCCGATGTCCTGCTGCGCGCGATCGACGACGTGGCGATGGGGGAGCTGAAGGAAGCGGTCCGCGAGGGCGAGGAGCCGGAGGGCGACGAGGCCCGCGAGACCGCGCAGATCGGCCTGGAGTACTCCCTCCGGGCCCTGCGCGACGCGGGCTCCGCAGCGGTCGGACAGGTGATCGAGAATCACCCCCTGGACAAACTGACGACCGTCGTCGAGGAGGCGGGCGCCGACGAGGTCATCGTCCTGACCGCCCCGCACTACGTGGAGGAGTTCTTCCACCGCGACTGGGCTTCCCGCGCCCGGCACAAGGTCGGCGTCCCGGTGCTCAAGCTCTTCGCGCACAGCGAATAGGCTGGCCTCGCGGTCCGGGTCGGCCCCCGGCCGCCGTCCGAACCGCAGCGACCACGCAGGAGCACAGATGGCACCCGGCATTCCCGCCGCCATGGAACGACCCCACTTCATCGGCATCGGCGGCGCCGGAATGTCGGGCATCGCGAAGATCCTCGCCCAGCGCGGGGCGAAGGTGGCGGGCAGCGACGCGAAGGAGTCCGCCACCGCCGAGTCCCTGCGGGCGCTGGGGGCGACCGTGCACATCGGACACGCGGCGGGCCACCTGGCCGACGACGCGTCCTGCGTGGTCGTCTCCAGCGCCATCCGCGCCGACAACCCGGAGCTGCTCCGCGCGAACGAGCTGGCCATCCCCGTGGTGCACCGCTCGGACGCACTGGCCTCCCTGATGAACGGCCTGCGCGCCATCGCGGTCGCCGGCACCCACGGCAAGACGACCACGACGTCGATGCTGGCCGTCGCCCTCTCCTCGCTGAGCATGGCCCCCTCGTACGCCATCGGCGGCGACCTGGAGGGCCCCGGCACCAACGCCACGCACGGCAAAGGGGCGATCTTCGTCGCGGAGGCGGACGAGAGCGACCGCAGCTTCCAGAAGTACGACCCCGAGGTCGCGATCGTCCTCAACGTCGAGCTGGACCACCACGCTAACTACGCCTCGATGGACGAGATCTACGACTCCTTCGAGACGTTCGTCGGCAAGGTCGTCCCCGGCGGCACCCTGGTCATCTCCGCCGACCAGCCCGGCGCGGTCGAGCTGACCCGCCGGGTCCGCGACCTCTCCGAGCTCAAGGTCGTCACCTACGGCTCCGCCGAGAACGCCGACGTACGCGTCCACAAGGTCACCCCGCGCGGCCTGACCAGCGAGGTCACGGTCCTGCTCAACGGCAAGTTCCTGACCTTCACGGTCTCGGTGCCCGGCAGCCACTACGCCCACAACGCGGTCGCCGCCCTCGCCGCAGGCGTCGCCCTCGGCATCCCCGCGCACAACCTGGCCTCGGCCCTCGGTTCGTACACCGGGGTCAAGCGCCGCCTCCAGCTCAAGGGCGAGGCGGCGGGCGTGCAGGTCATCGACTCGTACGCGCACCACCCCACCGAGATGACCGCCGACCTGGAGGCCATGCGCGGCGCGGCCGCCGACGCCCGCATCCTGGTCGTCTTCCAGCCGCACCTGTTCTCCCGTACGCAGGAGCTGGGCACCGAGATGGGCCAGGCCCTCGCCCTGGCCGACGCCTCCGTGGTCCTGGACATCTACCCGGCCCGCGAGGACCCGATCCCGGGCATCACCAGCGCCCTGATCATCGACGCCGCGAAGGAGGCCGGAGCCGAGGTCACCGCCGTCCACGACCAGGCCGACGTCCCCGCCGCCGTCGCGGGAATGGCGAAGCCCGGCGATCTCGTTCTCACCATGGGAGCGGGCGACGTCACCGACCTCGGCCCGCGCATCCTGGACCACCTGTCGAGCGGCCGGTAGCCGAGTGGCGACCGGATCGAGCGACCACCTGTCGAGCTGAGGAGCGAGCCGTGCCGTACGACGTCGAGAAGCCGG
The DNA here is from genome assembly GCF_057766565.1 of Streptomyces sp. MGP-P1. NCBI lineage: Bacteria > Bacillati > Actinomycetota > Actinomycetes > Kitasatosporales > Streptomycetaceae > Streptomyces > Streptomyces sp. MGP-P1. The sequence continues at coordinate 1,396,557 of NZ_JBYMEM010000001.1, read as the reverse complement.
ACGACCAGTGGCGGGAAGAGCTGACCCCCGCCGAGTACGCGGTGCTGCGCCAGGCCGGCACCGAACCCGCTTTCGTGGGTGAGTACACCGACACCAGGACGGCGGGCGTCTACTCCTGCCGGGCCTGCGGGGCGGAGCTGTTCCGCTCCGACACCAAGTTCGAGTCGCACTGCGGCTGGCCGTCCTTCTACGACCCGAAGGACACCGACGCGGTCGAGCTGGTCGAGGACCGCGCCCACGGGATGGTCCGCACCGAGGTGCGCTGCTCCCGCTGCGGCTCGCACCTGGGCCACGTCTTCGAGGGCGAGGGCTACCAGACCCCCACGGACCAGCGCTACTGCATCAACTCGATCTCGCTGACCCTGGCGCCGGACGCGAGCTGAGACAGGCCGGACGAGAAGGCCCGGAGCCCGCGACCCGCACTGCGGGGCCGCGGGCTCCCGGCCTTTCCCCGGGCCCTGTCGTCGAACTCCCGTCTGCCCCGCGGCGCCATGCACGCACTCTCGCCGCACCGGGCACACGCCCGAGTACGTCCAGTACGAGGACGTGAGCCCGGCACGCCGAGAGCACGCACCTGACCCCCCCAGGGCCGCCCTCCGGGCGACGACGGGAGTTCGACGACAGGGCCTAGAGGCCCGGACGCCTCAGTTCTCGACGTCCTCGACGATCGAGAAGCCGATGACGACTCCCGCGGTGACCGTGACCCGGCCGGGAGTGAGGTCCCCCTCGCCGTCGCCGGCGGCGCTCCTGCCGTGCGAGCGATAGCTGTTCTGCAACTGCTCGGAGTCCACGTCCTTGATGTGGACGACCCCGCCGAGCCGGACGCCGGCCGCCTCCGCGTAGAGCGCCGCCTTCTCGCGGGCGGCGGCCACCGCGCCCCTGCGCGCCTCGGCGCGCAGCTCCTTCTTCGCCCGCACGTCGAACTCGACGCCGCCGACCTCGTTCGCCCCGGCCTCCACGACGTCGACCAGCACGGCTTCCAGTGCGTCCAGGGCGCGCAGCTCGATCACGAAGGACGCCGTGCACTCGTAGCCGACGAACTTGCGCTCGCCGCCGTAGACGTAGGAGGACTCCAGGTTCAGCCGGGACGTGGACACGTGCCGGTCCGGCACGCCGTGGCCACGTACGACCTCCCGGACCTGGTTGACGCCGCGCCGGGTGACCTCGAACGCCTCACCGGCCTGCTGCCGGGTCTCCTTGATCGCTACCCGGAGTCGCGCCACATCGGGAGCGGCATCGATGCTCGCCGCGCCGAAGACGGATATGCCCCAGGGTGTCTCTATGGACTGGTCGTTTCTCATGCGGCTCATCCAAGCAGGAGGAGGACCGCACGCACGTGCCCTTTACGGGCAGTGGCTCACTGCTCGCCGTCCCCGCTGTCGGCGGCCTCGGACCGCAGCAGCGGGTGGATGACTCCGGGGAAGACCCGGGCCCGCACGACCTCCTCGGCCGACCCGCCCTGCACGACCGTCTCGGCGACGCCCCAGGGCCGCCCGGCCAGGTGGATGGTCAGGGTGTACGAGGAGGAGCAGCCGGTGCACTCGTAGCGGTCGGCCCACGTCTCGACCTCGGTGGTGGAGCCCGGGTAACGCTTCACGTGCCGGTGGCGGGCGTGGCAGTGGTCGCAGGTCTCGCCCGGCTCGCAGGTCCCGCCGCACGGACACGGCACGTCGAAGCTGTCGGCGGGCGCCCAGCGCTGCACGAGGACGGCCTCGCGGGTCGCGCCCATGTCCTTCATGGCCTTGAGGTTGCGGGCGGCGACGTTGTACGACTCGCCGGTGGCGGCCATCCGGTCACGGATGACGTCCTTGCGTCCACGGTTGGTCGTCATGTTGCTCCTCCTGGGTTCACGCAGCCCGCCAGGAGGCCCATGAGTCAATCAGTCAGTACCTCTTTACGTTACCTGCCCGGCATCGGCGCCCGGACCGGGAGGAAGGCCCGAGGCCGATGTTCGCGCCCCCGGGCGGCGGCGACGCGATCACGGAGGTGCACTCCGTACCCGACGATGCCCGGTACCGGGAACGTGAGCCGGTCCGGGATCGGCGGGCGCTCGTGACCGCGATCGTCCCCGACGAGGACCTGGCGCGCGAACCGGCGGTCTGCCTCGATCCCGAGGGCGGCATCCGGACACTCCGTATGAGGTCATGCGGTGGTGGTGGGGTCGATCCGACCCCGCGCGCTGCGCCCTTCGTCCCCCCACCAGGGCACCGCACCCCTCAACCAGTTGCCTCGCTGAAATGGCGTATCCGAACTCGCTTGCTCCGTAAGGTCGTTAGCCTGTCCGACGACCCTGCGGTCCGTCCCTCCGGGCCACTGAGCGCCATGCACCATCCCAGCGAACGAAGGCACTCCATTGCTCCTGAGACGAAGAGCGATCTCCAAGATCGCCTTGGGCGTCGCCGCGTTGCTCGCCCCCACGCTCCTCGGCACCACGGCCACCGCCACGGCTGCGCCTGCGGCCGGTCCCGGTTCGCCGGCGGCCGCGCCGGCCACCTCCTCACTGACCTGGCAGGGTTGCGGCGGCGACCTCCCCGCCACCGTCGAGTGCACGACCCTCGAGGTGCCCCTCGACCACCGCAAGCCGGGCGGCAGGAAGATCGATGTCTCGCTGTCGCGGATCAAGGCCGCCGACCCGACCGAGCGCCGAGGTGTCCTGCTCTTCAACCCGGGCGGCCCCAGCGGTTCCGGGCTCTTCTACCCTCTGGCGCTCAGCGGTCTTCTGCCGCAGTCCGTGAAGGACCGGTACGACCTGATCGGTTTCGATCCGCGCGGGGTCGGCGCCAGCAGTCCGCTCGCCTGCGGCACGACCACCGCCGACGAACGGCTGACGTACCGGCCCTACAAGGACGCGACGTTCGCCAAGGACGTCGCCTGGGCGCGCGACATCGCTGACCGGTGCCGCGACCGCAACAGGGAAACACTCCGGCACATCAGCACCCGCAACACGGCACGCGACATGGACGTCATCCGCGCGGCCCTCGGGGAACGGAGGATCTCGTACTTCGGGCTGTCGTACGGGACCTACCTCGGTTCCGTGTACACCCAGTTGTTCCCGCGGCGGGTCGACCGGTTCGTCCTGGACAGCGCGGTCGATCCCAAGCGCGTGTGGCGGAGCATGGCGCAGTCCTGGGCGGAACAGGCCGAGCCAGCGTTCGACCGGTGGACGGACTGGACCGCTCGTCATGCGGCACGGTACGGACTCGGTGACACGCCCGCCGAAGTCGAGAAGCTGTTCTGGGACATCGTCGCGCGCGCCGACCGGGAGCCGCTCGACCTCGGCGGAACCAGGTTCGACGGTGCCGAGGTCCGCGAGTACATACGCTGGGAGATCACCCACCCCTCCGTCGCCGCCAGGACCCTGGGGCTGCTCCGGGACGCCGCCGAGGGCAAGCCCGTCCCGACCTTCCCGACCTTCGTGCCGACCGACAACGAACTGGCGAGCTACCTCGCGATCATGTGCGGTGACACCCGCTGGCCCACCGACCCGGCCGTCTACCGAGCCGACTCCCGGCGCGACAGCGTCCGCTACCCCCTGTACGGCGACTCCGTCTCGAACATCTTCCCGTGCGCCTACTGGGACCGCCCGGCCGAACCGGCCACCAGGATCGACAACAAGGTCCCCGCACTCATCGTCCAGAACGAATGGGACTCGCAGACCCCCCTGGCCGCCGCACTCGGCCTGCGCCGGGCGCTGAAGGGCTCCCGGCTCGTCACCGTGGACGAGGGGCAGGGCCACGGCTTGTACTCGCTCGGCATCAGCGCCTGCGCCGACGACGTCACCACGCGGTATCTGACCACCGGACGGCTTCCCGCCCGGGACGTCACCTGCGCGGCCGACCCGCTCCCCGCGGCCGACTCCCGTCCCGCCTCGCCGGGCCCGGCCGTGGCACCGGCCCGTCTCCCCTTCTCCGGCCGCTGAGCCCTGACCTGGCGCACCTGCTGGGTCCTGCCGGGACCCCGTAATGAGCCTGCCTGCGTTTGCCGCATCTTTCCGCAGGACAGGACTGTCCTGCGCAACGTGTGCGACGTCCGGCTGCAGCCATACCCAGGGCGGATATGGGTGAGTGAGCCGCTGTTTCGTGGCGCTCCGGTGCCTTGCTGGTTCACCAGTCCACCTCTGGAGAGGATCGATCCCCGTATGAGAAACCGATACAGAACGCGCATATGGTTCAGCGCGGCTGTGGCGATGCTGATGACGTCGTTCGCGTTACCGCCGGCGGTCGCGCAGGCGACGGCCGGCGGGAGCCGTTGTTCCGGCGGTTACGTGGCCCTGACCTTCGACGACGGTCCGACGGACGCCACGCCCGAGTACCTGAAGGCGCTGCGGGATGCCGGACGCGTCAGGGCGACGTTCTTCGTGACCGGCACACTGGCCGACGGGCAGCGGGCCGGGACACGGCGGATGGTCGCCGAGGGCCATCAGGTCGGAAACCACTCCTACACCCACGCCGATCTCGTAGGGCTCGACGCGACCGCCGCATTCGCCGAACTGCGCGACACCAGCCGCGTCATCCGAACCCAGACGGGTCGGGCGCCCACGCTGTTCCGGCCGCCCTTCGGGAGCACCGACGCGCGGACTCGGCGGGATGCGGCCCGACTGGGCATGACCGAGGTGATCTGGACGGCCGATACCGTCGACTGGAGCGGCATTCCCACCGAGACGATCGTGGCGAACGCGCTCACCGTGCAGCCGGGCGGCATCATCCTGATGCACGACGGTCTGCAGACGACCCTCGCGGCCATCCCGAAGATCGTCCAAGGGCTCGCCGAGCGGGGCTTGTGCCCGGGTCGGATCGTGTACTCACCCACACCGGTCCAGGCGTGGCCGGGCCTGACCTTCCATGCCAAGGCAGCGCCCTGGCGTTGACGTGCCCCACCGGGGGCGGTGCCGCACACAGCGCCCGCCCCCGCCCCCGACCTCGGCCGAGGTCGGGGCGGCGGGTGACCGCCGCGCGCTCCATAAGCCGCCCGGGGCTCAGCCCTGGGCGGCGTACGCGAGGAAATGCGTCCAGGCGGTCGGGGCGAGGGCGAGCTGGGGGCTCTCGTCCAGCTTGGAGTCGCGGACGTGGACGGTGGAGGGGCAGGCGGCGACCTCGACGCAGGAGTCGCCGGAGCCGCTGCTGTAGCTCGACTTGTGCCACTCCAGGGCGACCTCGACGCAGGAATCGCCGTCGCCGCTGCTGTAGCTGCTCTTGAACCAGGCCAGGGGTGTGGTGCTCATCTCGCTCCTCGCATCCGCCGCATCAGGCTCTTGGAGTCGTCCAACGAGAGAGCCTGTGAACGCATACTGGCACACCGCATCTGGATCACGCTGATCGCTTTGGGGTCGGAGACGAACTGCCCGTGCGCCTGCCCTTCCAAGTAGCCGAACCACTGGTGATCCGGCGTCTCCAGTAGCTGCACGGGACCACCGAGACCAGCGTGATGATGCCGTACCAGCGGCATGATCTGGATGTCCACATTGCGCAGCTCGGACAGGTCGAGGATGTGGTCGATCAGTTCCCTGGTGACCTCCGCGCCACCCAACTCCCTTAGGAACAAATGCTCTTCAAGAATGAAGCTGAATGCGGTGTTGGGTCGGTTGCGCAGGAGCTCCTGACGCTCCAGCCGGGCCGCGAGCTGGGCCTCGATCTGCTCGTCGGCGAGCGGCGGCAGTTGGTCGGTGAACAGCGTCCGCGCGTACGCCGGCGTCTGCAACAGCCCCGGAATCAACCGGCACTCGTACGTGTACAGGCTCAGCGCCCCCAACTCCAGCTGCGCCCACTGCCGGAACCAGCTCGCCAGCCCCTTCCGCCGCGTCAAATGCTTTGCCGCCGCCAGGATCACCCCGAACGCGTCGAGCAGGCTGTCCGCGCGCTCCGCGAAGTCCGGGGGTGGGAGCCGGCGGCCCTGCTCGATGGAGGCGACGGTCTCCAGTGAGTATCCGACGAGTGGCGCGAACTGCTCCTGGGTCAGCTGCGCCCGCTTGCGGAAGGTCTTGACCACCTCTCCGAACATCTTGAGGATGTACTGCGGTTCGGGTTCACCGCCGCCGCGTCCGCCGCCGTTGCCGAAAGTCCCGTACGTGGTGATGCTGTCGATGCCGTCCGTGCCGTGCGTCATGTACGGCTACCTCCCCGTGCGCCTGTCCTGGTCCGCGACCCGTCCATGCTCACGGAACGTGACGCGTACCGTCTACCCTTCGCACCCGTACGCTGACTCAGCGTACGGGTTTCTGACCTGGTGGAGAGGGGCCGGAGCCCGGAATCTGAGGGCATGGAAGCGCTCACGAAGACCCAACCCGAGGTAACCGTACGTGTGTTCAAGCGTCAATTCGACGCCGATCCACGCGGTGCCCGGCTCGCCCGCCGCGTCGGGCTGCACAAGCTGCACACCTGGGGCATCCCGTACCTCAGTGACGCCTCGGAGTCGGCGGCCCTGATCATCGGCGAGCTGACGGCCAACGCGGCGACCCACGGCCGCGTCCCCGACCGCGACTTCGAACTGCGCCTGTCGCACCTGCCCGGCGACGTGGAGACGCCCGGCCTCCTCCGCATCGAGGTCTCCGACACCCGGGGCGAGTGCCGGCCGCCGGGCCCCGGCGAGATCACCGCGCCGGAGGACAGCTCCGACAGCGGGCGCGGGCTGCTGATCGTGGATGCCCTGGCCGACCGCTGGGCGGTCCTCGACCGCAACCCTGGGAAGACGGTCCGGGCGGAGCTGGACCTGCTGTACTGAGGGTTCTCGGCCCTGCCGTCGTGACGCGCCGGTCGATGAACCTGCTGCTCCAGGTCCTGGAACGGGACCCGCATGGACAGCAGGCTCACCCTCACGGCCTTCGTCCTGGGCACGTGCACCTTGGCCGGAGCACGTGATCGGACGAAGGCCGAACTCACCTCGGGCGGTGACCCTGGTGAGTTCCGGCCGGTGCGGCTTGCGCGTGCGACGGATTCCAGAGCTGGTCGGCCTCGCCGCGTGCGAGGTGATCCTCGTAGATCCGCACCTTGTGGCGCATCACGTTCAAGGTCTCGTGCAGTTCCTGGATCTGGGCCTCCACGTGGTTCTCGTGCCGGCGCAGCAGCTCAAGTCGCTCGTGTTCGTTGCCCGGGCCCTGACGGGCCAGCTCGATGTACTGCCGGATCGTCGCCAGTGACATGCCGGAGGAGCGCAGTCTCGTGCAGATCGCCAGCCACTCCAGATCTTCCTCGTGATAGATGCGACGACCGTTGGACAGGCGGCGCACCGGGTTGGCGAACAGGCCCTCCCGCTCGTAGAACCGCAGGGCGTGAACGCTGAGCCCGCTGCGTCTCGCTACTTCACCGATGCTCAGGTCCATGACCGCTCCGTAACGCAGTTCTTGATCTAGACCCGACTCTAGCTTCTAGCTTCTAGCTGCGAGCCGTCGGCAAGTCGGCCGGTCAGGCGATGGGAACAAGGGGAGAGCATGAGCGTTTGGTTTGTCACCGGTGCGTCGCGGGGGCTCGGCGCGGAGATCACCCGCGAGGCGCGGGAGCGCGGGCACAGCGTGATCGCGACAGCGCGGGACGCGGAGGCGGTGCGTAGGGCGTACCCGGGGAGGACGGACGGCTTGCTGGCGGTCAGCGCGGACGTGACCGTACCCGAGCAGTTGACGGCCGCAGCGGAGGCCGGCCTGGCGGAGTTCGGACGGATCGACGTCGTGGTCAACAACGCCGGTTACGGCCTCGTGGGCGCGATCGAGGAAACGTCCGACAGAGCCGCCCGCGCTCTCTTCGACGTCAACGTGTTCGGCGTACTCAACACCTTGCGGGCAACCCTGCCGACGTTGCGCGCCCAGCGATCCGGACATGTCCTGAACATCGGCTCCGTGGGAGGCTTCGCCACGGCGCCGGCGGCGGGCCTGTACGGGGCGTCGAAGTTCGCCCTTGAGGGCATCTCCGAGGCGCTGCACGGCGAACTGGCCCCGCTGGGCGTACGCGTCACGATCGTGGAGCCGGGCGGCTTCCGCACCGACTTCCTCAACAGCGCGACGAGCATGCGGGTCGAGCCGGCCTCCATCGCGGACTACGTCGTCGGCGCGGGGCCGGTGCGCGAGGCGCTGGCCGACCACGACGGCCGTCAGCCAGGAGATCCGGTGAAGGCGGCGAAGGCCATCGTCGACATCACCGAGGTCACCGAGCCGCCGCTGCGACTGCAGTTGGGCGCTGATGCGATCGAGCGCGTCGAGGCGAAGTTGGACGGGGTGCGCCGTGAACTCGACGCGTGGCGCCACGTGGCACTCTCCACCGGCATCTGAACCGTCACGTGTTCGGTGGGGGCTCGACGCGGAGCGGGCGGGCCGGCGTCACGTGCCGCACGTGGACGAGGACGTCGAACCACTCGGCCAGGGATCCTCCCGTCATGTGGTGGGCGGTGTCGTCGTCCGGGTCGTGGCGCGGTCCGATGACCCGGGTTCTGGCAGTCCCGGTGAGCCAGTCGGCGACCGGGCGCGGGGGATCCGCGCGAAGGTCCAGGAGATAGTCGCCGCCCACGGCGTCCAGGACCGACTCCACCAGGGGCGGGGCGGGCCGGGGCACCCGGTGGGGCGGGGCGTCGCTGTACGTGGCCAGCTCCCCGTCGCCGAAGGTGAGGCCGATCGACAGGTAGCGGGATCCCAGGCGGTCCTGGAGGTGGCTGCCGGCGTTCGGGGACCCGCTCGCGGGACCGGGATCCGGCGGGAAGGCGACAGCGCGGGTGCGTCCCTTGGAGGCATGGGTGCAGGAGGACCAGAACAGCACCTGGTGACCGGTGTGCCGGTGCCACCAGGCGACGTTCTCCGCGAACGACCGCTCGTAGTAGTCCATGTTGTGTGGATCCGCCGGATCGTCGGGGTGGTCGTGGAGTTCGTAGTACTGCACGATCACGCGAGCGTTGCGGAGCGCCCACGCGTGGCCCTCGTGGCCGGGCAGCGCTCCTACGAGGTCGTGGGCCTCCTGTGCGCGGGCGCGCCAGACGCTCCTGTCGGGGAGCGCGCGGAACCGACGTGTGTGCGCGGATACCTCGCCGTCCGGACGGAGTTCGGCGTAGCGGGCCAGGATCTCGTCCAGCAGTTCGGGCGCGGCCCGGCGTACGCAGGCGGTCACCGTGTCGTATGCCGACGTCCCCGTCCCATGGGGGCTGACCCCGACGAGGCGGACCGGATCGTTCGGGTGGGTCTGGTTGAACGCGCGCATCCACCGGAGGAGGGTGAGCACCTCCTCGGTGCGGGCGAACGGCTCCGCGGCCTCCAGCAGCGCGACCGGATCCCCGGTGCCGGTGCGGACGTAGGCGTCGAGCAGAACGCAGAGCGTCCAGTCCTGGTCGAGGGCGACGGCGCGGAATCCGGCCTCGTCGACCAGAAGCCGGGCCATGCGCACCTGCATGGCGAAGAGTTCATGCGCTCCGCGTGTCCCGGCGCCGTATCCCACCACGGCCGCGTCGTCGCCGACCATGCCCAAGAGAGGCCGCAGGTCGTCCAACGGCGCCAGGGGGTCGACGGTCGTCAGGGAGCACGCCGTGCTGTCGATCCAGCTCCGGACCGCCGCATGTCGTTGTGCCGAGAGTGTCATGAGGACACAGTCCTGGCTCAAGTCCGGTAGAGGTCAAGCACCGCCGCCGGCGAGCTTCTCCCCGCCCGCTGCGGGGGGATCCGACGCGTTTCTACCGACCGCACGCGGTAGGTTCTCCGCCGGTCACTCGGGGAGCTTGCGCACCAGGGGGTGGTGGGAGCAGCGGAAGCCGCCCGCGAAGGGGGTGACGGCGTCGTAGGGCAGGGTGTGGACGGTGACGTCGCGGGCGGTGAGTGCTTCGGCGAGGTCGGTGAGGCGTTCGTCGACGAGCACCTCGCCGGGGGCGAGGACCAGGCTGTTGCCCGCCAGGAGGTTGACGGCGTCATGGAGGCTGACGTCGATCAGTTCCCAGTCGGCCACCAGCGGGGGCAGCCCGTCGGTGAACTGCTCCCGGCAGACTACGGCGAGTCCCTCGCGGACGGTGGTGAGGCCGTCGTCGAGGTGGATCACCCGCTCCGAGAGGCGCACTTGGTGGACGCGGTAGTCGTCCCCGAGAAGCCGTTCCAGCCACCGGGCGCCCGCCGCGTCGGACGCGGACCTGCCGGTGCCGACGAGGATGTCACGGCCCATGGGCAACACGTCTCCGCCCTCCAGGAAGGGCCCTACGGCCGTGGGGAGGTCCGCCACCGGTACGGGCACCGGCGGTGGCATGACCGAGCAGCGTGCCCCGCGCGCTTCTGCTTCCTCGATGACGGGACGCAGTCCGAAGCGTTCCTTGAAGCGGGCCGGCAGGCGCAGCGCCGCTTCGATGACCCGGTCGCCGATGACGATCATCGGATCGCGCACGAAGGTCTGCATGCTGAAGCCGCTGCCGTACACGTCCAGTTCGTCTTCGCTGAGTACCCGTGGACGGTGGACCTTCACGCCGCGAGCAGTGAGGAAGCGTGCCAGTTCCTCGACCTGCTCGACGCAGCGTCCGTAGCCCTCCGGATCGGCCTCTGACCAGGGCCTGCCTGCCCATCGGGGCATGTTCTGCCTCGTACGCTCGGGGAGGAAGCCCAAGGAGGCGGGGACTCCTGCGGCGAGCTCGGGCGGGAAGGTGAAGTCGATGACCCGGCCCACCACTGTCTCCGTGAGCACGCCCCACTCATGGGTGACGTCGGGGACGGTCACGAGACCGGCTCCTTGCCCCGGGCGGGCTGGGATGCCGGCGGCGTCCCCTGTTCGGCGAGGCGGCGCCAGAAGTCGAGCCGGTGTCCTCCGGCATAGTCGACCGGCCCGACCCTGTCCGGCGCCAGGGACTGGGTGTGCGGTACGGCGTCCGCCGGGTCGAACGGGGACCACCCTGGAAGCCCCGGCCGGTTCGGTGTGCCGGTACGGGCGAACTGTGCCCAGTAGTCGGTCATGATGCCGGACAGACGTACCTGCGCTGCGGTGAAGTGCTTCTGCGCGTCAGGGTCCTCGAAGATGTACGGCGTGTCGCCCGCGTGGTAGGCGCCGAAGTCGAAGGTTCCGGGGAGGGGGAGGTACATCGGGGCGTCCCGGTCGGCGAACTCGTAGGCGTACGTGGGGGCGCGGCGTCCGAAAGCGGTCGCCTGGGCGTAGGCGCCGAGGGCCCACATCCTGTCGGTCACCACGCTGGACCAGGCCAGGGCCGGCGAGGGGAACGCGGCGACCGGGTAGCGCGCGGCCACGGTGTCCGCGTCCCGGCCGAAGGCGGTATCGAGAGCGGCGGCGTACTGGGCGGCGGTGAACGGGGAGCCGATCGCGTCGTAGGCCATCCCGACGAACAGGCGGTGCTCGTCCAGCGTGGCACCCGACATCAACGGGATTCGGGGGAAACGGCCTTCCTTCAATACCGACTCCGGCAGTTCCGGAAGCACCTCGTTGCCGTAGACGAACGCCTGGAAGGCGTTCCCGATGTTCGGGACCTCCAGCAGCTTCTTCACCGGCAGCGCGCGCAGGCACCGCAGCGCACGACGCGAGTCGGTGTCGGCGCAGCCCAGGGACGACGTCATCGCGACACCCGTGTCCCGCGACTCCCCCTCCGTGCGCCAGGTGTAGTGCGGATAGGCCGGCACGCCCTCTCCCATCGCCCCGGCCGGCATGTCCATCATTCCCTCCCCGCTGGCCAGGATGGCCCGGTGGAACAGCCCCCGCGCGTCAGGCGACGTGAGGTGGCCGCTGATGGCTGCGGCACCGAAGGAGGAACCAGCCACCGTCACGTTGCCGGGGTCACCGCCGAACGCGGCGGCATTGCGTCGGACCCACCGCAGCGCCGCCTGCTGATCCTGTAGAGCGAACGTCCCGGAGCCCTCCAGTCCCGGGTAGGCGAAGCCGCCGAAGACTCCGAGCCGGTAGTTGACGGTGACCACGACCGTGCCGCGGTCGGCGAGGCGCCGAGCGTCGAAGAACGCGCCCGCGCCCACAGCACCGTCGCCGTGGATCCACACCACGACGGGCGCGGGGCGCCGCGCGGCGGTCGAGGCGCCCATGGTGACGTTGAGGACCAGACAGTCCTCCTCCAGGCTCGACACGTCCGCGTAGGACGAGGCGACCTGGGGCAGAGCGGTCCCGGCTTCGTCGCGTCCCGTACGCCGGCCCAGGGACGGACCGGGCGCGGGGCGGACCAGCGATGGGCTCCCTTGGGCGGTCCCGCGTAGGGAATGCCCTGGTAGATGGTGTGGGCGCCCGTTCTCATGCCCCGGACGAGACCGGTGTCGGTGCGGGCCGTAACGGTGGTGTCGCCGCTCCCGGCACCCACCGGAGGCACGGACTCGGTGGCCGTCGCGCCCACGATGAGGAGGGCCGCGCTCGTGAGGACCGCGCCCGTGAGGACCGCCGTGCGTTTCGCTGCCATGGCCAGTCGTCTCCTGTCGAGTGCCCCAGGAAGGGAATACCGGACATATTCACAGCGGAACCGCAGGAAGCACGCGCACCTCGCCAGCACCACGGATGCGACCGGGTGAAAGGTCCCTCCCGAGTGTTTCGAACTGCCGTACTACCGCAACGGCCTGCACATCCGGCGCGCTGGTCTGGAGGAGTTCGCCCTGTTGGCGGAGCGGCACGGGCTGGTCTCCGTCGATGTGGCCTGCACCTGGGTGCTGGATCCCACCGGCTCATCCTCGTCGGCTCACCCCCGCCGCACCCGCCCCGCGATCCGGCGGCCCAGCCGCCCCAGGGCGCTGCGCCGGTTCCAGTCGCGGAAGGCGTCGGCCCGGCCGCTGCTGCCCGTGCGGCCCACCGTCTCCTCCACCTCCGCGACGCCCTCGGTCGACATGCCGCGTACGGCGGGGCGCAGGATCTCGTCGAGGAGGGCGGCGGCCACCGGGGGCCAGGCGCGGCCCGCGTGCGGGTGGGCGGTCCAGACGGTGAAGCAGTCCGCCGCGTAGGCGGGCCGGGTGCGCAGCCGCGCCCGTACGGTTTCTGTCCGGGCGGCCCGGTCGTAGGCGGCGATCAGCTCGGCGTCTTCGCCGTGGACGAAGTCGTACAGCTCGGCCCCTGGGCGGTCCGGGGCCAGCAGGCGTTCGACCAGGGCCGCGTACGCCCGCTCGCGGAGCGCCGGTTCGACCGGCTCCGCCTGGGCGCACAGCGTGCGGACGCGCTCCGCCCAGCCGGGCTCCGGTGCTCCGGTGCGCAGTTCGCGGACGAGCACCAGGAGGAGGAGACCTGCCCGCTCCCGGCCGCCGATCTCCTCCGGGAAGCCGCGCAGCAGGTCGTCGGCGAGCCCGGCCGCCTCATCCGTGTCGGCGGCGGGCGTGCCGACGGTGGGCGTTCCGGCGGTGGGCGTGCCAACGATCGACGTCCCGGCGGTGGACGCCCCGAGCGCCGCGTCCACCAGGCGCGCCCACGTGCCGGCCGCGCGGTGCGCGTCCGAGGTGGCCGCGTCCAGCAGCAGCCGGGCCTCCCCGACCGTCGGCGCCCGGTCCTCCCACACCAGGCCGGCCGCCGTGCGCAGGACCAGGGGCTCGGCGAAGGGGGAGAGGCCGGCCGCCCGCAGCACCCGGTGCCACACCGCCGCCCGGTCGCCGCCCAGGGTCGCCATCGCCTCCGGCACCTCGGCGCACATCCGCAGATGCGGCAGCGCCTGCGTGCCCGTGAACGGCAGCGTGACCCGCTCCAGGAACCGGGCCACCGCCCCCGGGTCCTCGGGCGCGATCCGGTCCAGCGCGCCGAGCAGCGCCGTCCGTACCTCGAACTGCTCGTCCAGCAGCTCCAGCAGGGCCGGTGCGAAACCCGGGGGTTCTTCGTGCGCCGCCGCCTCCGCCAGCAGAGCGGGCGCCAGGCGGTCCACGACCCCCGGCATCGACTCCGCACCGTCCACGTCCAACAGCCGTGCCACCCGCAGCAGTTGCACGGTGCGCTCCACCGAGCGTGATCCGACCGCGTCGGCCAGCTCGGTCAGGATCTCCGGGCCCAGCCGCTCGGCGACCTCCGCCCCCTCCGGACCGGCGAACGCCTCCCGGCGCGGCAGTTCCAGCGAGCCGTTGCCGCCCCGTACCGCCTCCGTGACCAGCATCGCCGCGAGCGGGGCGGTCACCGACGCCGGGCAGCGGCCCTCCAGTGCGCCGAACAGCCGCCCGGCCGCGTCGAATTCGGGGCCCGTACGGTCGTCGACGGCGGGGGAGGTGAGGGCCTCCACCAACTGGCCCGTGCGCTTGGCGTCCAGCGCGTACGGGCGATCGGCGGCCCAACCGGCGGCCGCCGCACGCCCGTCCGGCCCGAGCTCGACCCCCGCGCACAGCGCCGTCACGGCCAACGGGCCTGCCGCGAACGGCTCCCCGGGCAGCTCCCGCGCCTCACGGAACAGCTCCGGCGACCGGCTCCGCCAGACCCGCGCCGCCGTCGCCGCCCACGCGTCGCCCGTACCCCCGAGCGCCGGAGGCGACCCCGCGCACTCGTGCACCCGCAGCCCCGCCGTTCGTGCCGCCGCCGCATCCTCGGGCCCCACCCCCACCACCCGCGACGCCGAACTCTCCGGCCGCCGGGTGTACGTGGTGAACGTCAGCCGCTCCGCGCTCTCCCTCGGCAGGGTGACCGACGCGAGCCCCAGCCACCGGGCCACGTCCGCGCACTGCCGCTCCACCAGCACCACCGGCCGGCCGGCGGTCGCCTCCGCGTCGCTCGCCCGGCGCAGATCCGCCAGCACGGCCGCGAGCCAGGGGCCGCGCGAGACGGCGAAGTCGTCGAGGCCCTCGGAGACCGCCGCCGGACCCGGCGGCAGCGTCAACGGGTCCGGTATCGCCCCGTCCGGAGTCACCGCCACCCAGTGCGGCGACCGCCACGCCTCGACCGGCAGCCGGTCGCCCGGCAGCGGAACCCCCGGCGGCAGATGCACCGCGTGCGCGTGGAACCGTACGCCCGACCCCGCGCGGCCTCCCGTGTCCCGGACGGGGGCCGAACGCGCCACCAGCCGGCTGCCGTCGGACAGGACGAAGTAGCCGAACGCCTGCGGCAACGCGCGCAGTTCGCCGTCGGACGGCCGGTCGGGGACGCCCCCGGGAAACTCGTAGCGCACCAAGGGCTCGATCTCCGCCAGCAGAGCACCCGACACTCCTGGGCCGACCGCCGTGAACCGGCCCGCCGTTCCCTCGTCCCCCGGCGCGGCGGAGGTGTAGTGCACCTGTGCAAGGCTCATCTGTCGGCCCTCTTCGTCCTGCCGCGCCCGATCCCCGTGCCCACCCCGTACGGCTGGGGTCGGGGGAAGAAGTCCGCAGCCGCGGGGGCGACGTTATCAAGGACGGGGACGAAATCCCTACGCTGCGTCAGGCGCTGCCCCGAGGGCCCTCGCGGGACGCGCGCCCGGCCGTCGTGTAGAAGACTGTGCGGGGTGCGCCGGCCCGGCGCACCGGAAGGGGGAAGCGATGCGGCATGTGCCCGCTCTGCCGACGTACGACAAGGACGCGACCACCAGACTGCTGTGCTCGTCGGTGCACCTGGACGACGAGTTCGCCCGGTACGCACACCAGGAACTCTCGGGGGACCGCCTCACCGCCACCGGTCTGCCGCTCGGCGTGAACCTGCTCGCGCTGGCGCGCCACGCGGCCCGCGCGACCCGGCGGACGGACCTCCGCGACCGCAGGCTGGCCTGGCTCTGCGCGGCATGGTGGCTCGCCGTGCCGAGCGCGGTCGGCGGCCTGGTCGCAGGCTCGCCCGGCGTGGCCTCGGGGGCCGCCGCGCTCCTGCCGCTCGTGCTCGGCTGCTCCTGGTGGCTGGTGCGCCGGACCGAGGCCCAGGGGCGTGGCGAGGCCCTCGAAGCCCGCTTCTCCGCCACCCGCCCCCTGGACCTCGTACCCGAGGTGGCCGACGAGGTCGAGCAGCGGCTGCGCGCGCTGCGGCGGCCGAACATGATGCCGTACACCCGGAGCGCGGAGCGGGAGAACCCCTTCGTCGGCAGCGGGAGCAAGATCAAGGAGACGGTCTGGCAGCCGATGGACATCAGCCGCCCGGCGGACGACCCCGGCGGCGGCAAGAAGACCCTGATCCCCTTCGACGCCGTCGACCTCCACACCTACCTGGCCCGGGAGCTGGGAAAACTCGCCGGCCTCGAAGGGCTGCGGGCACAGAACCGGCTCTACGTGCTCGGCCCCCAGGTCTACTACCTCGGCGACGACGTGCTGCCGGACCGGCTGCGCCCGCCCAACAGTGAGATCCCGCCCCTCCTGGTCAAGGCGGGGCTCCTCAAACCGGGTGCGGGGACGCGCACCTACCTCAGTCTGGAACGGGTCGGCGAGGGCGGCCGGGTCATCGTCTCGATGCACCTGCGGGCCAGGCTCCAACACCCCAGCCTCTCCTGGGAGGTCGCCGCCTACTGCATCCCCCCGGTGCACGCCCGCTACTACGGCGCGGACTACCTCCCGCGCGACGGGTTCGAACGCCTCTGGAGCCTGATCCGGTTCGCCACCTCGCACACCTGGTCCGCGCTGACCGGAGCCCCCGGGCGGATCACGCGCCGCAACTCCGCGAACAGGCTGCGCGCCCGCGCGCTGGAGAAATGGCGCAAGGAGATCACCAAGAAGCAGGCGCTGTACGACTACGGTGCCACGGACAGCCTGCGCGAACGGGTCGCCTCCTGGGACCAGCTCGGTCACTCGGAGCGCACGGACTCGCAGGACTTCCTCCACCGGCTCCAACAGGGGGTGCTCATCGCGACCGAGCGGTTCCTGACGGACCACAACGTGGACACCAGCTCCTTCGACCGGGCCCAGCAGGTCATCAACACCCAGACGTACAACATCTCCGGCGACATCACCGGCCCGTCGAACATCGGCAACAACGGACAGATCTCCGCCGCCTACGGCCAGGGATCCCAGGCTCCGGCGGCCGCCGCGGGCGGCTCTCCCTGAGCCCCGGCACCACCCGACCGACCACCAGGAGAGACATGAGCACCTACAACTTCCACGGCGACATCTCCGGCCCGAGCAACTTCGGCGACAACGGAAAGATCCAGGTCACCTACGGCACACCCCCGGCCGAAGCGCTGAGGCTCGCCGCCGACCTCGTACAGCTCGTGCGCCAGGAGACGGCACGGCCGGAGCTTGCCGCACAGGCGGAGATCGTGCGCGGAGAGCTGGTCCGGGCGGGGGAGGAGGGGCGCCCCGCCGACCAGGGGCGCATTCGGCAGGCGCTGGAGACCCTGACGCTGGCGCTCGCGGCGGGCAGCGGCGGGATCGCCCTGGCGCAGGAGATCGGGCAGCTGCTCGGGCTCTGACACAGCTCTTCGTGGCCGTGCGGGCGTGGCCGCCGGGGAAGCGTCCCGGCGGCCACGCCCCTACGGCTCACTTCGCGTGGACCGCTGCCTGGGCCCCGCCGAGATCGAGTCGCAGGCCCGCCCGGAGCGGGACGGTCTGGCCCGGGGCGATCTCCTGCGAGGTGCCGTCGGAACGCGTGCCGGTCCAGCTCGTCGACGAACGGTTCGCCAGCCCGAACTTCCCCGGCCTGCTCGGGTGTTCGGTCAACTCGGCCACCAGGGTGGCGTCGCTGTAGTCGTGGCGCGACGGCTCCGGCGCCAGGTGATGCTCATGGACGCGGGCTGCCCGTCGCAGCCGGACATGGCGCTCGGACCGGGGTAGGCGGGTGATGATGCTCAGCCGGGGCGGCAGGACCAGGGCGCTGCGGCAGGACCAGCAGGCCCCGGCGGCGGCCGCCCCGGGCTGCGTCATGTTCTGGCGGCCGCAGTCGGCGCAGTCCACGACCGCGTCCAGGACGGACCGCAGCGCGTCCCGCCACTGCGATTCGCGCACCCGGGCGGTCGGCTCGTGCAGCCCCACGGTGAAGTTGTGCGTGAAGAGGTCCTGGAGAGCCGGAGGAGCCGCCGCCCAGGTCTGCAGGACCGTGGACTGCTCGACGGGGTCGGGGCTGTTCGCCGTGTCGTCCGGGTCGAAGACGAACAGGGGCCGCTTCCCGTACAGCCGCTTCTCCGCCGCCTCGTCGAGGCAGTGGATCTCCAACTCCTGCTTCCCCTTCAACGGGTGATGGTTCATCAGGAGCATGAAGAGGAGTACGGAAAGCGAGTGCAGATCCGACTGGGTGCCGGGTCTGGCCCCCGTCTCGCCGCGCACCAGCTCCGGCGCCATGAACTCCATGGTCCCCGAGATCCCGCTGCTGTCCCCTTCGACCACGGCGTTGTCGTTGTCGCAGACCAGGACGTCGCCCGTGGTCGGGTCGAAGAAGATGTTGCCCCAGGAGATGTCCCGGTAGGCGATCCCACGGGAGTGCAGGGCCTGGTAGGCCTCCACCGTGTAGAGGGCGGCGGTCAGCAGGGCGCGCGGCGTGGTCCGCAGCCTGCGGCGGAAGAGGTCCGGCAGCCCCTTGAACCGGTCCGGGCGCAGGTCCATCAGATAGCCGAACGCCCCCGTGCCGGAGGGCACGTACGCCGTGGGCCAGAGGAAGCGGTCGTCGTCGAAGTCCCGGGTCACCAGCTCCCGTACGATCGCGTCCTGCTCGGGCGTCGCGCAGGACGGGTAGTACCACTTGAGGGCGCGTTGGCCGGCGGAGGTCTCCACCCGGTACACCTCCCCCTGGCCGCCGGCGCCGAGCATGTCGATGACGCGGACGGACTCCCCGTCATCGGCGGTGAGGTGCGTTCCTCCGTCGAGCATGCCGGTCATGCGTCACTCCGTCGTTCGTCCGCCGCGGCGCCGTCGTCCGCCGCGCTGAGGTCGGGCCGCCGGGCAGCGACCAGGGTCGTGTCGTCACCGGAGTAGCGGGCCGCTTCGGCCAGCCATCCGGGCAGGGCGTCGCGTACGCCGTCGGTGTGGCCGTCCTTCGAGAGCCGCCGGCCCAGGCCGGTCATGAACTGGGTGAAGCCCTCGTCGGAAGCGAAACTCTTGGACAGGCCGTCGGTCGACACGGTGATCATCCGCGGGGTGCGGTCCGGCGCGACGACCGGAGCCCAGTGCACCCGGATCATCTTCCACGCCTGGCGGCTGCACAGGGATTCGGTCTCGTCGCCGAGATCCGCCTCCAGCGGAGCCAGCGGCAGCTCGATCGCTCCGTCGGCGTCGGTCACCGTCAGCTCGCCGTCGCCGAGCTGCCAGGCCGCGAACATCCGCGGCGTGAGCACCGCACCGACCAGCGTGGCCCCGTACAACAGCAGCTTCTGATCCTTGCGGGGCGGCTCTGCCGCCGGGTTCACCGTCCCCTGGTTGTGGTCCCAGTGGGCGAGCACCCTCTCCTGCCAGGCGGCCACCAGCTGCCGGGGCAGCTCGTTGCGCGCGTAGTTCATCAGCCAGCTCAGGCTGGGTGCTCCGTCCGGCCCCTCGGCGCGCGCCAGTCCGGCGAACGTACGGGCCTGGTGGCCGAAGACGTCGACAGCACAGCGCGCCCCGATATCGCTGCGGGCGTGCACCGCCGAGCCATGGCCGTCCGCCACCGAGACGATCAGTGGATCACCTTCCGTCCCGGATCCCTCGGCGGCGTACCAGTCCTGGTTGACCTGTTTGTTCACTCCCCGCACGCTGTGCTCCAGCGTCTCCCACAGCGGCTGCTCAGGAGCGCTCACCAGACGTCGTCATCGTCGTCGTCCAACTGCGGTGGTGCGTAACTCGGCTGCTTGACCGTGATGTCGGCCGGGCCGGCCACCGGCTGCGACGCGGCCTTGACCGCGGCCGTCGAGGCCCAGCGGATCGCCGCCGCCAGCTGCTTGGGACTGTTGGCGTCCAACGGCTGGAGCTCGGGGTTGCCCAGGAACTCCTGGAGGACACTGCGATCGGCGTCCGCCCCGATCGCGATGGCCACCCGCACGGCCTTCCTGCCCCACGGGGTGGCGTCCAGCGCGCGCAGACCCGACCTCCAGTCGTCCGTCGGCACCCCGTCGGAGACCAGGGCCAGCACGGGCTTCAGGGCCCGCTGCGGCATCGGCGGCGTCTGGAGCTCCCGGGAGACCACCTCCAGCGCCTCGCCCAGGTTGGTCGTGCCGTCGACCTGGACGTCCTGCCAGGTGAAGTCGTCCACCGGCACCGGGTCCTTGTGGTGCCACCGCGCCTCCGTGGAGAACGTCAGCGTACGCAGCAGGAGTTGCGCCGCCGGGTTGTCATGGGCGACCGATCGCATCTCGGGAACCGCTTCCCGGATCGCGTAGTTGAGCTGTCCGATCTTCTCGCCCTGCATGGAGTAGGAGCAGTCCAGCAGCCAGATGAAGTGGACCGGCCGGTTCGCCATGGGACCGCCGGGAATGTCACTCACTCGAAGCCCTCCTTGTCATGGTGTGCACGTCCTCGTTCGGTGATGCGCATGTGGTGTCGTCACTCGCTGAGCGCCTCGGTCATCCGAGCGTTTCGGTCACCTGAGCGCCTCGGTCACCTGGTCGTCGAGGAGAACCCAACCCCAGGCCAGCAGCCCGACGAGGGTCGCCAGGCAGGCGAGGACGAACAGGGTGAGGAGCAGCCGACGCCCCCGCGCGATGTTCGGCGTAACGACCGGCATAGCCGTGAACCGTCTCTCTCTTCTCGGACCTGACCGACCTTAACGACCACGTCCGACTCCGTCAGCGGGTTGAACGATCTTGCGTGGGGGCATCGCGCGGGTGCGGCACGGAGCCCGTCGGCAGGTCCTCGCGACCCCCCTCGGGCAGCAGCTTGCCGACGCGTAGTCCGGTGCGGGCGAGGATCCACAACACCGCCTCCGCCGCCCGTTGCTGCTCGCTCACCAGCGGACCCGTCCCGGTGGCGGCGTAGGCGCTCAGCGCCCAGAACCGCCGGGTCCGGAACCGGTGCCCGATGTCCCGGACCAGGGGGTCCAGGCCGACCGTGGCCAGCCAGGGGCCGATCCCCGTCGGAGGGACCCGCAGACGCTCGATCCGGTCCAGGGCGTCCCGCTTCGTGACCACCACCGCCAGCGGCAGCCGGCCGCGCCGCCGTCGTCCGGTCAGCGCCGAGAGCTCACCGGTGAAGGTCTGGTACGTCTGCCACGGACCCGGATCCGACGGATGGGCCGCGCGTGCCAGCTCCTCCTCCGCCGCCGAGAGGGAACGGCGCACCTGGGGGTCGGCCAGGACGTCGACGGCCAGGATCACTCCGTCGGCGTGGGCCAGATACTCCTGGCGGCGCGTGGAGTCCACGTCGTACAGCGACTCGCCCATCGGGTCGTAGAGGTACAGCAGACGGCGTCTGCGCCGGTGGGTGACCCGCAGCATCAGGGCGCGGGGCTGGCCGCCCTGAGTCTTGCGCACCCAACCGGCGTTCTTGAGCTGGCTGTTCAGATCGACCACGTCACGCCGGTCATCGGCCGTCGCGAACGAGATCTTCGGCGCGCCCCGCCCGAGATCCGCGTGCAGCCCGGCGACCGCGGCCGCCATCAGCATCGTCTTGCCCGACGAGGTCCCGCCGATGACCGGTACGTGCACGATGCGCTCCCGGCCGATCCCGGCCGGCAGCGGCCGGTCGCAGTGCGGGCACTCGACGGCGAGCCGGTCGCGCCCGGCCGACGAGGCGGCGACGATCCGGCGCCCGCAGGCACAGACGTGCCACAGCGCGCCGAACCTGCCCGGGCGCAGCTCCCGGTGGGCCGATCCACACCCCGGACAGCGGTGCACGGCGAGCGGGAAGGGCCGGTAGCACCCGGGATACGGGCACCTCATCCGGATCCGCCGCACCAGGGAGCCGGCCCGGTCCGCACCGCGCAGCACGGCGACCCCGACGACCGCGGCCAGGCCCACCAGCCCGACCAGCAGCCACATCACCAGGTGGACCAGCACCATGACGGACGAGACCAGGAGCGCACCGGCGATCGCGCCCAGCGCGGTGCCCGGGGCCACGAGGACGAACCCGAGGCGGACGAGCCAGTGGCCGCCGTAACCGGTGGAGGGCTGCCGTCCCGTGAGCATGCGCCGGGCCGTGACGGCCATCCAGCGGTTCAGCAACCGGCGCCGGATGACCGAGGCGGCGGCCCGGGTGGAGGTGGACGCGTCCACCCACATGAGCCGGGACCAGTACGCGCGCTGCGCGGGCTCGGATCCGACGGGCGGGACCCGGGGATCGGGGGCACCGGGTGTCCGGGGGCCGAGGACCTTCACGGAGGCGCCGAGCGCCAGGGCGAGGAACTCCCAGAACGCGCGGAACAGGCACACACCCGCCCCGACGGCCACCGTCAGCCAGACCGCCGCCCCGGCCGGCCCGCCCATCAGGCGCCACCGTCCCGGTCGCGGTCGCCGAAGCCGCGCCGGCGGGACGACGCCTTGCCCGGGCGGCCGTCCCGCCCGCCGAACCGCAGCCCGAGCCGGCCCAGAGCACCGGGCCGGTTCCAGGCACGGAAGTCCTCCGCGTGCCGCGCGCCCCTCGTGGAGAGCGCCGTCTCGACGGCCGCCAGGTCCTCTGCGGTCAGCGTCCGCGCCGCCGGGCGCAAGACCCCGTCCAGCAGGGCGCCGCGGACCCTGCCCCAGCCGCCGCCCGCCTGGGGGTGGGCGTTCCAGCCGACGAAGAGGTCCGCGAAGTAGTCCGGGTCGCGCAGCAACCTGCTCCCCACCTCCTCGGCCCGCGCGGCCCGCTCATAGGCCGCGCAGAGGTCGGCGTCGCCGCTGCGGATCAGGGCGTCCAGCTCGCGGCCCACGCCGTGGTCGGTCAGCAGACGACGCGCGAGAACGCCGAAGACGCGCTCCAGCACCGGCGGGTCCACCGGTTCCGCACTCCTCCGCAGGCCGAGGACCCGGTCGACCCAGCCGGGCGGAGCGGCGCCGGCCCGCAGGTCGCGTGAGAAGTCCAGCAGCAGGAGCGCCGCCCGGTCGCGGTCGCCCAGTTGCTCGGGGAAGGCCTTGAGGAGGTCGTGCGCGAGCTCGTCCGCCTGCGGGTCCCCGGGCCGGCCGTGGAGCGCGGCCGTGACGAGGAACGGCCAGGTCCCCGCCGCGTGGTGGAGCCCCGCGCCCCTCTCCAGCAGGTCGTACCTGGCCTCCTCCGGCGTCGGCGCGGTGGAGCCCCACACCAGGCGGTAGGCGATGCGGAGAAGCGGCGGACGCGCCAGGACGGAGACGCCCGCCGCCTCCAGCACGGCGCGCAACTCACGGGTCCGGTCTCCGTCCGTGCCCCCGGCCGGGCGACGGGCCGCCCAGCCGCACATGCGCAGATGCGGCAGGGTCTCGCCGCTCTCCAGCGGTACGGGAGCGCGCTCCAGGAGCACGGTGACGGTGGCAGGGCCGGCCTGGGCCGCCGCTTCGAGCTCCCGCAGCAGGGCGCCGTGGAGGTCGGGCAGGTCCGGGAGGGCCTCGTGGAGCTCACCCCCGTACACGGACGGATCGGCCAGCAGCGCCGACGCCAGCCGGTGGGCGAACTGCGGTACCAGGTCGGAGCAGTCCACCGCGAGGAGACCGGCCACCCGCAGCAGCCGCAGCGGGCGCGCGAAGCCGTTCCCCGTGTCCTCGATCCCGGCCCGCAGCTCCGGACCCAGCTCGGCGGCGAGCTGCCGGGCCACCTGGTCGGTCAGGGTCTCCCGGCGCGGGGGGCGTACCGGATCGGCGGAGCGGACGGCGGCGACCAGCAGACGGGCGGCGAGCGGGGCGGCGGCCTCCGCCCGCAGGTGGCCACCCACCCGTGCGAACAGCTCGGCCAGAGCGGCGGTCTCGGCCGCCGGCGCCGCCTCCCGCCGGGGCGCCGCCAGGGTGTGGACGAGCCGGTCCAGATCCTCGCCGTCCAGCTCGGTGGGGTGCTCGCAGACCCACCGCGCCGCTGCCGTGCGATGCGGCGTCGGCAGCTCGATACCGGCGCACAGCGCGAGCGCCGCCACGGGGCCGGCGGTGAACGGGTCTCCCGGGAGCTGGTGGGCGTGGTGGAGGAGATCGAAGGCGCCGGCCGACCACATCCGGGCGGCGGCCACGGCCCAGAGGCTCGGCTCCGGCCCGTCCGGGGCGGGCGGGACGGCACAGTCGTGGACCCGGTAGCGGCGCCCCGAACCGGCGAGCCCGTGGGCGTCGTCCGGCAGGACGCCGATGATGCGCTGCCCGGCGAGGTGCGGGCGCCGGGAGTAGGTGGTGAACGTCAGCCGGTGGGCGTCGTCCCGGGGCAGCACCGCGCTCGCCAGGGCCACCCAGCGCGCGACGTCGGCGCTGTTGCGCTCCACGAGGACGACCTGCGGGGCGGCTTCGTCCTCGGCCTGGCGCTGGAGGTCGGTGAACACGGCGGCGAGCCAGGGCTCCCGGGAGACGGCGAAGGCGACCAGCCCGGCCGGATCCAGCAGCGCGGAGGGCGGCAGGGCGGCCAGGGCCGAAGGGGCGCCTGACTCGGGAGTGGCGGTGGCCCATCCGGGGGATTCCCAGGCGCTGACGGGCAGGGCCCGGTCCGGCAGGTACCGGCCCGGGGCCAGGTGCACGGCGTGGGCGTGGAAGTTGCCCCAGCGCCCGCTGTAGTCGGCGCCGGTGTAGACGGTGCGGGCCAGCAGTCTGCTTCCGTCGGACAGCTCGCTGTAGCTGAACGCCGCCGGAAAGGCGTCGAGTTCGGCCGGGGAGGGGCGGGACGGGGCGTTCCGGGGTGGCTCGTACCCGATGATCTGCTCCGCCTCCCGGAGCACCGCCTGCGGCAGTCCCGGGGTGAGTGCGGTGAAGCGGAAGCCCGAGCCGTCCGGGCCGGGCGGCGCCGAGGTGTAGTGCAGCTGTCCCAGGCTCATGAGTCGGCCTTTCCCGTGCGGTCCCGGCTTTCCCGCCGGCTCCTGCGCACCTGGATCAGGCCGCGCCGCCCCAGCAGCCAGAGCAGCGGGTCCTCCACCCGCAGGGGCTGGGGGCCCGACTTCGGTGCGTCGGCCGGCGCGCCGGCGGGCGGCGGAGCGCCCAGCGCGGAGAGGCCGAAGTACGACAGTTCGGCGAAGTCGTTCTCCAGTTGGCGGCAGAGCACCCCGGAGTCCCAGTCGCTCAGCAGGGACCGCAGCTCCTCGTGGACGGCGAGCCGGTCGTCGTCGTCCTGTTCGCCGCCGGTGTGGGTGGCGTTGCGCAGCAGCGGCGAATGCGCCCCGAGCAGCGGCCTCAGCGCGTCCGTCTTCGTCACGGCGACGGCCATCGGCGTGGTGACCCGGCCCCGCGATACGCTCCGTCCGTGGGAGCGCAGCTGGGCGGCGAGGCCGGCGGCGATCTGCTGCGGGGACGTCTCGACGGCGGGCAGCGGCGGGCCGTCGGCGGTCGCGCTGCGGTCGCGCACCGAACCCATCTGGAGCGGGTCGACGAGTAGGATGATGCCGTCGGCGGCCGCCAGGTACTGGGTGTATCGGGCCATCGCCTCCTCGCTCTTGAGGTCCTCGCCCGCCGCGTCGAAGAACACCAGGGTGGTGTGTCTGCTGCCCTGGGCGTACCGGCCCCGGCGCGGCACGCTCAACCGGTAGAGCAGCGGGTCGTTGAAGCCCATCGCCGCCGGGCGCGTCGTGTCGGGGAGCCGCAGCCGTTCGTAGAGGTCCTCCTCCATCTCCCGGTCGCGGCGTTGGGTCTCGGCCCCCATCGCCGGCAGGGAGATGTCGTACTCCCGGCCCACCCGGCCCCGGAGTTCGTTGACGAGCACCGACACATAGGTGCTCTTGCCGGATGCCTTGGCGCCCACCAGGGCGATGATGCGGCTGTCCTGGTCGCAGTACTCGCTGGGGAAGTCGTTGTGACAGCCGCGGCAGACCCGCACCGAGGTGGCCACCCCGCAACGGGGGCACGGCTGTCGGGTCGAGGCGCCACGAAGGGCCGCGAGCGTGCGGGGCGCGGGGAAGACCGGTCCGCGCAGCCGTCGCGACGGCGGCATGCCCGGCCCCATGAAGTCGGCCCACACGTCGTCGGGTTCGGCGTCGCACGGGTCGCCGCCGCGCACCCCGGTGGCCATCATCAGGCAGCGGTACGGCAGGCGCGCGGCCGGTGCGCGGTCGAAGCAGTAGGGACAGATGACGCTCGTCATGTCAGCGCACCACCAGGGTCGGGGGAGAGGGCTCATCGAGGCGTACGTCGGCGGCCCCGTCGCCGAGGAGGAAACCCCGCAGGACGTAGGGCGGCCGGAGGTCGGTCGGCACCGGCAGTTCGACGGGCCTGCCGACGGACAACGCGCCACCGTCGAGCCGGAGCAGGGTCGTCCCGTCGGTGTGGTCGAGCGGCCGGATCGGGGCGCGCCCGCCGCCCGCTCTCGCCACCAGGACGAACTCCGGCAGTTGGTCCGGTGCTTCACCCGCACAGGACAGGGCGACCCGTAGCAGCGCGGGTCCGCGGCGCAGCCCCCGGCGGGGGCCGGGAACGACGCGGTAGCTGACGGAGACCTCCGCGGGGACGGCGGTCGCGCTGCCGGGCGGAGGGACCACCACCGCGTCCGTCGTGCGAGGGGCGGCGGAGAGCGCGACGGTGAAGGCGGAGGGCGGCACGTGCACGTACAGCCCCTCGCGGACGTAGGTGCTGCGGGTCACGCGGTGCGAGGAGCTGGTGCCGTCCTGTTCCACGGTGGCCATCACCTGGCCCGTCTCCGCCGGCCAGTCGAAGGTGATGCGGGCCCGGCCCCCGCCGACCCGCTCCACGCGCACCCCGGCCACGGCGGGCGGGCACTCGACGAGCAGGCCGGGACCCGCCACGGCGTGCGGTCCGAGCACGGCCAGGGCGGACACCCGGGTGACGGAGCCCGGGGGAGGCGCCAGGCCGTCGGCCACGGCCTCCCAGGACAGCGGAGCGGGCCAGGGCGTCGCCGGGTCGTGGGTCAGCTCCGTCCCCGGTTCCGGCGGATCGGCCGGCCAGGAGACGAGGCGCACGTCCGCGTCCTGTCCGCCACTCCAGGTGAACCGGACGGACCCCCGGCCCGCCGTGGCGTCGAGCCGGTGCACGGGCGTGGGCCAGGGGCTGACGGTGATGTGGCGGTCCGTGCCCGCCGACTCGACCACGGTGGCGTCCGGCGACCGGTAGCGGCAGTGGACGCGGAGCACGTACACACCGACGTCCAGGCCGGTCGCGGTCAGCGCGCCCGGACGTACCTCGATGCCGTCCACCGGCCCGTCGGGGCCGTCGAGCACGACCCGTACGTCCAGCGCGCCCGACGGCTCGGTCCACGCGGCGTCGATACGGCCCGGCCCCGTGTCGGACCGCAACGCGGACACATCCGGGGCGACGAGCAGGACGTCGGACACCACGGGAGGGCCGTCGACCAGGCCCTCCCGCTGCGGGAACACGGCGTAGCGGACCTCCTGGCCGAACGGCGGGTCCCGGTCCACCCAGTCGACCGCCGAGGAGGCGCCGGGGATCTCGGCGATCACGGCCGGCCCGCCCGGGACCCGGGTCAGCCGAAAGACCTGCCGCTCGGGCGTCGCGTCGGCGGGCGAAGGCGAAGGGTGGAGCGCCAACGCCACGGCCTCCGACAGGTGGCGTGCCGTCAGTACACCGCCGGGCCGCGCGCTCCCGTCGACCGGCGGCCGGTGCAGCCGCACGAGGGCGAGCCGGGCGCGGGGGCAGTCGGAGGCCAGCCGGGCGGCCTCGAGGGAGCCGTCCTCGGCCGCCTGGGCATCGCCCGACCGTTCTGCCTCCTGCGCGGCTTCGAGGGCGAGGTCGGCTTCCGTCGCGCGTGCGGCGATGTCCGCGCACCGCCGCCGCAGCAGCGCGTCGCCCCCGCCCCCCGCCGGGAGCAGGGCTGCCAGCCCGGCAGCACGCCGCACCCTCCCGGTGTCCCAGGTGTCCTCCAACTCCTCCGCCGCACGGCGTTGTTCGCCCGTGAGGCGGTGGCAGGCGGCCGCCGCACGGACGAGGGCGGCCGCCTCCGTCGGGCAGACCCCCAGGGAGACGGCGGTCCCGGGCTCGGAGTGCCGCGGGTGGGCCTGGAGCAGTTCGACGAGCTGGTACAGCAGGACGCGGCGCAGGGCGGCGGGGTCCTGGAGCTGCACCGTCTCCAGCCGGGCGAGGAGCGGCCGGTACGCCTCACCGCGCGAGGCGCCCGTCCGACGGAGCCGATCGGGGCCGATGTGCTGCCAGCGGCGCCCGGCGCCCTCCTCGAAGAGCCCGTCGAGCACCCGCAGCACCCGTCCGCGCTCCACCAGCGCGTCGCCGATGTGCCGTAGCCCCAGAGCCTGTTGCTGGGCGAGGAGGTGCCGGTACCCCGTGACGAGCGGGGAGAGCGGCAGCCCCCGAAGGGCACGACGCGGCCCGAGATCGTGCCCGAACTCCAACCCCACCGTGCGCCCCCGTGCTCACTACTCGTGGTCTCACCGCCCATCCCAGCAGATCCGGGGCGCTCGCGGCGGCGTTTCCCCATCATGTGGCCCGAGCGGCACGGATCGTGCGCCGGTGCTCCGGAGGCCGCCCGAGGGGGCGGACCCGGCGCCCCAGGGGGTGCCGCGCATGTCCCGACGAGGTAACAGTCCCTCATCGGCACCCGCCTGGCACACCGGGCGAACCTATGATCGACGCGGCGTCGAGGAGGAACGGGGAAACGCTGTGACCTGTCACGTGCCGTTAGGAGGGGGCCGGTACGCGTTGCCCCTGGCCCTGGTGACCGCGCTGCTCGCCGGCTGCTCCGGCGCGGCGGACGACCCGGGGGAAGCGGAGAAGCGCGACGCCTCGACGAGCGCGAGCCCGGATTCCGGCGGCGGCAACGGTACCGGGCCGTCGCCCGAGGCCTCGCTCGTACCCGACCCCGCCCGGCTCCCGAAGACCCGGGCCCAGGCGCGCGACCTCATCGGCCGCGTCATCGCCGGCCCCGACAGCTTCGGCCCCGGGGTGGTGAAGCGGAGCCCGTACGAGAGCGACGCCGCGACCTGGCCCGTGCTCGGCGAGGACTGTGTCTGGCAGCGGCAAAAGCCCGCGTACAGCGTCCTGGCCACCCTCACCCGGTCGTTCGAGCTGCCCGCCGAGGAGGGAAAGGGGCCGGTGCGCCTCGGTGCGGTCGTCACCGTGCACCGTACCCGCGAGGACGCCGCCTGGGAGATGGCGGAGTCGATCGAGGAGAGCATGCGCTGCCCCACCCAGCAACTGCGCGAGGGCGAGACGATCGGATCCATGGTCGCCGCGGCGCTCCTCGGCGGCGAGAGCGTCCAGAACAGCTCCGAGGACTTCCTCAACGAGATGGGGGAGTACCGGAGCTCCGAACTGGGCGGGCCGCACCACTACTCCTGGCAGCAGGCGCAGAGCCTCCAGTTCACCGTCGCCGTGACCGGCAAGGGGGCGAAGGGGCGCACCGAGGACGAGATCGACACCCTGGTCGACGAGGCACAGGGCGCCATGCTGTCCCGGCTCGAAAACGCCGTCGAGAAGCAGAGCTGAGGCCCGGCGATGGACGACCTGCGCCCCACTGATCCCGCCCGCATCGGCGGTCACCGGCTCCTGGGCCGCCTCGGAGCGGGCGGCATGGGCGTCGTCTACCTCGGGCGCACCGACGCCGGAGCGCTCGCCGCGATCAAGGTGATCCTGCCCGAACTCGCGGGCGACGAGGACTTCCGGACCCGCTTCCGCCGCGAGACCGAGGCCGCCCGCCGGGTCGACAGTCCTTGGGCCGTGCCCGTCACCGGCGCCGACACCGAGGGGGAACGCCCGTGGCTCGCAACGGAGTTCGTTCCCGGGCCCACGCTCTCCGACATCGTCGCCCGGCGCGGGCCGCTGCCCGCGCGCAGCGTCACGGTCCTCGGCCGGCTGCTCGCCCGCGCCCTGACCGCCGTGCACGGAGCCGGGCTCGTCCACCGCGACGTCAAACCCGGCAACGTCCTGCTGACGGCCGACGGCCCCCGGCTCATCGACTTCGGGATCGCCCGTGCCGTCGACGCCACCGCACTGACCGCCACCGGACTCGTCGTCGGCACCCCCGGATTCCTCCCGCCCGAGCAGGCGTCCGGGAACACCGCGGGACCGGCCGGGGACCTCTTCTCGCTCGGCTGCCTGCTGGCGTACGCGGCCACCGGCCGGCCGCCGTTCGGCAGCGGAGCGGTCGACGCACTCCTCTACCGGACCGTCCACGACGCGCCCTACCTCGACGGGATCGACGACGCCCACCTCCGCGCCGTCCTGGACCGGTGCCTCGCCAAGGACCCCGGTGAGCGTCCGGCCGCCGCCGACCTCGACTCCCTGACAGCCGAGGACGTTCCGGCCGGGCCCACCGCCGACTGGCTGCCCGAGGACGTCGTCCGGATCATCGCGGAACGGTCCGCCGCCGTGCTGGCCCTGCCCGGCATCGACGCCACCGTCACCGAGGAGCCCGGCCCGCCGGAACCCGCCCCCGGCCGGCGGCGGTTCCTGCTCCTCGCGGCGGGCGGGGCGGCGGCCCTCGGTGCGGGCGCCTTCGCCGCCGTACGACTCATGGGCGACGAATCCGACGGCGGCGGGGACGGAGCTCCCGGCGCACGCCGCTGGATCATCGGCGTGCACGCCGACCTCACCGGCCCCCTGAGCGCCGCCGGACGTGCCCAGGAACGCGGCGCCCGACTCGCCGTCGACCGCTTCAACTCCCTCGACGACCAGCCGTTCCGGCTCGCCGTGAAGGTCCTCGACGACCAGGGGGACCCGGCCCGGTCCGCCCGCGTCGCCGAGGAGTTCGCCCGCGATCCGGAGGTCGTCGCCGTCATCGGCCCCACGGGCGACGAGGCGGCCGGGGCGGCCCTGGCCGCGTACGACGAGGCGGTGCTGCCGGTCCTGACGGTGTCGGCCCTCCAGATCGCCTTTCCCGCCCGGGCCAACGGCTCCTTCTTCCAGGCCGCCCCCTCCTACGCCGCGCTCTGCGTCCCCATCGTCCACCGCCTCCTGCTGCGCCCCGACGTCGACCGGCTGGGCATTCTGATCGACCGGTCCGGCGGGCAGGCGGCCTACCAGGCGGGCTATACCACGAACCTGATGGCGCCCAACCTCACCACCGGCACCACCCACCCCCGGGTGGTGCCCGCCGGGACGACCGTCTTCGACCCGGTCGTCACCGACCTCCTCTCCCACCGGAGCGACGCCCTCTTCTACGCCGGTGACGCGGCCGGCGCCTCCCGGGTCGCCCGCATCCTGGCCGACCTCTCCTACAACGGGCCGCGCATGGCCCAGCACACCGTCATGGGGCCGGAGTTCCTGGAACAGGCGGGCGCGGCGGCCGACGGCTGGGAGTTCGTCACACCGTTCACCGACGCGAGCGCCCCGGCCGCCGCGACGTTCGCCGCCGCCCACCGCAAGCGCTTCGGCGCCGCCCCCGCCGCCTGGTCGGCCGAGGCGTACGACGTCACGGGGCTCGTCGCCCGCGAGCTCGCCGCCCTGGCCGACCGGGCGGGGCAGAGAGCGAAGCCGGGCGCCGGGCCGGCCAAGAGCGGCCGCCCCACCCGCTCCCAGCTCACCGCCGCGATCGCCGCCGCCCGGTACGAGGGGATCTCCCGCCCGTACGCGTTCGACGAGGAGCGTCAGCGACTCGTCGGCCGGGAAGCCCACCTGTACCGGGTGGAGAACGGCCGCCACCGATATCTCGGCCCGGCCCCGGAGCCGAAGAGCTGACGTGCGGCCCCTCATCACCGAAGACCCCCGCACCGTCGGCCCGTACCGCACGCTCGTCCGGCTCGGCGCCGGCGGCATGGGGGTGGTCTACCTGGCGCGAACGGCGGGCGGGGCGCTCGCCGCCGTCAAGGTGATCCGGGCCGAGCACGCCGCCGATCCCGGCTTCCGGGCCCGCTTCCGGCGCGAGGCCGAGGCCGCCGCCCGGATCACCGGCCCGTGGGTGGTCCCGGTGCTCGGCGCGGACACCGAGGCCCGCGAGCCGTGGCTGGCGACCGCGTTCGTCCCCGGGCCCTCGCTGGCCGAGGTGGTGGGCGCCGGCGGCGCGCTGCCCACGTCCACCGTCCGGGCGCTCGGCAGCCGGCTCGCCGAGGCCCTCGTCGCGGTCCACGCGGCCGGGCTGATCCACCGCGACGTCAAACCCGGCAACGTACTCCTCGCCCTCGACGGCCCCCGCCTCATCGACTTCGGGATCGCCCGCCACGAGGGCGCCACCGCACTCACCGCCACGGACGCGGTGATCGGCACGCCCGGCTACCTCGCCCCCGAACAGGCGTCGGCCGGGCCGGTGGGACCGGCGTGCGACGTGTTCTCCCTCGGCTGCGTCCTGGTGTACGCGGCGACGGGCCGGCGGCCGTTCGGCGAGGGCGGCGCGGCCGGCGTGCTGTTCCGTACGGTCCACGAGGAGCCGGACCTGGCGGGTGTGCCGCCCGGGCTGCTGCCCCTGATCGCCGCCTGCCTGAGCAAGGACCCGGCCGCCCGGCCGTCGGCGAGCCGCGTCCGTGACGACCTGGAGGCGGCCGGAGGAGCCGACCGCGGCCGGTCGGGGGAGAGCCCGGGACCGGTCCCGCTCCGGCCGCCGGACCCCCGTGCGGCCTGGTCCCCCCGGGCGGCTTTGGGCGGGACTCCGGGAACGGCCCGGGACGGGGCTTCCGAGCCCGGTGCACACGACGGAGCCTCCGGGGCGGTGCGGGGTGGGGGTGCTGGGGTGGTGCCGGGTGGGGCTTCGGGTGCGGTGCCGGGTGGTGCTTCGGGCGGTGCACGCGACGGAGCCTCCGGGGCGGCACCGGGCGGTGCTTCGGGGGCGGTGCCGGGTGGTGCTTCGGGTGCGGCTGCCGGGGCGGTGCCGGGCGGTGTTCCGGACGCGGCTGCTGGGGCCGTGCCGGGTGGTGCTCTGGGGGTGGCTTCCGGGACCGTGCCTGGCGGGACTCCGGCCGTGGAGCCGGGCACCGCCCCGCCCCCGGAGTCCCGGTTCGCGTTGCCCGGGCTCTCCGCGCTGATCGCCGAACGTTCCGCGGCCGCCCTCGCGCTGCCGGACCCCGAGCCGCTGCCCGCCACCCTCGTCCCGGACGAGGACGAAGCAGCACCGTCGGCGGCGGGCCTCACGCGGCGGAGGCTCCTGATCGCCGGTGCCGCCGGGGCCGTCGTGGTCACCGGCGGCTCCGCCGCGGCGTGGCTCGCCGGGCGGCCTTCCGCCGGCTCCGCGCCTGGCTCCGGCACACCGCCCACGTACACCATCGGGCTCCACGCCGACCTCAGCGGGCCCGGCCGCGCCGCCGGGCTGGCGCACCAGCGCGGCGTACAGCTCGCGGTCGCCGATCACAACGCCCGCGCCGGCACGGGGTTCCGCCTCGCCCTGCGCACCGAGGACGACGCCGGGGACCCGCGCCGGGCGTTGCGGGCGGCCGACCGGCTGGGCGACGACCCCGACGTCATCGCCGCGCTCGGGCCCACCGGCGCCGTGCTGGCCGAGGACGTCGTCCAGCGGTACGGCGAGGCGCGGCTCGCCCTGGTCGTCGTCGCGGCAGGCTCCACCACGGCATCCGAGACGGCCGCCCACCTCTGCGTGACCCGCCCCTACGACCGCATGCTCGCACTGGGCCTCACCGGCTACGTCGTCCACACCCGCCCGGCCGAGCGCGTCCTCCTCGTCCCGGACAGCGACGGCACCGGCCTCGGCGGACAACTGGGCAGCGCGTTCCGCGACGCCCCGCCGACCGACGCCACTCTCATCGAACACGCGCTGCCACGGGGCGACGCCGGCTTCGGCGCGGCCGCCCGCAAGGCCATGACCAGCGGGGCGGACGCCGTGGTGTTCGCGAGCGGCGACGCGACCCGGGCCGCCCGCCTGGCCACCGCGCTGGCGGGCGAGGGCTACACCGGCAGCAGGGTCGCCGCCGGACCCGCCCTCGGCCCCGACTTCCTCGCGGGGGCGGGCGCCGCCGCCGATGGCTGGGTCTTCGCCGAGGCGTACGCCGACCCCACGGCCCTCCCGTCGGCCAGGAAATTCACCGCCGCCCACCGCGAACGCTTCGGCGCACCCCCGGGCGCCTGGGCCGCCGAGGCGTACGACGCGGTCGGCCTGATCGCCCGCGCCGCCGGGACCACCAGCGACTCGGGGAAGGTGCGCAGCGGCATCGCCGGACGGCTCGTCCGTACCGAGCACCGGGGGATCGTGCGCCCGCTCGCCTTCCGCCCGTCGACCCGCAAGGTGCTGCGGTACGAGAAAGGGATCTTCCTCTACCGGATCGAGAAGGGCCGCCCCCGCTTCCTGGGCCCGTTCGGCGACGTGTAGCCGCCGCGGCGGAGGCCCGTGACGACCGCCACCGGAGCCCCGGCGACGGCGGCGGTCGGTGAGGCCACGGTCGGGCGTGAAGGTCTCCTGCGGCCGTGCTTAAGAAATCCTCGATGGACCCGGGCCCCGTCGTACGGCAGATTTCTCCGTGACGGCCGAGGATGGCGCGTGGAGCCGTACGACGTGCAGCGGTATGTCGTGCAGCCGTACGTCGTGGGCCGTGCGACGTACGGCCGTTGTACGTCGTGGAGTCGTACGACGAGCTCCGTCCCGTCCCGCCGCGCCCCCGCCATGGGGGCGACCACCCGAAATCCACCCCGGGCCGCAGGGTTCTTCCGACATGCCCCGAGGCCCGGGGTATCCACTCGCGTACCGACGTCAGGGAGCCGCAGCCGTGAAGGCACTCGTCAAGCAGAAGGCCGAACCCGGACTGTGGCTGATGGACGTGCCGGAGCCGGAGTACGGCCCGACCGACGTTCTGATCAAGGTCCTGCGCACCGGTATCTGCGGCACCGACCTGCACATCCGCGCCTATGACGGCTGGGCCCGGCAGGCGGTCACCACCCCGCTGATCCTCGGCCACGAGTTCGCCGGCGAGGTCGCCGCGACCGGCTCCGACGTCGCGGACATCGCCGTCGGCGACCTGGTCAGCGGCGAGGGCCACCTCGTCTGCGGCAAGTGCCGCAACTGCCTGGCCGGCCGCCGCCACCTCTGCCGCTCGACCGTCGGCCTCGGCGTCGGCCGGGACGGGGCGTTCGCCGAGTACGTCGTCCTGCCCGCCTCCAACGTGTGGGTGCACCGGACCCCCGTCGACCTCGACATCGCGGCGATCTTCGACCCGTTCGGCAACGCCGTGCACACCGCGCTCTCCTTCCCGCTCGTCGGCGAGGACGTCCTGATCACCGGCGCCGGACCGATCGGCATCATGGCCGCCGCCGTCGCCAGGCACGCCGGGGCCCGCAACGTCGTCATCACCGACGTCAGCGAGGCCCGCCTCGCGCTGGCCCGCAAGGTCGGCGTCAGCCTCGCCCTCGACGTCGCGGACCGGACCATCGCCGACGGCCAGCGTGAGCTGGGCCTGCGCGAGGGCTTCGACATCGGCCTGGAGATGTCCGGCCGCCCCGAGGCGATGCGCGACATGGTCGCGAACATGACGCACGGCGGCCGCATCGCGATGCTCGGCCTGCCCTCCGAGGAGTTCCCCGTCGACTGGTCCCGGATCGTCACCTCGATGATCACCATCAAGGGGATCTACGGCCGCGAGATGTACGAGACCTGGTACGCCATGTCCGTCCTGCTGGAGGGCGGCCTCGACCTCGCCCCCGTGATCACCGGCCGGTACGGCTTCCGCGACTACGAAGCGGCCTTCGACGACGCCGCGAGCGGCCTCGGCGGCAAGGTCATCCTCGACTGGACCGCCTGACCCGCCTGACCTGCCTGACCGCCGGACGCGCCTGATCTCCCGACCGCCCTCCGCCCTGGTCCCTTTGATCACTTAAGGAATCCGCATGTTCGACTCCGTACGCGACGACCTGCGCACCACCCTCGACGAGATCCGCGCCGCCGGGCTGCACAAGCCCGAGCGCGTGATCGGCACCCCGCAGTCCGCGACCGTGGCCGTCACCTCCGGCGGGCGCGCGGGCGAGGTCCTCAACTTCTGCGCCAACAACTACCTGGGCCTCGCCGACCACCCCGAGGTCATCGCCGCCGCGCACGAGGCGCTGGACCGCTGGGGCTACGGGATGGCCTCGGTCCGCTTCATCTGCGGCACCCAGGAGGTCCACAAGGAGCTGGAGCAGCGGCTCTCGGCCTTCCTCGGCCAGGAGGACACCATCCTCTACTCCTCCTGCTTCGACGCCAACGGCGGCGTCTTCGAGACGCTGCTCGGCCCCGAGGACGCCGTCATCTCCGACGCCCTCAACCACGCCTCCATCATCGACGGCATCCGGCTCTCCAAGGCCCAGCGCCACCGCTACGCCAACCGCGACATGGCCGAACTGGAGACGCGCCTCAAGGAGGCGGCCGGGGCCCGCCGCCGCCTCATCGTCACCGACGGCGTCTTCTCCATGGACGGCTACGTCGCCCCCCTCCAGGAGATCTGCGACCTGGCCGACCGCTACGACGCCATGGTCATGGTCGACGACTCGCACGCCGTCGGCTTCGTCGGCCCCGGCGGACGCGGCACGCCCGAACTGCACGGCGTCATGGACCGGGTCGACATCATCACCGGCACCCTCGGCAAGGCGCTGGGCGGAGCCTCCGGCGGTTACGTCGCGGCCCGCGCGGAGATCGTCGCCCTGCTGCGCCAGCGCTCGCGCCCGTACCTCTTCTCCAACTCCCTCGCCCCGGTCATCGCCGCCGCCTCCCTCAAGGTCATCGACCTGCTGGAGTCCGCCGGCGACCTGCGCGAGCAGCTCAACGCCAACACCGCGCTCTTCCGCACCCGGATGACCGAGGAGGGCTTCGACGTCCTGCCCGGCGACCACGCCATCGCCCCCGTCATGATCGGGGACGCGGGCAAGGCCGGCCGGATGGCGGAACTGCTCCTGGAGCGCGGGGTGTACGTGATCGGCTTCTCCTACCCGGTCGTCCCGCAGGACGCGGCCCGGATCCGTGTCCAGCTCTCCGCCGCCCACTCCACGGCCGACGTCAACCGCGCCGTGGACGCGTTCGTCGACGCGCGGGCCGCCCTGGACGCGGAGGCGTAACCGCTCACCGGGTCGGGCAGCCGACGCGACCTGGGACAATGGGCACATGATCGATGCGCGGCGGCTGCGAATCCTCCGTGCGGTGGCCGACCACCGCACGGTGACCGCGGCCGCCGCCGCGTTGTACCTGACGCCCTCCGCCGTCTCCCAGCAGCTCGCCGCCCTGGAGCAGGAGACCGGCCACCGCCTCGTCGAACGCGGTGCGCGAGGCGCCCGGCTCACGGCCGCCGGGGAGATCCTGCTGAGCCACACCAACGTGGTCCTGGCCCAGCTGGAGCGAGCGGAGGCGGAGCTCGCCGACTACAGCGCGGGCGTCGCCGGTACGGTCACGGTCGCCGCGTTCGCCACCGGCATCGGCCTCGTCCTCGCCCCCGCCCTCACCGAGCTGGCCCGCACCGCGCCCGGCATCCGGGTCAAGGTCCAGGACGCGGAGGGCGACGCGAGCGTGCCGATGGTGCTGGACCGGCAGGTCGACGTGGCGGTGGCCGTCGAATACCGGGGCGCGCCCGCCGAGGACGACCGCCGCCTGACCCGCGTCCCCCTCTACTCGGAGCCGTTCGACGCGGTGCTCCCGGTGGACCACCGCCTCGCGGACCAGGACCAGGTGGCGGTCGCCGACCTCGCGAAGGACCCGTGGATCGGTCCCTACCCGGGCAACCCCTGCCATGACGTGGTGGTCCTGGCCTGCGAGTTCGCAGGGTTCGTCCCCCGCCTCGAACACTCCTCGGACGACTTCCGCGCCGTGGTCGCCCTGGCCGGGGCCGACGCCGGGGTGGCCCTGGTGCCCCGGTCCGCGCTGCGCGGGATGGAGCTGACCGGGGTGGTCGTCCGCCCCGTCGAGGGCAGCGCCCCCACCCGCCGCGTCTTCGCGGCCGTACGGCAGGGGGCCGAGGGCCATCCGCTGATCCGGCCGGTACTGGACGCGATGGAGGCGGTGGCCGTACGGGAAGTGGGCCTGGCGCGGGCCTGAACGCCGGCCCTGTCCCGGTCCCGGCAGCCCCCCTCGATCGGGCGATGAGGGCCCCGCCCGGTTCAGGGTGCGCCCATGACCAGACCCTCGATGGTGTGCTTCTGCGTGATGGGCGTCAGTTCGTCGACGACCGGGCAGTCGAGGTGGTCACGGACCCGCTGCGGCAGGCCGTCCCAGAACTGCCGTGAGACAGCGGCGTCGTGGCGGTCGGCATTCTGCGCGTCGGGTCCGTCGAGTCCCAGCACGAGGACGGGCCGGGCCTTGGCCGACTCGTTCTTGGTGCCGCGGTGGATGGTGAGCGCGGAGCGGGCCGAGATGTCGCCGCGCTGCGGATACTTGCGCACCGCGAGGCGCTCGTAGCGGGGGTAGCTCCGGCGGGCCGGGAACATTCCGTGCTCAAAATCGGGTTCGTCGTCCCACTGGGTACCCGGCGCGATCTCGAAGGGGCCCATGTCGGGGTCCGTGTCGACGGCGGTGACGTTGAACGCGAGGGAGGTGAGCCGGCGTTCGGTGCGGGCGTTCTCCGGGATGGGGAAGTCGCGGTGCCACGGCTGGTTCACCGCGCCTTCCAGGGGTACGTCGAATCCGAGCTCGACGATGCGGTAGTCGGGGCCGAGGACGGCGGTGGCCACCGACCGGACCCAGGGGTGGTCGACGAGCTCGACGAATCCCCGCAACTGCTCGGGGTGGATCTCCACGTAGTAGCGCTGGGGCCCCCGGCCCACCGCGCCGCCCGGCCTGGAACGAGCCTCCTCGAACGCGGCCTCGATGTCCTCGCGCAGCCGGTCGACCCACTCCACGGTGAAGGCCCCTTTCAGCGCGGTGATGCCGGCCGCGTACAGGGCGGCCACGTCCTGCGCCACTTCCACGGGGGCATCGGTAGGGCTGGGCACGGCATCGACGTCAGCAGTGGTGGACGCGTCGGGGGTTGCGGGCACGGTCATCCTCGCCTTCTTGCGAACGGAGCTTCCGCCCTACACTTACATCGATGCATGCAACGTTGCAATACCCTGGTGCGGGAGGCTCGGGCGCGCATGACAGGATGCCGAGGTGAGCAGTCGTCTGAAGGATGTGGCCGCCCGGGCCGGAGTCTCCGTGCGCACCGTGTCCAACGTGGTCAGCGGATCGGCGCCGGTGGCGGCGGAGACCCGCCGACGCGTACAGGAAGCGATCGACGAGCTCGGCTACCGCCCCAACCTCGCTGCCCGGAGTCTGCGCGCCGGCCGCACCGGCATCATCGGCCTGGCCGTCCCCGAGCTGGAATCCCCCTACTTCGGCGAACTGGCCGCGCTCCTGCTGGACGAAGCCCGACGACGCTCGTGGACCGTCGTCATCGACCAGACGCGGGGGGACGCGGAGGCCGAGCGCCGACTGCTCACGCCGGGCGGCGGACGCGTGGTCGACGGCCTCATCATCAGCCCCTGGGCGCTCGACCCCGCCGAACTCGCGGCCACCGGGCCGACGGTCCCCCTGGTCCTGCTCGGCGAGCGCGGTTCGCACGGAGCTGCCGATCGTGTGGCCGTCGACAACATCGCCGCGGCCGAAGAAGCCACGGGCCACCTGATCGGCCTCGGCCGGCGACGTATCGCCGCCATCGGCACGCAGCCTCATCTGCACAACGACACCGCCCGACTGCGTCTGGAGGGCTACCGGCGTGCCCTGGACCGCGCCGGCCTTCCCCGGAACGAGGACGCGGAGCGTGCCGTCGTCGCCCTGCACCGGGCGGACGGCGCCCGGGCCATGACCGAACTGCTGGACGGGCCGGTCGCCCCCGACGCCGTGTTCGCCTTCAGCGACGAACTCGCCCTGGGCGCCCTTCACGCAGCACACCGACGCGGCCTGCGCGTGCCCGAGGACGTCGCGCTCGTCGGGTTCGACGACATCGAGGACGGTCAATACAGCAATCCTCCGCTGACCACCGTCTCACCGGACAAGCGACAGATCGCCGAACGATCCCTGCAATGCCTGGCCGACCGCATCTACAGCCCGGGGAACACGGTTCCCCCGCAGGAGCTCGTCGTGCCGTACCGCCTGATGGCCCGCGGCACGACCTGAGCCCGACGCGGCACCCTCCGGCAGGCCGGAGGGTGCCGCGTCGGGGTGCCGCGGATCGGGTGGGGCGCCCTCACCGGCGGCACCGGCACCCTCCGCCCGGCCCTCGGGCCCCGCTCCTCACCCCGCCCGGCGTCCCAGGACGAAGCGTCCCCCGGCCGACGCGCCCGGGATCAGCGTCCCCGCCGCCGCGGCGAGCGCCACCGCCCCCGCGATCACCGCGTAGTGCACCGGCGGGAGATACGGTGCCGTGCCCGCCAGCGAGACGGCGAACGCGGTCAGCGGGACCGCGGCCACCGCCGTGCCGATCACCAGCCCGGCGAACGTGACCAGGCCCGTCTCCAGCACCAGCATCCGCCGTAGCTGCCGACGCCCCGTTCCGACCATCCGCAGCAGCCGGAACTCGCCCCGGCGGCCGATCGTGATCAGCGCCAGCGTGCTCACCACCGCCAGCAACGCGAAGCCGCCGATCACCCCGACACCGATGACGATCACGGCGTTGTCCCCGTCCGACACCGGCGGAGCGATCGCCACGTCGTCGCCCGTGGCCGCCCGCACCGCCACCCCGCCGCCGTACGGAGCCAGCGCCTGGCGCACCGCGGCCGCCGGGTCCGCCCCGGTCCCGGTTCCGGCCTCGGCCCCGGTCCCGGTCCCGGCCTCGGTCCCGGTCCCGGACGCAGCCCCGGTCCCGGTCCCGGCCTCGGACCCGGCCTTGGTCCCGGTCCCGGCCTCGGTCCGGATCAGCACGACCTGGTCCCGCGCGGCCGAGACATGGCCCGCCAGCGCCTCGCGCGGGAAGAGGAACTCGCCCAGGCCCAGCTCGTGTTCGTACACCGCGACGACCCGGGGCTCCACCCGCGTACCGTCGCCGAGCCGCAGCGCGACCCGGTCCCCGGGGCCGACGTCGAGGCTCTTCGCCCGGTCCGCCCCGACCGCGACGGCGTCCCGCCCCGTGAGCCGGTCCAGGTCGCCCGCCGTGACGCCGGGATCGAGCGTGCCGGACAGGCCGCGCGCCTCCACGCCCAGCACGGGCAGCCGCGTCAGCACCGGCTCGCCGGCCTGCCGGTCGGCCAGGACGACCGCCGAACGCAGCACCCCGGTCGCCGCCGTGACCCCCGGAGCCTCCCGCACCGCCCGAGCCGCCCCGGCGGGCAGCCCCGCCACGCCGCCCGTCGCCACCAGGTCCGCCCGCAGCGCGGCGGACGCCTGGTGGCCGGCGGCCCGCTCCATCGTCGGCCCCGAGGCGAGCTGGACGCAGACGAACGCGACCACCAGCACGATCGGGGTGAACGCCGTGGCGAGCCGCCGGGTGTGCGCCGAGGCGGCCCGCTCGGCCAGGAACCCCGAGACCCCGCCCGCCTTCCGCAGCGGACGGCCCAGCGTTCCCAGGACGATCCGGGAGATCCGGGGCCCCAGCAGGGCGACCGCGATCACCAGGGACATCGCCGCGCCCGAGGCGGCCGCGCCCGCCGCCTGACCGCTCTGCGTCGTCGCGACCGCCGCCGAGCTGATCCCGGCGAAGGCCAGCACGACCCCCGCCACCGTACGGAACCGTCCCGGCTCGCTCGGCTCGTCCGCCGTCGCCGCACCCAGCGCCGCGGCCGGCCGCAGCCGGGTGATGGACCGGGCGGCGAGCATCGCGACGGGCCGCGCCAGGAGCGCGACCAGCAGCCCGCCGGTCAGCGCCGCGGCGGGCGACAACCACCACGGCACCGGCAGCGGCAGCGGATCGGTCGTCAGCAGCGAACGCATCGCGAGACCCAGCGGCACGGCACCGAGGCCGCCCAGCAGCGCCGCCGCCGCGGACACCCGGCCCGCCTCCCGGCCGATCGCGGACCGCAGCTGACGGGGCGAGGCCCCCACCGCCCGCAGCAGCGCCAGCTCCCCGGACCGCTGACGGATCGCCTGGGACAGCGTCGAGGCGATCACGAGGAGCGCCACCATCAGCACGGTGCCGCCGATCGAACCGAGCAGAGCCAGCTGGTCGCCGCGTCCGCCGAGCGCGTCCACGTGCTCGGCCTCCCCGCGCTCCGCACCCGTCAGCACCCGCACCCCCCGGTCGGACCCGGGGACGCCCGAACGCTCCGGCAGGACCGCGCCGATCGCGTCCCGCAGCGCATCCGGCGAGACGCCCTCCTCCGCGACCACGCCGATCGCGTCGATCCGGCCCGGGTGCCCGGCCAGGGCGGTAAGCCGGGGCTCGGTGAAGAACACGGCCGGGGGAGCGTCGCCGCCGTGCCCGGTGCGGGCGATCCCGCTGACGGTGTACGTCCTGGCGGCTCCGTCGGCCCGCAGCACGACCCGCTCGCCCGGGGCATGGCCGCCCGCCGCGAGCGCGCCGTCCAGGACGACCTCGCTCGCGTCCCTGGGGGCCCGGCCCTCGGCCAGCTCGTACCGGGTGAGCGCGGCGGACGGCCAGGAGCGGCCCACCGCGGGCCGCCCGTCGCCCGTGGACACCGGCACGGAATCGTCCGCGACGGCCTCCGCCACGCCCTCGGCCCCCGCCACCGCGGCCAGCACCGACCGGTCCAGGCGAGCCCGCTCCGGCAGATACGCCGTCGTGGTCCGCGGTTCGCTGCCCCAGGGCTTCGCGGTGTACGACACCTTCTGGTCCGCCGCCACCACCGCGTCCGCGCCCGCGTACCGCTGCACCGGCGGCGCGGCCACCAGCAGCGAGCCGACGACGAACGCGAACGCGCCGACCAGCGCGGCGGCGGCGCCCGTCGCCACGATCACCGCCGCCCAGGCCCGCCGGTGCGTGGCCAGCGACCGCCGGGCCAGGAACGCCGACGCCCGCCGCGACCCCTGCCGTACCCCCAGCGGCTCCCGCACCGCCGTGCTCGCACGTCCGGTCCGTGCTCCCGACGCCTCCCGGGCCGCCGCGCCCGTACGCCCGTCCGGTACTTCCGACTGCTCCTGGGCCATCGGGCCCCTACGCTCGTCCGGTACTTCCGACTGCTCCTGGGCCTCCGGGCCCGTACGCCTTCTCATCGCAGCCGACCGCCGTCCATCGTCAGCACGGTGTCCGCCCAGCTCGCCGCCACCGGGTCATGGGTGACCATCACGACCGTGCGGCCCTCCACCAGCACGGCGTCCCGCAGCAGCGCCAGCACCAGCTCCGCGGACTCCGGGTCGAGAGAGGCGGTCGGCTCGTCCGCGAAGATCACCTCGGGCTCCGTCACCAGCGCCCGCGCCACCGCGACCCGCTGCTGCTGGCCGCCCGACAGCGTCGCCGGCCCGTCGCCGCCCCGCCCCGCGAGACCCACCCGGGCCAGCAACTCCCGCCCCCGCGCCAGCACATCGGGGCCGCCCGGGTCCGCGCCGCCCAGCACCAGCGGCAGCACCACGTTCTCCTCGATGGACAGCGACGGCACCAGGTTGAGCGCGTGCGACTGGAAGACGAACCCGATCCGGTCCCGGCGCAGCCGGGTCAGCGCGGCCTCCGAGAGCGACCCGAGATCCGTGCCGGCGATCCTGACCGTGCCCGAGGTCGGCCGGTCCAGGCCCGCCGCGACCTGGAGGAAGGTGCTCTTGCCCGAACCCGAGGGTCCGACCACCGCGGTGAAACTGCCGGCCGGGACCGCGCAGCTGACCCCGTCGAGCGCCGTCGTCCTCCGGCTGCTCCCACGCCGCCCGTAGCTCCGGCTCACCCCCTCCAGACCGAGCGCGGCCGCCTGCTCCACCATCGTCGTACCCACTGTTCGCCTCCACCGTCCCCGTACCGTTGACCTGCTAGAACGCTACGAGCCGGGGGGCCGCCGGGCGAGGGTGCGCACTACCGGACCGGGGGTGCAGCCAGCTCCACCCCCACCCGGGGGACCGCACCCCTCCGGCGCAGGGACCGCCCCCGTACCGTGGGCTGCCATGAGCAGCTCACCGCCCGGTCCCCTCACGGCCGCCGTCCGGCGTTCCTGGGACGCCTCGCGCTACCTCCTCATCGGCATCGGGGTCGCGATGCTGACCTACGTCG
This sequence comes from Streptomyces sp. MGP-P1, assembly GCF_057766565.1. Taxonomy (NCBI): domain Bacteria; kingdom Bacillati; phylum Actinomycetota; class Actinomycetes; order Kitasatosporales; family Streptomycetaceae; genus Streptomyces; species Streptomyces sp. MGP-P1. The sequence continues at coordinate 1,352,938 of NZ_JBYMEM010000001.1, read as the reverse complement.
GCGCGTTCCTGGTGGTGGCCGCCCTCCTGTTCGCCGTCGCGATCATCGGGCTGCCCGCGCTGCCGGAGGCCGCCACGCTGCTGCGCCGGGCCGCCTCGGCGGAGAGCCGCAGGGCGGCGGCCCGGCTCGGGCCGGGGCACCGCCCCGCCTCCTATCCGCCGCTGGGCGGCGGCGAGCTGCCCGAACGGGTCCGGCGGACGCTCACCGACCGGACCACCTGGCGGCTCGCGCTCTGGCTGCCCGTCCAGACGCTCTTCGGCATGGGGCTCGGCTACCTCACGATGATCCTGTGGCCCGTCGCCCTGCTGGTGGACGGCGTCGCGCTGTCCGTCGTGGGACTGGTGGACCGGCGGCGGGCCGACGAGTACGGTATCGAGCCGCCCGACCGGCCGGGCTGGGCCCTGCGCTGGCACCCGGTGCTGGCCGACCTCTCGGCGGGCTGGACCTTGGCCCTGCTCGCCCCGCCGCCCGCCGCCGAACTCACCGAGCGGATCGCCCACCTCACCGAGAGCCGGGCCGGCGCGGTCGCCGCGCACGGGGCCGAACTGCGGCGCATCGAGCGGGATCTGCACGACGGCGCCCAGGCCAGGATCGTCGCCCTGTCGATGCGGATCGGGCTGGCCAAACAGCTGCTCGACCGCGATCCGGCCGCCGCGCGGGCCCGCCTGGACGAGGCCCAGGACGGTGCCGAGGCCGCGCTCGCCGAGCTGCGGCACGTGGTGCGCGGCATCCACCCGCCGGTCCTCACCGACCGTGGACTGGCCGGTGCGGTACGGGCGTTGGCCGCCGATGTCGCCGTACCCGTCACGGCGGACCTGGACGGGGTGGAGGACGGGCGGCGGCTGCCCGCCGCGATCGAGGCCGCCGCCTACTTCGTGGTCGCCGAGGCGCTCACCAACATCAGCAAGCACAGCGGCGCCACCGCCGCCCGGGTCCGCGTCGACCGGCCCCCCGGCCTCCTGCGGGTGACCATCGGCGACGATGGTCGCGGCGGCGCGGACGAACGCGCCGGCAGCGGGCTGGTGGGCATCCGGCGGCGGGTCGCCGCCCTGGACGGCGCCACCCGCGTCAGCAGCCCCGCCGGGGGGCCGACGGACATCGAAGTGGAGCTGCCGTGCGGATCGTGATCGCCGAGGACAACGCCCTCCTGCGCGAGGGCCTCGTCCTCCTGCTCACCAGCTCCGGACACGAGGTGGTGGCCGACGCGGCGGCCGGCCCGGAGATCCTGCCCGCCCTGCTCGAACACCGCCCGGACGTCGCCGTGCTGGACGTACGGCTGCCGCCCACCTTCCGCGACGAGGGGCTGCGGGCCGCGATCGCCGCCCGCGCCGAACTGCCCGGCCTGCCGATCCTGGTCCTGTCGCAGTACGTCGAGGAGACGTACGCCGCCGAGCTGCTCGCCCGGGGCGCCCGGGGCATCGGCTACCTGCTCAAGGACCGGGTGGGCCGGGTCGAGCAGTTCCTGGAGGCCCTGGACCGGGTGGCGGCGGGCGGCACCGCCCTCGACCCGGAGGTCGTCACCCAGCTCCTCACCCGCAAGTCCTCGGCGGGCCCGCTCCAGAGCCTCACCGCCCGCGAGCGCGAGGTCCTGGAGCACATGGCGCAGGGCAAGGCGAACGCCACCATCGCCGCCGAACTCACCGTCTCCGAAAGGGCGGTGAGCAAGCACATCGGCTCGATCTTCGCCAAGCTCGGTCTGGATCCGGACGACGGCGCCGTCCACCGCCGCGTCCTCGCGGTGCTGGCGTACCTGGAGGGCCGGGACGGGTTCACCCCGTGAGGAGCCGGTGGCGGGGCCGTATCGGGGGCGGTGCGGGTCAGGCGGCCGGCTGGAGCAGGTCCCAGCGGTTGCCGTAGAGGTCCTCGAAGACCGCGACCGAGCCGTACGTCTCGTGCCGGGGCTCCTCCAGGAACCGCACCCCGGCCGCCGTCATCCGGGCGTGGTCGGCCGCGAAGTCCTCGGTGTGCAGGAAGAAGCCGACCCGGCCGCCCGTCTGCGCCCCCACCGCCCCTCCCTGCGCCTCGTCCTTCGCACGGGCCAGCAGCAGCCCCGTGCCGGGCGCGGACCCGCGCGGGCGCACCACCACCCAGCGGGTGCCGTCGCCCCGGTCGGTGTCCTCCGCCACCTGGAAGCCGAGCGCGTCGCGGTAGAACGCGAGAGCCTCGTCGTAGTCGCGGACGACCAGGGTGACCAGGGCGATACGGGACATGGCGGGGGAGCCTTCCATCGAGGGGTTATACGTAACACTAACGCCGTCACGGTAACGCCGGGGCCCCCGCCGGCGCACAATGCCCCGCATGGACATCCTGGACGGCACGACCACCGGCGGCCGGGCCGCGCTGACGGACCGGGCCCGCACCCTCGCGGAGACCGGAGGGCGGCGCGTGCTGGGGATCGCGGGCCCGCCCGGAGCCGGGAAGTCCACCCTGGCGGAACGGCTCGTCGCGGCCCTGGACGGACGCGCCGCCCTCGTCCCGATGGACGGCTTCCACCTCGCCGCCGCCGAGCTGGAGCGCCTCGGCCGCGCCGACCGCAAGGGCGCCCCCGACACCTTCGACGCGGCCGGGTACGCGGCCCTGCTGCGGCGGCTGCGCGCACCGGACCCGCTGCACGCGGTCTACGCCCCGGCCTTCGACCGGTCCCTGGAGGAGCCGGTCGCCGGTTCGCTGCCCGTGCCGCCGGACGTCCCGCTCGTCGTCACGGAGGGGAACTACCTGCTGCTCGACGACGGCCCCTGGGCCCCGGTGCGCGCCCTGCTGGACGAGGTGTGGTTCCTGGAGCTCGACCCGGCGGTGCGGGTGCGCCGGCTCGTCGACCGCCATGTCCGCCACGGCAGGCCCCGGCGTGGCGCGGAGGAGTGGGTGGCCCGGTCCGACGAGGCGAACGCCCGGCTGGTGGAGCGGGGCCGGGACCGGGCGGACCTGGTCGTGCGCCTCTGACCCGGCGTCGCCGGCGCCCGACACACTCCGGCAAGCCGGTCGCGTACGCGCCGCCGGGCGGGCAGGATGCTGTGTGCCGTGTCGCACCGCCAGGAGGCCCTGATGTCCAGCCCGAGCCCGTCCGCCCAGCAGTCCGCCCCGCCGCCCTTCACCGCCGACGACTACCGGGCCCGGATGGCGCGCGCCGCCGAGTCCGCCGCCGAGGCCGGGCTCGCCGGAGTGATCGTCGCGCCGGGTCCCGACCTCGTCCACCTCACCGGCTACCGCCCCGTGAGCACCGAACGCCTCACCCTCCTCGTGCTGCGGGCCGGCCAGGACCCGGTCCTGGTGGTTCCGACCCTGGAGGCCCCCGACGCGGCCGCCGCCACCGGGGCGCCCGCCCTCACCCTGCGGGACTGGACCGACGGCAAGGACCCGTACGCGGTGACCGCCCCGCTGCTGGACGCCGGGGGCCGCTTCGGCGTCAGCGACAACGCCTGGGCGATGCATCTGCTCGGCCTCCAGCGGGAGCTTCCCGGCACCTCCTACACCGCGCTCACCGAAGCGCTCCCGATGCTCCGCGCGGTGAAGGACGCCGCCGAACTGGAACGGCTCACCGCCGCCGGGGCCGCCGCCGACGCCACGTACGAGGAGATCCTCAAGGTGCGCTTCTCCGGCCGCCGCGAGGTCGACGTGGCCACCGACCTGGCCGCCCTCCTCCGCGAGTTCGGCCACTCCCAGGTCGACTTCACCGTCGTCGGCTCCGGCCCGAACGGCGCCAACCCGCACCACGAGGCGGGGACACGCACCATCGAGCGCGGCGACATGGTCGTCCTCGACTTCGGCGGCCTCAAGCACGGCTACGGCTCCGACACCTCCCGTACGGTCCACGTCGGCGAGCCCACCGCCGAGGAACAGCGCGTCCACGACATCGTCCGTGAGGCCCAGCAGGCGGGCTGCGCCGCCGTCCGGCCCGGTGTCGCCTGCCAGGAGATCGACCGGGCCGCCCGCGCGGTGATCACCGAATTCGGCTACGGCGAACGGTTCATCCACCGCACCGGCCACGGCATCGGCGTCACCACCCACGAGCCGCCCTACATGATCGAGGGCGAGGAGCAGCCGCTGGTGCCCGGCATGTGCTTCTCCGTGGAGCCGGGCATCTACCTCCCGGGCCGCTTCGGCGTCCGGATCGAGGACATCGTGGCCGTCACCGAGGACGGCGGGCGGCGGCTCAACACCACCGCCCGCGAACTGGCCGTCGTCGAGTAGGCGGCCCCGGGCCTCCCCGGCTCAGTCGTCGCGCGGCTCCCGGTCACGGAAGCGGTGCAGGACGTCGTACGGGTAGGGCAGCGGCCGGGCGCTCGCCGCGTCCAGCCGCTCGGCCTGCTCCGCCGTCAGCTCCCAGCCCGCCGCGCCGAGACTGTCGGCCAGCTGCTCCGGCGTCCGGGCCCCGACGATCGGCGCGGTGACGCCGGGCTTGCCGAGCAGCCAGCGCAGCGCGGTCTGCGCCGGGGTGCGGCCCGCCTCCCCGGCCACCGCGACGACCTCCTCCACAACCCGCCAGGTCTCCTCGTTGTCCCGCTCCCGCCAGGCCTCCCGGCCCAGCTCCTCCTGGTAGCGGGCCTCCCGGGTGCCCGGTGCGGCGGCGGTCATCCCGCGCCGGTACTTGCCGGTCAGCCAGCCGCCCTGGAGCGGGCTCCACGGGATGATGCCGACGCCCTCCGCCGCGCTGACGGGGACCAGCTCCCACTCGATCTCGCGCGCCAGCAGGTTGTACAGCGGCTGGAGGGACACGTACCGCTCCCAGCCGTTCCGGTCCGCGAGGTCCTGGGAGCGCTGGAGCTGGGAGGCGGAGACGTTGCTCGCGCCGAGGTAGCGGACCTTGCCCGCCTTCACCAGGGTGTCCAGGGTGGAGAGGGTCTCCTCGACCGGCGTCGTCGCGTCCCACACATGCGTCTGGTACAGGTCGATGTGGTCCGTGCCGAGGCGGCGCAGGCTCGCCTCCACCGCCGACACGATGTGCTTGCGGCTCAGCCCGCCCGCGTTCGGGGACTCGCCCATCGTCCCGAACACCTTGGTGGCGATGACGAGATCGTCGCGTCTGCGGCCCTTCAGCCAGCGGCCGACGATCTCCTCGGAGACGCCCTGGTTGTACACGTCGGCCGTATCGACGAACGTGCCGCCCGCCTCCGTGAACGTGTCGAGGATCCGATGCGCGGCCGCCTCGTCGGTGTCCTGGCCGAACGTCATCGTGCCCAGGCACAGTTCGCTGACGCGCAGCCCCGAACGCCCCAGGAATCGCTGCTTCATTGTGTTCCTCTCGTGGTTTCGTGCGCTGTCCCGAACGTTACGAGTTGAAGTGCACGCGAAGACAAGAAACCGACGAGTCATCGATACCGCTCAGTCGTCGGCCAGGACCACGCACGACTCCGGCGGCAGACGCAGGACCCCGTCCGCCCCCGGGACCTCCACCGGCTCCCAGGCCGCCAACACCCGCCCGCCGAACCGCCGGTGACGGCCCGAGCCCAGCGGGATGGCGGCCGGCTCGGCCGCGAGGTTCACCGCGATCCGCAGGTCGCCCCTGCGGTACGCCAGCCAGCGCGCGTCCTCGTCGAACGCCGTCTTCACCGAGGCCAGGTCGGGATCGTGCAGATCCGGCAGCGTACGCCGCAGCGCGATCAGTTCGCGGTACCAGGCGAGCAGCCGCGCGTGCGGTTCGCGCTTCGGCTCGGACCAGTCGAGACAGGACCGGTCCCGGGTCGCCGGGTCCTGGGGGTCGGGGATCTCCTCCTCCGACCAGCCGTGCGCCCCGAACTCCCGCCGCCTGCCGTTGCGTACGGCCTCGGCCAAATCCGGATCCGTGTGGTCGGTGAAGAACTGCCAGGGGGTCCGCGCCCCCCACTCCTCGCCCATGAAGAGCATCGGCGTGAACGGGCCCGTCAGCACCAGGGCCGCCGCGCAGGCCTGGAGCCCGGAGTTCAGGGAGGTGGCCAGCCGGTCGCCGAGCGCCCGGTTGCCGATCTGGTCGTGCGTCTGCGCGTAGCCCACGAAGCGGTGGGCCGGGGTGCGCGTCACGTCGACCGGACGGCCGTGGACGCGGCCCCGGAAGCTGGAGAAGGTCCCGTCGTGGAAGAACCCGGACGTCACCGTCTTGGCGAGGGCGGCGAGCGGGGCGCGGGCGAAGTCGGCGTAGTAGCCCTGGGACTCGCCGGTGAGCGCGGTGTGCAGGGCGTGGTGGAAGTCGTCGTTCCACTGGGCGTGCAGCCCGAGGCCGCCCGCCGTACGCGGGGTCGTGGTGCGCGGGTCGCAGAGGTCGGACTCGGCGATCAGTCCGAGCGGCCTGCCCACCTCGACCGCCAGCGCGTCGACCGCCGCCGACAGCTCCTCCAGGAAGGTCAGCGCCCGGGTGTCGGCCAGCGCGTGCACCGCGTCGAGCCGCAGCCCGTCGAGCCGGTAGTCGCGTAGCCAGCCCAGGGCGCTGCCCAGCAGGAACGCCCGCACCTCGTCGGAGCCCGGCGCGTCCAGGTTGACCGCCGCGCCCCACGGGGTGTGGTGGGTGTCGGTGAAGTACGGGCCGAAGGCGGGCAGATAGTTGCCGGACGGGCCCAGGTGGTTGTGGACGACGTCCAGGACCACCCCGAGCCCCAGCCCGTGCGCCGCGTCCACGAAGCGCTTCAGCCCCTCGGGACCGCCGTACGGCTCGTGCACCGCCCACAGCGAGACGCCCTCGTACCCCCAGCCGTTGACGCCCGGGAACGGGCAGACGGGCATCAGCGACACATGGGTGACGCCCAGCTCCGCCAGATGGCCCAGCCGGGCCGCCGCCGCGTCGAAGGTGCCCTCGGCGGTGTAGGTCCCCACGTGCAACTCGTACAGCACCGCGCGGTTCAGCCGTCGCCCCGCCCATGCCTCGCGCCAGGCGTACGCCTCCTGGTCGACGACCGCGCTCGGGCCGTCGGGCCCGTCCGGCTGACGCCGCGAACGGGGGTCCGGCAGCAGGGGGCCCTCGTCCAGCCGGAACCCGTACCGGACCCCGTCCGAGGCCTCCGCCTCGGCCGTCCACCACCCCTCGCGCTCCGCATCACGCGCCATCGGGCACCGGACGTCCGCCGCCTCCAGCACGACGGAGTCCGCCTCGGGGGCCCACACCTCGAACTGCATCCACCACTCCTCGTCCCTGGGCGGGGCGCGCGGCCGCCCGCGAGCGGGCTCCACGATCCACGCGACAGGCTCTGCTGCCGCCCGTCACCGGCGATTAAGGTCTGGCCCTGATCATTGCCCGGCGAGGCGCCCGCTCATACGGATTGCGCCCAAGCGCTCCTCCGCCCGGTGCCGCGACCTGATCCGCGCGCAGAAGGCACAGAAGCGGAATCCGGCGGTCGAGGGGGCTTACGCGGCTCCCCCGAATGATCAATACTCCCGCCATGGTCGCTTCATGGTGGTCCCGGGCCCGACTGGGGATCTTCGTTCACTGGACACCGGCATCCGTTCCCGGCTGGGCCCCGCCCTACGTCCCCGTCGCCGAACTTCCGGCGGCCGGTCGGCGTGCCCCGCTGGGCTGGACCTCGTACGCGGAGTGGTACGAGAACGCGCTCCGCTTCCCCGGCTCCCCGGTCGCCGCCCACCACCGCGCCACCTACGGGAAGCGCCCCTACACGGAGTTCGGCCGCGACTTCGAGGACGGGCTCGCCGACTGGGACCCGGCCGCCTGGGCCCGCGCGTTCCGTGAAGCGGGGGCGGGATACGCGGTCCTGGTCACCAAGCACCACGACGGGTTCTGCCTCTGGCCCTCGGAGACGGCGAACCCGCACCGCTCCGGGTGGCACACCACCCGGGACGTGGTGGGCGAGTTCGCCGAAGCCGTACGGGCCGAGGGCCTGCGCTTCGGCGTCTACTACTCCGGCGGGCTCGACTGGACCTTCGACGACCGGCCCATCGGCACCGCCGCCGACATGTTCTCCGCCGTCCCGCGCGGGAGCTACCCCGCCTACGCCGACGCCCAGCTGCGGGAGCTGATCCGCCGCTACCGGCCCGACATCCTCTGGAACGACATCGCCTGGCCCGCCTCCGCCGGCGAGATCCGCGCCCTGGTCGACTTCTACCGCTTCACCGTCCCGCACGGCGTCGTCAACGACCGGCTGCTGCCCTACGCCCCGCACTGGCGGGGCCTGAACCTGCCCGGCGCGAAGGCGCTGTACAACTGGTGGGACCGGCGGACGGTGGCGCGGGGCGAGGGCTTCGTCCCGCGCACACCGCCCGTCTTCGACTTCCGCACCCCGGAGTACGCCCGCTACGAGGGCTTCGACCCGTACGAGATCACCCGGGGCGTCGACCACAGCTTCGGCTACAACCGGGCCTCGGGGGCCGACGCCTTCATCGGCCGCGAAGCCCTCACCTCACTGGTCCGCGACACGACGGCCGACGGCGGAAACGTCCTGCTCAACGTGGGGCCGCGCGGCGAGGACGCGACGATCCCCGCCGAGCAGCGCCTCCGCCTGGAGTGGCTGGCCGAGGAGGCCGGGGCCCTCACGCCAGATGGACCCACTCCTGGATGACCGGGTACCCGGCGCGGGCGAACGCGGCGGCCATCGGCACGTTCCCCTGGTCCGTCGCGCCCGCGACGAACGCGGCGCCCTGCTCGACCAGGAAGCGCGTGCACTCCACCAGCAGGTCGTAGCCGTAGCCGTGTCCGCGCGCCTCGGGGACCACCCCGATGAAGCCGACGCACGGCCCCGACGGATTGTGCGCGGGCACCTGGATGCCCGCCACCTCGCCGTCCGGCGTGAAAGCGAGCCGCAACCACTCCCTCGGCGACGGGCACCAGTGGAAGAAGTCCAGCTCCTCCTGGGCCGCCGCCTCCAGACCGCCGGGGCCCTCGATGGCCTTGCGGGCGTGGGCGTCCAGCGTGGCCGAGTGGACCCGGCGCAGCACGTCGAGGACGACCGCGTCGTCCGGCTCGGGGCGGAAGGTGAGCCGCCCGGTCCGCTGCGGCAGCGGGCAGTCGGGGGTCCACCGATAGCGGTAGCGTTCGACCAGCGGCTTCATGCCGGCCGCCGTCGCGGCGGCGACCCGCGCCTCGACGGCGGCCCGCACCGCCGGGTCGTCCCGCCAACCGGCGGGTGCGATCACCTCGTACTCCTTGTCGAACGGGGCGCGGCGCAGGAGTTCGGCGCCCGCCTCCGCCTCCCCGTCCGCGAAGTCGAACCAGTTGAGCACGACGGGCTCGGTGTCATCGGGCCCGCCCCACCAGGCGGCCCTGGCGATCACGGTGTCGTCGCGCAGGGCGACCCAGGACCAGTCGGGGCGGTACTCGCCGCCGTCGGCCGTCGAGGTGTAGGCGTGGCCGAAGGCGGCCCGGCCGACGAGCGGGCTGTCCTCGAACGTGGTGAAGAGTGCGGCGTCGCTCGGGGTGAGCGCGCGGATGACCATATCGGTCATGAAGGTGTCCTCCGGGACGGAATGCCGCGCTCCCGGTCAGACGAGGTCCGACACCGCCCGACGGGCGGGACGGGAGCGCGAGAGTGACGTACTGCGGATGGTGGTGCGGATGTTCCTGCGCACGTGTCCCGCCTCCTTCCACGACCGGTTCCGATGTCGGTGCCGACCGTAGCCGCCCCCGCGCGCGCCGTCCAACGGATTAACGGGCCGGATCGGCGGTGGGGCTCAACGGGGTTTGTCCCAGACCATGTTGAACGCCCGCTCGAAGTTGACGTACCCGAGACGCTCGAAGGACTTCGCCATCGGCACGTTGCCGAGGTCCGTCGCCGCCCGGATCCGGTCCACGCCCTCGGCGGCCAGCACCCGGGTGCCCTCGGCGAGGAGGTCGTCGATGTAGCCGTGCCCGCGCCGGGAGGGCAGCACCCCGACGTAGGCGATGATAGGGTGGTAGTTGTTGCGCGCGGGGACGACGAAGCCGACCGGCTCACCGGTGGGCAGTTCGGCGATCCGCCACCAGTCCATCGGGGTGGAGTACCCCGCCAGTTCCTCGTCGTAGTGTTTCTCGGCCGCCTCGCGCACATCGAGCCCGGACGCCAGGTCCTCCTGCCCGTGGGCGTCGAGGGTGCCCTCCATCACCGGCGCCATCAGCGCGAGCAGGTCCTCCCGGCCGGCGACCGGACGGAACACCAGCCGGCCGGAGTCCTCGGGCACCGGCGTACCGGCCCGCCACTCCAGTCGCAGCCGCTCCACCAGCATCCGGGCCCCGGTCTCCTCCATCACCCGGATCCGCGCCTCGACGACGTCCCGGGCGACGGGGTCCTCGTGCCAGTCGGGCGGCACGAACCGTCCGTACTCGGGCCGCTCCGCACCGGCGGGCAGCACGGCCGCCGTCGCCGTCTCCAGCAGCCGGACGCCGATCGCGACGCGCTCCGGGACCGGCAGCGCGTCGTCCAGGTCGAAGAAGTCCAGCGCCAGCGGCTCGTTGCCCGCCGCGTCGGTCCACCACGCGGCCCTGGCGACGACCCGCTCCCCGTCCAGGGCGACCCACATCCACCCCGGGACGCGGCGCCCGGTGGCGAGATCGTCGGCCAGCTCGTGGTCGAGAACGTAGGAAAGGCCGCAGAACAGGTCGAGCTCATCGGGTCCGGACAGCGGACGGACCGTCAACCGGGGTGGAACAGGGGGCACGGAGTCTCCTCGTGATGGATGAGCGGCAGACCCTAGCAAGGGGCTCCGCCGAGGAGCGGCGCAGGTCAGCGCGGGAGGAAACACGGTCTCGTCTGGACACCCCGGGCCCCTCGGCCCGACAATCGTCCACGTGACGTCCTCCTTCGAGTTCCACACGGGTCCCGCGCGGCTGTCGGACGCCCAGCGCGACCGTGTCCTCGGCGTGCTCAGAGACGGCGCGGCACAGGGCAAGCTGTCGCACGACACCTTCATGCGGCGCATGGAGCTCGCCCTGGTGGCCCGGCGCCCGGAGGAGCTGGCGGCCCTCACCTCCGACCTGCAGGCCGGCAGCGGCTGGTCCCAGGGACTGGTCCGCGCGGTGGGCGGGATCTCCGCCTTCCCCGGGCGGCTGCGCCGCGCCTGGCAGACCGAGCGGCTCCCCCAACTCCTGCTCCCCGCCCCCGGCCCGCGCCCCCTGCTCATCGGCCGCGACCCGGCCAACGGACTGCGGCTCAACCACGAGACCGTCTCCCGGCTGCACGCCGAACTCTCCGCGCGGAACGGCCGTTGGGTGCTGCGCGACCTCGGCTCCACCAACGGCACCTGCGTCAACGGCCAGCGGCTCGTCGGCTCCATCCCGGTGCGGGACGGGGACCAGGTGAGCTTCGGCCGGATGAGCTTCCGCCTCACCGCCCCGGCCCACCGCCCGCCCGAGCTTCCGCCGCCCGCGCCCCGCTCCTCCGCGCATCCGCCCGAGCTTCCGCCGCCCGCGCCCCGCTCCTCTGCGCATCCGCCCGAGCTTCCGCCGCCCGCGCCCCGGCCGTCCGCCCACCCGCCCGAGCCGCCACCGCCCCGCCCCGGTCACCCGCCCGCCTGACCGCCCGGTCAGTGCTGCTGGTGCAGCCCGCGCCCGGCCAGCGTGAGAAACGCCTCGCCGACCGCCTCCGAGAGCGTCGGATGCGGATGGATGTGGTGGGCGACATCGGCGGGCTCGGCGTCCCAGCCGACCACGAGCTGACTCTCCGCGATCATCTCCGAGACGTGCGGGCCGACCAGATGCACGCCCAGCACCCGGCCCGCCCGCTCCGCCACCACCTTCACCAGACCGCCCCTGCCGTGCACCATGCCCTTGGCGACGGCGGTCAGCGGCAGGGTGTTCACCACCACGTCGTGCCCCGCGTCCCGGGCCTGCGCCTCGGTCAGCCCCACCGCGGCCGTCTGCGGTGAGGAGTACGTGACCCGGGGAACGGTGGCGTAGTCGATCGGGGAGGTACGCAGCCCGGCCAGTGTCTCCGCCACCAACAGCCCCTCGGCGAAAGAGGCGTGGGCCAGTCCGGGCGACGGCGGCGGCAGCAGGTCGCCCACCACGTGGATGCCCGGCACCGCCGTCTCCAGCCGCGACCAGTCGGCGGGCGCCACATGGCCCCGCCCGTCCGTGGCCAGCCCCGCCGCCGCGAGCCCCAGCCCCTCCGTCACCGGCTCCCGGCCCACCGCGACCAGCAGCCGCTCGGCCGCCACCGTGACGCTCTCGCCCCGGGAGGTCCGCACGACGGCCCGCACCCCCTCCTCCACCACCCCCCACTCCAGCAGCCGCGCCCCCGCCTCCACCCGGATGCCCCGCTTCCGCAGCCCCCGCAGCAGGTGCCGCGACACCTCCGCGTCCTCCAGCGGAACCAGCCGGTCCGCGGCCTCCACCAGGGTGACCTCGGCCCCCATCGACCGGTGGAACGAGGCGTACTCCACGCCGATCGCCCCGCCCCCGACCACCAGCACGGACCCGGGCAACCCCGGCGCGAACAACGCGTCGTCGCTCGTCACCACCCGCCGCCCGTCCACCCCCGGCCCCGGCAGCATCCGGGGCCGCGACCCGGTCGCCAGCACCACGCCGCGCCGGGCGACGACCTCCCCGAACCCGTCGATCCGGGCCGAGCGCGGGCCTGTCAGCTCGGCGCTGCCACGCACCACCTCGACCCCGGCCCGCGCGAGTTGTGCCTCGACCCCGCGGTGGTTGCGGGCCACGATGTCGTCCCGGGTCGCCACCAGGGCGGGCCAGTCCACCGCGTCGAGCGTCGCCTTCACACCCCACCGCTCCCGGGCCTCGGCGATGCCGTCGACGAGTTCGGCGGCGTGCAGCATCGCCTTGCTCGGGATGCAGCCGCGGTGCAGACAGGTGCCGCCGACCGCGTCCCGCTCGGCGAGCACGACGCTCAGCCCCAGAGCCGCCGCGCGCAACGCCGTCGCATAGCCGCCGGTCCCGCCGCCGATGACCAGTACGTCCGTGGTGGTTCCGCTCCTGTGGATCTTCTCCGCGTTCGTCAGCGTCATGGGTCCCACCCTCTCCCCGGCCCCGGTCATGCGTCCAAGGCACAATGCGTGTGGAGTCGATGCACAACGTTCATGGGACGCGGGGCGTGAAGTCCCGCAGAAGGAGCGGTGGATGAGCCTGCGTCAGATGGAGTACTTCGTCGCGGTGGTCGAGGAGTCCTCCTTCACCCGCGCCGCCGAAAGGCTCCACGTCACCCAGCCCGCCCTCTCCCACCAGATCAAGGCGCTGGAGAGGACCGTCGGGGGCGAGCTGCTGGAACGGCTGCCGCGCGGCGTCCTGCTCACCCCGATGGGCCGGGCCTTCCTGCCGCACGCCGAACGCTCCGTCCGCAGCGCCGCCCAGGCCCGCCGCGCGGCCCGCGCCGCCGCCGGGGCGGAGGGCGGCGAACTGCACATCGCCACCGTGCACTCGGTGGCCGTCGGGATCCTCCCCGACGTCTTCGCCCACTGGCGGCGTGCCCATCCGGGCGTGCGCCTCGTCCTCCACGAGTACGCGACCACCGACGCCCTGGAGGACGAGGTGGAGCGCGGCATCGCCGACCTGGCCGTCGGGCCGCTGCCGGCGCGCTGGACCGGCCCCGTCGTCCCGGTGGGGGAGGAGGAGATCGTCCTCGTCGTCCCGTTCGACGACCCACTGGCCGGGCGTTCCTCGGTCGCCCTCCAGGAGTTCGCCGACCGGTTCTGGGTGCGGTGCGCCATGGAGCCGCTCATCGACGGGCGCCCCTTCCTGGAAGGGGTCTGCGAGGCGGCGGGCTTCGTGCCCCGTACGGCGGTGTGGACCGAGCACACCTCCACAGCCGTCCGGATGACGGCGGCCGGCGTCGGTGTGTCCACGGCCGCCGCCCACCTCGTCCGAAGCGCGATCGGCGAGGACTGCGCGGTGCTCGGCGTCGACCCGCCCTGGCTGCGACCCATGGGCGTCTTCTCTCGGGTGGCGCTGACCGGGGCGGCGGCGGCCTTCACCGAACTGCTCGGCTCCCTGCCCACCGCCGGGATCCGCCCTCTCCGCCCCGCCGCCCTCTCACCCGAACGGCCGTACGCCGACTGCGGTACGCCCCCGGCGGTGGTCCGCTGAGAGGGCGCGCGCCGACCGTCGGCGCACCGACTTCCAGGGGGCGCGGGATGCCGGCCAACCGCCCCGACGCCCTGCCCGCCGCCCGCCGCCCGCACCGGCTCGCGGGCGGACAGCCGGGCCTGCTGGCACCCGGGGCCACCACGGACCCGTACCGGCTGCGCCTCTACCGCCTGCTGCGCACCGACTACCCCCTCGGCTACGACCCGGGCCTCGGCGCCTGGCTGCTGAGCCGGTACGCGGACGTGGCCCTGGCCCTCACCGACCCCCGGTTCACCGGCTACCCGCACGACGGGGCCCCGCGCGGGCGGGCCCCCGTCCCGCTCGGCCTCTGCCGGGGCAGCCTGGTCTGCGTCCCGTCGGCCGTGCCCTACCGCACCGCCGAACCCGCCGTCGCGCGGACCGCGTACGTCCTGGCCCGCCGGATCGCAGGGCGCGACCGGGCGGACCTGGTCGCCGACTTCTGCCGCTGGCTGCCCGCCGGCGCCGCCGCCGCGGCCGGGCTCTCCTACCCGGACCTGGGCACCCGGCCCCGGGCGCCCCCACCGGCGGACCGGCGGCGGACCCGATGACTGCGCCGGACCCACCGCCCTCCGCGAGCACGCCCTCGCCTCGTTCCTCGCCAACATGCTCGACGACCCCGACCTGCTGGCCGCCGCCACGGCAGGCGAAGGGGCCGCCACGCTGCTCGGGCGGGCGTGGGCCGAGACGCTGCGCCGCGACCCACCCGTCCAGATCGTGCTGCGCCGCACCCGTACCGAGGTGGCCGTCAGCGGCGGCACGCTCCCCGCCGACGCACCCGTCGCCTGCCTCATCGGCGCGGCGGGCCGCGACCCCGCCCGGTTCAGCGCGCCCGACCGCTTCGACCCGCTGCGCGCCGACGCCGACCCGCTGCTCATCGGCCCGGCCGGCTGCCCCGCGGCGCTCCTCGGCGCACTGGAGGCCGAACACGGCCTGCGCGCCCTGCTGACGGCGATGCCCGGCATCCGCTGGGCCGACGGCTTCCGCCCGGCGGCGGGCGGCCTCCTCACCCGCGGCCCGCGCACCCTCCTCGTACGCCCGTCCTGACGTTCACGGTCCCCGCCCGTCAGTCCCGCACCCGCCGCCTGACGGTCACGGCCCCCGCCCGTCAGCCCCGCACCCGCCGCCTGACGGTCACGGTCCTCGCCCGTCAGTCCCGCACCCGCCGCTTTGACGTTCACGGTCCCCGCCCGTGAGCCCCGCACCCGCCGCTTTGACGTTCACGGTCCCCGCCCGTGAGCCCCGCACCCGCCGCTTTGACGGTCACGGTCCCCGCCCGTCAGTCCCGCACCCGCCGCTTTGACGGTCACGGTCCCCGCCCGTCAGTCCCGCACCCGCCGCTTGACGTTCACGGCCCCCGCCCGTCAGTCCCGCACCCGCCGCAGCAGCGCCACCGGTCGCTCGGCGAACAGCTCGGCCGCCGCCACCGCGCCGCCCGCGAACTCCCGGCCCGGCGAGGCCGACAGCAGGTCCCGCCAGGGGCCCCCGCCCGGCAGTTCCAGCACCGTGTCCCGCCAGCCCCCGTCCTCGGCCAGCCGCAGCGACAACCGGGTCACCGCCGTGACCACCTCGCCCGACCGGCAGAAGGACACCAGGTGGGGGGCGGCCGGGCCCCGGGCCGTCAGCGGTGCGTACGTCCCCGACTCCCCGAACACCTCCGGCAGTTCCCGCCGCAGCCCCAGCGCCACCGCCGTCAACGCCTGCTTCTCGCCCCCGGCCTCAGGCCGCCCGAACGGCCGCCGGTTGTCCGGGTCGACCAGGGCCAGGTACTCGCACTCCGTGCCCTGGTAGAGATCCGGCACCCCCGGCATCGTCAGCTGCACCAGCGCCGCCCCCAGCACCTGGGCCCGTACCTGCGGGGCGAGCGCGTCCGCGAACGCGGCGACCGACGTCCGGGCCGCACCCGCCCCGGCGCCCGGACCGGCGGCGACGAAATCCGCCACCGCCCGCTCGTACACCGGATCCGGCTCCGTCCAACTGGTGAACAGGCCCGCCTCCCGCACCGCCTTCAGCAACGCCGGCCCCAGCCGCTCGGACAGCTCCTCGGCCGGCAGCTCCGCGCAGCCGTACGCCGACTGCCAGGCCGCCCACGCCAGTTGCGGATCCGGGGCCGCCACGGCGGTCGCCGCCGACAGCTCCGCCACCAGCGCCGCCCACCGCTCCGGGCACTGGGACAGCACCGCGATCCGGGCCCGCACGTCCGCGCTGCGCTTGGTGTCGTGCGTGGTCAGGACCGTTCCGGTGGCGGGCCAGTCGCGCGCGATCCGCGCCGCGAAGGCGTGGAACTCCTCCGGCGACACCGCGGGCCGCCCCGGGTCCCCGCCCACCTCGGTGGCCGAGATCAGCGGGACGTACCGGTAGAACGCCGTGTCCTCCACCGACTTGGCGTGCAGCGCCGACGCGGTCTGCGCGAACCGGGCGCAGAACGCCGCCTGTTCCTCCCCGCCGCCGAGCCGCCCGAGCGCCAGATCCCGTACGACGTCCACGGCCGTCGCCTCCTCCGGAACGGAGAACACCGCCTTCGCGTCCCGTACCGCCTCGTCGGTCAGCGTCTCCTCGGCGAACCGCGTCGGCGGTTCGCCCACCGTGACGTAAGGGCGGTACACCGGGATCCGCACCAGCAGCTCCCGGACCGCCGTCTCCAGCGCCCAGGGCGCGTGGTCGCGCAACACGGGGTCCCGGCCGCAGATCCCGGCCGCGAGCCGGGTCAGCCACGCGGTCTCGGCGGCCAGCTCATGCGTCACCACCCGGTACGCGGCCCGGCGCACCGTCGCCGTCCAGTCGCCGCCCCGGTCGCCCGGCGGGCCCGCGAACTCCCGGTAGCGGACGAGCAGCTCCGCCGCGCCGGACGGGTCGGTGAACAACCCGTCGATCCGGTGCAGCGCGTCGTACCCGGTGGTGCCCGCGACCGCCCACTCCGCGGGAAGCCGCTCGTCGCCGGTGAGGATCTTCTCCACCACCGTCCAGCGGCCCCCGGTGGCCTCGTTCAGCCGCTCCAGATAGGCGGCGGGCGCGGCGAGGCCGTCGGGATGGTCGACGCGCAGCCCGTCGAGCACCCCGTCGCGGAGCAGTTCGAGGACCTTGGCGTGCGTGGCGTCGAAGACCTCCGGGTGTTCGACGCGGACCCCGATCAGCTCGGAGACGGTGAAGAACCGCCGGTAGTTCAGCTCGGTGCGGGCCAGGCGCCACCAGCCGAGCCGGTAGTGCTGGGCGTCCAGCAGCTCCGGCAGGGGAAGGCCCGCCGTCCCGGCGCGCAACGGGAACTCCAGCTCGCCGTAGCGCAGCACCTCCCCGTCCACCGAGAGGCGCTCCAGCTCTCCGCCGAGCGGCCCGGCGAGCACCGGCAGCAGCACCCGGCCCCCGCCGGCCGCCCAGTCGATGTCGAACCAGCGGGCGGACGGGGAGGACGGGCCCTCGCGCAGCACGTCCCACAGCCGCCGGTTGTGCCGCGGCGAGGCCGCCATGTGGTTGGGCACGATGTCCAGGACCAGGCCGAGCCCGTGCTCCCGGGCGGCCGATGCGAGCGAGCGCAGCCCCTCCTCGCCGCCCAGCTCGGCCCGGACCCGGCTGTGGTCGACCACGTCGTAGCCGTGCGGGGAGCCGGGGACCGCCTCCAGGACGGGCGACAGGTGGAGGTGCGAGACGCCGAGCGCGGCGAGGTACGGCACGGCCTTCTCGGCGGCGGCGAACGGGAAGTCGGGCTGGAGCTGAAGCCGGTACGTGGCGGTGGGCGTCATGGACTCCTACGTACCCCGCCCGGGGCGATCCGTGTCACCCCGGGCGCAACACTCACTCCCGCTCCCGGCCCCCGAGGCCTCAGGCGGGCCGCTTCAGCACGGTCAGGCTGCGCCCGATCAGCGTGATCCGTTCGCCCTCGGCGACCTTCGGTCCCGTCCCCGGCTCCACCCCGCCCGGGCGCGCGGTGTCGACGACGACCTGCCACTGCTCCCCGTGGCCGACCGGGACGGCGAACTCCAGCGTCTCGGCGCTCGCGTTGAACATCAGCAGGAACGAGTCGTCGAAGATCTGTTCGCCGCGCGGCCCCGGCTCCGAGATCGCGTGCCCGTTCAGGAACACGGTCATCGCCTTGGCGTGGGCCGCCTGCCAGTCCCGCTGCGTCATCTCCTCGCCCTCGGGGGTGAACCAGGCGATGTCGGAGAGCTCGTCGTGGGTGCCCTCCACCGGCCGTCCGTGGAAGAAGCGGCGGCGCCGGAAGACGGGGTGGTCGCGGCGGAGCCACACCATGGCCCGGGTGAACTCCAGCAGCGTCGAGGCGGGGGCGTCGGCCTTCTCGTCCGGATCGGGCCAGTGCACCCAGGCCAGCTCGTTGTCCTGGCAGTAGGCGTTGTTGTTGCCGTTCTGCGTACGGGCGAACTCGTCGCCGTGGCTCAGCATCGGCACGCCCTGCGAGAGCATCAGCGTGGCGATGAAGTTCCGCATCTGGCGGGCGCGCAGCTCCAGGACCTCCGGGTCGTCGCTCTCGCCCTCCGCGCCGCAGTTCCAGGACCGGTTGTGGCTCTCGCCGTCCCGGTTGTCCTCCCCGTTGGCCTCGTTGCGCTTGTCGTTGTACGAGACGAGGTCGTGCAGGGTGAAGCCGTCGTGGCAGGTGGTGAAGTTGATCGAGGCGAGCGGGCGGCGGCCGTCGTCCTGGTAGAGGTCGGAGGAGCCGGTGAGCCGCCCGGCGAACTCCGCCAGGGTGCGCGGCTCGCCCCGCCACAGATCGCGGACCGTGTCGCGGTACTTGCCGTTCCACTCGGTCCACAGCGGCGGGAAGTTGCCCACCTGGTAGCCGCCCTCACCGACGTCCCACGGCTCGGCGATCAGCTTCACCTGGCTGACCACCGGGTCCTGCTGCACCAGGTCGAAGAACGAGGAGAGCCGGTCCACCTCGTGGAACTGCCGGGCCAGCGTCGCCGCGAGGTCGAAGCGGAAGCCGTCCACGTGCATCTCGGTCACCCAGTACCGCAGCGAGTCCATGATCATCTGGAGAACGTGCGGGGACCGCATGAGCAGGGAGTTCCCGGTGCCCGTGGTGTCCATGTAGTAGCGCTGGTCGTCGGTGAGCCGGTAGTAGGAGGCGTTGTCGAGGCCGCGGAAGGAGAGCGTCGGGCCGAGGTGGTTGCCCTCGGCCGTGTGGTTGTAGACCACGTCGAGGATGACCTCGATGCCCGCCTGGTGCAGCGCCTTCACCGCCTGCTTGAACTCCAGCACCTGCTCGCCGCGGTCGCCCCAGGAGGCGTACGTGTTGTGCGGGGCGAAGAAGCCGATGGTGTTGTAGCCCCAGTAGTTGGCGAGCCCCATGTCCGAAAGTCGGTGGTCCTGCACGAACTGGTGAACAGGCATCAGCTCGATCGCGGTGACGCCCAGTTCCGTCAGATGGGCGATCACCTCCGGGTGCGCGAGCCCCGCGTACGTGCCGCGCAGCTCGGACGGAAGCCCCGGGTGCAGCATCGTCAGGCCCTTCACATGGGCCTCGTAGATCACCGTGCGGTGGTAGTCCGTCCGGGGGCGGCGGTCGTCGCCCCAGTCGAAGTAGGGGTTGACCACCACCGAGCTCATGGTGTGCGGGGCCGAGTCGAGGTCGTTGCGGGCGTCCGGCCTGCCGAACGGATAGCCGTACACCTCCTCGCCCCACTGGATCTTTCCGGCCACCGCGCGGGCGTACGGGTCCAGCAGCAGTTTCGCGGAGTTGCACCGCTGCCCGCGCTGGGGTTCGTAGGGGCCGTGCACCCGGAAGCCGTACCGCTGCCCCGGCATCACCCCGGGCAGATAGGCGTGGCGCACGAAGGCGTCGCTCTCGCGGAGCTCCACCGCCGTCTCCGAACCGTCGTCGTGCAACAGGCACAGTTCGATCCGGTGGGCGGCCTCGGAGAAGACCGCGAAGTTGGTGCCGGCGCCGTCGTACGTGGCGCCGAGGGGGTAAGCGTGTCCCGGCCAGACCTGCATGATGAAGACTCTTCCCACTCCTGATCCGGGTGCGGTGGCTTTCCTCGGCCCGATGCTTCCCGAATACTCCCCGAAAACACGGTGCTCGCCTAGGACGTCGCCCGGTGCGGCCGGGTCCCGTCGCCGGACCCGGGCCGCACCGGTCAACTTCGGACATCCCCGTGCCGCCCCGGACGCGCTTGCGGACCCCGCCACCCGGCGGGCGTCCGGTTCCCGCCCCGGGGCAGGGGCCCGAATCACTATGAATCCGCTCACTCCACCCGATCTCGCCGCAAGGAACAAGCCTTACGCGCAGGGGAGTTGAGAAAGTCGCCTGCGCATCGGGCTGCGTCGGATCGCGGTCCCGGAGTACCCTTCCTTGATCGTTGGGTGGGGGAGTGGAAGGCGGTACGCGGGTGAGCTCGGGAGGGTTCGAGCTGCCCCCAGGTGACGCAGGTCACGAGGGGGAGTCGACCGATGCCCCGCCCGGGGCGGTGTCCCTCGCGCAGCCCATGGAGATCGGCGCCGAGCTGGACTGGGGCTCGGAGGCCTGGAACGAGGTGCGCACCCGGGCCCAGCGGGCCGGACGCGCCTATATCTGGCTGAATCTGGTCGAACAGCGTCTGCGCGCCGTCGTCGCCGCGGTGCTCCGGCCGATCTACGAGCCGGTGCACGGCGAGGAGTGGGTGGTGGCCGCGGCCGGACCGGCCGGGCAGGAGTGGGTGCAGCGCGCCGTCGCCGTACGCGAGGTCTCCCGCCGCAAGGGCTATCTGCTGGACCCGGCCGACGACAACGTCCTCAGCTTCCTGACGTTGCCGCAGCTGCGGGAGCTGATGGTCCAGCACTGGCCCTGTTTCGAGCCGTACTTCGACGACCGGCGGGACGTCGAGCTGGCCCTGGACGAGCTGGAGGTCGCGCGCAACGTCGTCTCCCGCAACCGCGCGCTGAACGAAGCGGTCCTCGCCCAGGCGGAGCGCGCCTCCGCCCGGCTCCTGGACATCCTCGGCAGCGGGGCGGGGGTGCCCTCCGCGGACCGGCTACCGGTGGACGCGGTGGAGGAGCTGGTCGGCGACCGGTACGCGGACGTGGTCTCCGTCCACCCCGACCGGGTCCGGCTCCAGCGCCAGCTGCCCGCCGAGGACCTCTTCGGCGGGGCACGGCGGCTCGACGCCATCGGCATAGGGCTCAACCTGCTCGTCCAGAACTTCTCCGGACGCCGGCTCGTCCGGCTCGCCGAATCGGGCTGCCGGGTCCGGCTGCTGTTCATCAACCCGGCCAGCAGCGCGGTGCGCCGCCGGGAGCGGGAACTCGGCCTCAAGAAGGGCGAGCTGAGCCGTTCGGTGGAGATGAACATCCTGCACATGCGCCGGGTGCGCTCCAAGCTCCGCGACCCGGGCGCGTTCGAGATCCAGGTCTTCGACGAGACCCCCCGCTTCACCGCCTACCTGGTCGACGGCGACGGCCCGGACGCCGTGGGCGTCGTCCAGCCCTACCTGCGGCGGGCCCGGGGCATGGAGGCGCCCGTCCTGGTACTGCGCGGCGGGGGACGGCGGACGGTGGTGCGGGCGGGGCAGGACAGCGAGCACGGCCTGTTCGAGACGTACCGCGAGGAGTTCGAATCGGTCTGGACGGACTCCCGGCCGGTCTCCTGAGCCGGCGGGCCCGCCTTGCTCTCTCCTCACCGGCCCGCCCGGTCCTCCTCACGGGCCCGCCCGGTCCTCTTTCTGACGGGCCGTGCGCCGCGCCCCTCCCCGGGGCGCTGTCAGTGGCCCGTGCGAAGGTGGTCAGCACATGGGGGAGCGCACCACGAAGGAGGTATCGGGATGAGCTGGCACCGGGGAACACTGGTCGGCTTCGACCTGGAGACGACGGGGACCGACGTCGAGAACGACCGCATCGTCACCGCCGCACTGGTCCGGCTGGACGCGGACGGGACGGTCGCCGAGCAGCGGACCTGGCTGCTCGACCCGGGGGTGGCGATACCCGAACAGGCCTCCGCGATCCACGGCATCGGCACCGACCACGCCCGCAGGCACGGGTCGCGGGCCGCCCCGGCGGTCGAGGAGATCGCCCACGCGGTCGCCGAGGTGCTGCGCTCGGGCGTCCCGCTGGTGGTGATGAACGCCCGCTACGACCTGTCGCTGCTGGACCGCGAGTGCCGCAGGCACGGGCTGCCGTCGGTCGACGAGCGGGTCGGCGGAGCGCCCTCGCCCGTCCTCGACCCGCTGGTGATCGACAAGCACGTCGACAAGTACCGCAAGGGCAAGCGGGCCCTCCAAGCACTGTGCGACCACTACGGGGTCACGCTCGACGGAGCCCACGAGGCGAGCGCCGACGCGGTGGCCGCCGTGCGCGTGGTGCGCCGGATGGGGGAGCGGCACCGCCCCGTCGGCACCCTGCCGCCCGCCGAACTGCACGCCCTTCAGATCCGGGCGGCCGCCGAGCAGTCGGCCTCGCTCCAGACCTACCTGCGCCGCTCGGACCCGACGGCCGTGGTCGAGGCGTCGTGGCCGGTGATCCCGCGCAGCCGCTGAGCAGAGGGGCCGCCGAGTCGCGGCGGGCGGGGCGCGGAGAACGGCGTCGGCGGGCCGCCTAGAGCTTGCCGAAGAGCACTCCGCGCCAGGTCCAGCCCGATGTGAGGGTGGTGTCCCGCAGCGGGTCCGTCAGCTGCGCACTGTCGAAGCTGAACGACTCGGTCGCCGCGAGGCGGCCGTTCTCTCCCCGCTGGAAGGTGTACTGGCGCGAGACGGTCCTGCCCCTGCCACGCGTGTACGTCGCCGACGTCCGCAACCGCGGAGGATTCCCGACGCGGGTGACCTCCCAACTCTCCTCGACGGCGCGTACTTCTCGAGCGCCCTCGGCCAGCCGCATCCGTATGCGGATGGCGTGCGTCAGCTGGGACTGGACGAAGAAGTGCTGCCAGGCGGGCTCGGCGATCCGCCACTCCGCCATCAGGTCGGCGCCGTGCGCGGCGCCGTCGCTGATGATGTAGGGGACCTCAGGCCCATTGAGACCGAGCAGTGCCGTCCGCAACTCCTCGGCCGGTAGTGACGTCGCCCCGGCCTCGGGGCGCTTGGTTCCGGTCAGCATGTCGAAGAATCCCATGAGGTCAACCTACTGAGGGGTCAAAACGGCGGCGCGGGAAGGATCAGCTGCGACCGCACGCGGTGGCGCCGGTCGGCCTCACCGAGGAACGCCTGCTGGCGACCATGGGCTCGGCCATCCTCGCGATGGCCCGGGCGCTCTCGAACCGGAACCAGAACCAGAAGCCGGAACCGGAACGGGAACCGGAACCACGGGCGTCGTCGAGCGCTAGAACGGATACCACCGAACCGCCGCGTCCCCCTCGCGCAGCGATGCCACCCGGCGGCGGAATTCGGCGAGCGCCTTCGGGTTGGCCGGGGCGTGCTGGGAGACCCAGGCGCAGCTGGCCGTCTCCCGGGCGCCGCGCAGCACCGCGCACCCCTCCCACTCCCGGACGTCCCAGCCGTACGCGGAGGTGAAGGCGTCGTAGGCGGCGGGGTCGAGGCCGTAGCGGTCGCGGGAGAGGGCGAGAACGACCAGGTCGTGCTCGCGCAGATCGGCGGAGAACGTCTCCAGGTCGACCAGGACCGGGCCGTCGGGCCCGACGTGGACGTTGCGCGGGAGCGCGTCGCCGTGGATCGGTCCCGGCGGCAGATGGGGAACGAGCGCGGCGGCCGCGGCCGCGAAGCCGTCGCGGCGCTCGCGGAGGTAGTCGGCGTCCGCCGGGTCGATCGCCTCTCCCGCCAGGGTCAGCCAGCGCTCCACGCCGCCCAGCAGCTCGCGGCGCGGCAGGGTGAAGTCCGCTGGCGCGGGCAGCGCGTGCACCAGGGAGAGCAGCGGTGCGAGGTCGCGTGGCTCGGCGGGGCGTACGGGGTCGGGAAGCCGGTGCCACAGCGTCACGGGGTGGCCCTCCACCAGGCGTGGCGCCCGCTCGGCCGCGCGGACGGCCGGGACGCCGGACGCGGCGAGCCAGTCGGCGAGGGCCACCTCCCGCTCGGCCCGCTCGCGCAGCTCCGGGTGGCCGGTGGCGTCCCGGCCGACCTTGATCACCAGGTCGCCGGCGGCGAAGACCGCGTTCTCGCCCAGCGCGAGCAGCTCCGCCGCGCCGGGAACGCCGGCGGCCGTCAGCACCTCGCGCGCTCGCATCTCGTCCATGGGTGCGATTTTGCATCCCCGCAGGCCACCTTGACGAACCGATGACCCGTCAGCACGATGACGGAGGCCTCCCGGGCAGGAGGAACGGGATGAAGTCCATCTCAGGCACATCAGGGAGATGCGGGGCGAAGGGGTCTATTTCGTGACATCGGTGACCGCGACGAAGCGGCCCGGACCTGACGACCCGCACAGCGGGCGCACCGGACCGGACGGGCGGGGCGGGCGGGGCGGACGTGCGGGGGGCACCGGCCGTCCGGGACGGTCGGGCCGTCCGGAACGCAAGGCGTTCGGGGACCGGGCCGCCTGGTTCCTGGTGCTCCCCGCGCTCATCCCGATCCTGCTCCTCAGCGTCGGACCGCTCCTCTACGGCCTCGCTCTCGCCTTCACCGACGCCCAGTCGGGTCGCACCCGCTCGACCCAGTGGATCGGCACCCTGAACTTCCAGGACCTGCTGCACGACACCCTGTTCTGGGACTCGTTCCGGATCGGCCTGCTCTGGGCGGTCGGCGTCACCGTCCCGCAGTTCCTCCTGGCGCTCGGCCTCGCCCTGCTGCTCAACCAGAACCTCCGGATGCGCTGGCTGGCCCGGGCGCTGGCGATCATCCCCTGGGCGATGCCCGAGGTCGTCGTCGGCATCATGTGGCGGCTCGTCTACAACCCGGACGCCGGCATCCTCAACGAGACCATCCGCGACCTCGGACTCGGCGACGGCCGGGACTGGCTGACCGGCCTCGCCACCGCGCTGCCCGCCGTGATCCTCGTCGGCATCTGGGCGGGCATGCCCCAGACCACCGTGGCCCTGCTCGCCGGACTCCAGAACACCCCGCGCGAACTCCACGAGGCGGCAGCCCTGGACGGAGCGGGCGCGTGGCGCCGTTTCCGTACCGTCACCTGGCCCGCGCTGAAACCGATCGCGCTCGCGATCTCCGCGCTCAACCTGATCTGGAACTTCAACTCCTTCGCCCTGGTCTACGTCCTGACCAGCGGCGGACCCGGCGGCCGGACCCGGCTGCCGATGCTCTTCGCCTACGAGGAGGCCTTCCGGTACGGCCAGTTCGGTTACGCCGCGGCGATGGGCTTCGTGATGGTCGCGGTGATCTCCGTGCTCCTCGCCGTGCTCCTCGTCGGCCGGCTCAGGGGAGGCGAGGACCGATGAGGCGCGGACCGATGGGGCGGAGGCGGGCGGGGGCCGGGCCCGCGAGGCGTGGACCGGCGGGGCGGGAGTCGACCGGGCTGCGCACCAGCAAGCCCGCGCGGGCCGCTCAGTACCTGGCGCTCCTGGCGTACCTGGTCTTCCTCGCGTTCCCGTTCGTGTGGCTGATCTCGACCGCCTTCAAACCCGCCCGTGAACTGGGCTCGCTCCACCCCACCTGGATCCCCGAGCAGCCCACCCTGGACAACTTCCGGCAGGCCTTCGACGAGCAGCCGCTGCTCCAGGCCGCCGCCAACTCCCTGATCGCCGCCGTCGGCGCGGCCGTGATCGCCGTCGTGATCGCCACCCCGATGGCCTATGTGATGGCCCGCCACCGGGGCCGGCTCGCCACCGCCGCGACCGGCTGGGTCGTCGTCAGCCAGGCGTTCCCGTTCGTCCTGGTGATCATCCCGCTCTTCCTGATCCTGAAGAACCTGCACCTGATCAACACCCTGTGGGGGCTGATCATGGTCTACGTCGTCTGGTCGCTGCCCTTCGCGCTGTGGATGCTCGCCGGATACGTACGGGCCGTGCCGACCGAGCTGGAGGAGGCCGCCGCCGTCGACGGGGCTGGCCGGGTGCGGACGCTCGTCTCGGTCGTGGCCCCGCTGCTGGCCCCCGGGATCGTCGCCACCGCGCTGTTCGCGTTCATCACCGCATGGAACGAGTTCTTCTTCGCGCTCGTCCTGCTCAAGACCCCGGAGAAGCAGACCTTGCCGGTCGTCCTCACCCACTTCCTCGGCGCGGAGGGCGTGGCCGACCTCGGCCCGCTCGCCGCGGCCGCCTTCCTCGCCACGCTCCCCTCCCTGGTCCTCTTCGCTCTCATCCAGCGGCGGATCACCGGCGGGATGACGGCCGGGGCGGTGAAGAACTGATGCGCGCCGCGGTCCGGCGGGCGGCGTCCGCCGTCGCCGTACTGGCCCTGCTGCTCACCGGCTGCTCGGGCGGCGACGACGGGCGGGACGCGGACGGCACGATCCGGCTCCGGTTCCAGTCGCTGGCCTGGCAGAAGGAGTCCGTCGACGCCAACAAGCAACTGGTGAAGGAGTGGAACGCGGCCCACCCCGACGTCCAGGTCGACTACGTCCAGGGCACCTGGGACAGCGTCCACGACCAGCTGCTCACCTCCTTCGAGGGCGGCGAGGCCCCCGACGTCATCCACGACGCCTCCGACGACCTGGCCGACTTCGCGTACGGGGGCTACCTCGCCGACCTGCGCCCCCTCCTCCCCGAACGACTCAAGGCCGACATCCCCGAACAGTCCTGGCGCACCACCACGTTCGGTGAGGGCGTCCACGGGGTGCCCTTCCTCCAGGAGCCCCGGGTCCTGATCGCCAACACGAAGCTGCTGAAGGCGTCGGGTGCCCGGATTCCGACCCCGGAGCACCCCTGGAGCTGGGAGGAGTTCCGCGAGGTCACCGACGAGCTGACGGGCAAGGGGCGGTACGGAATCGCCTGGCCGCTGAAGGAGCCGGTCTCCGTCACCCTCAACCTGGGGCTGTCCGGCGGCGGACAGCTCTTCCACCGCGACGACGACGGCAAGGCGGTGCTGCGCTTCGAGGAGGGCGACGGTGTGGTGGCCGGCACCATCCGCGACCAGGTCAACACCGACGGCAGCGCCGCCCGCGGCGCGCTGGGGATGGGCGGATCGGACGCGCTCCCCGGGTTCTTCGGCGGCAAGTACGCCATGCTCCCGCTCGGCTTCTCCTACCGCCAGCAGATCATTCAGCAGGCGCCCGAGGGATTCGACTGGACGGTTCTGCCGATGCCCGCGGGCGCGGGCGGCGCGGTCCAGGGCGTGAGCCCGCAGACGCTGTCGGTCGCCGAGGATAGCCCGCACAAGGAGGAGGCCGTCGCGTTCATCGACTTCCTGCTGCGCCCCCCGAACATGGTGCGCCTCGCCCGGGGCGACTGGATGCTGCCCACCGGTACGGAGGCCCTGGCCGACCCGGCACTGCGGGGGAGCGAGCACGGCTGGGCCGTCGGCACCGCGCTCGCGCGGGGGCTGCGCCTGGCGCCCGCCCAGTCGGTGCGCGGCTACCCCGAGTGGAAGGACAAGGTGGCCACCCCCGCCCTTCAGGAGTACTACAGCGGGGCGATCGACACCGACGAGCTGCGGAAGCGGCTGGTGGACGACGGAAACCGGGTGCTGGCCCGCTACCAGCGCTGATCCCGGCCGGAAAAGAAAGTTGCACGAGACGTCTCGTCTCGCCTACGGTGTGCGGCATGACGGAATCCCCGCGTGCCCACATCGCCATGTTCTCCATCGCCGCCCACGGACATGTGAACCCGAGCCTCGACGTCATCCGCGAACTCGTCGACCGTGGACACCGCGTCAGCTACGCCATCCCGGCCTCCTTCGCCGAGAAGGTCGCCGCCACCGGCGCCCGGCCGGTGATCTACACCTCGACCCTGCCGACCGACGACGACCCCGATGCCTGGGGCACCGAGCTGATCGACAACATCGAACCCTTCCTCGACGACGCGCTCCAGGCGCTCCCGCAGCTCGTCGAGGCCTTCGCGGGCGACGAGCCCGACCTCGTCCTGCACGACATCACCTCCTATCCCGCCCGGGTCCTCGCCCACCGCTGGGGCGTCCCCGCCGTCTCCCTCTGGCCCAACCTGGTCCCCTGGGAGGGGTACGAGCAGGAGGTCGGCGAGCCGATGACCGCCGAACTGAAGCAGACCGAGCGCGGCAAGGCGTACTACGCGCGCTTCGACGCCTGGCTCGCCGAGAACGGCCTCGGCCATGTCCCCAGCGACGACTTCGTGGCCCGCCCGCGCTTCGGCATCGTGCTGATCCCCGAGGCGCTCCAGCCGAACGCGGACCGGGTGAACCGCGAGATGTACACCTTCGTCGGGGCCTGTCAGGGCGACCGCGCGGACCAGGGGGAGTGGGCCCGGCCCGCCGGGGCGGAGAAGGTGCTCCTGGTGTCGCTGGGCTCCTCCTTCACCAAGCAGCCCGCGTTCTACCGGGAGTGCGTCGACGCTTTCGGCGGCCTGCCCGGCTGGCACGTGGTGCTCCAGATCGGCGCGCACGTCGACCCCGCCGAACTCGGAGACGTACCGGGCAATGTGGAGGTGCGCAGCTGGGTGCCGCAGCTGGCCGTCCTCAAGCAGGCCGACGCCTTCATCACCCACGCCGGTGCGGGCGGGAGCCAGGAGGGGCTCGCCACCGGCACCCCGATGGTCGCCGTCCCCCAGGCCGTCGACCAGTTCGGCAACGCGGACATGCTCCAGTCGCTCGGTGTGGCCCGGCACCTCCCGATGGAGGAGGCCGACGCCGCGAGTCTGCGCGAGGCCGTGCTGGCTCTGGTGAACGACCCCGAAGTGGCCGCCCGGTGCGGGCGGCTGAGCGAGCAGATGGCGCGGGAGGGCGGCACCCCGCGGGCCGCCGACCTCATCGAGGCCGAACTGTCGCGCTGAGCGGAATCGCCCGAGCGCTGTCTAGACGTTCTCCGTCCCGCCCCGACCGCCGCGACCGGCGGTTCGCCGGGGCGGGACGTGGCGTGTTCCGGCTCTGTGAAGCCCCTGTCACGCCGGGTCCGGTCGGCGCATCTGCACGCATGCCCTCGCGATTTCACACCAGGGGCCGGGTGTTCACCCCTCTCGCTCACACCTTCACGGACCTTCACGGGTCTTCACGTCCGGTCACTCCCGCCCCACAGGCCCCGGTGGCGCCCCGGCGGCGGGCGCCAGGTCGCTGTCCGACGCTTCACGTACGGCTCTGAACAGGCGATATGCGAGGCGGTGCGTGCTCGCGTGGCAGCCCGGGGCCGGTCGATCCGGGCGGTCCGGACAGCGGTCGGCTCTCTGCGGCCGTCGTGACCGG
Organism: Streptomyces sp. MGP-P1; assembly: GCF_057766565.1. Taxonomy (NCBI): domain Bacteria; kingdom Bacillati; phylum Actinomycetota; class Actinomycetes; order Kitasatosporales; family Streptomycetaceae; genus Streptomyces; species Streptomyces sp. MGP-P1. Next base: position 1,323,868 of record NZ_JBYMEM010000001.1, on the reverse strand, counting down.
CCATGGCCGATTTCTTATTACGGAACCTTGTTGAGCAAGTCACACCTCATGGGGGCCTTGATCTGTGCTCGTCAATCGGTCAGGGTTTCGAGCCAGCCCCCGGAGATCTTCCGGCCGAGGGCCAATCCCCCCACAGAGTTTGACGAGGAGACCCCTCTTCATGGCCAAGCACCAGCGCACCCGTCGCACCAAGCTGACCGCCGCGATCACCGCCGTGGCGGCCGCCGCCGGAGTCACCCTTCTCGGCACCTCATTCGCCGGAGCCGCACCGGCCCCCATGGGAACGGTCTACGGCGCGGACGCCGCGACCGCGGTGTCCGGCAGCTACATCGTGATGCTGGACGAGAAGAAGGCCGACAAGTCCGAGCTCGCGAAGGAGTACGGCGGCAAGCTCAAGCGCACCTACTCCTCCAGCATCAACGGCTTCTCCGCCAGCGGCCTTTCGGATACCGAGGCCAAGCGCCTCGCCGCCGACCCGGCCGTCGCCAAGGTGGTGCAGAACAAGAAGTTCAGCATCGACGCCACCCAGGACAACCCGCCGTCATGGGGTCTGGACCGGATCGACCAGACCGGGACCGCGGGCGACAACGCCTACACCTACCCGGACGCCGGAGGCGAGGGCGTCACCGCGTACGTCATCGACACCGGTGTCCGCGTCACCCACGAGGACTTCGAGGGCCGGGCCACCTCCGGCTTCGACGCCGTCGACAACGACGACGACGCCGACGACGGCAACGGGCACGGCACCCACGTGGCGGGCACCATAGCCGGGGCGGCGCACGGCGTCGCCAAGAAGGCGAACATCGTGGCCGTCCGCGTCCTGGACGACAACGGCTCGGGCACCACCGAGCAGGTCATCGCCGGGATCGACTGGGTCACCGCCAACGCCAAGGGCCCGTCCGTCGCCAACATGAGCCTCGGCGGCGGCGCCGACCCCGCCCTCGACGAGGCCGTCCAGAAGGCCATCGCCGCGGGCATCACCTTCGGTGTGGCCGCCGGCAACGAGTCCAGCGACGCCGGACAGGGCTCGCCCTCCCGCGTCCCCGAGGCGATCACCGTCGCCTCGTCCACGGAGGCCGACGAGCAGTCGTCGTTCTCCAACTACGGCCCGGTCGTCGACATCTACGCGCCGGGCTCGGACATCACGTCCACCTGGAACGACAGCGACACCGGCACCAACACCATCTCCGGTACGTCCATGGCCACCCCGCACGTCGTCGGCGCGGCCGCCGTCTACCTGGCGGGCAACCAGGGCGCGACCCCGGAGGCCGTCGCCACGGCGCTCACCGAGGGAGCCACCCCGGACGCCATCAGCAACGCCACCGAGGGCACGGCCAACAAGCTCCTCAAGGTCGTCGAGTAGTACCCCGGTTCCGACCGGACGCCGGGCGGCGGTGGTCGCACCCCCGCCGCCCGGCCCCCGCGCACAGCGGCCGCCGCGCTCTCCCCCACGGGGCGCGGCGGCCACGTCGTTCCCGGCCGGCCCCGGCGATCGCCCCGGCCCCGCTCCCCGATCCGGCCAATCCGGCCGGATCCCCGCGCGAGGGCCTAGGGTGAGTGGCCATGACGACGACGTACGCGGCCCTGCTGCGGGGGATCAACGTGAGCGGCAGCAAAAGGGTCCCCATGCCCGAACTGCGCACCGTGCTCACCGAACTGGGGCACACCGGCATCGCCACCCATCTGCAGAGCGGCAACGCCGTCTTCCGGAGCGAGAGCGACGACGAGGACGTGCTGGCCGCCGCCATGGAACAGGCCCTGCGCCGGCGGTTCGGATTCGCCGTCGACTGCCTCGTCCGCGACGCCGCCTATCTCGCCGCCGTCGACGAGGCCTGCCCCTTCCCCGCGGCCGAGCTGGAGGGCAGGCAGCTCCACGTCACCTTCTTCGACCGGCCCGTGGACGCGGACCGCTTCGCGGGCCTGGAGGCCGGGGACTTCCTGCCGGAGGAGTTCCGGCTCGGCGACCGCTGCCTGTACCTGTACGCCCCCGACGGGCTCGGCCGCTCCAAGCTGGCCGCCGCGCTGGGACGCCCCCGCCACGTCAAGGGCCTCACCGCCACCAGCCGCAACTGGAACACCGTGGCGAAACTCGTGGAGCTGACCCGTGGCTGAGCCCTCGCCCGCCGTGGCCGCAGCGATCGAGGGCGAGCTGCGCCTGCTGGACCCGGTGGTACGGGCCTCCGCCGAGCTCCTCGCCTCGCTGCTGCACCCCGAGTTCCGGGAGATCGGCACCAGCGGTCGGCTCTGGACCCGGGAGACGATCATCGCCTCGCTCACCGCCGACGACGCGCCACGTCCCGGTCCGCTCACCGCCTCCCGCATGCGAGGGGCGCAGCTCTGCGCCGACCTGGTGCACCTCACCTTCGACACCGAGTCCAAGGGGGTCCACTCGCACCGCAGTTCCCTGTGGCGACTGACCCCGCCGGGCTGGCGGCTCTACTTCCACCAGGCGACGCCGTTCGACGACGGCCCGCCCGGCAGTCCCCTCGACGGCCCTTCCACCGAGGCCTGATCGCCGATCGGCCGAGAGCCGCCCCCGCCCCGATACCTCAGGCCGACAGCGAGGCGCGCTCCGGCACCCGCGCCTCGTCGTACCGGTCCAGCAGCAACCGCGCCAACTCCGGTGCGGGGCCCAGTACATCGGCCAGTACGTCAGCCCCGGCCGCCTCTGCGCCCGCCGCGATGCGGTCGGGGAGCCGGCCGGGCGCGATGACGTACGGGGCCACCGCCACCCGGCGCACGCCGTCGGCGCGCAGGGCCCTCACCGCGTCCTCGGTGCGGGAGATGCCACCGGGATGAACAGCGGAGGCGAACGCAGGCCGCACGGCGCACCAACCGGTGTGCCGCAGCTCCCGCGCGATTTCAGCGATCACTGCGATCGCCTCCGGGTCTGTGGATCCCGCCGAGGCCAGGACGAGCCCGGTCCGGGGGATGTCGCCGGGACGGATCCCGGCCTCCCGCAGCCGCCGCCCCAGCGTGGCGTTCAGCAGCGGGGACGGGCCGAGCACGTCGGCCTGCCGGATGTTCAGCCGCGGCAGCCGGGCGCGGGCCTCGCGCAGGACCGAGGGGATGTCGGTCTTGGCGTGGAACGCCCGGGTGAGCAGCAGCGGAAGGGCGACGACCTCGTCCGCCCCCGCCGCGGCCAGGCGCTCCAGCACCCGGGGCACGGAGGGGGCGTTGAACTCCAGGTACGCGGTCTCCACGGGCAGCCCCGGCCGCTCGGCCCGGACCCGCTCGGTGAGCGCGTGCACGGTCGCGGCGTGCCGCGGGTCGCGGCTGCCGTGGGCGATGACGAGGAGCGTGGGGTGCGTCATGGGGGAGCTCAGTTCTTGACGAGGAGACCGCGGCTGCGCAGGACCCACCGCTCCAGCGGACTGAAGATGAGCAGGTCGATGGCGATGCCGACGAACAGGATGAGCAGGATCGAGAGGAAGATCCCGGGCATGTCGAAGTTGCTGCGACCGTTCTCCAGCAACTGCCCCAGCCCCAGACCCAGTTCGGGGGAGGAGGCGATGATCTCGGCCGCCATCAGCGAGCGCCAGGAGAACGCCCAGCCCTGCTTGAGACCCGCCAGATAGCCGGGCAGCGCCGCCGGGAGCACGATGTGCCAGGTTCCGCGCAGCCCGGTCGCGCCCAGCGTGCGGCCGGCCCGGAGGAACAGCGGCGGCACCTGGTCGACGCCGGAGACCAGCCCGTTGGCGATCGAGGGCACCGCGCCCAGCAGGATCACCGCGAACATCATCTGGTCGTTCAGCCCGAGCCAGATCACCGCCGGTGCCACCCACGCCACCGACGGCAGCGACTGGAGCCCGGACAGGATCGGGCCGATCGCGGCCCGGATCAGCTTCACCCGGGCTACCAGCAGCCCCAGCGGCGTACCGATGGCGACCGCGAGGAGGAAGCCGAGCAGACCGCGCGAGACGCTGGTCCAGACGACCTCCAGCAGCGTGCCAGCGAGCCACATCTCCCGCGCGCTGTTCCACACGGCGGACGGCGGCGGCAGCTTGTAGACCTCCGTGACCTGGGCGCGGACCAGCAGTTCCCAGATCACCAGGACGAGCGCCACCGCCACGACCGGCGGCAGCACCTTGCGCAGCAGGACCTCGCGCACCGGGGTGCGGTTGATCTGCACGGCGTCCAGGGCGTCGAGCCCGGCCTCCAGGCCCGCCAGATCGTCGGGCTTCGCGCCGCCCGGCCCGGCCGACTCGTCCGGCCGCTTCCGGCTCGACGTGATGTCAGTGCTGGCCATGTCGGCGGATCTCCCCACGCAGTTCTTCGGTGATCTCGACGGACAGCTCCGCGACGGCGGTGTCCTCGATGCGGCGCGGCTGCTCGATGTCGACCGTCCACTCCCGGGCGATCCGGCCCGGCCGGGACGAGAGCAGCACGACGCGCTGCGCGAGCCGTACGGCCTCGCGCACGTTGTGCGTGACGAAGAGGACCGAGGCGTTCGTCTCCCGCCAGATCCGGGTCAGCTCGTCGTGCAGCACATCGCGGGTGATGGCGTCGAGCGCCGCGAACGGCTCGTCCATCAGCAGCAGTTGACTGTCCTGGGCGAGCGCGCGGGCCATCGCGACGCGCTGCCGCATGCCTCCGGACAGCTCGTGCACCCGCTTGCCGTACGCCCCGCCCAGGCGGACGAGTTCGAGCAGCCGTTCCGCCTCGGTGCGCCGCTCGGACTTGGGCACCCCGCGCAACCGCAGGGCCAGTTCGATGTTCTTGCCCGCGGTCAGCCACGGGAAGAGGGCGTGCTCCTGGAACATCAGGGCCGGCCGCCCGCCGGGGGTCTCGATGGACCCCTTGGACGGGCGGTCGAGTCCGGCCACCAGATTGAGCAGCGTCGACTTTCCGCACCCGGAGGCTCCCAGGAGGGTGACGAACTCGCCCGGCGCGACATCGAGCGTGATGTCGTCCAGGACGAGCTGCTGACCGGTGGGTCCGGCGAAGGACTTCGAGACGTGCGCGAGACGGGCGGCGTGCTCGACCGTCGTACGGTCCTCGGCCTTGGTGAGGGTGGTGGTCGCCATGGTCGTCACCTCCTGGGGATCCTTACGTCCTGGTACGGATGGGCGGGGTTACTTGACGCCGAGGCCGGCGTCGGCGACCTCGGGCCGGCCCTCGGCCTCGAGGATCTTGTTCAGCGGGCCCAGGTCGTAGATGCCCTGGAGGTTCGGCTCCTTGAGGAGACCGGACTTCACCGAGTACCCGGCCTGCGTTTTGAGCGTGGCGGCCAGCGGGTCGTCGGTGATCTCGATCGACTCCCACGCCGAGTCGAGGATCTCCTTGGGCAGCGGCTTGCCGCTCAGGTTCTCCAGCGCCTTGTTGGCGGACGCCTTCGCCTCTTCGGGGTTGGCGTTGATCCACTTGTTGGTGGCGACCGAACCCTTCAGCACCGCCTCGACCACGTCCGGGTGCTCGTCGAGGAACTTCTGCGACACGATGATGTTCGTGATCACGAACTTCTTGTCCGGCCACAGGTCCTTCTCGTCGAGGAGCACCTTCGCGCCCTCGGACACCAGCTTGGACGCGGTCGGCTCGGGCACCCAGGCGCCGTCCAGGTCACCGGACTTGTAGGCGTCGGGGGTCACCTTGTTGTCCGAGCGGACCACGGAGACGTCGCCCTTGCCGCTCTGGGCGTCGACCTTCCAGCCCTTCTCGGAGATCCAGTTGAGGAAGGCCACGTCCTGGGTGTTGCCGAGCTGCGGGGTGGCGATCTTCTTGCCCTTGAGGTCGTCCAGGGTCTTGATCTTGTCCGGGTTGACGACCAGCTTCACCCCGCCGGAGGCCGAGCCGGAGATGATCCGCAGCCCCTTGCCCTGGGACTTGCTGAAGCCGTTGATGGAGGGGGAGGGGCCGATGAAGCCGATGTCGATGGATCCGGCGTTCAGCGCCTCGATCTCGGAGGGACCCGCGTTGAAGGTCGTGGACTCGACCTGGGTGCCGCCCAGTTCCTTCTGGATGGTGCCTTCCTGGATACCGACCAGGGCGGTGGCGTGCGTGAGGTTCGGGAAGTAGCCGATCTTCACGGTGTCCGTGGAGAGCTTCTTCCCCTTGGCGGAGACGTTCGCCTTCTTGGCGTCGTCGTCCTTGGCCTCGGAGCCGTAGCCGCAGGCGGTCGCCGCCAGGGCGAGCAGCGGCAGCGCCGCGACGGCGGCGATGGAGCGGCGAACGGTGGAACGGGGGGCAGGCACGGGAGGCTTTCCTCTCGTTGGCCCGGCGCTCACGTCCCGCTGTCTTCTCAGGGGGGCGTGGCCGGGAGGTCGGCAGGTCTTCGGCGGTACGGACGGTGCGGGAGGGCGCGCGAGCAGTGCGCGTACGTCATCACGCACATCGCCCGACCCCGCCCTGACCGCTGCCGAGGGCGCCGCTGCCGACCCGGCCGCCCTCCTTCGCGAAGGTGGAGAAGAAGTCGGTGGCCATCAGAAGTCCCATGCGGCGTCGTCGTCGGCGGCCGGGGCGGCGGCTTCGGCGACCGCGGCGAACGAGGCGCCCGCCATGCCGGCGCTCAGCGTCGTACCGTCCGCCGGGTCGATCAGGAGGAACGAACCCGTGCGCCGGGAGTCGGCGTAGGCGTCGAGGGCGAGCGGTTCGGCGGTGCGCACGACGACCCGGCCGATGTCGTTGGCGACCAGCTGCCCGGGCGCCGGGTGCTGGGAGAGGTCGTCCAGGGTGAGCCGGGAGGGGATGTCCTTGACGATCGCCTTGACCGTACGGGTGGTGTGCTTGAGCAGCACCCGCTGGCCCACCGAGAGCGGCTGGTCGGCGACGTGGCAGACGGTCGCCTCGACGTCCTGCGTGACGGCGGGGGAGTCGTCGACCGGGGCGATCAGGTCGCCGCGCGAGATGTCGATGTCGTCGGCCAGCCGGAGCGTCACCGACTGCGGCGCCCAGGCGACGTCGACGCTCTCCCCGAGCGCGTCGATGCCCGTGATGGTGGTGGTGCGACCCGAGGGGAGTACGGAGACGGACTCGCCGACCCGGAACACCCCGGCCGCGATCTGACCGGCGTAGCCCCGGTAGTCGGGGTGCTCGGCGCTCTGCGGGCGGATCACGTACTGCACGGGAAAGCGCGCGTGGCAGGCGGTGAGGTCGTGGCTGACCGGCACCGTCTCCAGGTGCTCCAGGACGGTCGGCCCGCCGTACCAGTCCATGTGCGCGGACGGCTCCACCACGTTGTCCCCGGCCAGCGCCGAGATCGGGATCGCGGTGATCTCCGGGACGCCGAGCGAGGCGGCGTACGCGGTGAACTCCTCGGCTATCGCGGCGAACACGGGCTCCGCGTAGTCGACGAGATCCATCTTGTTGACCGCCAGCACCACGTGCGGGACGCGCAGCAGCGCGGCGACGGCGGCGTGCCGGCGGGTCTGCTCGACGACGCCGTTGCGGGCGTCCACCAGGACCACGGCCAGCTCCGCCGTGGAGGCGCCGGTCACCATGTTGCGGGTGTACTGCACATGGCCCGGGGTGTCGGCGAGGATGAACCGGCGACGGGCGGTGGCGAAGTAGCGGTAGGCGACGTCGATGGTGATGCCCTGCTCGCGCTCGGCCCGCAGCCCGTCGGTCAGCAGCGCCAGGTCCGGCGCTTCCTGACCCCTTTTCAGCGAGGCCTGCTCGACGGCCTCCAACTGGTCGGTGAGGACCGACTTGGAGTCGTGCAGCAGGCGTCCCACGAGGGTGGACTTGCCGTCGTCGACCGACCCGGCCGTGGCGAAGCGCAGCAGGGTGGTGGACGACACGTCGGCGAACTGCTCGGCCGACTGGAGTTGGGTGGTCATGGTTAGAAGTACCCCTCGCGCTTGCGGTCTTCCATCGCGGCCTCGGACATCTTGTCGTCGGCACGGGTCGCGCCCCGCTCGGTGAGCCGGGAGGCGGCGATCTCGGTGATCACGGCGTCCAGCGTGGTGGCGTCGGAGTCGACGGCGCCGGTGCAGGACATGTCGCCGACCGTGCGGTAGCGCACCAGACGGGTCTCGGTGGTCTCGTGCTCCTTGGGACCGCCCCAGTGCCCGGCGGTCAGCCACATGCCGTTGCGGTCGAAGACCTCGCGCTCATGGGCGAAGTAGATCTCCGGGAGCTCGATCCCCTCGCGCTCGATGTACTGCCAGACGTCCAGCTCGGTCCAGTTGGAGATCGGGAAGACCCGCACGTGCTCGCCCGGGGCGTGCCGGCCGTTGTAGAGCTGCCACAGCTCGGGCCGCTGCCGGCGCGGGTCCCACTGGGAGAACTCGTCGCGCAGCGAGAAGACCCGCTCCTTGGCCCGCGCCTTCTCCTCGTCGCGCCGCCCGCCGCCGAACACCGCGTCGAAGCGGTGCTGCTGGATCGCCTCGGTGAGCGGGACCGTCTGGAGCGGGTTGCGGGTGCCGTCGGGGCGCTCGCGGAGCTTCCCGGCGTCGATGTACTCCTGCACGGAGGCGACGTGCAGCCGCAGCCCGTGCTTCTTCACCGCACGGTCGCGGTACTCCAGGACCTCGGGGAAGTTGTGCCCGGTGTCCACGTGCAGCAGGGTGAACGGCACCGGCGCGGGCGCGAACGCCTTGAGCGCCAGGTGCAGCATCACGATGGAGTCCTTGCCGCCGGAGAACAGGATCACCGGCCGCTCGAACTCTCCCGCCACCTCACGGAAGATGTGGACCGCCTCCGACTCCAGGGAGTCCAGGTGGCTGAGCGCGTACGGGTTGACGGTGCCTTCCGGCACGGTGGCGACGGTGCTCACGCCAGGCCCCTCTCGGTGAGCAGCGCGTGGAGCGCCGCTGCGGACTCCTGCACGGTCTGCTGGTGCGACTCGATCCGCAGGTCGGGCGATTCGGGCGCCTCGTAGGGGTCGTCGACCCCGGTGAGACCGCTGATCTCGCCGGCCGCCTGCTTGGCGTACAGCCCCTTCACATCGCGTACGGAGCACACCTCGACGGGGGTCGCGACGTGCACCTCCAGATAGGTGGTGGACTCGGTGGCGTGCCGCTTGCGGACGGCCTCGCGGCTGTCGGCGAACGGGGCGATGACGGGGACCAGCACCTTCACGCCGTTGGCGGCGAGCAGTTCGGCGACGAAGCCGATCCGGGCCACGTTCGTGTGCCGGTCCTCGCGGGAGAAGCCGAGGCCCGCGGAGAGGAACTCGCGGATCTCGTCGCCGTCGAGCACCTCCACCCGGTGTCCCTCGGTCCGCAGCCGGCCCGCCAGCTCGTACGCGATGGTGGTCTTGCCCGCGCTCGGCAGACCGGTCAGCCAGATCGTGGCTCCCGTCTCCGTCACGCTCATCGAACTCTCCTGATCAGTCGTCATCAGCCGTGCAGCCCGCATTCGGTCTTGCCCCGTCCGGCCCAGCGGCCGGCCCGTGCGTCCTCGCCCTCCAGCACCCGGCGGGTGCAGGGCGCGCAGCCGACGGAGGCGTAACCGTCCATCAGCAGCGGGTTGGTGAGCACCCCGTGCTCGGCGACGTAGGCGTCCACGTCGTCCTGGGTCCACCGGGCGATGGGGGAGACCTTCACCTTGCGGCGCTTGGCGTCCCAGCCGACGACCGGGGTGTTCGCCCGGGTCGGGGACTCGTCGCGGCGCAGGCCCGTCGCCCACGCGGCGTACGCGGTCAGGCCGTCCTCCAACGGCTTGACCTTGCGCAGCGCGCAGCACAGGTCGGGGTCACGGTCGTGCAGCCTCTCGCCGTGCTCGGCGTCCTGTTCGGCCACGGTCCGCCGAGGGGTGAGCGTGATGACGTTGACGTCCATCACCGCGTCCACCGCGTCCCGGGTCCCGATGGTCTCCGGGAAGTGGTAGCCGGTGTCCAGGAAGACCACGTCCACGCCCGGCATCACCCGCGACGCCAGATGCGCGACCACGGCGTCCTCCATCGAGGAGGTGACGCAGAAGCGCGGCCCGAAGGTGTCGGTCGCCCACTTCAGGATCGTGGACGCGGAGGCGTCCTCCAGCTCCCGTCCGGCCTCCTCGGCCAGATCCCGGAGGTCCTCGTCGCTGAGTTGTCCGATCAGCAGAGCGTCCGTCATATCCCGTCTCCCTCACCGTCGTTGCGCCGAACGCCCCGGGTCAGCAGACCCAGGAACTTCAGCTGGAACGCACGGTTGCAGGAAGCGCATTCCCAGGCGCCGTGACCGGTCTCGTTGGGACGCAGGTCCTCGTCGCCGCAGTACGGGCAGTGGAACGGGGCGGCTCGCTCGCTCATGACAGCGACTCCGCACTGGCCCGGGCCGCCCAGGTCGCGAAGCGCTCGCCGTCCTCGCGCTCCTCCTGGAAGCGGCCGAGCACCCGCTCGACGTAGTCGGGCAGTTCGGCCGAGGTGACCTTCAGTCCGCGGACCTTGCGGCCGAACCCGGCCTCCAGGCCCAGCGCGCCGCCGAGGTGCACCTGGTAGCCCTCGACCTGGTTGCCGCTCTCGTCCAGCATCAACTGGCCCTTGAGGCCGATGTCCGCGACCTGGATGCGGGCGCAGGCGTTCGGGCAGCCGTTGATGTTGATGGTGATGGGGTGGTCGAACTCCGGGATGCGGCGTTCCAGTTCGTCGATGAGGGCGGCGCCGCGCGCCTTCGTCTCGACGATCGCCAGCTTGCAGAACTCGATGCCGGTGCAGGCCATCGTGCCGCGCCGGAACGGGGACGGGGTGACCTTGAGGTCGAGCGCCTCCAGCCCGGAGACCAGGGACTCCACCTGCTCCTCGGCCACGTCGAGCACGATCATCTTCTGCTCGGCGGTGGTCCGCACCCGGCCGGAGCCGTGCGCGTCGGCCAGCTCGGCGATCTTGGTGAGGGTGGATCCGTCGACCCGGCCGACCCGCGCGGCGAAGCCGACGTAGAAGCGGCCGTCCTTCTGCCGGTGCACCCCGAGGTGGTCGCGCCAGGTCTGGGCGGGCTCCTCGGGCGCGGGGCCGTCGATCAGCTCACGCTTCAGGTACTCGTCCTGGAGGACCTGGCGGAACTTCTCCGGGCCCCAGTCCGCGACCAGGAACTTCAGGCGGGCGCGGGTGCGCAGCCGCCGGTAGCCGTAGTCGCGGAAGATCGCGATGACCCCGCCGTACACGTCGGGCACCTCGTCGAGCGGCACCCAGGCGCCGAGCCGCACCCCGAGCTTCGGGTTGGTGGAGAGACCGCCGCCGACCCAGAGGTCGAAGCCGGGCCCGTGCTCCGGGTGGTTCACGCCGACGAAGGCGATGTCGTTGATCTCGTGTGCCACGTCCAGGTGCGGGGAGCCGGAGATCGCCGTCTTGAACTTGCGGGGCAGGTTGGAGAAGTCGGGGTTGCCGATGAACCGCCGCTGGATCTCGTCGATGGCGGGCGTGCCGTCGATGATCTCGTTCTCCGCGACGCCCGCCACGGGCGAGCCGAGGATGGTGCGGGGCGTGTCACCGCAGGCCTCGGTGGTGGACAGGCCCACCTCTTCGAGCCGCCGCCAGATCTCCGGCACGTCCTCGATGCGGATCCAGTGGTACTGCACGTTCTGCCGGTCGGTGAGGTCGGCGGTGCCCCGCGCGAACTCCTGGGAGATCTCCCCGATCACCCGCAGCTGCTGGGTGGTCAGCCGGCCGCCGTCGATGCGGACGCGCAGCATGAAGAACTCGTCGTCCAGCTCCTCCGGCTCCAGCACGGCCGTCTTGCCGCCGTCGATGCCGGGCTTGCGCTGGGTGTACAGCCCCCACCAGCGCATGCGTCCGCGCAGGTCGTTCGGGTCGATGGAGTCGAAGCCGCGCTTGGAGTAGATCGTCTCAATACGTGTCCGTACGTTGAGACCGTCGTCGTCCTTCTTGAACTGCTCGTTCCCGTTCAGGGGGGTGTGGTGGCCCACGGCCCACTGGCCCTCGCCGCGGTGGCGTCCGGCCTTGCGGCGGGGCGTGGTGGTCGCAGGCTGTTCCGGGGTAGCGGCCATGACAATACGTCCTTCGGGACTGCGGGAGGGCGGCTCTGAGCGGCACACTCGCGCTGAGGCGCGGCGGTGCGCAGGGCGGTTCAGAGGGCAGAGGGGGCGGCGGTGCTGGGACTCTCAGCTCGCCGGACAGATGGCGCTGGACATGCGGCAGAGGTCGACGTGGCGTCGACTCACCAAGGCGATTCCAGTTCCAGGCATGGCGGAAGCGTGTCACGCGCATCTCGGGGCAGTCCACCACTATCCGCTATGTGGACGGCTGAGTCTCGAAGCGTGGGACGATGTGGCGCTGGTCACGGAGTACGGCACCCGCAATGGCGACAAACCGCCCACCTGGCAGCCCTGAGGGCGGTGGAGCCACCGCTCCACCGCCCTCAGGGGTCGCGGGTGATCAGGAGGAGTACGCCCCGGGCCAAGGCCCCGGCGTCGCCACGTCCGGCTCCACCTCGGTCTTCGTGTCGAAGAGCCGGAAGCCGCGCCGGAGATAGTTGTCCATCGCGTGCGGGCCGTCCTTCGAGCAGGTGTGCAGCCACACCCGCTTCGTCGTCGGCCGCTCCGGCCAGCGCTCCGCGAGGTCCCAGGCGCGCGCCACCCCGTAACCGAGGAGGTGGCCGCCGATCCGCCGGCCCCGGAACGCCGGGATCAGCCCGAAGTACATGATCTCGACCACGCCGTCGTCCTGCGGGTCCAGCTCGACGTACCCGGCCGGCGTCCCGTTCTCGTACGCCACCCAGGTCTCGGCTCCCGGCCGCTGAAGAGCCTCCTGCCACTGGGCGTACGTCATCCCGAGCCGGTCGGTCCACTGGATGTCGCCGCCCACGGCGGAGTAGAGGAACCGGCTGAACTCCGGCAGCACCACCTCGGACCGGACGATGCGCAGATCGCCCTCCGGTACGGCGGCGGGCCGGAGATCGTCGGGCGAGGTCTGCTCCAGCGACCAGACGGTCACCTCGGTGGTCGGGGCTGCGGGCTGCGGGGTATCGCTCATGACGGCCAGAGAACCATGCCACCCCCCATCCCCGCACGGCGGCCCCGGCCCGGGAATGCCCCATCCCCGCACGGCGGCCCCCCGCCCGGAGATGCCCCACCCCCGCACGGCGGCCCCGGCCCGGGAATGCCCCACCCCCGCACGGCGGCCCCCCGCCCGGAGATGCCCCACCCCCGCACGGCGGGCCCCGGCCCCGGGAAAGCCCCACCCCCAACGGCGGCCCCCGCCCGGGAGCCCACGCCCCCGACGCCCCCCCGCACGGGTGGCCCCGCCCCGGAAGGCCACGCCCCCGTCGGCCGCCCCGCTCAGGCCGGCGGAGCCGCCCCGCGGGACTCCGTCACCACGGGCGCCCTGGAGTGCGGCAGCAGATCCGCGCGGTCCTCCGGGTGGATCACCTCCACCTCCACCCCGTCCCCGAAGCGGTACGGGCGGTGGGCCAGCACCTCCGCCAGCTGACGCCGCAGCCGGGAGATCTCGGCCCGGACCGTCACCGTCCGGGTCCCGTCCCCGAAGATGTCCCGCGCCAGCTCCGAGGCCGACCGCCCCTGCCGGTGCACCGCCAGCGCGTACAACAGCTCCGCGTGACGCGGCGAGAGCCGCTCGGTGCGGCTCCCCAGCGGCCCGGTCACCCGCACGACGAGCGCCCGGGGCCGGCTCAGGTCCAGCACCACCCGTCGCGGCGCCCCCTCCGTACAGCCGTCGTCGACCTGTACCAGCCAGCCGCCCGGCAGCGGCTCGACCCGGCACATACCGAGCGAGGGCAGCCACACCGGACCCGGCCCCAGCGACTTCGGCAACGGCAGCCGGTCCACCGGAGCCATCCCGGTCACCGCCGCCAGCCGCCCGTGCACGTCCACCGCCAGCGCCCGCCCGCCGATCCGGCACAGGATCGGCGCGGCCACCGCGCGCAGCCGCTCGATCTCCGCCAGGTGACGGGTGCGGATCTCACCCTCGGCGAGCCGGGCCACCGAGTCGACCAGGGCCAGCGTCGCCGGGTGGAACGTGGACGCCGGACCGCTGATGTCAACGATTCCGATCAGCCTGCCGTCGCGCGGATCCCGCACCGGGGCCGCCGCACAGGTCCAGCCGTGCAGGGCCCGGATGAAGTGCTCCGCCGAGTGGACCTGGACGGGGACCCGGGCGGCCAGCGCCGTCCCGATCGCGTTCGTCCCGGTCGCCGCCTCGGCCCAGTCCGCCCCTTCCTCCAGGCAGATGGCGTGAGCCCGGCGCAGCACCCCCGTATGGCCCTGCCGCCACAGCACCCGGCCCTCGGTGTCGGTCACCACCAGGATCTGCTGCGCGGCATCCGCTATCGAGGCCAGCCCCGACCGCAGCAACGGCATCAGCTCGCCGAGCGCCGTGCTGTGGCGCCGGTGCTCGATCTCGTCCGCCCGCAACAGCTCACTCTCCGGCGACTGGTCGGGGTCGACACCGCTGCGCACCACCCGGTCCCAGGAGGCGTCGATCTCCACCCGGGGCGCGACCTCGGACCGGGCCCCCGCCAGCCGCGCCTCCCGTGCCCGGTGGAGCGACCGGGTCGCCTGGCGGCCCGCCCCCTGGCCCGTCACTCGCGCCACCCCCGCAGAACCTTTCTCCGTCATGGTCCCCGTTCCCCCCGAACGCTTCCCCGCCCGGCACCACCCGCCGGTCACCTGGCCGAACCGCCGATCAGTCCACACAATCGTTGCAACCCTTTGCAACTCTGGTCAGTTCCCGCGGCCCCGTACGAGAGTGGCGGGAACGCTGTGCGCCGGGTCTGTCCCGGTCGCCCGGTGTCGCAGAAGCATGGAGGGTGGTGCCGTGTCGGCGCAGCACCACCCTCCGTCGCTTCTCCACCCTCCTTCGCTTCCCCGCCCTCCTTCGCTGCGCGCCGTCCGGCCGGGCCCGTGTCACCACCGACGCCAGGTCCGGACCGCGCGGCAGCGTCCCGAACACCGAGCCCCGGCCCAGGCATCGGCGGCGAACAGAACCACTGGTGACGGGTGAGCGGATACGCGCCCTGGGCCCGCGGCCCGGCCGAGCTCGCCGAGTGCCTCCAGCGCCACGGGCCGGACCCCGGGCGCGACCTGCCGTCCAACGGCCCCGGACAGGGCCCGGTCCACGGCGAGGACGTCATGGCCGACCAGCGGGGGAACCTGATCGGTCACGGTGCGGGGGGCGGCTGCCATGCCGATACGGTAAGGAGGTGCAGGCAGCAGATGAAACACCCGAGCGGCCACCGGGTCGGCTCCACCGGGCGCGAGTGCTCTACCGCAACGTCTCCAAACGACGGATGGCGTGGCACTTGCTCAAGGACACCGTCAACTCGTGCATCGAGTACCGCATTCTGGGACTCGCGGCCGAGGCGGCGTTCTTCACCCTGCTCTCGCTGCCCCCGCTGCTGCTCGGCATGATCGGACTGCTCGGTTACGTCGACGAGTGGACCACGACCACCACCGTCGCCTCCATCGAGCGCAACATCCTCTCCGCCGCCCAGACGGTGCTGTCCGAGCGCGGGGTCAACGACTTCGCCAAACCGCTGCTCGCCGACGTCACGACCGGGGCCCGCCCCGACATCATCTCCATCGGCTTCGCCATCGCCCTGTGGTCCGGCTCCCGCGCGGTGAACGTCTTCATCGACACCATCACCGTCATGTACGGACTCGACGGCCACCGCGGCATCGTCAAGACCCGGTTGCTCGCCTTCCTGCTGTACGTCGTCGCCCTGCTGATCGGCGCTGTGGTGCTGCCGCTGCTGGTCGTCGGCCCGGACCGGGTGGTCGAGCTGGTTCCGTGGGGCACCGAGGTCATAGCCGTCCTGTACTGGCCGCTCGTGATACTGCTGGGCGTCGCCTTCCTCACGACGCTGTACCACGTGTCCGTGCCGGTGCGTTCGCCCTGGATCGAGGACGTCCCCGGGGCCCTGATGGCGCTCGGCATGTGGGTCCTTGGCAGCTTCCTGCTCCGGATCTACCTGACCAACACGGTCGAAGGCCCCACCATCTACGGCTCCTTGGCGGCGCCGATCGCCGTCCTGCTCTGGATCGGCATCTCCGCCTTCGCGGTCCTGGTCGGCGCCGCGGTCAACGCGGCCATCGACCGGGTGTGGCCCTCGCTCGCTACGGCCGCCGCCCGCGAGGCCACCGAACGCGTCCGGGCCGCGCAGGCCGCCGAGTTCGTCGCCCGTACCCGCTCGGCCGCCTATGCCGGAGCGGACGACGATGACGAGGACGACGGCCCCGCGTACATGCCCTCCGAGTTCCCCGAACGCTGGTCCCGCTTCCTGCCGCCCGACGACGTGAAGTCCCGGCTGCACGCGACCTGGGAGAAGGACCCCAGGGACGCGAAGGAGAGCAGGGAGTCCAAGGAGCCCACGTCGTCGGAGGATCCATCCTCCGACCGGCCGCGTTAGGCCCCGTCGTCGAACTCCCGTCGTCGAACTCCCGTCGTCGCCCGGAGGGCGGCCCTGAGGGGTCGGGCGGGACAGCCCTTAGCGTGGAAGCATGCCCCGGGAACACCAGCGCGACCAGCAACACCAGCGCGACCAACAACGGCAGCACTACCAGGAACGGCCGTCCCGGCTGGCCGGGGCCGTCGTCTGGACCCTGGACGTCCCGCCCGGACCGCCGGGCCCCGACCGGTCCGTCCTTCCCGACGGCTGCATGGACCTGATCTGGTCCGCCGGCCGCCTGGTCGTCGCCGGACCCGACACCCACGCCTTCCGGGTCGACCCCCGCGACCGCGCCTCCTGCGCCGCGATCCGCTTCCCGCCCGGAGCCGCCCCCGTCCTCCTCGGCGTACCGGCCGACGAACTGCGCGACCACCGGGTCGAGCTCGCCGACCTCTGGCCCCGTGCCGCCGTCAGCGGGCTCGTCGACCGGATCGACCGGGCCGCCGACCCCGCGGCCGCCCTGGAGGAGTACGCCCTGGGCCTGGCCGCCGAGACCGGCCCCCCGGACCCGCTCACGGCGGCGGTCGCCGACCGGCTGCGGCGCGGGGGCTCCGTCGCGGCGACGGCCGCCGAGGTCGGCCTGGGGGCCCGCCAACTGCACCGCCGCTCCCTGGCAGCCTTCGGCTACGGGCCCAAGACCCTGGCCCGGATCCTCCGCCTCCAGCGCGCCCTGTCCCTCGTCCGCGCCGGCCTGCCGTACGCCGAGGCGGCCCCAGCGGCAGGCTGCGTCGACCAGGCGCACCTGTCCCGCGAGATGCGCGCCCTCGCCGGGACGACGCTCGGGGCCTACTTCTCGGCGCGTGACGCGGAAGCGAACAGCGACACCCCGCAGCCGTCCGGGTCCAGGACGACCGCGTAGCGCTGCCCCCACACCGCGTCCCAGGGTTTCAAATGCCCGGTGTACCCGGCGTCGACCAGCTCCGCGTACACCGAGTCCACCTCCCGCGGGCTGTCGCAGACGAAGGCCAGGGCGACCCGCTCACCGCCCGCCGGGCGCTTCCAGTCCGGATCGAACGAGGCGATGACCTCCTCCGTGTCCCACAGCAGCCGCTGCCCGCCAGGCAGGGCCACCTCGACATGCGGGGCGGACTCGGCCCCTTCGGGGATGTCGAGGCCGAGCCTGCGGTAGAAGGCGAGCGAGGCCGCCAGGTCCGCCGTGATGATGCTGATCGCGTCAAGTCGTGGAGTCATGCCCCGACCGTACGGACGCGGCGCCCCGACGGTCTTGTACGAATCGGTCGCCCGCGCCGGGACCTCACCCCAGGCAGTCGGCCGGCGAGGTCCCGGGGTCGGTCACGGCCAGGCCCAGGGCGGCCCGCTCGGTGAGCCACCGCGTCGGCCGGTGGCGCGGGTCGCCCGTCGTCGCGTGCAGCGACCGCTGGAGCTCCAGCAGCCTCGCCGCCCCGACCCGCTCGCCCCAGGCCAGCGGCCCGTACGGATATCCGAGCCCCGTGGTCACCGCCAGATCGATGTCACCGGGCGCGGCGAGTGAGCGCTCCGCGATCGAGCAGCCGACCGCGACGACGGAGGACAGCAGCCGCTGCGCGACCGTGCCCGCCGTGTCCCGCACCACCGACACCGCGTACGGGTCGTCGCCCTCGGCGGCCCGCGCCAGCACCGCCCGAGCGTCCCGGGCGGCCAGCGGGTCGCCGGCCGCCGTCACCGCGAGGACCCGCCGCCGCCCCGCCGGGGGCAGCACCTCCACCCCGAACGTACGCTCCCGGGGCCACCCGCCCGCCGCGACCGCCGCCGACACCGGCGTCCCCCATACGGGCACCAGCACCACGGCCCGCGCGGACGGTCCCGTGCCCCGCTCGACCCGGACCCCCGCCGCCTCCAGGGACCCGGCCAGGGCCTCCTCGTAGGCGGCGGTCTCCGGCCGACCGCCCGGGACCAGGAAAACCGGGCGCTCCGCGTCCCCGGTGACCGCGCTCTCCGGCGCGGAGCCGGACTCCCCCTCGCCGTACGCGTACCAGCCCCGGCCCGTCTTACGGCCGTGCAGCCCCGCCACCACCCGGTTCGGGGTCAGGAAGGACGGGCGCAGCCGGTCCTCGTACCGGAAGCCCTCCCAGATCGAGTCGATCACCGCGGCCGTCACGTCGAGACCGGTCAGGTCCATCAGCTCGAAGGGGCCCATGCGCAGCCCCAGCACATCCCGGGCGATCCGGTCGATCTCCGCCGGGTCCGCCACCGACTCCTCCAGCAGCGCGAGGGCCTCGGTCACCAACCCCCGCCCGGCGTGGTTGACCAGGAAGCCGGGGGTGTCGGCGACGGTCACCGCACGGTGCCCGCAGCCCTCCACCAGCTCGGTCAGCAGGGCCGGGATCTCCGGCCGGGTGGCCGCGCCCGGCACCACCTCGACGATCCTCATCAGCGGCACCGGGTTGAAGAAGTGCAGCCCGGCCAGGCGCGAGGGGTCCTGGAGCGTCGCGGCGATCCGGGTCACCGACAGGGAGGAGGTGTTGGTCGCGAAGACGGCGGAGGCGGGCAGCGCCCGCTCCAGCTTCCCGAACACCTCGGCCTTGGTCGCCAGGTCCTCCCGTACGGCCTCGATCACCAGCTCCACCTCCGGGCCCGCCGCCCAGGGCTCGACGAGCGGCACCAGCCGGGCCACGGCCGCGTCCCGCCCGGCGGCCGGCATCCGGCCCTTGGCGACGGCCCGGTCCAACATCGAGGCGACGAAGTCCAGGGCATCCGTCACCGCTTCGGGCCGTACGTCCCCGAGCTCGACGGTGTGACCGGCGCCGGCCGCCCACTGGGCGATGCCGCGGCCCATGGCCCCGGCTCCGACGATCCTGATACGCATGGCGGTGGGAGCCCTTTCGGCGGAGACAGAGACGGTTCTCAACGGAGGCAGAGAGAGACAGAGACAGAGACAGAGACGATTCTCTACGGGAGCCAGAGGCAGTTCTTAGAGGGGGACGGACAGAGGTGGTTCGCCGACGGGGACACAGGCGGTTCGTCCACGGGAACGGACGCGGTCCTCAGCGGAGGTAGACGCGGTCGGGGTCGACATCGTCCCGCAGGAGCCGCAGCGCGGCGGTTCTCCTCATCGTCCGCATACGCGGACCCCACGGTGTCAGCACCCATTGATGGCTGTCCAATACCGAATTAGGGTCGGATCAAGACCCAGGGCATATCAATGGAGCGAGGGGGTGTCCCCATGGAACTGCGCCACCTGAAGGCCTTCCTCGCCGTGGCCGAGGAGCTGCACTTCGGCCGGGCCGCCCAACGCCTCCAGATGGCACAGCCGCCCCTGAGCCAGCAGATCCGGCAGCTGGAGAAGGAACTCGGCGTCCAGTTGTTCCGCCGCAACACGCGCTCCGTCCGGCTCACCGGCGCGGGGGAGACCTTCCTCGACCCCGTACGGACCGTCCTCGACGATCTCGACACCGCCGTCCGGGCCGCCCGCTCGGCGGGCCGGGGCGAGTACGGCCGAGTGACCATCGGCTTCGCCGGAGCCTCCAGCCACGAGACGCTGCCTCGCCTCACCCGCGCCGTGCGCGCCGCGCACCCCGGCCTCGAACTGGTCATGACCGGTCAGACGTACGCCAACGTCGCGCTGGACCGGGTCGCCGACGGCTCCCTCGACCTGGGCTTCGTCCGGCTGCCGGTGACCCGGCCCGGAGTGGAGCACCGGGTGATCGACGAGGAGGAGCTGCTGTGCGCCCTGCCGTTCGACCACCCGCTCGCCCGGCACGCGGCGGTGTCGCTCGGCGCGCTGGCGGACGAACCGTTCGTCTCCTTCCCCGCCAACTCCGGCTCCACCGTGCGCGACGCCATGACCGAGGCCTGCGAGAGCGCCGGGTTCACCCCGCGCGTCGTCCAGGAGGCTCCCGACTCGTACACGATCATGGCGCTCGTCGCCGCCGGGGTCGGCGTCACCCTCACGGTCACCTCCGTACGCCACATCCAGCAGAGCGGACTGGTCTACCGGCCCCTCACCGGACCGCCCATCCGCCGCCAGGCGGCCCTCGCCTGGCGGGCCGACAACCCCTCCGCCGCCCTGCACGCCGTGCTCGCCGTCGCCCGGGGCGCCCTGCCGACCCCCGTACGCGGACCGTGCGCAGGACCGATTGAGACGCCTGGCCTCTGAAAAGGGGGGATATCCGGTATTGGACCCGCCAAGTCCCCGGATGCGAAGGTCACCCCACCGCTCACCGCCGCCGCCCACCACCGCTCACCGCTCCCACCACCCGCGCCGCGCCCGTCACCCTGATCGCCCTGAAGGAAAGGCCCCGCCGTGCCGCTCGACGTCGTCATCTGCGAACCTCTGCGCACCCCCATCGGCCGGTTCGGCGGGGCCTTCGCCCAGCAGACCCCCGCCGCGCTGGCCGCACAGGTCATCGCGGAGATCGTCGCCCGCACCGGCATCGACCCCACCCGGGTCGACGAGGTGATCCTCGGCCACGCCTACCCCACCAGCGAGGCCCCCGCCATCGGTCGGGTCGCCGCCCTGGACGCCGGACTGCCCACCACGGTCACCGGCTCCCAGATCGACCGCCGCTGCGGCTCCGGACTCCAGGCGGTGCTGGACGCGGCGATGCAGATCCGGGCCGGATTCAGCGACGTGGTGATCGCGGGCGGCGTCGACGTGATGAGCGCCGCCCCCTACTACACCCACGACGGACGCTGGGGCATCAAGGGCCCCGGCCTCCAGCTCCACGACGCGCTCGCCCGGGGCCGCGTCACCGCCGGGGGCGTCAACCACCCGGTCCCCGGCGGCATGATCGAGACGGCGGAGAACCTGCGCCGGGAGTACGGGATCAGCCGGGCCGACCAGGACGCCCTGGCCCTGCGCTCCCAGCAGCGCGTCGCCCGCGCCGCGGCCGAGGGCCGTTACGACGCGGAGACCGTCCCCGTCACCGTGCGCACCCGGAAGGGCGAACACGTCGTCACCGCCGACGAGCACCCCCGGCCCGAGACCACCGCGGAACAACTCGCGGCGCTCCGGCCGGTGATGGCGAAGTCCGACCCGGACGCCACGGTCACCGCGGGCAACGCCAGCGGCCAGAACGACGCGGCCGCCGCCTGCCTGGTCACCAGCGCCACGACCGCCGAACGCCTCGGCCTCACCCCGCTCGTCCGCCTCGTCTCCTTCGCCCGCGCCGGGGTGCCCGCCGCGACGATGGGCATCGCCCCCGTCGCCGCCACCCGCACCGCGCTCGACCGGGCGGGCCTCTCCCTCGCCGACCTCGACCTGATCGAGCTGAACGAGGCTTTCGCCGCCCAGGTGCTGGCCTGCACCAGGGAGTTGGGCCTCGGCGAGAAGGACCACGACGAGCGGATCAACGTCAACGGCTCGGGCATCTCGCTGGGCCACCCGGTCGGCGCCACCGGAGCCCGCATCCTCGCCACCCTCACCCGCGAACTCCACCGCCGCGAGGGCCGGTACGGACTGGAGACGATGTGCATCGGCGGCGGCCAGGGCCTCGCCGCGGTCTTCGAACGCATCGCGGAGTGACGGACAGGAACTCCCATGAGCGCCAGCGATCCGGTTCCCGTGATCTTCGAAGCCGACCTCACGTTCCGGGTGCGGAGAAATGGTCGGGAACTGCTGGACAGGCCTCAGGTGCGCTGCGCGCGATCACCGCCGAACGGCGACCGGGGGAGAGCGCCTCGGGTCCCGATCCGGACGGGCCGCGCGACGTTCTGCGGAGCCTTCGTCCGTAGCCCGCATCCGTCGGCGTGACTGCCGCAGGCGCAGGCGCAGACGCAGACGCAAAGGTCCGGCCGGACAGTCCCCGCTGTCCGGCCGGACCTCGTTCTCCCGCAGGAGGTCTATCAGTCCCGCGCGCTGCGGGTACGGCGCATCAGCACCGCACCGCCGAGCAGCAGCGCGGCGCTCGCGCCGGCGGCCAGGCCCAGGTCGGCGGCACCGGTGTCGGCCAGGTGCGCGCCCGGGGCGTCGGAACCGGGCGTACCGGACCCGGGCGTGCCCGAGCCGGGGGTGTCGGTACCGGGCGTGTCGGTCGGCGGCTCGTCGACGGGCGGCTGGTCCACCGGCGGCTCGTCGACGGGGGGCTCGTCGACCGGCGGCTCGTCCACGGGGGGTTCATCGACCGGCGGCTCGTCGACCGGCGGTTCGTCCACGGGGGGCTCGTCGACCGGCGGTTCGTCGACCGGCGGCTCATCCACCGGCGGCTCATCGACCGGGGGCTCATCGACCGGGGGCTCGTCCACCGGCGGCTTGTCCACCGGGGGCTTGTCCACCGGGGGCTTGTCCACCGGCGGGTGGTTGTGCTTCGGACCGTCGGCGTTCACGCACTTGTTGCCGAAGGCGGGGTTCAGCAGAGCGATCACATTGACGGTGTTCCCGCACACGTTGACCGGGACGTGCACCGGCACCTGCACCGCGTTGCCCGAACCGACCCCCGGCGAACCGACGGCCGCGCCCTCGGCCGACGCGTCGGCGTGTGCGGTGCCGCCGACCGCCGCCAGGAGACCGGATGCGGCCGCCATGACGATAATGCTTTTGTTCAAGACCTGTCGCATTACTTGCCCTTCCTTAGGACATTCGCGAGGACTTCGCGTGGGTGCTTCGCGCGGGGGGACGGGCAGCCGTCGGGAGGAGCCGCGGCACGGCCGGACCCCGCGGCGAAGCCATGGTGAAAGTGATGAAGACGTGCGCGCTGGACGACTGCCATAACGACTCGGGTTCTGGTGGGAAACTCGGATGTGCGTGGAAATTGTGTAATCACCTGAACGGGTGGTGCCGTCGAACCCTGAGTATCCCGGTTCACGGAGGGAGAGAAACGATTCGCCGTCACCTGCGCGGTTTGCCGCGAGTGTTGACGGCAGAGAAGCGCCCTCTCCCTTACAGGCCACGGCCTCGGAGTCGCTCGCCCTCGCTCGCCCGTTCGGGCGAGGGGTGCCGGAGGGGTGGGCGCAATTCCTTCACGAACAGGAGGTCGTACGAACAGAGGTGGGGGCGGCTCCCGTGTCCGGCAATCGGGTGAATGGGCGGAACCTAACGCCGGGCGGCGAGTTGACCAGGGTGCTCCGCTACGGGGCGATCGGTACGAGAAGGGTTAATCGTGATCAAGAAGGTTCTGGCTACGGGCGCTGTCGCCGCCTCCATCCTCGGTCTCGGCACGACGCAGGCCATGGCCATCGCCAACGACGGCGGCACCACCACGGTCAACGGCAACGGCGCCTCGCAGGCGTACGGCAACTCCGAGACCCACGGTGACTGGAGCCCGCAGTTCGCGCTCATCCAGGGCTCGCTCAACAAGCCCTGCATCGCCCTGCCGGCCAAGGCGAACCTCGGTTCGCTCATCGGCATCGTGCCGATCACGGTCCAGGACATCAACGTCCTGTCCTCCCCGCAGAACCAGCAGTGCACCGAGAACTCCACCCAGGCCAAGGGTGACGAGGCTCTGTCGCACATCCTGGAGGACATCCCGATCCTCTCCGGCAACGGCGCCGGCAACAACTGATCCGCAGCCGCCCTACTCGGGCCCGAGTCCTCGGAGTTCCTCCACCGAGCGGCTCGGGCCCGTCGCCGTTCCGGGACGCGCGCACGGGTTTCCCCGCCCGCGTTCGTCGCCGCGGTCCCGCGGGCGTTGCGGCATTCGGGAGGATATTCGGGAATCCGCCCGTCGAACAGTTCCCCTCGGGTGCCGAGGCCGTTGTCGCGCACACCCCGGGCGTGCTGTCCGGCAACGTCCTCCAGGCCCCGATCCATATTCCGGTCAACGTCTGCGGCAACACCATCAACGTGATCGGTGCGCCGAACCCGGCGTTCGGCGACACCTGCATCAACAAGTGACCCCCTGACCGGCCGGGCCCCGTGCCCGTAACCGGTGGGCCCCGGGCGGTGGATGCCGTCCGGGGCTTTTTCGCGGCCCTTGGGAGGCCGGAAACGCGGAAGGCGCCGGAGAAAGTCGTCGCCCCGCAGTTTCCCGAATGCGGCCGGGTCGTTGATCAGGGAGAAAGCGGCAGAAGTCACAGGTAAAGAAAGCTTGTGTGCGGCACGGGAACGTGACCGAAACAGATGCCGCGCAGAAGGGAACCAGAAAAGTGAAGTACGCGAAGACCGCCGCCCTCGTTGCCGGTTCCGTGGCTGCCCTCGGAGCGGCCGCCCCCGCCTTCGCCGCTACTACGCCCACGGCCCCCAACTTCAGCCTCGACAGCGGCCTCAACCAGGTGATGGCCAGTGCCCCGCAGGTCGTGGACCCGGTGGTGGGCACGGTCGCCGAGACCGCCGAGGCGGTCTCGAAGGACGGCACGGTCGGCAAGCTGGCGGGCCAGGCAACCGGGGTGGCCGAGGGTGCCACTCCGCTGCTGGGCGGAGTTCCCCTCGGCGGCTGACCGCCGCAGCACACCCTTTCCACCTGGTTCTTTCACCGATCCGCATCACTCCCTCAGAAGGGCTCCTTCATGTTCAAGAAGATCATGGCCTCGGCCGCCGTCGCCGCCTCGATCGTCGGTGTCTCCGCCGCTGCCGCCGCACCTGCCATGGCGATCGCCAACGACGGTGGCACCACCACGGTCAACGGCAACGGCGCCTCGCAGGCGTACGGCAACTCCGAGACCCACGGTGACTGGAGCCCGCAGTTCGCGCTCATCCAGGGCTCGCTCAACAAGCCCTGCATCGCCCTGCCGGCCAAGGCGAACCTCGGTTCGCTCATCGGCGTCGTGCCGATCTCGCTCCAGGACATCAACGTCCTGTCCTCCCCGCAGAACCAGCAGTGCACCGAGAACTCCACCCAGGCCAAGGGTGACGAGGCTCTGTCGCACCTGCTGAACGACATCCCGATCCTCTCCGGCAACGGCGCCGGCAACAACTGAGACCGGGTAGACCGGGTCCGCTCCGGCCGACCCGCGTGGGGCCAGTCCATCCGTACGGCGATCGTTCCTTCGCCGCATCGGACGGACTGGCCCTTCGTCGTGTGTCAACGCCTCCGGCCGGGTTGTCCGGTTGGGCCGGATGCCGCAGCGTCGGCTGACGATCCGGTCCGGGCCGGGTAGGGCCTCCGTATGGATCCGTACGACAGTCAGACCCCCCAGGGCGGAGAGCGGTCGCCCGCGTCGGGCGGCACACCGATCTACGACCGGCTCGTCGCCGAGTGGCAGGCGGCCGGAGGCGTTCGCCCCCTGCCGGAACCGCACCGGGACCAGGCGCCCCGGTGCGGCGGTTTCGTGCCGGCGGCGCGCACCTCGAACGAGGTTCCCGGACCCGGGGCCCCCGGAGGGTGAGCCCCCGAGCACCGGGGAGCGGCGTCGACCTTGCGCCGGAACGAACCCATTTGAGTGGTGCTGCGCAACCGATCCGGGGTGGTGGCAGTTGATCAGTACGTTCCACAACGGGACGCTCCGAAAGGTGAAGTTGATGAAGAAGATGATGGCCGGCGCTGCAGTGGCCGTGTCCCTGCTCGGTCTGTCCGCAGTCGCGGCTCCCACGGCCATGGCGATCGGCAACGACGGTGGCACCACCACGGTCAACGGCAACGGTGCCGAGTCGGAGATCGGCAACGCCGAGACGGAGGGCAACTGGAGCCCGCAGAACCAGCTCGTCCAGGGCACCCTGAACAAGCTCTGCGTCGGCCTGCCCCTCAAGGCCAACGTCGGTTCGCTCATCGGCATCGTGCCGATCACGGTCCAGGACATCAACGTCCTGTCCAACCCGCAGAACCAGCAGTGCACCGACAACTCCACCCAGGCCAAGGGCGACGAGCCGCTGTCGCACATCCTGGACGACATCCCGGTCCTCTCGGGCAACGGCGTCGGCAACAACTGACGCACCACAGCCTGAGGTGTTGAGTGCGGGCGGTCCGGAGATCACACTCCGGGCCGCCCGTCCTCGTTCCGCGACAACGGCCCCGTCGAGCGCCGCCGGTCGCGCACCGCACGGGTGAGGCCCACCACTCCACGGGGGGTGGTGGGCCTCGTCGTGTGTCCGGGGCGGCGGAAGGGCTCCTCAGCCCAGGGAGCGGACCGGGAGCAGGCAGTGGGCGGCGGTGCGGACGACCTCCACGTCGGTGGCGAAGGCCCGCAGCCGGTCCTCGCTGACCGGCTGCCCGGGCACGGCGTCCGGCCAGGGGCTGGTGGCGAACATCCCGTACACCTGGCCCTGTGCCTGCGCGGCGGCCAGCCACTCCTCGGGGGCCGGGTACTGCGCCGAGAGGTGAGGAAGCGTCAGGACGGCCTGCCCCGCCTGGACGAGGAGCTTCGCCTGGATGGCCGGGGTCTCGCCCGCGTCCTGGATCGGGCCGCCGACGCGGAGGCCCGCGCGCTCCAGCATGGCGCGCATGGCCTCGCGGCCGACCACCGGACCGTCCTGCCCGTCGCCCAGCGAATAGGCGAGGAGGAAGGCGGTGTCCTGGTCGGCGTCGGGCTGCCGGCCGCTCCAGCCGATCAGGATCTGCGTGCCCAACTGGGCTTGGTTGAACGTGCTGGTGGAGGCCTGGGGTGTGGTCATGCTCGGCACCCTAACGGCCCCGGACCAGGCTCTATGCATGCGTATCACCCGATCGGGGGAGATCTGCGTCCAACTCCGGCGAACACCCCGGTCCGGGCCGTCTTCATCGGAGGTGCGCGGAAAAGCTGTTGACGCCTCTCCGGGGGGCCCGGCTAGTCTGGCCACTGTTCCGGGCGTCGCCATGACGTCCGCGGCACGGAAACGGAAAGAACCAGGAGGTGAGGACATTGATGACTGTCGTTGCGATGGGCACTGCCCACAACCGGAAGAGCATCGTCCTCATCCCCGTGGCCACCGGCTGACCGACTTCCCTCATTCCCGCGCCCAGCGCGCGTGCCGGGGCCACCCTGTGAAGGGTTTCCCTTGTCTTTCTCGTTCCTCACCGCTCCTTCCTCCTCGCACCCGCTGACTCCGTACGGCTGGGACGAGGACTGGGCGGCAGCTTTCTCCGCCTACGCCGAGCAGGGGCTCGTGCCGGGACGCGTCGTGCGCGTGGACCGCGGTCAGTGCGACGTGATCACCGCCGACGGCCCCGTCCGCGCCGACACCGCGTTCGTCGTGCCCCGTGACCCGATGCGGATCGTCTGCACCGGCGACTGGGTGGCGCTCGACGCCGGCGGCGATCCGCGCTTCGTCCGTACGCTGCTGCCCCGCCGCACCGCCTTCGTCCGCTCCACCTCCTCCCAGCGGTCCGATGGGCAGGTGCTCGCCACCAACGTCGACCACATCGCCATCTGCGTCTCGCTCGCCGTCGAGCTGGACCTCGGCCGACTGGAGCGCTTCCTCGCGCTCGCCCTCTCCAGCTCCAGCGGCGCCGCCCTGCTCGGCGACGGCCGGGGCGCGGGCCAGGGCCCCGAACCGATCGTGCTGCTCACCAAGGCGGACCTGGTGCCCGACGCGGTCACGCTCTCCCACCTCGTCGGGGACGTCGAGGCCATCGCCCCCGGCGTCCAGGTGCTGCCGGTCAGCTCCACCACGGGCGAGGGGCTCGACGTCTTCGGCGCCGTCGTCTCCGGCGGTACGAGCGTGCTCCTCGGCATCTCCGGCGCGGGCAAGTCGACCCTCGCCAACACCCTGCTCGGCCAGGACGTCATGGACGTACAGGCCGCCCGGGACGTCGACGGCAAGGGCCGGCACACCACGACGACCCGTAACCTGCTCGTCCTGCCGCACGGGGGCGTCCTCATCGACACCCCCGGGCTCCGCGGAGTGGGCCTGTACGACGCGGGGACCGGGGTCGGCGAGGTGTTCTCCGAGATCGAGGAGCTGGCCACCCGATGCCGGTTCCACGACTGCGCCCACCAGGCCGAACCGGGGTGCGCCGTCCTCGGCGCGCTGGCGGACGGGATCCTGCCCGAGCGGCGGCTCGACAGCTACCGCAAACTGATCCGCGAGAACCAGCGGATCGTCGCCAAGACCGACGCCCGGGTGCGCTCCGAGATCCTGCGGGACTGGAAGCGCAAGGGCGCGGAGGGGCGCGCGGCCGTGCAGGCCAAGCGCGGCCGGGTGCGGTAGCCCGGAGCGGCCGGTTCGTCGTCCGAAAACCGCGAGTGCGGCGGTCCCGGCTGCCGCACACTGGACGGTGTGATGGACGAACGGACCAGGTACGAGGCGGTCAGCAGCCGCGACGCGCGGTTCGACGGCGCGTTCTTCTTCGCCGTCGTGACCACCGGCATCTACTGCCGGCCGAGCTGCCCCGCCGTCACGCCCAAACGCACCAACGTGCGCTTCTATCCGACCGCGGCGGCGGCCCAGGCCGGCGGCTTCCGGGCCTGCCGCCGCTGCCGGCCGGACGCCGTGCCCGGCTCCGCCGACTGGAACGTCCGCGCGGACGTCGTCGGCCGCGCCATGCGCCTCATCGGCGACGGCGTGGTGGACCGCGAGGGCGTCCCCGGACTCGCCGGGCGGCTCGGCTACAGCGCCCGCCAGGTCCAGCGCCAGCTCAACGCCGAGCTGGGCGCGGGACCCGTCGCGCTCGCCCGCGCCCAGCGCTCCCACACCGCCCGGGTGCTCCTCCAGACCACCGGGCTGCCGGTCACCGAGATCGCCTTCGCCGCGGGGTTCGCCAGCGTCCGGCAGTTCAACGACACCGTCCGGCAGATCTACGCCCGCACGCCGAGCGCCCTGCGCGCCGAGGCGGGTACGGGGCTCGGCGGCGGACGCCGCGAGGGGGCCAGGGCCGGGATCCCGCTGCGGCTCGCCCACCGGGGCCCGTACGCCACCGCCGCCCTGTTCGACCTGCTGGCCGCCGGCGTGGTCGCCCGGGTCGAGGAGGTGACGGGCCCGCCCTGCCGCCGCGTCTACCGGCGCACCCTGCGACTGCCGTACGGGGCCGGGCTCGTCGCGGTCGACGAGGCCTCGCCCGGCGGCCCCTGGCTGGAGGCCCGGATCCAGCTCACCGACCTCCGCGACCTGACCACCGCCGTCCAGCGGGTGCGCCGCCTGTTCGACCTGGACGCCGACCCGTACGCCGTGGACGAGGCGCTGGCCGCCGACCCCCGGCTCGCCCCGCTGGTCGCCGCCCGCCCCGGGCTGCGGTCGCCGGGCGCGGCCGACCCGGAGGAGGCCGCGGTGCGGACCCTGGTGGGGCGCGAGGCCGCCGGGGAGCTGGTCGAGCGGTACGGGAAGGCGCTGGACGTGCCGTGCGGCGGGCTCACCCACGTGTTCCCGGAGCCGGACGCGCTCGCCGGCAGCGCCGAGGACCCGGCCCTCGCGGCCCTCGCCGCCGCGCTCGCCGACGGCGGGCTGCGGCTGGACGCCGGGGCCGACCGCGACGAGGCGGAACGGGCGCTGCTGACGCTGCCCGGGATCGACCGCCGCACCGCAGCCCTGATCCGGATGCGGGCGCTCGGCGACCCCGACGTGGACCCGTACGGAACGCCGGGCGCGGAGCGGTGGCGGCCCTGGCGCTCCTACGCGGTACGTCATCTGGAGGCGGCGGGGGCGGCGGTCCCCGGCTGACCGGGGCCCCGGGGTGCTCCGGTCAGCCCCAGAGCACCGCGCCCAGCCAGGCGCCCGCCACCAGCAGACAGCAGAACAGCTCCACCAGCACCGCGTAGCCCGTCGCCCGCATGACCGAGCGCACCGACGCCCAGCCCGCGCCGCGGCTCCCCAGCCGCAGCCGCTCAGCGCCGAAGATGGCCCCCACGTACCCGAGGACCCCGCCGACCACGGGCACGACGAAGAAGCCCACGATCCCAGCGACCCCGCCGATCATCAAGGTCCGGCGAGGCGCCCCGGACTCACCCGGGCGGCGCGGTGGCAGCAGCGGTTTGAGGGCCTGGTTCAGCAGCATCAGCGCCGTCGCGCCGATCAGGACGCCCCAGGCGGCCGGCGTCATGTCCGTCAGCGCCCACCACAGCACCGCCGCCCAGACGATCGCCTGACCCGGCACGCCCGGCACCAGCACCCCGACCAGACCCAGCAGCATGACCAGGCCCACGGCGACGAGCTGCCACACACTCATCTGACCAGCCTGCCGGAGAGTGCCCCGCTCCGCCCGTCAGCGCACCCCCGCCCACCCGCGTCGACCTGCGCCGACGCCGTCTCAGGCCGACTCGCTACGGGCCACCCAGCCACGTTCGTACGCGTGCCAGCCCAGCTGGAGCCGCGTCGAGACCCCGGTGAGCTCCATCAGGCCCTTGACGCGGCGCTGCACGGTCCGCAGCCCCAGATCCAGCTGCTTGGCCACGCTGGCGTCCGTGAGACCCGCCAACAGCAACGACAGGATCTCCAGATCCGTCGGATCCGGCCCGACCCCGTCCTCGCGCACCCCGCCGCCCTCGCCCAGCCGCAGCGGCATCGCCTCCCGCCACACCGCCTCGAAGAGGCCCATCAGCGACTCCAGCAGACCGCTGGCGTGCACGACCAGAGCGGCGGGCTCCGCGCCCCGAGCGGTCAGCGGGACCATCGCGAGGCTTCCGTCGGCCACCACCAGCTTCGTCGGCACCCGGTCCACCACCCGGCACTGCTCGTCCCGGCTCAGCGCCGCCGACAGCTCCAGGATTCCGAACGGCGTCGACAGCACCTCACGCTCGACCACCACCCGGTAGCTGACCCCGCGCGACGTCGCCCGCTCCTCGGACTCGTTCTCCATCCCGGTCACCGCGATCGGTTTGCCCGTCACCAGGGCGCACACCTCCGACACCGCTCCCAGCTGCAACTGGTGGAAGCGCTGGGCGACGGCGCTCGCGCCCGTCACCACCTCCACCAGGTCGTGCACCGCCGGTTCGCTCGCCTCGGCCCGGTACTCCTCGGCGAGCAGCGCTGACGCCAGCTCCGCCTGCTCCAGCTCGTGCCGCTGCTGGATCAGCAGCGCGCCGAGCGCCACGCCGGGCGGCGCCGCCACCCAGCGGCCAGGCCGGGCCGAGGACTGCGCGGCCAGGCCCTGCTGCTCCAGCCGCCGCAGCACCCGTTCGGTGTCCGCCTCGGGCAGCGCCAGCCGGTGCGCGAGATCGGCGAGCTCCGCGGCTCCCGCCGCGACGAGCGCGCGGTACGCGGTTTCCTGTCTCTCGTCGAGACCTATGGCCCCCAGCATTCTCCGACCTCCCCGGGTGTGGTGATCGCGCATCGAGGCGCCCCTGCGACGGGTCCCGGGTGGCGGGTAGAGGCCACGGCGTAAACCCGCCGCCCACATCATCCCCCGTACCTCCGGCCCCTCTGCCACGGTGGTGCCACCGCAGCACCAACAACCTCCGGAATGCGACCTCTTGGGCTGCTTCGTTCATGATTGACCCGGGAAGAGCGATGCGCCCGATATCGCGTACGGCACTCGGGGCGGCGACCGCCGCGGCCGGAACTGGGCGACGCGAACAGTGACTTCGTGCTCCAGACCGTCAACGACGCGTACGCCGTGCGCTGAAGAGGTGGGCAGCCCGGCCGGCCCCTTCATGCGCCACATTTTCCCGATGTCCCGTTCTCGGGCCGTCTTCGCGGTGAACAATATGGGCATGAGTCAGCAGGGGGAGAAGCCCGCCGCCCACGAGGACGACTGGTGGCGCAAGCTGTACGACGAGACCGCGCACGACACCGGTCCCGGCCGTGCGGCCGACAGCCTCGACGACCGCTTCGACTCCGTGTCGGACACGGTGAGCAGCCCGGTGGGCGACCACCGGGACACCCAGGGCGAGACTGTCCGGGACCCGTACGGCGACGCGTACGAGGACCCCTACGCCGACCGCAACGAGGAGCAGGACAGGGACCGTTACGAGGATCCCCACGCGGACGCGTACCGGCCGCCGCCCGGACGGAGCCGGCCCGTGGTGGCGCAGCGGGAGCCGTTGCCGGGCTGCGTCCCGGATCCCGTCCCGGACCCCGTCCCGGATCTTGAAGCGGCTCCGGAGCTCATGCCCGACCCCCGGTCGGCCTGGGACGCGTATGCGCAGTGCGACCGGCAGCCGGAGCGGGCCGCTGATGCCGAACCGGAGCGGGATCCGGCTCCGGAAACGGTTCCGAATCCGGCTCCGGCTCCGGAACCGAACCCTGTGCCGCCGCTGATGCGGAATCCGGTGCCGGTGCCGGAATCGGCCGCTCCCGCCGGGCCCGAGCCGGTCGCCCCCCGCACCACCGTCTTTCCCGCCCCCTGGGAGGCGCCCGCCGGGCAGCCGGGGCCCCGGACGTTCGCCGCGCCGCGCGTGCCGGAGGCGCCCGGGCCCGCCCTCGCGCCCGACCCCAGCGCCCTGCACGCACGTCCGCCGGATCCCGCCGACGACGAGGCGACCGACGGCCGGCCGTCGGTCGGCCACCTCGGGGACCGGCCGCCCACCTACGACGCCGAGCCCGCCGCACTGCCGTCCGCCACCTCGGAGAATCTGGACGGCCTCGCCCCCGACACCGTCCTGGACGGCGCGCGGTACGGGACGTACACCCTGCGCACCGCCTCCGTACGCGGTGACTCCGCCCGCTTCCGGGGAGAGCCCCGGCGCGACGGGCTGCTCACCGCCCGCTTCGGGGCGGCCGAGAGCGCCCTCGTCCTCGTCGCCGTGGCCGGCGGCAACCGGGCCGGCGCAGCGGCGCACCTCGCAGCGGCCGACGCCTGCCGCTGGATCGGCGGTGCCGTCGCCCGCAGCCACCTCCGGCTCTCCGAGGACATAAGAGCGGGCCGCCGGGGCGACCTGAGGGCCGGACTGCACCGGCTCACCGACCGTACGTACGGCAAGCTGCGCGCCCGCGCCGCCGAACTCGGCATCGCGCCGGACGCGTACACCGCGAGCCTCCGGTGCCTCCTGCTGTCCGCCGACCCCGACTGTCGCACCCGGGTCTTCTTCGGCGTCGGCGGCGGCGGCCTCTTCCGCCTCCGCGACGGACTCTGGCAGGACCTGGAGCCCTTCGTCCCGGAGGGCGGCGGCCCGGGGGCGGGCGACGAGCAGGAGGAGGGCCCGGACGGGGACCGGCTGACCCTGGACCTCCAGATCGCCGCACCGCCGTCCCCGAACGCCGACGGCCCCGCGCGGCAGCCCGCCGAGCCCTTCCGCTTCCGGGCCTCCGTGGCGCGCCCCGGCGACACGCTGCTGCTGTGCAGCAACGGACTCGCCGAGCCGATGCGGGGCGAGCCGGCGCTCCCCGGCGAGCTCGCCGAGCGCTGGGGCAGCGCCGGACCGCCCGGACTGCCCGCCTTCCTCGCCGACACCCAGCTGCGGATCAAGGGGTACGCCGACGACCGCACCTGTGCCGCGGTCTGGGAGGCGTAACCGCGCACGCCGTGGGTTGATGGATCCCGGAGCCCGCCGCAACGGTGTTTCGGGCTCCGGAGTCCGGACAACCGAAGTGCACGGAGCACGGGCAAGGAAGGGTGCGCACCCATGGCCAAGCAGAACGTGGCGGAGCAGTTCGTCGACATCCTCGCCAGGGCAGGCGTCAAACGCCTGTACGGCGTCGTCGGCGACAGCCTGAATCCCGTCGTGGACGCCATCCGGCGTAACCCGGCCATCGACTGGATCCACGTCCGCCACGAGGAGACCGCCGCCTTCGCGGCCGGGGCGGAAGCGCAGGTCACCGGCGAGCTAGCGGCCTGCGCCGGCTCCTGCGGGCCGGGCAACCTGCACCTCATCAACGGCCTGTACGACGCGCACCGCTCGATGGCCCCGGTGCTGGCCCTCGCCTCGCACATCCCCTCCAGCGAGATCGGTCTCGGCTACTTCCAGGCAACCCATCCGGAGCTGCTGTTCCAGGAGTGCAGCCACTACAACGAGATGATCTCCAACCCGGAGCAGATGCCGAGGCTGCTCCAGACGGCGATCCAGCACGCCATCGGGCGCGGCGGCGTCAGCGTCGTCTCGATGCCGGGCGACATCGCCTCCAAGCCCGCCCCCGAGAAGAGCATCGAGCACGCCCTCGTCACCGCGCGGCCGACCGTACGGCCCGGCGACGACGAGATCGACAAGCTCTGCCGCATGGTCGACGAGGCCAAACGGGTGACGCTGTTCTGCGGCAGCGGCACGGCCGGGGCGCACGCCGAGGTCATGGAGTTCGCCGAGAAGATCAAGTCCCCGGTCGGGCACGCGCTGCGCGGCAAGGAGTGGATCCAGTACGACAACCCGTACGACGTCGGGATGAGCGGGCTGCTCGGCTACGGCGCCGCGTACGAGGCGACCAACGAGTGCGACCTTCTCGTCCTGCTCGGCACGGACTTCCCGTACAACGCCTTCCTCCCGGACGACGTGAAGATCGTCCAGGTCGATGTGCGCCCCGAGCACCTCGGCCGCCGCTCCAAGCTCGACCTCGCGGTCTGGGGCGATGTGCGCGAGACCCTGCGCTGCCTGACGCCCCGCGTGAAACCCAAGTCCGACCGCAAGTTCCTCGACCGGATGCTGAAGAAGCACGCGAACGCCCTGGAGGGCGTGGTCAAGGCCTACACCCGCAAGGTCGACAAGCACGTCCCGATCCACCCCGAGTACGTCGCCTCCGTGCTGGACGAGATGGCGGACGAGGACGCCGTGTTCACCGTCGACACCGGGATGAACAACGTGTGGGCCGCCCGCTATCTGACGCCGAACGGCAAGCGTCGGGTGATCGGTTCGTTCAGCCACGGCTCGATGGCCAACGCCCTGCCGCAGGCGATCGGCGCACAGTTCACCGACCGGAACCGGCAGGTCGTCGCGATGTCCGGCGACGGCGGATTCTCCATGCTGATGGGCGACTTCCTCACCCTGGTCCAGCACGACCTGCCGGTGAAGGTCGTCCTGTTCAACAACTCCTCGCTCGGCATGGTCGAGTTGGAGATGCTGGTGGCGGGCCTGCCGTCGTACGGGACGGACAACGCGAACACCGACTACGCCGCCATCGCGCGCGCGGCCGGCGCCTACGGCGTACGCGTGGAGAAGCCCAAGCAGTTGCAGGGCGCGCTCAAGGACGCCTTCAAGCACAAGGGCCCCGCGCTCGTCGACGTGGTCACCGACCCGAACGCGCTCTCCATCCCGCCGAAGATCAGCGCGGACATGGTCACCGGCTTCGCGCTCTCCGCGAGCAAGATCGTGCTGGACGGCGGAGTGGGCCGGATGCTCCAGATGGCCCGCTCCAACCTCCGTAACGTGCCCCGCCCTTGAGCCGGGCGGGGGGTCGGCCCGACCCCGTGGAACCGGGCGCGCATGGCAACTCAGGTGCATGCGCCGCACGCTGACCGGAGCTGCGCCCATGCGGTGATGGCGTGCGCGGGGGAGATGTTCCGTGCGCCCCTCGCCGCTCCTGACCGTTCACCTCTTGACGAGTCGCCAAGCGTGACCGTGTACGTACAGGGGCATGCATCCCGTGAGGCTGTTCGACGAGCGGCCGGATCAGAGGAGGTCGGTGCGCTGTGCGGGCGGGGGAGATGGCGAAGCGTCAGAGAAGGACCGCGGTCATAGAGGGGCGTGGCCCCCGGGGCCGGAGACCGGGCGAGGCGCCACCGCCGACCCGGATGCGCCGCAGGGTGGGCCACACCGAACGGTCGGCGGTGGGCGAAGTGCGCCGGGAGCTGAGGGAGTTCCTCCGGGACAGCTCCGACGAGGAGCGGACCGAGGCCGCGGAGCTGCTGGTGAGCGAGCTGGTGACCAACGCTCTCATCCACACCCGGCACGGGGCCGTGGTCACCGCCACGGCGACGCCGGCCCGACTGCGGGTGGAGGTCCAGGACTTCGCCTCGGAGGATCTGCCCGCGCCGTACGTACCGAACGCCGACGACGGTACGCACGGCAGGGGCCTGATCCTGGTCCGGAGCCTGGCCGACGCCTGGGGCGTGGAGGCACAGGCCCTGGGCAAGGTCGTCTGGTTCGAGCTGCACGGCAAAAGGCCCTGAGGAGCCCTCCGCCGCGCGGTGCTCTCAGCCGAACTGCTGCTCCAGATCCTTCAGTTTCTGTTCCAGCGAGTCGAGCCGGGGGAGTGTCTGGGTGTCGTCCTCGGCGGTGAGGTCGACGGTCCGCGGGTCACTTCCCCGGCTCGAAGCGTCCAGGCTCTTCGAGCTCGAACCGTCCGCCTGCTTCGGGCCGACGGCTTGCAGGGATGGCCGGGGTCGCAGAGGCAGCTGACCCGGCTCTGTTATGGCGGGCTCCGCGACGGCCGGCGCCGCGCCGCCCGCGGCGAGGGCGGGCACGTCCAGCTGTCGGCCGCCCCGTCCACCGCGTCCCCAGACCCGGTTCTGCCGGTTCAGGGCCTTGATACGGGCCCGGTCCAGCTTCTCCTGGTCGCGTCGGCGCAGCCGGTCC
This sequence comes from Streptomyces sp. MGP-P1, assembly GCF_057766565.1. Lineage (NCBI taxonomy): Bacteria > Bacillati > Actinomycetota > Actinomycetes > Kitasatosporales > Streptomycetaceae > Streptomyces > Streptomyces sp. MGP-P1. The sequence goes on along the minus strand of NZ_JBYMEM010000001.1, from coordinate 1,287,488 downwards.
TGCTCACGCTCCCTGCGGTCCTCCCGCACCTCGTCCACCGCCTCGTCCAGGGTGCGGACGCCCTCCAGGAGCATCAGCGACCAGGCGCCGAAGGTCTCCCTGGGGGCCCGCAGCCAGCGGACGATGCGGATCTGCGGCAACGGCCGGGGTACCAGGCCCTGTTCGCGGAGCGCGGCGCGGCGGGTCTGCTTCAGGGCGCGGTCGAAGAGCACCGCGGCCGAGAGGGACATCCCCGCGAAGAAGTGCGGAGCGCCCGCGTGGTCCATGCCCCGGGGGGCGTGCACCCAGTTGAACCAGGCGGCGGCCCCGGCGAACGTCCACACCAGCAGCCGGGAGCCGAGCGCCGCGTCTCCGTGGCTCGCCTCCCGTACGGCCAGCACGGAACAGAACATCGCGGCCCCGTCCAGCCCGAACGGGACCAGATACTCCCAGCCTCCGGTGAGGTTCAGGTTCTGTCGGCCGAAGCCGACGAGCCCGTGGAAGGAGAGCGCGGCGGCGACCGCCGCGCAGCAGAACAGCAGGACGTAACTGGCGGTGGCGTACAGCGCTTCCTTGCGTCTGCGGCGCTCCTCGCTGCGTTCCCAGGAGTCGTCGGCCGCGGCCTTGCCGGCGGCACGCTTGCCGCGTGCGACCACCGTCACCGCCGCCATGACCCCCACGAGCAGTACGGCGCCCGGAAGCAGCCAGTCAAGCGATATGTCGGTCAGTCTCATGCGCGGTCCCTTGCGTCACGTAGGGCGTTTCGTGCGCCATCGTGACGGAATTCCCGTCCCGCTCCGGTGGTTTCGGGACAAGAGCACGCCATGGGGGTGGGAGAGGCTATCGATGGGTGGAATCTTCTCGAACGATCACTCGATCGAGCCGGGTCGCGTTCGATTCCGCGTCATCCGGACGGGCGGTGTGGATCAGGAAGCTGCGGCGAGCTTTCGCACCCGGTCCGTGTCACAGGTACGCGGACAGGTCACACAGGTGTCCTCGGGGCGCAGCGTGTAGAAGAGGCAGCAGCTCGCCCGGTCCCGGGTCGGCAGCGACCGGCCGTCGGGTCCGGCCAGCTCGCGGAAGCCGGCGGTGCCGACGTACGGCTTGGTCGTGCCGGGGAGCAGCAGCTCCAGCTCGGCCATGGCGCGGCGCTCCTCGCCCAGCAGATGCGCGACGTACCAGAGGCCCTCGACGATCTCGTCGGTCGCCATCCCCCACAGGGCCCGCTTCCCGCGCCGCATGCGCGGCCCGAAGCCCTCCAGCACCGGACCGAGGTGCTCGGTCAGGGAGGCCAGGACCTCGGCCCGCAGCGCCGCCTCGTCCGCGACGACCCGGGCCCCGGGCAGGGTGGCGGCCGGGTCGTCCGGCAGGCAGGCGAATTCCCGGACCCGCACGGTCAGATGCCCCAGCGCCCGCTGGAAGGCCACGTCCTCCACCGGGATCCGCGGCACCCGGCGCTGCAGGAACCAGGGGACCGTCACCAGGAGACAGGCGGGCCAGGCGTACCGGTGGAGACCGAAGCTCGCCACCACGTCCGGACGGGCCTGCTGCCCGTAGTCACGCAGCACCTGGGCGTCGTCCCAGGCGAGGAAGGCGTCCACGGCGGGGCCACCGGCGGCCAGCTCCGCCGCGCCGACCCAGCCCGCTCCGGACGGGGCCACGGCGTCGCCTTCGAGCACGTCGGCCCGCAGCCCGGGGAACACCTCGGTCAGGCGGGTGTACGCGGCGGTCACGGGGGACGTCGCGGTGCCGGTGAACGGCGGGGAGAGGGTCATGCAGGGGACCACCGAATCGGGATCGTTTGCAGGTAAGGCTTACCTTACCCGATGCCATCGATGTTTGAACCGCAGCCTCCTCCCTCTATCGTGCACAGGAGGTCCGGCGCACGCGAGTCGGCCCGTGGCAGGCGGAGGAGGTCCGGGTGGAGCAGGGCAGCGCGCGCGAGAGCGCACGTCAGGCGTACGCCCTGGGAGCGTTCCCGCGCACCCGGGCGGAAGGCCGGACGCCGGAGTGCCGGGTGCCGGAACAGGCCCGGGGCGAGCGGGCCGGATGCGAGCAGGCGGGAGCCCAACGGACCGGCGGGCGCCCGGCCGAGGGGGAACAGGCGGCCCGGGGCGAGCACACCCACGGTGAGCCTCCCGCGCCGCGCGCCGTCGTCCAGCGCCACTCCGTCCGCGGCCAGATCCTGGACGCCCTGCGCGCCGCCCTCGTCGACGGTGAGCTGGTGCCCGGCCAGGTGTACTCCGCCCCCGCGCTCGGCGCCCGCTTCGGCGTCTCCGCCACGCCGGTGCGCGAGGCCATGCAGCGGCTGGCCGTCGAGGGAGCCGTCGAGGTCGTGCCGAACCGCGGCTTCCGGGTCAGCGAACGCGGCCCCCGCGAACTGGCCGAACTGGCCGAGGTGCGGGCGTTGATCGAGGTCCCGGTGATGCTGGGCCTGGCCCGTACGGTCCCGGCGCACCGCTGGAGCGGTCTGCGCCCGCTGGCGGAGGCCACGGTCACGGCGGCGGCCGTCGGCGACCGGGCCGCCTACGCCGAGTCCGACCGGGCCTTCCACCGCGCGGTCCTCGCGCTGTCGGACAACGAGCAGCTCGTGACCGTCGCCGACGAACTGCACCGACGCTCCCAGTGGCCGCTGGTCTCGGGCCCCGCGACCCGCCGGGCCGACCTGCTGGCCGACGCCTCCGAGCACACCGCCCTGCTCGACGCCCTCGTCTCCCAGGACCTCGCCGTCGTCCAGGCCCTGGTCCGCGAACACTTCGCCGGCGCCGACGGCTGACCGGAGCGGTGTCCGCGGCCCCGGGGCCAGGGCCTGCCCGCAAAGTCGCGTCCGGCCCGCGAAGAGGACGGACGACGATACTTCGCGGACCCTCCCCGGGCGCGACCTGCCTCAGCTCGCCTCGGCGGTGCGCGGGGCCGGGGGGCCCAGGTGGGGCGCCAGCCACGTGGGCACGCCGCCCAGCAGCCGGAACAGCCGGCCTGCCTCGGCCCGCAGCCGCGCCGCCTCCGGCTCCTCCTCCGTCTTCGCGAGGGAGATCAGCGCCGGGGCCGTACCGACCAGGAACCCCAGCTCCTCCCGGATCCGCAGGGACTCCGCGAAGCCGTGCCGGGCCTCGGCCAGCTCCCCCTCGCGCAGGGCGAGCGCCGCCAGATGCCGCCAGGTGGACGAGAGGAGCAGCTCGTCGCCCCGGTTCGCCGCACCGGCGTGCGCCCGGCGGAACGCGGCGCGCGCCGACTGCGGCGACTCCGCGATGTTCTGGGCGATCAGCCCGCGCCGGAAGTCCAGCAGCGGCCGGGCCGGGGACGCGGGCGCCAGCAGCGCCGCCGACCGGCTCAGCGCCACGCTCGCCTCGTCGGCCCGGTCCCGTACCGCCAGGAGGGTCGAGGCGTACGCCAGATGGCCCCGCTCGGAGGCGGCGGACCCGCGCTCGTCATCGCTGCGGGCGATGGCCTCCGCCGTGCGCAGGGCGTCCTCGGCGTCGGTCCAGCCCTCCCCCGTGTAGAGGCACCGCTCGGTCAGCAGCGCGGTGCGCTGGAGAGCGGCGGCCGGTTCCGTGCTCGCGTCGTGCTCCAGCAGTGCGGCCGCGTCCGTCCAGCAGGCGCGTGAGCGCAGCCGCCATACCGCGGTCTGGAGCGGAGGATCGTCATCTGCTGTCGTTCCGGAACCAGACATGGCGGTATGCGCCACATTGCCCTCCCCGAGCGCGCCATTGTGCTGTTGGGTACGGCGCATCTCAGCACGGATTGGCACGCCGGGCCAAGGGGTCCGGGCAATGTCAGGTGAAAGATTTCACAATCGGCCGGGGCGCGACGGGCCCACCGGGCCCCCGTCGCGCGGCCCGAAGGTCAGCTCATGCGCAGGGCGAGGAAGAAGTCGAGCTTGTCCTCCAGGCGCGAAAGGTCACGCCCCGTCAACTGCTCGATCCGCCCGACGCGATAGCGCAACGTGTTGACGTGCAGGTGCAGCCGGGCCGCGCAGCGGGTCCAGGACCCGTCGCAGTCCAGGAAGGCCTCCAGCGTCTCGATCAGCTCCGCCCGATGGCGCCGGTCGTAGTCGCGCAGCGGGTCCAGCAGCCGGGCGGTGAAGGCGCGCCGGACGTCGTCGGGGACGAACGGCAGCAGCAGCACGTGCGAGGCCAGCTCGTGGTGACCGGCCGCGCAGACCCGCCCCGGACGGGCCGCGGCCACCCGGCGGGCGTGCCGGGCCTCCTCCAGCGCGCCGCGCAGCCCTTCGGCGGAATGCACGGCCGCGCTGACACCCAGTGTCAGCCGACCGTCGTCGGCGAGTCCCGCGGAGAGCGGTTCGCGCACGGAGGCGAGCAGCGCGTCGGCGTGCAGCCCGGGGTCCTCGTCCAGGGCGTCGGCGTCCTCGACGTCCGCCCGCGCGGCCTCGCCCGGAGCGCCTTTGCCGGAGCCCGCGGCCGCGGTGGTGGCCGTGGGCAGCGGCACCAGGGCGATGGCCTCCTCGCCCGTGTGGGCGACGGCGATCCGGTCGGCCGAGTCGGGACCGCTGACCGCCGGGTCGACGAGGATCTCCTCCAGCAGCGCCTGGGCCACCGGACCGCTCGCGATGTCGCCCGCGCCGGCCGCCTGGCCCCCGGCGCTCCAGTCGACCCGGGCCACCACGACCTGCCACTGCGGGGCCACGCCGAGGCCGGGCAGCAGGACCGGCGCGGCGACCCGCAGCCTGGCCGCGATCTCGGCGGGGGCGGCGCCCGCCTGGACCAGCTCCAGGACCTCCTGGGCGAGCCTGCGGCGTACCGTACGGGCCGCGTCGCGGCGGTCGCGCTCGACCGCGATCAGCTGGGTGACGCCCTGGAGCAGGTCGAGCCGGGCGGCGGGCCAGTCCGAGGCGTCCGCCTCGACCGCCAGCAGCCAGTCGGAGAGCACCGATTCCCGAACGTCGCGGGCGGCCGGCACCGCGCCCCGGCCGGTGTTCCGGATCGGGAAGAGCGAATACGTCGTGCCGGAGACCGCCGCCCGGTGCGGGCCCCGGCGGCCGGTACGGGTCGCGGCCAGATGGTGCCCGGCCAGCGCCGCGCCCAGCGGTCCGGGCAGCGGGGCGCCCGCCCCCGCGATCTGGCGGCCGGTGGGGGAGAGGACCCAGGCCCGCAGGTCCAGGTCGGAGGTGAGGAGGTCCAGGACCACCTCGGGGCCGCCGCCCGCCGGGCCCGAGGTCATCAGCCGTCGGTGCCGGTCCACCACGGCCGCCAGGTCGCCCGCCCGCTCACCGGATACCTGGCGGACGACGTACTCGGTGATCGTCGCGAAAGCAACGGTCTCGTTCACGGCGAAGAGGGGGAGGCGGTGCTGCGCGCACGCCTCGACCAGATCGCCGGGGATGTCGCCGAGCTCCGCCTCGCCGGCCGCGAGACCGGCCACCCCGGCGCCCGCCAGGATGCGGACGAACGGTTCGGAGTCCGCCGCGTCCCGGCGCCAGGCGAGCCCCGTGAGCACCAGCTCCCCGCCGGAGAGATAGCGGCTGGGATCGCGCAGGTCGGTCGTCATGACGCCCCGGACCGAGCGATCCAGCTCGTCCTCGCCGCCGAGCAGCCGCAGGCCCAGCGCGTCGTTCTCCAGCAGTGCGCGCAGCCGCATCTCGTCGCCGCCGATCTTTCCGTAGGGGAGCAGGTGAAGTTCGTGAAGGAGCAGGTGGGGGTGGAAGTGGGTGAAGGAGGGCGTGGGGTGGGGGAGCCGTGAGGGATACGGGTATCTGTTGATTGCGGCGAGGTTACTGATTCCCGCCATTCGTTCGAATCTACAAGACGAGGGCGGACACCAGCCAACTCCTTCAGTGTTTCGGTGACTGCACCGGTAGGAGCAGGGCTTGTGTACTGGGCCACACACCACGTGAACACCATATGAACGAGCCAGTCGAGGGCCGGCCGTCCCCAGCCCCCCGGCGAACGACCCGATTGAGAAGAAGAGAGCCACTCATGGACTTCCTTCGCCCCGCCAGCTGGGAGGAGGCGCTCGCCGCCAAGGCCGAGCACCCCACCGCTGTGCCCATCGCGGGCGGCACCGATGTGATGGTCGAGATCAACTTCGACCACCGGCGGCCCGAGTACCTCCTGGACCTGAACCGCATCGGTGAGCTGTCCGAGTGGGAGGTGGGCCAGGAGAGCGTGCGGCTCGGCGCCTCCGTGCCGTACAGCAGCATCATGGAGCACCTGCGCACCGAGCTGCCCGGTCTGGCGCTCGCCTCGCACACCGTCGCCTCCCCGCAGATCCGCAACCGCGGCGGCGTCGGCGGCAACCTCGGCACCGCGTCGCCGGCGGGTGACGCCCACCCGGCCCTGCTCGCGGCCGACTGCGAGGTCGAGGCCGAATCCGTACGCGGAACGCGGCTGATCCCCATCGACGCCTTCTACACCGGGGTCAAGCGCAACGCCCTGGCGCCGGACGAGCTGATCCGCGCCGTGCACATCAGGAAGGCCGACGGACCCCAGCAGTACTCCAAGGTCGGCACCCGCAACGCCATGGTCATCGCCGTCTGCGCGTTCGGCATCGCCCTGCACCCCGAGACCCGCACCGTGCGCACCGGCATCGGCTCGGCCGCCCCGACCCCGGTCCGGGCCAAGGAGGCCGAGGAGTTCCTGAACGCCGCGCTCGATGAGGGCGGGTTCTGGGAGAACGGCAAGATCATCACCCCCGCGATCGCCCAGCAGTTCGCCACCCTCGCGGCCGGCGCCTGCAACCCGATCGACGACGTGCGCGGCACGGCGAAGTACCGCAGGCACGCGGTCGGCATCATGGCCCGCCGCACGCTCGGCTGGACCTGGGAGCAGTACCGCGGCGCGGGCCGCACGCTGGAAGGAGCTGCGTAACCATGCGAGTCAATTTCACGGTCAACGGCCGTCAGCAGGAAGCAGACGACGTGTGGGAGGGCGAGTCCCTCCTGTACGTCCTGCGCGAGCGCATGGGCCTGCCCGGCTCCAAGAACGCCTGCGAGCAGGGCGAGTGCGGATCCTGCACCGTCCGCCTCGACGGCGTACCGGTCTGCGCGTGCCTCGTCGCCGCCGGCCAGGTCCAGGACCGCGAGGTCGTCACCGTCGAGGGCCTGGCCGACTACGCCAAGCACCGCGAGGACGCCCACCCCGGCGGCGGCTGCGCCTCCGGCGCCTGCGGCACCAGCCTGGACGCCGCCAAGCGCTGGCAGTCCAGGCCCACCGACGGCCAGACCGGCGAGGCCGTCGAGCTCTCCCCGATCCAGCAGGCGTTCATCGACGCGGGAGCCGTCCAGTGCGGCTTCTGCACCCCCGGCCTCCTGGTCGCCGCCGACGAGCTGCTGGAGAACACCCCCTCGCCGTCCGACCAGGACATCCGTGAGGCGCTCTCCGGCAACCTCTGCCGCTGCACCGGCTACGAGAAGATTCTCGACGCGGTCCGCCTCGCGGCCGCCCGTCAGGAAGAGGCGGTCCAGTCATGACGACGACACCCCGGGCCCGGACCGCACCGGCCGGCACGCCCACCAAGATCACCCAGGGTTCGCCCACCAAGGGCGGCATCGGCGAGTCCACGCTCCGCCCCGACGGCACCCTCAAGGTCACCGGGGAGTTCGCCTACTCCTCCGACATGTGGCACGAGGACATGCTCTGGGGCCAGACGCTGCGCTCCACCGTCGCGCACGCCGAGATCGTCTCCATCGACACCTCCGAGGCGCTGGCGACATCCGGCGTCTACGCCGTGATGACCTACGACGACCTGCCCGCCGAGATGAAGAACTACGGCCTGGAGATCCAGGACACCCCCGTTCTCGCCCACGGCAAGGTCCGCCACCACGGCGAGCCGGTCGCCATCGTGGCCGCCGACCACCCGGAGACCGCGCGCCGCGCCGCCGCCAAGATCAGGATCGAGTACCGCGAGCTGCCCCTCATCACCGACGAGGCCTCGGCGACCGCTCCCGACGCCGTGCTCGTGCACGAGGGCCGCGACGACCACCACATCGGCCACGTCCCGCACCCCAACATCGTGCACCGCCAGCCGATCATCCGCGGCGACGCCGACGAGGCCGCCAAGCGGGCCGACGTCATCGTCACCGGCGACTACACCTTCGGCATGCAGGACCAGGCCTTCCTCGGCCCCGAGTCCGGCCTCGCGGTGCCCTCCGAGGACGGCGGCGTCGAGCTGTACGTCGCCACCCAGTGGCTGCACTCGGACCTCGGCCAGATCGCCCCCGTCCTCGGCCTGCCCGAGGAGAAGGTCCGGATGACGCTCTCCGGCGTCGGCGGGGCCTTCGGCGGCCGCGAGGACATCTCGATGCAGATCCACGCCTGTCTGCTGGCGCTCCGCACCGGCAAGCCGGTCAAGATCGTCTACAACCGGTTCGAGTCCTTCTTCGGACACGTCCACCGGCACCCGGCGAAGCTCCACTACGAGCACGGCGCCACCAAGGACGGCAAGCTCACGCACATGAAGTGCCGCATCGTCCTGGACGGCGGGGCCTACGCCTCCGCCTCCCCGGCGGTCGTCGGCAACGCCTCCTCGCTCTCGGTCGGCCCGTACGTCATCGAGGACGTCGACATCGAGGCGATCGCGCTCTACACCAACAACCCGCCCTGCGGCGCGATGCGCGGCTTCGGCGCGGTCCAGGCGTGCTTCGCCTACGAGGCGCAGATGGACAAGCTCGCCGCGAAGCTGGGCATGGACCCGGTGGAGTTCCGGCAGCTCAACGCCATGGAACAGGGCACCCTGCTGCCCACCGGACAGCCCTGCGACTCGCCGGCCCCGGTCGCCGAACTGCTGCGCCGGGTCAAGTCCCGGCCGCTGCCGCCCGAGCAGCAGTGGCTGGCGGCGGGCAGCGAGGGCACCTCCGTCGACGTCCGCGCGCTGCCCGGCGGGCTCTCCAACACCACCCACGGCGAGGGCGTCGTGCGGGGTGTCGGCTACGCGGTCGGCCTGAAGAACGTCGGCTTCTCCGAAGGCTTCGACGACTACTCCACCGCCCGGGTCCGGATGGAGGTCATCAACGGCGAACCGGTCGCGACCGTGCACACCGCGATGGCCGAGGTCGGCCAGGGCGGCGTCACCGTCCACGCCCAGATCGCCCGTACCGAACTCGGCGTCAACCAGGTCACCATCCACCCCGCCGACACCCGGGTCGGCTCCGCCGGGTCCACCTCAGCCTCCCGCCAGACGTATGTCACCGGCGGCGCGGTCAAGAACTCCTGCGAAGCCGTACGCGAGAAGGTCCTGGAGCTGGGCCGCACCAGGTTCGGCACCTACCACCCGGCCTGGGCCACCGCCGAACTCCTCCTGGAGGGCGGCAAGGTCGTCACCGACGGCGGCGAGGTGCTGGCCGATCTCGCCGACGTCCTGGAGGACGAGGCGATCGACATCGAGCTGGAGTGGCGCCACCGGCCCACCGAGGCGTTCGACCTGCGCACCGGACAGGGCAACGGCCACGTCCAGTACTCCTTCGCCGCGCACCGCGCGGTCGTCGAGGTCGACACCGAACTGGGCCTGGTCAAGGTCATCGAACTGGCCTGCGCCCAGGACGTCGGCAAGGCGCTCAACCCGCTCTCCGTCCTCGGCCAGATCCAGGGCGGCACCCTCCAGGGCATGGGCGTCGCCGTGATGGAGGAGATCATCGTCGACCCGAAGACCGCGAAGGTGCGCAACCCGTCCTTCACGGACTACCTCCTGCCCACCATCCTCGACACGCCGACCATCCCCGTCGACGTGCTCGAACTCGCCGACGAGAACGCCCCGTACGGGCTCCGCGGCATCGGTGAGGCCCCCACCCTGTCGTCCACCCCGGCCGTCCTCGCGGCGATCCGGAACGCGACGGGTCTCGAGCTCAACAGGACGCCGGTGCGGCCCGAACACCTCACCGGCACCTGAGAGACCCGCCGGGCGACCTCCCACCGGTCGTCGCCCGGCGGCCTTCCGGGGCCCGTCGTCACCTTCCCGCCCGCCGGGCGACGACAGGCCCTGCCCCCCGAACTCTCCGGGCGGTGCGCAGCGCCGAGAACGTCACACTTTTCCGCACCCCGCACCGTCCGGAGGCAGCAAGTACCGCACCGCTCGCGGTTCTTCGCCGTGCCGCGCGCACGGCAACGCCTCACGGACCCTCCGTGCCGCCGGCACATCCGTTCTGCTTCAACAGTCCGTCCCGGCCGTCCCCGGGTCGTGCAGCCGACGCAGTCATCCCAAATCCCGCATTCAGGAATCTCCAAGCGGGTGCCCCTGTGAACCTTGGGAGTCAGGCATCATGACCCAGCAGTCAGTGGAACCGAAGACCAGCGCGGAGGCCGCGGGCCCCGGCTCGCGCGTCCCCGCCGGAAGATCATGGCTCGACCGGTACTTCCACATATCCGAACGAGGATCCACCGTCGCGCGCGAGCTGCGCGGCGGCGTCACGACCTTCATGGCCATGGCGTACATCCTCCTGCTCAACCCGCTGATCCTGGGCGGGGAGGACGTCAACGGCAACCTCCTCAGCCAGCCCGGCCTGATCACCGCGACCGCGTTCGCGGCGGCCGCGACGACCCTGCTCATGGGCTTCGTCGGGAAGGTGCCCCTGGCGCTCGCCGCCGGGCTCAGCGTCTCCGGTGTGCTCGCCTCGCAGGTCGCGCCCAACATGACCTGGCCGCAGGCCATGGGCATGTGTGTGATCTACGGTGTGGTGATCTGCCTCCTGGTGGTCACCGGCCTCCGCGAGCTGATCATGAACGCGATCCCGCTCGCGCTCAAGCACGGCATCACCATGGGCATCGGGCTCTTCATCGCCCTCATCGGCCTCTACAAGGCCGGATTCGTCCACCAGGGCGCGGCGACCCCGGTCTCCCTCGGTCCGGCCGGTGAACTCGCCGGCTGGCCCGTCCTGATCTTCTGCGTGACGCTCCTGCTCATCTTCATGCTCCAGGCGCGCAACATCCCCGGCGCGATCCTGATCGGCATCGCCGTCGGCACCCTGGTCGCGATCGTCATCAACGCGATCGTCGACATCGACCCCAAGAAGTGGAGCAGCGGCCCGCCGGAGCTGGAGGGCAGCGCGGTCTCCGCACCCGACTTCTCGCTCTTCGGGAACGTCGAGTTCGGCGGCTGGGGAGACGTCGGTGTGATGACGGTCGGCATGATCGTCTTCACCCTGGTGCTGGCCGGCTTCTTCGACGCCATGGCCACCATCATCGGCGTCGGCACCGAGGCCAAGCTCGCCGACGACAAGGGCCGCATGCCGGGCCTCTCCAAGGCGCTGTTCATCGACGGCGCCGGCGGCGTCATCGGCGGCGTCGCCTCGGGCTCCGGCCAGACGGTCTTCGTGGAGTCGGCCACCGGCGTCGGCGAAGGCGCCCGGACCGGGCTCGCCTCCGCCGTCACCGGACTCTTCTTCGCCGCCTGCCTCTTCTTCACCCCGCTCACCGCGATCGTGCCGACCGAGGTGGCCTCCGCCGCCCTCGTCGTCATCGGCGCGATGATGATGCAGAACGCCCGGCACGTGGACTGGAGCGACCGCTCGGTCGCCATCCCGGTCTTCCTGACCGTGGTCCTGATGCCCTTCACGTACACCATCACCACCGGTGTCGCCGCGGGCGTCATCGCGTACAGCGCCATCAAGCTCGCCCAGGGCCGGGCCCGCGAGGTCGGGGCCTTCATGTGGGGGCTGACGGTGATCTTCATCGTCTTCTTCGCCCTCAACCCCATCGAGAGCTGGCTGGGCGTCCACTGACGCCCGGGCCCCCTTCCACGCCTAAGGAGATACGCCATGCTGGACATCGCCGAAGAGCTGCACCGGTGGGTCTCGCAGGGACGCGAGTTCGCCGTCGCCACCGTCGTGGCGGTCGGCGGCAGCGCGCCCCGGCAGCCAGGAGCCGCCCTCGCCGTCGACCGCGACGGCACGGCCATCGGTTCGGTGTCCGGCGGATGCGTGGAGGGGGCCGTCTACGAACTGTGCCAACAGGCCCTGGACGACGGGAAATCCGTCCGCGAGCGCTTCGGCTACAGCGACGAGGACGCCTTCGCGGTCGGTCTGACCTGCGGCGGCGTCATCGACATCCTGGTGACACCGGTACGCGACGACGACCCCGCCCGCCCGGTGTTCGCCGCCGCGCTCGCGGCCGCCGCGGAGGGGACGGCGGCCGCGCTGGCGCGGGTCACGGACGGACCCGGCGAACTGCTCGGACTCCCGCTCCTGGTCCGCGCCGACGGCAGCCACGAGGGCGGGCTCGGCGGCCATCCGGCGCTCGACCGGACCGCCGCAGCCGAGGCCCGCGCCCTGCTGGACGCGGGCCGCACCGGGCCGCTCGCCATCGGCGCGGAGGGATCGCGCTGCGGCCGGCCGATCGAGGTGCTGGTCGAGTCCAGCGTTCCGCCGCCCCGCATGATCGTGTTCGGCGCCATCGACTTCGCCGCCGCGCTGGTCCGCGCCGGGAAGTTCCTCGGCTACCGGGTCACCGTCTGCGACGCCCGCCCGGTCTTCGCCACCGCGGCACGCTTCCCCGAGGCCGACGAGATCGTCGTCGACTGGCCCCACCGCTACCTCGCCGAGACCGCGACCGACGCGCGCACCGTGCTCTGCGTCCTCACCCACGACGCCAAGTTCGACATCCCGCTGCTGGAGGCCGCCCTGCGCCTCCCGGTCGCCTACGTCGGCGCGATGGGCTCCCGCCGCACCCACCTGGACCGCAACGACCGACTGCGCGAGGTCGGGCTCACCGACCGTGAACTGGCCAGGTTGCGCTCGCCGATCGGCCTCGACCTCGGCGCCCGTACGCCGGAGGAGACGGCCCTGTCCATCGCCGCCGAGATCGTCGCGGTCCGGCGCGGCGGCAGCGGCGTACCGCTCACCGGGGCGCACACCCCCATCCATCACGACAGCAGCGGACAGCCGCTCGCCTCGGTGGCCTGAACCGCCCGTCAAACATCCTGTCCACCCCGGGCGGGTTGCCGCCACGGCGGTTTCCCGCCCGTCGGATACGCAGCGGTCGCCCCGGATCTACCGGTAGATCAGCTGCATGACTTCTTCCCCCTCCTCCGTTCCCGGCCGGGCGAGATCCGCTCGCCCGGGACGCAGAGCCCTGCTCCTGGCGACCTCGGCGGCCCTGCTGGGCGGCATGCTGGTCCCCTTCGCGGGCGCCGCCGGCGCGCCCCCGTACCCCGCGCGGAAACCCCGCGCTCCGACGTACGCACCGAGAGCCACACCGTCACCCTGGTCACCGGTGACGTCGTGCGCTACGTGGACGGCCCCGGCGACCAGGACACCGTCACCGTGGACCGCCCCGAGGGCGCGGAAGGCGGTGTCCGCATCCAGCAGGCGGGCGAGGACGTGTACGTCCTGCCCGACGAGGCCACCACGCTGATCGCGTCCGGCGTCCTGGACCGGCGGCTGTTCAACGTCTCGGCCCTGGTGCGGATGGGCTACGACGACGAGGGCACCGGCTCCGTCCCGCTCATCGCCACCTATCCGCCCGCCCGCGCCAAGGCCCTGCCCGCCGCCCCGCGCGGTGCGAAGAAGGTCCGCACCCTCGCATCCGTCAACGGGGCCGCGCTCACGGCCGACAAGGACGACGCGCGGACGTTCTGGAGCGCCGTCACCCGTCCCGACAAGGCCCGCTCGCTCGACGGCGGGATCGCGAAGCTCTGGCTGGACGGCCGCTCCCAGGCGCTGCTGACCGAGTCGGTCCCGCAGGTGGGCGCCCCGCGGGCGTGGGCCGACGGCTTCGACGGCAAGGGCGCCAAGGTCGCCGTCCTGGACACCGGCATCGACGCCGACCACCCGGACGTCAAGGACCGCGTCGTCGGCGCCCGCAGCTTCGTCCCGGGCGAGGAGGTCGACGACAAGAACGGTCACGGCACGCACGTCGCCTCCACCATCGCCGGATCCGGCGCCGCCTCCGACGGCGCCAACAAGGGCGTCGCCCCGGCCGCCGACCTGCTCGTCGGCAAGGTCCTCGGCGACGAGGGCTCCGGCGCGGACTCCGGGATCATCGAAGCCATGGAGTGGGCCAAGGCCGAAGGGGCCGACGTCGTCTCCATGAGCCTCGGCTCCCCGGTGCCCGACGACGGCGCCGACCCGATGTCCCAGGCCGTGAACTCCCTCTCGGCGGACGGCGGCCCGCTCTTCGTGATCGCCGCCGGCAACGCGTACGGGGCGGGCACCATCGGCTCGCCCGGCTCCGCGGAACAGGCGCTCACCATCGCCGCCGTCGACAAGCGGGACGGTCGCGCCGGCTTCTCCTCGATGGGGCCGCTCGTCCGCTCCCACGGCCTGAAGCCCGACCTGTCGGCCCCCGGCGTCGACATCAACGCGGCGGCCTCGCAGTCGATCCCCGGCATCGAGGGCATGTACCAGTCGTTGTCCGGCACCTCGATGGCCACGCCCCATGTCGCGGGCGCCGCGGCGATCCTGAAGCAGCGTCACCCCGACTGGTCCGGTCAGCGCGTCAAGGACGCGCTGATGACCTCGTCCGAGAAGCTCGACGCCTACACCCCGTACGAGCAGGGCACCGGCCGGCTCGACGTGAAGGCGGCGATCGACACGACGGTCGAGGCCACCGGCTCGGTCGAGGTCGCCTCCTACGACTGGCCGCACAGCCCGTCCGACCAGGTAGCCGAGCGCACCATCACCTACCGCAACGCGGGTGACACGGACATCACGCTGAACCTGGCCACCGACACGGACGAGGCGGCGTACACCCTCTCCACCGACACCCTGACCGTCCCGGCCGGCGGCACCGCCGAGGCGGTCCTGTCCCTGGACCCGGCGAAGGTCGCCAACGACACCACCTTCTCCGGCCAGGTCGTCGCGACCGACGCGGCGGGCACCATGGTCGCGCACACCGGCTTCGCGCTCACCAAGGAGAAGGAGCTGCACGACCTGACGGTGAAGCTCCGCGACCGCTCGGGCAAGCCGATGGACGGCGTCGTCGTCCTCGCCGAGCTGGGCGACCCGCAGCTCGGCCTCGTCCAGGTCAGCGGCGGCGAGACCACCCTGCGCCTGCCCCCCGGCAACTACACCTCCTGGGCCTCCGTGGACATCGACGGCGACCGCCCCGACTCCAGGGCCGTCGCGTTCCTCGCGGCCCCCGAGACGATCCTGAACGGCTCCACCACCGTCACCCTCGACGCCTCCAAGGCCCGCAAGATCGACGTGCGCACCCCCAAGGAGACGGAGACCCGCCAGCTCCGCTACGACATGGCACGCACCGCCCCGGACGGCACCGTCCAGCGTGACGCGTTCCAGATGCCGCTGACGTACGACCAGCTGTGGGCGAGCCCCACCAAGAAGGTCACGCAGGGCAGCTTCAGCTTCCTGACCCGCTGGCGACAGGGCGAGGAGCTGATCGACGTCGAGGCCGACGGCCGTGACGTGCCGGTCTTCGTCCAGGGCGGTGCGGCGGTCGCCGAGGACAGCAGCCGGAAGCTGAAGGCCGTGTACGCGGGCCAGGGCACGCCGGCGGACTACCGGGGGGTGAACGCGCGCGGCAAGGCGGTCGTCATCACCCGCAGCGCCGCCGTCGCCCCCGCCGAACGCCTCGCGGCCGCGCTGGCGGCCGGGGCCGATGCCCTGTTCGTCGTCAACGACGAGCGCGGCGTGGCGATGGAGAGCTACACCCCGTGGGGTGAGCAGACCACGATTCCCGTCGCCTCCGTCCAGAGGTCCGCGGGCGAGAGCCTGATCCGGGCGGCGCAGCGCGGAAAGAAGGTCCAGGTCGACCAGAAGAGGTTCGCGGACTACCTGTACGACCTGGTGGACCGCCACGACGGCACGATCCCGGACCGCTCGCTGGCGTTCGCCCCCTCGACGCGTCAGCTCGCCGAGGTGGAGAACACCTTCTACGGCCACGAGAAGACGCTCGGCGGCGGCTACCGCTACGACATCCCGGACTACGGGCCCGGCCTCGGCTTCGAGGAGTACGAGCAGTTCCCGGACGTCCGCACCGAATGGGTCAACCCGCTGCCGGGCGACTCCTTCTGGTACGAGAACCACGCGGTCCTGGACGCGGAGCAGTCCGGCCCGGCGCACGAGATGCGCAGCGCCGAGCTGGACTACCGGGCGGGCGAGGACTACCGCGCCGAGTGGTTCGCCCCGGTGGTCCGCCCCCGTCTCGGCACCGGCTACTGGGGTCCGTTCCGTACGGCCTCCAACGACCTCCAGTTCAACATCACCCCGTGGACGGACGCGGGCGCGGGCCACTCCGGCTCGATGCCCGAGGACGAGTACGACACCACCTCCTACGCCTTCTACCAGGGCGACAAGGAGCTGAAGAAGGGTGCGGGCAGGGCCGGTTACGTCTGGGACCTCGCCGCGGAGAAGCTCCCGTACCGTCTGGTCATCGACTCGCAGCGGGACGCGGAGACCTGGAAGACGTCGACCCGCACCCACTCCGAGTGGGGCTTCGTCTCCGGCGCGCTGGACGAGGGCGCGTACCAGGCCGACATCCCGATGCTCCAGCTGGACTACGCCGTCGACACCGACCTGGCGGGCGAGGTCCGGGCCGGCCGCTCGACGGAGATCGGCCTCTCCTCCGCCACCCAGGAGTGGCTGCCGGGAGCGGTGAAGGCGGACAAGGCCTCGCTGTCGGTCAGTTACGACGACGGCAAGCACTGGTCGAAGGTGGACCTCCGCAAGGAGAAGTCCGGCGAGTGGGCCGCCACGTTCCGCACCCCGTCGAAGGGCGCGACCTCGGTCTCGCTCAAGGCGCACGCGGAGGGCCCCGGCGGGCTCGTCGTCGACCAGGAGATCATCCGGGCCTTCGGCCTGAAGTGACCTGCTGACGTGGTCCCGCACTCCCCTCGGGGGGTGCGGGACCACGTGCGCCAGTGAGCCGATTTGTATACCCCGTAGGGGTAGTTGACCCGGAAGTGGGCCGGGCTCTAGTCTCTTCCTTGTGAACGAGATACCCCCCGGGGGTATACGTGAGACATGATCTGGAGGCCCCATGTGCACCACTTCCGCCGCATCGCAGAGCGCCCCCGCCGTCGTCCGGGCGGGCACGAACGACGGCACGCTGCCCGACTGGCACCTGCGGGGTGAATGGTTCGACGTGTGCAGCTGTGTGCTGCCCTGCCCCTGCACGTTCGCCCAGACGCCGACCCATGGAGACTGCCTCTTCACGCTGGTCTGGCAGGTCCACGAGGGGCACTTCGGGGACGTCTCCCTGGACGGCCTGGGCGTGGTGGCACTGGGCGAGTTCGCCGGCAACATGTGGGTGGGCGACCCGCAGGCCACGATGAAGGTGATGCTCTACATCGACGCCAAGGGCGACCAGGCCCAGCGTGGAGCGCTGGAGCAGATCTTCGCCGGTCATGTCGGTGGCTGGCCGGGCCAGTTCGGCTCGCTCATCAGCGAACTGCGCGAGGTGCGGCACGCACCGGTCCACTTCGACGCCGCCGAGGATCTCTCGTACTGGCGGGCCCGGGTCGACGACAAGGTCTCCGTCGGCGCGACCGCCCTCACCGGTCCCACGGCCGACCCCTCCCGCCGCGTTCAGCTGGTCAATGCTCCGGGCTCCGAGGTCGGCCCCGGACAGATCGCCACGTGGGGCGTCGTCGAGAGCGATCACGCGGAAGGGTTCGACTTCTCGCACGAGTACCGCGGTGGATCCAGCAAGCACTTCCCCTTCGACTGGCGCCCCTGACCCCGGGGCGGGGGCACCGTCCGCCCGGCGGGTGTTCGGGGGAGCGCGCGAACGACCCCGCCGGGCCGGTGCGGTTGGATATGACCATGAGCGTTCACGACGTGGCCCGCAGGCTGCCGGGCATATCCGCCCTCACCGACCTCTGCCGTTCCCTGGCGATGCTCGACGCGATCCTGTGTCCCGAGTGGGACCACCGCTGGCACGGCTACGACGCGCACTGGTCGCCGACGGAGGCCCTGGCCTCGATGCGGGACGGTTCGGCGGCGAGTACTCCGTGGTCTTCTCCCGCCGACGGGGCATACGCGCGCGGCTTTGACCACGAGTCGCCGATGAGCCCGTACGTGGACGACGGGCCCTGGCCGGGGGTGCTCGACGAGGTGCCCGCCGTGTTCCGCCGTTACGTCGACGAGCCCTCGTTCACCGACGAGTTCGGCATGCCCGTCGTCACCGCCTGCCTCTGGCGTGCGAGCGGCGACGACCGCTGGCGGGCGGGCGCCGTCGAGTTCCCGGAGGACGGTGAGGACTCCGACGGGGCCGACTGGCTCTTCCAGCTCCTCGTCACGGGCACCCCCGAGTCCTACCAGGAGTGGGCCGAGGACCATTTCGAGGTCTCCGTCGACCTCGAAGCCGTACGCCACGTCTATGCGCTGCGACCGCTGACCGACGAGGTGATCGCCGCCCTCGCCCCCGAGCGGATCCCCGCCGAACTGGCCGAGGACGTCGAGGAGATCGGGTACCCCGTCGGCACGGGGGAGTAGGCCGCGCCCCGGACGCCGTGCGCCTCGTGCCCGGGGCGGTCAGTCCGCCTCCGGGGTCGCCGGGTCGCGGCGGGCCGGCGCCTCGGCGACCGGCAGCCCCGTCCGGGCCGCCACGGCCGGCCGGGCCCTGACCTGACCTCCGCACGCCTCCGGGGCCGGAATCGCGGCAGCTTGCCGCAGCCGCACGGCTCCAGACCCCGCGCTCACTTCCCGCTCTGCAACGCCTCCCACGTGGCCGGGCCCACCTTGCCGTCGACCGAGAGCTTCCGGCTGGTCTGGTAGCCGCGTACCGCCGTCTCCGTGGCCGGGCCGAAACTGCCGTCCACGCCGACGGTGGTCCCGAGCGCCGCCGTCAGGGACCGCTGGAGCCGCTTCACCGCCTCGCCCGAACCGCCCCGCGACAGCGCCGGGGTCGTGCCCGCCGACAGCAGGGCCGTCCAGCTCTTCGGGCCGACCACCCCGTCGGCCTCCAGCGCGCGGGCCCGCTGGAACGCCTGCACCGCGCTCTGCGTGGTGGGCCCGAAGCTGCCGTCCGCCGCGCCCGCCTGGTAACCCTGCGCGTTGAGCAGCGTCTGCACGGCCGTGACCTGCGGGCCGGTGGAGCCGGACCGCTGGGTCGTGTACGTGGGGAAGGTCAGGCCGTCGCCGCCGCTGCCCGGGTCGCCGTCGATCAGCTCCATGTAGTGGTTCCAGTCCCAGTTGGGGCCGGGGTCCGTGTGGTCGGCGCCGGGCGCCTCGCTGTGGCCGATGATGTGCGACCGGTTCTTCGGGATGCCGTACCGCGTTGCGAGGTGCTTGGTGAGGGCGGCGGAGGACCGGTACATCGTCTCCGTGTACCAGGCAGGGTTGTCGACGTAGCCCTCGTGCTCGATCCCGACGGACGAGGAGTTGGTGCCGCCGGCGTGCCAGGCGGTGTCCTTCTCCAGGACCGACTGGGTGACCTCACCGTCCGAGGAGCGGATCGTGTAGTGCGCGCTCACCTTCGAGGCCGGGTTCTGGTACCAGCTGATGGAACCGGCGTACGATCCCTGGGTGGTGTGGATGACCACCTTGTCGATGGCGGCCTTGCGGCCGACGACGAAGTTCCCGGAGTACGCGGGCACCCAGCGCGCCGAGGGATAGTCCGGACTCGCGGCGTAGACGTCGGACGCCGACAGCGCACGCTTGTCCGGGTCGACCGGCCGGGAGGGTACGAGGACCTCCTCGCCACCGGGCGCCGTGGCGGACACGCCCTCGGCGAGGGACGTGAAGACCGCGTCCGCGTAGAGCGCGGCGGCCGGACCCTCGGCGGCGCTGTAGCGGGCCACCGCCGGATACCAGGAGTTCACGTCCCGGCGCTCGGCGGCGTCCAGGCCCAGCGCGTCGGCGTGGTCGCGCAGGACGGCCGCGCCGCCGAGGATGTTGGCCGCCGTGTCCCGGCGCAGCCGCGCCGCGCTCTCGCCGGTCAGCTCGGAGGCCTTCTCCAGGGAGCGGTTGGCCGGGTTGCTCGCCAGATGCATCACGCCGTAGCCGTTCGCCTGACTGGGCGCGCCCGCGTGACCGTCGAGACGGCTCTCGCCGTAGCCGACGGCGGCCAGCAGATCGCGCGGTACGCCGTACGCGTCCGCAGCCTCGGCGAACGCGCGGTTCATCGGGTCGGGCGTGTCCGCTCGCGGGGCGGCGGTCGCCGGGTGCCCGGTCGCGAGGAGGGCCGTGGCCATGACGGCCGCCACGGCACAGGCGCGGGCCCGGGTTCGGGCGGCGGTGCGTAGGGGCATGAGGGCTCCTGCTCTGTGGGGTGGGCGTGGAGGGAAGAGAAAAGCCCTCGGGCCCGTGCCGGGTCAGAGGGATGCCGAACACGGTCAGGCTACCGAAGTGGAGTGGGCATGACAAAGAGCCGAAGGGGTGATTCTGCTGGCAACATCCTGCAAAATCACGGGTGTTGGCGGCACCCGCAAGCCCTGTCGGGTGACGACGGGTGTCACCCGACAGGGGGACAAGCGAGGGCGGCGCGGGGCCGGACGCCGGGGCGTGTTGCGAAAGTAGCGCCGTCCGCCAGGAGGGCGAGCAGGCGGGACTTTCGCAACACGCCCTACCAGCGGTCGCGGTGGATGACGTCCGCCACCGGCCGTCGCCGGACCGGGCCGAAGTTGCCCGCGGGCCACCCCACCGGCACGGCGGCGAACGTCGCCATCTCCTCCGGGATGCCCAGCTCCCGCTTCCACTCCTGCTCCAGCATCAGGTGCCAGATGGTGATGTTCGCCGCGAGCCCCAGCCCCCTGGCCGCGAGCAGCAGGTTCTGCACTCCCGGATAGACGCAGGACCCCTCGGCCAGCGCCTGGAAACGCGTCTGCGTGTTCATCATGTGCTCCGTGCCCGCCGGGCCGAGCGCCCGCGCCGACGCGGCCAGGCCCTCCTCGTCCAGGCGCGGCTCCGGGAACCGGTAGCACGGCACGATCAGTACCGGGGTGTCGGCGAAGTGGTCGCGCTGATGCTCGATCGCCGCGACCATCCGGCCGTACGCCGCCTCGTCCATGCCCGCGGGCGCGTACTTCCCGGTCGTCGCCAGATACGCGTCGACGCACCGCTTCCACAGCGGGGCGAGCCGCGCCATCACCTGGCGGTCGGTCACCACCACGTACTCGTAACACTGCATGTTGCCGCCGCTGGGGCCCCAGACGGCGGCCTGTACCAGCTGCTCGACCGTCTCCTCCGGCACCGCGTCCGGCTTGAGGCGGCGCATGGCGCGCATGGTGGACATGGTGTCGAAGAGAGCGGGGCCGCCGAGGGCGGACGGGTCGGCCTGAACCGTTTCCATGGTCATGATCGCGGAGTCTAGGCAGGCTCCTGGGCCGGTGTCTCCCCACCTCGCGTGCGAACGTGCGGCCCGCCCCGATTTCCGCTGCTGTGGCAGCAGTTGGCGTCGCGCGGGGCCCTGTGATGACTGACCGGTCAGGCAGCGACCCCACGCTGCCGGTCGCGGAACTGACGGAGCCTCTCCTCGACCTGTGAGCGGTGAACCCCGCGCTCGGCGCCGGCCGGCCCCCAGGGGGTGTCCGAACACTTCCGCGCGGGGCCGTGTCGGACACCCCCTGGCCCCCCACGACTCGGCGCCGCGTCAGCCGGACGACGGGGAAGCGCGCGTCAGCCGGACCACGACTCAGCGCCGCGTCAGCCGGACGACCGGGATGTCCCGCTCGGTGCCCGCCTGGTACTCCCCGTAGCGCGGGAACAGCTCCACCAGCCCCGGCCAGACCCGCGCCTTCTCCTCGGCCGGGAGCGTCGTCGCGACGGCCCCGAACCGCTCGGTGTTCACGCGGAGCTCGACCTCCGGGGTGGACTGGAGGTTCAGGTACCACAGCGGCGGGCGGTCCGAGCCGCCGTTGGACGCCACGATCAGATAGTCCTCGCCGTCCCGCCCGTACATCAGCACCGTGCGCCGCACCGTCCCGCTGCGCCGGCCGACGTAGTCCATCAGCAGGCAGGGGACACCCAGCTGAGTGGTGCCCTCCGTGCCGCCGGAGGACTCGTACAGCTCGGCCTGCCGGGCGACCCAGTCGGCGGGGCTCAGTGCGACCTCCGCGTTGGCGTCCTGCTCGGCCGTCATGGTTTCTCCTTCTCTCGTGCCGTCCCGTACGGGCTGCACCCCCATCCTGGCATCCACCCGAACCGCACCCGGGATTCGTACACCTGGACAGCCCTCCCACCGCACGGGGGAACGCGGACCGGGAACCCGCCCGGGAAGGCGTATAAAGGGTCCTTCCGGAGCAGCCGGCGTCCCCCGATGGCCCCTCCCCTCACCTCCCTCACGCGGCCGGCGTCACCGCGTCACCGATCCCAGGAGCGCCAATGAGCACTTCGGAAGAGATCAGCGCCCTGCTGGTAGCGAAGTTCGGAACCGACCCCGGGGCCATCCGCCCCGATGTTCCGCTGCACCGGCTGCGGCTGGACTCCCTCGCGCTGGAAGAGCTGCGGCTGCACATCGAGGACCGGCTGGACGTGGACCTGGAGGACGTCACGCTCACCTCGCGCGACACCTTCGACCGCCTCGTCGCGGCCGTGGACGGGAAGGTCTCCGCATGAGCGCGGCCCCAGGCCGGCCCTACCGCCGGGCGCCGCTCGCCCCGTTCGCCGCCGCCGTCACCGGCGTCGGCCTGGTCACAGCGGCCGGTACGGGAGCGGACGCCGCCTGGCACGGCGTCACCGAGGGCCTCGCGCCCTCCGCCGGCCCGCGGCCCGAACTGGACGGGCTGCCCTGCGACTTCTTCTACTCCGTCACCGACTGCGACCCGGGCGCCGTCCTCGGGGTGGCCGTCCAGCGGCTGATGGACCGCTTCGCCCAGCTCGCCGTCATCGCCGCCCGCGAGGCCGTCGCCGACGCCGGACTCGACCCGTCCGTCTGGGACAGCGGCCGCGTCGGCGTCGTCGTCGGCTCCGCCCACGGCGGGCTGCCCTTCTACGACGAGCAGCACGCCGCGCTCGCCGGGCGCGGACCCCGCCGGGTCTCCCCGAAGCTCGCCCCGCTCAGCGTCGTCAACGGCGCCGCCAGCAGCGTCAGCCTCGACCTCGGCGTCCACGGGCCCAGCCTGGCCGTCTCCACCGCCTGCTCCTCCGGCACCGTCGCCATCGGCACCGCCCACCAGATGCTCCGCTCCGGGGCCTGCGACATCGTCGTCGCCGGGGGCGCGGAATCCACCTGCACCCGCCTGCTGATCGCCAGCGCCTGCAGCCTCAAGGCCGCCTCCACCCGCCGCGAGGACCCCACGAGCGCCTGCCGTCCCTTCGACACCCACCGGGACGGCTTCGTCGTCGGCGAGGGCGCCGGGCTGATCGTCATGGAACACCCGGACCATGCCCGCGCCCGGGGCGCCGCGGTCCGCGCCCACGTGAGCGGCTACGGGGCGTCCAGCGACGCCCACTCCCCGGTCGCCCCCGACCCCGAGGGCCTCGGCATCGAGCGCGCCCTGCGCACCGCGCTCGCCGACGCGGGCCTCTCCCCGGCCGACGTCGGGCACGTCAACGCGCACGGCACCTCGACGCTCTCCAACGACCTGATCGAGGCGACGATGCTCCGCCGGGTCCTCGGCGAGAGCCCCCTGGTGACCTCCACCAAGGCGATGACCGGCCACACCCTCGGCGCGGCGGGCGGCATCGAGACCGCGCTCACCGTGCTCGCCCTCCAGCACCAACTGGTGCCGCCCACCGTCAACCTGGACGCGCCCGACCCGGAGATCACGATCGACGTGGTGGCCAAGGAAGCCCGCAGCGCCACCTTCGACTGCGCCGTCAAGACCTCGCTCGGCTTCGGCGGCCACAACGCGGCACTCGTCCTCACCAGGACCTGAACGGAAGGGAACGCAGGAGCACATGTCCGAGGAGATCATCCGGACCCTGTCGGTCGACGGAGTGCGCTACAGCTACCGCGTCCTGCCGGGCGCCCACCCCGGCGAGCCCCCGGCCACCGAACCGACGCTCATTCTCGGCGGCGCGCTCCAGGGCATGTTCGGCTGGCCCCAGATGGACGACCACCTGGGCCCGGCCGCCGACGTGGTCACCGCCGACCTGCCCGGCATGGGCAGCGCCGACCCGCTCCCGCCCGGCCCCAGCGCCGACCTGCTGCGCCGGGCCGTGCTCGGCATCGCCGACGACCTCGGCGCATCCCGGCTCAACATCTTCGGCTTCTCCTACGGCACCGCCATCGCCTTCGGCTTCGCCCGCCGCCACCGGGAACGGGTGGCACGCCTCGCCCTCGGCGGCGTCCCGGTCCACATCGACGCGGTCCAGGTCGCCGCCTGGGAGCACGCCAGGCAGCTGCTGACCGCAGGGGACCGCGAGGGGTTCGCCGCGACGGCTGCCGACGCCCTGATGTGTCTGGATCCGGAGCGCGCCGTACACCGCCGGGAGCTGGCCCGCCGCTATGTGCGGCGCTCCTTCCTCCACGTGGCCACCCACTCGCCGCACGTGGCGGACTCGCTCTACCGCGCGCTGGCCGACCGGCCCGACTTCTCCGGCGGTCTCACCGGCGTACCGGCACTGGTCTTCGCGGGGGAGCACGACACGGTGACGCCGCCCGCGCGGCAGCGGGAGTTCGCCGCGACGATCGAGGGCAGCCGGTTCCTGACGATCGGGGAGTCCGACCACTGGGTGATCCTGGAGCGGGCCGACGAAGTGGCCGCACTGGTCTCCCGGTTCCTCACCGGGCGGGAGCCGGTGGCCGACGAGGCCGGTGCCGTCACCCTGCCGCGCCAGGCGGGCGCCCCGGCCGGGCGGACCTGAGCGGGCCGGGGCAGCGCGATCCGAGCGGGGCCAAGGCGGGGCCTGGGCGGGGCGGACCTGGGATGCGGTCCGCCCCGCCGGGGGCGGCCTGGTCGTGTCAGTGCCGGAAGCCGCCGACCTTGATCCGCACCACCTGCGGGTCGTGGTCGCTCGCCTGGTCGGCGAACTCGGCGTTGATGTGCACCACGTCGTAGTCGGGGCGCCGGATGCCGGGGCTCGTCAGGATGTGGTCCAGCGTCTGCGAGTTGCCGTCGAAGACATAGCTGTACCGGTCCGACGAGGGGAGCGTCGTGATCAGCGGCTCGAGCGCCCCGTTCCTGGTCAGTGCCTTCATCGTCGGGGAGAACTCGAAGTCGTTGATGTCCCCGAGCGTGACGACCCGCGCGGACCTGTCCGCCTTCAGCAGGGAGGCGACGAAGGCGTTGACCTCGGCGGCCTGCTGGATCCGCTGGGTCTCCGAGGAACGCGTCGGCTCCTGGTGGCGGCCGTGCAGCGGCTGGTCGCCGCCCTTGGACGCGAAGTGGTTGCCGATGACGAAGACCGGCCTGCCCCGGAAGACGAACTCGCCCACCAGCGGCTTGCGGCTGTTGTCCCACGCCGGGCTCGCCGGGTTGATCCGGCCCGGGGAAGCGGAGAGCTCGACGCCCTTCCAGGTGTCGACGGCGCGCACCGGCGTGGTGGCGTCGCCGCCCGCGCGGCCGGTGAAGGACACCCGCTCGGGGTTGTAGAGGAAGACGTTGCGGATGTTGCCGCCGGGCTGGCCGCCGTCCTTGTTGTTCTCGGGGGCGATGTAGCGCCAGGCGTAGTGCGTCCCGCCCTTCGCGACGATCGCGTCGGCGAAACGCTTCAGCGTCGCCTCGGAGCCCACCGTGCCGTCGTTCACCGCACCGTTGTCGTCCTGGATCTCCTCCAGCGAGATGATGTCGGGGGAGGACAGGTTCACCGCGACGCCCTCGGCCAGGGTGTCGAACTTCGCCTGGTCGTCGTGCGCGTCGAGGTTCTCCACGTTGTACGTGGCGACCGCCAGCTCGTTCTTCTTCTGCTTGCGGGTCACCTCGCGCCGCAGCTTCTTGTCGACGACCGTGCCCAGCTCGGTGGCCTGCACGTTGTAGCCGCCGTAGCTCGCGTAGTCGAGCACGCCGGTGGTGCGGCCCTCCAGCACGTCCCCGACGTTCGCCGTCGGGACCGGCCGCGCCGGGTCCAGCGACATCACCTTGAGGCGGCCGGTGTTCTGGTCCTCGTACGAGGCGTAGCGCGTGCCGCCGCGCCGGGTCGGGTTCTCCCGCGGCTTCACGGTCACCCAGATCTCGTCGTACGCGGTCGTCGCCCCGGTCACCCGGGTGTCGGCGAACTCGACCCGAGAGCCCTCCAGCGCCTCGTACAGGTCCAGGGCGTACCGGGACGGGTCCAGGGGCAGCGCGTCGATCGCCCCGCCGCCCGCCGAGGGCACGTAACGGCCGGGCACCGAACGGGCGTCGAGGACGACCGGGGCGGGCAGCGCGTTGCCGGAGGACAGGACGGTGGTGCGGGGCGCGGTGATCTGGGTGAGGGACTGGGTGCCGGTGCCCGGGTAGTACTCGGCCACCTTTCCGCTGACCAGGACCGCGTCGCCGGCCTTCACGGCCGGCGCGGTGGACCCGGTGTAGACGAACAGGCCCTCGCCGGTGCGCGGGTCGCCGTCGGGGGCCGCGTCCTGGATCCAGAAGCCCCGCGAGCCACTGGCCCGCACTCCGGTGACGATGCCCGGGACGCCGGTCACCGCCTTGCCGTCGAGCGGGGAGACCCGGGTGGTGCCCTGGATGTCGTGGATCCGTACGTCGCCGGGCTCGGTGGGGCCGGGTTCCTCCGGCTCCTGCCCGCCGCCGGACGTCTCGCCCTTGGCGTTGACCGGCGTCGGGGCGCCCGCGGCGAGGTCGGCCGCGTTGTCGTCGGTGTCGGCGAGCGAGGCGGCCCGCGCGACGGACGCGGTGGCCGACGCGCCGGAGACCGGGCCGCCGCCCTCCCGGACGACCGCGGAACCGTAACCGACCAGGTCGACGATCCGGGCGTCCGCCGCACAGTCCGCCGCCGACGTGCAGGTGAGCGGGGCCGTTCCGGAGACCAGGGCGACGGTGCCGCTCCCCGCCGCCATGGCCACCGTGCCGGTGGCGTCGGCGGTGGGCAGCGCGACGGTTCCGCCGGTGCCCGCGGCCTGGGCGACCAGGTAGCGGCCGCGGGGCGCGATCGACCCGGACAGCTCGGAGACCTGCCACCGCGAGCCGGCCGACGGGCTGCCCGGCAGGTACTGGACGCTGAGGCCGCCGACCTCGAAGGGCGTGGAGCCGGCGTTGGCCAGCTCGACGAAGTCCCGGGTCAGCGTCGCGCCGGAGTTGCCCCCGCCGCCGTACACCTCGGAGATGACGGCGGTGGCCGACGGGGCCGCCTGGGCGGCGGGCAGGGCGGTCACCGCGAGAGCGACGGCGACGGCGCCGGTCAGCAGGACGGAACCGGATCTGTGTAGCTGCACGGGAGGTGCCCCCAACTGAACTGAGTAGGAGGGGCAAAAGCTATGCGCGTAGAACAAGCATGACAAGGCGTGGGAGGTTAATTTCGGGCGTATCCGGGGTGAGCGCCGCGAACTGGCGCCCGGTGCGGTCCGGGTGAGGACCGCACCGGGCGGGTCATGAGCGTGTGCGTCCCGGCCGGGCGGCGGGGGTCACTGGCGGATGCGGTCGCGGATCCAGACGCCGGCCTCCTTGAGGACCCCGGTCCCCGTCCAGTTGGTCCCGTCGCAGGTGCCGGTCTTGAAGACGGCTCCGGAACGGTGGTCGTCGGAGTAGTTCCAGTTGGTCCACGAGATCTTCTTGCGCTTCATCAGATCCAGGTAGCGCTGCGACATGGTGAAGTCGTTGGCGCCCTCGCCCGCGTAGTTCTGCGTGCCGAACTCGGTGACGAACACGGGCAGTTTGTTGGAGGCCCGGTCGAGCGCGCTCAGATACTCCTCGCGGTGCGAGGCCGCGTAGAAGTGGAAGGTGTACATGATGTTCGAGGCGCGGACGGGGTTGTTCACGACCTCCGACTCGCCTGAGCCCTCGGATACGCCGAAGGACGACCAGGCGCGCGTCCCGACCAGGACCACCGCGTCGGGGTCCTGGGCCCGGATCACCGGGATGATCTGCTCGGCGTACGACTTGATGCCCGACCAGCTCACCCCCGAGGGCTCGTTGGCGATCTCGTAGAGCACCCCCGGGTGGTTCTTGTACTTCTTCGCCATCGCCGTGAAGAAGGTCTTCGCCCGCGCCAGGTTCGCGTTCGGGTCGCCCGGGGAGAGCATGTGCCAGTCGATGACCGCGTACATGCCGCGAGCGTGCGCCGCGTCGACGAACTTCTGCGCACGGGCGGTGAATCCGGCGGGGTCGGTCTCGTACCCGCCTTCCTGCACGTAGGTGGAGACGCGCAGCACGTCGGCGCGCCAGTCCTGGGCCAGGGCGTCGAGCGATCCGTTGGTGACGCACTGGGCGTACCACTGGGTGCCGTGCGTGCTCATCCCGTTGAGGGCGATGGCCTGGCCGGAGGCGTTGCAGAGCTGTCGGCCGCAGACGGAGAGCTGTCCGTTGGCGGCGAGCGGGGTGGCGGCGGTGGGGGAGACGGGAGCCGGGGCGGCTCCCGCCCGGACGGGAGCCATCAGCGCGGTGACGACACCGAGCGCGGACGCGGCGAGCAGGGCCTTGCGGGCCATTCCGCGTCGGCCGGTCGTGGGGGTGGAACCGGTGGGGGGCGTGGTGCGCTGGTGCATGGTGGTGCTCCCTTCGGAGGGGGGTGGGAGACGCCATGTCGGCAGAACTGAAAGTAAAGCTTCCTTCCAATTGCCGTCAACAGCGTTGGGAAACTTTCCTGCCTATTAACGCGCTCGGCGGAAGGGCCTGTTGGGACCCTTCCGCCGAGCGCGCTCCCTTGTGCGCCGTTATACCCGTGTCCCGCCCGGCCCTCCCGGGGCGCTCAGCCCTGTGGCAGCGGATAGACCGCCAGCGAGAACGAGTGGCCCGCCGGGTCCCCGTACACCCTCACGTCCCGGGGGCCGCTGTTGCTGTCGCCGGTGTCGACGGGCCGGGCCCCCAGCCCGATCGCCTCCCGCTCGGCCTCGTCGATGTTCTCCGGGCCGACCAGGATCCGCAGATGCGCCTGCTGCGAGTCCTCCGGGCGCGGCCAGCTCGGCGGCGCGTAGCCGTGATCGCGGCGGATCGCCAGCCGGACTCCGTCGTTGCCGACGATCTCGACGAAATCCGGGTCGGAGCCGATCCGTATCTCCGCGTCGAGCAGAGCGGCGTAGAACTCGGCCAGCTCGATGGGTTCGGCGCAGTCCAGGACGAGGACGCTCGTTTTCTCCACAGTCATGCGGGAACCAGTACCCCCACCGGGCGCTGCCACGCCGCCACGGGCCCGTCCGGGAATCCGGAATCCGGGCCACCGGCGCGGACGCGTCCCGGGTGAGGAAACATCCCACGCGACCTAAGGTGCGAACCATGGCACGGAGCGCGGAGCATCCCGGGCCGGCCGGGGGCGACGCCACCCCGGACGGACCCGACCCCCGGCGTTGGCGGGCCCTGGCCGTCTGCCTGGTGGCGGGCTTCATGACCCTGCTGGACGTCTCCATCGTCAACGTGGCCCTTCCCTCGATCCGGGAGGGCCTGAACACCCCCGAGTCCGACCTCCAATGGGTGCTCTCCGGCTACGCCCTCGCCTTCGGGCTCTTCCTCATCCCCGCCGGACGCCTGGGCGACGCGCGGGGCCGCCGGGCGGTCTTCATGGCGGGGCTGGCCCTCTTCACCCTGGCCTCCGCCGCCTGCGGGGCCGCCCAGTCCAGCCTGTGGCTGGTCGTCGCCCGCCTGGTGCAGGGCATCGCGGGCGGTCTGATCTCCCCGCAGATCTCCGCCCTGATCCAGCAGATGTTCTCCGGGCGCGAGCGCGGCCGGGCCTTCGGCATGTTCGGCACCGTCGTCGGCATCTCCACCGCCGTGGGCCCGCTGCTCGGCGGCCTGCTCATCCAGGCCGCCGGACCGGAACACGGCTGGCGCTGGGTCTTCTACGTCAACCTCCCGCTCGGCGCCGTCTGCCTCCTGCTCGCCCACCGGCTGCTCCCGGACACCCCGTCGGCCGGCCGGGTGAGGCCACGCGACCTGGACCCGGTGGGCGTCGCCCTGCTCGGGGCCGGCGTGCTCGCGCTGCTGCTGCCGTTCGTCCAGGCCCAGCAGTGGCCCGGAAACGGAAAATGGCTCCTGCTCCTCCTGGCCGGGGCCCTGTTCGCCGCGTTCACGGCCTGGGAGTCGCGGTGCACGGGCGGACGCACCCACCCGGTCCTGGACCTGTCGCTGTTCCGGCTGCGCTCCTACTGGCTGGGCTGCCTGCTGATCCTGCTCTACTTCGCCGGGTTCACCTCGATCTTCTTCGTCACGACCCTCTACCTCCAGTCCGGCCTGGGCTACTCCGCCCTCCTGGCCGGGCTCGCCATCACCCCCTTCGCCCTCGGCTCCGGCGTCGCCGCGTCCATCGGCGGCCGGCTCGTCGGGCGCTTCGGCCGCCCCCTCGTGGCGGCGGGCCTGGCCATGGTCGCGCTCGGCCTCGCCGGCACCGCCCTCGCCGTCCACCTGGTCCCGGGCACCGGCGCGGGCTGGGCGATGGCCGCCCCGCTGCTCCTGGCCGGCCTCGGCAGCGGCCTGGTCATCGCCCCGAACCAGACGCTGACCCTCGCGGAGGTCCCGGTGAACCGGGCCGGCAGCGCCGGGGGCACCCTCCAGACCGGCCAACGGGTCGGCTCCGCGATCGGGATCGCCGCCGTCGGCGCGGTGTTCTTCGCCCAGGTCGGCCCGGACGGCTGGGCCGACGCCTACGACCA
This sequence comes from Streptomyces sp. MGP-P1, assembly GCF_057766565.1. Lineage (NCBI taxonomy): Bacteria > Bacillati > Actinomycetota > Actinomycetes > Kitasatosporales > Streptomycetaceae > Streptomyces > Streptomyces sp. MGP-P1. Next base: position 1,257,045 of record NZ_JBYMEM010000001.1, on the reverse strand, counting down.
CGGGCTCGTCGTCTCCGTCGCCTTCGTCCTCGCCGCCCTGATCGTGGCGCTGGCGGAGGTCGGAGCCGACCGACGGGGCAGACGACGCACAGCACACGAACCGAACGAGGCATCGAGGAGCGCGGCATGAGCGACACGACAACGGACAGCGCCGGGAGCGACGGCAACACCTCCTACGGCCACAAGCCCTTCAAGCGGTCCCGGAGCCACTTCGCCGACCGGATCACCGCCGACGGGCGCGATGGATGGCCCGTGGAGCCGGGCCGCTACCGGCTCGTCGTCAGCCGCGCCTGCCCCTGGGCGAGCCGCGCCCTGGTCTCCCGGCGGCTCCTCGGCCTGGAGGACGCGCTGTCGCTCGCCGTCGCCGACCCGATCCAGGACGACCGCAGCTGGCGCTTCACCCTCGACCCGGGCGGCCAGGACCCGGTCCTCGGCATCCGCTATCTCAGCGAGGCCTACGACGCCCGGGAGGACGGCTACCCCGGAGGCGTCAGCGTGCCCGCGATCGTGGACGTACCGAGCGGGAAACTGGTCACCAACGACTACCAGCGAATCACCCTCGACCTCGCCACCGAATGGACCGCCCTGCACCGGCCCGGCGCCCCCGACCTCTACCCCGAACCGCTGCGCGACGAGATCGACGAGGTCATGGAGGGCATCTACCGGGACGTCAACAACGGCGTGTACCGCGCGGGGTTCGCCAGCTCCCAGGAGGAGTACGAGGAGGCGTACGCCGCCCTGTTCCGCCGCCTCGACCTGGTCTCCGCCCGCCTCGCGGACCGTCGCTACCTGGTCGGCGACACCATCACCGAGGCCGACATCCGGCTCTTCACCACCCTGGTCCGCTTCGACGCCGTCTACCACGGCCACTTCAAGTGCAACCGGAACAAACTGACCGAGGACCGCGTCCTGTGGGGTTACGTCCGCGACCTCTTCCAGACACCCGGATTCGGCGACACGGTCGACTTCGACCACATCAAGCGGCACTACTACCAGGTGCACACGGGCATCAACCCCACCGGCATCGTCCCCGTCGGCCCCGACCTCTCCGGCTGGAGTGCTCCGCACCACCGCGAACAACTCGGCGGTCGCCCGTTCGGCGACGGCACACCCCCGGGCCCCGTGCCCCCGGGCGAGCGGGTCACCCCCGTGCCTCCCGCCTGACCGGGCGCGCGGCGCACGGGCCCGGTGGGCGTGACGCGCGCCCGCCGCTCCTTGCGGACCGTAACTGTCCGCAAGCCCCGGTACCGTGCGGACCATGGCAGCGAAGACGCACCGCACCGCCGCACAGCCCGCCGTCCTCTCCGCGCGGGCGCTGAACCGGGCGACCCTGGACCGACAGCTCCTGCTGCACCGGTCGCCGATGTCCGCGAAGGACGCCGTCGCCCACCTCCTCGGGCTCCAGGCCCAGAACACCAAGCCACCGTACTTCCAGCTGTACGCCCGCCTCGCGGACTTCGACCCCGAAGAGCTGTCCGCCCTGATGGCGTCCCGCGAGGTGGTCCGGATCGTCACCCTCCGCTCCACCCTCCACACCCATACGGCGGACGACGCGCTCACCCTGCGCCCCCTGGTGCAGGCGGCGCGCGAGCGGGAGCTGAAGACCTTCCGGCGCGGACTGGAGGGCGTGGACCTGGACCGGCTCGCCGCGGTGGCCGAGGAGCTGGTCGTGGAGCGCCCGCGCCCGGTGAAGGAGTTGCGGGAGGAGCTCCTCGCCCGCTGGCCGGACGCCGACCCCCTCGCGCTCACCGTCGCCGCCCGCTGTCTGCTGCCCCTGGTCCAGGTCACCCCGCGTGGACTGTGGGGACGCGGCGGACAGGTCGCCCTGACCACCGTGGAGCACTGGCTGGGCCGGCCCGCCGAACCGGTGCCCGCACCCGACGCCACCGTGCTGCGCTACCTGGGGGCGTTCGGCCCCGCCTCGGTGATGGACTTCCAGTCATGGGCGGGACTCACCCGCACGAAGGAGGTCTTCGAACGGCTCAGGCCCCGGCTGCTCACCTTCCGGGACGAGAGGGGCGTCGAGCTCTTCGACCTCCCGGACGCCCCGCGCCCCGACCCCGACACCCCGGCCCCGCCGCGCTTCCTGCCCGAGTTCGACAACCTCCTCCTCGGCCACGCCGACCGCACCCGCGTGATCGCCCCGGTGAACAAGGGGCGCAACGGGGTGGGCAACCAGGCGTACGGGTCCGTGCTGATCGACGGATTCTTCGACGCGGTCTGGCGCGTCGAACGCGAGGGCGCAACCGCGATCCTGACCGTCCAACCGCTGCGGAGCCTGGTCCGCGCCGAGCGCGCGGAGATCACCGAGGAGGCGGCGCGGATGCTGACCGTGATGATGGACGCGACGGACCACGACGTCCGGTTCGGCACGTTCCTGGACTACGGCGACTGAGACCCCCGCGGGTCCCGTGGCCCGCAGGCCAGGGATCAGGGCAGCAGCCCCGCCCGGCGGGCCGCCACCACGGCCTCCAGCCGCGTGTGCGCCCCCAACTTCCTCATCGCGGACCGCAGATACCCCTTCACCGTCTCCGGCCGCAGCCCCAGCCGCTCGGCGGCCGCCGCGTTCGTCGCGCCCGCCGCCACACACGCCACCACGTCCACCTCGCGCGGCGCGAGGCGGACCTCCCGGGCCGCGGGCGCCTTGGCCCCCGCCGCCGAGGCCAACCGCCCGCAGACGTCCAGCAACTCGGCACGCAGGGCCGGGTCCAGGACCCTAGGGACCAGCGCGCGCAGTTCGCGGTGGGCCTCGCGCACGTCCTCCCAGGCGCCGGGCGCCGTGTCCGGATCGGTCACCTGCTCCCGGCCCGCCGCCAACAACCGCCGCACCTCGTCCCGCACCGCGAGCGACTGCTCCACGTCACGGGCCGCCGCCACCATCGCGTCGAACGTCCGGTCGCCCAGCGAGACCGGCGTACGCAGCGCCCCGTACAGCACGCCCCGCACCGCGCGCCGTACGACGACGGGGACCGCGACGACCGAGCGCAGCCCCTCCGCCGCCACCGCCGCGTCGTACTCGTGGCTGATGTGGCGCGAAGAGGCGTAGTCCGTCACGGCACAGGGCCGGGCCAGCGCGATGGCCTTGCCGCCCAAACCGCTCCCGGCGGAGACGACGAGCCCCCGCAGCGCACTGGTCTGCGCCCCGTTCAGCTCGGCGATCCGGGCATGGCGTGCGTCGGACAGCAGGCCGCCGAAGACCACGGGAAGCCCGCTCGTGCGGCGCAGCCTCAACAGCGCGGCCTGCATCTCGACCGCGTCGACCGGTTCCGGCACTCCGATGTCCTCCCACCCGGCCCGTGCCGCTCCCCCTCTCATGGGGGAGCGGACCACCCCCGTCCGGGGGTGGTATGACCTGGGTCACTGTTTACATGATGGCAGGCGACCGGTCCGTAATGAGGAGGGCACATGTCGGCAACCAGTGCTACCGAGAGGTTCCGGGCGGCCCGGGACTTCCTGCTGGAGCACCGCGAGGACTACGAGCGGGCCTACGCCGGCTTCCGCTGGCCCCGGCCGGACCACTTCAACTGGGCCCTTGACTGGTTCGACGTCATCGCCGAGAACAACGACCGCACCGCCCTGCACATCGTGGAGGAGGACGGGCGGCGCACCGAGGTGTCCTTCGCGGCGATGTCGGAGCGCTCCGACCGGGCCGCCAACTGGCTGAAGGCACAGGGCGTACGGGCGGGCGACCGCGTCCTCGTGATGCTCGGCAACCAGGTCGAGCTGTGGGAGACCGCCCTCGCCGCGATGAAGCTGCGCGCCGTCGTCATCCCCGCCACCCCGCTCCTCGGCCCCGCCGACCTGCGCGACCGGGTGGAGCGCGGCCGGGTGCGCCATGTGCTGGCGCGGGACGCGGACACCGCGAAGTTCGACGAGGTCCCCGGGGACTACACCCGGATCGCGGTCGGCGAGGAGGTGGCGGGCTGGTTGCCGTACGCGGGGGCGGCCGAGGCGTCCGCCGCGTTCACACCGGGCCGGGAGACGGACGCGGACGAGCCGCTGATGCTCTACTTCACCTCCGGCACCACCGCCAGCCCCAAGCTGGTCGAGCACACCCATGTGTCCTACCCCGTGGGCCACCTGTCGACGATGTACTGGATCGGACTGAGGCCGGGCGACGTCCATCTGAACATCTCCTCGCCCGGCTGGGCCAAGCACGCCTGGTCCAACCTCTTCGCCCCGTGGACGGCCGAGGCCACCGTCTTCATCTTCAACTACTCCCGCTTCGACGCGGGCCGCCTGATGGCCGAGATGGACCGCTCGGGCATCACGAGCTTCTGCGCCCCGCCGACCGTCTGGCGCATGCTCATCCAGGCCGACCTGAGCCAGCTGAAGGTCCCGCCGCGCGAGGTCGTCGCGGCCGGTGAGCCGCTGAACCCGGAGGTCATCGAGACGGTCCGGCGGGAGTGGGGCGTCACCATCCGCGACGGGTTCGGCCAGACGGAGACCGCTGTCCAGGTCGCCAACACCCCCGGTCAGCTCCTCAAGACCGGCTCCATGGGACGGCCGAGCCCCGGCTTCACCGTCGAACTGCTCGACCCGGTCAGCGGACAGCCCGGGGCGGCCGAGGGCGAGATCTCCCTCGATCTGGCCGACCGCCCCGTCGGCCTGATGACCGGCTACCACGGCGACCCGGACCGCACCGCCGAGGCGATGGCGGGCGGCTACTACCGCACCGGGGACATCGGCGCCCGTGACGCGGACGGCTACATCACCTATGTGGGCCGCGCCGACGACGTGTTCAAGGCCTCCGACTACAAGATCTCCCCGTTCGAGCTGGAGAGCGCCCTGCTGGAGCACGAGGCGGTCGCCGAGGCCGCCGTCGTACCCGCCCCCGACCCGCTCCGCCTCTCTGTCCCCAAGGCGTACGTCGTCCTCGCGGAGGGCTGGGAGCCGGGACCGGACACCGCGAAGGTCCTCTTCGAGCACTCCCGGGCGGTCCTCGCCCCGTACAAACGCGTCCGCAGGCTGGAGTTCGCGGAGCTGCCCAAGACCGTGTCGGGCAAGATCCGCCGCATCGAACTGCGGGAACGCACCGCCCTGGGCTCCGGCGCCGAGTTCGACGAGGGGGACCTCACGTGAGCACCCAGTCGTACGCGCACGGCGTCGGCTCCACCGCGCTGCTCGGCGACACCATCGGCCGCGACCTCGACCGGACGGCCGCGGCACATGGCGACCGGGAGGCGCTGGTCGACATGGCCTCGGGCCGACGCTGGACGTACACCCAATTCGTTTCGGACGTCCACGTGTTGGCCCGCGCCCTGATGGCGTCGGGGGTGGCGAAGGGCGACCGGGTCGGCATCTGGGCGGTCAATTGCCCGGAGTGGGTGCTCGTGCAGTACGCCACGGCCCGGATCGGGGCCGTCATGGTCACCATCAACCCCGCCTACCGCGCCCACGAGGTGGAATTCGTCCTCCAGCAGGCCGGCGTCTCCTTGCTGGTCGCTTCCCTCTCCCACCGCACCAGCGACTACCGCGCCCTCGTGGAACAGGTCCGCTCCACCTGCCCCGACCTGCGCGCCGTCCACTACATCGGCGACCCGTCCTGGGACGAGCTGACCGCGGCCGCGCCCGCCGTCACCCGGGCGCAACTGGCAGCCCGTGAGGCGGAGTTGTCATGCGACGACCCGATCAACATCCAGTACACCTCCGGCACCACGGGCTTCCCCAAAGGGGCGACGCTTTCCCACCACAACATCCTCAACAACGGGTATTTCGTCGGGGAGACGATCGCGTACACGGAGGCCGACCGGATCTGTCTCCCGGTCCCCTTCTACCACTGCTTCGGCATGGTGATGGGGAATCTCGCCAGCACCTCGCATGGTGCCTGCATCGTGATCCCCGGGCCGTCCTTCGAGCCCGCAGCCGTGCTGACCGCCGTCCAGCAGGAGCGCTGCACCTCGCTGTACGGCGTGCCCACCATGTTCATCGCCGAGCTGAATCTGCCGGACTTCGCCGGGTACGACCTCTCCTCGCTGCGCACCGGGATCATGGCCGGTTCGCCCTGTCCGGCCGAGGTGATGAAGCGGGTCGTCGCCGAGATGCACATGGCCGAGGTGTCCATCTGCTACGGGATGACGGAGACGTCCCCGGTCTCCACCCAGACCCGCCGCGAGGACGACCTCGATCGCCGCACCGGCACGGTGGGCCGCGCGCTGCCGCACATCGAGGTCAAGGTCGTCGACCCGGCCACTGGTGTCACGCTGCCGCGCGGCACCGCCGGCGAGCTGCGCACCCGCGGCTACAGCGTGATGCTCGGCTACTGGGACCAGCCCGACCGTACCGCTGAAGTCGTCGACGCCGGGCGGTGGATGCACACGGGGGACCTTGCGGTGATGCGCGAGGACGGATACGTCCAGGTTGTCGGCCGGATCAAGGACATGATCATCCGGGGCGGCGAGAACGTGTACCCGCGGGAGATCGAGGAGTTCCTGTACGGCCATCCAAAGGTCGCCGACGTCCAGGTGGTCGGGGTGCCGCACGAGCGCTACGGCGAGGAGATCCTGGCCTGCGTCATCCCCCGGGACCCCGCCGACCCGCCCACCCTCGAGGAGATCGCCGCATACTGCCGGGAGCGGCTCGCGCACTACAAGATTCCGCGCGGGCTGCGGATCCCGGAGGCCTTCCCGATGACGGTGAGCGGAAAGGTCCGCAAGATCGAACTGCGCGAGGCGTACGCGGACTGGGAACCCGGGTCCGATCCTGGTGCGTCATGCTGACCCCATGACGAGTAGGGGGTGGGCCGTAGCAGCCATGGCCTGGAGCGTGATGACGATGCTGTTCGTGGGGGTAACGTCTAAGCGGTGCTCAGCTCAACCACGTGGACGTCCAGCATCACCCTGAGACACCTCGGGGAGCACACCGCGGCCCCGCCCGGCATCCCGCCCCGCCTAAGCAGAACCGGGCCCTACACCGACTTCGACGCTGGGGCTCCGGCCTATGAGCTGCGGTCCAAGACCGAGGACGGCATGTTCTGTTCCGCCCAGACCACCTTGCCGGTGACCGTGCGGGACGAACCCCAGCGGCGGCACAGCATGTTGATGAGCTGAAGGCCCCGTCCGCCCTCGTCGCTGAGGCCCGCGTGCTGGATCTGGGGCAGGTCGGGGCCGGTGTCCGACACCTCGACGACGAAGCGTTCCCCGCGCAGCAGCCGCAGCTCGCCGGGGCCGTTCCCGTAGCGCAGTGCGTTGCCGACCAGTTCGGAGACGACGAGCTCGGAGACGTCGGCGAGTTCATCGAGCCCCCATGCGGCGAGCTGGCCCGTGACGAGACCACGGGCGACCGAGGCGGCCCGGCCGTCCTGCGGCAGCTCCCACACCCGCAGGTCCCCGGCCGGGAGTGCGGCGCTCGTGGTGACGAGGAGCACCGCCTCGTCGAACCGGGCGGCGGCGGCCGGGGCGCGCTCCACCAAGCCGCCCTTCTCCAGCGACCCGGGCGGCAGGCTCAGCGCCGCCGCACGCAGCCGGTCCAACTGGGCGTCCACGTCCTCGTCCCGGGACTTGATCAGGCCGTCCGTGTACATGACCAGGTGGGCGCCGTCCGGGACGCGCAGCCGCAGGGGTCGTACGGGATCACGCCCGCTCCCAGCGGCGCGCCGGTCGGCACCGGGACGAGGTCGGCGGCGCCCTGCCCGTCGAGGAGCAGCGGCGGCAGGTGCCCGGCGCTCGCCAGCGTGTAGGAGGAGTCGGCGGGGTCGTAGACCGCGCACAGGCAGGTGGAGACCTGCTCGTCCTCCAGGTCGCGGGTGGCCAGGTCGAGCCGCGCGAGGATCCGCTCGGGGGCCATGTCCAGGGTCATCAGCGTGCGGGCCACCGTCCGCAGGCGCCCCATGGTGGCGGCGGCGGGCAGCCCGTGCCCCATCACGTCGCCCACCATCAGGGCCGTCCGTCCGCCGGGCAGGGCCATCACGTCGTACCAGTCCCCGCCCACGCCTTGATGCGCCGCCGCGGGCGCGTACTCGGAGTGCACCCGCAGGCCCGGCGTCGCCGGGGTGCCGCGCGGTAGCAGGGAGCGCTGCAAGGAGACGACGTGCTCGCGCTCCCGCCCGTACAGACGTGCGTTGTCGATGAAGACCGCCGCCTTGGAGGCGAGCTGCTCCGCCAGCGCCAGGTCGGTGGTGGAGAACGGCGGGGTTCCGCGGCCGCGCACGAAGTCGGCGCTGCCGAGCAGCAGCCCCCGGGCGATCAGGGGCACGGCCAGGTAGCTGTGCACGCCGGCGGCACGCAACTGCGCGGCGGCGCTCGCGGTGGGTGCGACGTGGATGAAGTCGTCGTCGCGCATCCTGCTCAGCAGCACCGGCTTGCCCTGCCGGAGGACGTACCGGTGGAGCAGCGTCTCGTGCGGCTGCTTGGCGTGCACGAAGATCTCGCCCACCGGGGTCGGCTCCAGGTTGGAGAGCTCCTCGATGGCGCACAGCGCCGTGGCCCGCATCTGTGGGATGCCGCGTTCGGTCCTTCGGGAGCCCTCGTCGCCCCGCAGGACGCTCTCGAGGATGTCCACGGCCGCCCCGTCGGCGAAGCCGGGCACGGTGAACTCGGCGAGTTCTTGTGCGGTGCGCTCCAGGTCCAGGGTCGTGCCGATGCGGGAATCGGCGGAATTCAGCCAGGCGAGACGGCTGCGCGTGGTGAACCGGTCCGGCGGCAGGACGCCTCTGCCCCGGCGGAACCGCACGTTCGCGCCGACCGCGCGTCGCCCGGCGGAGCCCCGGCCGGGCAGGCGCCGTCTACCACTGCCGGCGTTCACTCTTCCGCCTCCAAAGAGGATTCGACGCCTCTTGGAGCCCAGTGTGCACCGGAAACGGCTGCGGCACCTCCGGGTATCCCTGATGTGGCTCACCTGTGCGGGGACCGTGACCCGGCGCCTGTTGCTGGCCCCCCCTTATCTGGCTCCCGGATTCGACTTCCACGACGAGATGATGAGCGGTGGCGACCGACCACAACGGTCACGATCCGTACAACGGCACATCGGAGGCGGCCACGCATGCGGACCGTGCCGTGGGGGACCTGCTCTTCTTCTGCCCCGCAGAGACCGGGGCGGTCGACGACCTCCTCGCGGCAGCCCTGCCGCGCCGGTCGGGCAGGCGTTCGCGGCGTACCTGTTCATGCTCGGCCCGAAGCCGACGGACGCCGCAGCGGCACGGCGGCCCTTCACGGACTTCGCCGCCGGTCTCGACCCGAGGGGGCCACCGCCGCGGGAGCGCCCGCACACCGCCGCCCCGCGTCGCGCGGGTACGCGATGGCTATCGACTGGTCCTCAGCACTCTCAACTGGACCAACTCCTGACCTGCGGAAGATGGAGGACAGTACGGTCCTTCTCCTGGGGTCGCAGGTCGTAGAAGAAGCTGCGCGGGGGAGCGTGGCGGGGGGCGGGTCAGGCGGCTTCGATGATGTCGGGGCCGCCCCGGGTCGCCGTCGCCCACTCGATGAGCAGCACTTCGTAGGTCGCCGCCTCCACCTCGGACCAGTCCTGTCCGGAGGCGTCGACGAGGGCGCGGATGGCCTCGTTGGCGTGCTCGGCGGCGGGCGCGGGGCGGTCTGCGGGGTGGGAGCTGTCCGGGAGTAAAGCCATGCGCACAGCTTACGTGCCACCACTGACAGCCACGGCTTCCGAAGCCTCCGGGGACCCCGAGGCGTTCGGCACACGCGGGATCCTCCCGGCCCCCGCGGCGCCCGACGGCCGGGCGGTGGAGGTCAGTTCGCGGCGCATGCAGACCCGGGGCCAGCGGTCCAGGCCGTGCTGGGCCTCCTCGGCGCGGATCGCGCGCAGTCCGTCGGTGAGTTCCCGCTCGGCCAGGACGTGGAAGCCGATACGGGCGTAGTACGGCGCGTTCCACGGCACATCGGTGAACGTGGTCAGGGTGAGGGCCGCCATGCCCCGGGCCGCGGCCAGGGCGGCGAGGTGGGCGATCAGCTCCCGGCCGATGCCCCGGCGGGCGGCGGCGGGGTCGACCGAGACCTGCTCGATGTGCAGGGCGTCGTCGACGGGGTCGGCGAGCACGTAGCCGAGCGGCCGGTCGCCGGTGGCGGAGAGGGGATCGGAGGCCACCCAGCAGCGGCCTGCCAGCCGGTAGCTCTCCAGCAGGTCGAGCGGGGGCGGATCGTCGTCGGCCACGAAGGCCATGCCCAGGTCCCGGAACGGTTCCCCTGCGGCGCGCTCGATGTCCTGGAGCAGCGGGAGATCCGAGCGTCTGGCGGAGCGGATACGCATGTACTCAGTGTGCCGCGCCGGGCGGCGGACCGGTACGCCGTGGCCGGATATGGATGTCCGGCCGACAGCACCCGGGCACGAGCGTGCTCCCCGGAGCTCCTTACGGAGTCGCACCCCGAGCTCCTTACGGAGTCGCACCCCGAGCTCCTTACGGAGTCGCACCCCGGGATCCTCGCGTTCGGCACCGCGCCACCCGGCCCTTCGCCGTTGCCGCCGCATCACGCGCCCGTGCTCACCAGCTCGTCCGCGGGGCAGTTCACCGGCTGCGGGGTCCCGGTGAGGTCCATGACGAAGAGCGGGAGGCCGACGCCGTCCGCGCGGTCCCGAGCCTCGGCCCCGTATCCCGCGAGGGAGAAGAACACGCCGGTCACCGACGCGCCCAGCGCGTTGAGCCAGAGGGTCTCGACCGCGCGCAGCCTCGTCGGCCGGGTGCTGGAGTCGACCCGCGCGATCAGCCCGTCGGCCCGCAGGTCGATGCCGGAGGCCGGGCCCGCCCCGGGCCGGCCGACGTCGCGGTAGCCCAGCCAGGTCAGATAGAGGCCGGCCGCGCTCACCGCGTCGTGGCCCGTGCGGATCGTCATCGGCCGGAAGGCCGGGCGCGGGTGCGCGGCAGTGCGCGGGAGAGGGATGTGAGCGGGGGAGACCGGCGGGGCCGGGGCCGGCGCGGCGGCCACCGGGCGCACCGGTATCCGCAGGACGGTCCCGCACGGACAGCACAGCTCGGGCTGGGGCCACTGATTCTCCCGGGCGCAGGACGCGCAGCGGACGGTCACCCACGCGTCGTTCCAGCTGCGGTGGGTGACCAGGACCGCCGGGGCGTCCCGCAGCAGCGGCGGTGCGCCGGGCGTCCCGCACGGGCAGGGGTAGGCCGGTGTGCTGTACGCGTGGTCCCGGCCGCAGACAGGGCACCGTACCGGCACGAACTCCACGATCGTCTCCCTCCGGCACGGACGGCGCGGCCGACTGCGCTCCGTGCCTCCCTCGTTACGCCATCGTCCCCCAGTAGCGAGGCCCTGGGGAGGGGGTTTGCGGACTTCCATGGGGGCGGGCGGCCGTCCGCGCCCTTGACGGGGGTCGCCGCACGTTTTAGATTGCTTCCGTATAGCAGAACTGAATTTCCGTAATGCGGAATTGGTGCTCTCAGGTGGCGCGACAGAGCCCGACTCCACCAATCCCGAGCAGGAGCACTCAATGCCTCGTATGACCGCTGCCCGAGCGGCAGTTGAGATCCTCAAGCGCGAAGGCGTCAGCAACGCGTTCGGTGTGCCGGGTGCGGCGATCAACCCCTTCTACGCGGCCCTCAAGGCCTCCGGCGGGGTGCAGCACACACTGGCCCGGCACGTCGAGGGCGCCTCCCACATGGCCGAGGGCTACACCCGGGCCAAGGCCGGCAACATCGGCGTCTGCATCGGCACATCGGGCCCGGCGGGCACCGACATGATCACCGGTCTGTACTCCGCCATCGCCGACTCCATCCCGATCCTCTGCATCACCGGCCAGGCCCCGACCGCCGTGCTGCACAAGGAGGACTTCCAGGCCGTCGACATCGCGTCGATCGCCAAGCCGGTCACCAAGGCGGCGACGACCGTCCTGGAGGCCGCGCAGGTCCCCGGCGTCTTCCAGCAGGCCTTCCACCTGATGCGCACCGGCCGGCCCGGCCCGGTCCTCATCGACCTGCCGATCGACGTCCAGCTCACGGAGATCGAGTTCGACCCCGAGCTGTACGAACCCCTCCCGGTCCACAAGCCCGCGGCCTCCCGCAAGCAGATCGAGCGGGCGATCCAGATGCTGAACGCCTCGGAGCGCCCGGTGCTCGTCGCGGGCGGCGGCATCATCAACGCCGACGCCTCCGAACTCCTGGTGGAGTTCGCCGAGTTGACCGGCGTCCCGGTCATCCCGACGCTGATGGGCTGGGGCATCCTCCCCGACGACCACGATCTGAACGCCGGCATGGTGGGCCTCCAGACCTCGCACCGCTACGGCAACGCGAATTTCCTGGAGTCCGACTTCGTCCTCGGCATCGGCAACCGCTGGGCCAACCGCCACACCGGCAAGCTGGACGTCTACACCCAGGGCCGCACCTTCGTGCACGTCGACATCGAGCCCACCCAGCTCGGCAGGATCTTCGCCCCGGACCTCGGCATCGCCTCGGACGCCAAGGCCGCGCTGACGCTCTTCGTCGAGGTGGCGCGCGAGCTGAAGGCCGCGGGCGAGCTGAAGGACCGCTCGGCGTGGGCCGCCTCCACGCAGGAGCGCAGGGCGACCCTCCAGCGCCGGACCCACTTCGACAACGTGCCGCTCAAGCCGCAGCGCGTGTACGAGGAGATGAACCGGGCGTTCGGCCCCGAGACCCGTTACGTCACCACGATCGGGCTCTCCCAGATCGCCGGCGCGCAGATGCTGCACGTCTACAAGCCGCGTCACTGGATCAACTGCGGCCAGGCGGGCCCCCTCGGCTGGACGATCCCGGCCGCGCTGGGCGTCGCCACCGCGGACCCGGACGGCACGGTCGTCGCGCTCTCCGGCGACTACGACTTCCAGTTCATGCTGGAGGAGCTGGCCGTCGGCGCGCAGCACCGCATCCCGTACGTCCACGTCCTGGTGAACAACTCCTACCTGGGGCTCATCCGCCAGGCGCAGCGCAACTTCGACATCGACTTCCAGGTCAACCTGGAGTTCGAGAACCTCAACTCCCCGGAGCTGGGCGTCTACGGCGTCGACCACGTCAAGGTCGTCGAGGGACTCGGCTGCAAGGCGATCCGGGTCACCGAGCCGGACCAGCTGCTGCCGGCCTTCGAGGAGGCGAAGAAGCTCGCCGCGGAATTCCGGGTGCCGGTGGTCGTGGAGGCGATCCTGGAGCGGGTCACGAACATCGCGATGAGCGGCAGTGACATCGCGTCGGTCAACGAGTTCGAGGACATCGCCACGGACGCGTCCCACGCGCCCACCGCGATCCGCCCCCTGACGGCGTCCTGACGGACCCGTCCCCCGACGAGGGCCCCTGCCCCGGAGCGAACCTCCGGGGCAGGGGCCCCAAGGGCTGTCCCCCAATTCCCGGCGGGCGCGCGACGACAGCTACGGCACCTCGCCGCGTTGTCGGAACATCCGCATACATCCAGTATGCGGACGTCCCTCCGCCTTGCGATGCACCGCATCTGACGCCGCGCGCTGATCCACCGGGAATTGAGGGACAGCCCTTGGCCATGTCCCGGGCCTTCCGACAACCCACCCGGCGGCATGATGACCCGGGCCAGGACTTCGGCCCTCCACGTCCTTCCCTCCACCGCAGAGCGCCCTATCACTCGAACGAGGGACGCAACATCGGGCCATGCTCGCGCGGTAGCGGAGGTGGCCTACGAGCCACCCTCCGTGCGGGCACTCCGCTACTCCGGACGAACGGCAGCGGTCACCTGCCGGGGGGATCCGCCGGCGCCGGGCCGAGGACCGCGCGATTCAGGCCTGCTGCGGCCTCCTCGCACGTGACCGGATTACGGCGCCCGTGCGGCGGGACGCGGTGTCCTGGTCAGGAACGCGGATTCTCCGCGGGAACCGCTGGGGAGGGTGTCGGACGCGGTCGGGCGGAGGCAGCTCCCGGAGTCGGCCCGACGCCACCCGTCGACCCCCGACGCGTCCCAGGCGCCCGCCCAACGGGCGGCGACGCACAACCGAAGAAGGAGATGTCCAAGCATGTCCACAGTCACGACGTCCGGAACCTGGACCGCTGTCAGCCCTGCCCCGCCCAACCTCTCGGGTCTCAGCACCGACCATGTCCAGTGGGGTGTTCCCGTCGGCGGAGGCAAGAGCGGCTACGTGTTCGCCGGCGGGACGATCGAGGTGAAGGCCGACGGCTCCGAGTTCACGCTGGGCACCTTCACCCACCAGAACTTCCCCATCCAGGGCGGGGCGAACAACCAGTTCGACGTCGATCTCGCGGTGCGCGTCCGGTTCGAGGAGGACGACACCGACCGCGACTTCAGCTTCCGTTTCCACCACTTCGAGACGCCCAACGACGGCCCCACCCCCGACGACGAGGTCGACCTGCCCACCAGGGTCTCCCCGGAGAGCGTGACCATCGACGGCGAGGAGTACGCCGTCGTGATCACGGGCTTCAAGCAGAACGGCCAGATCGTCAACAAGTTCATCAGCCCGGAGAACGGCGCCAACAGCGCCCACATCGTCGCCGCGCTCTCTCGGGTGGGTGCCCCGGACGTGGTCATCTCCGACATCCACTACAAGGGTGCGGTCAAGCGCACGCAGGCCGACGAGTACGTCGAGATCGTCAACCGGGGCACGGCCGCCGCGGACATCTCCGGCTGGACCCTCTTCGCCGATGACCCCGGCCAGAACTTCGCCTTCCCGCCGAACACCGTGCTCCAGCCCGGCCAGCGGATCCGCATCTACACCAACGAAGTGCACCCGGAGTGGGGTGGTTACGTCTACGGCAGTGGACGCCCCCTCTGGAACGACAAGGGCGACACCGCCCGCCTCCGCGACACCGACGACACGGTCGTCTCCGACTACAGCTACGGCGCCGGGGCCCCCTGATCCCGGGGCTCGGGCCCATACGCGCGAAAGGGCGCGGAGTACGGGACCGTATCCGTACTCCGCGCCCTCGTTCGGGGAGCGACAGAGGTGTCGCCGGGTGACAGGGACCGCGGCGGCGGCGATCGGCCCGGGGGAGGGCGTCTCCTTCAGGTCAGGAGACGGTCCCCGGGTCCTTCACCACCGCACTGGCATCGCTCGACCGCCGCGGCCTCGTCGTCCTGCCCGTGCCGCGCGGCACCCCTCATCCGGGTGCGCGGTACGGGCAGGGTCCAGGGGGAAGCTCAGTCCTCGCGCAGCGCGCGGACGGCCTCCTCGACACGCTTGCCGTAGTCGGCGTCGGCGGCGTGGAAGTGGGCGAGGTTCTTCTCGATCACGTCGTCGCGGGTGACCTGCGAGAGGCCTCCGGCGATGTTCGCGACCAGGCGGCCCTTCTCGTCCTCCGACATGAGCCGGAAGAGTTCGCCCGCCTGGAAGAAGTCGTCGTCCTTGGTGTGAGCGGGCGCCTCGTGCGTGCCCGTCCAGCCGTGGATCGCCAGCGGGGCGGCGAGCGCCGCGTCGGTCTGCGCCGGACCGGCGTACGAGTTGGGCTCGTAGTTCTTGTCGTGGCGCGAGCCGTTGCGGGTCGCGTGGACGCCGTCGCGGCCGTAGTTGTCGACGACGGCGGTGCGCGGCGCGTTCACCGGCAGGTGGGTGTGGTTGACGCCCAGGCGGTAGCGGTGCGCGTCCGCGTAGGCGAACAGCCGGCCCTGGAGCATCTTGTCCGGGGACGGGCCGATGCCGGGCACGAAGTTGTTCGGGGAGAACGCGGCCTGCTCGACCTCGGCGAAGACGTTGTCCGGGTTGCGGTCCAGGACCAGGCGGCCGACCCGCTGAAGCGGGTAGTCGCCGTGCGGCCACACCTTGGTGAGGTCGAACGGGTTGAACCGGTAGTCGGCGGCGTCGGCGGCCGGCATCACCTGGACGTGCAGCGTCCAGGAGGGGTTGACGCCGCGCTCGATGGCCTGGAGCAGGTCCGTCTGGTGGGAGTTGGCGTCCTTGCCGACGAGCTCGGCGGCCTGCTCGCTGGAGAGGGAGCGCACGCCCTGGTTCGTCTTGAAGTGGTACTTGACGAAGAAGGCCTCGCCCGCGGCGTTCGTCCACTGGTAGGTGTGCGACCCGAAGCCGTTCATGTGACGGTACGAGGCGGGGATGCCGCGGTCGCCCATCAGCCAGGTGACCTGGTGGGTGGCTTCGGGGGAGTGGCCCCAGAAGTCCCAGACGTTGTCCGGCTCCTGCTTGCCCGTGAACGGGTCGCGCTTCTGCGAGTGGATGAAGTCGGGGAACTTGATGGGGTCCTTGATGAAGAACACCGGGGTGTTGTTCCCGACCAGGTCGTAATTGCCCTCGTCCGTATAGAACTTGAGGGCGAAACCGCGCGGGTCGCGGACCGCGTCCGCGCCGCCGAGCGAGTCGGCGACGGTCGAGAAGCGGATGAACGTCTCGGTGCGCTTGCCCACCTCGGAGAGGAAGTCGGCGCGGGTGAAGCCCGTGACGTCGTCGGTGACCTCGAAGTAGCCGTACGCGCCGGAACCGCGGGCGTGCACCACGCGCTCCGGGATGCGCTCACGGTTGAAACGGGCGAGCTTCTCCAGGAGGTGCTGGTCCTGGAGGAGGATCGGTCCACCCGCACCGGCGGTGGCGGAGTTCTGGTTGTCGGCGACCGGGGCGCCTGACTCGGTCGTGAGCACACGCTTAGCCATGTGGCGGGATGACCTTTCGTACGAGCTGCTGACGGCTTGAGGAGCGTAGATTCGCCGCGAGACAACGTCAACAGTTTGTTGAAAACGAAGTGTGTGGTTCCGGGCCGCGGCAGCGCCTGGGCGCGACAGGACAGGTGTCAGCGCCACCGCGGCCCGGAGATCAGGGGGCCCGTCGTGCGGGCCGTGGCCCCGTACGAGGCCAGGGGCTCCTCGCGGAGCGAGGTGGTCAGACCTGGGAGCCGGACAGCCGCTCGACCGAGCGCAGCAGCGCCGAGTGGTCCAGGCCGCCGTCGCCCTGGGCGCGCAGCGAGGCGACCAGCTGGGCGACCACGCCGCCGACGGGCAGGGCCGCGCCGACGTTGCGGGCGGCGTCCGTGACGATGCCCATGTCCTTGTGGTGCAGGTCGATCCGGAAGCCGGGGGCGAAGTCCCGCTTCAGGAAGTTGTCCTTCTTGCGGGTCAGCACGGTCGAGCCGGCGAGGCCGCCGTTGAGGACGTCCAGGGCGGCGGCGAGGTCGACGCCGGACTTCTCCAGGAAGACCACGGCCTCGGCGCAGGCCTGGATGTTGACCGCGACGATCAGCTGGTTGGCCGCCTTCACCGTCTGGCCGGACCCGTGCGGGCCGCAGAGCACGATGGTCTTGCCCAGTGCCTCCAGCAGCGGCTTCGCGGCGTCGAAGTCCGCCTGCTCACCGCCGACCATGATGGACAGGACCGCCTCGATGGCGCCGGCCTCGCCGCCGGAGACCGGCGCGTCCAGGACCCGGATGCCCTTCTCGGCCGCGTTCTTGGCGAGGTCCACGGAGGTCTGCGGGGTGATGGAGGACATGTCCACCAGCAGGGCGCCGCGCTTGGCGTTCTCCAGGATGCCGTCGGGGCCGTAGGCGATGGCCTCGACCTGCGGGGAGGCGGGCACCATCGTGATGACGACGTCCGCGTCCTTGACCGCGTCCGCGATCGAGGAGGCGCCGTTGCCGCCGGCCGCGACCAGGCGGTCGACCTTGTCCTGCTCCAGGGTGTATCCGGTGACGTCGTAACCGGCCTTGACCAGGTTCTCGGACATGGGGGAGCCCATGATGCCGAGGCCGATCCACGCAACCTTGGGGAGGTTGTTGCTCATGAGGGTGCCTTCCTGAAAAACGTGTTTACGTAAGGGGGTTGGGCGCGACGCAGGGTCGGCCCGGCCCGCCCGCGACCGGTCAGCGGGCCGCTCGGGCCGACGCCGGGAGCCAGTCGAAGGACTCCGCGCTCGGCCGGTCGCCGGGCTTGTACTCCAGGCCGACCCAGCCCGCGTACCCGGCGTCCTTCAGCTCGTCGAGGAGCTGCTCCAGCGGCAGCGAGCCGGTGCCCGGCGCGCCGCGGCCAGGGTTGTCGGCGATCTGGACGTGGCCGGTCTTCGCGGCATACGCCTTGACGACCTGGCTCAGGGCCTCGCCGTTCATCGAGAGGTGGTACAGGTCCAGCAGGAACTTGGCGTTCCCGAGACCCGTCGCGGCGTTCACCTTGTCGACGACTTCGATCGCGGCCGGTGCGCTGACCAGCGGATAGAGCGGCGACTCCGGCTTGTTGAGGGTCTCGACGAGGAGGATCGCCCCGATCCGGTCCGCCGCGCGGGCGGCCAGCACCAGGTTCTCCAGGGCGAGCGCGTCCTGCACCTGCGGGTCCGCGCCCTCGACGCGGTTGCCGTACAGCGCGTTGAGCGCCGTGCAGCCGACCGAGGCGGCGAAGTCGGCCGCCACCTCGATGTTGGCCCGGAAGCGGTCCGACTCCGTGCCGGGCACGGAGAGCGCCCCGCGGTCGGGGCCGGGCAGCTGTCCGGCGTAGAAGTTCAGCCCCACCAGCTGGGTGCCGGCGTCGTCGAGCGCCTTCTTGAGGGCGTCGAGCTCAGCCTGCGGAGGGGTGGGGGTCTCGATCCAGGGCCACCACAGCTCGACCGCCGTGAAGCCCGCCGCGGCGGCTGCCGCGGGTCGCTCCAGGAGCGGGAGTTCCGTGAAGAGGATCGAAAGGTTCACATCGAAGCGCTGGTCCGGGTATCCCATGAGGATGTCGGCGCTCCTTCCGTATTGCGGAAGTTAGTTTCTGCTTAACGGAAGATTGCCCGGAGGGTGGCGGGGCTGTCAAGGGGTGCCGGAAAATTCGCCCCGGCCGACGGCGTACGGAATCGGTGGCGCGGGTGCCTTTGGGCATACGAAAGCGGGGCGGGGGCCGCCCTCGACCCCCGCCCCGCCCGGCTCTCACGCCGTACGGCCCCCGCTATCCGGCCGGAACCGTGTCCTCGAAGCTTGTCCCCGCACCCCGGTACGCCCCGACCATCGCGTTGACCTGTGCCGGAGTGAGCACCTGGTCCTTCACGTGCAGGACGTAGTCCACCTGCTGGTCGTAGGCGCGGGGCGTGGTGCTCGGCTGCCCCTGCAGGTCGATCAGCCACTGGTTGAAGTTGATCGACATCGGCCGCTCGGGCAGGTAGGCCGCCCCGTGCGTCCCGAAGTGCTGCCCGTCGACGTAGTACGTGATCCGGTCGTCGTCGATGGTCACCACCAGGTCGTGCCAGCCCGCGTACGACTGCCGGACCTCGCTGTGCGCGTTGACCGCCTCCCACGGGTCGGGCCGGTAGGTCTCCCACGACGTCGCGTAGAAGATGTTCGCGGGCTCGCCCCAGCCGCCGTTGGGCAGATACTCGAAGTCGTACTCCGCGTAGTCGTCCGCCATCGGCGCCTTCAGATCGTTGATCGTGAAGAACGTCTGCACGATCCGGTCGCCGTCCGGACCCGAGCGCGGCGCGTCACTGAACTTCACCCGGGACGCGTACGTCCCGTTCTTGAACTTCATCGACTTGGTCAGGATCTCGGTGTGCTTCGTCGAGGCCCCCGTGCCGGCCGTCGATGTCTCCAGGTTCATCACCGAGTTTCCGCCCTGGTCGGCGAAGGTCACGTTCTCCGGGGCCCAGGTCGCGCCCGGAACCCCGGGGCCGCCGGAGTTGGACCGGACGCTCCAGCCGTTCGCGTTGATCTCGGGGTCGGTGTGGGAGCCGTAGTCGAAGTCGTCGAACAGCGTCGGCGCGTCGCCCGGCGGGTCCGTCGGGTCCGGCGGGTCGGTCGGGCCGTTGCCCCCGGGAGCCTCGCCCCACACGGTCGCCCCGGAGACATGGGCGGTCACTCTGGACCAGTCTCCGTACGCCGTCCTGTCCGCGCCGAAGGAGTAGTCGTCGGACTGGACGAGCGAGGCCCAGGAGCTCTGGTGGAAGCGGAGCTGCATGTCTCCGGTGTCCGCCCCCGGCGCCAGCGAACCGGCCCCGGCGGTGAAACCGATCTCCAGATAGCGGTCCGCGGTGGAGGTCGGCTTCGCGAGCGTCCCGAACGTGCCGGTGATGTTCGCGCACCCCTTCACCGCCCAGGAGCAGGCGAAGCGGTAGGCGGCGGAGGCCGCGTCGGCCTTGAAGTAGTAGCGCACCTTGACGCTGCTCAGCGGTACGGAGGTGGAGCCGGTGTTACGGACCTTCAGCCACGGCTCGCTCTGGTCGGCGCTCGCGCCGGACGCGCTGGTGCGGTACTGGACGACGATCCCGTCCGCCGCGGCGTTGGCCGAGGACGGCAGCGCGGCCAGACCGGTGGCGGCCAGGGCCACGGCGGCGGCCGAGGCGGCGGCGGTGCGCAGTCTGGACCCGCGCGGATTCCTGCGTGATGTGTTCACGGGTGTGTTCCTCTCCGGAACGGTGGTGGGGGAGTGGCTACGAGTGGGGTCGCGCTGTTCCTGAGGACGGGGACGGGGACGCGTACGCGGCTGTCGCGAGCGACCGCGCGTCCAGCGGGCGGTAGGGGACGCCCAGGGCGTCCAGCCGGGCGGTGTGGTGGCGCAGCCGCTCGACGAACCCAGGCCAGTCGCCGCGCCCGCCGGACCAGGACCGGTCGGCCAGCGCGCAGAGCCGTGGGTAGCTGAGGTACTCGATCTCCTCGGGGGTGCGGGCGTACTCGGTCCACAACTGGGCCTGCGTCCCGAGCACCCGCGCCCGGTCCGCCTCCGGCCAGTCCAGCGGCGCCGGTTCGTAGTCGTGGACCGTGCGCAGCGGGACCGGCGACCCGGGCTGGGCCACCGGCTCGGACGGGTCGCCGGACTGGGCGTAGTCGAGGTAGGTCGCCCGGTGGTGCGCGGCGATCACCTGATGGCCCCGGTGGGCGGCGGCCCGGGCGTGCGAGGAGTCGCGCCAGGTCATCACCGTGAATTCCGGAGGGAGTTCGGCGCCGTTCTCGACCCAGCCGAGCGGAATCCGGCCGCGCTCCACGAGGAACGCCCCGACCCGCCCCATGAACCAGCCGTGCAACGCCGCCGGGTCCGCGAGCCCCAGCGCCGCCGCGCGTTTCCGGGCGGCCGGGCTCTCCTCCCACTCGGTGGTCGGGCACTCCTCGCCCCCGATGTGGAGGTACGGAGACGGGAAGACGTCCATCACCTCCTCCAGCACGGCCCGGCAGAAGGCGAAGACCTCCTCGTGCACGCCGAGGATCGTGTCGCACACCCCCCAGCGGGTCCACACGTCCAGCTCACGCCCGGGGTGGTTGCCCAGCTCCGGGTAGGCGGCGAGCGCCGCCCGCACATGGCCGGGCATCTCGATCTCCGGTACGACGGTGACCCCGCGCTCCGCCGCGTACCGCACCAGGCCCCGCAACTCCGCCTTGGTGTACGACCCTTCGTGCGGCACCGCGTCGAAGTGCGCCCCGTCCGGGCCGGTCGGGCCCTTCTGCGACCGGGCCCGCCGGGAGCCGACCGAGATCAGCCGGGGGTAGGCGTCGACCGGCATCCGCCAGCCCTGGTCGTCGGTGAGGTGGAGGTGCAGGACGTTCAGCTTGTGCAGCGCCAGCAGGTCCACGTACCGGCGCAGATAGCCGACCGGCTGGAAGCGCCGCGCCACGTCCAGCATCGCCCCGCGCCACGGCCGGTCCGGCACGTCGGTGATCTCGACGCACGGCAGCTCCCAGGACCCGGCCCCCGACGCACCGCCCGACAGGGCCTCGGCGGGCAGGAGCTGGCGGATCGTCTGGACGCCCCGGAGCAGCCCGGTGAGATGGGCCGCGCGCAGTTGGAGGGCCTGCGGGGCGACCGTCAGCCCGTACCCCTCCTCGCCGAGGCCGCCGAGCCGCTCGTCCAGGGCGAGGACGACCCGGCCGTCCGACGCCGGGGCGAGAGGGAGTCCGGCCGCGCGGCCGACCAGGGAGCGCAGCAGGTCCGCCGCCGGCTCCGCGCCCGGCAGCGCCCGGACGGTGGTGTCCCGGTCGAGGGTGAGCCGGCCGCCGAGCGAGGAGACCTTGGTGGGCCGGGGAAGGAGGGCGAGGTCGGGGCGCGATGCGGGCACGGCGGTCTCCGGATTCGGTTCGCGGACGGGAGGGGGGTGGGCGTCTTCCGCTGCTCAGCCCTTGACGGCGCCGGCGGCGAAGCCGGACGTGACATGGCGCTGGAGCAGCAGGAAGATCACCAGGGCGGGCAGCGCGAAGAGGGTGGAGGCGGCCATCGTGGCGCCCCAGTCGGTCCCGAAGGTGTTCTGGAAGGACGACAGCCACACCGGCAGCGTCCGGTTGTCCTGCTGCTTGATGATCAGGAAGTTGGCGTAGGCGAACTCGTTCCAGGCGGTGATGAAGCCGAACAGCGAGGTCGCCATGAGCCCCGGCGTCAGCAGCGGCATCGCCACCCGCCAGAACGCCCCGGTCCGCGTACACCCGTCGACCTGCGCGGCCTCCTCCAGCTCGGGTGGGATCGTCCCGATGAAGCCGCGCAGCACCACGACGGTGAACGGCAGCGTGATCATGAAGTAGATCAACGTCAGGGTCGGCAGCCGGTCGAGCATGTCGGTGTCCCGGGAGATGATGTAGATCGGGATGATCAGCGACTCCCAGGGCGCCATCTGCGCGATGAAGATCATCAGCATGAACTGCCGCCGGCCCTTCCACCGCATCCGCGCCACGGCGTACGCCGCGCCCAGCGCCACCAGCAGCGCCAGCAGCACCGCCCCCAGCGTGACCAGGATGCTGTTGCGCCAGAACAGCGCGAACCCGTCGGCCTCCACCGCCCGTCGGAAGTGGTCGAGCGTCCAGGTGTGCGGGAAGAGCCGCGGGTCGGGGGACCGGATGTCCTTGGACGGCTTGAAGGCCGTGGAGATCATCCAGTAGACGGGGAAGAGGCAGACGACGACGGTCACGGCGGCGGCGATGTTCAGCGGAAGGCGCCGGAGCCGACGGCGTACGGCAGGTGGGTTGTTCATCGGGTCTCGTCCTCCTGGCGGAGCATCTGGCGGAAGTACAGGACGAGCACCCCGGACATCAGGACCACGGTGACCATCGAGGCCGCGGAACCCAGGTCGTACCGCTGACTGGAGAGCGCCGTCTGGACCGCGTAGACGGGCAGGATCGTCGTGGCGTCACCCGGGCCGCCCCGTGTCATCACCCAGATCTGGACGAACGCCTTGAAGGTCCAGATCACCTCCAGCGAGACGACCAGCAGGAAGATCGGCCGCAGTATCGGGAAGGTGACCGAACGGAAGATCCGCGCCGCGCCCGCCCCGTCCAGCCGCGCCGACTCGTACAGCTCCAGGGGCACGGTGGTCAGCGCCGAGTACAGGGTGATCGCGGCGAACGGCACCGACTGCCAGACGATCAGCGTCACCAGGATGGCGAAGGCGGCCGTGCCGTTCGCGAACCACGGGTAGCGGTCGAAGGACTCGAGGCCGAGCGAGGTCAGCGACTGGTTGACGATGCCGAACTCCGAGTGGAACAGCCACTGGAAGACCGTGGTCGCCGCCACCACCGGCATCGCCCAGGCCAGCACCAGCGAACACAGCACCACCGTCCGCCCGATCCGGCCCAGCCGCTCCACCATCAGGGCGACCAGGGTGGCGATCACCATGATCAGGACGACGTTGAGCGCCATGAAGAGGAAGGTGCGGCGCACCACCTCCCAGAACCGGGGATCCGCCAGCAGCGTCCGGTAGTTCCGCAGCCCGACGAACTCCGCGTCTCCGGTGATCAGTTGGCGTAGCCGGAAGTCCTGGAACGAGATCAGGACGGCCCGCACCAGCGGGTAGACCAGCAGATACAGCATGCCGCCGACGGCGGGGGCGATCAGTGCGTACGGCCAGAGGCTCTGCGCCCTGCCCCGCGGGGACGGGCTCTTGCGCCCGGCGAGGCGCGGGACGGGACGCCGCCGGGGTGTGCGGGGTGCGGTCCGTTGGTCGACGACCGGCACGGCACGCCTCCTTCCGTGCTGCTGTGGTGGCTCGCGCTGTCGTGGTGGCGCGAGCAACGGCGGTGGCGGATCGAGGTCAGGAGCCGGCGTTCATGGCCCGGGTGATGTCGGCCGAGGCCTTCGCCGCTTCCTTCGCCGCATCGCCCCCGGTGAGCACGGCCGTCATGTAGTCCTTGATCGGGTTCTCGGCCTCGACCGCCGCCCAGCCCGGGGTGTTGGGCGTCGCGTGCCCGTTGGCCGCGCCGACCGCCATCGCGGAGGCGCCCGGGTCGTCGGCCACGGCGGAGGCCAGCGAGGTCCGGTTCGGCACGTAGCTCATGGCGACGGCGAGCTTCTTCTGCCAGGTGTCCCCGGTCAGCTCCTTGATGAAGGCGACCGCCTCGTCGGGGTGGGCCGCCGCGGCCGGCACGACGAGGTCGGAGCCGCCGGTGAAGACCGCGCCCGGGGTCTCCGCGGTCTTGCCCGGGATCGGGAAGAAGGCCAGCTTGCCCGCAAGTTGGGGGTTCTGCTCCGCGATGACCTTGGCCCCGCCGGGGGTCTGGATGACCTGCGCCACCTGCCCCTGGGCCATCACCTCGGCCTGCGGCGGGTCGTCCTCGTCGGAGTCCTTGGGGCCCTTGCCGAGCGCCTGGAGCTCCTTGTAGAACGCCATGCCGCGCAGCGCCTCGGGGGTGTCCAGCGCGCCGGACCACTTCCCGTCGGACTCCGCGGCGAGGTCGCCGCCCTCGTCCCAGATGAACCCGGCCAGCGCGTACCACAGCTGTCCGGGCAGGTAGATGCCCTGCGTGCCGCCCTTGTTGAGCTTGGTGGTGGCGTCGATCCACTGCTCACGGGTCTTGATCGCCGTGGCGTCGACACCCGCCTTCTCGAAGAGGTCGGTGCGGTAGACGACCACCCGGTTCGCCGCGTAGTACGGGATGCCGTACTGCTTGCCCTCGTAGGATCCCGGCTCGGCCAGGCCGCTCAGCCAGTCCCCGCCGTTCAGCTCCTCGGTGCGGTCGCTGAGGTCGAGCAGTCCGCCGCTCTCCGCGAACTGCGCCACCTGGGTGTTGCCCGCCTCGATGACGTCCGGGGCGTCATTGCTGGCCAGGGCGGCGGTGATCTTCTCGCCGATCCCGTCCCACTCCTGGATCTGGACCTTCACGTCGATCGTCGGGTGGCGCTTCTCGAAGTCGGCGGCGAACTCCTTCTGGAACCGGTCCGAGACGCTGTCGCGCATCAGCCAGACGTCCACCGTCGTCCGGCCGCCCCCGTTTCCGGAGTCCGTTCCGGACGACGGACTACAGGCGCTGAGCACGGCGGTCAGGACGAGCACGGACCCACTGGCGAGCAAGCGGTACTTCATGGGTTCACCTCGGAAGCGGAAGGGATCGGACGTACCTGACGAGGCCTGACCACCTGACCAGTTGCGTCCACTGGACAGCTCACCTCTCGATGGGGGTTGAAGGTGGCATAGACCAATGAGCACGTCAACCCCCTCTGTACTAGGGGGGTTTGATGATCTGCGTGCCGCCGACTCGCTGATGTCGCGCACGGATGGCGCTACACTTCGCCTGACCAGCAGACCAGTTGGGCCGTAGTGGTTGTCAACTAGTAAGAGAATTCGACCCGTCGGGAGGGGAACGCGTGGACGAGGGCGTGCCGGGGACGGTGCTCAAACGGGAGCGGACCCGCGATGCCGTGCTGGAGCTGATCGAGTCGCGCAGCCCCGGGGACGCCATCCCCTCGGAGCGCGCCCTGTGTGCCCTGCTCGGCGTGTCGCGGCCCACCGTGCGTGCGGCGGTCGACGAGCTGGTCGCCGCCGGGCTCCTGGTGCGCGAGCACGGCCGGGGCATGTTCGTCGCCCCCGCCAAGATCACCCAGGAACTGGTCGCCGGGGACCGTGCGTTGAGCGTGCCGCAGGCGGCGGGCGCCTGGTCGAGCCGACTGCTGGAGTTCACCACGCTCCAGGCGGGGGCCCGCGTCGGCCGCAAGCTGCGGATGTCGCCCGCCGCCGAGATCGTCTACGTGGCGCGGCTGCGGCTGGTCGACGGTGCGCCGATGGCCATCGAGCACCTGCACATCCGGGCCGAGCTGGTGCCGGGCCTCAGCGCGCGGGAGCTGGAGAGCGGCGACCTGTACGAGCATCTGCGCTCCACGCACGGGGTGCACGTCCACGAGGCCGTCCAGGCCATCGAGCCCACCGTCGTCACCCGCGCCGAGGCCGGGCTCCTCGACGTGCCGGAGCTGTCGCCTGCGCTGCTCTTCGAGCGACTGACCTCCGACACGTCGGGCCGCCCGGTGGAGTACGTCCACTCGCTGTACCGGGGCGACCGCTATCGGATCGTCTCCCGGCTCGCGCTCGGCCCGGCGGCCGAGGTCGCCCCCGACCGGGAGGGTCACCACCCGGGCATCCCGCCGGGGGACTTCGCCCACGGCGACGCCATCGC
Organism: Streptomyces sp. MGP-P1; assembly: GCF_057766565.1. Classification (NCBI taxonomy): domain Bacteria; kingdom Bacillati; phylum Actinomycetota; class Actinomycetes; order Kitasatosporales; family Streptomycetaceae; genus Streptomyces; species Streptomyces sp. MGP-P1. Next base: position 1,230,899 of record NZ_JBYMEM010000001.1, on the reverse strand, counting down.
CTCCTCGACCAGGGGGGACATCCAGGCAGGCGGCTGACCGCCGACCTCCGATCGCGTTGCGCAGCGCGCAACCGCGGTTGCACCTCTTGTCGAAAGGCCGCCGACGGGCCAGGGTGGCGGACGCATCCGAAGCAGCCGAACCCCCACACGAGGTGCCTCGCATGAACCCAGCCCTCCACCCGAGCCCCGACCCCGACCGTTCCGCACACGGTGGCCGCGCCGCCTCCGCATCGGCGTCCCCGTCCGCGCCCGCCTCCGGCCTCCCCAGCCGCCGAGGCCTCCTGGGCGGTCTGCTGGCCGGAGCCGCCCTGGCCGCCGCCGCCCCCGCCCACGCCGCCCCCGCCCACGCCGCGCCGGCCCGAGCCGGGGCCCGCCCGGCCGCCATGCCCGCCCCGCCCGCCGGCCCGCGCGCCACCCGCCCGCTGCTCCTCGGCACGTACACCTCCGAGGCAGGAGGTGGCGCGGGCATCGGCACCGCCGCGTACGACACCGGCACCGGCGCGATCACTCCCGGCCCGGTGATCACCGGCGTCGAGAACCCCTCCTACCTGGCCCCGCACCCCTCCGGCGCCACCGTCTACGCGGTCGCCGAGCAGGGCGCGGGCGCGGTCACCGCCGTGGCGATCGCGCCGGACGGGACGTACGAGGTGCTCGGCAGCCGCCCCACCGGCGGCTCCGGCCCCACCCACCTCTCCGTCCACCCCTCCGGACGCTGGCTGTTGAGCGCCAACTACACCTCCGGCAGCGTCGCCGTCCACCCGATCGCCGGGGACGGCTCCCTGGGGGAGCGGACGGACCTGGTCACCCACGGCTCGCCGCCGCCGGGACCCGGTCAGGGTGGACCGCACGCCCACCAGATCGTCACCTCGCCCGACGGTGGTCACGTCCTCGCCGTCGACCTGGGTACCGACACCGTGTACACGTACGCGCTCGACGAGTCGGCAGGGACGCTCACCGAGGTCTCCCGGGCCGCTCTGGCTCCCGGCTCCGGCCCCCGCCACCTGGCCTTCCATCCCGGCGGGCGCTTCGCGTACCTGGCCTGCGAGCTGGACGACACCATGGTCGTCTGCGGGTACGACCCCGCCACCGGCGCTCTCACCCCGGGGCCCGGGCAGTCCACCGGCACGGGATCCGGCACCAGCTACCCCGCCCAGCCGGTGGTCACCGGGGACGGGGCGTACGTCTACCTCGCCAACCGGGGTCACAACAGCCTCACCCGTTACGCCGTGGAGAGCGACGGGGCGGTCCTGCGACTGCTCGACACCGTGCCCGTCGGCGGCGACTGGCCCCGACAGCTGGCCCTGTCCCCGGACAGTTCCCTGCTCTTCGCCGCCAACCAGCGCTCCTCGACCGTCACCGTGTTCGGGATCGGCCCCGACGGCTCCCTGACCGGTGCGGGCGGCCCCTTCCCGGCTCCGGTCGCGGTCTGCGTCCTGCCGCTTCCGTAACCACCGCGGCCGGGGCCCCGCGCGCACCGGAGCGGGGCCCCGTCCAGCGGTTACAGTCGTGGCCGAGCCGCGCGCCCGCACCCGCGGCGAGGACATCAAGGAGGCACAGTGCGCTTGAGGGTGGAATTCACCACCGAGCCGTTCGATCTCGACGAGGCGCCCGCCCACGCGGTGGTCGCCCGCGAGGTGATCCAGGGCGCCGGGCTCGACGCCGTCGACGTCGGCCCCTTCGGCAACACCGCGGAGGGGGGCGCGGACGAGGTGCTCACCGCCGTGGACTCCCTGCTGCGGCGGGCCCTGGCCTCGGGCGCCACCCGGGTCTCGCTCCAGGTGAACGTGATCGAGGGGGACGCGTCATGACCGGATCCGTCGATCACCCCCCTGCTGCCGCCGAGATCCCCGCCGGGTCCGACAACCCTTCGGCAACGCTCGACCACCCCCTGGTCTCCGCGGTCAAGCCGCTCGTCGACGCGATGGGCGCGGAGCTGCTGGGTCCCGAGCAGGCCCAGCAGGACGACGTCGTGCTCGCCTGGGAGGGCCAGGACGTCATAGCCGTACGCCTTCCACAGCTCTCCGACTCGCTGGACCACATCCTCGCCGCGATGGAACGACGGCACGGGATGCCGCTCGCCGACCTGGACCGCAAGGCCAAGCAGAGCGTCGTCCGGACGCTGGAGGCACGCGGTGCCTTCTCCGTACGGCACGGGGTGGAGACGGTGGCCGGCGCCCTGGGCGTCTCCCGGTTCACCGTGTACAACTACCTCAACAGGGAACATGCGGCCAAGGGTGAGTAGTTGACCGAACACGCCGAACACACGGGAAAGCCGCCGTCCGTATGCCGGGACGGCGGCTTTCTTCGTTCGCGAGATTTCAACAAAGTGTTGACGTCGTGTTGCGGAGGGCGTTAGCTATCCGCAGCCCGAACAACGCACAGCGAAAAACAGCCACGGAGGCTCCCGTGACTTCGAGCTCCACACCGGGCCTCACCCGGTTCAACACCCTGGCGGACGGCGAGGCCACTCCCGCACTGCACGAGGTGTGTGCCAGTGCGGCCTGGGGAAACACCATCCTCGCCGGGCGTCCGTACGCCACCGAAGAAGCCCTGCTCTCCGCGAGCGACGCCGCCACGGCGGAGCTCACCGCGGAGGACCTGGCCGAGGCGATGGCGGGCCACCCGCCGATCGGCCGGCCGAAGCCGGGCGACCCGACCTCCTCCCGCGAACAGCGGGGGATGGCCGGCGCCTCCGAGGAGCTCAAGACCGAGATGCTCGAACTGAACCTGGCCTACCAGGATCGGTTCGGACATGTCTTCCTGATCTGTGCCACCGGCGCCACCGGTGAGCAGATGCGCGACGCGGTGAAGTCCCGGATCGGGAACTCGCCCGAGCAGGAGCAGGAGATCGTGCGCACCGAACTGGGCAAGATCAACCGCATCCGGCTGACCCGTCTCGTGACGGAGACCCTCGCAGAGGGCGCTTCCGCACAGGACTCTTGAGATCTAGGAGAGTGACGGTCTTGAGTACCGACACGACCGCATCGGTGTCCACCCACATCCTGGACACCAGCATCGGCCGCCCCGCCGCGTCCGTCGCCGTCTCGCTCGCCGCCCGCAGCGGAAGCGACGCGCCGTACGTGACGCTCGGAGCGTCCGCGACCGATGCGGACGGGCGCTGCAAGGACCTCCCGGCCCTGCCGGAGGGAACAAGCCATGTGCGTCTCGCATTCGACACCGAGACGTACTTTTCCAAGAAGCAAGCCGAGGCGCAGCAGGACGCCCCCCGCGTAAGGGACAGCGGCGCGTTCTTCCCGGAGGTGACCATCGCGTTCGCGGTCGCCCCGGGCGAGCACTATCACGTACCGCTGCTGCTCAACCCGTTCGGCTACTCCGTTTACCGAGGGAGCTAGCACCGACATGCCCACGATTCTCGGCCAGAACCAGTACGGCAAAGCAGAGAACCGCGTCGTCAAGATCGTGCGGGACGGCGACACCCACCACATCAAGGACCTGAACGTCTCGGTCGCCCTCTCCGGCGACATGGACGACGTCCACTACTCCGGCTCCAACGCCAACGTCCTGCCGACCGACACCACCAAGAACACGGTGTTCGCGTTCGCCAAGGAGCACGGGATCGAGTCCGCCGAGCAGTTCGGCATCCACCTCGCCCGGCACTTCGTCTCCTCCCAGGAACCGATCCACCGCGCCCGGATCCGGATCGAGGAGTACAGCTGGGAGCGCATCGCGACCTCCGACGGCAACTCCAGGTTCATCGGCGCCGACGAGGTCAAGCACTCCTTCGTCCGCAAGGGCCAGGAGACCCGCGTCTCCCAGATCACCTACGACGGTGAGAACTGGGAGGTCATCTCGGGCCTCAAGGACCTGACGGTGATGAACTCGACCAACTCCGAGTTCTGGGGCTACGTCAAGGACCGGTACACGACGCTGAAGGAGGCGTACGACCGCATCCTGGCGACGGACGTCTCCGCGCGCTGGCGCTACAACTGGACCAGCGACGAGCAGCGGATGCCGAACTGGGAGAAGTCCTACGAGCAGGCGCGCAAGCACATGCTCCACGCCTTCGCCGAGACGTACTCCCTCTCGCTCCAGCAGACCCTGTACCAGATGGGTTCGCGCATCATCAACAGCCGCAGCGAGATCGACGAGATCCGCTTCTCGCTGCCGAACAACCACCACTTCCTGGTGGACCTCGAACCGTTCGGCCTCAAGAACGACAATGAGGTCTACTTCGCGGCCGACCGTCCCTACGGTCTGATCGAGGCCACCGTGCTCCGGGACGGCGTCGAGCCGCAGATCCCGGTCGACATGACCAACCTCTGACGCGGCACTGAACCGGCCCCCGGCCGCCCACAGACGGGCGGGGGCCGGTCATCCCGGAGGGAACACCCATGGCACAGCCTGCAACGGGGCCGGCAGAAGGCCCATGCACGACCTCACCGACCACCGCCTCCGACCCGGCGGTCCACCCGGTCGACGAGAAGCTTCCTCCCGCGCGGCTGGTCCCCGCCGCGCTCCAGCACATCGCCGCCATGTACGCGGGCGTCGTCACCCCTCCGCTGATCATCGGCCAGGCCGTCGGCCTGGACACCGCCGGGATGACCCGGCTCATCGCGGCGAGCCTCCTGATCGCCGGGCTCGCCACCATCGTGCAGACCGTCGGTCTCGGCTGCTTCGCCGGCAACCGGCTACCCTTCGTCAACGCCGCCTCCTCCGCCGGGATCGCGCCGATGCTCGCCATCGCCGAGACCAGCGCACCCGGCCGCCAACTCCCCGCGATCTACGGGGCGGTGCTCGTCGCCGGAGTCTTCTGCCTGGCCGTCGGCCCCTTCTTCGGCAGACTGCTGCGCTTCTTCCCGCCGCTCGTCACCGGCGTGGTCATCACCCTCATCGGCGTCACCCTGATGCCGGTCCCGGTCGCCTGGGCGCAGGGCGGCGACGCCACCGCCGCCGACTTCGGCGCCATGAAGTACCTGGCGCTGGCCGCCTTCACGCTTGTCGTCATCCTGCTCATCCAGCGCTTCGGCCGCGGCTTTCTCAAGCAAGTGGCCCTGCTCATGGGCATGTTCGTCGGCACGCTGGCCGCGATCCCGTTCGGACTCGCCGACTTCTCCGCGCTGAAGTCCGCACCGCTCGCCGCCCTGCCGACCCCCTTCGCCTTCGGCGTGCCGGAGTTCCAGCCCGCCGCGATCCTCTCCCTCTGCATTGTCATGCTCGTCCTGATGACGGAGTCCTCCGCCGGGATGCTCGCCCTCGGCGAGATCTGTGACCGCCGCACCGACGGCCGCACGATCACCCGGGGCCTGCGTACGGACGGCATCGCCACCCTCCTCGGCCCGGTCTTCGGCGGATTTCCCACCAGCGCCTTCGCCCAGAACGTCGGCGTCGTCTCCCTGACCCGCGTACGCAGCCGGTACGTCGTCGCGGCCGCCGGCGGAGCGCTCCTGGTCCTCGGAGCCTTCCCGGTCCTCGGCGCGGTCGTCTCGCTCGTCCCGATGCCCGTCCTCGGCGGCGCCGGCATCGTCCTCTTCGGCTCCATCGCGGTCAGCGGCATCCGCACGCTCTCCGAGGCGGGCCTGGACGACAGCTCCAACATCATCCTGGTCGCCGTCGCGCTCGGCGCGGGCATCATCCCGCTCGCCGCGCCCACCTTCTACGCCGGATTCCCGGCCTGGGCGCAGACCGTCCTCGGCTCCGGGATCAGCGCGGGAGCACTTGTCGCGGTCGTGCTCAATCTGTTCTTCCACCATCTCGGCACCCACAGCCGCACCGCTGTGGCACTCAAATCCTCCTAGGGTCCTGCCGTGCCCACATCGCCACAGAGAGAAGAAGGAAGCGCCATGGCAGCTTCGGCAGACCCTCAGCGCATCATCATCGAAAACTGTTCGATCGCCACCGTCGACGCCCACGACACGGAGTACGCGTCCGGGTACATCGTCGTGGCGGGCAACCGCATCGAGTCCATCGGCGCCGGCAAGGCTCCGGAGGGCCTGACCGGAGTCGTCCGGCGGATCGACGGCGCCGGACACCTCGCGACACCCGGCCTGGTCAACACCCACCACCACTTCTACCAGTGGATCACCCGGGGCCTGGCCACCGACCACAACCTCTTCAACTGGCTGGTCGCCCTCTACCCGACCTGGGCGCGCATCGACGAGCCGATGGCCCGCGCCGCCGCGCAGGGCTCGCTCGCCATGATGGCCCGCGGCGGTGTCACCACCGCCATGGACCACCACTACGTCTTCCCGAAGGGCTCCGGCGACCTCTCCGGCGCGATCATCGGCGCAGCCCGTGAGATGGGCGTACGGTTCACCCTCGCCCGGGGCTCCATGGACCGCAGCGAGAAGGACGGCGGCCTGCCCCCGGACTTCGCCGTCGAGACCCTCGAAGGCGCGCTCGCCGCCACCGAGGCGACGATCGACGCCCACCACGACGCCTCCTTCGACGCCATGACCCAGGTCGCCGTCGCGCCCTGCTCGCCGTTCTCCGTGTCCACCGAACTGATGCGCCAGGGTGCCGAGTTGGCCCGCCGCAAGGGCGTACGGCTGCACACCCACGGTTCGGAGACCGTCGAGGAGGAGCAGTTCTGCAAGGAGCTGTTCGGGAGGGGCCCGACCGAGTACTTCGAGTCGACCGGCTGGCTCGGCGACGACGTGTGGATGGCCCACTGCGTCCACATGAACGACTCGGACATCGCCGCCTTCGCCCGTACGGGAACCGGCGTCGCCCACTGCCCGTCCTCCAACGCGCGCTTGGCCGCGGGCATCGCCCGGGTCCCCGACATGCTCGCCGCCGGCGTCCCCGTCGGCCTCGGCGTGGACGGCACCGCCTCCAACGAGTCCGGCGAACTCCACACCGAGCTGCGCAACGCGCTCCTCATCAACCGCCTCGGCGCCCACCGCGAGGCCGCCCTGAACGCCCGTCAGGCCCTGCGCCTCGGGACCTTCGGCGGGGCCCAGGTGCTGGGCCGCGCCGACCAGATCGGCTCCCTGGAGGCCGGCAAGCTCGCCGACCTCGTCCTGTGGAAGCTGGACACCCTGGCCCACTCCTCGATCGCCGACCCGGTGACCGCCCTCATCTTCGGCGCGGCCGCCCCGGTGACCCTGTCCCTCGTCGACGGCAAGCCGGTCGTCGAGGGCAACCACCTCACCACGGTGGACGAGGACGCCATCGCCCGCGTCACCCGCGACGAGGCCCGCCGCCTCGCGCAGATCGCCGCCGGAGCCTGATTCCGAGCGGTACCCCGCCGGAGTCCGACTCCGTGCGGCATCCCCGCGGAGCCCGGCTCCGCGCGGTATCCCCGACCGGCCGGTCGAGGGGGACGGCCCGAGACCGGCCGCCGTGGACCCGAGCGGGGTCCACGGCAGCCGGTCCGGCGGACGCGCGCATGGTGCGCGCCCGCCGGACCGGTGATGAACGCTGCCCGCACACACCCCCGTGCGCGCCCTTCCGCACCCCCCTCCGCACGACCTGCACCACCTGCACGACCTGCACGACCTGCACGACCTGCACCACCTGAGAGAGCCGCACCGCCGCACCACTTACGCACCACCTCCCTGAATCCCACGTCGCCGACGACGTGTAACCGACCGGAGGAACCGCCGTGGCCGCCAAGCCCAGGTTTCGCAAAGACGCAGATGCAGCCGCCCCCGACACGACGGCCGACAACGCCGCGGAAACGGGAGACGACCGGAAACACCCGGTCGACGAGACCCTCCCCCCACTGAAGATGTTCACCAGCGGCCTCCAGCACGTGGCCGCCATGTACGCGGGCGTGGTGGCCCCGCCGCTGATCGTGGGGCCCGCCGTCGGCCTCACCGCCAAGGAGACCGCCTTCCTGATGGGGGCGAGCCTCTTCACCGCGGGGATCGCCACCCTGCTCCAGACCATCGGCTTCTGGAAGGTCGGCGCCCGGCTGCCCTTCGTCAACGGCGTCTCGTTCGCCGGGGTCGCCCCGATGATCGCGATAGGCAAGGACCGGGGACACGACGGGATAGCCGTCATATTCGGCGCGATCATCGTCGCGAGCCTTCTCGGGTTCGTCCTCGCCCCGTACTTCTGCAAACTGGTGCGCTTCTTCCCACCCGTCGTCACCGGCACCGTGATCACCCTGATCGGCGTCTCGCTCCTCCCGGTCGCCTTCAACTGGTCCCAGGGCGGCAACGCCACGGCCGACGACTACGGTTCGATGACCAACATCACCATGGCCGCGGTGACCCTGGTCATCGTGCTGGCCCTGCGCAAGCTCCTGCGCGGCTTCCTCCAGCAGATCGCGATCCTGCTCGGTCTGGTCATCGGCACCCTGATCGCCATCCCGGCCGGCATCACCGACTTCGGCGCCATCAAGGAGGCCGACGTGGTCGGCTTCCCGACGCCGTTCGCCTTCGGCGCCCCGCAGTTCGAGATCGCCGCCATCATCTCCATGTGCATCGTGATGCTGGTCTGCATGACCGAGTCCACCGCGGACATGCTGGCCCTCGGCAAGATCGTCGGCCGCCCGGCAGACGAGAAGATCATCGAGGGCGGGCTGCGCGCCGACACCCTCGGCAGCGCCATCAGCCCCCTCTTCAACGGGTTCATGTGCAGCGCCTTCGCCCAGAACGTCGGCCTCGTCGCCATGACGAAGATCCGCAGTCGCTTCGTCGTCGCCGCTGGCGGCGGCATCCTCATCGTGCTCGGCCTGGTCCCCGTCGCGGCCTCCGTCATCGCCCTCGTACCGCTGCCGGTGCTCGGCGGCGCGGGCATCGTCCTCTTCGGCACGGTCGCGGCCAGCGGTATCCAGACCCTGGCCACCGCGGCCATGGAGAAGGGCGAGAACGCGCTGATCGTGGCGGCGGCCCTCGGCATCGGCCTGATCCCGATCGCGGCGCCGCAGTTCTACCACGCCTTCCCCGAGAGCCTGCTGGTCGTCCTCGACTCGGGCATCTCCACCGGCTGCGTGGTGGCGATCGTGCTGAACCTCGCCTTCAACCACTTCGGCCGCAAGGCCGACGCGGCGGACGAGGAGCAGGCACCGGGCGAGCACGTCGTGCCGGCCGCGGCCGGGGTCGGCGTCCACTGACCCCTGCGGATTCGGACCGGAGCATCCGGGGCCCCGCGCGACGCGGGGCCCCGGCGGCCGTCCGGCGCCCGTCGGCTGTAGCGTCAGGGGCATGGAAGATCAGTCTGTTGTGGATGTCGGCGATGTGCGCCTCGCGTACCGGACCTGGGGCGACGCGTTCGGCTCGCCCGTCGTGCTGCTGCACGGCCTCGGCGGTTCGGCCGCGAACTGGGAGGCGGCCGGCCCCCTGCTGGGCCAGGAGTGGCGGGTCTTCGCCCTGGACCTGCGCGGCCACGGCGAGAGCGACTGGCCCGACGACTACGCCCTGGAGCTGATGGCCGAGGACGTCATGGGCTTCCTCGACGAACTGGAGCTGGACCGGGTCGGCCTCGTCGGCCACGGCATGGGCGGGGTCGTCGCCCGCCTGGTGGCCCAGGAGCACTCCGACCGGGTGGAGCGGCTGGTGCTGGTGGAGACCCCGGCCCCGTTCCCCGGTGACCCGGGCCCGGCGGGCCGGGGCGAGGGCCCGGTGGACTACGACGAGAACGCGGTGCCCGTCGTACGCGACCAGCTCGCCGACCCCGGCCCGGACGCCGACGAGGCCCTCGGCGACATCGTCTCCCCGACGCTGATCATCATGGGCGGCCCGGAGAGCACGATGGAACAGCACCGCCAGGCCGACGTGGCCTCCCTGATCCCGGACTGCCGGCTGATCACGGTCCCGGGCGGCCACCGCATGCACGAGACCCGGGCGGACCAGGTGGCCGCGCACATCACGGAGTTCTTCACCAGCTGAGCCGCTGCCCGCTCGCCGCTCAGCCGCCCGGCCGCCAGTCCGGACGGCGGCCGCCGAGAGAGATCACCCGGCCCAGCAGCGGGGCACGGGGTTCTTCTGTGCGTCCCTCCAGGGAAGATCCTTCGACCACCGAGCAATCATCGGCCGGTGACGCGCGGTCCGAGTCCCGAGAAGCTGCCCCGCGCCCCGCCCGGACCGCGGTTCGGGCGGCGCACACCGTCACATAGCGGAAGGTTCCTCGCCGTCCTCTTGTCGGCGACCCCCGCGCCATGGCATACAGGTCTGGACCATTGCTGTCCGGATGGAAGGCACCACCGTGCAACGCCCCCACATCTCTGCCGCGTTGACCTGTTCCGCCCTGCTTCTCGCACCCCTCCTCTCCGCCTGCGGTGGCACCGCCGAAGCCGACACGCAGCCTCCCGCCACCCCCGAGGGCGTGACCGCCCAGGCCAGCAGCTCCACCTCGGTGCACGTCATGTGGAAAGGCGCCCTGGACAACGAGAAGGTCGCCGGATACGAGATCTACCGTGGAAAGGCCAAGGTCAAGAGCGTCCCGGCGACCAAGACCATGATCGACGTCAACGGGTTGACCGCCTCGACGGACTACACCTTCAGCGTCCGGACCAAGGACACGGCGGGGAATCTCTCCGCGCCCAGCAAGCGCGTCCCCGTCACCACCCAGGCCACCCCGCCCAAGGACGACACGCCCCCCACCGTCCCGGCGAAGCTGACGGGCAGCGCCGACGGGAAACGTGCCGCCACCCTCACCTGGGGCGCGTCCAAGGACGACGTCGGCGTCACCTCGTACGACATCTACCAGGAGGACTCCCGGATCCACAGCGTCCCGGCCTCCGAGACCACGGCGAAGCTCACGGGTCTGCGCCCGGGGACCGTCTACACCTTCACCGTCCGGGCCCGGGACGCCTCCGACAAGTCCTCGGCCGACAGCAACACGTTCGACCTCACCACCGAGTCCGCCCCCGACGCCCCGCGAGCACCGCCCCCACCGGCCTGAGCGCCGAGATCGGCAAGGAGGGCGCCGCCTCCACCCTCGACCTGTCCTGGGACCAGCCCGAGACGGGCGGAGTCATCCCCGCCTACGAGCTCCATCTGAACGGCAAGCTGACCACCACCATCGTCTGGGGCGGCACGCCCCCCAAGGGGCGCGCCACCTACCGGCTGGACCTCTCCGACCCGGTGGGCACCCGCTATTCGGTCAAGCTCAGGGCCAAGCTTCCGGACGGCAAGTGGGGTGACTTCTCGGCCCAGCGGACGGTCGTCCTGACGGACTGAGGCCCGAGGGACCGCCGTTTCCCAGGAGTGCGGCGCGCCGCCCCCCATGGTCCATTGGTCCGGAAGGCCAGTGGACCGAAGGGGCTGAACCATGGATCCGGGAGACGACCCGAGCACCCGGGTCGACGCGCTGCTGGACGGACTCGTCGCCGACCCGGAACGGCTGACGGCCACCCCGTCCATCGCGTTCCCCGGCTTCCCGCCCGAGCCCGTGCGCAAGGCCCACGACCTCCTCGTGGCCCTGGTGCGCGGCACGGGCGTGGAGCGGGTGGAGAGGCGGGAGGAGGAGTTCCGCCCCCTCGCCGGGGCCCAGGACCTCCTGGTCACCCATCTGGAGTCCTGGCGTCCGTTCGGTTCCCCGCAGGGGACCGCGACGGGCGGGAGCACGGCATGAGCAGCGCGGCCGACACGAAACCGGCCCCGGAGGAAGAGCCCCCGGCCAAGAAGGGGTTCGCCTTCCCCAGCGCCCTCACGATCCTCGCGGTCGTCACGCTGGCCGTCTGGGGGCTGGCCTTCCTGATCCCGCCCGGGGCCTACGACCGCGACGAGGCGGGGGCCCCGGTCCAGGGCACGTACCACCGGGTCGACTCCGACCAGAGCTTCGTGGACCGCCTGAACGACCTCTTCCTCTCCCCGGTCAACGGCCTCTACGGCGTCCAGGACACGAGGACGGGCGAGGTCGGCCCGGACCTGGCCGGCGAACTGTACGGCAGTGCGGGCGTGTTCCTCTTCGTGCTCGCCATCGGCGCGTTCATCACCGTGGTGTTCGCCACCGGCGCCCTGGACCGGGGCATCGGCCGCCTCGCGCACCGGCTGCGCGACCGGGGAGCGCTGCTCATCGCCGGAGTGATGCTGGTCTTCTCCCTCCTCGGCACCGTCGAGGGATTCGCGGAGGAGACGCTCGGCTTCTACGGCCTGATCATCCCGCTGATGCTGGCCCTCGGCTACGACCGCATGGTGGCCACCGGCACGATCATCCTCGGCGCGGGCATCGGCGTGCTCTGCTCCACCGTGAACCCCTTCGCCACCGGAGTCGCGTCCTCCGCCGCCGGCATCTCGCTCGGCGACGGCATCGTGCTGCGCGCGATCATGTGGGTGGTCCTGACGGCGGTGACGATCGGCTACGTCATCCGGTACGCGGGCCGCGTCCGCGAGAACCCCGACCGCTCGCTCTCCGGCTTCCTGCCCGGCGACCGCGAGCATGACGCGGCGGACGCGGGGGAGCCCCCGGAGCTGACCGGGCTCCACCGGGCCGTGCTCGTCCTGGTCGCCCTGGTCTTCAGCTTCATGATCTTCTCGGTCGTCCCGTGGTCCAGCGCCCTCACGGGCGACGCCGACGCCACCCCGTACGGCTTCGAACTCGGCTGGTCCTTTCCCCAGCTGGCCGCCCTGTTCCTGGTCGCGGCGGTCCTGGTGGGCGTCGTCGCCCGGTTCGGCGAGCAGAAGCTCAGCGCGACGATCATCCGGGGCGCGGCGGACTTCATCTCCCCGGCGCTGGTCATCGTCCTCGCGCGCGGTGTCACGGTCATCATGAACAACTCCCGGATCACCGACACCGTGCTGCACTCCATCGAGGGCGTGGTCTCGGGCACCTCGTCGGCGCTGTTCGCGGTCTTCGTCTTCGTCGTCAACCTGCCGCTCGCCTTCCTCATCCCCTCCACCTCCGGCCACGCCACGCTGGCGATGCCGATCCTGGCCCCGCTCGCCGACTTCGCGGGCGTCTCCCGCGCCGTGGTCGTCACGGCGTGGCAGGCGGCGAGCGGCTGGATGAACCTCTGGGTCCCGACGACGGCGGTCACCATCGGCGGGGTGGCCCTGGCGAAGGTCGGCTACGACAAGTACCTGCGGTTCGTCTGGCCGCTGCTGGCGATCCTGTTCGCCCTCGTCTGCGGGTTCGTGGCGCTGGGGGCGGTGTGGACGTGAGTGCCGAGCCCGTCGGGTAGCAGGGGGCGGCCGAGAGCACGCAGCGGCGGCTCACTCAGGCCAGGAGCTGACCATTTCCCGCCATTCACCTGGGTCTTCACAACAAACACATACCATGTGGTTGATCCGTGGCGTGTCAGTGGTCGCGGGCTGATAAGTACATATTTCCAGGGGGGACCTGTGAGCGTGGATACCCCTGTGCGCCGTGCTCAGGAGGTTCTCGCCCCATGCCCCGACCGCCCCGTTCCCAGCCTTCGGTAGTCCATGACCCCGGTCTCGACAGGCTGAAAGCCGTACTGGACGGCTGGCGGTCCTCGCTGCTGGACATGGGCGGGCGCAACCGCCTGCTGAACTTCCGCCACACCCGTACGTCGACGCTGGAGATCACCTCCCCGGAGACCGGCCCTCTGCTCGCCGAGCTGGCCAGGGGCTGGGAGTTCGCCCCGGTGGCGGAGGCCCCGGAAGGCGAGGAGGTCCGGACGGTCCCCGCTCCCCGCGGCCGTCCGGGACTGGTCACGCAGAAGGCCACGCAGGCGACACTGGACCGGGCCCTCTACCAGCTCCGCCAGAAGTCCGGCCAGATGTTCAACGACTACGGTCTGTGGGTGCTCTGGCTGGGCGTCGGCATGCTCGACTGGCGTGAGGAGGGGGCGCACGAGACCAGTTCGGCACCGCTGCTTCTCGTCCCGGTGGAACTCCGGCGGCAGAGCGGCCGCCGCTACCGCCTCCACCCGGCCGACGGCCAGGACCGCGTGCACAACCCGGCTCTCGCGGTGAAGGCGGAGCGTCTGGGGGCCGACTGGTCCCCGGTCACCGGCACCGACGTCGGCGATCTGCCGGCGTTGATGGCGGCAGCCCGCGCCGTCGCGGCCGGACAGCAGGGCTGGACGGTCGACGATCGCGCCGTGCTCGGTCTGTTCGCCTCGCACCGGGAGGCCATGTACAAGGACTTGGAGCAGAACGAGGACCGCATCCTCGCCCATCCTCTGGTGCGCGCCGTCGCCCTGGGGCCGGACGCGGGTCTGCCGGACGACCTCATCGGGTTCGAGCCCCCCGAACTGGACCGGATCGACGAGGTCCAGCTGCCTGAGCGGACGCCGCTCGTGCTGGACGCGGACGCCTCCCAGCGCCAGTGCATCGCGGCGGCCCTGGAGCACCGCTCCTTCGTGATGAGCGGCCCGCCCGGCACCGGCAAGAGTCAGACCATCACCAACCTGATCGCGGCTCTGATGCACGCGGGTCGCAGTGTGCTGTTCGTCAGTGAGAAGGCCGCGGCGCTCGACGTCGTGCGCAACCGGCTGCGCGGGGTCGGGCTCGGCGATTTCGTGCTGGCCCTGCACAGCGGTGATACGAGCAAGAAGGCCGTCGCCACCGAGCTCGCCCGGGTACTGACCACGGTCGCCCGGGTCAACGGAGCCGCGGAACACGAACGCGAGCGCGCCCGGCAGCTGCGTGAGGAACTCTCCGCCTACGCGGCGGGCATGAACCAGGTCAGGGAGCCTCTCGGACGGACTCTGCACGACGTCCTCGGGCGCCTGGTCCAACTCGATCAGGCGGGAACACCGCAACTCTCCCTGTCCGCCGAGAACGCGAAGACCGTCCGGACCCTGAGCGCCGGGGCGTTGCTGGACCTCACCGTGGCGGCCAAAGCGGTAAGCCGGGCGTGGCGCCCCGTGGCGGAGGGCAACTCCTTTCCCTGGCACGGGCTCGTGGGCGCCTCCGCGCACCAGGCGGCCACCGAGGCGTCCGACGCCCTCGACGCCCTGCGCGCGGCGACCGCCCGCCGTCCGTTCGCCGGTACCCAGGGCGAGCCCCGGTCCGTCCGCGAGCTTCACCAGACCGTACGCTCCCTGCGAGCCGGCCTGCCCGACGGCTTCGGCTCCCCGGACGCGGCTCTGCAGGAAGACGCCTCCGGTCAACTGGCCCAGCTCGCCGACCTGTTCGGTATGCCCAAGCCGACCGATGGCGAGGCGGCCGCAGCCCTGTGCGCACTCGCCGACCTCACGGCGGCCGCGAACCCCCCGCTGGCCGCCTGGTTCGACGATGCGGAGCTTCGTGGAGCACATCAGGCCGCACAGGCGCTGCGGGAAGCCCTGACCGCGGAGGCCGAAGCGCGTGCGGCGGCCGCGGACGTGTTCGGCGAGCAGGCGGTCGAACGGACGGACCTGCCCGATCTGGTCGCCCGTTTCGAGGGCCCGCACGCCAAGCTGATGGCCCGCTTCTCGGCCCAGTACAAGGCCGACCGTACGGCTGTCGAGGCACTCACTCATGACGGCACCTGGACCAAGTCGCTGGCCGGGCGTCTGGGCGATGCCCTTCGGTGGCAACGGGCCGCCGGCGAAGTGCGCAGGCTCTCCGGGGAGCACACCGCGCTGCTCGGCCGGTACACGCCCCGCACCCAGGGGGACGTACCCGCCCTCACCGACGCTCTCGCGACCGCCGACCGCATCATCGAACTGGCCGGTGAGCTGGGCCGGCGCGATCTGCTGGCCGACCAGCTGGCCGACGCCGCCGACACCGACCGCCTCCCCGCCCTGTTGGCGGAGAACGCGCGACGTTCCCTCGGTGACTGGTGTGCCGTCGCCGAGCGCCGGGCCGAGCGCTGGTCCACGTCCGTGACGGCTCTGCTCGGCCTCTTCGGCGCGGAGCGCCAGGTACAGCTCTCCGCCCTGCTGATGGGGCCCCTGGACCAAGCGGGGCAAGCCGTCGGAGAGCTGCTCGCCGACCCGCGGGGCCCCGAGGAGTGGTACGCGTACCGGGACGGCGTCGCCGTCCTCGCCCGCCAGGGCGCCGACGCGCTCGTGGCGGGCGCGGCCGAGCGCGGCATCGAGCCGGAGCGGTTGCCGGAGATCGTCGAACGGTCCGTGCTCACCTCCTGGGCGGACGGGATCCTCGCCACCGACAGCCGGCTGCGCACGACCCGTTCGGACGACCTCGACGCCAGGGTGGCCGACTACCGGGAAGCCGACCGCCGCTTGATCGCCGCCGCGGGCGGTGCCGTGATCGAGGCCTGCAACAACCGGCGCCCCAGAGGCATCGGCGGTGGAGGAGCGGCGGTGATCATCCGGGAGGCGGAGAAGAAGACCCGGCACATGCCCGTCAGGGAACTGCTCGGTCGCACCCGTGAAGTCGTGCAGTCCGTCAAGCCGTGCTTCATGATGAGTCCCCTGACGGTAAGCCAGATGCTGCCGAGCGACTATCACTTCGACGTCGTGGTGTTCGACGAGGCCTCACAGGTCCGGCCCAGTGACGCGATCAACTGCATCTACCGGGGGCAGACGCTCATCGTCGCCGGCGACGACAAGCAGCTGCCGCCCACCTCGTTCTTCGACTCCGCCGGGGAGGAGGAGGGTGACGAGTACGAGGCGGACATCCCCGATTCCTTCGAATCGCTGCTGCACGCCTGCAAGGCGGGCGCCATGCGGGAGCTGCCGTTGCGCTGGCACTACCGGAGCCGGCACGAGGACCTGATCACCTTCAGCAACAGGTCGTTCTACCGGAACTCCATGGTGACCTTCCCCGGCGCGTTCGACGAGGGCAACGACGTGGGCGTCGCCTTCCTGGAAGCCGACGGCACGTACGACCGCGGCGGTCGCCGGGACAACCGGGCGGAGGCGGAGTACGTCGCCAACCGTGTCATCCACCACTTCGACACCCGCCCCGGCCGGTCCCTCGGCGTGGTGGCCCTCTCCCAGGCGCAGGCTTCGGCCATCGATCTCGCGGTGCAGCAGGTCCGGCTGGACCGGCCCGACCTCGACCACTGCTTCACCGAGGACCGTCTGGACGGCTTCTTCGTCAAGAACCTCGAATCGGTGCAGGGCGACGAGCGTGACGTCATGATCATGTCCGTCGGCTACGGACCCGACGAACACGGAAAGCTCGGGCTCAACTTCGGTCCCATCAACAAGAACGGCGGCTGGCGACGTCTGAACGTGGCGGTCACCCGGGCGCGCTACCGGATGGAGGTCGTCGCCTCGTTCCGTGGCACGAGCCTGCCCGACAGCGCCAACGAGAGCGTCCAGCACCTGAAGCGCTACTTGGAGTACGCGGAGAACGGGCCGGCGGTACTGGCCCGCGACGTCGTCCAGTCGGACGCGGAGCCGGACAGCCCCTTCGAGGAGTCGGTGCTCGCCGTCCTGGACGGCTGGGGCCACACGGTGCAGCCGCAGGTCGGCGTCGCCGGATACCGCATCGACCTGGGGCTGCGTCACCCGCAGCACCCTGGCGCGTACGCACTGGGGATCGAGTGCGACGGTGCGATGTACCACTCCTCCAAAGCGGCCCGGGACCGCGACCGGCTGCGGGAGCAGGTGCTGAACGGGCTCGGCTGGCGCCTCTACCGGATCTGGGGCACCGACTGGTACCGGGGGCGTGCGGCAGCCGAACAGCGGCTGAAGGAAGCCGTCGAGCAGGCCATCGCCCAGGGCCCGCTCACGGCGGAGACGGCTCGGCCTCCGGCCCCTGTCGAGCCGGACCCCGGGCCGCCCCCGGCCGCCCCGTCGCCCGCCGTCGACGAGGGAGCGTACGGCACAGCGTCCGGAGATCAGGCTGCCGTCCACGTGCCGGCCCAGGCGACGGAGCCGCCCGGGACCACGTACGCGAGGGTGCCGGTCGACGCCGCGCCGCGCCGCGAGTGGAGCGCGCCCTACCGTGCCTGCCGGATCGCGGTCCATTCGTCTCACGAGCTCCACACGCCGGAGGCCCGGAGGGAACTGGCACAGGCCCTCGACCGGATCGTCGCCGTCGAGGGACCCGTCCACGAGGAGCTGCTGGTGCAGCGGGCCCGTGAGGCATGGGGCGTCGCACGGGCCGGGAACCGCATCCGTGACAACGTTCGTACGGTGGCACAGCAACTCGTCCGCTCGGGAGAACTCGCCTGCGAGGACGGCTTCTACCGGGCCGGCGGGCGGACCGCCGACACGGCACGGACGCCGGAGGCCGGGGAGACCCCGCGCAAGGTCACGCTCATCGCTCCCGCCGAGCGGCAGCTCGCCCTGAGTGAGCTCGCGGCGGAATGCCCCGGCATGTCCCAGGACGAATTGATCAGGCAGGCCTGCGAGTTCTTCGGATGGCGCAGGACGGGTGCGGACATCCGCACCGCCCTGGAGAGCGACATCGCGGACCTGTACCGGCGGGGCCGCCTCCAGGGAGGGCCGGACCGCATCAGCGTCGTGCGCGGAGGCGCCCCGAGCGGTTGAGCCCGTCGGCGCCACGGCACAGGGGTGAGCCCGCGGCGTCGGCGGACGTACGGTGGAGGGGCCAGGCGTCGTGGTCACCGACCGACGAACAGGCTCCCCGCGCACGGCCGTTGCCGTCGCAGTCGGCCAGGGAGCGAACCGCGCGGACCCAGGAGGACACCACCGCCCCCGGCGCTGTGCGGTGCCGGGGGCGGTGACGGTGCTCGCGCCGTGGGGTCAGCGCAGCTGCTCGTACGCGGGCAGCGTCAGGAAGTCCGCGTAGTCCTGGTCCAGGGAGACCTGGAGCAGGAGGTCATGGGCCTGCTGCCACTTGCCGGCGGTGAAGGTCTCCTCGCCGATCTCCTCGCGGATCGCGGCCAGTTCCTCGGCGGCGACCTTGCGGGCCAGCTCCGCCGTGGCGTGTTCGCCGTTCTCGAAGACCACGTCCGCGTTGATCCACTGCCAGATCTGCGAGCGGGAGATCTCCGCGGTGGCGGCGTCCTCCATCAGGTTGAAGATGGCGACCGCGCCCAGGCCGCGCAGCCAGGCCTCGATGTAGCGGATGCCGACCGCGACAGCGTTGCGCAGGCCGTCGTAGGTCGGGCTGGCGTCGAGGGTGTCGATGGCGATCAGGTCGCCCGGGGCCACCGAGACGTCCTCCCGCAGCCGGTCCTTCTGGTGGGGCTTCTCGCCGAGGACCGCGTCGAAGGAGGCCAGGGCGATGGGGACCAGGTCGGGGTGGGCGACCCAGGAGCCGTCGAAGCCGTCGTGCGCCTCGCGGTCCTTGTCCGCCTTGACCTTCTCGAAGGCCACCTTGTTGACCTCGGCGTCGCGGCGCGAGGGGATGAAGGCCGCCATGCCGCCGATCGCGTGCGCGCCGCGCTTGTGGCAGGTGCGGACGAGGAGTTCGGTGTACGCCCGCATGAACGGGGCGGTCATCGTCACCGCGTTGCGGTCCGGGAGGACGAACTTGGACCCGCCGTCACGGAAGTTCTTGACGATGGAGAAGAGGTAGTCCCAGCGGCCGGCGTTGAGCCCGGAGGCATGGTCGCGCAGCTCGTAGAGGATCTCCTCCATCTCGTAGGCGGCGGTGATCGTCTCGATCAGCACCGTCGCGCGGACCGTGCCCTGCGGGATGCCGACATAGTCCTGGGCGAAGACGAAGACGTCGTTCCAGAGGCGGGCCTCCAGGTGCGACTCCGTCTTCGGCAGGTAGAAGTACGGTCCCTTGCCGAGGTCGATCAGGCGCTGCGCGTTGTGGAAGAAGTAGAGACCGAAGTCGACGAGCGCACCCGGCACGGAGACGCCGTCCAGCTGGAGGTGGCGCTCCTCCAGGTGCCAGCCGCGGGGGCGCATGACGACCGTGGCGAGTTCGTCCGCGGACTTCAGCGCGTACGACTTGCCCGACCTCGGGTCGGTGAAGTCGATGCGGCGCTCGTAGGCGTCGGTGAGGTTGAGCTGGCCGAGGACGACGTTCTCCCACGTGGGGGCGGACGCGTCCTCGAAGTCGGCGAGCCAGACCTTGGCGCCCGAGTTCAGGGCGTTGATGGTCATCTTGCGGTCGGTCGGACCGGTGATCTCCACCCGGCGGTCGTTCAGAGCGGCCGGAGCCGGTGCGACCTTCCAGGAGTCGTCCGCGCGGACCGCCGCCGTCCCGGGGAGGAAGTCCAGCGTGGAGGTGCGGGCGATCTCGGCGCGGCGCTCACCGCGCCGGGCGAGCAGCTCATCGCGGCGCGGGGTGAACTGCCGGTGCAGTTCCGCCACGAACGCGAGGGCCGCGTCGGTCAGGACCTCTTCCTGCCGGGGCAGGGGCTCGGCATCGACGATGGCCAGCGTGGACGGCGCTGGTGCGGACATGAGCTGTCACTCCTTCAGCGGGCGGCGGCGTCTCATGGCCGCCGGGTCGCCTGACACGGCACGGCGTGCCATGGCTCCGAGATACGGCCGTGGGTGCCGTCTGAGGTTCAGAGGGCTTCTGACCAGTGGATAGTAGTTTCCTCATGGTGGAAGTTCAATGGTTTGTTGATGTCGAGATTCTCCGGGTCGACAGAAACGGTTGGCTCGCGGCGCAGCGTGCCGGAGCGGCCACGCACGGTGGACGGCGGCGGATCCGCACGGTCACTCCAGGTGCTTCAGATCCTGCGAGGTGTCGATGTCGTACGCCTCGGCCACATCCGAACACTCCACGAGCGTGATCGCATCGCGGTGCTCCCGCAGATACGCCCGCGCGCCCCGGTCGCCCACCGCCCCCGCCGCGATGTCCGCCCACCGGTCCGCCCCGAACAGCACCGGATGGCCCCGCTCCCCGCCGTACGAGGCGGCCGCCAGACTCGCCCGCGAGCGGTACGCGAGACGCACCCGCGCCACCGCCTCCGCGCCGATCCCCGGCTGATCGACCAGAAGGACGAGTGCCGCGTCCGCGTCCGTCGTGCCCAGGGCGGCCAGTCCCCGCCGGAGCGAGGAGCCCATGCCTTCCTCCCAGTCCGGGTTCACCGTCACCGCGCACCCCGCGAGATCCGCGCGGGCCCGCACCTCGTCCGCCGCCGCGCCCAGCACCACGTGCAGCGGGCCGCAACCACCGTCGCGCAGCGAGCGCACCGCGTGTTCGATCAGCGGGCGGCCCCGGTGCTCCAGCAGCGCCTTCGGCCGGCCGCCGAGCCGGCGGCCCCCTCCGGCGGCCAGCAGTACCCCCGCGACCTCGGGGTTCCTCGCGGCGGAAGTCATGTCCGCGGTCCTCTCCGTAACCGTGCCTGTCGTCGTGTCCGTGACCATGAGGCCTGGATATCACTGAGCGTTTCGCACACGCGACACGCATGTCACCCTCAGGGGTCACCCCGATTTCTTTCCGTGGGCTGGCGCGTACTGCCTGTCATGGCGTTAACTTGCGGACACGTCCGGGGACTTGGCCACAGCCCGGGTTCGGGGGTCACACCGGCACAAGGACGTGCGAGGGGGAGTGCTGTGTTGCGAAGCGTGGGGCAGAAGCAGCTGACCGGCAGCGCCGAGGACCCGAGGGTGGCCGAGCTGCGGATGGCCGTCTCCCGGCTCCGCCGCGCACTGGCCGGTCTCCGGACCGAATTCCCCGACCGGCCGATCGCCGAGGACGAGCTGGCGGCCCTGGACGCGATGGCCGTCAGCGGCGTGCCGGAGATCCCCCGCATGCGCCGCTCCCTGCTGCTGATCGCGGGGGCCATCGGCTCGGTGAGCGCGGTGGCCGTGGCCCTGCGCGAGGTGCGCAACGCGGTCGACCTCTTCGGGGAGCCCCCGCGCGGCTGAACCGGCGGCGCGCGAGCCCGAGGGCGGCTGACCGACGACGCACGGGCCCCCGTACGCCCGGCCCACGACGCACGGGCCCCCGTACGCCCGGCCCACGACGCACGAGCCCCTTACGCCCGGCCCGGAACGCGCGACCCGGCTTCAGCGGCGGATGAGCCTGCGGGCCGTGGCCGCCGCGACCGCCGACGTACGGGAGTCGACGCCCAGCTTGGCGTAGATGTGCACCAGGTGGGACTTCACCGTCGCCTGGCTCAGGAACAGCCGCTTGCTGATCAGCAGGTTCGACAGGCCCTCGCCGACCAGCTGGAGCACCTCCAGCTCCCGCCGGGTCAGCGCCTCGGCCGGCGTCCGCATCCGGTCCATCAGCCGGTGCGCCACCGACGGCGCGAGCGCCGAGCGGCCCGCCGCCGCCGTGCGCACCGCCGCCGCCAGCTCCTGCGGCGGCGCGTCCTTGAGCAGATAGCCGCTCGCCCCCGCCTCGACCGCCGCCAGGATGTCCGCGTCGGAGTCGTAGGTGGTCAGGATCAGGACCCGGGGGCCGCCCGGGGCTGCGGTGATCGTCGCCGTGGCCTCCGAGCCGTGCAGGCCCGCACCGAACTGGAGGTCCATCAGGACCACGTCGAAGCCGCCCGCCGCGGCCAGGGCGACGGCCTCCTCCGCGGTGGCGGCCTCGCCGGCGACGCGGAAATCCGGCTCGGTGTCCAGGACCGCGCGCAGCCCCGCCCGGACGACCGGATGGTCGTCCGCCAGCAGCAGCCGGATCGCGTCCCCGCTCCCGCTCATGCCGCACGCTCCGCTTCCGCGACGGGCAGCGGCAGCGTGACCGCCACCGCCGTGCCTTGTCCCGGCGCCGACTCCACGCTCAGCGCACCGCCGAGCGACCCGGCGCGCGCCCGCATCGCCGGCAGCCCGAAGCCGCCGTCGCCGCGCTCGTGGACCGGCGCCCCCGACGGGTCGAAGCCCTGCCCGTCGTCCACGACGTCCAGCGCCACCGAGGTGTCCATGAAGCTCAGGGTGATCTCCACCCGTCCGGCCCGCGCATGGCGCACCGTGTTGGCCAGCGCCGACTGCGCGGTCCGCAGCAGCGCCACCTCGTACGGCGTCGGCAGCTCCACCGGCGTGCCGCTCACCGCGAACCGCACGGTCAGCTCCGGCGCGGTCGTACGGGCGCGGAGCCGCTCCAGCGCGGCGGCCAGCGAACCGTGCTCCAGGTCCGGCGGCGTCAGCGCGCGGACGAAGGACCGGGCCTCGGCGAGATTGGCCTGCGTGGCCTCGCGGGCGGCCCGTACATGCGCGCCGGCCGGTGCGTCCTCGGGCAGTGAGCGCTCGGCGGCGCGCAGCAGCAGCTGGATGCTGGACAGGCCCTGGGCCAGCGTGTCGTGGATCTCCCGGGCGAGGCGCTCACGCTCGGCGAGGGTCCCGGCCGTGCGTTCCGCCTCGGCCAGGTCCGCACGGGTGGCGACCAGCTCCACGATCAACTCGCGCCGCCGCTCGCTCTCCCGGAACAGCGCGTCGTACCCGAGGACGGTGGCGACGGCGACCGCCGCGCCGATCAGCGGCCCGATGAACGCACCGGGCTCGATCTCCTGCCGGTGCACGACGAAG
Source organism: Streptomyces sp. MGP-P1 (assembly GCF_057766565.1). Taxonomy (NCBI): domain Bacteria; kingdom Bacillati; phylum Actinomycetota; class Actinomycetes; order Kitasatosporales; family Streptomycetaceae; genus Streptomyces; species Streptomyces sp. MGP-P1. The sequence goes on along the minus strand of NZ_JBYMEM010000001.1, from coordinate 1,207,828 downwards.
CTGGTGATCGCGGCGGCGGCGGAGACCACGACGGCGGGCAGCGCCCACCGCATCGGCAGGATGTGGAGCTGGAGGAAGTAGAGCGGAAAGGCCACCCACAGGGCGTCCGGCGACAGGACCAGCAGCGCGGCCCACAGGGCGCCGAGACCCGCCAGCCACACGGCCCCCGCCCGGCTTCCCGGCTGTACGGAGGAGGCGAGCGGCCCCGCCGCGTACAGGGCCGCCATCAGCACCGCCACCACCACGACAGCCGCGGTGTGCGACGCGTCCTCGCTCGCCGCGCGGACGACCACCAGGCCCAGCAGCCCCATCAGCAGGGCGTGCAGACAGAGCCGCAGGGCTGCCGTGACGTGGGTGTGCGAACGCGAATCCATGGTCCGTCCAGCGTAGCCGCGGCCTCCCCTGACCCGGTCAATCGAAAGGTTGACCCCGGGCCCGTCCGCCGCGCGATGTTCTCCCGACAGCGCCGCACGACGCTGGAGCCATGTTCGTCGCATGGAGAGACCTTCGCTTCGCCAGGGGCCGGTTCGCGCTCATGGGCTCGGTCGTGGTGCTGATCACGCTGCTCGTGGGCCTGCTGTCCGGCCTGACCGCCGGCCTGGCCCGGGAGAACATCTCGGCCGTCACCGGTCTGGACGCCGACCATCTGGCCTTCGCCGCGCCCCCCGACGGGCAGGCGGAGTCGTTCACCGACTCGACCGTCCGGGAGGACGACTGGCGGACCTGGGCCGGTCGGCCCGGGGTCGAGGCCGCCCAGCCGGTCGGCATCCGGACCCTGAACGCCACCGCCGCAGGTGAGCGGTCCGCCGCCGTCTCGGTCTTCGGCGTCGAACCGGACGGCACCCTCGGGCCGGACGGGATCGGCCCGGGGCGGGTCGTGCTCTCCGAGAAGGCGGCCGAGGAGCTCGACGCCACGGCGGGCGAGAGGATCGCGCTCGGCGGGGCGGAGCGCGAAGTCGCCGCCGTCGCCACGGACGCCTCGTACAGCCACACCCCCGTCGTCTGGACCTCGCTCGACGACTGGCAGCAGATCGGCCACGACGGCGCCGGCCCCGCCGAACAGGCGACCGTGATCGCCCTGACCACCACCGGAGGCGTCGACCTCGCGGCGGGGGACGCGGCGGTGGGCACCAGCACGCTCACGCTCGACGACTCCCTCACGGCCATCGGCTCCTACCAGTCGGAGAACGGGTCGCTGCAACTGATGCGCGGCTTCCTCTTCGCCATCTCCGCGCTCGTCATCGGAGCGTTCTTCACCGTCTGGACGATCCAGCGCAGCGGCGACGTCGCCGTGCTGAAGGCGCTCGGGGCGTCGACCCCGTACCTCCTGCGCGACGCGCTGGGACAGGCCGTCGTGATGCTCGCCCTCGGTACGGGACTGGGCACCGCCCTGGCCGCCGGGGCCGGAGCCCTGATCGGCCGAGGAGCCGTGCCGTTCGTCCTGGACGCGGCGACCGTCCTCGTCCCGGCCGCCGTGCTGATCGCGCTCGGCGCGCTCGGGGCCGCCCTGTCCATCCGGCGGATCACCGCCGTCGACCCGCTCACCGCACTCGGGAGTGCCCGATGACGCTCACCCTGACCGACGTCACCCTCACCTACCCGGACGGCGAGGGGCGGCTCACCGCTCTGGACCGGGTCTCGCTGGACGTGCCCCCGGGCACGCTCACCGCGGTCGTCGGGCCGTCCGGCTCGGGCAAGTCGAGCCTCCTCGCGGCCGCCGCCACCCTGGTCACCCCGGACTCCGGCGAGGTGGTGGTGGCCGGGACGCCGACGGCCGGACTCGGCCGGGCCGGGCGGGCGGCCCTGCGCCGGGAGCACATCGGCATCGTCTTCCAGCAGCCCAGTCTGCTTCCCTCGCTGACCGCCGCCGAACAGCTCCAGGCGATGCGTCACCTCTCCGGCGGGTCCGCTCGCGGTGCCCGCCGCCGGGCCCTGGAGCTGCTGGACGCGGTCGGTCTGGCCGACCGCGCCGACCGGCGTCCGCACCAGCTCTCCGGCGGTCAGCGCCAGCGGATCAACATCGCGCGGGCCCTGATGAACGAGCCGGCGGTCCTGCTCGTCGACGAGCCGACCAGCGCGCTCGACCACGAGCGCGGCGCGGCCGTGCTCGACCTGCTGGTCACTCTGACCCGGGAGCGCGCCACCGCCACGGTGCTGGTCACCCACGACCTGGCGCACCTGGAGCGGATGGACCGCACGGTGACGATGGACGACGGGCGGCTGACCGTCCCGGCCGGGGTCTGAGTCGACGTCCGAAACGACGAGCGGCGGGGCCCGGAGACGGCGGAGCCCCGCCGCTCCCCGTTCTCAGCCGCCGTTCGTGCCGCTGCTCGCCAGCGCGTCGGACAGCTCTCCCGCGACCTGCTGGAGGATCGGCACGATCCGCTCCGTCGCCGCTTCCGTCACCCGCCCCGCCGGGCCCGAGATGGAGATCGCCGCCGAGGTGGGGGAGTTCGGCACGGAGACCGCGAGACACCGCACCCCGATCTCCTGCTCGTTGTCGTCCACCGCGTACCCGGCGCGGCGCACCAGCTCCAGGGCGTCGAGGAAGCCCTCCGGGGTGGTGATCGTCTTCTCCGTCGCGGCGGGCATGCCGGTACGGGCCAGGAGCGCGCGGACCTCGTCGGCGGGGGTGTGCGCGAGGAGGGCCTTGCCCACACCGGTGGAGTGGGGCAGGACCCGGCGGCCGACCTCGGTGAACATCCGCATGGAGTGCTTGGACGGCACCTGGGCGACGTACACGATCTCGTCCCCGTCCAGCAGCGCCATGTTCGCCGTCTCGCCGGTCTCCTCCACCAGTCGGCTGAGGTAGGGGCGGGCCCAGGTGCCCAGCAGCCGGGAGGCGGACTCACCGAGCCGGATCAGCCGGGGGCCCAGTGCGTAGCGGCGGTTGGGCTGCTGGCGCACGTATCCGCAGCCGACCAGGGTGCGCATCAGCCGGTGGATGGTCGGCAGGGGCAGACCGCTGCTCGCGGAGAGCTCGCTCAGCCCGACCTCGCCCCCGGCGTCGGCCATCCGCTCCAGCAGATCGAAGGCGCGCTCGAGGGACTGCACCCCACCGCTGGAACCGGAGGGCTTGGAGTCGGCTGTGCTGGCGTGGGACGGCGGCACGTCAACGGTCCTTTCGAAGCGGAGGGCAAGGCAGCAGCCTACCGGGCGGTTCCCGATCGGCCCACAGCTCCGCGGTCGGCGTCCGTGCCGGTCAGGGGCTGTTTTGTCCGGGTGCCGACGGTCGGTGCGGGCGGCTCTGCGCCACCCTTCCTGGCCCATGCTACGTTCCGCAGTTCGAAATATGACTTTTACTTTGTGGAAACCTCCAGTCGGGCGGCAGGGGTGGTCCGGTGGGCCCCCGTGGCGGAAGGTGGGGTCTTGACGAGGGCGATTCCCGAGTGAAGACTCCATCGAAAGCTTCAACAGTTCGTTGAATTCCCGTTGTGATCATTGCTGGAGTGAAGGAGCACAGGTGTCCGGTCCGGACGTGAACCTGATACTGCGCTCGACGCGCGTCGTCACCCCCGAGGGGACCCGTCCGGCGGCGGTCGCCGTCGCGGGCGGGACGATCGACGCGGTCCTGCCGTACGACACCGCCACGCCTGCGGGCGCCCGCCTGGAGGACTTCGGCGACGACGTCCTGCTGCCCGGCCTGGTCGACACCCACGTCCATGTGAACGACCCCGGCCGCACCGCGTGGGAAGGCTTCTACACCGCCACCCGCGCGGCCGCCGCCGGCGGGATCACCACGCTCCTGGACATGCCCCTCAACTCCCTCCCGCCGACCACCACCGTCGAGCACCTGCGGGTCAAGCAGCAGGTCGCGGCCCCCAAGGCGCACGTCGACACCGGCTTCTGGGGCGGCGCGATCCCGTCCAACGTCAAGGACCTGCGCCCGCTGTACGAGGCCGGGGTCTTCGGCTTCAAGTGCTTCCTGTCGCCCTCCGGCGTGGAGGAGTTCCCGGAGCTGGACCAGGAGCAGTTGGCCCGCTCCATGGCGGAGATCGCCGGATTCGGCGGGCTCCTCATCGTGCACGCCGAGGACCCGCACCACCTGGCCGAGGCCCCGCAGCGCCCCGGGCCCGCCTACGCGGACTTCCTGGCCTCCCGGCCGCGCGACGCCGAGAACACCGCGATCGAGGGGCTCATCGCCCACGCCAAGCGGCTCGACGCCCGCGTCCACGTCCTGCACCTCTCCTCCAGCGACGCCCTGCCGCTGATCGCCGCGGCGAAGCGCGAGGGCGTCCGCGTCACCGTCGAGTCCTGCCCGCACTTCCTCACCCTCACCGCCGAGGAAGTGCCCGACGGAGCGACGGAGTTCAAGTGCTGCCCGCCGATCCGCGAGGCCGCCAACCAGGACGCGCTCTGGGCCGGGCTCGCCGACGGCACCATCGACTGCATCGTCAGCGACCACTCGCCGTGCACCACCGACCTGAAGACCCCGGACTTCGCCTCCGCCTGGGGCGGCATCTCCTCCCTCCAGCTCGGCCTGCCCGCCATCTGGACCGAGGCCCGCAGGCGCGGCCACTCCCTCGACGACGTCGCCCGCTGGATGTCCGCCGCCCCCGCCGCGCTGGCCGGGCTGACCCGCAAGGGCGCCATCGAGGCGGGACGCGACGCCGACTTCGCGGTCCTCGCCCCCGACGCGACCTTCACCGTCGACCCCGCCGAGCTCTTCCACCGCAACCAGGTCACCGCCTACGCCGGGAAGACCCTGCACGGCGTGGTCCGCTCCAGCTGGCTGCGCGGTGTCCGCATCGCCTCCGATGGCGTCCTCGCCGAGCCCGCCGGCCGCCTCCTCGAACGAGACCGCTGACCCAGCCGACCGGCCCGCTCCCTGTACGAGGCGGCCGACCCAGCCCGTCGGCCGCCTCCCCGTACGAGACCGCTGACCGAGCCGACCGGTCCGCTCCTCGAACGAGATCGCTGACGAGCTCACCGGCCCGCTCCTCGATCGCGCCCCTGACCGTGCCCGAAAGGAACCCCTGACCATGACGGACGCCGCGATACCGCGCTTCACCGGCGACGCAAGCCCCTACGCGGGCGGCGACCCGTACGCCGACCATCGCACCGCCGACTTCCCCTTCACCCACCTAGTCGACCTGGCCGACCGCCGTCTCGGGGCGGGCGTCATCGCCGCCAACGACGAGTTCTTCGCCGAGCGCGAGAACCTCCTCAAGCCCGGGCCCGCCCTCTTCGACCCGGAGCACTTCGGGCACAAGGGCAAGGTCATGGACGGCTGGGAGACCCGCCGCCGACGGGGTGTCAGCGCCGCCGAACCGCACCCCACCGCCGACGACCACGACTGGGCCCTCGTCCGGCTCGGTGCGCCCGGCGTCATCCGGGGCATCGTCCTGGACACCGCCCACTTCCGGGGCAACTACCCGCAGGCGGTCTCCGTCGAGGCGGTCGCACTGCCCGGCTCCCCGTCCCCCGAGGACCTCCTCGCCCCCGACGTGAAGTGGACGACGCTCGTCCCCCGTACGGCGGTCGGCGGCCACGCGGCCAACGGGTTCGCCGTCGACGCCGAGCAGCGCTTCACCCACCTGCGGGTCAACCAGCACCCGGACGGCGGGATCGCCCGGCTGCGCGTGTACGGGGAGGTCGTCCCCGACCCCGCCTGGCTCGGCGCGCTCGGTACGTTCGACCTCGCGGCCCTGGAGAACGGCGGCCAGGTCGAGGACGCCTCCGACCGCTTCTACTCCCCGGCCACCAACACCATCCAGCCGGGCCGCTCGCGGAAGATGGACGACGGCTGGGAGACCCGCCGTCGACGCGACCGGGGCAACGACTGGATCAGCTACCGTCTCGCCGCACAGTCCGGGATCCGGGCCGTCGAGATCGACACCGCCTACCTCAAGGGCAACTCCGCGGGCTGGGCGAGCCTCTCGGTACGGGACGGCGAGGACGGCGACTGGGCGGAGGCCCTTCCCCGGACCCGGCTCCAGCCCGACACCAACCACCGCTTCGTCCTGGACGGAACCGTCCGCGCCACGCACGTACGGATCGACATCTACCCGGACGGCGGCATCTCGCGGCTCCGGCTGTTCGGATCGCTCACCGACGAGGGCGCCGGGACCCTGGCGGCCCGTCACCGGGAGCTGGGCGGCTGACCCCGAACGCGCCCCGGCACCTGGCGCACCGCGGTCGCAGGGGGATCGCGGTGTGCCCGGCCGGTCCCGTTACGTGAGGGTGTGTCACCCTGGTCGAGGTGCGGTGAGCGGGCCCTGAAGGCCGGGCGAGCCGCACTTTCCGACGCCTCGACCAGGAGCCTTCATGATCTTCATCGTCGTCAAGTTCACCGCCCTCGACCCCGAGGAGTGGCTCACCCGGCTGGACGGCTTCACCGTCGCCACCCGCGGCGAGCCCGGCAACCTCTTCTTCGACTGGTCGCGCAGTGTGGAGAACCCCGACGAGTTCGTCCTGCTGGAGGCCTTCGCCGACGCGGCGGCGGGGGAGGCGCACGTGAACTCCGACCACTTCAAGGCGGCGATCGCGACGATGTCGGAGCTGGTGGCCGAGGTCCCCGAGATCATCAACGTCGAGGTGGAGGGCACCGGTTGGTCCCGGATGGCGGAGGTCACCCCGCGCAACCGCTGACCGGGTGGGCCCGTTCACCTGCCAGCCTAGAACTCCTCGTGGGACTCCGGGTCGCCGCCGAACCGCCGCTGCCGCCCGGACGCGATCGTCGTCAGCTCCTGCGCCGTCAGCTCGAACCCGAACAGATCCAGGTTCTCGCGCTGCCGGCCCGGGTCCGCCGACTTCGGGATCGGGACCGCGCCCAGCTGGGTGTGCCAGCGCAGCACCACCTGCCCGGGGCTCACCCCGTGGTCCTCGGTGATCGCCACGATCGAGGGATCCTCCAGCACCTCGCGCCCCCGGGCCAGCGGACTCCAGCTCTCCGTGACGATGCCCTTCGCCGCGTGCACCGCGCGCAGCTCCTCCTGCGGCAGCAGCGGGTGCATCTCGATCTGGTTCACCGAGGGCAGCACGCCCGTCTCCCGCTCCAGCCGCTCCAGCTGCGCGGCGGTGAAGTTGGAGACGCCGATCGAGCGGACGAGACCGTCCTCGCGGAGCCGGATCATCGCCTTCCAGGTGTCCACGTACTTGTCGACGCGGGGGAGGGGCCAGTGGATCAGATAGAGGTCGACGTACTCGACGCCCAGGCGGGCCCGCGACTCCTCGAACGAGGCGAGCGTCTCCTCGTACCCGTGGTGGCGGCCGGGCACCTTCGTGGTGAGACGGACCTCCTCGCGGGGGACCCCGCCGCGGGCGATGCCCCGCCCGGTTCCGGTCTCGTTGCCGTAGTTGAGGGCCGTGTCGACCAGCCGGTAGCCGAGCTCCAGGGCCCCGGCGACGGCCTCCTCGGCCGCCGCGTCGTCCAGCGGGTAGGTGCCGAGTCCCACCGCGGGGAGCCGCGTGCCGTCGTTGAGCGCCTGAACCGGTGTGCCGGACATGTGCTGGTCCCGTCCTTCCCGTCGCTGCCCCCGTCCCCGCCAGCGTAGGGGCGTGGCCGGTACGGGGGCAGCCGGACGGGGCCGACGGGGGAGCGTTCCGGGGGCCGCCGGGGGAAGCGGCGAGCTGCCCGGTCGGCGGGCGGGCTCTCCGGCCCGCCGGGCGGGAGGCGCGTGCGCCGGGAGGTGGGGCAGCTCGGGCCCGGGGGTCACTCAGGCCCGGGGGTCGCTCAGGCCGCGTGGCCGCCGTCCACGACGACCTCCGTGCCCGTGATGAAGCCTGCCTCCGCGCTCACGAGGTACGCGACGAGCGAGGCGATCTCCTCCGTCGTGCCGAAGCGGCCCAGGGCGGTCGCCGCGCGCTGGCCCTCGGCGTACGGCCCGTCGGCCGGGTTGAGATCGGTGTCCACGGGCCCGGGCTGGACCAGGTTCACCGTGATGCCGCGCGGCCCCAGCTCCCGGGCGAGCGGCTTGGTCAGCCCGACGAGGGCGGACTTGCTGAGCCCGTAGAGGGTGGAGCCGGGCCCGCCCGCGTACCGGCTCAGGGCGGTGCCCACGGAGACGATGCGGCCACCGTCGGCCAGCCGCTCCGCCGCCGCCCGGCAGGCGAGGAAGACCGCCCGCACGTTCACCGCCAGCGTCCGGTCCACCTCCGGCCCGGCGAGCGCGGAGATCGGTCCGAGGACGCCGATGCCGGCGTTGTTGACCAGGATGTCGAGCCGGCCGAGCGCGTCCGTCGCCCGGTGCACGGCTTCGGCGCCCGCGTCGGCGTCCGCCGCGTCGCAGCGCAGGGCGACGCCCCGGCGGCCGAAGCCCTCGATCTTCGCGACGACCGCACGGGCCGCTTCCTCGTCCTGAACATAGGTGACGGCGACGTCCACGCCGTCCTGGGCGAGCCGCAGCGCGATCGCGGCGCCGATGCCCCGGCTGCCCCCGGTGACCAGGGCGGCCCGGGCCGGGAGGCCGGTGGTGAGGGTGGTGGGGGTGGGCAGGGTGCTGGACATGGCCGGTTCCTTTGCTGAGGGACGCCGTCGCTTCGACGACATCCCTCAGCAAACGCGGGCCGGGGCCCGCGCACCGGCGGCTTTCGGACGCCCACGGCCGCAGGGCCCGGCAGCCCGGGCCGCCTACCGTGCGGGCAGCAGTGCGGGATCCGTCGCCGCGGCCCGCAGCCGGATCAGGATGGCCCGCGCCGCCTTTTCGTAGCCGAGGTTGTTGTTCTGGAGCACCGACTCGGCGTTGGCCAGCTCCAGCAGGGCGATCACCTCGAACGCCAGCTGGCACACGTCGGTGTCCCCGGCCAGCTCCCCGGCGGACCTGGCCTCCTCGATCGTCTGCTCCACGAAGGTGACCCAGCCGGTCTGCGCGGACGCCAGGGCGTCGTGCACCCTGCCGCCGCGGGCGTCGAACTCGGCGGTGGCGGCGTAGAAGAAGCAACCGCCCCGGAACACCCGCTCGCGGGAGTACGCGATCCACGCCTCGCACAGCCGCCAGACCCGTCCGAGCCCCGGCGGCACCGACCGGGTGGGGCGCAGCACATGGTCGACGTATATGGCCACCGCCCCCCGCACGGTGGCCAGCTGGAGCCCCTCCTTCGAGCCGAACAGGGCGAACACCCCGCTCTTGCTCAGCCCGAGCTCGGTGGCCAGCCGCCCCAGCGACAGACCCTCCAGCCCTTCGACCGAGGCGATCTGCACCGCCCGCCCCAGGATCAACTGCCGGGTCTGGTTCCCCCGCTCGACCCGCCCGTCCGCTCTCAACGACGTCATGTGACCACTCCGTGCCTCAGAGTTATCGAGGCGTCAGTCTAGGGAGCGGTGGCGCGGCCGAAGGACCCTCCGCCGTCCGGCCGAACGGCTCGACCGCCGCTGACCACGGGTGATGCCCCAGGACGCTCCGAGTGTTGAGACAGGTGTTCCTTTTCCAGGAGCCCAGCGGATAGCGTGATCACTCCGCGTGCGAGCCGGTGAGGTCTCCACAACACTTTCCGTGGAGATCACAGGAGATCCAGGTGTCCGCTGTCGCCGTGCCCACGACCCTCGCACCCCCGCGCCGCGCCTGGGTCACCGATCTGCCCGTGCTGGCGGTCGCCGTCGTCTGGGGCGCGAGCTACCTCGCGGCCAAGGGCATCACCACCGCCCACACGGTCATCGCCGTCCTCGTCCTGCGCTTCGCGATCGTGCTGCCCGTGCTCGTGGCGACCGGATGGCGCAGGCTGCGGGCGCTGACCGGCGCGCAGTGGCGGGGCGCCGGGCTGCTGGGCCTCGTGCTGAGCGGGATCTTCCTGCTGGAGACGTACGGGGTGGTGCACACCTCCGCCACCAACGCCGGGCTGATCATCAGCCTCACCATGATCTTCACGCCGTTGGCCGAGGCCGCCGTGACCCGGGTGCGCCCGTCGGCGGGATTCGTCGCGGCGGCCGGGCTCTCCGTGGCCGGAGTGGTCCTGCTGACCCAGGGCGGCGGGTTCACGAGCCCCTCGGGCGGCGACCTCCTGATGCTCCTCGCCGCCCTCGCCCGGACCGTCCACGTCCTGGCCATGGCCAGGATCAAGGCCGTCCAGGACGCCGACTCGCTCTCCCTCACCACGGTCCAGCTCGGGGCCGCGGTCGCCGTCTTCGCCGTGCTCGCCGCCGTCCCCGGCACCGGCGCCTCGCCGTGGAGCGCGGCGGCGGACTTCGGCGTCCGGGAGTGGGCGGGCCTGGTCTTCCTCTCGGTGTTCTGCACGCTGTTCGCGTTCTTCGTGCAGATGTGGTCCGTACGCCGCACCTCGCCGTCCCGGGTCAGCCTGCTGCTCGGTACGGAACCGCTGTGGGCCGCCGCCGTCGGCATCGGCCTGGGCGGCGAACGGCTCGGACTGCTCGGCGTCGCCGGGGCGGTTCTCGTCCTGGCGGGCACCGCGTGGGGCCGGCGCGGCGCGGACCGGGCCGCCTGATCGCCGCCGTCAGGACGTGTTCACCGCTGTCAGGAGCTGCTCGCCGGCGTCAGACCCAGTCCACCGCCGTCAGACCCAGTCCATCGTCGTCAGGACCTGTTCGCCGGCGTCAGGACTTGATCGAGTCCGCGGCGATCATCACGGCCGCCCCCGCCACGATCAGCACGATGTTGACGAACAGCCCCCGGTCGCTGAGGAAGTCGATCCGCCGCACCACCGTCCACAGCCGGAACCAGCCCGTCCACTCGTACAGCAGCCCGCCGGCTCCCTGGGCGAAGACGAGGAACCCGATCGTCTCGATGATTTTCTTCATGGGCCGAGCCTCCCGCCCGCCCCGCACCCGCCGCGTCGGCCACCGGTCCCGTCCGCAGCGCCGAAAGTAGCCGGTCCCACGACTTTGGTCGCTCCCTCGCCGCACAGGTCCCTCCGGGCTCCCCGGCTGCGTAACTTTGTCGATATGACGCGTACCGAGTACCGCTGGCTGCTCCCGTCGGCCATGGCCGATCCCGAGCTGCCCGGCGACCGGCCCCGGACGCGGCGCACCGTGCGGGACTGGGCCGTCGACATCACGGTCTTCCTCTGTGCCGCGGGCATCGGCCTGCTGGCGCTCGCCGCGATCGACGCCGACGAGACCACGGCGGACGTCTTCGTCCTCGTCGACTCGATGATCGGCGCGGCGGCCTGCTGCGCGCTCTGGCTCCGACGACGCTGGCCCGTCGGGCTCGCCGCCGTGCTGACCGTCGTCTGCATCGTCGAACCCGTGGCCGCCGGGGCGCTGATGGTGGCCCTCTTCAGTCTGGCCGTGCACCGCCCCTTCAAGCCGGTGGCGATCGTCGGCGCGGGCGCGCTGATCGTGGCTCCCCTACAGCCCCTCCTGCGCCCCGACCCCGCGACGACCTTCCTCGTCTCGGTCATCTTCGGGGTCCTGCTCGTCCTGCTGGTCCTCAGCTGGGGCATGGTCGTACGCTCCCGGCGCCAGCTCGTCCTCTCCCTCCGCGAACGGGCCCGCCGAGCCGAGGCCGAGGCGGCGCTGCGCGCCGAACAGGCCCAGCGCCTGGCCCGGGAGGCCATCGCCCGCGAGATGCACGACGTCCTGGCCCACCGGCTGACCCTGCTCAGCGTGCACGCCGGGGCCCTCGAATTCCGGCCCGACGCCCCCGCCGCCGAGGTCGGCCGGGCCGCCGGCGTCATCCGGGACAGTGCCCACGAAGCCCTCCAGGACCTCCGCGAGATCATCGGCGTCCTGCGCGGGCCCGGCGACACCGACGAGGGCCACCGGCCGCAGCCCACCCTCGCCACCCTGGACGCCCTCGTCGCCGAGTCCCGGCTCGCGGGCATGAAGGTCGCCGTCGACAACCGGGTCGCCGAACCCCAGGACGCCCCCGCCGCCACCGGCCGCACGGTCTACCGGATCGCCCAGGAGTGTCTGACCAACGCACGCAAGCACGCGCCCGGCGCCGAGGTCTCCCTCACCGTGACGGGCGGTCCCGGCGAGGGACTCACCATCGAGGTGGAGAACCCCGCCCCCACCGAACCCTTCGAGCGGGTACCCGGATCGGGCCAGGGGCTCATCGGCCTCACCGAACGCGCCACGCTCGCCGGCGGCGGGCTGGAGCACGGCCCGACGGAGGACGGCGGCTTCGCGGTCCGGGCCCGCCTGCCGTGGCCCGCCGCGTGAAGCCCCCGGGCGGCACGGGGCCCCGCCGGAGGACCGTGACCGCGACGCGTGCCCGAAGGCCCGTGGCCGTGACGTGTTCCCGGAGGACCGGGACCGCGACGCCCGGCGTACGGGGCCCGCTCACCGGCTGGCTACGGTGGCCGTCATGAACACCCCGGCGTCCCCGACATCCCCGGCGTCACCCACGCCCCCGCCCGTCCGGCTGCTGATCGTCGACGACGACCCGCTGGTCCGGGCCGGACTGACCCTGATGCTCGGCGGCGACGAGGGCATCGACATCGTGGGGGAGGGCGCGGACGGCGACGAGGTCGAGGAACTGGTCGAACGACTGCACCCGGACGTCGTCCTGATGGACATCCGGATGCCGGTCATGGACGGACTCACCGCTACCGAACGGCTGCGCCGCCGGCCGGGAGCACCCGAGGTCGTCGTCCTCACCACGTTCCACGCGGACGAACAGGTGCTCCGGGCCATCCGGGCCGGGGCGGCCGGATTCGTCCTGAAGGACACCCCGCCGGCCCGGATCGTCGACTCGGTCCGCCGGGTCGCCGCCGGCGACCCGGTGCTCTCGCCCGCCGTCACCCGCCAGTTGATGGCGCGGGCCGCGGGGAGCGGACACGCCGACCGGGCCGGCCGCACCGACCGCGCACGCGGGCGATTCGACCAACTCGCCGAGCGGGAGAAGGAAGTGGCCGTCGCCGTCGGACGCGGCGGCTCCAACGCGGAGATCGCGGGATCCCTCTACCTCAGTGTCGCGACGGTCAAGACCCACGTCTCCCGGATTCTCGCCAAACTCGAACTGAACAACCGCGTCCAGATCGCGCTGTTGGTCCATGACGCGGGACTCCTCGACACGGACGGGACGGACGGGGAGGGCGGGGGCGGCCTACGCTGACCGGACCGGAACGGACCGGAACGGACCGGAACGGAAGAGGGGCTGACCACCATGGCTGTGCTCGATCTGCGCGACCTGCCGGACTTCACCGCGAACCCCTATCCGTACTTCACGAAGCTGCGGGCCGAGGGGCCGGTGCACGCCGTGCGCACCGAGGAGATGGAGCGGGTCTGGCTGGTCGTCGGTTACGCGGAGGGCCGCGCCGCTCTGGCCGACCCGCGACTCGGCAAGGACTGGCGGTCCACCGGACGCTGGACCGCCTCCGAGGCCGTACTCAGCGCCAACATGCTGGAGTTGGACGCCCCGCACCACACCCGGCTGCGGCGGCTCGTCAGCCGGGAGTTCACCGCCCGGCGCATCGAGGCGCTGCGTCCGCGCGTCACCGAGATCACCGGCGACCTCCTCGACGCCATGGCGCCCCGGGGCTCCGCGGACCTGGTGGACGCGCGCGCCTTCCCGCTGCCGATGACCGTGATCTGCGAACTCCTCGGCGTCCCGGACCTCGACCGGGACGCCTTCAGGACACTCTCCAGCGGCATCGTCACCCCCACCCCGGAGCAGCGGGACGCCGACCCGGCCGGTGCGATGGGCGCCTACCTCGTCGAACTCATCGAGAACAAACGCCGTTCGCCCGGCGACGACCTGCTGAGCGGGCTGATCCGGACCGGGGAGGAGGACGGCGAGGGCCTCTCCTCCGCCGAACTGGTCGGCATGGCCTTCCTGTTGCTGGTCGCCGGTCACGAGACCACCGTCAATCTGATCGCCAACGGGGTCCGTGCCCTGCTCGACCACCCCGACCAACTGGCCCTGTTGCGCGCCGACCCGGGGCTGCTCGACAACGCCGTCGAGGAGATGCTGCGCTACGACGGACCGGTGGAGACCACCACCATGCGCTTCACCCGGGAGCCGGTCACGATCGGCGACACCGTGATAGCGCGCGACGAGCCGGTCCTCATCGCCCTGGCCTCCGCCGGCCGCGACCCGGGCCGCTTCCCCGACCCGGACACCTTCGACATCCGCCGCGAACCCCAGGGGCACCTGGGCTTCGGCCACGGCGCGCACTACTGCCTGGGCGCACCGCTCGCCCGCATGGAGGCCCGCATCGCGATAGGCGCGCTGCTGGAACGCTGCCCCGGTCTCGCCCGCGACCCGTCCGGGGGCGAGCCGGACTGGCTGCCCGGTCTGCTGATGCGCGGAGCGCGGAGGCTGCCGGTGCGCTGGTGAGGCCCCTCCGGTCGGCTGGTGAGGGCCGACCGGGGGCCGGTTCAGCCGCCGGGGATCTCCGTCATCGCCACCGGCCGGTGTTCGCGGCGGGAGACCTCGCACGCCTCGGCGATCCGCAGGGCGTGCAGGGCCTCCCGCCCGTCGCAGGGATTGGCCAGTTCGCCGCGTGCCACCCGCAGGAACGCGTCAAGTTCCGCCTCGTACGCCGGGGCGAACCGTTCCAGGAACCCCGGCCAGGGCTTGGCCGGTGCGCCGGGACCACCGGGCTCGGCCGAGGTCAGCGGCGTACGGTCGTCCAGGCCGACGGCGATCTGGTCCCGTTCGCCGGCCAGCTCCATCCGTACGTCGTACCCGGCTCCGTTGCACCGGGTCGCGGTGGCGGTGGCGAGCGTCCCGTCGTCGAGGGTGAGCAGGGCGGCGGCCGTGTCCACGTCCCCGGCGTCCCGGAACATCGCGGGTCCGGAGTCCGAGCCGACGGCGTACACCTCGCTCACCTCGCGGCCCGTCACCCAGCGCAGGATGTCGAAGTCGTGGACCAGGCAGTCGCGGTACAACCCGCCCGAGAGCGGGAGGTAGGCGGCGGGCGGCGGGGCCGGGTCGGAGCTGATAGCGCGCACGGTGTGCAGCCGGCCGAGCCTTCCCTCCCGTACGGCGGCCCTGGCCTCGCCGTACCCGGCGTCGAAGCGGCGCATGAAGCCGAGCTGGAGCACGCTGCCCGCCGCCTCGACCTCCGCGAGCGCGGCGAGGGTGCCCGGCAGGTCCAGGGCGATCGGCTTCTCGCAGAAGACGGGCAGTCCGGCGCGGGCGGCGCGGGCGATGAGCCCGGCATGGGCCGAGGTCGCCGAGCAGATCACCACGGCGTCGGGCGGGCCCCCGGCGGCGGCGTCCTGTCCGGCGAACAGGTCGTCCACCGGTACGGCCGTCCCCCTGTCCGCGCCGCGGCTCCGGCCGCCCGCTCCGGGGCCGCGTCCGCCAGCAACAGGGCGTCCACGGCGGGGTGACGGCTCAGCACCTCCGCATGGAATGTGCCGATCCGTCCCGTTCCGATCAGTCCGATGCGCATGGGCCCCAAGGTGACGTTCGCCCGGTCATCATGTCAAGCGTTTGTCCTGACAAATGGCGGCCGCACCGATCGGCGGCTCCCCGCCCCGGTACGCCATGGCTTTGTCCGGACAAGCGAACTACGCTCGCCCCGTGACCGCACATGGATCCGACCCGCCGCTGCCGCTGAGCGTGGACCGCACCAGCCCGGTGCCGCTCTACTTCCAGCTGGCACAGCAGCTGGAGGCCGCCGTGGAGCAGGGCCGGCTGGCCCCGGGCGCCCTGCTCGGGAACGAGATCGACCTCGCAGCCCGCCTCGGCCTGTCCCGGCCGACCGTCCGCCAGGCCATCCAGTCGCTCGTCGACAAGGGCCTGATGGTCCGCCGCCGGGGAGTCGGCACCCAGGTCGTCCACAGCAAGGTCCGCCGCCCGCTGGAGCTCAGCTCGCTCTACGACGACCTGGAGGCGGCCGGCCAGCGCCCCGCCACCAGCGTCCTGCGCAACACCACGGAACCGGCCACCGCCGAGGTCGCCGCCGCGCTCGGCGTCGCCGAGGGGAGCGAGGTCCACCTCGTGGAGCGGCTGCGCAGCGCCCACGGCGAACCGATGGCCCTCCTGCGCAACCACCTGCCTCCCGGGCTGCTGCCGCTGCTCACCGAGGAATTGGAGTCCACCGGCCTCTACCGGCTGATGCGGGCGTCCGGCGTCACCCTGCACAGTGCCCGCCAGACCGTCGGCGCGCGCGCCGCGGACGACCGGCAGGCGCGGGTGCTGGCGGAGCCCGTGGGCGCGCCGTTGCTGACGATGGAGCGCACGACGTACGACGACACCGGCCGGGTCGTCGAGTTCGGCTCGCACGTCTACCGCGCGGAGCGGTACGCCTTCGAGTTCCAGCTCCTGGTACGCGCCTGAGCGGTATCCGAACCCGCGGACGGGCTGAAGAGGTGGGCGCCGCGCCAACCGCCACGTAAGCATGCTCGGACAAACGGTTGACGTGAACATGTGGCGCGACTAGAACTCGCTGCACCGAAGGACGCGCCCCCACCGGCCCTGCCGGGCGGGAGCGGGCGGGCCTCGGGGATACTTGGGCAGCCGGGCCGGGACCGTACGCTCCCCGGCCCCGTCAAGCAGCACAGCGAGCAGCAGTAGAAGGGCACGGCGTCGTGGCAAGGGTTCGGACAGGGGTACGCGCGATGGGCGCCGTGCTGGCAGTGGTGCTGGGCGCCTCCCTCACGGGATGCAGCAGCACCGGCGGCAAGCGCGCCGAGGAGCGCGCGGCCGCCGCGGCCGAGGGACGGGCCGCGGTGAACACACCGCGCTGGACCTTCGCCATGGTCACCCACTCGGGCGACGGCGACACCTTCTGGGACATCGTCCAGAAGGGCGCCGAGCAGGCGGCCCTCAAGGACAACATCAACTTCCTCTACTCGCACAACGACGAGGCCAACCAGCAGGCCCAGCTCGTCCAGACCGCGATCGACAAGAAGGTCGACGGGCTGATCGTCTCGCTGGCCAAGCCGGACGCGATGAAGGCCGTGGTCGCCAAGGCCGTCAAGGCGGGCATCCCGGTCGTCACCGTGAACTCCGGCTCCGCGGAGTCCAAGGAGTTCGGCGCGCTCACCCACATCGGCCAGGACGAGTCGATCGCCGGCGAGGCCGTCGGCGACGAGCTGAACAGCCGGGACCGCGAGAAGGCCCTGTGCGTCCTGCACGAGCAGGGCAACGTGGGCCACGAGCAGCGCTGCGCCGGGGCGAAGAAGACCTTCGACGGCACGATGCAGAACCTGTACGTCGACGGCACCAACATGCCCGACGTCACCGCGTCCATCGAGGCAAAGCTCCAGTCCGACAAGAGCATCGACGCGGTCGTCACCCTCGGCGCCCCCTTCGCCGACGCCGCCGTCCAGGCCAAGCAGACCGCCGGCAGCAAGGCCGAGATCGACACCTTCGACCTCAACGCCAAGGTCGCCACCGGCCTCCAGAGCGACAAGCTCGGCTTCGCCGTCGACCAGCAGCCCTACCTCCAGGGCTACGAGGCCGTCGACCTGCTCTGGCTCTACCGCTCCAACCGCAACGTCCTCGGCGGCGGCCTGCCCGTCCTCACCGGCCCGCAGATCATCACCAAGGACGACGCCGACGCCCTGGCCGACTTCACCAAGCGGGGAACCCGATGAGCGGCTCCACCGCCGCACCGGAGACGCCGGCGAAGGTGGACGAGCGGCTGGTGCGCACCTCACCGCTGCGCAAGCTGCTCGGCCGCCCCGAACTCGGCTCGGTCGTCGGCGCGGCAGCCGTCTTCCTCTTCTTCGCGATCGTCGCCGACAGCTTCCTCCAGGCATCCAGCCTCGGCACCGTGCTGTACGCGGCCTCCGTCCTCGGCATCATGGCCGCGCCGGTCGCCCTGCTGATGATCGGCGGCGAGTTCGATCTCTCCGCCGGGGTCATGGTGACCAGCTCCGCGCTGATCTCCTCGATGTTCAGCTACCAGATGACGGCCAACGTCTGGGTCGGCGTCCTCGTGTCGCTGCTGGTCACGCTCGCCATCGGCGCGTTCAACGGCTTCATGCTGACCCGCACCAAACTGCCGAGCTTCATCATCACGCTCGGCACGTTCCTGATGCTGACCGGTCTGAACCTCGGCTTCACCAAGCTCATCAGCGGCACCGTCTCGACCAAGGCCATCGGCGACATGGAGGGCTTCGACTCGGCCCGCGCGCTGTTCGCCTCGACGCTGACCCTCGGCGGCGTCGAGTTCAAGGTGACGATCCTGTGGTGGGCGGCGCTCGTCGGCGTGGCCACCTGGATCCTCCTCCGTACCCGCTTCGGAAACTGGATCTTCGCCGTCGGCGGCGAGGCCGACGCGGCCCGCGCGGTCGGCGTCCCCGTCATCCGCACCAAGATCGGGCTCTATCTGGGCGTCGCCTTCGCCGCCTGGGTCTCCGGCCAGCACCTGCTCTTCAGCTACGACGTCGTCCAGTCCGGCGAGGGCGTCGGCAACGAACTGACGTACATCATCGCCGCCGTCATCGGCGGCTGTCTGATCACCGGCGGCTACGGCTCCGCGATCGGCTCGGCCGTCGGCGCCTTCATCTTCGGCATGACCAGCAAGGGCATCGTGTACGCCGAGTGGAACCCGGACTGGTTCAAATTCTTCCTGGGAGCGATGCTGCTCCTGGCCACCCTGCTGAACGCGTGGGTGCGCAAGCGCGCGGAGGCGACGGCATGACGGCCACCCCTGAAGACCCCGCCGGAGCGACCGCGGGACCGCTGGTCGAGTTGGACGACGTGTCCAAGTTCTACGGGAACATCAAGGCCCTGGAGCACGTCTCGCTGGAGGTCCACGCGGGTCAGATCACCTGCGTCCTCGGGGACAACGGCGCCGGCAAGTCCACCCTCATCAAGATCATCGCGGGGCTGCACCGGCACGACGCCGGACGGTTCCTGATCGACGGCGAGGAGACCGCTCTCGCCAACCCGCGCGACGCCCTGGACCGGGGCATCGCCACCGTCTACCAGGACCTCGCGGTCGTGCCGCTGATGCCGGTCTGGCGGAACTTCTTCCTCGGCTCCGAGCCCACGGTCGGCGTCGGCCCCTTCAAGCGCCTCGACGTCCGGAAGATGCGCGAGACGACCCGTACCGAACTGCTCCGCATGGGCATCGACCTGCGCGACGTCGACCAGCCCATCGGCACCCTGTCCGGCGGCGAGCGCCAGTGCGTGGCCATCGCCCGCGCCGTCTACTTCGGCGCGAAGGTCCTGGTCCTGGACGAGCCGACCGCGGCCCTCGGCGTCAAGCAGTCCGGCGTGGTCCTCAAGTACGTGGCGGCCGCCCGCGACGCCGGCCTCGGCGTGGTCCTCATCACGCACAACCCGCACCACGCCCACCTCGTCGGAGACCGCTTCATCCTCCTCAAGCGGGGCGCCATGTCCGGCAGCCACACCAAGGACGACGTCACGCTGGACGAGCTGACCCGGCAGATGGCGGGCGGCAGCGAGCTGGAGGAGCTCAGCCACGAGCTGGAACGCACCCCGACCCCCACCCTCCCGGGCGCCCACGGCGCGAAGGACGGGACTCCCTGAGCGGCGACCGCCCCGGCGCGGCCGACCCCGCCCACCGGCCCCCCGGGGCCGGGCAGTGGCAGAATCGAGCCCGGCGGGCGCCGTCCGCCGCCGGCCGCGACAGCGGCCCGGCCCCCCAGACCCCGCAGGGACGATGAGCACGTACCGCGACTTCGCACACCGCGGCTCCGCCCGCGCCACCGTCCTCAAGACCGTCGGCACCAAGGAACGCCGCTCGCACCTCACCGCCCCCCGGGTCCCCACGGTCGGGATCGACATCGGCGGCACCAAGGTGATGGCGGGCGTCGTCGACGCCGACGGCAACATCCTGGAACAGCTCCGCACCGAGACGCCCGACAAGTCCAAGAGCCCCAAGGTCGTCGAGGACACCATCGTCGAGCTGGTCCTGGACCTCTCCGACCGCCACGACGTCCACGCGGTGGGCATCGGCGCGGCGGGCTGGGTGGACGCCGACCGCTCCAAGGTGCTGTTCGCCCCGCACCTCGCCTGGCGCGACGAGCCCCTGCGCGACGCGATCGCGTCCCGCCTGGTCGTCCCCGTCATGGTCGACAACGACGCCAACACCGCCGCCTGGGCGGAATGGCGCTTCGGGGCGGGTCGCGGCGAGGACCACCTCGTCATGATCACCCTCGGTACGGGCATCGGCGGCGCGATCCTGGAGGACGGCCAGGTCAAGCGTGGCAAGTACGGCGTGGCCGGTGAGTTCGGCCACATGCAGGTCGTGCCCTCGGGCCACCGCTGCCCGTGCGGCAACCGGGGCTGCTGGGAGCAGTACAGCTCCGGCAACGCCCTGGTCCGCGAGGCCAGGGAGCTGGCCGCCGCCGACTCCCCGGTGGCGCACTACCTGCTGGACCGGGTGAAGGGCAACATCCCCGACATCACCGGCCCGCTCATCACCGAACTGGCCCGCGAGGGCGACGCGATGTGCATCGAGCTGCTCCAGGACATCGGCCAGTGGCTCGGCATCGGCATCGCCAATCTGGCCGCGGCGCTCGACCCCTCCTGCTTCGTCATCGGAGGCGGCGTCAGCGCCGCCGACGACCTGCTGATCAATCCCGCCCGGGACGCCTTCAGGCGTCACCTCACCGGCCGCGGCTACCGCCCCGAGGCCCGGATCGCGAAGGCGCAGCTCGGCCCCGAGGCGGGTATGGTCGGCGCCGCGGACCTGGCCCGGCTGGTCGCCCGCCGATTCCGCCGGGCCAACCGTCGGCGCGTCGAGCGGTACGAGCGGTACGCCCAGATCTACGACCAGGCGGCGAGCACCATCCGCAACACGCGGTCCACCCGGACCGTTGACTGAACCGCAGCCGCCCGTTCTGGCGTCCACCCTTCAGTACGCCGTCACCGCAGCACCTTGAGGACCACCTGATCATGATCGCAGCCGAGCACCCCGTGGTGCCGCACCAGTCGGAGTCTCCGGGCGACGGCGAGGGCAAGCCGCCCGAGGACCGGCGGCATGTGTTCAAGCGGCGTTTCATCACCGCGACGATCATCGTGCTGCTGATCGGCATCCCGGCCGGCTACCTGCTGATCTCGGCCGGTCAGAGCCGCCGCTCGGGCCAGGACAAGGAGGCCGAGGCGGCCGCCGTGGGCCTCCGGGAGGGCTGGCCCTCCAAGATGCAGCGCCGGATCTTCGAGATCCCGATCCCCGGCAACGGGCAGGGTGTCCAGTACTACGAGACGAACAACTGGAAAGCCAGCCGGATGTACGCGAAGTTCCGGACGACCTCCGCCGGTCTCGACCGCTTCCTGAGCGGGGTGGGCACCGGCCGCGCGGCGCTGGAGCCGGACTCGATCAACATCAGCCCCCGGGACATCAAGATCACCGGCTGGTCCTTCGGCCCGGGCGAGGACTGGGCCGGCACCACGCACAGCAACAAGAAGCCGCGCCCCACCCAGAACATCACGGTCAATATGACCGACCCGGCGGCTCCGGTCGTTTATGTCGTATCGGCGGCGACCCCGTGACGCGTCGCTGAATAGCGGTCTCGCATGGTGGAATCGCCACTCACTCGCAAATCTGGTTTGTATGTCCCGTTTGCGACATGCATCCTCGCGCTTTGTTCTCGGCGCAAGGCTAGGGAATAGGCGCCGGTCATACTCTCGTGTGGCTGAGACGTTGCCAAGCGGCGCTTGATCAGTTAGCTTCCTGGGGCGAGGTTGCTCATACGGGGGGTGACACGAGCACCTAGAGATACCCCAACCCCCTATGGGTACCTGCTCGTTTGGCGTGTCCGCCGGACGGATGCGCAGGTCTGCGGAGGGGGAAGCGTGCGATGGTGTCCATCCGGCTCGGGGAGAACTCAGGCGTGCGTCGAACAGAGCCCCGAGCAACGCCGGCGAGCTGACGGACCCGCGTCCTCCGCCGCCTGTGCGTGATCGGACCGGTTGCCGATCCTCATTCCACTCCCTGGCCGGAAAGAGCAACGAAACGCGATGCGATTCGCGTGCCCTTTTCATGCTCCGAAACGGAGTGAGATCTCAAGAAGTCGCCATTCCTGTGGTGCTGCTGATGCTTTACCGGATGTGCCCGCGCTATTGATCGAGGGGGACCCATGGAAAACAACAGCAAGACGCTGGTTCACGAGCGATTCGCACGGCGAGCCGCCTCCTTGCCGCACGCGATCGCGGTGGAGCAGGGAGATGTGCGGATCACGTACGCCGAACTGGACTCCTTCGCCGCCCGGCTGGCGGGCCGACTGCGATCCCACGGTGTCGGCAGGGGGTCCGTGGTCATGGTCCATCAGGAGCGGTCGATCGGCCTGGTGGCGTCCCTGCTCGCCACGTTGAAGGCGGGTGCGGTGTATCTGCCCCTGGAGCCGGGCCTGCCCGCCGATCGCGTCACGGCGTTCCTGGAGGAGACGGGCTGTGCCGCCGTTCTCACCGGACCGGGCGGCCCGGATCGCTTCGGTGTGCCCGACCTGCCGGTTCTGCGGGTCGACGCAGTCGGCGGAGCGATTTCCCCGGACCCGGAGTACGCCCGCGAACATGCGGCGTACGTCCCCGAACACGCGGCGGCGGAGGGAGCGGACTGCGCGTACATCATTTACACGTCGGGCTCCACCGGGGCTCCGAAGGGCGTGAGGGTCGCCCATGCGTCGCTCGCCCACCTCTTCGACGAGATCAACGAGCGCTACGGAATCGGTCCGGCGGACCGGGTACTGCAGTTCGCCTCCGTCACCTTCGACACCTCCATCGAGCAGATCCTCGTCGCGCTGCTGAACGGGGCGACACTCGTCCTCCCCGATCGCCCCTGGGCCCCGAGTGAACTCGCGGACGAGTTGATCGAGCGCCGCATTAGTGTCATGGACCTGACCCCTTCGTACTGGCGCACCTTCCTGTCCGAGCTCGCGAACAAGCCGGCGCGGCTTCCGGTCCGGCTGACGATCGTGGGCGGCAGCGCCGTCCACGCCGAGGACTGCAGGACCGCGCTGCGCCTCCTGCCGAACTCGCGCCTGGTGAACGCGTACGGACTGACCGAGACGACGATCACCTCCTGCACGATGGAGATCACGCCGCAGGTACTGGCCGACCGGGGCCCGGCCCCCATCGGACGACCTCTGCCGGGCACGGTCGTCCACGTCCTGGACGAGGACATGCGCCCGGTCCCGCCGGGGCGCCACGGCGAGCTGTACATCTCCGGACCCGGTGTGGCCCTGGGCTACTTGACGGACGAGGCGACGCGGGCGCGGTTCCTGGACGATCCTCACGCCGAGCGGGCCGGGGCGCGGATGTACCGCACCGGGGATCTCGGCGGCTGGACGCACGAGGGAGACCTGGAGATCGTGGGGCGGGCCGACCGCCAGATCAAGGTGCGGGGCTTCCGCGTGGAGCCGGAGGAGATCGAGGCCGTCCTCGCAGCGCACGAGGGGGTCGCGGACGCCGCGGTGAAGACGTACAGCCGTCGCGGCGAGTCCGAGATAGCCGCGTACTACGTCGAGGCGGCCACCACCGGCGACCGGGAGGCGCTCGGCCCGCGGGAGTTACGTGCCTTCGTCGCCGATCGGCTCCCCGGCTACATGGTGCCGTCCGCGTTCGTGCGGCTCCTCGACATGCCCGTGAAGACCAACGGCAAGGTCGACCACGACGTCCTGCCCGATCCGATGGCGGGTGCGACGCCGCGACCGACCCCTCCCGCGACCGACCCGGAGCAGCCGTCCGGCGTGATCGAAAGGGCCGTGGCCGGAATCTGGCGTCAGGTGCTCGGCACGGACCATGTGGAACCGTACGACAACTTCTTCGAACTGGGCGGGAACTCGATCCTCGCCGCCCAGCTCCTCGCCAAGGTCCGGGCCTCCCTGGGCATCATGATCACCCAGGTCCGTCCGCTGATCCGGCTGCTGCTCGACGACGCGACCCTGCGCGGTTTCGCCGCCGCCGTCGAGTCGGCCAGGGCCGGAACCTTCTCCGGCGACGACGCGAAGGCCGTGGACTTCGCCGCCGAGACCGTGTTGGACGTCCCGGTCGACCGGTCACCGGCCGCCCCCGCCTCCTGGGACCGGCCCGCCCACATCTTCCTCACCGGCGCCACCGGGTTCCTCGGCGTCTATCTGCTGCGTGAGCTGCTGGCCACCACCGACGCCACCGTGCACTGTCTCGTCCGCGCCGACAGCGACACCCACGCGATGGACCGGATCCAGGCGAACGCCCGGCACTACTTCGACGACGACCTCGCCGGACACCGTGCCTCCGGGCGGATAGCCGCCGTCCGGGGAGACCTGGCCGAACCGCGGCTGGGCCTCTCGGAGGACGACTTCGACCGACTCGCCGGCCTCGTCGACGTCATCCACCACCCGGGTGGGCTCGTCAACTTCATCTACCCCTACACGCACATGCGCGCGGCCAACGTCGACGGCACGCGCGAGATCATCCGCCTGGCCGCTCGCTACCGCAATGCCCCCGTCCACTACACCTCCACCATGGCGGTGATCTCCGGCTTCGGCACCGCGGGCGTCCGGCACGTCACCGAGCGGACGCCCGCCGCCCACGTCGATCACCTGTCCGTCGGCTACGTGGAGAGCAAGTGGGTCGCCGAGGAGCTGCTGCGCAACGCCGCCGAGGCAGGTCTTCCGGTGGCCGTCTACCGGGCCGCCGACATCTCCGGCGACCGGGAGACCGGCGCGTGGAACACGGCCACCGAGATGTGCGCGATGAAGAGGTTCATCGTGGACACCGGCACCTCTCCGATCGCCGAACTGCCCCTCGACTACACGCCCGTGGA
Organism: Streptomyces sp. MGP-P1; assembly: GCF_057766565.1. Taxonomy (NCBI): domain Bacteria; kingdom Bacillati; phylum Actinomycetota; class Actinomycetes; order Kitasatosporales; family Streptomycetaceae; genus Streptomyces; species Streptomyces sp. MGP-P1. The sequence continues at coordinate 1,183,309 of NZ_JBYMEM010000001.1, read as the reverse complement.
CTGTTTCGCCGCGGCCGTGGCGCACATCGCCCGGCGCCGGCTGCCGACCGGCGAGGTCTACCACCTCACCAATCCGGGCAAGGTCAACGTCGCCGTGCTCACCGACCGGCTGCGGGCCCACGGGCACACCCTCCGTGACGTGCCCTGGAACGAATGGCTCGACGAGGTGGTCAGGATCGCGGTGGAGCAGCCCGACCACCCCATGACCCCGTTCGCCCCGCTCTTCATCGACCGGTGTGCCACGGGCGTGATGAGCGTGGCGGAGATGTACCTCGAAACGACCTTCCCGGTCTTCACCCGGGACAACGTCGACGAGGCCCTGCGGGGCAGCGGCATCGAGATCCCACCGGTCGACGGCGAGATGCTCGACCGCTACATCCGGTATCTGACCGACATCGACTTCCTGTGAGGCCGGCATGTTGATAGCGAGCCTGCCCCGGCCCTGGTCGGCCTGGGAAGTACTGGATCTGGATCTGACCCGCGCGCCCGCCGAGGGACCGGTGGCGTTCGGCGACGACCTGAGCCCGCAGGGTCTGCTCAGCGCCTATCGCCAGGGGCTGTACCCCTTTCCCGCCGAGAGCCCCGAGCACCGGCTGTTCAACGAGATGAGTTACGAGCCCGACGTGGCGGCGGGGCGGGTGAAAGTGTTCGCCGGCTCCCAGGAGCCCTTCTCGGTCGCCTGGTGCTCTCCCGACCCGCGCCCGCTCATCCCGGTGGACCGGCCCCACATCCAGCGCAGTCTGCGCCGGCAGCTGCGTGCCGCGACGAACTGGACGACCACCGCCGACGTCTGCTTCGAACGCGTCGTCTCCCACTGTCGGGAGGGCCGCTCCGAGCGCTGGCTCACCGACCGGCTGCTGGCCAGCCTGTGCCGGCTGCACGCGTGCGGTTACGCGCACAGCGTCGAGGTCTGGGAGGACGGCGAGCTGGTCGGAGGCACCTTCGGCGTGCGCGTCGGCCCGGTCTTCAGCGCGGACTCGCAGTTCACCCTGCGCAGCGGGGCGGGCAAGGTCGCCGTCGCCGAACTGACACGGCGCTTCGCGGAGGCCGGCGGCCTCGCCATCGACGTACAGCACGACAGCGACCACGCGCGGCTGCTCGGAGCCCGCCCGGTTCCGCGGTCGCGGTATCTGGAACTCCTCCGTACCCCGCACGACGGTACGGCCCTGGCCACCGGCCCGCAGCCCGCGCGCCGACTGGCCGACTGACGCGGGCCGTCGCCGGGCGCCGCCCCCCCACCAGCCGCCGTACGACGTCACGAGCCGGCGTGACATCGCGCGCCTCGGCACGGCCCCGCACATCACCTCGGCACGGCCCCGCACGTCGCCACCTTTTGCGGCACGACCTCACCTCAGGAGATTCGCCATGCCCATCAGCACCGGTACCGCCGCACTGCACGTCGCCACTCTCGCCGAACGCCCCGACCTGGAGTCGGCCCTGCTGACGATGGAGTCGTCCTGGCCCGCGTACATCGCCCCCGACCCGATGCTGGTCCACTGGGCCTTCGAACGGCACAAGCGGCACCAGCTCGTGCTCTTCGACGACGACGGCACGGTCGTCGCCCGTGCGGTCAGCGTGCCCCTCAATTGGGACGGCGAACCGGACACACTGTCCGACCGGGGCTGGGACGAGGCGCTCCGCCAGTGCATGTCCGACACCTTCTCGGACCGCGCCCTGGACACCCTGTGCGCGATGGAGATCGCCGTGGTTCCCGGCCGCAAGGCGCAGAACCTGTCCGCACGTGCCCTGGACGCACTCAAGGACCACGGGCGCCGGGAGGGGTTCCGGGATCTGGTGGCTCCGGTGCGGCCCAGCCTCAAGCACCGCCACCCGCAGCTCTCGATGGACCGGTACGCCCGGCGCACACGCCCCGACGGACTGCCCGAAGACCCCTGGCTCCGCGTGCACGTACGCGCGGGCGGCCAGGTGCTGAAGGTCTGCCCGGTCTCCATGACGATCTCCGGCAGCCTCGCGCAGTGGCGCTCCTGGACCGGGCTGCCTTTGGACCGCGGCGGCCCCGCCGAAGTGGCCGGCGCCCTGAGCCCGGTCGTGGTGGACCTGGAACGCGATCACGCCGTCTACATCGAGCCCAACGTCTGGATCCGGCATCCCCTGGCCGGGCTGCCCCCGTACGCGTAGGCAACCCGCCACCGCGCTCACTTCCTATCCCTCACCCCCTTTGGCCTCGCCGAGGCCCGACCACGAAGGACGCATCCTGATGACCGAGATCGTGAACGACTCCGCCGAGAAGATGGACCTGCGCGCCGCGCTCATCGAGAAGATCGGCGGATACATGACGGCCCACGCGATCGGTGTGGTGGCCGAGCTGGGGATAGCCGACCTGATCAAGGACGAGGCGCGCGCCGTCGACGAGCTCGCGGCGGAGAGCGGCACCCACGAGCCGTCGCTGCGCCGCCTGCTGCGCACCCTCACGGCCGTCGGGCTGGTCACCGAGCCCGAGCCCGGGCGCTTCGCCCTGACCGACGTCGGGTCCCAGCTGCGTTCCGACTCGCCCGACTCCCTGCGGGCGTTCTCCCGGATGTTCTGCCACCCCATCCTGCTCAGCGCCTGGCAGGGGCTCGGCCACTCCGTCACGACGGGGGAGCGGGCGTTCGACCACGTCCACGGCAAGAACTTCTACAGCTACGTCGCCGATCAGGGTGATGCCAACCGGCTGTTCAACGAGGCGATGAGCGAGGAGTCGAGGATCGCCGCCGGGCAACTCGCCGCCGGGTACGACTTCTCCCACGCCAAGAAGGTGATCGACCTCGGGGGCGGCGACGGCACCCTGCTGGCGGCGGTCCTCTCCACCCAGCCCCATCTGCGGGGCATCGTGTTCGACAGCGCGAGCGGCGTCGCCGAGGCGCCCGAAGCGCTGAAGCGGGCGGGCGTCGCGGACCGCTGCGAGGCGCTGGCGGGCGACTTCTTCCAGGACATCCCTCAGGACGGCGACCTCTACATCATCAAGAGCGTCTTCCAGGACTGGAGCGACGAGGACTCCCGGGCGCTGCTGCGCTCCTGCCGCTCCCAGATGCCCGATTCGGCCACCTTGCTGATCGTGGGCTCCGTGCTCCCCGAGACCGCGTCCACGGACCAGCCGATCATGTTCTTCACGGACCTGAACATGCTGGTCAACACGGGTGGACGGGAGAGGACCGAGAGCGAGTTCCGCGCGATGCTCCAGGAGACCGGATTCGATGTCCGGTCCGTACGACTGGGTGCGGCGGGGCCGCTGTCGATCATCGAGGCCGTGCCCGCGGTGGCGCTGTGACGGCGTCGGACTTCGGCGCGGAGCTGTTCCTCGGACGGCTCCGCGCCGGCCTCCTCACCGTCGTCTCCGATGACCCGAGACGTCTCGCGCCCGAGGACGAGGAGTTCCTCGCCCGCCTGCGGGACTTCTGCGAACAGAAGGTGGACGGCGACCTCATCGAACGGGAGGACCGCATCCCCGACGCGGTCGTCGAGGGGCTGAAGGACATCGGCGCCCTCTCCATCAGGATCCCCCGGGCGTACGGCGGCCTCGGGCTGTCCGGCATGTGCTATTTCCGGGCGCTGATGATCGTCACCACCGCGCACTCGGCGATCGGCGAACTGCTCGCGGCACACCAGGCCATCGGGCTGCCCCAGCCGATCACGCTGTTCGGCACCGAGGAGCAGAAGCGGGCCTTCCTGCCGCGCTGTGTCCGGGAGATCTCGGCGTTCACGCTCACCGAGCCGGACATCGGCAACGACCCCTTCCGGATGCGCACCACGGCCGTCCCGGAGCCCGGGTCGGGGACGTACACGCTCAACGGGGTGAAGCTCTGGGCGACCAACGGAGTGATCGCGGACCTGCTCGTGGTGATGGCCATGGTGCCGGCCTCGGGCGCGGGACCCGGCGGGATGACCGCGTTCGTGGTGGAGGCCGACTCCCCGGGGGTGACGGTGGAGCACCGCAGCTCCTTCCTCGGTCTCCGGGGCCTGGAGAACGGCGTCATCCGCCTGCACGACGTCGTCGTTCCCTCGGGCAACCGCATCGGTGCCGAGGGGGCGGGGCTGGACATCGCGCTCGCGGCGCAGGACACCAGCCGGCTGTCGCTCCCCGCCGTGTGCGCGGCCGCGGCGAAGTGGAGCCTGAAGATCGCCCGTGAGTGGGCCGGGGTACGGGTGCAGTGGGGGCGGCCGATCGGTGAGCACGACGCGGTCGCGGGGAAGCTGTCGTTCATCGCGTCCACCGCGTTCGCGCTGGAGGCGATGGTGGAGGTCACCGGGCGCCTCGCCGAGCTGGGCGTCGCCGACACCCGTCTCGACGCGGAGCTGGCCAAGCTGTACGCGTCGGAGCAGGCGTGGCTGGTCGCCGACGAACTCGTGCAGCTCCGCGGCGGCCGCGGCTACGAGACGGCCCGGTCGGCGGCGGCCCGGGGGGAGCGCGGTGTGCCGGCGGAACAACTGCTGCGGGACCTGAGGATCGGACGGATCTTCGACGGCTCCACCGAGGCCCTGAGGACCTTCATCGCCGCGTCCGTCATCGAGAACCACCGCGCCGAGGACAGGACGTCGGCGGAAGCCGGCGGCACCGACCGGCAGGAGGCCCGCGGAGCCGCACCGGAGCACCTGACCGGACATCGGCGCTTCGTCGAGGAGGCCGCACGCGAACTGGCCCGGTCGGTCGGGACGTACGCGGAACAGCCGGACGCCCGACTCGAGCACCAGCAGCGGCAGCTGGGGCGGATCGTCGACATCGGGGCCGAGCTGTACGCGATGACCGTCACCTGCGCCTACGCCGAAGCCCTGACCGGACACGGCGAAAGCCCCGCCCGGTTGGCCGACGCCTTCTGCGCCCGGTCCCGGCTGCGCGTCACGGAGCTTTTCGGACAACTGGAGAGGAACACCGACGCCCGGGACCGGGCGATCGCCCGCCAGGTGCTCGACGGAGGCTTCGGCTGGCTGGAGGACGGTGTCCTCGACCCCTCCACCGACGGCCCCTGGATCGCCGAACCGAAGCCGGGACCGGCCACCGGCCGCAACCTGCGCCGCAAGATCCCGGCGCCCCGGCAGGACGGCGCGCACCACTGAACCCGACCGAGGACAAGGAGAGTTCGATGTACGACACCTACGTCACGGACCTGATCGCGTCGGCGCGCCAACAGATGGCGGGCCCGGTGGCCGGCAACCGGTTCCTCGACCTGCTCGAAGCGGGACTCCTGCCCGAGGCGAGGCTCGGCACGCTGGCCGGTGAGCTGTACCGCCTGGTCCGCAGCGATCTGCGCAGTTGCGCCCTGCTGGCTTCCCGCTTCCCCGCCCCGCCGGCCGGTGACCTCTTCCTGTCGATGGCCCAGGGCGAGGGGGAGGCACTGCGGCTGCTCCTCGACTTCGCCGCCGCGCTCGGCATGGACGAGAAGCAGTTGGCGGCCCACGAGCCGAGCCCGCTCGCCCAGGCCTACCCCGCCTATCTGACGCAGACCGCGCTCCACGGCACGCAGAGCGACATGGCCCTGGCCCTGCTGGCCAACGCGGAGGAGTCGGGCCGCCACTACGCCCGCGCGGCGGACGCCCTGCGGTCGCGGTGCGGCTTCAGCGACGTGTCGGTCGGCCACTTCCTCTACTTCGCCGACACCCCGCAGGAGCTTCTGGACCAGGCCGCGGACGTGCTGAGGGAAGGTCTGGGCCGGGGTGACGACCCCACGGAGGCCCTGCGTACCGCCCGCATGGTCCACGGCTACGAAGCCCTGTTCTGGAGCAGCCTCACCGAGGGCATCGACTCCGACTGACGGCCCGTCACCGGGCCGTCACCGAGCCGCCGTCAGGGCGCCGTCGACGGTCGCCCCGTATCCGGCCCGGACTCGATGAACCAGCCAATCGCAAGGGAGACACATGATCGGCTTCAGCGCGCCCGCCACCACGGCCCTGGACAGCTCGGGAGGCCCCTGCATGTACGCACAGGTCGACCGCCTGCGGGAGATGGGCCCCGCCGTCCCCGTCGAACTGCCCGAAGGGGTCAGAGCCTGGTCGGTGACCCGGGGAGACGTCGTCAGGCTGCTGCTGACGCACCCCGGCGTTTCCCGGAACCTCAAGAAGAACGTGCCGGAGTACGAGCCGGGATCGGTGCCCTGGCTCTCCCCCTGGGTGGACGTGGACTCCATGGCCACCGCCGAGGGCAGGGACCACGCCCGGCTCCGCCGACTGATCACGCCGGCGTTCACCCCTCGACGCGTCGAGGCGATGCGGTCCCAGGTGCGGGCCATCGTGTCGAGGCTCCTCGACGAACTGGAGTCGGGGCCCGGCGGCGAGACCGTGGACCTGCACCGGGCCTTCTCCTACCGCGTGCCGACCGAGATGATCTGCGACCTGTTCGGAGTGCCGCGCGAGCAGCGCGGTGAGGTGCTGGACCTGTTCGTGGCCGTCGGGCAGACCGACGTCAGCGAGGAGGAGTCGCTCGCGATCAACGACGACCTCGTGACGACGATGCGTACCCTCATCGACGCCAAACGCGGGGAACCGGGGGAGGACCTGACCAGCTTCCTCCTGGCCGCCCGAGAGGTGGACAACGACCCCCTCACCGAACATGAGCTGATATCGACCCTGCTCCTGATGCTCGGCGGCGGGAGCACCACCACCATCAACCTCATCGACCACACGGTGCGTGAACTCCTCGCCCACCCCGATCAGTTGCGCACCCTGCGGGAGCGGCCCGACCGGTGGAACGACGCGATCGAGGAGTCGCTGCGCGTCCACTGCCCGGTGATGCATCTGCCCATGCGCTACGCCGTCGAGGACATCGACCTCGGTGACGGGATCGTCATCCGGTCCGGTGACGCCATCCTGATCTGCTACGGAGCCCACGGCCGCGACCCCGGAGTCCACGCGGACCCGACCGCCTTCGACATCGACCGCGCGGACAAGGACCACCTCGCCTTCGGGCTCGGCGCCCACTTCTGCCCCGGTTCACATCTCGCCCGGCTGGAGGCCCAAGTGGCCCTGCCCGCGCTGTTCGACCGGTTCCCCCGGCTGGAACTCGCCATCAGGCCCGAGGAGACGGAGCACGAGCGCACCTTCATAGGCAACGGGATCACCGCGCTGCCCGTCCTCCTGCACCACACCTAGGTCCTGTCGTCGAACTGCCGTCGTCACCCGGCGGGCGGCCCCGCGGGGCAGACGGCAGCTTGACGACGGGGCCCAGGGCCCGCCGTTCCCCCAGTAGTCCTCGCCCCACTCGTAGCCCTGGAGAGACGCCGCGATGCCTGACCGTACCCAGCAAGACCCTCCGCGCGTTTCCGAGGCGGAGCTGGAGAGCATGACCAACCGGACCGTGGCCCTCCTCGACCGGGCGCGCTACCTCAACCTGGCGACGGTGTCGCCGGAGGGGCGCCCCTGGGTGGCGACCCTGGAGTACGCCTGGCTCGGGGATCCGCTGCGCTTCCTGTTCGGCTCGGCGACCGGCTCCCGGCACAGCCGCTCCATCGCGACCTCGCCGGGGATCAGCGGATCGCTCTTCGTCGCCGGGGACGCGGCCGGGCTGGACGTCGCCGCCGTCGACGGGGCCCAGTTCACCGGGGTGTGCTCCGAGGTCGCCGCCACCGACCTGGAGCCGTACCACTCCGTGTTCTACGCAACCGTCTTCCCGGACGAGCGGGAGCGCGCGCAGTGGATGCTGCCGCCGTCGGCGCTGCGCGCCCCGGCCGAACACCGTCTCTACCTGGTCGAGGTGGACCGGTGGTGGCTGATCGACACCCGCACGTGGGAACAGGACCGGGTCGACCGCCGTGCCGAACTGCCCGCCGTCGCCTTCGGCGGCGCACCGCACCTCACCCCCGGGCCACGGGTGCGTAAGCGCCCAGAATCGTCTCGGCGATGAGGCGGGGGGCGTCCGACCGGTCCAGCCGACCGCCGGCCACGTCCGTCGCCGCGCCCTTGATGATGTGGTGCAACGCGCTCGCCAGCCAGTCCGCCGGAAGGTCCTCGCGGAAGACGCCCTCCGCCTGCCCCCGGGCGATCAGCTCGCCCACCCGCTGCTCGGGTTTGGCATGCAGATCTCGCACCAGCGCGGGGGGCAGGCTGGACTGCGCCGCTTCGAGGACCGCGCTGGACTGGGCGATCAGCAGCCAGCTCGATGCGATCAGCCCGCGTAGGGCCTCCCGCGGATCGCCCGTGAGATCCAGTTCGCCCAGAACCTCGTCGCCGTCGTGGAGGAGCCGCGTCAACGCGGCCTCGATCAAGGCGTCCCGGGACGGGAAGTGCCCGTACAGCGTCACCCGTCCCACTCCGGCGGCCCGGGCGATCTCGATCACGCTCGCGTCCGGGTCGCGCGCCAGGCTGGTGATCGCCGCCTCGACGATCTTCTCCAGATTGTGCCGAGCGTCGGCCCGGCGGGCGGACTTGGTCACTGTGCGCGACATGCAACCCCTTAAGTCAAACACCGTTGTATGGGTTATAGTACGCGACAGAACTCGAACACACCTGTTTGACTTAACTTGAAGGGGGCGGACCGTCATGACCGAACCCATGGCTTCCACCACTCCAACCTCCACACCCGACCCCCGGCGCTGGAAGATCCTCGGAATCGTCGGCGTCGCGCAGCTGATGCTGATCCTGGACGTCACCGTCGTCGCCATCGCCCTGCCCCACATGGGCGCGGAGCTGGGGCTGGAGCGCGAGACGCTCACCTGGGTCGTCAGTGGCTACACCCTCGCCTTCGGCGGCCTCCTGCTGCTCGGAGGCCGCGCCGCCGACCTCTTCGGCGCCCGCCGCCTCGTGCTCCTCGGGCTGGTGCTGTTCACCGCCGCCTCGCTGGTCGCGGGGCTCGCCACATCGGGACCGATGCTGCTGGGGGGACGCGTCGTCCAGGGTCTCGCCGCGGCCATCCTCTCCCCTGCCGCACTGTCACTGGTCGTCACCACCTTCGAAGGCGACGAGCGGAACAAGGCGCTCGGCATCTGGTCCGCGCTGGGCGGCAGCGGTGCCGCGCTGGGGGTGCTCCTCGGCGGGGTGCTCACCGCGGGGCCGGGCTGGCCCTGGGTCTTCTACATCAACATCCCGGTGGGGCTGATCCTGTTCTTCACGCTGCGCACGCAGCTCCCGCCGCAGCCCCGCGCCACCACGAGCGGTCGCCTCGACGTGCCGGGCGCCATCCTGGTGACCGCGGCCACCGGAACCCTGACCTACGCCCTCATCAGGGCCGGGGACAAGGGGTGGGCCACGCTGACGACCGCGGGTCTCCTCCTCGCCGCGGCGGTGCTCTACGCAGCCTTCGTCGTTCGCCAGCGCACGGCCCGGAGCCCGCTCATGGACGTCAAGCTGCTGATCCGTCGGCCGGTCGCGGCCGGCACCGTCCTGATCCTCGTGGCCACCGCTCTGATGATCATGGTCTTCTTCCTCGGGACGTTCTACCTCCAGGACCATCGCGGGTACGGAGCTCTCGCCACCGGCCTGCTCTTCCTTCCCGTGGCGCTGGCGACCATGATCGGGGCGAACGGGGCGGGGCGCGTCATCGGCCGCACCGGACCCCGTGTGCTCGGCGTGCTCGGACTCCTGCTGGCCGCCGTCGGCATGGCCGTCCCCGCGCTCCTGGACGGGACCCTCGCGATGGTGATCGGCGTCGGGCTCGCCGCCGCCGGCACCGGAGTGGTGTTCGTGGTCGCGTCGGCCACGGCCCTGGGGCAGATCGAACCCCACGAAGCCGGTCTGGCCTCGGGAATCGTCAGCACCTTCCACGAGTTCGGCGCCTCGCTCGGGGCAGCCGTGGTGTCGAGCATGGCCGCGGCCAGCATCGCGGGAATCGACTCCTCGGGCTTCTCGCGCGGCTTCACCACCGGTGCGGTCGTCGCCGTCGCCGCCGCTGTCCTCGCGTTCTTCATCACGCCGAATCCACGCCCCGCGTAGGCACGGGGGACCAACAGGGTCGCCGGTGGGGAAGGTCTCCCACCGGCGACCCCGGCGTGCGGCGACTCCCCTGCGGCAGGGGGCGTCGCGGGGCGGGTCGGCTTCCCCCGGCGACGTGCGACCGCGCGGGATGTGGGAGCGTGGGCGGGTGAGTGAGACGGCGACTGAAAACATGCAATACCGCTTCGACGGACCAGAAGACGCTCCTGTCCTGGTGATCGGGCCCTCCCTCGGCACGACGTGGCACATGTGGGACCGACAGATACCCGAGCTGTCCCAGCACTGGCGGGTCTTCCGCTACGACCTGCCCGGCCACGGCGGCGCCCCCGCGCACGCCGCCGCGTCCGTCGCCGATCTGGCCGACCGGCTGCTCGCGACGCTGGACGGACTCGGCGTCCAGCGCTTCGGCTACGCCGGCTGCTCGATCGGCGGGGCCGTCGGCGCCGACCTGGCCCTGCGCCACCCGCACCGGGTCGCCTCGCTGGCGCTCATCGCCTCCTCGCCCCGGTTCGGCACGGCCGACGAGTTCCGCCAGCGCGGCGTGATCGTCCGCACCAACGGCCTGGAGCCGATGGCCCGCACCGCGCCGGAGCGCTGGTTCACCCCCGGCTTCGCCGCCGCGCAGCCCGCCATCGTCGAGTGGGCCGTGCAGATGGTCCGCACCACCGACCCCGGTTGCTACATCGCCGCCTGCGAGGCGCTCGCGGCGTTCGACATCCGCGGCGCGCTGGGCCGGATCGGGGTTCCCACCCTGGTGCTGGTCGGGGCGGAGGACCAGGTCACCGGTCCCGCCGAGGCCCGCACGCTGGTCGCCGGGATACCGGACGCCCGCCTGGCGCTCGTCCCCGGGGCCTCGCACCTCGCGCCGGTCGAGCAGCCCGCCGCCGTCAGCGACCTGCTGCTGATGCACTTCTCCACCGCCTGGCAGCAGGACACCTCGGCGGCTATCCCCGTGCTGCCGCTCGTCCCCGGGCCCGCGACGGCGACCGCCCCGTTCGCCCCGGTGGCCGAGATCGCCCCGGCCGCCGCGAAGCCCGAGACCTCCGCGCCGACGCCGGACGACCGGCACGAGCAGGGCACGAAGGTACGCCGAGAGGTGCTGGGGGACGCCCATGTCGACGCGGTGAACGCCTCGGCCGACGGCTTCACCGAGGACTTCCAGGAGCTGGTCACCCGGTACGCCTGGGGCGAGGTCTGGAGCCGTGACGGCCTCGACCGCCGCACCCGCAGCTGCATCACCCTCACCGCGCTCGTCGCCTCCGGCCACCTGGAGGGCCTGGCCGCCCACACCCGCGCCGCCCTGCGCAACGGCCTGACGCCCGCCGAGATCAAGGAAGTTCTCCTCCAGACCGCCGTCTACTGCGGACTCCCGGCCGCCGGAGCCGCGTTCGCCGTCGCGCAGAAGGTGATCCAGGAGGAAACCACGCCGCCCGCGTAGCAGGATGGAGCCATGAACGCATCGCCTCGAACACTCACCCTCACCAAGAAGACCCACTCCTGCGTCCGCGTCGAGAAGGAGGGGCGGGTCCTGGTCATCGACCCCGGGGGCTTCTCCGAGGACGACGCGGCGCTCGGCGCCGATGTCGTCCTGGTGACGCACGAGCACCCGGACCACTTCGACGAGGCGCGGCTGCGGGCGGGCCTGGAGGCGAATCCGGCGGCCGAGATCTGGACGCTGCGCAGCGTGGCCGACCAGCTCTCGGCCGCCTTCCCCGGGCGGGTCCACACCGTGGGCGACGGGGACGCGTTCTCCGCCGCCGGATTCGACGTCACCGTGCACGGCGAGCTGCACGCGGTGATCCACCCGGACATCCCGAGGGTCACCAACGTCGGCTTCCTCGTCGACGGTTCGGTCTTCCACCCCGGCGACGCGCTCACCGTTCCCGACCGCCCCGTCGACACCCTCCTGCTTCCGGTCATGGCCCCCTGGAACAAGATCTCCGAGGTCATCGACTACGTGCGCGAGGTCAAGCCGCGGCGGGCCATCGACGTCCACGACGCCCTGCTGACCGATCTGGCACGGCCGATCTACGACAACCAGATCGGGGCCCTGGGCGGCGCGGACCACGGTCGGCTGGCGCCGGGCGGGGTCACCGAGCTGTGAGCCCCCCGGCGACTGTCAGTGGGAGCCGCTAGGTTGGCTGCCATGCGCATCGCCACCTATAACGTCAATTCGATCACCGCCCGGCTGCCGAGGCTGCTGGCCTGGCTGGAGAGCAGCGGCACCGATGTGCTGTGCGTCCAGGAGACCAAGTGCGCGGCGGAGCAGTTCCCCACCGCCGCGCTCGCCGAGCTGGGCTACGAGTCCGCGGTCAACGCCACCGGCCGGTGGAACGGGGTCGCGCTGCTCTCCCGCGTCGGCCTCACCGACGTCGTCACCGGGCTGCCCGACGGCCCGGAGTACGACGGGGTGCAGGAGCCCCGCGCGATCTCGGCGACCTGCGGCCCGCTGCGCCTCTGGTCGGTGTACGTGCCCAATGGCCGCGAGGTCACGCACGAGCACTACGCGTACAAGCTGCGCTGGCTGGAGGCCCTGCGGAAGGCCGTGGCGGCGGACGCCGCGAAGGCCCTGCCGTTCGCGGTCCTCGGCGACTTCAATGTGGCCCCGACCGACGAGGACGTCTGGGACCCGGCGCTCTTCGTCGGCGCCACGCATGTGACGCCCGCCGAGCGCGCCGCCCTCGCGGCCCTGGAGGCGGAGGGGCTGAGCGAGGTCCTGCCCCGCCCTCTCAAGTACGACCGCGCCTACACCTTCTGGGACTACCGCGAGCTGAGGTTCCCCAAGAACAAGGGCATGCGGATCGACCTCACCTTCGGCAACGCCCCGTTCACCGCCGCCGTCAAGGACAGCTACGTCGACCGCGAGGAGCGCAAGGGCAAGGGCGCGTCGGACCACGCCCCGGTGGTCGTCGACCTCGATCTCTGAGCCGGGGCCTCGGGGGCCGGAGGCCGCACCGACTGTCCTGACAACTCAAGGTTGACACCGCCTGGGTGTCAACCTACGGTTGTCACATGACGCAGCCTCTTCCTGTCACCCCGTCCGTGCGCCTCGACGATCTGATCGAGGCCATCAAGCAGACCAACGACGACGCCCTGGAGCAGCTCTCCGGTGCGGTGCTCGCGGCCGACCACCTCGGAGACGTGGCCGACCATCTCATCGGCCACTTCGTGGACCAGGCCCGGCGCTCCGGCGCCTCCTGGACCGACATCGGCCGGAGTATGGGGGTCACCCGTCAGGCCGCCCAGAAGCGCTTCGTGCCCAAGAAGGGCGGCGGCTCCTCGGACCCGGACCCGAACGAGGGCTTCAACCGCTTCACCCCGCGCGCCCGCAACGTGGTGGTCGCCTCCCACAACGAGGCCCAGGCCGCCCGGCACGCCGAGATCGTCCCGGCCCACCTGATCCTCGGCCTGCTCGCGGAGCCCGAGGCCGTCGCCGCCCGCGTCCTCGCCGGGCAGGGCGTGACGACGGACGCGCTGCGGGCGGCGGCGACGGCCGTGCTGCCCGCGGCCGTGGCCGAGGCGCCCGAGCTGATCCCGTACGACGCGGACTCCAAGAAGGTCCTGGAGCTGACCTTCCGCGAGGCGCTCCGGCTCGGCCACAGCCATGTGGGCACCGAGCACCTCCTGCTGGCCCTGCTGGAGTTCGAGGACGGCTCCGGCGTGCTCACCGGCCTCGGTCTGGACAAGGAGGCCGTCTCCGCCGCGGTGGAGCGGGCGGTCGGCGAGGCGGCGCAGGCCCTCGGGCAGTAGAAGCCCCGAGTTCCCTCACGACGGGCGGCAGGCGGCGGGCGACGGGCCCGGCGCACCGACGACCGGCCACCGAGAGCCCGCCGCCCGGGCGCACGGTGGTCGGTCGCCGAGGGCCCGCCGCCCGGGCGCACCGGTCCTCAGTGCACCGAGAACCCGCCGTCCACGAACACCGACTGCCCCGTGACGTACGCCGAGGAGCGCCCCGCCAGGAACACCGCGGCCCCCGCGAAGTCCTCCGCGAGGCCGTTGTGGCCGATCAGGGTCCGCGCGGCGAGCGCCGCCACCTTCTCCGGGTCCGAGGCGAGGTGCTCGTTCAGCGGAGTCAGCACGAACCCGGGCACCAGCGTGTTCACGGTGACGCCGTGCGGGGACCACGCCTCGGCCTGGGAGCGGGCCAGGGACTCCAGGCCGCCCTTGGACACCCCGTACGCGCCGCTGTTCACGAAGGCCCGGTGTGCCTGCTGCGAGGTGACGTGGATGATCCGCCCGTACCCGCGCTCGGCCATGCCGGGCCCGAAGCGCTGCCCCAGCAGGAACGGCGCCTTCAGGTTCACCGCCATCGTGGTGTCCCAGACGTCCTCGCCCAGCTCGCTCATCGGCGGGCGCAGATTGATCCCGGCACAGTTCACCAGGATGTCCGGCTCCCCGAACGCCCGCACGGCCTCGTCCGCCCCCGCGCGCACCCCCTCGGTGGTGCTCAGGTCCGCGCTCACCCAGGCGGCCCGGCACCCCTCGGCGGTCAGCTCGTCCACGGTCGCGCGCAGCTCGGCCTCCCGGCGGGCCACCACGACGACGGCCGCGCCGGCCCGGGCCAGGGCGCCGGTGATCCCCCGGCCGATGCCGGAACTGCCGCCGGTGACCACCGCCACCCGGCCTTCCAGCGAGAACAGTTCCGAAACGTAAGCGTGTGCACTCATGTGCGTACTTTAGATATCTGCTCGGATCCCCGGCCGGGGCAGGGTGGGGGATCGGTGAACGCCGCGCGCCCTGTGGTGCGGAACCCGGCCGGGGTGGGACCCTAGTGGTATGAACATCCCTTTCTTGGACAACTGGCGTAAGCGTCAGGGGGGTACGCATGCGGGCGCACTCGCCGCAGCCGTCGAGGCAGACCCCGACGGTGTGGCCGAACTGCTCGCCGAATGCGAACTGCTGCGCGTCAGGGCGGGGCAGCAAGGACTCGAACTCGACGACACACCCGCCTCGTTGGCCGCGCTCGACCAGTTGCCGCCCCGCTGGCGCGACGACCCCGAGGAGCTTCCCTGGCTCGGCAACGACGCCGGTCTCTACCTCGGCACCGTGATCGTGCGGACCGTTCCGGGCGCGGCGTGGGACGTCTGGCCGAGCGGTCAACCCGTGGTGCGGCTGGAGTCCGGGCGGGAGATCGACGTCGTCGCGGCCGGACTCGACTGGGCGATGGCGGGCAGCCCCGAGCTCTCCCAGGTGTACGCGGAGTCCGCCGAGAACTGAGCGGCCAGGGCCTCCCGTCCCGATCAGGTCGGGCTCGCGGGCTCCGCTCTCCTCGCCTAATCCAGTTAAAAAGCCTTTTGCGCCATTTACGCGTGTCGGGTGCGAAGTCCCTTTTCGCGATGGATAGTTTGCGCTGACCTCGACACAGCGACAAGTGGGTAGGGCAGCGCATGGCCGTCGATCCGTTGATCGAACTGAGGGACGTCAACAAACACTTCGGAGAGTTGCACGTACTTCAGGACATCAATCTCACCGTCGGCCGCGGGGAGGTGGTGGTGGTCATCGGCCCCTCCGGCTCAGGGAAATCCACCCTGTGCCGGGCGATCAACCGGCTGGAGACGATCGAGTCCGGCAGCATCACGATCGACGGCAGGCCCCTCCCCGAGGAGGGCAAGGGCCTGGCCCAGCTCCGTGCCGAAGTCGGCATGGTCTTCCAGTCGTTCAACCTCTTCGCCCACAAGACCGTGCTGGACAACGTCTCGCTGGCCCAGCTCAAGGTCCGCAAGCGCAAGAAGGACGAGGCCGACCGGCGCTCCCGTGAACTCCTGGAGCGCGTCGGCCTGGCCGCCCACGCGGACAAGTTCCCCGCCCAGCTCTCCGGCGGCCAGCAGCAGCGCGTGGCCATCGCCCGCGCCCTGGCCATGGACCCCAAGGCGCTCCTCTTCGACGAGCCCACCTCCGCGCTCGACCCGGAGATGATCAACGAGGTGCTGGAGGTCATGCAGCAGCTGGCCCGGGACGGCATGACCATGGTCGTGGTCACCCATGAGATGGGCTTCGCCCGCTCCGCGGCCAACCGCGTGGTGTTCATGTCCGACGGCTGCGTCGTCGAGGACCGCACCCCGGAGGACTTCTTCACGTCCCCGTCGAGCGACCGCGCCAAGGACTTCCTGTCCAAGATCCTCAAGCACTGAGGGGAGGCATTCCATGTTGCGTACGAGGAACACGCGTACGGGCAGGGTCGTCGCCCTCGCGGCCGGTCTCCTGCTCGCCGCACTCGCCGCTGGCTGCGGCAAGGAGGGCAGCCCGCCGGTCAAGGGGCCAAAGGCCGAGGCGCTGCCTGTCTACCAGGTCGACACCGGCTTCGAACTGCCCGACTCCCGCACCTGGACCAAGGCGAAGAAGCGCGGCTATCTGGTGGTCGGCGCCAAGGAGGACCAGCCGTACCTGGGGGAGAAGGACCCGGCGAGCGGGGTCTACTCCGGGTTCGACATCGAGATCGCCCGGATGATGTCGGCCTCGCTCGGCTTCGACCCGAAGACGATCCGCTTCCGCACGATCGCCTCCGCCAACCGCGAGACGGCCCTGCAGAACGGCCAGATCGACTACTACGTCGGCACCTACACCATCAACGACATGCGCAAGAAGCTCGTCGGCTTCGCCGGCCCGTACTACATGGCGGGCCAGGGCCTGCTGGTGCGCACCGACGAGAACGACATCGACGGGCCCGAGGACCTGACGGGCAAGACCGTCTGCTCGGCGGCCGGCTCCACGCCCTACCAGCGCATCGCCGCCGACTACCCCGGGGCGACGCTCGTCGCGTACGACACGTACTCGATCTGCGTCGACAACCTCCTCACCTTCCAGGTCGACGCCGTCACCACCGACGACGCGATCCTGCTGGGCTTCGCGGCCAAGGCGCCCGACGAGATGAAGGTCGTCGGCAAGCCCTTCTCCGAGGAGCCGTACGGCATCGGTGTACCGCGCGACGACAACGCCCTGCGCGACGCGCTCAACGACGCGCTGGAGGCCAACGAGAAGGACGGCAACTGGAAGAAGGCGTACGAAGCGACGCTGGGGCTCTCCGGAGCGCCCGCGCCGACCCCGCCGCCCATCGACCGCTACCCGGCGAACTGAGGGGACGGCCCCACCCATGGACGTACTGACAGAGAACTTCTCCCTCTACGGCAAGGGCTTCCTCGGCACCGTCGAGCTGACCGTCTACGCCTCCGCGCTGGCGCTCGTCCTCGGCTTCCTGATGGCGTCCTTCCGGGTCGCGCCCGTCGGCTCCTTCCGGGTGCTGGGCACGGTCTGGGTCACCGTGCTCCGCAACACCCCGCTGACGCTGCTGTTCTTCGCGGTCCTGCTCGGCCTGCCCCGCTTCGGGCTCGTCCTGCCGTTCCAGGTCTTCGCGGTGCTGGCGCTCGGCTGCTACACCTCGGCCTTCATCTGCGAGGTGCTGCGCTCCGGCATCAACACCGTGCCCCAGGGCCAGGGCGAGGCCGCCCGCAGCCTCGGCATGAACTTCGGCCAGACCCTGAGCACCGTGGTGCTGCCGCAGGCGTTCCGGTCGGTCATCCCGCCGGTCGGCTCGACCCTGATCGCGCTGGCGAAGAACTCCGCGATCGCCGGAGCGTTCAGCGTCACCGAACTCCTCGGCACCTACAAGACGCTCAACGAGCTGGGCTACAGCATCATCTGGTCCTTCATCTGGATCGCCGTCGGCTACCTGATCATCACCCTGACCATCAGCGCGGTGTTCAACGTGATGGAGAAGCGCTGGGGAGTGGCACGATGACCAAGACCCTCACCCGCAGGCCCACGCTCCCGGCGGCCACCGCGCTCTACGACATCCCCGGCCCGGTGACCCGCAGACGGCACCTGATGTACGGGATCGCCTCGACCGTGGTGATCCTGGCGCTGTTCGGCTGGATCGTCTATCTGCTCTTCGACACCGACCAGTTCACCGCCGAGAAGTGGACGCCCTTCGCGTACAAGGGCATCCAGGAACTGCTCCTGCGCGGCCTCGGCAACACCCTCAAGGCGTTCGCGTACGCCGCGGTCCTCTCGCTCCTCCTCGGCGCGGTCCTGGCGGTCGGCCGGCTCTCCGAACACCGCGTGCTGCGCTGGATCTCCACCCTGCTCGTCGAGTTCTTCCGGGCCATGCCGGTGCTGGTGATGATCTTCTTCATCTTCGTGGCGCTGAAGGTCCAGCCGCTGCCCGCCCTGGTCGCCGGGCTGACGCTCTACAACGGCTCCGTCCTCGCGGAGGTGTTCCGCACCGGGATCAACTCCGTGGACCGGGGCCAGCGCGAGGCGGCGTACGCGCTCGGCATGCGCAAGACACAGGTCACCACGTTCGTCCTGGCTCCCCAGGCCGTGCGCGCGATGCTGCCGACCATCATCAGTCAGCTGGTGGTCGCGCTCAAGGACACCTCACTGGGCTATCTGATCACCTACGAGGAATTCCTCCACGCCGGAAAGCTGATCGCGTCGAATCTCGACTACGATCTTCCCTTCATCCCCGTCGTGATGGTGATCTCTCCGATCTACATCGGGATGTGCATGCTGCTCTCGTGGTTCGCCACCTGGGTGGCCCGTCGTCAGCGGCGCAATCCGAAGACGGAGGCGGTGGGGGTGGCCCCGGCCGAACCGGGGACGCTGCTGCCGGGAGGACAGTAGCCGGGCCCTGCCCGCCCGGCAGCAGTCGGTGATCACTTCTCGCGCAGCGGGACCGAGAGATGACTCGGGTCCGTGGAGGGCGAGGAGAAGGTCAGCTGCGCGCCGGTCGGGTTGTGCTCGATGTACAACGGATCGACGGTGTCGATCACCAGGGCGAGCCGGTGACCGGCCGGGACGTCGTAGGCCGTGGAGTACAGCTCCAGGTCGACGGGGAACGGCCGGCCCGGCGTCTGCCCGTGGAAGGTGTACGGAGCGTTGCTGACCAGTCTGCCGATGCCGAGCGGGCCCACGTCGTAGAGATACGCGACGAGGGTGCCGCTCGGCTTCGTGGCGGTGACCGTGGTGTGCAGCGCGGACGTGCCCCGGATCCGCTGCTCGGTGGCGTACCGCTCGGACTGCCACACACTCGCGAAGGTGCGCGGCAGCAGGGGCACGGAGACCGTCGGCGGCAGCTTCAGGAACTGGTCCAGCGCGTTGGACAGGATCGCGATGCCGCCGTTGGCGCCGGAGTCGACGTTCGCCCACACCTTCTTGGTGCCGTCCAGCGGGATCCGGTTCTTCACCGCGCCGACGGACTTCCAGTCCGGGTAGCCCTCGTATCCCTTGTCCGTACGGGACTTGAGCTGGACCGGCTGCTCGGTGTCGATGCCGTTGCGCTCGCCCCGGAGATAGCGGTCGAACCAGCGGCGGGTGCTCGTCCAGGTGTCGTTCGGCAGCCCGAGCAGGCCGGTGGCCTCGGCGGTGGCGTGGTCGCCGGGGCGGAACTCCAGCCGCTTGGGGCCGGTGAGCTTGTCGTAGAACGAGGCGTACTGGTTGGGCGGGAAGATCGTGTCGCCCCAGGCGTTTCCCATCATGATCGCCGCGCCGTTGGCGTTGATCCGGTCCAGATACGTCGCGGGGGAGCGCTTCTTCCCCCAGGCGATCATCTCCGGCTCCTTGTCCAGGTTGGAGCCCAGGAAGTCCTTGAGCGTCCGGTTGAGTTCGTCGCCGGGGCGGCCGGTGACCAAGCCCGCGCCGCCGAGCAGGGCGGCGGCCTGGAGGTGCTGGGTGCGCCCGCTGTAGATCGAGTCGATCAGGTCGGCCCAGCCGCTGAGCGCGGCCACCGCCTTGATCCGCGCGTCGTGCCCCGCCGCCAGCAGGCTGATGCCCGCCCCGTAGGAGACGCCGCCCATGCCGACGCGGTCCGGGTCGGCGGAGGTGTGTTCCAGTGCCCAGTCGATGACGGCGGAGGCGTCCGCGATGTCCGGCGGGCCCGCCACCTCGATCTCCCCACCCGATAGCCAGAAGCCGCGCGAGGTGTAACTCACCACGACGTAACCGGAGTCGGCGAGCTTCTGGGCCTGGGCCAGATACTCGATCTGCGGCATGGCCCAGCTCGTCGGGAAGACGATCAGCGGATGCTTCGTCCCGGCCGCGGCCCCGGCGGGCGTGAAGACGTTGCCCTTCAGGGTGATGCCCCCGGACCCGGGGATGTCGTGGAACGTCAGGCCCTGGGCGGTCGCGCCCGCGGGCACGGTGCCGGGGGCCGCCGTCGCCGCCGGAGCGGTGCCGAGCGCGGCTCCGGTGAGCAGGACGACGGCGGTGGTGATCGAAGCGGTGGTGCGCAGTGCCGGTTTCGGACGTACCACGGGTCACTCCTCACGCGTGTCAGTGCAAAGTGACCCGACGGTAACCCCAGTTGTTTACCGCTGGTAACTACCGGGTGCGTTGCGTGAAGGTAACGATTGTTGGACGTGGTGTCAGCAGCGCTGCGGGCCCGGAGCGCTACGTACGCGCTCCGGGCCCGCAGCGGGCGCTACCGGTTCACCTCAGGGCGCTCTTCGCCGCCCAGTCCTCCCACGAGAGGTTCCACGCGCCGTACCCGTTGCCCTCGGCGACCGTGCCCTTGGCCTGCGTGCCGGTCATCTCGAACGGGTCGCCCACCCGCACCTGTCCGTACAGGGCCGCGGCGTCCGCGTCGCTCATCCCGACACAGCCCGAACTCCGGTTGGCCCGGCCGAAAACGCCCGCGTTCCAGGGGGCGGCGTGCACGTACATCCCGGACCAGGTCAGCCGCATCGAGTAGTCGACCATCTTGTCGTAGGCGTCGCCAAGGCCCACCGTCTCGGAGCGCATGTTGATCGTGCCCTCCTTCGACATCAGCACCGCCGTGCCCCGCCAGGAGGCCTTCTCGCCGCCCGGGGTGCCCGCCGACATCGGGATGTCCAGGACCCGCTTCCCGTCCCGGTGCAGGGCGAGCCGGGACCGGTCCAGATCGACCTTGACCACCTGGGCCGCGCCGATCGTGAACGTCGTCGTGTAGTCGCGGACGAACCAGCCGCCGTCCGCACCCGTGTCGACCCCGTTCAGCTGGGCGTCCAGGGTGACCTTCGTGCCGGGCTTCCAGTACTCCCTGGGCCGCCAGTCGACGCGGTCCTTGCCCGAGTAGTCCTGGAGCCAGCCCCAGGAGCCCTCGGTGTCGTTGGAGGTGGAGACCTTCAGGGCCTTCTCGACCGCGGCCCTGTCCTTCACGGGGTGGTCGAAGACGACGGAGAGCGGCTGGGCGATGCCCACGGTCGTGTTCTTCCCCGGCGCGAGGAGAAGCTTGTTGACCTTCTCTGCCTTGGCGGTGGCGAACGTGGCCCGGTCGCTGCCGCCGCCCACGTCCTTGGCCTCGACCGTGTACGCGGTGCCTGGCGCGGCGACCCGATCGGATGTCCAGCTCCGTCCGTCGGCGGATATCTTCCCGGCCAGCGCGCCGTCCTCGCCCGCCGTCACCGACACCGCCTTCAGCTTTCCGTGAGCCAGCGTCACCTTCACCGGTCCGCCCGGGGCCGCCGCCCTGCCCTTGAGGTTCACCGAGACGCTGGTGCCGGGCGCCTTGGCGTCCCCGCCCACCTCTGCGGAGCCCGAGGGGTCGCCCGCACACGCGGTGAGCGCGGCGGCGAGCAGGGCCGCGGGCCCGCTCAGGGCGAGCCGGGCCCTGTGGCCGGCCGGGGCGGAACGACGGATGCGAGGACGTGCGGAACTCAACGGAAAAACCTCCAGGCAGGGGTGCTCACCAGGGGAGAGGCATTTCCCTCATGTCGGGTTCCTTCCTTTCCCCGGAGAAACCTCACTGCTCCGTCCGGAGTACGCTCCACCGTCGGCCAGCACCTCGGAACACGGGAGACCAGCAGTGAGCGTGACC
Source organism: Streptomyces sp. MGP-P1 (assembly GCF_057766565.1). Classification (NCBI taxonomy): domain Bacteria; kingdom Bacillati; phylum Actinomycetota; class Actinomycetes; order Kitasatosporales; family Streptomycetaceae; genus Streptomyces; species Streptomyces sp. MGP-P1. The sequence continues at coordinate 1,161,663 of NZ_JBYMEM010000001.1, read as the reverse complement.
GTCGACAGCGCCGCCACCGGCCCCCCGGCCCGCTCCGCTTCGGTGCTGCGCAGCGGGGCCGTGATGGCGGCCGGCTCCGTCGTCTCGCGTGCCACCGGCTTCGTCCGCTCGGCCGTCGTCGTCGCCGCTCTCGGCACCGGCCTGACCGCCGACGGCTACACGGTCGCCAACACCGTGCCCAACATCCTCTACATCCTGCTCATCGGCGGCGCGCTCAACGCGGTGTTCGTCCCCGAACTGGTCCGGGCGGCCAAGGAACACGCCGACGGGGGAGCCGCGTACACCGACCGGCTGCTCACCCTGTGCACCGTCGGCCTCCTCGCGCTCACCGCGCTCGCCGTGGCGGCGGCGCCCCTCGTCGTCGGCGTGTACACCGACTACGACGGCCGCCAGGCCGAACTGACCGTCGCCCTCGCCCGCTACTGCCTGCCGCAGATCCTCTTCTACGGACTCTTCACCCTGCTCGGCCAGGTCCTCAACGCCCGCGGCCGGTTCGGCGCGATGATGTGGACCCCGGTCCTCAACAACGTCGTGATCATCGGGGTGTTCGGGCTCTACATCGGCGTCGCCGCCGACTCCGACGGGGCCCTCTCCAACGCGGACGCCCATCTCCTCGGCTGGGGCACCACCGCCGGGATAGCCTTGCAGACCCTGGCCCTGCTCCCCGCCCTGCGCTCCGCCGAGTTCCGCTGGCGGCCCCGGTTCGACTGGCGCGCCAGCGGACTGACCCGGCCGGTCCGCGCGGCCGGCTGGCTGGTGCTGCTGGTCCTCACCAACCAGCTCGCGTACTGGGTCGTCACCCGGCTCTCCACCGCCACCGGACAGCACGCCGTAGAACAGGGCGTCGCGGGCGGGGCGGGCTACACCGCGTACAGCTACGCCTATCAGCTCTGGGTCGTCCCGCAGGGGATCATCACGGTCTCGCTGGTCACCGCGCTGATGCCCCGGATGAGCCGGGCCGCCGCCGACGGCGACCTCGCCGGGGTGCGGCGCGACGTCGCGTACTCCCTGCGCACCAGCGCCGCCGTCGTCGTGCCCGCCGCCACCGTGCTGCTGGTGCTCGCGCCCTGGGTGATCGGCTCCGTCTTCGGGTACGGGCGCACCACCGACGCCGACATCACGGTGATGGCCGGGATGATGGCGGCGTTCGCCCCCGGGCTGATCGCCTTCTCCGGGAGTTACGTCCTCTCCCGCGGCTTCTACGCGATGAGCGACACGCGCACCCCGTTCCTTCTCAACCTGCTGATCGCCGCCGTCCAGGCGGGCCTCTCGGTCGCCGCGTACCTCCTGCTGCCGGCGCGCTGGGCGGTGACCGGGATGGCCGGGGCGAGCACGGTGGCCTTCTGCGCCGGGTTCGCCGTCACCGGTCACGTCCTGTCGCGGCGGCTCTCGGGCCCCGGTGCCGGCTCCCTGCTGCGGTCGCCGACCCTCGGTGCGCACGCCCGCCTCGTCGCCGCCTGCCTGCCCGCCGGTGCGCTGGCGTACGGTGCGGCGCGCGCGGCGGAGGGCGCGGGTGACATGGCGGCCGCCGGAGCCGGGACGCTCACGCTGCTGCTCGTGGTGGTGCTGCTGGCCCGGCCGTTCGGGATCGGCGAGATCACCGGGATGGTGGCGGCCGGCCGGGCGCGGCTGCGCCGCTGACGGCGGGCCCGGTCAGCCGCCGGCCCGGTGGGACGCGGGCGTGTTGGGCACGGGGGCCTGGGCCTCGCGCGTCACATCGCCGGCCGGCTCGACCACATCGGGGCCGTACGCACCGGAGTTGACGACCCCCAGCAGCAGGCAGAACGACTCGTGCCGATGCCTGTCAGGCGGCGTCTCCCGACGGGGCTCGGGCGACAGCGGGGGCCGGGGTGGCGATCGCGTCCTCGGCGTCCGCAGTCGCCACCGCTACCCCGATTCCGAGCTTCTCCAGGATCTTCCTCTCGATCTCGTTGGCGAGGTCGGGGTTGTCCTTGAGGAAGTTGCGGGCGTTCTCCTTGCCCTGGCCGAGCTGATCGCCCTCGTAGGTGTACCAGGCGCCGGCCTTGCGGACGAAGCCGTGGTCCACGCCCATGTCGATCAGACCGCCCTCGCGGCTGATCCCCTGGCCGTAGAGGATGTCGAACTCCGCCTGCTTGAACGGCGGGGCAACCTTGTTCTTGACGACCTTGACGCGGGTGCGGTTGCCGACGGCGTCGGTGCCGTCCTTGAGCGTCTCGATCCGGCGGATGTCCAGGCGCACCGAGGCGTAGAACTTCAGCGCCCGGCCACCGGTGGTGGTCTCCGGGGAGCCGAACATCACACCGATCTTCTCGCGGAGCTGGTTGATGAAGATCGCCGTCGTCCTCGTCCGGCTGAGCGCACTGGTGATCTTGCGGAGGGCCTGGCTCATCAGACGCGCCTGAAGGCCCATGTGGGAGTCGCCCATCTCGCCCTCGATCTCCGCACGGGGCACCAGGGCCGCCACGGAGTCGATCACGATCAGGTCGATCGCGCCGGATCGGATCAGGATGTCGACGATCTCCAGCGCCTGCTCACCGTTGTCCGGCTGGGACAGGATCAGGTTGTCGATGTCGACGCCGAGCTTCTTCGCGTACTCCGGGTCCAGCGCGTGCTCGGCGTCGATGAACGCCACCGAACCGCCGAGCTTCTGCGCGTTCGCCACCGCGTGCAGCGTCAGCGTCGTCTTGCCGGAGGACTCCGGCCCGTACACCTCCACCACACGGCCGCGCGGCAGACCGCCGACGCCGAGAGCGACGTCCAGCGCGGTCGATCCCGTGGGGATGACCTCGATGGGCTCCTTCGGCCGCTCACCCAGGCGCATCACCGCGCCCTTGCCGAATTTCTGCTCGATCTGTGCGAGTGCGGTGTCCAGCGCCTTCTCTTGGTCGGTTCCTGCCATGAGCTTTCACCCGGTCCGATTGAGTGGCACGCCGCACGTCGGAGAACGTGAGCGTCTACTGCCGACAACGGACGCGTCGAAGATCCCAAAAACGAACATCCGATCGAATTTCGTGTCCAGTGAAAGGTATCAAACCGGGTATCAAACCGAGGGAAGCGGAACGGATGACGCACCGGACCGCTCCGGACGCGCGGACCGCGTCGCTCGCCTCCCGCCTCCCGCCTGTCGCCGGGCAGCAGGAGCCCGTGCCGAGCTGCTCGGTTTCCGCCCTCCGTCCCGCGATCTCGAGGCCCGGACGCGTCCCCCTACCCAATTACGGGCCACCGCGTGACCTTCACCGTGCCCTCGACGAGGTGCGGCCGGCTCGCGATCTCGGCATGGGTCAGGCCCGTCCCGAGTCCGGCCAGTACCTTGCGCTGCCGTTCCGTGAGCCGCTGTCCGTCGGCCGGCCGCGAGCCGAACTCGCCTCTCTGCTCCCTGCCCGCGCCTACCCCTACCTGTCCGGTCGGTCCCGCTCCGTGTCCCGGCCGCCCGGCGCCCGTTGACCCGACTGATTCCGCCGGCCATCGCGACCAGCACGATGGTGCGCACGTTGGCCGTCGCGGGCGCGCATGGCGTCGGTCATCCGGGTAACCGTTCGAGGCGGTCCTGACGATCCGGCACCCCCGGGGCTACCCTGCGGCGGGAGATCCGTTGACTGGAGGTACGTATGCGCCGTTCCGTCGGCCGGAACACGTCGCTGTTGGCCGTCCTCGCCGTGGTCGCGTCGGTGGGCGCCGCCACCCCGGTGGCTTCGTCACCGTCCGCCGCCCCGCGTCCCGCGCCGCCCAAGTCCCCGGTGGCGGTGGGCTACGGGGGAGCGGTGGCGAGCGTCGACCCGGACGCGTCGGCCGCCGGGATCGAGGTGCTGCGCAAGGGCGGCAACGCGGTGGACGCGGCCGTGGCCACGGCCGCCGCGCTCGGCGTGACCGAGCCGTACTCGGCGGGCATCGGCGGCGGGGGCTACTTCGTCCACTACGACGCCAAGAAGCGCACCGTGCGGACGATCGACGGCCGCGAGACCGCGCCCCGCAGCGCGGACGCCTCCCTCTTCCTGGAGAACGGCAAGCCGATCCCCTTCGAGGAGGGCGTGACCAGCGGCCTCGGCGTCGGCACCCCCGGCACCCCGGCCACCTGGGAGCGGGCTCTGGACGCGTGGGGCAGCAAGTCCCTGCGTACGCTGCTGAAACCGGCCGAGCGACTGGCCCGGGACGGCTTCGTCGTGGACGGCACCTTCCGCTCGCAGACGGCCGCCAACCAGGCTCGGTTCGCCGACTTCCCGGCCTCCGCCGAGCTGTTCCTGCCGGGTGGTGAACTCCCGTCCGTCGGCTCCGTGTTCAAGAACCCCGACCTGGCCCGTACGTACGAGAAGCTCGGCCGCAAGGGCGTCGGGGAGCTGTACCGGGGCGAGTTGGCCGACGACATCGTCCGTACGGTGCGCAGGCCGCCCGTCGACCCGGACGCCACCCGGAAGGTGCGGCCCGGCGACCTGACCCGTGAGGACCTGGCCGCCTACCGGACCCTGCGCAAGGATCCGACGAAGGTGAACTACCGGGGCCTGGACGTCTACGGCATGGCACCCTCCTCGTCCGGTGGCACCAGCGTCGGTGAGGCCCTCAACATCCTGGAGTCCACCGACCTCTCGCGCGCCGACCGGGTGCAGTACCTCCACCGCCTGATCGAGGCGAGCCGGATCGCGTTCGCCGACCGGGGACGCTGGGTCGGCGACCCCGCGTTCGAGGACGTACCCACGAAGGAACTGCTGAGCCAGCGGTTCGCCGACGCGCGGGAGTGCCTGATCCGGGACGACAGGGCGCTGGCCAGCCCCCTGGCACCGGGCGACCCGCGCGACCCCGAGCGGTGCGGCAGCGGCGGCACGGCCGCACCCACCATGTTCGAGGGTGAGAACACCACCCACCTGACGACGGCCGACAAGTGGGGCAACGTCGTCGCGTACACCCTGACCATCGAGACCACCGGGGGCAGCGCCATCACGGTGCCCGGCCGCGGCTTCCTGCTCAACAACGAACTGACCGACTTCTCCTTCGCGCCCGCCAATCCGGCCGTGCACGACCCGAACCTCCCGGGACCGCGCAAGCGCCCGCGCTCGTCGATCTCCCCGACCATCGTGCTGAAGCACGGCAAGCCGGTGCTCGCCCTCGGCTCGCCGGGCGGGGCCACGATCATCACGACCGTGCTCCAGTCGCTCACCGGACACCTGGACCGGGGGCTCCCGCTGGTCGACGCGATCGCCGCGCCGCGCGCAAGTCAGCGCAACGCGCCGACGACGGAGATCGAGCCGGACCTGTGGAACAGCCCGGTCCGCGCGGAGTTGGAGAAGCTCGGCCACGCCTTCAGGCAGAACCCGGAGATCGGGGCCGCCACCGGGGTACAGCGCCTGCCCGACGGCCGCTGGCTGGCGGCGGCGGAAAAGGTGCGCCGGGGCGGCGGCTCGGCCATGGTGGTGCATCCGGGCGGCGGTCACTGAGCCGACCGACGGAGCAGGGGCCCCGGGGCCGGTATCGCGCGACACGGCGCGTGGTGCCGGCCCCGCGGCCTTGGCCTGCGACAAGGGGACCCGTGCCGGGCTCCCTCGGTCTACGGAAAGGGTCCTTCCGCACCATGCGCACCCGCATGCTCGCCCTGACATCCGCCGCCTGCGGCGCCGCGCTCCTCGGAGCGGCTGCCCTGCCCGCGTCCGCCACCGCCACCGGCCCCGCCACCGCCACCGGCCCCGGGGCCGGTGGCGGACGGGAGCCGGTGGCGGCCGGGACGACCGCCGTCGAAGGGGGCACGACCGCCGCGACCGCCGCCGAACTGCTGGCCGAGGTCCGTGCCTGCACCCGGATCTCGCAAGGCGTCTACCGCACGGACAGCGGCAGCCCCAAGGCGACGGTGCCCGTCTGCGACACCAAGGAGGCCGTCTTCTGGAAGGCGGACATGGACATCGACTGCGACGGCCGGAAGACGAAGGCCTGCAACCGGAGGACCGATCCCTCCTTCCTGCCGGAGACCGCGTTCCAGAGCTCCCGCGGCGAACCCCTGGACTCGGCCGCGCTCCCCCATGTGGTCGTACCGGGCCCGAGCAAGGTGTGGGACTACCGGAAGTCGGGGCTCACCGGCGGCAGCGTCGTGGCGGTCGTGTACCGGGACCGGGTGCGGTACGGCGTGATCGGCGACACCGGCCCCACGGGCATCATCGGGGAGGCGTCGTACGCCATGGCGAAGGCCCTGGGCATCGATCCCGACCCGGCGACCGGAGGCGCCGAGTCCGGCGTCACCTACATCGCGTTCAAGGACTCCCGCATCTCCCCGATCGAGAGCCGCGCCCGGGCGCGGAGCCGGGGAGCGGAACTGGCCCGGGAGTTCGTCGGGCGCTCGTAGGAGGGCTGTCCGTACGGGTGCTCACAGCGCGGTCAGGACGCGCGGGCCGTCGTTCGTGATCGCCACCGTGTGCTCGGCGTGCGACGCACGGCTGCCGTCGGTGGTCCGCAGCGTCCAGCCGTCCTCGTCGTGGCGGAACTCGTCGCCGCCACCGCCGATGAGCATGGGCTCGATGGCCAGGACCATGCCGTGCCGCAGCGCCATGCCGCGCCCCGGGCGTCCCTCGTTCGGCACGGACGGGTCCTCGTGCATGGTCCGGCCGATCCCGTGGCCGCCGTACCCGTCCAGGATGCCGTAGCCCGCCTTCCGGCAGACCGTGCCGATCGCGTGGGCGATGTCGCCGATCCGGTTGCCGACCACGGCCGCGCCGATCCCGGCGGCCAGGGCCTCGTTCGCCGCGTCGATGAGCCGGGTGTCGGCGGGGCGGGCCTCGCCGACGGTGAAGCTGATCGCCGAGTCACCGGCCCAGCCGCCCAGGAGGGCTCCCGCGTCCACGCTGACCAGGTCCCCGTCGCGCAGGGGATCGGCCGAGGGGATGCCGTGCACGACCGCGTCGTTGACCGAGACGCAGATGACGGCCGGGAACGGGGTGGGCGCGAAGTGCGGCTTGTAGTTCAGGAAGGGCGAGGAGGCCCCGGCCGCGCTCAGCACCTCGCGGGCCGCCTCGTCCAGTTGGCGAGGGGTCACGCCGACCGCCGCCACCTCCCGCGCCCGGGTCAGGATCTGCGCGACGACCCGGCCGGCCTCGCGCATCGCTGCGATGTCTGTGTCCGTCTTGATGTGCACCATGCCCATTACTATACCGGTCGAACCGGTATAGTAATGACGGTATAGAAATGGCATTCCGTAGTACGATGGGCGCATGGTTCGCACCCCTCTGACACCCGAAGAGCGCCTGCGCGGCGAACGGCTCGGCGCGTTGCTCCGCGCGGCGCGCGGGGAGCGCAGCATGGCGGCCGTCGCCGCGAGCGCCGGAATCTCCGCGGAGACCCTCCGGAAGATCGAGACCGGCCGCGCACCCACCCCCGCCTTCTTCACCGTGGCAGCCCTCGCCGGTGCGCTGGGCCTCTCCATGGACGAGATCCTCGGCCGCTGCGCGCCGGAACCGGCCGCCGTCCCGCTGATCGCGTAGTCCGGGCCGTGCCCTGACCGGCGGGTCGCCTCTCGGAGCGCGTAGGGTCGCGCCGTGACTCTCCAGGACTTCGCGCGCACCGAATACGTCAGCCTGACCACGTACCGGAAGAACGGCACACCCGTCGCCACGCCCGTCTGGGCCGCCGCCGAGGGCGATGTGCTGTACGTCTGGACCCGCTCCGACTCGTGGAAGGTCAAGCGGCTGCGCAACAACGGCGAAGTCGTCGTCACCGTCTGCGACGTGCGCGGCAGGATCGCCGAAGGGGCCCCCAGCGCGGAGGGCACGGCGAAGCTCCTCGACGAGGACGGCACCCGCGCGGCGCGCAAGCTGCTGGCGCGCAAGTACACCTGGAAGTTCTGGCTCGTCGACTGGCCCGCGACCGTCGCCCGGCTCGGCAAGCGCCCGCACACCGGGATCGCCATCACCTTCTGAGCCCCCTTCGGGCCCCTAGTGCTCCCGCCGTCGGCGGAGCGCGCAGGGGTGCGCAGCCGGGCGGTGCACTCCTGCCGCATCGTGCCCGAAAGCTGCGCGTAGCCGCCCTGTAACACGCCTGCGGTCGAATGCCTCCGGACTGGAAGGCTTCAGTCGACGGTCGGCGAGGGCGACGATGACGGTGCATCAGCAGGCTTACGAAATCGTGGCGTTCGCGCATTACCTGCGAGAACTGGCGGCACGACTGGACCCCGGACGCGGCTGGTACGGGGTCTTCACCCGGCGCGACCCGGTCGGTATGCGGTCCTGCCTGGACGGGGCGGAGATCCCGCCCTGGGACGTGGTGGAGTCGTTGCTCGCGGACCTCGCCGCCCTGCGCGGCGCCCGGTTCGCCGAGCAGGTCTCGGTCCGGGCCGCCGCGCTCTACTCCGCGGCCGCGGCCACCCACGACCGGCGGCCCGGCGGACGCCAGGAGCTCGTCCACCGGCTGGGGTTGATGGTCCGCGAGCAGCACCGGGCGGCGGAACGCCTGCGCGGCGCCGGGCCCGGCGGCCCGGTCCCGGCCGAACCGGAAGCGCTGGCCTGGGCCCGCGACGACCATGAACGCGCCACCGCCCGCTGCGCCGAACTGCGGGGGCGGCTGGCGGCGGTGACGGTCCCCGGGGTCCGGCCGCGGGTCGAGGACGCCTACGGGCCGTCGGCCGGGGGCGTCGAGGGGGTCCGGCCCGACGCCTCGGCCTTCACCGCCGATGCCCCCGACGACCCGGCCCCCACCGCCCCCGCTCCCCGGCGCGGGAAGCCGCGCGGAGCCCGGTTCGCCGGCCTGGAGGTCGATGAGGAGGCGCAGGAGGCCGACTACGCGCCCTCGCCGCTGCCCGGTCCGCCCGTGCCCTCACGCTCGGGTCCGCCCGCCCCGCGCGGCGCCCGCTTCGGCGGTGGCGCGGGGGAGGAGGGGCGCGAGGGCCGGGGCGCTGCCGGGGGGAACCGTGCGCCGGACGCCCTGCCCGATCCGGCCGCCGGGCAGGCCGTCGCCGGGGCCGTCGCCCAGCTGATCCGGCTGCGCGCCGAGGGCCGGGGCGGCGAGGCGCACGTGGTGCTCTGCGAGGTCGCGGCCTGGCCCGCGCCCCGGCTGCCGGTGCTCGCGGTGGCCCTGTACCGGGCCGGGCTCGCCGCCGACTGGACGACCCTGCTCTGGGAGGTGTCCTCGCTGCCGCCCGCCGGATTCGCCGCCGCGGCGGGCGCGCTGGCCGTCGCCGGGCGCGAGGCGGACTGCGGGCTCCTGCTGCGCCAGGGCGTCGCCCGGCCCGCCGCCGAGGTGGCCGAGGCGGTGCTCGCCCTGGACGGCGCCGGCCGGGAGCGGGAGGCACGGGACCTGCTCGGCGCCTTCGTCCGCGTACGCACCCCGCAGGAGGCCGCCGAGCTGGCCGGGACCGGCGGCACCCGGCTGCCGCCCCTGCTCCTGGCGGCGGCCCGCGAGGTGTCGGTGGAACGGGAGTGGGACCTGGTGCACGCGCTGCGGGTGGCGGGCGTGCCGGGCGTCTGAGGTTCCCGGGCGTGTGTGGAGACCCCTGGGGGCGTCTTGACGACCACCGGAGACCGGGACCGTGGCCGTTGTGGACCGGTCGGGTGCGAAACATGATCGACTCCGCCGGTTCACGGCGATGGTCTTGCCCCGCCGGACGGAGGGGCTTACGTTCTCCATCCATGCACCGATCTACGTGCGTAGAGAACGCGTGCAGGCTCTCTGACGCCGCGTCGAAGGAGCAGCTCATGTCCCACGTCGTACGCGCCGCACTCGTCCAGGCGACCTGGACCGGCGACACCGAATCCATGATTGCCAAGCACGAGGAACACGCGCGCGAGGCCGCCCGGCAGGGCGCGAAGATCATCGGCTTCCAGGAGGTGTTCAACGCCCCCTACTTCTGCCAGGTCCAGGAGCCCGAGCACTACCGCTGGGCCGAGCCGGTCCCCGACGGCCCGACCGTCCGGCGCATGCGGGACCTGGCCCGCGAGACCGGCATGGTGATCGTCGTCCCGGTCTTCGAGATCGAGCAGTCCGGCTTCTACTACAACACCGCGGCCGTGATCGACGCCGACGGCTCGTACCTCGGCAAGTACCGCAAGCACCACATCCCGCAGGTCAAGGGATTCTGGGAGAAGTACTACTTCAAGCCCGGCAACGCCGGCTGGCCGGTCTTCGACACCGCCGTCGGCAAGGTCGGCGTGTACATCTGCTACGACCGGCACTTCCCCGAGGGCTGGCGGCAACTCGGACTCGGGGGAGCCCAGTTGGTGTACAACCCGTCGGCCACCTCACGCGGACTCTCCAGCCACCTCTGGCAGTTGGAGCAGCCGGCCTCCGCCGTCGCCAACGAGTACTTCGTCGCCGCGATCAACCGGGTCGGCCAGGAGGAGTACGGCGACAACGACTTCTACGGCACCAGCTACTTCGTCGACCCGCGCGGCCAGTTCGTCGGGGACGTGGCCAGCGACAAGGAAGAGGAACTCCTCGTCCGCGACCTGGACTTCGACCTGATCGAGGAAGTCCGCCAACAGTGGGCGTTCTACCGGGACCGACGGCCCGACGCCTACGACGGGCTGGTGGAGCCGTGACCGGACTGCACGAGCGCCACCTCGCCGTCAGCCCCGAGTGGCTGGCCCTCTACTACCGCCACCCCCTGGAACTCACCCACGGCGAGGGCCGTCACGTCTGGGACGCGGACGGCAACCGCTACCTGGACTTCTTCGGCGGCATCCTGACCACGATGACCGCCCACGCCCTGCCCGAGGTGACCAAGGCGGTCGCCGAACAGGCCGGGCGGATCATCCACTCGTCCACCCTCTACCTCAACCGCCCCATGGTGGAGATGGCCGAACGGATCGCCAATCTCTCCCAAATCCCCGACGCCCGGGTCTTCTTCACCACCTCGGGCACCGAGGCCAACGACACCGCCCTGCTGCTCGCCACCGCGTACCGCCGCTCCAACCAGATCCTCGCGATGCGCAACAGCTACCACGGCCGGTCGTTCTCCACGGTCTCCATCACCGGCAACCAGGCCTGGTCGCCCACGAGTCTGTCCCCGCTCCAGACCCTGTACGTCCACGGCGGCGTCCGCGGCCGTGGCCCGTACGCCGAGCTGAGCGACGAGCGGTTCATCCAGGCGTGCGTCGCCGACCTGGAGGACCTCCTCGGGCACACCCGCCGACCCGCCGCCCTGATCGCGGAACCCATCCAGGGCGTCGGCGGCTTCACCTCCCCGCCCGACGGCCTGTTCGCCGCGTTCCGGGAGGTCCTGGACCGGCACGGGGTGCTGTGGATCTCGGACGAGGTGCAGACCGGCTGGGGCCGTACCGGTGACCACTTCTGGGGCTGGCAGGCGCACGCCGAGAACGGGCCGCCGGACATCCTCACCTTCGCCAAGGGCATCGGCAACGGCATGTCGGTCGGGGGAGTGGTGGCCCGGGCCGAGGTGATGAACTGCCTCGACGCCAACTCCATCTCCACCTTCGGCGGTTCACCGGTCACCATGGCCGCGTCGCTCGCCAACCTCTCGTACCTCCTGGAGCACGACCTCCAGGGCAACGCGCGGCGCGTCGGCGGGCTCCTCATCGAACGACTGCGGGGCATCGCCGCCGCATCGCCCGCCGTGCGCGAGGTGCGCGGCCGGGGCCTGATGATCGGCATCGAACTGGTGAGGCCAGGCACCGACGAGGCCGACGCCGAAGCCGCCGCGGCCGTCCTCGAAGCGGCCCGCGCGGGCGGACTCCTCATCGGCAAGGGCGGCGGCCACAGCACCAGCGTCCTCAGGATCGCCCCGCCGCTGACCCTGACCGTCGCCGAGGCCGAGGAAGGCGCGGCGATCCTCGCGGACGCCCTGCACGCGGCGGGCTGACCCCCGCCCGGCGGGCCCCTACGTATGTCAACCGTGCGGGGCGGCCCCGGCCGGGGGTTTTCCGGCGGAGTGGGAGGTGTGTTGTGCGAGGTAACGGTGTGAGGGGGCCGGCGGGGCGGGGTGTGGCCCCGGCCGGTGTCGGTGGTGGGCTGTTCGGTGGTCGGTGTGAAGGGAAGGTTGGGAAATGACTCGGACTCTGATCTCTGGTGGTCTTGTGATCACGGCTGCGGACGAGGTGCACGCGGATGTGCTGATCGAGCAGGGCCGGGTGGTGGCGTTGGCAGCGCCGGGTTCGCAGGAGTGGGCGGCGGAGCGGGTGATCGACGCGTCGCAGAAGTACGTGATTCCGGGCGGGGTCGACGCGCACACGCATATGGAGCTGCCGTTCGGCGGCACGTTCGCGTCGGACACGTTCGAGACGGGGACGCGGGCGGCGGCGTGGGGCGGGACGACGACGATCGTCGATTTCGCGGTGCAGTCGAAGGGGCACGCGCTGCGGGCCGGTCTGGATGCCTGGATGGAGAAGGCGGACGGGAACTGTGCGATCGACTACGCGTTCCACATGATCATGTCGGACGTGAACGAGTCGACGCTGCGGGAGATGCCGAGGCTGGTCGAGATCGGTGTTTCCTCGTTCAAATTGTTCATGGCGTATCCGGGTGTCTTCTATTCGGACGACGGCCAGATCCTGCGGGCGATGCAGGTGGCCGGGGACACCGGCGGGCTGATCATGATGCACGCGGAGAACGGCATCGCGATCGACGTCCTCGTCGAACAGGCCCTGGCGAGGGGCGAGACCGATCCCCGCTACCACGGGGAGGTCCGCAAGGCGTTGCTGGAGGCGGAGGCGACCCACCGGGCGATCCAGCTGGCCCGGGTCGCGGGCAGTCCCCTGTACGTCGTGCACGTGTCGGCCGAGGAGGCGGTGGCGGAGCTGGCGGCGGCGAGGGACATGGGCCTGCCGGTCTTCGGTGAGACCTGCCCGCAGTACCTCTTCCTGTCGACGGACAACCTGGCGGAGCCGGACTTCGGGGGCGCCAAGTACGTGTGCTCGACACCGCTGCGGCCGAAGGAGCATCAGGCGGCATTGTGGCGGGGCCTGCGCACGAATGACCTCCAGGTGGTGTCGACGGATCACTGCCCGTTCTGTTTCACCGGTCAGAAGGACCTGGGCCGGGGCGATTTCTCCAAGATCCCCAACGGGCTGCCGGGGGTGGAGAACCGCATGGACCTCCTCCATCAGGCGGTGGTGGACGGGCACATCTCCCGCCGCCGCTGGATCGAGATCGCGTGTGCGTCCCCGGCCCGGATGTTCGGTCTCTATCCGCGGAAGGGCACGATCAGCCCCGGTGCGGACGCGGACATCGTCATCTACGACCCGCATGCCACTCAGGTGCTGTCGGCCGAGACCCACCACATGAACGTCGACTACTCGGCGTACGAGGGGAGGACGGTGACCGGCCAGGTCGAGACCGTCCTCTCACGGGGTGAGGTGGTGGTGGATCAGCGCAAGTACGTGGGTCACGCGGGGCACGGGGCGTTCCTGCCGCGTGGTCTCTGCCAGTACCTGGGCTGAGCGCCCCGGGGTCTCGTCCTCTATCGACTCGAAACTTTGGAGGTTCCGCGTGGACTTCGGACTCGTCCTGCAGACCGACCCGCCCGCCTCGCAGGTCGTCGGGCTGATGCGCCGGGCAGAGCGCAACGGCTTCCGCTACGGCTGGACCTTCGACTCGGCCGTGCTGTGGCAGGAACCCTTCGTCATCTACAGCCAGATCCTCGAACACACCACCAAACTCCACGTCGGCCCGATGGTGACGAACCCGGGAACGCGAACGTGGGAGGTCACCGCCTCCACCTTCGCGACCCTCAACGACATGTACGGCAACCGCACGGTGTGCGGCATCGGGCGCGGCGACTCCGCGATGCGCGTCGCCGGCCGCCGGCCCAACACCCTGGCCCGCCTCGGCGAGGCCATCGACGTCATCCGCGACCTGGCGGAGGGCCGGGAGGCCGAGGTCGACGGCAGCCCGATCCGCATTCCCTGGGTGAAGAACGGGAAGCTGCCGGTGTGGATGGCGGCGTACGGCCCCAAGGCCCTGGCACTGGCCGGACAGAAGGCCGACGGTTTCATCCTCCAGCTCGCCGACCCCTTCCTGACGGAGTGGATGATCAAAGCGGTCCGGCAGGCTGCCACCGACGCGGGCCGCGACCCCGATGCCCTCACCATCTGCGTCGCCGCACCGGCGTACGTCACCGCGGACAACTCCCCGCAGGCGCTGGCCCATGCCCGCGATCAGTGCCGCTGGTTCGGCGGCATGGTCGGCAACCACGTCGCCGACCTGGTGGAGAAGTACGGCGAACACTCCTCGATGGTCCCCGAAGAGCTGACGGCGTACATCAAGGACCGGCAGGGCTACGACTACGGCCACCACGGCCGCGCCGACAACCCCGATACAGTCTTCGTCCCCGACGAGATCGTCGACCGCTTCTGCCTCCTGGGCCCCGCCGAGACGCACATCGACAAGCTCCGCCACCTCAAGACCCTGGGCGTTGACCAGTTCGCCGTCTATGACATGCATGACAACCGCGAGGGCACCATCGACGCCTACGGCTCCACCGTCATTCCCGCCCTCCGCTGACAGAGTCGTTCGGTCCAGGCACCGGTACGGGTGGTTGACGGCCATCCACCTGTTCGGCTGTACGGTGCGAGCCGGCGCAGTAACTCCAGTGCCGCGTGCTCGGTCTTCCCGGCCTGGCGAGTCCGTCTTCCGGTGCTGTGACAGACGGCCACGTCGTGCAGGGCGCCGGCCAGGCACGCACCGGGGAGGGCGGGCACGCACGCGCATCGTCAGGTCCCGTCGTACCGAGTGAACGGCGAGCTTCCAGCAGGCGTGCGCCGCTTCCTGCGCCCCACGGACAGCGGGGTGGATTCTTTCGGCGGTCGGCGGCTCTTCCGCGGAAGAGAGCGACACCAGGTCACGTGCCTGACTGCACGGCGAGGCCACGGGAGTCCGTGGCCTCCTCGGCGGTGACGAGGGAGCCTCGGTCGTGAGGGTGGATAACGCGGAAGCCCATCCCGGCTGCCGCGCCGCCCACAAGGTTCGCGAGTAGGTAGACCCAGATAGCGGACCAGTCGAGCAGGCCCGCGAAGGCTCCACCGAGTGCCACAGCCGGGTTGAACACGGCGCCGGATATCCCCCCGACCGTCACCGCGCCCGCCAGTACGGTGAAACCGATGGCGAGCCCGTAGAACGAGTTGTCGGGGTGGCTGGAACTGGTGGCGACGTTCAGCACCACATAGGCGAGTGCGAAAGCGAAGAGCGCTTCGACCACGAGGGCGGCGACGAGCTGGTGGCCGGATAACGAGAGCCGATGCGTGGTCTCGGGAGAAACGATCCACCGAGCGAGAGGCCCGGCAGTGAGGGCAGCCAGCGACTGGGCGCCGATGTACCCGGCCGCGGCCTCCATGCTGATCCGGCCGCGGATGAGCACGGCGAGGGTGACCGCCGGGTTGTAGTGCGCGCCGGAGACGTGACCTCCGGCGTAGACCATGACCATCAGGACCGCTCCGATGGCCAGCGGGGCTAACGGCGCCTCGGAGAGCACTGCTGTGCCCACAGTGAGGACGAGGAAGAAGGTACCGATGAATTCAACTGCGTAGGTGCGCAAGAAGGCTCCTCGGGACGGAGTTCACATGCTGACTCGGCGATCGCATTCCGTCACGGCGCACGCGTGCAACGAAAGCACAGTGCGACGTGAGCGCAAAAACTCGATCGCCCTATGAAAGTAGTCACTTCCGGCCCGGGAGACCCAGGGGTGTGCGTCTTACAGAAGCATGACGTCGATGCGAGGCGAGGGTCGTCGTTCGTCCAGGGCTGATGTATGGCTGGGCGGGGACGCGTGGGATCTCGGTGACGCCGGAGGCGGCCCAGAGCTGTTGCAGCCAGTCCATCATGGCCAGGGCGGTCTCCTCGTCGGCGGCGGTGATGCCGAGGACGACGAGCAGGCGCGCGCAGGAGTCAAGTCAACGGCGCGACCCGACAGGCGGTCGCAGGTCGGGACGGCACGACCGCGGAAATCGCTTCAGTTCTTTTTGGCGACTGCCCCGTACATGGCGATGTCGCGGCCGTCGATGCCGTTCTGTTCCGGGCCGGGGCGCCAGGTGTGCACCTGGGTGACCCCGGGCTCCTGAAGCTCCAGGCCGTCGAAGAGCGAGGTGGAGGTGGCGAGTTCGCGCAGGGCGAAGGGCATGCCTTGCTGGCGGTACTCCTGGGCGACCCGGTTGACCTCTTCGGGCGCGAAGTCCGCGGTGCCGATGGTCATCGCCAGGTAGCTGCCGGGCGGCAGTGGATCCAGCAGCCTGGCGATCAGACGCCGGTCGTCGGGCGGCAGAATGAAGTGCATGATGCCGATCACCATGAGGCCGACGGGCCGGCTCAGGTCGATCAGCTCCCGGAACTCGGGGCTGTCCAGGATGGCGTCGGGGTCGTGCATGTTCGCGTCCACGTAGGCGGTGGCGCCCTCGGGCGAACTGTGCAGCAGGGCGCGGGCGTGGGCGAGGACGATGGGGTCGTTGTCGACGTAGACCACGTGCGATTCCGGAGCCACCTCCTGCGCGATCTCGTGCAGGTTCGGCGACGTCGGCAGGCCGGTTCCGATGTCGAGGAACTGGCGGATGCCCCGTTCCTCTGCCAGGAAGCGCGCGGCGCGGTGCATGAACCGGCGGTTCTCCAGCATGTGCACGGGCAGGGCGGGCCAGTGCCGGGCCATGGCCTCGCCCGCTTCCGCATCCACGGGGTAGTGGTCCTTGCCACCCAGGATGTAGTCGTACACCCGGGCGGAGTGGGCCCGTGAGGTCGCCAGTCCGCCCTGACGGTCGTTCGGCGTGTTCATACAGAGCCTCTTTCGTCCGGGGACGGGCCTTCTCGACGGTATAGAGGCCCTGTTCCGGGCGCAAACGATGAGGTGCTCGGTACGAGCGGTCACGAGTCCGGCCGGGCTTGCAGGGCGATGATGGCGATGTCGTCCCGCCGGTGGTGAAGAGGTGGGAGAAGGCCGCGGACCAGGGAGCGCAGCGGCGGGCTCCGGCGGGCCAGCGCATCGGTGCGAGTCCGCAGCCGCCGGAGGTTGTCACCGATGTCCGTGTCCGGCGTCTCCACCAGCCCGTCGGTGTAGAAGACCAGGGTGTCGCCCGCGTGCAGGTCTGCGTGGAGGGTGGTTCGGGTGAGGTCGTCGGTGACGCACAGGGGCGGGTCCGGGGCCGTGAGGTCGTGCAGATACCGCGACGGCGCGTCCGCCGGGATCAGCAGGGGCGGCGGGTGCCCGGCGTTGGAGAGGGCGACGTGCCAGCCGCCCTGTGTCTGCCGACGCAGGACCGCGTGCACCGCCGTGACCATGGCCGGGCCGTCGAGGGCCTGCACGATGCGGTCGAGGCGGCTCAGGGTGACCGCAGGACTGGCGGCCGGGCCGCTGTCGTACGCGAGCCCTCTCAGGATGCTGTTGACCCGTGCCATCGCCATGGCCGCGTCGAGGTCGTGCCCCGCGATATCGCCGATCGACAGGGCGAGGGCGTCGGCGGAGAGTCGCACGGCGTCGTACCAGTCCCCACCGACCTCCGCCGCCGAGTCCGCCGGATGGTAGAGCGCGGTGATTGTGAGACCGTCGATGGACGGCGGGACCGCCAGGAAGCTCTGCTGCAGTGCGAGCGCCTTGCCACGGATGCTCTGGAGCTCCATCGTCCGGCGCAGTGGCCCGCTCATCTGCTGGAAGACGTCCCGCAGCAGCGAGAGGTCGGCCTCGTCCGGGGGCGGGTTGCCCCGGCAGGTCGCGATGGTCGCCAGCGCGACGGTCCGGCCGTCCACCACCACGGGCACCAACGCCACACCCGTTGCCCCGGCTTCCCGCAGCCACCGCGCGGAAGCGTCCGAGAGCCCCTCGCCGGAAGGCCCGTCGGGCGGGAAGACCAGCAGCCGGGCCTCCTGGCTTTCGACGGCCTGCCGGGCGACCGGGCCGAGCGCGAAATCCGGGTCCAGCGGGGGCAGGGGAGGCAGCCCGGGGGCGAGCCCCACACGCTCCGGCGACGTTGCGGCCGGTGCGTCGGCGGGCCGCACACCGGCCTCGACGCCGTCCACGAGACGGAAGATGGCCACCGCGTCAGCGAGCTCGGGCACAACGGCCGCGGCCGTCGTCAGAAAAGCCTCCGAGAGATCGCGGGCCGCGGGCACCGCCGCCATACGTGCCAGCAACTTCTCCCGCATCCGGCCGCGCCAGTGTTCCTCCGCGTCGGTGGCCGTTCCAACGAACTCCACCTCACCGTCCTCGTCGACAACGGGCGCAGCGATGATCTTGACGTGGCGGAAGCGGTCGAGGGCACCGTCGAGCCGCACCCTGACGATCGTGTCGAGAGGGGACCGCTGCTGCGTGGCCCTGCGCCAGGCCCGCTGGAACCAGTCCCGGTCCTTGGGATGCACGGCGTCCATCCACGAGGTGTCAGTGCCGGGAGTCCACAGCTTCTCGGCGATCCCGCCCTCGGACAACACGGTGACGACACCGCCGGGCGACATCACCCACACCGACTGCGGCACGGCCCCCATGAGCGCCTGGTACCGCCTGAGGAGACGGTCCTCGTTCACGGCCGTCCCCTCCGACGCCGGGCCGACGACCCCGAGGACCAGGCCGGCGGCATGGCGCCGCCTGCGGCCGTCTCCGATCGCCCACGCCCGCCCCGCTCTCCGGACGGCGCCAGTGGATCACCACCACTCATCCTCCGATAATCCCTCGCATCCCGGACATCAGCACACCCAGACGCTCCACGCGACCACCGAGCCTCCAGCGGCCGACGGCGCCGCTGTACGTGCCGTCGGCCCCGGAGTGCGCTCGCGGGGGCAGGCCCTGGCAGCAGGCAGCGAGGACAGGCCCCTGAGTGCGACCGAGGCTCCTCCAGAACACCACTGCGTGCGGGTTCCGTGGGCACAGCCTGACTACGGGACGCCCTTTTGGCCGTGCCGGACCGACTGCCACCGTCAGGACGCGCGGTTGCCGGACGGGTGCGTGGTCCAGGGAGACGGCGAGCCGGCCGATGGACACCTTCTCGTCGTCGTAGCCGAAACTCATGGCCACGGCGAGCGCCCCCTACCGCGCCTGCGTTCGTTGTCGGGCAGCCCGGCAGCCCGGCAGCCCGGCAGCCCGACAAGTCCTCCGGGGCGCCGATCCCGGCCTTGCCGCGGCGGGTCGCGAGGAGCTCGCGGACCAGGCCGGTCAGCGCCGCTCGGGCGCTCGGCTCACCCGACATGCGTCTGACAGATCATCCCCGTGACGGACTGCTGACTTTCCACGCCGTGACCAGCCCGGCGAGGGCGTCCGCGGCCTCCTCGGCGTCGCGGCCTTCTTCCGCGCGGGCGTGCCGGGCCAGTTCGACGTGGACGAAGCCGGCGTGTTCGCGCTGCGCCGAGAGGCCCTGGACGTTGGTCGTACCCTCCAGCGGGCAGCGTGCCGCCCAGGCCCGGCAGACCCGCATCCCGTCGTCGTCCATACGGTCCGCCATGGCAACCACCTCGGCGGGCGCGGACTCGACGGCGCCGGTGGAGACCACGGCGTCGTAGGGGCGGTCGGACGAGTCGGCGAAACCGTGCAGCTGAACGCCGGGCACCCCGCGCTTCTGCAGCTCCACGACGACCGCCTGGAAGGCGCTGTCCTCGCGGTGGGCGACATCGGCCGCGTCGCCGTCGCCGGCCCGACGGTGCGCGCCGGCAAGGACGAGGGCGCCGCCGGGATTCCGCTCCAGGAGCCGGATGCCGAGGGCCTCCGTGTCGCGGTCGGCGACGGGGTGCGGAACCTGGACGTTCCAGCGGACGGTGGAGTCGACGTTCAGGTACAGGCGGCCCCAGCCGGTGCTCTCGCCGGTGCCGGTCGCGGCGATCTCGTCGTAGCGGCGGCCGGTGTCGGTGTCGGTGAGGCGGGTGACGCCGAGGCCGAGCGGGCCGAGCTGCCGTTCCGCCTTCTGGGTATCGCCCGACAGCAGGCTCCCGACGGCCTTCGCGAGCCGCGCGCGCTGTGCCCCGCCGGGAGGGGTGTAGGGGGAGTCGGCCTGGAACTTCGCTGTGTACCCGAGGATGCGGCTGCGCACGTCGACCAGCTCCCGGGCGCGCGGAACGGAGTCCTCCGGGGCCGGGGACGTATCGGCCTGGCAAGCGACCAGGGTCAGGATCAAACCTGCTGGAACACAACCGCGCAGAAAGCGTGACCATCCCGTGATGACGATTTCATGGTCGCCCTTAACGTTCATGCAAGTATGGATCGGTGACATTCCGTAAGTCTTTCGGTATAGGTCGTTCGCTGGCGGTGCTGGCGATAACCGGTGGCCTGACCGTCTCGTGTGGTTCCGAGGCCGCGCCGCCGCAGGCCAAGGGCGACGGCCGCAGTTTCACCGTTGCCGCGGCCGGTGACGTCCTGATCCACCCGGAACTCGTGGATCAGGCCGCCAAGGATGCCAAGAAGAGCGGGCAAGGACAGGCCGGACTGGACTTCGGGCCGCTGCTCGCCGGGGTGAAGCCCGTGATCAGCAAGGCCGACCTTGCGATCTGTCACATGGAGACGCCCGTCGGGAAGCCCAAGGGCCCGTTCCAGGGATACCCGGAGTTCCTGGTTCCGCCGCAGATCCTGACCGCCCTGAAGGACGTGGGGTACGACACCTGCTCGACGGCCTCCAATCACACTTTCGATCACGGACTCAAAGCGGTGCGGCGCACGCTGAACGCCATGGACGAGGTCGGCCTCGGGCACACCGGGTCGGCGCGGACCCCGGAGGAAGCAGAGCAGATCGACATCCGTGACGTCAACGGCGTCAAGGTCGCCCACCTCTCGTACTCCTGGGAGTCCTTCCTCAACCCCACACCCGAGAAGCAGCGTTGGGCCTTCAACCGGTCCAGTACGGACGAGGTGAAGAAGGCCGAGAAGCGGGCCCGCGACAAGGGTGCCGAGGTGGTGCTCCTCTCCCTGCACTGGGGGCTGGAACATTACAACGAGCCGAGCGTCCCGCAGTTGGACATGGGCCGGCGGATCACCGAGGAGACCGGGATCGACCTGGTGATCGGGCACCACGCCCACGTCGTGCAGCCGATCCAGAAGGTCAACGGCACCTGGATCGCGTACGGCCTCGGCAATCAGGTGGCACGGCACTCCTCGCCGACCGGTCTCACCGAGGAGGGGGCCATCGGCTGGTTCGAGTTCCGTGAGACCGACGACGGCTGGGACGTCTCCGCCCGCTACCGCACCACGCAGATGGACATCCCGCCCGAGATCGAGGCCGGGGAGAAGGCGGCCGAGGGTGCGGTCGAGGACCTCAGACTGGTGGACGTCCAGCAGGCGCTGGAGGACCCCGAGGGGCTTTCCGACGACCGGATCGCACGATACCGGCTGGCCGAGGACCGCACGCGCGGCTTCCTCTACAACCGTGGCGCGCCAGGCGGTGACGGCCTGAAGCGGCTGTCACTGGAGAAGTGACCAGGCCCACACATCTCTGCGTGCCGACGGACACAACCATGTCGCCGTTTATCAGTCTTTGCTGTGACGGCGTCTCGAAGCCGCGCGACAGCGGTGCATCCTCCGGGCACTGAGCACCCGCAGCGACCAAGGAAGAAGACCGGTGACATCGACTCCTGCCGCGCCCCTCGTGCCGAGAGGCAGGCGGCGCAGCCGCAGACGCGCGGATATGCCGCTGCTGGGCGGCATCCGGCCCCCGATCGCGCTGCTGTGCGTACTGATCCTCGCCCTGGCCGGCCTCACGGCCAAGGTGCTGGGCCCGGACACCGAGCCGGTCGCGTCGAAGGCGGTGCTCTCCTCCCAGGAGTACTTCGCCCAGGACGGCGCCATCGCCCTGCGCGCCTCGATCGACGAGAGGGTCACCGACCTCGAACGCACCGCCGCCGCGCTGACCATGGGCAGCCCGGCAGATCCCGAGCGCGTGCTGTCGGACCTGAGCAAGGCGTACCAGAAGTGGACCGGCACGATGGTGCTGGACCTGGGCAGCGGCAAGGTGCTCGCGGCTCGTGGAGAGCGCATCCCGCTCGCCTGGCTGGACAAGGACGTCCTCACCGGTGACGAGGCGCTCACCCCGCGCATGGTGCGGCTGGAGACCGGCGACGTGCGCCTGATGACGATGGCCGTGCTGGACGGGAAAGAAGGGGCGCAGCAACTGCTGATCGCCTCGAACAGCCTCTCGGTGCCCTCCATCAACCTGGGCCCGTTCCGCAGCATGGCCGTCGTCGCGCAGGGGGGCGAAATCCTCGCCACCGCCGGCTTCGAGCAGTCCGAGGCGCTCAACTCGGACGCGGAGCGCGAGGAACTCACCTTCCTTCAGAAGCAGATGAGCCGGCTGTCCGACCGGGCCGCCCAGGAGACCGAACAGAACCCCATCAGCGCCCGGGAGCCCGGATCCCGAGGCTACCCCGGCGTCAGCGGGACCCTGCTGGGCGAGGACTACAACGGCCGCACAGCCACCGCGGGATACGCCTCCCTCGCCGCCTCGGACCCGGAGGACGGGGAGAGCGTCGCCGCCGGCCTCGGCCTCACGGTCGTCGCCATGCTCCCCGTGGTCCAGCAGCAGACCGTCGCCGAGGACGGACGGCAGCTCTTCGGCCTGCTCGCGGCGGGCGCCCTGGTCCTGCTGGGGCTCCTCGCGGTCGCCGTGCTGTGGATGACCGTGCAGCGTCCGCTGCTCGGGCTGTTCCTGGAATCCCGCCGGCTCGCCCGCGGCGACCTGATCCGCCCTGTCACGGTGCCCCGCTGGGGGGAGGCCGCCCGCATCGGCGCCGCCCTCGAGCGCACCCGCTGCCAGCTCGGCGTGAGCGCCCCGGACGGCGGTGCCGACGCCCGCCCGGCCGGCAGGTTCCGGGGCGGTGCTCGCGGGCCGCTGGTGTTGACGGCGGTGCTCCTGCTGCTGTGGTGCATCCCCGTCGGATTCCTGCTCAACCGCACGGACGGGACCGTCAGCATCCCCGCCGTCATGGTCAACGACCAGCGCGACCGCACCGACCTGGTCGCCGACCGGGCCCGCCGGGCGCTGAACGAGGCTCAGGCGGACCTCGTCTCCACCTCACGTCTGATCGACCCCGACGACCCCGCCGCCACCCAGGCCGTACTGAAGGACGCCCTGCGCGAGCACACCCGCTACCAGGCGCTGTACGTCGTGGGTGAGGGCGGCGGCATCATCGCCCGGGCCGGCGGCGACCCCCACGACTGGAGCGCGGAGAAGGACCTGTCACTGGTCCGTGTCTCCGGCAGGGGCGAGAAGAAGCCCGTCGTCCAGGCCGGGGCGCCCGTGCCGGAGCACAAGGGCATGACCCTCGTCGGCGAGGTGCGGGTGGAGTTCCTCAACTCGCTGCTGAAGCGGCCCGGCCTCGGCGAGGTCCGGATCGTGAACGCCGACGCGCGGACGCTCGCCGCCAGCGACGGTTTCCTCGCCTTCGAGGGGCTGCCGAACGATGCGCTGCCGGACCTGGTGCGCGCCGCCAATGTGCAGGTGGGCGCCGGGCCCGTGGAGAACGGCCTGCTCATCCGGGACGGTGGTGCCGTCACCGTGGCCGCAGCGGCGCCGTTCACCGGTGGCGGCGTCGCGTCCGACCTCGGCTGGACCATCGTGAGCTGGCAGGACGCCGGCCACTTCGAGATCACCGCCTACGAGCGCGAGGACCGCAGTGTGCTCGCCAGTCTGCTCGGCATCGCCCTGATCGTCGTCTGCCTGGGCTGGATCCACCTCGTCGTCGTACGGCCCCTGCGGGCCTTGGCGACCGGTGCCGAAAAGCTCGCCGATGGCGATCTGAAGACCGTCCACTATCCCCGCTACCAGGACGAGGTCGGCGCTGTCGTGCGGAGCCTCGAACTGATCCGCCAGCAGTTGCAGGCCCGCCGGCAGGACCAGGTGCGCCGGCCCGCGGAGTCCCGGCCCGCCGCCGGAGGAAGGTGACCAAGCGTGCTCTACCTCTACTTCGTCCTGTCCATCGGCAGTCTGTTCCTGCTCGTCGCGGGCATCGTGGAACAGCGTCGGCACTACGCCGCGCTGCACACCATCCCCTCGCGGGTGCTCGTCAACGGCATCCGCGGCAAGTCCTCCATCACCCGGCTCTGTGCGGGTGCGCTGCGGGGCGGTGACCTGATCACCGTCGCCAAGACGACCGGGACGGCGGCCCGCTTCATCCACCCCGACGCCACCGAGGAGCCGGTCTACCGCAAGTTCGGCATCGCCAACGTGGTGGAGCAGATCGGCATCGTCCGCCGGGCCGCCACCTACCGGCCCGACGCGCTCGTCATCGAGTGCATGGCCGTGATGCCGGCGCTCCAGGAGGTCAACCAGAGCAAGCTGATCCGCTCCACCATCGGCGTGCTGTGCAATGTCCGCGAAGACCACCTTGCCGAGATGGGCCCCACCCTCGACGACGTGGCCCGCTCGCTGTGCCGCTCGATGCCTCACGACGGCATCTGCGTCACCGCCGAGAAGGAGCGCTTCGCCATCCTCCAGGAGGAGGCGGACGCCCGGAACTGCCAGTTGGTGTACGCCGACCCGGAGATGGTCAGCGACGACGAGCTGCGCGGCTTCAGCTGGTTCACCTTCAAGGAGAACGTGGCGATCGCCCTGGTCGTCGCCGATCTGCTCGGCGTGGAGCGCGACGTCGCCCTCCAGGGCATGTACGACGCCCCGCCGGACCCGGGCGTGCTCTCCGTGGAGCGCTATGTGGCCCCCGACGGCAACCGGCTCGCCTTCGCCAACGTCTTCGCGGCCAACGACCCCGAGTCGACGCTGATGAACATCAACCAGCTCCTCGACCTCGGTGCCATCCGCCGCCCTCTGAACGTGGTGATCAACTGCCGCCCCGACCGCGTGGAGCGCAACGGGCAGATGGGCGAGATCGTCCCCGACCTCCAGCCCGACCACGTCTTCGTCATCGGCAACCCCTCCAAGAGCGCCATCGACGCCATCCCCGCCGAGTGGCGGGACCGGGCGGTCGACCTGGGCGGCGAGAAGCGGTCCGCCGAGGAGTTCATGCCGACTCTGCTCGGCCGCATGTCCGACGGCGCCTCCCTGGTGGCCATCGGCAACATCCACGGCCAGGGCGAGGAGCTGTTGGAGTACCTCGCCGAACTTCCCGCCGACGAGAGTGACACGAACGAGGAGACACCGGACCCCGCCACCGCGGCGACCCCGGCACAGGCTCCCCGCCTGGACCCGTTCGCCTCGTACCCCCCGGCGTACGAGGAGCGCTACCAGGCCTCGCAGACGCAGGAGATACCTGTGGTCCGCATCCCGCCCCAGGGGTCCGGGCCGTCCTGGCAGCAGCACGAGCCGCAGGAGTGGCACGCGCAACAGGAGCAGTACGCACAGCAGGAGCGGTACGAGCCCTTCGGGCGGAACGCCGACGCGCCGTGGCAGCAGCCGTACGAATCAGCCCAGCAGACCTGGCCGCCCTACGAAGAGCCGCACGACGACGCCCGGAGATCCCGTTGACCACCGCCGCACTGACCCCCGAGATGGCCGCCCTGGGTATCGCCATAGGGCTGTTCTTCTCGCTGGTGTGCTACCTCACCACCAACCTCTCCCCCGGCGGCATGATCACTCCCGGGTGGCTCGCGCTGACACTGATCGAGGACGTCCAGCGCGCGGCCATGGTGGTGGGTGTCACCGCCCTCACCTACGGCGGCACCAAGATCATGCAGCGGCTGATGATCCTCTACGGCAAGCGGCTGTTCGCCTCGGTGGTGCTGCTCGGCGTGCTGCTCCAGAGCACGGTGATGATCCTGCTGTCGCTGGAGTTCCCACTGCTCTATGGCAACCAGACCCTCGGCTTCATCGTGCCCGGCCTGATCGCCTACCAGTTGGTGCGACAGCCCAAGGGTCCCACCCTGCTGGCCACCGGCACGGTCTCGCTCATGGCCTACATCGTCGTCGCCGCCGGGCTGCTGCTCGGCATCATGCCCACTGTCTGACAAGCCGCCCAGAACGACCGAGGAGTAATCGATGGCAGGGAAGAAAAAGTCGCGGCCCGTCGTCTCGGGTCTGGTGGTGCTGGCGCTGGTCGCAACCTCCGGCTACCTCACCTTGGAACTGCGGAAGCACGAGGCGCCCGGGGTGACGGAGGTCCGTAACGTCGGCGTCCTGGACGGCGGCGAGAGCTCCGCCTCCGCCGACAAGAGCGAGGCCAAGTGGTCCCGCCTGGAGAACCCGGCGCGGTCGGTGCTGCGCGGCGCCGACGGTCAGATCAAGGCGGTGTTCACCGACGGGGCTCGCCTGGCCACACTCACCGGCCCGGCCCGCACCTTCGCCGAACCGGCCTCGACCTCGTCCAAGGTCTCCACCACGGACTGGGTGCGGCTGATGCCCGAGTCCTGGGAGAAGGGCGCCGAGAAGGAGAAGTGGTTCACCGAGTGGTACACCGAGTACGGGGACAGCAAGGAGGACGACCTCTTCGCCACCTCCTTCCAGTACGTGACCGGCGCCCCGCAGAAAAAGGACGAGCAGGGCCTCGCCTACGCCGGTGACGCCGACTTCGGACCGCTGAACACCACCGGCGCGGAGGGCGGCGACCTGCGCCTGGAGCAGTCCGACTTCTACGACTACCTCGGCACGCCCTACCCCTTCCGGGACGGCCGGACGGGTACCCCCGAAACCATGCGCGCAAAGTCTCTGGACTGCTCGGGCTTCATACGGATGGTGCTCGGCTACCGCACCCGCTACCCGCTGATGTCCTCGGACACCTCGGGCGACGGACTGCCGCGCACCGCCAACGGCATGGCCCGCTCCGACGAGGGCGTCGACGTGCTCCCGCTGACCGGGGTGACGGCCGACGACCGGCCGTCCGCCATCGACCAGCTCCAGCCCGGCGACCTCGTCTTCTTCAAGCTGGACGCCCGCACCAAGGAACGGCTCGACCACGTCGGCATAGTCCTCGGCTACGACACCGAGGGCCACCTGATCTTCGTCTCCAGCCGCGAGGAGGTCAACGGCCCGACCATCGGCAACGTCGGCGGAGTCTCCCGGCTCGACGGCAACGGCTACTACGCCAAGACGCTGCGCAGCGCCAAGCGGCTGTGACCGTGCCGTGGGCCCGGCGTCACGCCGGGTCCGCGGCACGGGCGGTCGGCAGAGAAGAACCGGGGCCCTCCTTCATGGCTTGATGGGAGGGCCCCGGTCGCATGCTCGAGGAGTGCGCGCGTAGCGCTGCCCCAACGGCTGAAGCCTTCTACGGGTGGAGCACCTCACCGATGCGCGCGGCCGCTGGAGTGCCCAGCTCGGTGAGGCCGTAGAAGACGCCCGAGGTGGTGACGATGCCCGATGTGCTGCTGTTGTCGAACTGGAGGACGGTGCCGTTGCCGGTGTCCTCGCCCTCGGCGCCGATCGCCACGTCCGCCCGGCTGTACCCGGACAGGTCGGTCAGCGAGACCGCCGAACCGAAGCGGTCGTCCGTCTCGGCCGAGCCCGGCACACCCGCGGAGTCCTGCGAGTAGATGGCGCCGCCCGTGCCTGTAGGACCGGTGGCGGTGGAGCGCAGCAGCAGCGTGGAGCCGGCGTTGACGTACGAGATGTCGCTGCGGGTCACGTTCTCGCCGGGCAAGCCGGCCAGGATGTCGGCGTACCCGTCGAGGTCGACGTCACCGATGGAGACGGACGCACCCATGTCGTCGCCGCTCTCGCCGAGGCCGGGGACGCTGGTTGTGTCCTGGTGCACGGTCTTGGTCCCCGTGGAGGTCAGACCCGTCGACGAACCGAAGACCGCGGTGACGGCGCCGCCCACAGCGGTGTGATCCGACTCGGTGGCGGACGGCTGTCCGACGGCGAGGTCGGTGTAGCCGTCGCCGTTGAGGTCGCCCGAGGCCAGCGAACGGCCGCCGGGCGCAGTCAGCATGCCTACCCGCTGCAGACCGGCCGGCGAGCCCTTCAGCCACACCAGGCGGCCCTTGCCCGCCGTGTCACGGAACGAGACCGCCACGTCGGCGTAACCGTCACCGTTGAAGTCGCCGCTCGACGCCGAGGAGTACGAGACACGGCCCGTGTACGACGTGGCCGTGTCCAGATAGTCCCTCGTGCCGACGCCGGTCGCGGAGTCCCAGGCGTACCAGCGGCCCGGCGCGCCCGGTGCGACGGAGAAGACGTCCGCCTTGCCGTCGGCGTTGAAGTCGCCGGCCGCGACGGTCGTGCCGAGCTCCTCGTCCGCGGTCCGGGTGTCCGAGTTGGTCCAGTACAGCTCGCCCGTGGTGAGCGCGGGGCCGTACAGCGCGGTGACGGAACCGGTGTCGGCCTGTCCGGTCACCCCGTTCTCGCCGGGGGCGCCGACGATCAGGTCGGCGAAACCGTCACCGTTCAGGTCGCCGTACGCCGTGGAGGAACCGAACCGGTCGTCGCTCTCGGAGGTGCCGGGCACCCCCGTGCTGCTCTGGTTCAGCGTGCGGCGCGCCGCGGCGACGGGGCCGTCCGTGCCCCCGGGCAGGATGTGGACGCTGCCGTCACTGCTCGCGACCTTCGGCGTACCGACGACCAGGTCGGTGATGCCGTCACGGTTGAGGTCGGCCGTCGGGATCGCGGAGTTGCGGCCCGCGCCGGACGCGAACTCACGGATCGCCGGCAGCTTGCTGTAGAGGTTCGCTCCGGGGCAGAGAGTGGCGAAGCCGTCGCGGTGACCCGAGATGGTGTTCAGCGTGGCCTTCTCGCCGGCCTTGTACTTGCCGGTGTCGGCGGCCGCGGTCAGCGTGACCGTGCCGCTGGGGCTGACACCGTACTGGCCGAGTTTCCAGGCGGCGACGCGCGCGGCCGAGTCCAGGGCGGCCCGGCTGGGCTTGCCCGTCTCGAAGTCGCCGAGCAGCGCGACGCTCGTGGAGTAGGAGTTGAAGCCGTACGTGTGCGCACCGAGGACGGGCAGGTCGGCGCCGCCCTCACGGCCCTCGAAGATCTGGCCGCACTTGTCGACGAGGAAGTTGTAGCCGATGTCCTTCCAGCCCTCATAACCCGGGCGCGGCGTCACGTGGTACGCGTAGAGCGCGCGGACCATCGCGGGGGACTCGGAGCAGCTGTAGTTGTTCGAGTCGACCGTATGGTGGACGAAGACGGCCTGGATTCTGTCGATGTACTCCGGGTCACTGTAGTTCGTGGCCAGTGACTTGTCCGGGCCCCAGCTGGTTCGCAGCGTCATGGGCGGCCGGGTCACCGTGGAAGGCGGCCCGGTCGGTGGGGGCGGCGTCGGGCTGGTCGTGGGCGTGCCCGTCGGCGTGCCGCTCGTGCTCGCCGTCGGCGTGGCCGGATCCGTAGGCGTCGGGGACGCGGTTTCCGTCTCCGTGGCGGCTGCGACCGCCGCAGGCGTCGCGGTCTCGTCGAGGGCGTACGCCGCCGACGGCGCTTCGGCGCCCGGCGCCTTGGCCTCCTCGGCCGTGACACCCGGGTCCACCAGGGTGAGTTCCAGCCCTCTGGGCAGACCGGCGCTCGACGTACCGTCCGCGCGCAGCACGCGTCCCTCAACGGCGTCCGACGGCCCGACCCACAGGGGCTCGGACATGCCGGGCAGATCGGCCTTGGCGTCCCGCTTCTCGGCGAGATGCTGGTCGAGATGCACTTCCAGCCAGTTGCCCCACTCGCCGGTCCCGCGGTTGCGTGTTCGCACCTCCGCCTTGCCGTCGATCTCGGCGTCCGGGTTCGCCCAGGTGACACCGACGAGTGAGAACGGCTCGGTGCCGGTGCGCGGCACGTCGCGCTTCTCACTGCCCGTTCCCTTGAAGTCGAGCGTGTGCACCTCGGCGCTGCGTGGCTTCAGTCCGTCCTGCACCGGATTGGTGCCGGGACTGGCCACAGCGGTTGTGCCGACCCCCGCGCCCCCGCCGAGCACGACTGCCCCGACGGTCAGCCAGGCGCGGTGTTTCAAACTCAGCGGTCTGTAGGCATGCGACTTACGCGGACTCAAATCCCCAACCCCCTGTATGAGTTCAGTTGCGGCCACCCCCGAAAGAGGCGCTCCTGTACACCCAGCGTCCGGCCCTTCCAGAACGTTACGCAGGTGGTCGGGCTGACGGTCGGCCGATGGCTATGCGCGGGTGATCGTCCTGTGTTACCCAGCCTGTGATCCGGTCCATGGTCGAGCGCGGCACGGACGCGCATCCAGCGGTGGGTCACGTGCATCCTGCGGTGGGTCACGTGCTGCTGATGTGGAGAAGGGCGGAATGGGCTGAAGGCGCCTTCACCACTCGTGGAGAATGAGGGCATGGAGCTGCGTGGGGACAAGGTCGTGCTGCGGCCGGTGGCCGATGACGATACCGAGATCCTCGAACGGGTCGTACGAGAACCGGAAGTCGCGGCGTGGTGGTCGCCTCCGGACAGCTATGAGGACATGCTGGCGGTGATTTTCGAGGGTGAGGTCATCGGCGCCGTCCAGTTCGACGAAGAGACCGATCCCGATTTCCGCCATGCCGGCATCGATATCTTCCTGACGGCGGGGTGCCACGGGAAGGGGCTCGGCGCCGACACGGTGCGTACGCTGGCACGGTGGCTGGTCCAGGACCGCGGCCATCACCGGCTGACCATCGATCCCGCCTCGGCCAACACCGCGGCGATCCGCTGTTACCGCAAGATCGGGTTCAAACCCGTGGGGGTCATGCGAGCGTACGAGCGCGACCACTGCACAGGTGCCTGGCGGGACGGCCTGCTGATGGATCTGCTCGCCGACGAACTGACCTGACGCGGCCGCCCCTCGAATCCTTCGGGGCGTCACGTGGCCAGGGCCGCAAGGATTCTTCGGGTGTGAAGACGAAGTGGGCCCGCGCGGCCTCGTCCCATTCTGCCTTCTGTGGCCCCTTCCCCGCCCATCTCGACCGAGACCCAGATTCGCCGCCCGAAAGCCCACCGCCCGGGCCGCTGTCATTTCTGATTTCGCCCTGCCACACGGAGACGGACAAGAACGGGAAACGACGCCAGTGACGCGATGGGTACCGCAACGGGGTTTCCACGGGGAGGCAGCACCAAGGCAGGGTACCGACACAGCCCAGCCGATCGCGCCGACGGCGTCCTCGGCTGTCTGTATGCGAGACAGCGGCATCCATGCGAAATTCCGCACTGAATTCCACCACGTTGACAACGTGGTGGATGCGGAGCTCCCAGACGCGTAAACGTGATTCCTGGGGCGCCCATCCCGCGCGGGAGTCGTGGCCCAGCACCGTGCAGCTCAGTCGACTCGCCGGCCGCCTCGACCCGTTGCCTGAGTGCTGACGCCGGATCCCGTCGTGCCGGGCTCACGTCCTCGTATTGGGCGTACTCGGGCGTGGGCCCGGTGCGGCGAGAGTGCGTGCATGGCGCCGCGGGGCAGACGGGAGTTCGACGACAGGGCCTAGCTCCGGACGGCGCCTCAGACGGGTTTGATGCTGCGGCCCAGCAGGGCCGTGACATCCACCGTCTCGTCAGCCGAGGGAGTGGCCGTGGGCACGGGCCGGTCGAATCCGGAGAAGTCCACGGTCCCCTGCTCGTCGGCGTTGCGCACGGTGATCCGCACCGGGTACGGCGTGCCCTCGGCGGCCACGTAGGCGGTCAGGCGCTCGTTGCCCTCGGCGCGGGTCACCGGAACGACGGGCGCACCGTTCACCTCGGTCCTCTCGCCCTTCGTCAGGGTGCCCCGGGCGGCGGTGTCGGCGTTGTCCGTGACCAGCTCGCGGAAGGTGTCGAGATCGCAGACCTCGGTCACGCTCAGCAGGCGTGGGTTGTCTGCCTCCGCCTTCATGTAGCGGCCGTCGAGGATCGCGTCGAAGGTGGAGCCGCCGATCGGTACGTGCTTCTTCCAGAACGCGGCATCCGGTTTCAGCCAGACGTCGTCGCCGCGCTTCACGATCTCCACCGAGCCGTCGGCGCCCATGTCGACGCCGCCCGTGCAGTTTCCCTCGCGGTCCAGGGTGAGGTCGAGGCTCATGCCCGGGCCGCTCCCGTCGAGACTGCCGCGCGCGCTCAGATGCAGGGAGTCCACGTCGAGCAGGGCGTCGCGCGAGCGGTCGGCGATCTCTGCGGCGGGGAGCGAGTCGATGTCGTCGTCAGCCTGCGCGACCACACCACTCGTCAGGGTGAGGGCAACGGTCGCGGCCCCTGCCGCCGCACGTGCGGCCCAACGGTGTGCGTTCACATCGCCTCCTCGAAAACGCCCCGGTCAGGGGTGCGCTTCATGAGAACCGGCCCCTCGAGCGTACGCCGCGCGCGGGGGAGCCGCCCGGCGCACTCACGGAGCGTGAGACGTGAACGCGTTTCTCATTACGGAGGGTGGGCAGAGCTGCGGTGATCCCGTCCGGGATCGATCACCGTAAGAGCGCATCACGTCACGTACCACGTAGGGAGAACCATGAAGCTGTTCACGGGGAAGAGGCCGTTCACGGGGAGCGACCGGTTCCGGTCGGCCCGGCGCGCCGTCGCCGCTGCCGCCATGGCGGCAGCGCTGGCGGTCCCGGTCACCGCGTCGACCGCGACGGCCGCCCCGGCCGCGATCCCGCCCGGCCTCTCCTGCGACACCGGCAAGCACGCCATCGACGACTACACGGGCTTCGCGCTCTGTCGCAACAACGGCAGCCAGACGCAGGTCTTCTGGGTCCACCTCGTCTGCGGCTGGTCCCCCGACGTCGACGGCGAGCACGTCACCCTCAGGCCCGGTGAGTCCGGCCAGTCCACCGCACACTGCGGGAGCCTGGGCACCGGCATCGGCGAGATCCACGTCCGTCCGTGACCCCGTGGCGATAGACCCGGGCCCCCGGTCCGGCCGGAACGGTTGAGCGTGCCGCCTCCTCTCGTTACCCTCCAGTAAGTACGTGTGCGCGCAGCCGGGACGACCGGTCGGCCCGCACCACGAGGGAGGCGACACGCCCATGTCCTCAGCGGAGCCCACCGAAGCGGAACCCACCGGGCAGACCGGTCCGGCCGTACGGGAACCCGGACGCGGCCCCCGCCCCACCGCCCCCGCTCTGCCGCCGGGGCCCGGACTCGTGGAGAGCGCCCGCCGGCTCGCCGACGCCACCACCACCTCCACCGCACTCGTGGCCGACGCCCTGGCCCGCATCGAGGCCACGCGGTCCACCCTCAACGCCTTCCGCCACCTGCGCACCGAAGCGGCTCTCGCCGAGGCCGCGGAGGCCGACCGGCGGCTCGCGGCGGGGGAGCGGCTGCCGCTCCTCGGCGTGCCGGTCGCCGTCAAGGACGACACCGACGTGGCGGGTCTGCCCACCCACTTCGGCTGCGACGGAGAGCGGCCCCCGGCCGCCTCCGACAGCGAGGCCGTCCGTCGGCTGCGCGCCGCCGGAGCCGTCGTCGTCGGCAAGACCAACTCCTGCGAACTGGGCCAGTGGCCCTTCACCGAAGGCCCCGCCTTCGGCGCCACCCGCAACCCCTGGAACACCGCGCACACCCCGGGCGGCTCCTCCGGCGGATCGGCGGCGGCCGTCGCCGCCGGACTCGTCCCCGCAGCCCTGGGCTCGGACGGCGCCGGATCCGTGCGCATCCCCGCCGCGTGGACGCACCTCGTCGGCATCAAACCGCAGCGCGGGCGCATCTCGGTCCACCCGCACAGCGACGCCTTCCAGGGGCTCACGGTGAACGGCACCCTCGCCCGCACGGTCGCCGACGCGGCGCTGCTCCTGGACGCCGTCGCCGGAGCCCACCCCGAGGACTTCCACCGCCCGCCCGCCGTGCGCGCCGCCGACGCCGCCCGCCGCGACCCGGGCCGCCTCCGCATCGCCCTCGCCTGGCGCCCCCCGCTCACGCTCACCGGCGCCGGACCGGACCCGGAGGTGCGCCGGGCCGTCACCGCGCTCGCCGAGACCCTCGCCCGGCTCGGCCACCACGTCGAGGAGGCCCGCCCCCGGTACGGGCTGATCGGCCTCGCCTTCGTGCCCCGCGCCACCGCGGGCATCGCCGAATTCGCCGCCCGCCACCCCGAACCGGCCCTGCTCGACCCGCGCACCCGCGCCGCCCTGCGGACCGGGACACGGCTGGGCGGGCGGGTAGTGCGGGCCGCCCGCGCCCGTGAAGTGCGCCAGCACCGCAGGATCGGCGCCCTCTTCGACGCCTCCGGATTCGACGTGCTGCTCACCCCGACCACGGCCGCGCCGCCGCCCCGGATCGGTGCCTTCGACCGCCTCAGCGCCTGGCGTACCGACCTCACGATGGCGGCCGCCTGCCCCTACGCCTGGCCGTGGAACGTCCTCGGCTGGCCCGGGGTGAACGTCCCGGCCGGCTTCACCCGGTCCGGGCTCCCCGTCGGCGCCCAGCTCCTGGGCCCCTCCCGCAGCGAGGAGCGGCTGATCGCGCTCGCCGCCCAACTGGAGGACGACCTGCGCTGGTACGAGCACCGCCCCCCGGCCTGACGGTCACCTCTCACCCCTGGGCGGCCAGCCCCGCCTCCACCCGTTCCACCGCCGGCATCGCGCCGAACGCGACCAGGTGGACCAGACAGTGATCGGTGAACGGCGGCACCCGCCAGGCCTTCACGTCCTCGGCCGCGATCCGGTACGGGACCCGCGCCGCATGGTGGCCAGCCCCTTCACCGCCGAGACCCATGTGAGCCGCGCGATGATCAAGCTCGGCGCCCGCGACCGGGCCCGGTTCGTGGTCTTCGCCCAGGAATCCGGGCTGGTGGAGCCCCGGTCGCGGACCGACGGAGGCCCGACCCCGGGACACGGACGCGCCCACGGTGGGTGAAGCCGTGCGGGGGCCTTGTGGAGCCCGGCACGGTGAGGAGATATCTTGATGTCAAGCAATGTTGCAGACGTGGAGCGGAGCACCCGGTGACTGACTCGACCATCATCTATACGCACACCGACGAGGCCCCTGCCCTGGCGACCTACTCGTTCCTGCCCGTCGTCGAGGCCTACGCCTCGACCGCAGGCGTCACGGTCGAGCGCCGTGACATCTCCCTCGCGGGCCGGATCATCGCCAGTTTCCCGGAGCACCTCAAGGCCGAGCAGCGTATCGATGACGCTCTCGCCGAGCTCGGCGAGCTGGCCAGGACGCCCGGCGCGAACATCATCAAGCTGCCGAACATCTCGGCGTCGATCCCGCAGCTCAAGGCGGCCATCGCCGAGCTCCAGGGGCAGGGCTACGCCCTTCCCGACTACCCGGACGACCCCCGGACCGACGAGGCCAAGGACGTTCGCGCCCGGTACGACAAGGTCAAGGGCAGCGCCGTGAACCCGGTGCTGCGCGAGGGCAACTCCGACCGCCGCGCCCCCGCGTCCGTCAAGAACTACGCCAAGGCCCACCCGCACCGCATGGGCGCCTGGAGTGCCGACTCGAAGACGAACGTCGCCACGATGGGCGTCGACGACTTCCGCTCCACCGAGAAGTCCGCGGTCATCGCCGAGGACGGCTCGCTCCGCATCGAACTGCACGGTGACGACGGCGCCACCACCGTGCTCCGCGATTCCGTACCCGTCCTCAAGGGCGAGGTCGTCGACGCGGCCGTCATGCGCGTCGCCGCGCTGCGCGAGTTCTTCACCGCGCAGGTCGCCCGCGCCAAGGCCGAGGGCGTGCTGTTCTCCGTGCACCTCAAGGCCACCATGATGAAGGTCTCCGACCCGATCATCTTCGGCCACGCGGTCCGCGCCTTCTTCCCGAACACCTTCGCCAAGTACGGCGACCAGCTCGCCGCGGCGGGCCTCACCCCGAACGACGGCCTCGGCGGCATCCTCAAGGGCCTGGACTCCCTGCCGGACGTCGGCGCCGAGATCCAGGCGTCCTTCGAGGCCGAGCTCGCCGATGGCCCCGCCCTCGCGATGGTCGACTCCGACAAGGGCATCACCAACCTGCACGTCCCCAGCGACGTCATCGTCGACGCCTCGATGCCCGCCATGATCCGCACCTCGGGTCACATGTGGGGTCCGGACGGCGACGAGGCCGACACCATCGCCGTCCTCCCGGACAGCAGCTACGCCGGTGTCTACCAGGTCGTCATCGACGACTGCCGTGCCAACGGCGCCTTCGACCCGTCGACCATGGGCTCCGTGCCCAACGTCGGTCTGATGGCGCAGAAGGCCGAGGAGTACGGCAGCCACGACAAGACCTTCGAGATCCCCGCCACCGGCACCGTGCGCGTCGTCGACGCGAGCGGCGCGGTCGTGCTGGAGCAGGCCGTCGGCGCCGGCGACATCTTCCGGATGTGCCAGACGAAAGACCTGCCGATCCAGGACTGGGTCAAGCTCGCCGTCACCCGCGCCCGCGCCACCGGCAACCCGGCCGTGTTCTGGCTGGACGAGACCCGCGCGCACGACGCCAACCTGATCGCCAAGGTCACCACGTACCTCGCCGACCACGACACCGACGGCCTGGACATCTCCATCAAGTCCCCGGTCGAGGCCACGGCCTACTCGTTGGAGCGCATCCGCCGCGGCGAGGACACCATCTCCGTCACCGGCAACGTGCTTCGTGACTACCTCACCGACCTCTTCCCGATCCTGGAGCTCGGCACCAGCGCGAAGATGCTCTCCGTCGTCCCGCTGATGAACGGCGGCGGCCTCTTCGAGACCGGCGCGGGCGGCTCGGCCCCCAAGCACGTCCAGCAGCTCGTCAAGGAGAACTACCTGCGCTGGGACAGCCTGGGCGAGTTCCTGGCCCTCGCGGTCAGCTTCGAGCACCTGGCGACCACCACGGACAACGCGCGGGCGCAGGTCCTCGCCGACACCCTGGACCGGGCGACGGGCACCTTCCTCAACGAGGACAAGTCCCCGAGCCGTCGCCTCGGCGGCATCGACAACCGCGGCAGCCACTTCTACCTGGCCCTGTACTGGGCCCAGGAGCTGGCGCGGCAGACCGACGACGCGAAGCTGGCCGAGGCGTTCGCGCCGCTCGCCAAGACGCTGGCCGAGCAGGAGGAGACCATCGTCGCCGAGCTGATCGCGGTGCAGGGCTCCCCGGCCGAGATCGGCGGCTACTTCCAGCCCGACCCGGCCAAGGCCGAGGCCATCATGCGCCCGTCCGCCACGTTCAACCAGGCCATCGCGACCCTCGCCTGACCTGAAGTGAGGCGGAGCCGTCCGCCTCACCGCCCCGCCCCGGCAGGCCCCGCGCCCGCCGGGGCGGTGCGCGTTCGGAGCCCGTACGGGTGAAGGACCAATCCGCCGGGGCCAGGGCTCCGAATGACGACCGTGAGTATCACCCGGAACGCCCTGACCCGCGGCACCCTCGCCGCCCTGAGCGGACTGCTCGCCGGATTCGCCTCGCTGGCCTTCGCCGAGCTCGTCTCGGCGGCCGTCAGGCCCGAGGCGAGCCCCGTGACGGCGGTCGGCGGAGCGGCCATCGACCGGACGCCCGCCGGGGTGAAGGACTGGGCGATCCGGAACTTCGGCGAGGACGACAAGCTCGTCCTGCAACTCGGCATCGTCGTCACGCTCGCCCTCTTCGCCCTGGCCGTCGGCCTGTTGGCGCTGCGGCACCGGCGGGCCGGATCCGCCGCCGTCCTGCTCTTCGGTGTGGTCGGCACGGCGGCCGCCGTCAGCAGGCCGGACTCCACGGGGCTCGTGGACGGCCTGCCGTCCCTGCTGGGGGCGGTCGTCGGGGCCGTACTGCTGTACGTCCTCATCGGCCGGCTCACCCGCCCGCACCGGACCACCGGTGGGGAGCGGGAGCAGGAGATCGAACAGGCCGACGAGCCGGAGCAGGAGACCGGCTGGGACCGGCGGGGCTTCGTGATCGCCGCCACCGCCGCGGCAGCCGCGTCCACGGCCGCCGGCGCCGTCGGCCGCGCGCTGAACAGCCGCAGCAGCCAGAACGCCGTAGCGTCCCGCGAGTCCGTGACACTGCCGAAGCCGGCCTCGCCCGCGAAGCCGATCCCCGCGGGCGCACAGCTGAGGGTCCGCGGCATCAGCCCCTTCACCACCCCGAACGACTCCTTCTACCGCGTGGACACCGCGCTGGTGATTCCCAAGGTCGACGCGGAATCCTGGCGGCTGCGCATCCACGGCAAGGGCGTACGGCGGGACCTGGAGTTCACCTACCAGGACCTGCTGGAACGCCCCTTGATCGAACGCGAGATCACGCTGTGCTGCGTCTCCAACGAGGTCGGCGGACCCTACATCGGTCACGCCAGGTGGATCGGCGTGCGCCTGGCCGACCTGCTGAAGGAGGCCGGTGTCAAGCCGCCGTCCCGAGGCGGCGAGGCCGACCAGATCATCGCCCGATCGGTGGACGGCATGACGCTCGGCACCCCCGTCGAGGACGTCATGGACGGCCGGGACGCGATCCTCGCCGTCGGCATGAACGGCGAACCGCTGCCCTTCGTCAACGGGTTCCCGGTCCGGATGCTCGTCCCCGGCCTGTACGGGTACGTCTCCGCCTGCAAGTGGATCGAGGACATCGAGCTCACCACGTTCGACGACTACGACGCCTACTGGGTGAAGCGCGACTGGGCACGCGAGGCCCCGATCAAGACCCAGTCCCGGATCGACACCCCCAAGCCCTTCGGGCGCCCGGGGGCCGGCACCGTGATGGTGGCCGGAGTGGCCTGGGCCCAGCACCGCGGCATCGAGAAGGTCGAGATCCGGGTCGACGACGGTCCCTGGCGGCCGGCGCAACTCGCCGAACAGGGCACCGTCGACACCTGGCGCCAGTGGTCCTACCCCTGGAAGGCGACCCCCGGCGGCCACACCCTGACCGTCCGCGCCACCGACGGCACCGGCGAGCTGCAGACCGAGGAGCGCACCAAGACCGTCCCCGACGGTGCGAGCGGCTGGCACTCCGTCGTGGTGACCGTCGACTGACCGCTCGGGCCGCACCCGGGCCGGACCCTTCCACGGCACCCCGCGGCACCCTCCTACGGCACCCGGGCGGTCCACTCCGGCGTACCGAACTTGGTGCGTACGAGCTCCTCGGCGCGCGCCAGCTCGGCGTCCGTCACGCTGCCCGCGGTGAGCCCGTGGCGCTTGCGGAACGACTCGATCATGCGCTCGATGACGGTCTGGCGGGGGAGCCCGGTCTGCCGCCGCAGCGGGTCGACGCGCTTCTTCGCGGACCGGGTGCCCTTGTCGGACATCTTCTCCTTGCCGATCCGCAGCACCTCCAGCATCTTGTCGGCGTCGATGTCGTACGCCATGGTCACGTGGTGCAGCACGGCTCCCGGCCCGCCGTCCGGCCCGACCATCCGCTTCTGCGCGGCCCCGGCGATCTTGCCGACCTCCGTGGCGATGTCGTTGAGCGGCTGGTACCAGGCCTTGATGCCCATGTCCGCGAGGGCTTCCAGGACCCAGTCGTCCAGATAGGCGTAGCTGTCGGCGAACGACAGCCCGGAGACCAGGGACTGGGGGACGGCCAGCGAGTAGGTGATGGTGGAGCTGGGCTCGGCGAACATCGCGCCGCCGCCGGAGATCCGGCGTACGACGTTCACGCCGTGCCGCTCGACGCCCGCCGGGTCCACCTCGTTGCGCAGCGACTGGAAGCTGCCGATGATCACGGCGGGGGAGTCCCACTCCCAGACCCGCAGCGTCGGCGGCCGCAGCCCCGCCGCGACCTCGGCGGTGATGACCTCGTCCAGCGCCATGTGCAGCGCGGGCGACTGCGGGGCCTCGTGGATCAGCTGCCAGTCGTAGTCGCTCCACTCCGTGGCCTGCGCGAGCGCCCGGCGCACGGCGACGGCGACGCCCTCCGCGCTCAGCCCGAGCATCACCGTGGAGTCGGGCAGCGCCGCCTCGATCCGCGCCGCGAGCCCGGCCGTGTCGGTGTTGGCCGGGGCGCCCTCCAGGGCCGCGTCGATCGCGAGGATCGCCTCGTCGGGTTCGAGGAAGAAGTCCCCGGCGACGCGGACGTTCCGCAGCGCCCCGCCCGCCACCTCCAGGTCCACCACGACCAGCTTGCCGCCGGGAACCTTGTACTC
The DNA here is from genome assembly GCF_057766565.1 of Streptomyces sp. MGP-P1. Lineage (NCBI taxonomy): Bacteria > Bacillati > Actinomycetota > Actinomycetes > Kitasatosporales > Streptomycetaceae > Streptomyces > Streptomyces sp. MGP-P1. The sequence goes on along the minus strand of NZ_JBYMEM010000001.1, from coordinate 1,122,048 downwards.
ACCGTGCACAGCCATGCCTCCGCCCTAGGGTCCCGGCCACCGTTGTGAGCCGGGCACGAACGTCTACAACGCATGCGCGGGACCGCTTCATCCCGCCGACCCCTGGCATGATCGGCCGACATGAGCGACGCACCCCGTCACATCCTCGTCATCGGCATGGGCGCCGGCGACCCCGACCATCTGACGCTCGCCGCGGTGAAGGCCATGCGCCGGGCCGACGTCTTCCTCGTGCTGGGAAAGGGCAAGGAGAAGGACGCGCTGACCCGGCTGCGGCGGGACGTCCTCGACGAACACCTGACCGGCCCCTACCGCGTCGTCGAGGCCGAGGACCCGTGGCGGGACCGCACCCAGCAGGACGCCGGGCGCTACACCGCGGCGGTGCACGACTGGCGCCACCGCCGCGCCGACATCTGTGAACGCCTGATCATCCAGGAGCTAGCACCGGGGCAGTGCGGAGCCTTCCTCGTGTGGGGCGACCCGTCCCTGTACGACAGCACCCTCGCGATCCTCGACGACATCCGAGACCGCGGAACGGTGGAATTCAGCCACGAGGTGATCCCCGGCATCAGTAGTGTCTCCGCCCTCGCCGCCCGGCACCGCGTCACCCTGAACCGGGTCGGCCGCCCCGTCCACATCACCCCCGGGCGACGTCTCGCCCAAGGATTCCCCGAGGACTGCGACCTCGTCGTGATGCTCGACGGCCACGAGAGCTTCACGCAGCTGACGGGCAGGGGATGGTGGATCCACTGGGGCGCCTACATCGGGACCCCGGAGGAGATCCTGGTCTCCGGACCGCTCGACGAGGTGGCCGGCCGGATCAGCGGGCTGCGTGCGGAGGCCCGCGAACGGCACGGCTGGATCATGGACACCTACCTGCTGAGCCGACCGTCCGGCGCGGGCGGCGACTGACGGCCGATGACTGCCGGGTCCACGTCGAGGCGCGGGCGGGGGAGGGCCTCCGCACCTCGTCGTCGGACCGACAGCGGTGTCAGGGGTGTTCAGCGCCGGGTCTCGTGCGCCCTGATCACGCCGAGCCCGTGCCCCAGGCTCGGGCATTCGGCGGTGAGGTCGTCGCCCCGCACCAGGTAGTCGTGCACCCGGCCGTCCGCCGGTCGTTCGATCGCGCGATACAGCGTGCCGTTCACGGTGATCGTCCAGTCGTCGCCGTCCTGGGCCCACCCGACTGTCTTCTTCATCTGGCGTTTTCCGTTTCCTCGGTCGGCCTCGCCGCGGGTCGGCGGCCGTGTAGTGGGAAGAAGAACGGCTTGTGACGCTCGGTGGTTCCGCAGTCCCTACGCCATTCGGTTATATCTGTGTCACTGTCACGTCCAGTGGACGCGTCCGAACTGACCAGCGGTCAGCACGCGGCTGACGAACGGCCGAACGAGCGGAGAACGGGCGTGGCCCGGCGTGGTGTCCCGCCGCGACGGAGTCCGGGCTGGAGTCGGGGGAGTTCGCCGACCCGTGTCTCACGTCACCATCCGAAGTGTGAACAACGGTGTGCGCGGGCCGGGAGTCCGCCTAGGCTGATCCGCGCAACTGGTTCGCCCTGTCCGCCAGGCAGGGTGTCGTAAGAGGGAACCCGGTGGGAATCCGGGACTGCCCCGCAGCGGTGAGTGGGAACGACCGCCGTCATACGCACTGGGCCCGGCCGGGTCTGGGAAGCGACGGCCACTAGGTGTCTGCCCCGGCAGACGTGCCCGCGAGTCCGAAGACCTGCCCGTTGCCCGCACGCGACCGTTCGCGTGCGGAGATCTCGGTGACCTCGTGGGCGGGTCGGCGTAACCATCGGCGGACGGACACGGTTCCACGTGTCCCGGTCTCCGCCCGGTGCGTCATCCCTCCGCGTCCGCGTCCCGTCCCGGGGTCTGTCCCGCAGACACGCTCGCGAAGGAGAGTCACGTGACAGCGAAGCCCGCAGCCGCGGCAGCGCAGGCCACCGTGTACGGCTACCCCCGTCAGGGCCGGAACCGTGAACTGAAGAAGGCCATCGAGGGTTACTGGAAGGGCCGCGTCGACGCCGACGCCCTCCGGGAGACCGCCGCCGAGCTGCGCCGGGGAACCTGGCAGCGGCTCGCCGAGGCCGGAGTCCACGAGGTGCCGACCGGTGACTTCTCGTACTACGACCATGTCCTGGACACCAGCGTCATGGTCGGCGCCGTCCCCGAGCGGCACCGCGAGGCCGTCGACGTCGACGCTCTCGACGGCTACTTCGCCATGGCCCGGGGCACGCAGGACGTCGCCCCGCTGGAGATGACGAAGTGGTTCGACACCAACTACCACTACCTGGTCCCTGAGTTGGGGCCGGACACGGCGTTCACCGCCGACTCCGCCAAGCAGGTGGCCGAGTTCCAGGAGGCGTTGGCCCTCGATCTGACGCCCCGGCCGGTGCTGGTCGGACCCGTCACCTATCTCCTGCTCGCCAAGGCGGCCCCCGGGGTGGCGGCGGACTTCGAGCCGCTGACCCTCCTGGACCGGCTGCTTCCCGTGTACGCCGAGGTCCTCGCCGACCTGCGCGCGGCGGGCGCCACCTGGGTGCAGCTCGACGAACCCGCACTCGTCCAGGACCGCACCCCGGCCGAGCTGAACGCCGCCGCCCGCGCCTACCGCGAGCTCGGCGGGCACGCCGACCGGCCCCGACTGCTGGTCGCCTCCTACTTCGGGCGGCTCGGCGAGGCGCTGGCGGTCCTGGCCAAGGCCCCCGTCGACGGGCTGGCCCTGGACTTCACCGAGTCCGGCGCGGGGAACCTCGACGACCTCGCGGCGGCCGGCGGACTGCCCGACAAGCGCCTGGTCGCCGGTGTCGTGAACGGCCGCAACATCTGGATCAACGACTACGAGAAGTCGCTCGCCACCCTCGGCACCCTCCTCGGCCTCGCCGACCGGGTCGACGTCTCCGCCTCCTGTTCCCTCCTCCACGTCCCGCTGGACGCCGACGCCGAGCAGGGCATCGATCCGGAGATCGCCCGCTGGCTGGCCTTCGCCCAGCAGAAGACCGAGGAGATCGTCGTCCTGGCCCGCGGTCTGGCCGGCGGCACGGACACCATCGCGGCCGAACTCGCGGCCAACCGCGCCGACCTGGCCTCCCGCACCGACGCGGCGCTCACCCGCGACCCGGCCGTCCGCGCCCGTACGGCGGCCGTCACCGACGCGGACGGCCGACGCTCCCAGCCGTACCCGGAACGCGCCGCCGCCCAACGCGCCCACCTCGGGCTGCCGCTGCTGCCGACGACCACCATCGGCTCGTTCCCGCAGACCACCGAAGTGCGCACCGCGCGCGCCGACCTGCGGGCGGGGCGGATCGACGAGGCCGGGTACGAGGAGCGCATCAAGGACGAGATCCGCGAGGTCCTCTCCTTCCAGGAGAAGGCCGGACTGGACGTCCTGGTGCACGGCGAGCCCGAACGCAACGACATGGTCCAGTACTTCGCCGAGCAGCTCACCGGCTACCTCGCCACCCAGCACGGCTGGGTGCAGTCCTACGGCACCCGATACGTCCGGCCGCCGGTCCTCGCGGGCGACATCTCGCGCCCCGGGCCGATGACGGTGCGCTGGACGACGTACGCGCAGTCGCTGACCGCACGCCCCGTCAAGGGGATGCTCACCGGCCCGGTCACCATGCTCGCCTGGTCCTTCGTCCGTGACGACCAGCCGCTCGGCGACACCGCCCGCCAGGTGGCCCTCGCCCTGCACGACGAGGTCAACGACCTGGAGGCCAGCGGCACTTCGGTCATCCAGGTCGACGAGCCCGCGCTGCGCGAGACGCTGCCGCTGCGGGCGGCCGAGCACGCCGCGTACCTGGAGTGGGCGACGGAGTCCTTCCGGCTCGCCACCTCCGGGGTGCGGCCGGACACCCAGATCCACACCCACATGTGCTACGCGGAGTTCGGCGACATCGTCCAGGCCATCGACGACCTCGACGCCGACGTCATCAGCCTGGAGGCGGCCCGCTCCCATATGCAGGTCGCCCGCGAACTGGCCGCCCACGGCTACCCCCGTGAGGCGGGCCCGGGCGTCTACGACATCCACTCCCCGCGCATCCCCAGCACCGAGGAGGCGGCGTCCCTGCTGCGCAAGGGGCTTGAGGCCATCCCGGCGACCCGTCTGTGGGTGAACCCGGACTGCGGCCTGAAGACCCGCGGCTGGCCCGAGACCCGTGCCTCCCTGAAGAACCTGGTCGCCGCCGCGCGGAAGATCCGCGCGGAGCTGCCCACCGAAGCGGCGTGATCCGGGCCCGGTGCGGGAGCGGTCACCACCGCCCCCGCACCGGGCCCTGCCCGTACGGCTCCGGAGCGGGCACCCTCGGCCGGGGCCGGGCCCCACACGTCTGCGCAGGCGGGCGGGGTCGCCGCACGGGTGCCCGCATGGGCCGTCGGCTCCGTCCCGACTACGCTCGGGGGAACGGTAGTTCGGACGCCGGTGGGTCACCCCGTACGACGGCAACGCGTTCTTTCGCACGGTCGGAGTTAGGTTAGCCTAACCAGCGAATGCCCGGTTGTGGATCTTTCCGCGACCGGCGCCGCCCCGCGCGCGGGGCGGCACACCCGCACGACCCGCCGCGTACTCCGACCGAAGGACTTCGCCATGTTGCGTGCTCAGGGCCTGCCGTCCTGCGAACTCCCCGTGGAGCGTGGGGTGTGAGCGACGGTACGCAGCCGGCTCCCGGCCCGGAAGGACCGCGGGAAGGTCTCGTCGCGGGCGGTGCGCACGGGCCGGACCGGCTACGGGCCCTCACCGCGATCGTCCTGGACGCGCTGGAGAAGGCCGCCCCGGCCCGGGGCGGCCCGCTGCCCGCCGGAGGGCCCGAGGCCGTGGCCCTGAACACCCTCGCCCTCTGCACCCCGGTCCTGCCGGAGGAGGGCATCGGACCCGAGGCCGCTCTCGGCGACCTGGTCCGCGCGATCGCGGAAGGGGCTGCCGATCCGGCCGACCCCGCCTGCGTCGCCCATCTGCACTGCCCGCCGCTCGCCGTCGCCGTCGCGGCGGACCTGGCCGGGGCGGCCCTCAACCCCTCCATGGACTCCTGGGACCAGGCGCCCGCCGCCGGGGTGATCGAAGAGCTGACCACGGCCGCCCTGGCCCGCCTGGTCCACCCGGCGGCCCCCGCCCCCGACGCACTCATCACCAGCGGCGGCACCGAGTCCAACCTGGTGGCCCTGCTCCTCGCCCGGGAGCGGGCAGCCCCGGGCGCCCTCCGGGTGGTGACCGGAGCCAACGCCCACCACAGCGTCCACCGCGCCGCATGGATGCTCGGTCTGCCCGCCCCCGTGGTCGTCGCCTGCCGCGACGGCCGGATCGACCCGGCCGCCCTCGACGACGAGATGGCCTCCCTCGCCGGGGCACCCCTGCTGGTCGTCGCCACCGCAGGTACCACCGACGAGGGACGCATCGACCCGCTGCCGGAGATCGCCCGTGTCGCCGAGCGGCATGCGGCCCAGCTCCACGTCGATGCCGCCTACGGCGGTCCGCTGCTGTTCAGCGAGCGGCTGGCCCCGCTGCTCGCGGGCCTGCAGCACGCCGCCTCCGTAACGTTCGACCTGCACAAACTCGGCTGGCAGCCGGTCGCCGCCGGAGTGCTGGCCGTCGCGGACGCCGGGATGCTCGCGCCGCTGTCCCTGCGCGCCGACTACCTCAACGCCGACGACGACACCGAGGCCGGACTTCCGGACCTGCTGGGCCGTTCGATCCGCACCACCCGGCGCCCCGACGCCCTGAAGATGGCGGTCACCTTCCGGGCGCTCGGCCGCCGGGGGCTCGGCGAGCTGGTGGAGCACTGCGTGCGTACGGCACAGGAGTTCGGCCGGGCCGTCGACGCCCGTCCCGCGTTGCGCCGCCGCCCCGGCGACATCGGGATCAGCACCGTGCTGTTCCGCCCCGCGGTGGCCGACGCGCTGCCGGACGAGGCGGGCGACGCCGTGGTCGCCGCTGTCCGCCGCGCTCTGCTCGCCGAGGGGCGTGCCGTCCTCGGCCGCGCGGTCGCGGAAGACGGCGACGGCCGGCGCCGCCTGTGGCTGAAGGCCACCCTGCTGCACCCGGACGCGGCCACCGCCGACCTGCTGCCCCTGCTCGACCTCGCCACGGCGGCGGCCGACCGTGCGGTGGCCGAAGCCGAGGCGGCCGAGGACGCCGACGCCCCCGTGGCGGAAGGGCTGTCGACATGACGCGCAGGACGCGCCCGGGACGACCCCCCCGCCGATCCAGCGACCCCCGCCGGAGGAACCCGATGACGCCCGGACAACGCACGCCGCCCCTCGACCTGCTGGGAGTGGGGGCAGGGCCCTTCAACCTCTCTCTCGCCGCGCTCGCCGACGGCGTCCCCGGGCTGCGCACCGTCTTCCACGAACAGCGCGCCGCCTTCCACTGGCACCCGGGGCTGCTGATCGAGGGAGCAACACTCCAAGTACCCTTCCTGGCCGACCTGGTGAGCCTTGTCGAGCCCACCAGCCCCTGGTCCTACCTCAATTACCTCAAGATCCGCCGCAGGCTCTTCCCCTTCTACTTCGCCGAGCAACTCCACATACAACGCTCCGAGTTCGACAGCTATCTGCGCTGGGTGAGTACCGAGCTTCCCGCCACCCGCTTCGGTCACCGGGTCGACACGGTGGCCTGGGACCCCGGACAGGACGCGTTCGCCGTGGAGTTCACCCGGCTGGGACCCGACGGGGAGACGCTCACCACCGGGCTCGCCCATGCCCGCAACCTCGCTCTCGGCGTCGGCACGGCCCCTCACGTCCCCGAACCGCTGCGGGAGCTGGTCCAGGACCCGGCCGCCGTCGTGCTGCACTCCGCCGACTACCTCTCCCAGCGGAACCGGCTGCTGGCCGCCCGCCACATCACCGTCGTCGGCTCGGGCCAGTCGGGCGCCGAGGTCCTGCTGGACCTGCTGCGCTCCCGACCCGAGGGGGCGGAGGGGCTGACCTGGCTGGCCCGTACGCCCGCGTTCGCGCCCATGGAGTACAGCAAGATCGGCCTGGAGCAGTTCACCCCCGACTACACCCGCTACTTCCACGGACTTCCGCAGGCCACCCGGGACCGGCTCCTGCCCCGCCAGTGGCAGCTGTACAAGGGCGTCAGCGGGGAGACGCTCGGGGACATCCACGACGAGCTGTACCGGCGCAGCCTCGGCGGAAACTGGCCCGAGGTGACCCTCACGCCCGGCATCGAGGTCACCGATGCCACCGTCACCGAGGCAGGGCGCATCGAACTCGGTGTCGAACACGGCCAGCAGGAGGCGCGGGGCCGGCTCGTCACGGACGCCGTCGTCCTCGCCACCGGATACCGGGAGCGCCCCGTCGACACGCTGCTCGCCGCTCTGGACCCGTACATCGTCCGCGACGAGGCCGGGCGTCCGCAGGTCGACGCGGCCCAACGGCTCGTCCTGGCACCGGAGACAGCCGGGTCCGTCTTCGTGCAGAACGCCGAACGGCACACGCACGGCGTCGGCGCACCGGACCTGGGCCTGGCCGCCTGGCGTTCCGCCGTCATCGTCAACGCGCTGACGGGCAAGGAGTTCTACCCACTGCCCGAACGCACCGCCTTCACCACGTTCGGCCTCGGCGCACAGGACCGCGACGACCGGGAACCCGCGTCACGTCAGGCCGGGGAACGGCGGTGACGACGGTGCCGGAACGGCCGCGGGCCGCGCGGTGGGGTTCACCGTGCGGCCCGGGGCGGGGTGTTCGTCAGGGGGGTCAGCCCTTGCGGGTGTTGATCTCCTCGGTGAGCTGGGGCACGACGGTGAAGAGGTCGCCGACGACGCCGTAGTCGACGAGCTCGAAGATCGGGGCCTCGGCGTCCTTGTTGATCGCGACGATGGTCTTCGAGGTCTGCATCCCCGCCCGGTGCTGGATCGCGCCGGAGATACCCGAAGCGATGTACAGCTGCGGCGAGACCGACTTGCCCGTCTGCCCGACCTGGGAGGTGTGCGGGTACCAGCCCGCGTCGACCGCGGCACGCGACGCACCCACAGCGGCGCCCAGACTGTCGGCGAGCGCCTCGATGAGGGGGAAGTTCTCCGCGCCGTTGACGCCACGGCCGCCGGAGACCACGATCGCCGCCTCCGTCAGCTCCGGGCGGCCCGTCGACTCACGCGGCGTCCGCGACGTCACCTTCGTACCCGTCGCCGTCCCACCGAACGACACCGACAGGGCCTCCACCGTGCCGGCCGCGGCGGCCGGCTCCACGGGGGCCGAGTTCGGCTTGACCGTGATCACCGGCACACCCCGGGAGACCCGGGACCTGGTCGTGAACGACGCGGCGAACGCGGCCTGCGTCGCCACCACACCCTGGTCACCGGCCTCCACATCGGTGGCGTCGGTGATGATGCCGGAACCGACCCGCAGGGCCAGGCGGGCGGCGATCTCCTTGCCCTCCGCCGAGGACACCACCAGCACCGCCACCGGGCCGACCGCGTCGAACGCCGCCTGCAGCGCATCGACCTTCGGCACCACCAGGTAGTCACCGAACTCCGGGGCATCCGCGGTCAGGACCTTCACCGCACCGTGCTCACCCAGCACGGAGGCGGTCGCCCCGGCACCGGAACCCAGCGCCACCGCGACCGGGTCACCGATACGGCGGGCCAGCGTCAGCAGCTCCAGGGTGGGCTTGCGGACCGCACCGTCCACATGATCGACCAGAACAAGAACTTCAGCCATGACAACGCACTCCAGACGAGAAATGACGAGAGAGAGAAACAGCGGGGAAGGACATACGGCCTAGATGAACTTCTGGCCCACGAGGAACTCGGCGAGCTGACGGCCGCCCTCACCCTCGTCCTTCACGATCGTGCCCGCCGTCCGCGCCGGACGCTCCGTCGCCGAATCGACCGCCGTCCACGCACCCGCCAGACCGACCTCGTCCGCCTCCAGCCCCAGATCATCCAGACCCCAGGACTCCACCGGCTTCTTCTTCGCCGCCATGATCCCCTTGAACGACGGGTAACGGGCCTCACCGGACTGGTCGGTCACCGACACCACCGCCGGGAGCGAGGCCTGAAGCCGCTCGGACGCGGTGTCACCGTCACGCCGCCCCGTCACCACACCCCCGTCCACCGCGACCTCCGACAACAGCGTCACCTGCGGCACACCCAGCCGCTCCGCCAGCAACGCCGGCAGCACACCCATCACACCGTCCGTGGAAGCCATCCCACAGACCACCAGGTCATACCCGGCCTTCTCCACAGCCTTCGCCAGCACCAGCGACGTGCCCATCACATCACTGCCGTGCAGATCGTCGTCCTCGACGTGAACCGCCTTGTCCGCACCCATCGACAACGCCTTGCGCAACGCGTCCCGGGCATCCTCCGGACCCACCGTCACCACGGTGATCTCCGCATCGTCCACCCCGTCAGCGATCTGCAACGCCTGCTCGACCGCGTACTCGTCCAGCTCCGACAACAGACCGTCGACATCCTCACGATCCAACGTCAGGTCATCGGCGAAACGCCGGTCACCGGTCGCGTCGGGCACGTACTTCACACAGACAACGATCCTCAAGCTCACGCCGGCTCTCCTGCCTACCTGGGTGTGGTCCCACCTGGGTGTCATTCGTACTGACGACAGATTATGGCACTCAGTACCCTCTGTAAAGGTACGCAGTGCCAAAACGCTCCTTCCGGTGCTACGTTTCGCCGCATGAGCGAGGCGCGAGGACCCGAGAAGAAGGCACCCATGCGGGAGGCGCTCGCGCAGGCGGCGTTCCAGCTCTTCCTGGAGCGGGGCTTCGAGCGGACGACCGTGGACGACATCGTGGCCCGGGCCGGGGTGGGCCGGCGTTCGTTCTTCCGTTACTTCCCGTCCAAGGAGGACGCGGTCTTCCCGGACCATGAGCGCTGCCTCGTCGAGATGACGGAGTTCCTGGCCGCCGTCGACGACAGCGACCCGGTCGGCGCGGTGTGCGACGCCGCCCGCATCGTGCTGCGGATGTACGCGGCCAACCCGGAGTTCTCCGTGCAGCGTTACCGCCTCACCCGGGAGGTGCCGGGGCTGCGGACGTACGAACTGTCGGTGGTGCGCCGTTACGAGCAGACCCTCGCCGGATATCTGCGCGGCCGGTTCGGTGCGGGCGGGGACGGGGAGTTGAGGGCCGAGGTGATCGCCGCTTCGGTGGTCGCCGCGCACAACAACGGGCTTCGGCTGTGGCTGCGTTCGGGCGGCGAGGGAGACCCCGAGGCGGCCGTCGACCATGCGCTCGCCCTGGTGCGCGAGGTGTGGGGGCGGACCGCGGCGGAGGCGGGCGCGCCGTCGCCGGCGGTTGGGAGCGGGGGAGCGGAAGGGCTTCCGGGTGGTTCCGTGACCGGCTCGAAGGCGACCCTTCCCTCGGCCCCCTCGTCCGCCGGCTCCCTTCCCGCTTTCCCCTTTCCCGTCTCCGGCGACGGCGAGGTGATCGTGATGGTCGCGCGGAAGGGCACCCCGATGTGGCGTGTCGTGCAGCAGATCGAGGCGGCCGTCGGCGAGAACTGAGTACCAATGGGCACTCAGTGCCTTTACGGCCCGGCACTGAGTGCCATATGGTGCGGACGCGCCCGCAGTGCAGGTGCGGCGCGTCCGAGTCGAGCGCAGGGGGTCGAGCCGTGTCCCAGACAACCATGGGCACCGTGACGAGCACCGTCCAGAAGGCGCACGAGGAGTGCGGCCTCTCCTACAACCGCTGCCGCTGGTGCGGCACCGCCTCGTTCCGGCGGCTGCTGTGCCCGGTGTGCGCGTCGAGCGAACTGGAGCCCGAACGCACCACCGGCCACGGAGTGGTCGTCCGGACTGCCGTGGTCCACCGCTACACCGAGGCGGCGCGCAACGAGTCCCTCGTGCGGTTCTCCGAAGGGTTCGTCTTCCGCTGCCGGATCGTGGGGGCTGCTCCGCACCTGGTGACGGTCGGTGCGCGCGTCCGGCCCGTCTCCGGGGACGAGTCGGAGACGGGCGAGGTGGTCCTGGAACTCTGTGACCCGCCCGCACGGCGCGACTGGGTGTGAACGTCCCGGCCGGTCGGCCGGTCGGCGAACCGCCGGTCGGCCGGTCAGCCCAGCCGGTTGAGCATTTCGGCGGCCAACGGCACGGAGGAGGCCGGATTCTGACCGGTGATCAAATTGCGGTCGGTGATGACGAACGGCGCCCAGGGCTCGCCCTCCTGGAAGTCCGCGCCCAGCGCCACCAGCCGGTCCTGGAGCAGCCACTTGGCCTTGTCCGCGAAGCCCGCCTGGGTCTCCTCGGTGTTGGTGAAGCCGGTCAGCCGGTACCCGGCGAACGCGGATCCGCCATCGGGGCCGGTCGCGGCCAGCAGCGCCGCCGGGCCGTGGCAGACCACACCGAGCGGCTTGCCCGAAGCCAGCACCCGGACGAGCAGCCGCCCGGAGACGGGATCGACCGCGAGGTCCTCCATCGGGCCGTGGCCGCCGGGGTAGAAGACGGCGTCGTAGGCGTCCGGGTCCACGTCCTCCAGCGCGACCGGCCGCCGCAGCTCCTCGAACGCCTCAAGACCGGCCGCCACCGCGTCGGCGCCCTCCTGGCCGCCGTTGACCTCGGGCGCCAGGCTGCCGCGGTCCACGGTCGGGACGACGCCGCCCGGGGTGGCGACGACCACCTCGTGCCCGGCGTCGGTGAACGCCCGGTACGGAGCCACGGCCTCCTCGGCCCAGAAGCCCGTGGGGTGGGCCGTGCCGTCCGCCAGGGTCCAGTGGTCCGCGCCGGACACCACGAAAAGGATCTTTGCCATGCTGTACATCTCCGTTGGTCGGGGTGGCTGACCAGGCCGACGGTAGGTCCGGTCGGGCCAGGATCCGCCTCCCGCCCCCGTGTGCCGGAAAGAGGCTTCCGACGGGGCGGCGGCGATCGGCCGTCCGGCGGATCGCCTGCCCGCGGCGGACGGTCCGAATCATCCGGTGCGGCGGAATCGGGTGGACGGCTCATCCGGTGCGGGGGACTCGGGGGACCGAGCGCAACGCCGCCGGGATCCCCGATCACGGCGTCTCGGCGAGCTTGCGCAGGTGGGCCCGGTGACGTCCGGATCGCCCCGTCACCCCGTCGGAGATGTCCGCATTCACCCGGGGAACGCGTGCTCGTACGGCCGTGCTTAGCTGGAGCCATGATCGATGACTTCCTGTACGGGACCGCCGGGCACACCGGACCGCCGGCCGAGGTCGAGGCCGCCGTGCGCGCCGCCGCCGCGGCCGAGATCATGCCGCGGCACCGGAAGCTCGCCGCTCACGAGATCATCGAGAAGAGCGGCCCCCACGACCTGGTCACCGCCGCCGACCGGCTGGCCGAGGAACACCTCACCGCCGCCCTCACCAAGCTGCTGCCCGGCTCGGTCGTCGTCGGCGAGGAGTCCGTGCACGCCGACCCGGCGGTCTACGACGCCCTCGGCGGCGACGCCCCGGTCTGGATCGTCGACCCGGTCGACGGCACCCGCCAGTTCGTCCGGGGCGAGGCCGGCTTCTGCACCCTGGTCGCCCTCGCCCTCCACGGCGAGGTGCACGCCTCCTGGACGTACGCACCGGTCCGGGACGAGATGGCCATCGCCGTACGCGGCCGGGGCGCCACGCTCAACGGGGTGCCGATACGCTCCGGGGCGCCCGCGCCCGGCGCCGTGCTGGACGTGGCGATGTCGCACCCCGACCACACCAACGAGGCCCAGAAGCGGGCCCTGCTCGGCCTGCGCACCGAAGGCATCGCGGCCCGCCCCTGCGGCTCGGCCGGACTCGAATACCTCGCCGTCGCCCGCGGGGCCCTGGACGCCACCGCCTTCAACTGGGAGTACGCCTGGGACCACGCCGCGGGCCTGCTCCTGGTCACCGAGGCGGGCGGCGTCCAGTCGACCCTGTCCGGCGCCCCTTTCCGTATCGCGGGCGGCAACGACCTGCCGTTCACGGCGGCCCGCGACGAGGCCACCGCCCAGCGCGTCCTGGCAGCCCTGCGCACGGACGGCTGACCCCGCCCGGCCGGGCACCCGGGGTACCCGCGTCCGCACGGTCCGTGGCGGCGAATATCCTGGGGGTCCGCCTGCCGGCCGACGAAGGAGTCCCAAGGTGCCGTCGATGCTCGATGCGGTCGTGGTGGGCGCGGGTCCCAACGGGCTGACCGCCGCGGCCGAACTGGCCCGCCGGGGCCTCGCGGTGGAGGTCCACGAGGCGCACGACACCGTCGGTGGGGGAGCCCGCACCGAGGAGCTGACCCTTCCGGGGTTCCGGCACGACACCTGTTCCGCCGTGCACCCCCTGGCGATCGGCTCACCCGCGTTCCGGGCGATGCCCCTGGCCCGGCACGGCCTGGAGTGGCTGCACTCCGAGATCGACCTCGCCCACCCCTTCCCGGACGGCACCGCCGCCGTGCTCACCCGCTCGGTGGGCGAGAGCGCGATGTCGCTGGGGGCCGCCGACGCCGGTGCCTACCGCCGCCTCATGGCCCCCTTCCTCGGCCGCTGGGACACCCTGGCCCCCGACTTCCTGCGCACCCCCTGGGACGGCCTGCCCCGGGACCCCTATTGGCTGGCCCGCTTCGGCCTGCTCGGCCTCCAGCCCGCCACCTGGGTCTCCCGCCGCTTCGCCGGTGAGAAGGCCCGCGGTCTCTTCGCCGGGCTCGCCGCCCACGCCATAGCTCCCACCAGCGGATTCGCCACCTCGGCCATCGCCCTCGTCTTCGCGCTCGCCGCCCACGAGAACGGCTGGCCGGTGCCGCGCGGCGGCTCCCAGGCCATCTCCGACGCCCTCGCCTCCTACCTCCGGGAACAGGGCGGCACGATCCGTACCGGCAGCGAGGTCAGGCGCCTGGACGAACTCCCGCCCGCCCGCGCCTACGTCTTCGACACCTCGCCCTCCGCGCTCGCCCGGATCGCGGGCCTCGGCTCCGCCTACCACCGCTACCGCTACGGCGCCTCGGCCTTCAAGATCGACTACGCGCTGTCGGGCCCCGTCCCCTGGACCGCCTCCGAGGCCCGCCGCGCGGGCACCGTCCACATCGGCCCCGACGCCGGGACCATCGACACCGCGCTGAAGGCGGCCGTCGAGGGCCGCGACCCGAGCGTCCCCTTCCTCATCACCGCCCAGCCCAGCCTGACCGACCCCTCCCGGGCCCCCGAAGGACGCCACGTCTTCTGGGTGTACGGGCACGTCCCGGCGGGCTGGGAGGGCGACGCCACCGACGTCATCGAACGCCAACTGGAGCGCTTCGCCCCGGGATTCCGCGACCTGGTGCTCGCCCGTGCCCTCGCGGGCCCGCCCCAACTCGCCGCGCGCAACGCCAACTATGTCGGCGGCGACATCGCGTGCGGAGCCTTCGCCGGCCTCCAGACGCTGATCCGCCCCAAGCTCGCCCGCGTCCCCTACGCCACCGCGCACCCCGCGGTCTTCCTCTGCTCCTCGGCCACCCCGCCCGGCCCCGGGGTCCACGGCATGTCCGGCCACCACGCCGCCAAGGCCGTATGGCGCAGGCTGCGGGCCTCCTGAACGGACCGGGCGGCGAAGGCTCCCGGCGCGCGGCATGATGTCCGCATGAGCACCTCTGTCTCCCCCGCCGTACGTCTGGTCCGCGGCGACATCACCGACCAGTCCGTCGACGTCATCGTCAACGCGGCGAACTCCTCGCTGCTCGGCGGCGGCGGAGTCGACGGCGCCATTCACCGGCGCGGCGGGCCCGACATCCTCGCCGCCTGCCGTGAACTGCGCGCCTCGCACTACGGAAAGGGACTGCCCACCGGGCAGGCCGTCGCCACCACCGCCGGACGCCTCGACGCCCGATGGATCGTGCACACCGTCGGCCCCGTCTTCTCCGGCGCCCAGGACCGCTCCGCCCTGCTCGCCTCCTGCTACCGCGAATCCCTGCGCCTGGCAGCCGAGTTGGGGGCCAGGTCCATCGCGTTCCCGGCGATCTCCACCGGCATCTACGGCTGGCCGATGGATGACGGGGCCAAGATCGCCGTGCGTACGGTCCTGGCGGAGACCGTGGAGCCGGTGGAAGAGGTGCGCTTCGTCCTCTTCGACGCCCACGCGTACGTGGAGTTCGAGGAAGTCCTCGCGATGCGCTGAGGCCGCGCCCCCGACCATCGAAAGGGCTCGGACACCTGTCGGATTTCCGCGCGAGGACCCTGTCGGATTTCCGCCAGCCAAGCCGCTGACCGGTACACCATCCTGGAACCATGCACACCGACACCGAGCGCTGCGTGCGGGCCGTCCAGTCCAAGGACGCCCGCTTCGACGGCTGGTTCTTCACCGCGGTCCTGACCACCCGGATCTACTGCCGCCCCAGCTGCCCCGTCGTGCCGCCCAAGGTCCGTAACATGACCTTCTACCCCAGCGCCGCCGCCTGCCAGCAGGCCGGATTCCGGGCCTGCAAGCGGTGCCGCCCCGACACCAGCCCCGGCTCCCCCGAGTGGAACGCCCGCGCCGACTCGGTCGCCCGCGCCATGCGCCTGATCCGGGACGGGGTCGTCGACCGCGAGGGCGTATCCGGGCTCGCCTCCCGGCTCGGCTACTCCGCACGACAGATCGAACGCCAACTGCTGGCCGAGCTGGGGGCCGGCCCGCTGGCTCTGGCCCGCGCCCAGCGGGCGCAGACCGCCCGCCTCCTCATCGAGACGACCGCGCTGCCCATGGCCGAGGTCGCCTTCGCCGCCGGCTTCTCCTCGATCCGCACCTTCAACGAGACGGTCCGCGAGGTCTTCGGCCTGGCCCCCGGCGAACTGCGCACCCGAGCCGCCCGGGGCCCCCGGCCGGCCGCCGTACCGGGCGTCATCGCGCTCCGCCTCCCGTACCGGGCCCCGCTCAACCCCAGCAACCTCTTCGGCCACCTCGCCGCGACCGCAGTCCCCGGCGTCGAGGAGTGGCGGGACGGCGCGTACCGGCGCACCCTCACCCTCCCGTACGGGCACGGCGTCGTCGCCCTGGCCCCGAAGCCCGACCACATCGCCTGCCGCCTCTCCCTCACCGACCCCCGCGACCTCACCCGGGCCATCAGCCGCTGCCGCTGGCTCCTCGACCTGGACGCGGACCCAGTCGCCGTCGACGCGCAACTGCGCACCGATCCGCTGCTCGCCCCGCTGGTCGACGCGGGCCCCGGCCGCCGGGTGCCCCGCACCGTGGACGGGGCGGAGTTCGCCGTACGCGCGGTGCTCGGCCAGCAGGTCTCCACCGCCGCCGCCCGCACCCACGCCGCCCGGCTGGTCACCGCCCACGGCGTCCCGGTCGAGGACCCCGAGGGCGGGCTGACGCACCTCTTCCCGACCCCGGAGGCGCTGGCGGGACTCGATCCGGAGGCCCTGGCCCTGCCGCGCACCCGCCGCACCACCCTCACCACGCTCGTCGCCGCCCTCGCCAAGGACCGGCTGCGGCTCGACAGCGACACCGACTGGGAGCGGGCCCGCGCCGAACTGGCCGCCCTGCCCGGCTTCGGCCCCTGGACGGTCGAGTCCATCGCCATGCGGGCCCTCGGCGACCCCGATGCCTTCCTCCCCACCGACCTCGGCATCCGCCGGGCGGCCGGGCGACTGGGCCTGCCGACCACCCCCGCCGCCCTCACCGCACGGGCCGTCGACTGGCGCCCCTGGCGGGCGTACGCCGTGCAGTACCTCTGGACGGTGGACGACCACCCCATCAACCACCTGCCCGTCTGACGCCCGACGTTGACAAGGACACGGTTCCCATGACCACGACCAGCACCACCTCCACCTCACCGGTGACCAAGCAGCACACGGTCCTCGACAGCCCCTACGGCCTGCTCACGCTCGTCGCCACCGACGGAGTCCTCTCCGCCCTCTACATGACCGACCAGCGCCACCGCCCGCCCCAGGAGACCTTCGGCGACCCGGATCCGGAGCCCTTCACCGAGACGATCCGGCAGCTCGCGGAGTACTTCGCCGGTGAGCGCACTGCCTTCGACCTCCCGTTGAACCTTGCGGGCACGCCGTTCCAGCGGAGCGTGTGGAAGGAGCTGCTGAAGATCCCGTACGGCGAGACCCGTACGTACGGCGCACTGGCCGAGGAGCTCGGAAAGCCGGGCGCCTCGCGGGCGGTGGGACTGGCCAACGGCAAGAATCCCGTCGGGATCATCGTGCCGTGCCACCGGGTGATCGGAGCCTCCGGCAGCCTCACCGGCTACGGCGGCGGCCTGGACCGCAAGCAGCGGCTGCTCGCCTTCGAGAGCGGCGGGACGGACGACGGGGTGCAGGCACTGTTCTGAGAGCGGGCGGGGGCGTGCCGAAGCCGGCACGCCCCCGCCCGGGACGACAGGACCTGCCTGGCGCTCCTCAGCCGGTGAAGATCTCCACGGTCGTCCAGACGGCGAGGCCCAGCATGCAGATCCCGCCGACGCGCTGCACGGTCTTCAGCGGTACGCGCTTCGCGATGAACTTCCCCGCGAGCAGCGCCAGCGCCGAGACCGACATCAGGGCGGCGGCCGCACCGATCGCCGTGGACCAGGTGCCGTTGCTCGCCGCCAGGTTGGCGGTGGTGATCTGCGTCAGATCGCCCCACTCGCTGATGAAGACCGCCATGAACGCGGTCGTGTAGACCGGCCAGAACCCGGTCACGGTCTTCACCTCGGCGTCCTCGTCGTCGTCCCCGCCGCTGCCGCGCAGCAGCATGAACGCGCCGAACGCGAAGAGCGACGCCGAGACGAGCTTGACGGTCCAGTCGGGCAGCAGCCCGATGAGACTGCCCGCGCCGACGGCGATGGCGACGTGCACGACGAACGCGGACGAGGTGCCGAACCACACGTAGAGCGGCCGCATCCGCGTGCCCATGGCCAGCGAGGCGAACATCGTCTTGTCGGGGAGCTCCGCGAGGAAGATCAGCCCGAAGGCGGTGAGGATCGCCAGAGGGTCGAGGTGCATTCGGGGTGGCTTTCTGTTCGAGCCGGGCCCCGGATCTTCGCGAAGCGCCGCTCGGGCTTTTCGGAGGACCACTCGGCCCGGCATGACGGCTCCGCCCACAGGACGTGGACGTGTCATACAGGACCGAAGGTCTCGCCCGCCCGTGGCCGTCCCTCGCAGGACACACGAGCCCGGCCACCGGGAACCCGAAGGCTCCAGTATGTCGACGACCGGTTTGCGGGGCTACTCCCCTTCGCAGCCGTCAACATTACCCCACCCTGATTACCCCACCCTGCCGGAGACGGGGCCTGCTGTTCGAATCGTGAGGGCCTCGGTAGCATCGTGACGATCACCTGACCGGTGGTGGTCCGCCGCCATCCGACTCCACCCCACCGCGACGGGAAGTGCCCCCATGAGCCGCCGCACCCGCAAGGACGTGCCCGCCCAGGGCGCCACCCGGCCCACCGTCAGCGTCTGCCGGGGATGCTGCTGCGGCACGGAGAAGATCCCGGGCGTCGACCACGCGGCCCAGCTGACCCGGCTGCGCACCGGCCTGGAGGGCGCCGCCACCGTACGGGCGGTCGCCTGCCTGGACGCCTGCGAGCAGGGCAACGTGATCGTCGTGCAGCCCTCCGCCGAGGGCCGCCGCGCCGGGGGCCGGCCGGTCTGGCTGGGCCTGGTCAACGACGAGCACGCCGAGCAGGACATCGTGGCCTGGGCGGCGGCGGGCGGCCCGGGGCTCGCGGACGCCCCGGACATCCTCGACCTCTACGCCTTCCAGCCCTCGCGCCGGGTCCGGGCGGGTCTGGACGACTGAGGCCGTCCAGCGGGGCACGGCTCTTCCCGTCACAGGCCCTGCGTCAGGCGATGCAGCCGTAGGGCCAGCTGGATCTCCAGGGTGCGGGCAGGCGTGTTCCAGTCCTCGCCGAGGAGCCGGCCGATGCGCTCCAGCCGCTGCACCACCGTGTTCACATGGACGTGGAGCAGGTCCTTGGTCCGGGTGAGGCTCGCCCCCTGGGCGAAGTAGGCGTCCAGCGTGGTGACGAGGTCGGTGCCGCGCCGGCTGTCGTAGTCGAGCACGGGCCCCAGGGTCCGGTGCACGTAGCCGCCCAGGTCCGCCTGGTCGCCCAGCAGCACCCCGATGAATCCGAGGTCCCCGACGGCCCCGCCGCTCCCGGTGTGCCCGAGGGCGCGCAGCGCGGAGAGGCAGCGGTCGGCCTCGCCGTGCGCGTGCGGCAGCTCGGCCGGACCGGTGGCGGGGCCCGCCGAGCCGACCGTGACGGGGAAGCCGACCGCCTGGCCCAGTTCGGCGGCGAGCGCCCGGGCGGCCGGCCCCGGTGCGTCGGACGGCGCCACCAGGACGATGTGGTCGTGGTGCAGCCCGGCCAGACCGTCGCGGGCCTGCGCGCTCCGGGCGGTCGCGGCCAGCAGCCGGTGGCGCGGGGCCACCTCGCTGTGCGCGACGAACACACTGTGCCGCCCGCCCAGGTCGACGCCCAGCCGGCGTGCGCGGGCCGTCAGGGTGCCCGGGTCGCCGGTGCGCGAGAGCAGATCGCCCAGCAGCTCTCCCCGTACCCGGTCCTCCGTCTCGGCGACCGAGCGGCGCAACAGCATGAGCAGCGCGGTGACGACACTGGCACGCTCGAACAGGAGCCGGTCGGCGTCCGCAAGCCCCGCCCGGCCGGTCAGCGCGATGGAGCCGAGGAGCTCGGGCCCCGCGAGGACGGCGCAGACCCAGGTGCCGCCCAGCGGAACGGCCCGGCCCCTGGCCCGGGACGCGGACACCGCCGGGATCGGCTGCGGCAGCGGCGCGGTGCGGGCGCGGGCCAGTTCGGCGCCGTCCGCGTCATGGATGAGGATCCCGCCGTCCAGGATGTCGGCGAGGGCCGCCGCCACGTCGTCGGCGCCGCCGCCCTGGAGGACGAGGTCGGTGAGCTGGTCGTGGGCCTCCTCGGCCCGGCGCATCGCCTCGCTGTGCGTGCGGATGGTCTCCGACGCGGCGTTGAGGTCGACCAGCGCGGCCCGGGTCTCCTCCAGGAGCCGCGCCCCGTCGATGGCGATGGCGGCGTGGTCGGCCAGGGACGAGAGCAGCGCCACCTCGGTGGCGGTGAACTCGCGGGGCGCCCGGTCGGCCGCGTACAGCACCCCGATGATGCGGGCGCCGAGGCGCAGCGGCACACCGAGGATCGCCCGCAGGCCCTCGTCCAGCACGGCGCTGTCGATGGTGGTGGTGTGGTGGAACCGGGTGTCGGCCTGGTAGTCCCCGGTGGCGTACGGGCGGGCGGTCTGGGCCACCAGTCCGCCCAGGCCCTCGCCCATGCCGAGCCGCACCCGCTGGAAGGCCTCGGCCACCGAACCGTCCGTGACCCGCATGTACGTGTCACCCGCGGCGTCGTCGTTGAGCGAGAGGTAGGTGACGTCCGTGCCGAGCAGCAGTTTCGCCCGGTGGACGATGGCCCGCAGGACGGCGTCCAGGTCGCGCAGGGCCGCCAGGTCGCTGGCCGTGTCGAACAGGGCGGTGAGCTGCGCCTCGCGCACCCGGTGCTGGCCGAGCGTGCGCCGGATGCGCAGGGCCACGGCGGCGGCCTCGGCGATCTCGGCCAGCTCGGCCGCGGTCGCTCCCGCCCGCCGGGCTGCGGCGGCCGGCCGGTCGAACTCCTCGGCCGCCGCACCCTGTGCCAGCAGGTCCAGGAGCCGGCGCAGGGCCGGAGCGGAGTGCTGGGAGGCCGGTGGTGTCACGCCGGTGAGCATACGGTGATCGCCTCCCGGGAGGGGCCGAGCGGACAACGGGGACAGCACTCCCGCGCACCGCGCGGAGCGGTGCGCGGGGGGCGTGGGATCAGTGGCCGAGGGAGACCGCGTCCGCGCGGTTCCCGGCCGGCGCCGCCGGGACGGAGTCGTCGAGGCCGTCCTTGGTGAGGTCGCGGCCGCGGGTCTCCTTGGCCACCCAGACCGTCACCGCGGTGACCAGGGAGGCGAAACAGAGATAGACGGAGATCGGGACGGAGGACCCGTAGTCCTTGAGCAGCTCCACCGCGATGAGCGGGGCGAGGGCCCCGCCGATGATCGAGGCGAGCTGGGAGCCCATCGAGGCGCCCGAGTAGCGGACCTTCGTGTCGAACATCTCCGAGATGAACGCCGCCTGCGGACCGTACATCGCACCGTGCAGCAGCAGGCCGAGGGTGACCGCGAGGACGATGACGGGGAAGGACCTGGTGTTCAGGAGCGCGAAGAAGCCGAACGCCCAGAACGCCATGCCGACCGCGCCGATCAGCGTGACCGGGCGGCGTCCCAGCCGGTCCGAGAGGGCGCCCCACAGCGGGATGGTGACGAAGTGCACCGCGGAGCCGATGAGGACGGCGTTGAGGGCGTCGCTCTTGGACATCTCCAGGTGCACGGTCACGTAGACCAGCAGGAAGGCGGTGAGGATGTAGTACGAGATGTTCTCGCCGAAGCGCGTGCCGATCGCGAGGAGCACCTCGCGCCAGCTCCTGCGGAACACCTGGACGACCGGGGCCTGCTCCTTGACGCCCCGCTCGGCCGCGGCGGCCGACTTCCGCTGTGCCTCCAGGAAGACCGGGGACTCCTCGACCGAGATCCTGATCCACAGACCGATCATGACGAGGACACCGGACAGCAGGAACGGTATGCGCCAGCCCCAGGCGAGGAACGCCTCGTCGGACTGGACGGCGGCCAGCAGCGCCAGGACGCCGGTCGCCAGCAGATTGCCGCCGGGCGCACCGGACTGCGGCCACGAGGCCCAGAAGCCGCGGCGTTCGTCGCCGCCGTGTTCGGAGACGAGCAGCACCGCTCCGCCCCACTCCCCGCCGAGGGCGAAGCCCTGGACCAAGCGCAGGACGGTGAGCAGGATCGGCGCCCAGACGCCGATGCCGGCATGGGTGGGGAGCAGACCCATCGCGAAGGTCGCGCCGCCCATCATGAGCAGGCTGAGCACGAGGAGCTTCTTGCGGCCGATCTTGTCGCCGTAGTGCCCGAAGACGACGCCGCCGAGCGGACGGGCGGCGAAGCCGACCGCGTACGTCAGGAAGGCCAGCAGCGTGCCTACCAGCGGATCGCTGCTGGGGAAGAAGAGGGTGTTGAACACGAGCGCGGCAGCCGAGCCGTAGAGGAAGAAGTCGTACCACTCGATGGTGGTGCCGACGAGGCTGGCCGCGACGATGCGGCCGATCTTGCCCCTGGGGGGCTGGACGGAGCCTTCGGGGGGCTGGACGGAACTGGGGGAACCCATGGTGGAGTCACCGCGTTTCATTGGCAGGGCTGTCAGGGACGGGGGTGCGGGTCGGGGCGGAGTCGCGAGCGGTGCCAGTGGCAGGAGCGGGTGGAGCGGTACGAGCGGGTGGAGCCGACGCCGACGGTGGGGGACCGTGGCGGATGTGGTGTCAGTGGGCGCCCCAGCCTCCGTCGACGGGGAGCGAGACGCCGGTGATGTAGCCGGTGTGGGGGCCGCAGAGCCAGCGGCAGACCGCGGCGACCTCTTCGGGCTCGATCAGCCGCTTGATCGCGGAACGGTCCAGGAGGACGTCGGTGACGACCTCGTCCGGGGAGATCCCGTGCGCGGCGGCCTGGCCCGCGATCTGGCCCTCCACCAGCGGGGTGCGCACATAGCCGGGGTTGACGCAGTTGCTGGTCACCCCGTGCGGGGCGCCCTCCAGCGCGGCCACCTTGCTCAGCCCCTCCAGGCCGTGCTTGGCCGCGACGTAGGCGGACTTGAAGGCGCTGGCCCGCAGCCCGTGCATGCTGGAGACGTTGACGATCCGGCCCCACCCCCCGGCGTACATGTGCGGAAGGCAGTGCCGCATCAACAGGAACGGGGCGGTCACCATCACTTTCTGGATCAGCTCGAACGTGTCCGGCGGGAAGTCCTCGATGGCGGCCACGTGTTGCAGCCCGGCGTTGTTGACCAGGACGTCCACACCGGTCGGCAGCGTCGCGATCGCCTCCGGTTCGGCCAGGTCCACGACGTGGGCCACGCCGCCGATCGCGGCGGCGACGGACTTGGCGCTCCCGGCGTCACGGTCGACCACGTGAACGAGGGCGCCGGCGTCGGCGAGCGCCTCGGCGGTGGCCCGCCCGATGCCGCTGCCGCCGCCGGTGACCAGGGCGGTACGCCCCCTGAGGTCCACGGCCCCTGCGCCCGGCGCGGAGGAACCGGAAGCTGCGTGAAATTGGCTCGTCATGGCCGGAAACGCTAGAGACACCTGGCCGGACATCCCATGGTGCGGATCTCCACAGCGGGCGGGCGGGGAGTGGCGGACATCGCTACGTGTGTGCGAGGGTGCGGCTGCCCCGGGCCTCCGCCGGGTGAGCGGTGTCAGGGGCAGGTGGAGTCGGCGAGGACGTAGTGGCCCGCCGGTGACTCCTTGAGGGTGTGGGTCACGAAGGTGTTGTAGAGCCCCAGGTGCTGGCCTGAGCCCTTCGCGTACACGTGTCCGCCGGTGGTGGTGGCCCGTGCGGCGCGTACGTGCTCGTAGTTGCTCGCCGTCCAGCAGGCGGCGGGCTCGGTGGGCGGGTCCACGGGCGGCTCGGGGTCCGTGTCGCCGTCCAGGCCGAAGAAGCGGGTGATCCAGTGGCTGGAGCAGATCGAGTCGATGAAGTGCTGGGTGCCGGTGGCTCCGCACTGCTCGCCGCCGCCGCCCGGATCGACCGGGGTGCCGTGGGCGATGCGCGGCACCCGGTTGACCTCGACGACGCTCTCGCCGCCCGCCGACAGGTACGCGTCCCTGCGGGTGCCGTTGGGGCCGACGGTGGAGGTCCGGTCCGGCGACTGGTCGAGCCCGTGCACCGCCGTCCACTGGTCCCGCAGCTCATCGGCGTTCCTCGGGACGACGGTCGTGTCGTTGTCCCCGTGCCAGACGCTCACCCGGGGCCAGGGGCCCGTGTATCCCGGGTACGCGTCCCGCACCGCCCGCGCCCACGCCGCCGGGGTCCGGTCCACGCCGGGACTCATGCAGCCATACGCCGACACCACGTCGACTCCGCAGCCGTGGGGGAGGCCCGCGACGACCGCGCCCGCCGCGAACACGTCCGGGTAGGCGGCCAGCACGGCCGAGGTCATCGCTCCGCCCGCAGAGAGGCCCGTGACCCGGGCCCGGCCGTCCGCCCCGTAGGCGGACGCGGCATGGGCGACCATCTGCCGGATCGACGCGGCCTCGCCCTGCCCCCGCCGGGTGTCGCCCGGCTGGAACCAGTTGAAGCACTTGTTGGCGTTGTTGGCGGTGGTGGTCTCGGCGTAGACGACCAGGAATCCGTGGCGGTCGGCGAAGGCGTCGAGCCCGGCGTTGGCGGCGTACACCTGCGCGCTCTGGGTGCAGCCGTGCAGGGCGACGACCACGGGCGCGTCCGCAGGCAGGGCCGCGGGCCGGTACACGTACATGGTCAGGTTGCCGGGGTTGGCCCCGAAGGCGGTGACGCGCTCCAGGGAGGCGGCCGCGGCCTGCGGCTCGGTGGCCACCGCCGGGCCGGCGGCGTGCGCCGCTCCCGCGGCCAGGGCGACCACGACGGTGAGCCGGGCGAGGACGGCGGCGAGTCGGCCGACGGCACGGCGCCGGTGCCCGCCGCGTCCCGCTCGCGGCGGCAAAGGCGGTGGTGCGGTCTCGGACACGTCCGGTGGCGACGGTACGACGTACGACATGGTGACCTCCCGTAGGACGGCGCACGGGATCGCCCGTGATCCCGTGACCCCGGCCGCGCACCGTCGCCGGGAGAGCGGCGCCGGTGCGCGGCCGGGGTGCGGTCACCGTAGGGAGCGGGCGGGCGGCCCGGAAATGGCGGCGCCCTCCACAGCCCGCCGGGGATCCGGGGGCCGCCACCTCTTGTGGGGCGCGCGCCCCTGCTGCTACGTGACAGCCCCGAGGGGTGGCCGGGACAGCGCTCCGGGCATCGACGCGAGCTTGTCCGCCACGGTCAGCTCCGCACCGGTCGCGGCACGGACCTGATCCGCCGTCACCCCGTCGGCCAGTTCCCGCAGCAGGAAGCCGCGGGGGGTGACGTCGAGCACCGCGAGATCGGTGATGATCCGGTGCACCACGCCCCGGCCGGTGAGCGGCAGGGTGCACTCCCCGAGCAGCTTGGGGGAACCGTCGCGCGCCGTGTGCTCCGTCAACACGATGACGCGCCGGGCGCCGTGGACGAGATCCATGGCACCGCCCATCCCCTTGATCATTTTTCCGGGAACCACCCAGTTCGCGAGGTCGCCGCAGGCGGACACCTGCATCGCCCCCAGGACCGCGACGTCGATGTGCCCGCCCCGGATCATCGCGAAGGAGAGAGCGGAGTCGACGCAGGACGCCCCGGGCAGCAGGGTCACCGTCTCCTTGCCCGCGTTGATCAGGTCGGGCCGGACCTCGGACGGGACGGGGTAGGGGCCGACGCCGAGGAGGCCGTTCTCCGAGTGGAACACCACCTCGACGCCGTCCGGAAGCTGGTCGGGGATCAGCGTCGGCAGGCCGATGCCGAGGTTGACGTAGGCGCCGTCCTCCAGCTCCCGGGCGGCGCGGGCCGCCATCCGCGTACGCGTCAGCGGCATCTCAGCTGGTCCCTTCGGGGGCGGTGCGGACGGTACGGCGCTCGACGCGCTTCTCGGCGCGCGGGTCGGCGGTCCCGACGAGGACGACCCGCTGCACGAAGATCCCGGGCAGGTGGACGTCGTCGGGGGCGAGTTCGCCGGGCTCGACCAGCTCCTCCACCTCCGCCACGGTGATGCGTCCGGCCATCGCGGCGAGCGGGTTGAAGTTACGGGCGGAGGTGTCGAAGCGGAGGTTCCCGTGCCGGTCGCCCACGGCCGCGCGCACCAGCGCGAAATCGGTGGTGATGCCCTCCTCCAGGAGGTGCTCGCGCCCGCCGAAGGTCCTTGTCTCTTTGGGCGGCGAGGCCACCGCCACGGAGCCGTCGGCGCCGTGGCGCCAGGCCAGACCGCCCTCCGCGATCACGGTGCCCGCCCCGGCCGCCGGGATGCCCGATCCGCCGGCCCGCAACCGTTCCGCGAGAGTGCCCTGCGGGACGAGCTCCACCTCCAGCTCACCTTCGAGGTACTGGCGCGCGAACTCCTTGTTCTCCCCCACATAGGAGCTGGTCATCCGCGAGATCAGCCCCGCCCGCAGCAGGAGGCCCAGGCCCCAGTCGTCCACCCCGCAGTTGTTGGACACCACCCTCAGCTCACCCGCGCCCCGCTCCAGCAGCGCGTGGATCAGCACACTGGGTATGCCGCACAGCCCGAATCCGCCCACGGCCAGCGATGCCCCGCGCCCGACGTCCGCGACCGCGTCCGCCGGGTCGGCGACCACCTTGTCCCTGCTCATCCGTCCACCTCTCGCCTCGTCGACTGCGCACGAGACTAGGAACCGGTGACGGCCCGCGGCGATGGCGGCCGACCCCATAGCGGGGCCGGACCGGATGGTGGTCACGACGGTCCGGCGCGATGCACCTCGGGGAAACCGGCCCGCGCGCGGAGCACACCGGTATAGGGTCCGCGCATGGCCAAGGTGACCGTCAGTCTGGATGCCGAACTCGTCGTCGAAGTCATGGTGCTCGCGGGGGTCGGCAACCCCCAGGACGCCGTCGAGCTCGTGGTGCGCGACTACATCGCGCGCGGCCACCGCACGGAGGCCCTGGTCGCCGACCGCGAGGGCGCGGTGCGCGACGTGGAGATCAAGCCCGAGGCACAGCAGGGCTGATCGCCTGGTGGGGGACCGGGCCCCGCACGGCTGATCGCCCGTACGGGCCGGGCCCGGGCAGGACCGATCCCCCTCGCGTTCTACGCGACCGGCTCGCCGTCCTCCAGCTCCACGGTCCCGGCGCCGGACACCAGGACCTTCAGCGCCGCCCGGACCCTGCCCCCGAGCGTGCCGAGCAGAAAGCCGTCCAGATCGGCGGGCGCCACCAGCCGCCAGGACAGCAGCTCATCCTCCTGGATCCTGACCGCAGCCAACTGGTCCGCGGTGAGCACCCCGCCGTCGTACAGATACGCCACGATCGGCGGTCGGCCGGGGCCCCGCACCCAGTCCACGGCGAGCAGCCGCCCCGGCGCCACGTCGAGACCGATCTCCTCCGCCGTCTCGCGCCGCGCGGCCTGCCGGGGCCCCTCACCCGTCTGGGACTCGACGGTCCCGCCGGGCAGCGCCCAGCCCTCGCGGTAGTTCGGCTCGACGAGGAGGAGCCGTCCCTCCGCGTCACGGAAGAGGGAGGCGGCGCCGGACAGGACCCGGGGGAGCCCGGCGATGTACACGGCGTAGTCGGCATCAGGAGTCGTCACGGCCGACAGCGTAGCGGCGCGGGCAGAACCGCACGGCCGTGGACGGCCATGGGCAGATCAGGGGGCGTGCGGATAAGGTCGGGGCGGCGCGACTGCCTGTTCGAAAGCAAGGGATGCAAGGTGACGGACGGAGCAGATATGCAGACCGCCCGCGTGCTCGTGGCGGCGGACAAGTTCAAGGGCTCGCTCACGGCCGTGCAGGTCGCGGAGCGGGTGACGGCCGGGCTGCGGCGCGTCGTCCCCGACGTGCGGGTGGAGACCCTGCCGGTCGCGGACGGCGGCGACGGCACGGTCGCGGCGGCGGTGGCCGCCGGATTCGACCGCCGCGAGGCGCGGGTGACCGGACCTCTCGGGGACCCGGTGACGGCGGCGTACGCGCTGCGCGGGTCCACCGCCGTGGTGGAGATGGCCGAGGCCTCGGGCCTCCAGCACCTGCCCGACGGGGTGTTCGCCCCGCTCACGGCCACCACGTACGGCTCGGGCGAGCTGCTGCTGGCCGCTCTGGAGGCGGGGGCGACGACGATCGTGTTCGGGGTCGGCGGCAGCGCCACCACGGACGGCGGCGCGGGCATGCTCGCCGCGCTCGGCGCACGCTTCCTGGACGCGGACGGGAAGCCCGTCGGCCCCGGTGGCGGCCCTCTCGCGGAGCTGGCCGAGGCCGACCTCACCGGGCTCGACCCCCGGCTGGCGGACATCGACCTGGTCCTGGCCAGCGACGTGGACAACCCGCTGACGGGGCCCAAGGGCGCGCCCGAGGTGTACGGCCGCCAGAAGGGCGCGAGCGAGGAGGACATCGCGGTCCTCGACGCGGCCCTGGCGCACTACGCCTCGATCCTGGGCCCGGACACGGCGGCCCTGCCCGGCGCGGGCGCGGCCGGCGGCATCGGCTACGGGGCGCTCGTCGCCCTCGGCGCCCGCTTCCGCCCCGGCATCGAGGTGATGCTCGACGTGCTCGGCTTCGCCCCCGCGCTCGCCCGGGCCACCCTGGTCATCACGGGCGAGGGCTCGCTCGACGAGCAGACGCTGCACGGCAAGGCCCCGGCCGGGGTCGCCGCCGCCGCGCGCGCGGCCGGGATCGAGGTCGTCGCGGTCTGCGGCCGGCTCGCCCTGCCCCCGGAGGCCCTGGAGAAGGCGGGCATCCGCCGCGCCTACGCCCTGGCCGAGCTGGAACCGGACCCGGCGGTGTCCATGGCCCAGGCCGGGCCGCTGCTGGAGCGGGCGGCGGAGTCGATCGCCCGGGACTTCCTGCTGCGCTGACGCGGAGCGGTCGTCCGCGGATCGCGGTACGCGGCTCAGGCGTACGGGGCTCAGGCGTACGGGGGCGTCCGCGGGTCAGGCGTACGGGCAGAGCACGGGAAGGGACCCGGGGACAGACGCCGGGCCCCTTTCCGTACGCCGGGTTCTCGGACCTCGCCCACGCCCCCCGCCTCACGGTGGCGCCGACGACAGCCTCAGCACGTCCAGCGCCAGCACCAGGTCGACCAGCTCACGCGGCCGGGACAGCGAGCGCGCGGTCAACCGCTCCAGCCGCCGCAGCCGGTTGAACACCGTGTTGCGATGGCACCGCAGCCGTACCGCGGCACGCCCCACCGAACCCTCGCACTCCAGCCACACCTCCAGCGTCCCCACCAGCACCGCGCGCTCCGCCGGAACCAGCGCCAGCAGCGGACCGAACACCTCCGCGAGGAGCCTCGCCGACAGCTCCGGGCCGCTCACCAGCAGGGCCGTCGGCAGCCGCTCGTCGAGCCGTACGACCTCCCGGCTGCCGGGCGCGCACGTCAGCAGCGCCGTGCCCGCGAGCCGCCGTGCCGAGCCCAGCCGCGCCGGCGAGCCCACCACCGGACTCATGCCTCCCGGCCCCGCACCGTGCTCACCGAGCCGCGCCACCGCCCCGGCCGGCCCCGCCGCACCCAGCAGCACCACCGCGACGTCCCCGTCCCCCGCGCCGCACCACCACCAGCGCGCCCCGTCCGCGTCCGCGCCCTCCGCCACCGCTGCCTCCGGTACGGGCGCGCCCAGCACCACCACCGCGTAACGCCCCCGGTCCGGCAGCCCGAGGCCGCGCGCCGCACGCTCCACCAGGTCCGGCGGCGCCCCGCCCGCCAGCAGCGGGCCGAGCAGCGCCCCGTACCGCGTCCCACACCGCATCCGCCGCTCCGTCCCCCGGTCCGGGCGTTCCTGATGACCGATGAGGATGCCAGCGGCCGGACGGGCGGGCGCCCGCCCGTCACCGCCTCTGTGCGCGTGCACAACGAGGCCCTTCGTTCGCTGGTCGCCCGCATCGAGTCGGCCCCGCGCCGTGGACGCACGTCCCGCCCGGTGCTGGTCTGTGGCATCACCCCCACCAACCAGACGACAGACGAGCACGACACGACAAGGCGGAAGGAGGAGGACGCATGGCAACGCTAGAGATCCGCGGGCTGTCCGTCGGCTACGGCCCGGTCCGGGCGCTGCGCGACATCTCCGTCGATGTGCCGGACGGCGGGATCACCGCCGTACTCGGCGGCAACGGCGCGGGCAAGACCACGCTGCTGCGGGCCGTTTCGCGGACCCTCGGCTTCCACCGCGGGACGGGCACCGGAACCATCCGGTTCGACGGCCGCCCCCTGGAAGGGCTGCGGCCCGCCCAGGTGGTGGCCGCCGGAGTGGTCCAGGTGCCGGAGGGCCGACAGGTCTTCGCCCGGATGACGGTGGCCGACAACCTGCGAGCGGGGGCCCTCGGGGCACGTGGCGGACGCAAGGAAGCGAGCGCCGCGCTGGCCCGGGTCCACGAGCTGTTCCCGGTGCTCGCCGACCGAGCGCACCAGCGGGCCGGGCTGCTGTCCGGCGGCGAGCAACAGATGCTGGCGATGGGCCGCGCCCTGATGGCGGGGCCCCGCATGCTGCTGCTGGACGAGCCCTCGCTCGGCCTCGCCCCGCTGATGGCGGCCAGGATCGCCGAGACCGTGCGAGAGATCAACGCGGCCGGCACCTCCGTCATGCTCGTCGAGCAGAACGCGGCGATCGCGCTGCGGCTCGCCTCCACGGCGTACGTCCTCGACGTCGGCGAGGTCGCCCTGTCCGGGCCCGCCGACGAACTCGCCGCGTCCGACGAGGTCCGCCGCCGCTACCTCGGCGTCGTCGACGAGGACGCGGCGGCGGACGCCGACCCGGCCGCCCGGAACCGCCGCACCCTGAGCAGGTGGTCCGCGTGACCACCACTGCCACGGCCTCCGCGCGCAGCACGACGGCCGCACTCGCCGTCGAGGACGTCACCGTCCGCTTCTCGGGGCTCACCGCCCTGGACGGCGTCTCCTTCACCGTCGAACCCGGCAGTGTGCACGCCCTCATCGGGCCCAACGGCGCGGGCAAGTCCACCTGCTTCAACGTCCTGTCCGGCGTCTACCGCGCCACCTCCGGACACGTCCGCCTCGGCGACACCGAACTCACCGGACTCCCGCCGCACACCATCGCGGGCCTCGGGGTCGCGCGCACCTTCCAGAACCTGGCGCTGCCCCCGCACGCGACCGTCGCCGACAGCCTCCTGCTCGGCCGCCACCGGCTGACCCGCTCCGGGTTCGTCGCCACCGGCCTGCGGCTGCCCTCCGCCGCCCGGGAGGAACGACGCCACCGCGACCGGGTCCGCGAGATCGCCGAATTCATCGGCCTCGACGCGGAGTTGGAGCGCCCGGCGGGCTCACTGCCGTACGGGCAGCAGAAACTCGTCGAGCTGGGCCGCGCCCTGTGCATGGAGCCGAAGGTCCTGCTGCTGGACGAACCGATCGCAGGGATGACCGCGACCGAGCGCCGGCGCACCGCGGCCGTGGTGGCCGACGTACGCGACAGCCTCGGCATCTCCATCGTGCTGGTCGAGCACGACATGGGGGTGGTGATGCGGCTCGCGGACGCGGTGACCGTACTCGACTTCGGACGACGGATCGCCGGGGCGCCCCGCCGAGGTCCAGAGGGACCCGGCCGTCGTCCAGGCCTACTTGGGAGCACCTCAATGAGCACGTTCCTCGAACTCCTCCTCGGCGGCCTGTCGATCGGCTCGGTCTACGCACTCATCGCGCTCGGGTTCGTCGTCATCTTCAAGGCCACCGAGGTCGTCAACTTCGCCCACGCGTCACTGCTGTTGGCGGGCGGCTACGTCACCGCCGTGCTCCACGACGACATCGGGTTCTGGCCCGCGCTGCTCGTCGGGATCGCGGGGGCGGCGACCGTCGGGGCGGGCATCGAGTTCTTCGTGATGCGCCGCTACCGGGGCAGCGACCACAGTGTCCTGGCCATCGTCACCATCGGCGTCGACATCCTCCTGATCACCGAACTCACCCGCCGGATGGGCACGGACGTGCTCGCCCTCGGAGACCCCTGGGGCAACGAGGTCGTCACGGTCGGCGGCATCACCCTCGCCCAGACCCGGATCGCCGCGTTCCTCGCCGCCGGGCTGCTGATCACGGTGTTCCTGCTCGCCTTCCGCTACACCTCGTGGGGCGTGTCGATGCGGGCCGCCGCCGAGAACCCGCAGACGGCGGCGCTCATGGGCATCAAGCTGGGGCGGGTCTCGCTCGCCGCGTGGGCGGTCGCCGGGGCACTCGCCGCCGTCGCCGCCCTCTTCCTCACCGTGTTCCCGACCCCGGGCCTGGAGCGCGCCACCTCGCTCGCCGCGCTCAAGGCGTTCCCCGCCGCGATCCTCGGCGGGCTCGACTCCACCACCGGGGCGCTCGCCGGGGGACTCATCGTCGGCGTCACCGAGTCGCTCGCCACCGGCTACCAGAGCGACCTCGCCTTCCTCGGCCGGGGCATCGGCGACCTGGCGCCCTACCTCGTGATGGTGGCGGTCCTGCTCATCCGGCCCGCGGGCCTCTTCGGCACGAAGGAGCTGGCCCGTGTCTGACACCACCGCCGCAGCCGCCCCCGCTCCCGGGGCCCCTGCCGCACCGGCCCGCGCCCCCGTCCGCGCCGAGGGCCGCGCCGACCGGCTGCGCCGGCCCCGTACGTACGCCGTCCTCATCGGCTCCCTCCTGCTCCTCGTCCTCCCCTTCTACCTGGACCGCTTCTGGCTCCAGGCCGGGCTGTTCGCGATGGCGGCGGCGATCGGCGCCATCGGGCTCAACATGCTCACCGGCGCCACCGGGCAGCTCTCCATGGGCCACGCGTTCTTCCTCGCCGTCGGCGCGTACGGCTACTGCGTCCTGGCGGGCGAGCGCGGCACGGAGAACGGACACACGCTGACCGGACTGGGGCTGCCCACCTGGCTGGCCGCGATCCTCGCCGTGCTGCTCGCCGGAGCGGCGGGCGGTCTCTTCAGCCCCATCGCCGGCCGGCTCCGAGGCGCGTACCTCGGCATCGCGACCCTCGCGCTGATCTTCATCGGGCAGCACGTCCTGTTCAACGCGGGCTCGCTGACCGGCGGTTACAACGGCCGGGCCGTACCGCCGCTGTCCGTCTTCGGGTTCACCTTCGACGACACCGAACTCGTCGTCGCCGCCGTCCCGTTCGGCTCCTCGGAGAAGCTCTGGTACGCGGGACTGCTCGCGCTCCTGCTGAGCGCGCTGTTCGCCCGCGGCGTGCTGCGCGGCCGGCCCGGACGGGCCATGAACGCCATCCGCGACCACCGGATCGCGGCCGGGGTGATGGGCGTGCCCGTGGCCCGCTACCGGGCCGGGGTCTTCGTCCTGTCCTCGATGTACGCGGGTCTGGCGGGCGTCCTGCTGGCCCTGGTCTTCCAGCGGACCGTGCCCGAGTACTTCGGCATGATCCTGTCCCTCGAATACCTCGCCATGATCGTCATCGGCGGGCTCGGCAGCGTCGGCGGAGCCGTGATCGGCGCGGCCTTCGTCACCCTGCTGCCGCAGGTGTTCACGCACTACAGCGACTCCCTGCCGCTGGTCTCCGCCCCCGGCACGGGCGGGCTGGCACCCGGTGAGGCGTCCCGCTATCTGTACGGTGCCGCGGTGGTCGCGGTGGTCCTGTTCCTGCCCGGCGGCCTGGCCCGGCTCGGCCTCGCCCGCAAGAAGCCGGCGGCTCCGAAGAAGCCAGGGGCTCCGAAGAAGCCAAGGGCTCCGAAGAATCTAGGGGCTCCGAATCCAGGGGCTTCGAATCCAGGGGAGAAGTCATGAAACTCAGAGTGCTCACGGCCGTGGTCGCGACCCTCGCCGTCACCCTCGTCGGGTGCAGTGGCAAGGCGACCGACGGCAAGGCCAGCGAGGAGGGCGAGGGCGGGATCAAGACGGGCCCCGGGGTCTCCTCCTCGACGATCTCCCTCGGCGTGCTGACCGACATGACCGGCGTCTACGCCTCCCTGGGCAAGAGCGTCACCCAGGCGCAGCAGCTGTGGGTCGAGCAGACGAACAAGGAGGGCGGCATCTGCGACCGGAAGATCGAACTGGCGGTCCGCGACCACGGCTACGACCCGCAGAAGGCGATCGCCGCGTACACCGAGCTGGAGCCGGAGGTGGTGGGCTTCGCCCAGTTCATCGGCTCCCCGTTCGTCGCCGCCGTCGAGCAGCGCGTCGACGGCCAGGACAAGGGCCTCGTGCTGCCGCAGGCCTGGTCGGCGAATCTGCTGGGCTCCCCGTACATCCGGGTCATCGGCGCCACCTACGACGTGGAGACGATCAACCTCATCCACTATCTCCTCGCCGAGAAGCGCATCGCCGAGGGCGACAAGATCGGTCATGTGTACTTCGAGGGCGACTACGGCGAGAACGCGCTCGTCGGTTCGAAGCACGCGGCGAAGGAGGCGGGTCTCACCGTCGTCGAGCAGAAGATCAAGCCGACCGACAACGACATGACGGCCCAGGTCGCCGCCCTCAAGCAGGCCGGGGTCAAGGCCGTGATCGTCAGCGCGGGCCCGCGCCAGGCGGCCTCGCTCGTCGGCGTCGCGGCGGCCACCGGCTTCGAAGTCCCGGTCGTCGGCAACAACTCGGCTTTCGCCCCCCAGCTGTTGAAGACCCAGGCGGCCCCCGCACTGCTCAAGGACTACTACGTCGCCGCCTCCACGCTCCCCATCGGGGACCCGGGCGACGGCCCCGCCAAGCTCGCGAAGGAGTACGCCGCCCAGTACCCGAAGGACGTGCTCGACAACGGCGTCGTCGCCGGTTACACGGCGGCCTCCCTGTTCGGCGAGGCCCTGTCGAAGGCGTGCGACGACAAGGACCTCACCCGAGAGGGCATCGGCAAGGCGCTGCTCACGATCAAGGGGTACGGGAGCGAGTTCGGGGTCTCGCACGACTTCTCGGACCCGAAGGCCCCGTCCACCCGGGAGAGCGTCATCATGAAGCCGGACGCGAGCGCCGTCGGCGGGCTGAAGGTGGTCCGGCCGGCCGAGGTCGCCCCGGCGGCGGAGTCCTTCACCGCCGGTTCCTGACCGGATCTCCGGCCCCGCGAGGCGTACGGGTGCTCCTCACCCGTACGCCTCCTTGGCGCGCTCGGCGCGGGCGGCCGTTCAGTTCCCGGAGCCGACGAT
Organism: Streptomyces sp. MGP-P1; assembly: GCF_057766565.1. Lineage (NCBI taxonomy): Bacteria > Bacillati > Actinomycetota > Actinomycetes > Kitasatosporales > Streptomycetaceae > Streptomyces > Streptomyces sp. MGP-P1. Next base: position 1,087,534 of record NZ_JBYMEM010000001.1, on the reverse strand, counting down.
CGCGGTGACGCGGATCTCCACGCGCATGGCGGCCAGGCCGAGGACCGTGACGCCGGTCTCGGTCCAGATCGGCGCACGGCCGTCGAGGCGGCGGCGGAACTGCTCGGCCATGACCCTGTTGTGGTCGTCGCCGATGACGTCGTCCCCCGGTGCGACCTTGTGGTACGAGTTCACGTGGATGACGTCCTTCCAGGTCGCTCCGACCGTGGCGAGCGTGCGTTCGACATTGTCGAACGCCTGGACGATCTCGTCCTCCAGTGAGTCGGGGATGGCCAGGTCGTCGTCCACCCCGGCCTGGCCGGAGATCTCGACCCGGTCGTCGACGCGGACGGCCCCGCTGTAGCCGAGGGCCGCGTGCAGCTTTTCGCCGAAGCCCGGAGTGACGCCGAAGGTGACTGTGCTCATGATGCTTCCTCTTCCTGTCCGTCGGAGGCGCTTCCCGGGCTGCGTGCGGAGGCGTGCCAGGATGCGCGTATCCTCTCGTATGAGTTCACGCGTGAAGTGATACTAGCGAGCAATGACTTCAAGCGCAAAGTGATGGCAGATGTCGCCGAAGGAGCGGGAAGATCCATGAGCAGCACGGAAGGGCCCATGAGCGGTACGGGAGAACACCAGGACGACGAGGACCCGCGCTGGCTCGACGAGCAGGAGAAGGCGGCCTGGACGGGACTGATCTCCCTGGTCCTGCTGCTGCCCGGCAAGCTGGAGTCGCCGCTGCGCCAGGAGCACGGCCTCACCCTGTTCGAGTACCTCGTGCTCAGTCATCTCTCCGAGGCCCCGGGGCGCAAGCTGCGGATGGGAGAGCTCGCCTTTCTCGCCAGCGGGTCGCTCTCCCGGCTGTCCAACGTCGTCAAACGCTGTGAACATCGCGGCTGGGTCGTACGGACCCCCGACCCGGCCGACGGCCGGTACACCCTCGCCGAACTCACCGAAGCCGGCTTCGACATCGTGCGCCTGGCCGCCCCCACGCACCTGCGCGCCGTTCGCGCCGTCGTCCTCGACTCGCTCAACGCGACCGACCAGAAGGCACTCACCCGGATCGCCGAGAAGCTCCGCATCGTCCCCGACGACTTCGGCTGACGGGCGGGGAGGGCGGGCGGCCCGGCCCTCGGCGCAGACGGCGATCAGCCCGACCGCGTCGTACGCCTCCGCCCCGAACGACGGCCGCGCACCGGGGAAGCGTTCGCGATGGTGAGCGACATGCAGGCCGACCGCGGATGGCCGGATCTCCACCGTCGGGCGTGAGCGGGAATCCGGTTCCGGCGCGGCGCCAGTGGGGGGCTCCGGCCTCGGGCGGCCGCTCTTCCGGGCTTCATGATCGGCGGAAAATTGGTCTGGACCACATGGATGTGCCGGTGATTAGCTCGTTCCGGACCCCGCGCCTTCGGGCCGGGTTCGCCAGCTTTTGACCATGTCCTGTCGAGTCCTGCTGAGGGGATCCATCCGTGATCGACATCGTGGCGGTACTCAGGGCCGAGGACGCGGCTCTGGACTTCCTCTCCGTGATCGGTGGCCAGGAGGCCGAGGTCCACGTCCTGTGCGGCGACACCGGCGAGCGACTGGTGCTCCCGGCGGGCCGGCCGCTCGCCGAACGGCTCGACGCCCTGGCCCCGCTGGTCGGGCCGGTCGACGAGCACGCCGCCTCTCCCGGTCCCGAGGCGCTGGCCGCCCTCGTCGAGGCCTCGGCCCAGGGCGGCCCGGCCCGTCTCTGGACCCACTCGCCCGCCGACACCCGGCGCAGCCGCGGCCGTCTCGGTCGGGACGCCGCCGACGCCGCCGGGGAACGGCCCGTCCTGCACGCCGTCGGCCACTCGCCCTACCTCCAGTTCATCAGCGACCTGGACCGCCCCCTGGACCGGGCCGCGGTCGCAGCCAAGCTCGGCTTCGTCAACCGGCACTGCGGTCACCTGCTGCGCACCGCCTCGGAGGAGCACGTCGTCCGGACCGGACGGGTCCACGCCACCGAACGCTTCTTCGCTGCGGGACCCGACGAACGCGAGCGGCTGTTCGCGCTCCTGGCCAGCCTCGACGAGGACGCCGCCTCGGTGCCCGATCCCTGGGAGTTCGCCACGTCCGCCTACGAGGCGGAGCGGCTGGACAGCACCGTCGCGTGGATCGCCGGACACCGTCCACCCGGCAGCGGCCCCCTCGTCGAGGTCGGGGCCTGCGAAGGGGCCCTCACCGCCCGGCTCGTGGACAAGGGCTTCACCGTCCACGCGACCGAACCCAACCCGGTCTTCCGCCACCGGCTGTCCGCCCACGCCGGGGACACCGCCCACATTCACGCGGAGTCCCTGGAGGACCTGGCCGCCCGCCCGGCACTCCCGGGCGCGGCCTACCTCCTGGTCGAGATGCTCTACTACGGCCAGGACCTCGCCCTGCTCGACCGCCTCCCCACCGACCTGGTCTTCGTCGCCCTGGAACCGGAGACGCTCGCAGCCCGGCTGACCCCGTGGCTGGAGCACACCCCGCACTGGGAGAAGGCCGACGAGACGCCGCTCGTCGCCCCGGCGCTGGAAGCCGTCTGCGGCGGCCGCGCGTATCTGAGCAAGCGCGGCAGCATCGGCGTCCTGCTGCGGCGCACCGGCGTCTGACGGAGTCCGCGATGTACGACGTCTGCGTCGGGCTCGGCTACCACTGCGAGTCGACCTACCAGCTCCGCCGGATCACCGGCGTCGAGCGGGCCCACTTCTTCGACTGGCTCGACCTCGATCTCGTCGCCGTGCAGGAGACCATCGAGGCCGACTTCGCCAACGTCCTCCGTCCCGGCCTCGGCGAACCGTTCAGCGACGGCGCCTGCGTGCGGGACCGGGGCTCCAACATCCGCTTCTTCCACGAGTTCCACGCCCCGGAGGGCGCCCCGCTGACCCCGGCCCTCATCGCCGAGCAGCATCCGGCGGTCCGGGCCAAGTTCACCCACCTCGCCGACCGCTGGCGGGCCCTGACCGCGTCCCGGTCCCGCGTCCTGTACGTCCACCACGACGCGTTCGACGAGAGCGGCGCCCCCGAACTGGCCGACCTGCACCGGTTGCTGCGTACCCGTTACCCGGACCACGACTTCGACCTGCTGTGGCTGCGCCGTACGCCCCCGACGGACCCCGCCGCCCTCCCGCCCGGCGTCCTGTGGGGCACGGCCGCCCTCAGCCCGGGCCGCTGGGAGGGCGACGACGCCGCGTGGGACGCCGCCCTGGCCCCGCTGGACATCCCCCGTCGCGCCCCGGGGCCCTGACCACCGCACCCGGCGCCCTCACCGCCCGCCCGCCGAGCCGCCCGCAACCCCTCCGGAGGAACCGTGCCCACCGCCGTACCCCCGCCCTGGCGCACCGTCGTCGTCTCGCCGCACTTCGACGACGCCGCCCTCTCCCTCGCGGGACTGCTGCCCACCCTGCCCGGCCCCCTCGCGGTGGTCACCGTCCACGGCGGCTCCCCGGCCCCCGGCCTCCCGGTCTCGGGGTGGGACGCCCTCTGCGGCTTCAGCTCCGCCGTCGAGGCGTACCGGGCGCGGCGCGCCGAGGACGCCCGCTCCTGCGAGCTGCTGGGGGCAGAGCAGGTCCTCGTCGACCACCCCGACGGCCCGTACGTCGGCGAGGGCGACGAGCCCGCCGGCCTCGACCCTCTGCTGCGCTCGCTGGCCCCCGGCACCCGGGTGCTCGTACCACTCGGTACCAACCAGTCCGACCACGAGGCCGTCCGGCTGCGCACCCAGCGCGTCCTCGCCGCGGCCGGGGCCCCCGAGCCCTGGGTGTACGCCGACCTGCCCTACACCGGACACCTCCCCGAATGGGGCACCCCCGGGGCGGGCGAGGCACTGGCCGCGAGCGAGGACTGGGGGCCGGCCTACCAGGAGCTGAACCGCACCCGCCGGCTCACCGTCCGCCATGAGCTGGTGCTCTCCGACGAGCAGTGGGCGGCCAAGCGCGAGGCGGTCCTGTGCCATGCCTCCCAGCTCGCCGCGCTGGCCCCCGTCCACGGAGCGGTCCTGTCCCGGACGGGCCCGCTGCGCGCCGAGCTGATCTGGAGCCCGGACCCCCGCGACGACGGCTGACGCGGCGCCGGGGAACGCACGAGGGCCCCGGATGCCGGGGAGCATCCGGGGCCCTCGCCCTGTTTCACGTATCCACCGCTACGGCAGCTGTGCCGCCCGCGCCTCGCGCCGGTTGTCACGGAACGTGTTCACCCGTCGCGCCGTGGCGAACAGCGGGATCACCGCGCCGAGCACCACCTGGAGCGCGCAGCCGGTCTGGAGCAGCAGCTGACCGCCGGGCGCGTCGAACGCCCACGCGGCGAGCAGCCCCATCGCGGCCACGATCCAGCCGAGCATCGCCACCGCGAGGACGCCCCGCGGCTTGGGGTACTCCACCCGGCTCACCATCAGCCACGCCACACCGACGATGGCGAGCAGCGTCGGGATGAAGGGCAGCTCCAGGAGCACGATGGAGACGACCGTCAGCGCTCCGAAGGGGCTCGGCATGCCCTGGAACATGCCGTCCTTCAGCGTCACGCAGGAGAATCTCGCCAGCCTGAGCACCACCGCCAGCAAGACGACGATCGCCGCCAGTGCCGACACCCGCTGATGGGCGTCGTCGGCGACCATGCCGTACACGAGCACGAAGTAGGCCGGTGCGAGCCCGAAGCTGATGAGGTCCGAGAGGTTGTCCAGCTCGGCGCCCATCGGCGAGGAGCGCAGCTTGCGCGCCACGAGGCCGTCGAACAGGTCGAAGATCGCGGCCATCAGCATGAGGATCACGGCGGTGGCGGCCGAATGCCGGGCCATGCCCGTCTCGTCGCTGCCCGTGAGGTGCGGGATCAGAATGCCCGTGGTGGTGAAGTACACCGCCATGAAACCGCACGTCGCGTTACCGAGCGTGAGCGTGTCCGCTATCGACAGCCGCATGGAGAGCGGCATGTCCTCCGCGCCGTCGACGTCGTTCTCGTCGTCGGCCTCCGGCACCCAGCCGGCCTTGGTATCAGGATCAATCACGGTCAATTCGAGTCACCCCCGCGGTGGTGGCCTGACCGACCTCGACCGCGACATCGATACCCTCCGGGAGGTAGATGTCCACGCGCGAGCCGAAGCGGATCAGGCCGATGCGCTCGCCCTGCTCCACCTTCGTGCCCTCGGGGAGGTACGGCACGATCCGACGGGCGACCGCTCCCGCGATCTGCACCATCTCGATGTCGCCGAGCTCGGTGTCGAAGTGCCAGACAACGCGCTCGTTGTTCTCGCTCTCCTTGTTGAACGCCGGAACGAAGCCGCCCGGGATGTGCTCGACCGACGTCACGGTGCCCGCCAGCGGAGCGCGGTTGACGTGAACGTTGAGCGGGCTCATGAAGATCGCGACGCGGGTGCGCCCGTCCTTCCACGGCATGATGCTCTGCACCACACCGTCGGCCGGGGAGATGACCCGGCCGTCAGTGATCTCGCGCTCGGGGTCACGGAAGAACCACAGCATGCCCGCCGCGAGCGCGGTGGTGGGCACAGCCACTGCTGCCCAGCGCCCCGACTTGCGGGCGCGGGCCAGGCTGAGGGCTGCGGTGGCGACGGTCGGCAGGAGCCACGGCGATGCTCCGCGGGCGATGCGGACCCCGCCGCGGGATGCGGAGGAAGTGCTGTCGGGCATGAATGACCTTCGTAGCGGATGATGCCGCGCTGGCAACGGGGGACGGCGGCTTTCCGGCGATGGTATCGGTTGCCGGGCGCAACTGGGCAAGCCAGCAGCCGAGTCGGACGGCGGAAAGGCACCCGTCGAGGGTGACCCGGTGTGATGTTCTTCGCCACCAAATCACCCCGAAAGGGACAATCAGCCCTGGAATCGGTACTCCTCCAAGAGGCGTCGGCCAATGATCATTTTCTGGATCTCGGCGGTACCTTCACCGATCAGCAGCATCGGTGCCTCGCGGTAGAGGCGCTCGATCTCGTACTCCTTGGAGAAGCCGTAACCGCCGTGGATACGGAAGGCGTCCTCGACGACTTCCTTGCAGTACTCGGAGGCGAGGTACTTCGCCATCCCTGCCTCCAGGTCGTTTCGTTCCCCGGAGTCCTTTTTGCGTGCCGCATTCACCATCATCGCATGAGCGGCTTCGACCTTGGTGGCCATTTCGGCCAGTTTGAACTGGATCGCCTGGTGCTGGGCGATCGGTTTGCCGAAGGTGTGACGCTGCTGCGCGTACGAAACACCCAGCTCGAATGCACGTTGTGCGACACCGCAACCACGCGCGGCGACATTCACCCGGCCGACCTCGACGCCGTCCATCATTTGGTAAAACCCCCGGCCGGTCGTGCCCCCGAGGACGCGATTGGCCGGAATGCGCAGGTCGTCCATGATGAGCTCGGTCGTGTCGACGCCCTTGTAGCCCATCTTGTCGATCTTTCCGGGGATGGTCAGGCCGGGCCGGACCTCTCCGAAGCCGGGCTCCTTCTCGATGAGGAAGGTGGTCATCGACTTGTGGGGCGCGGTGCCCTCCGGGTGGCCTTCGTCACTTCGGCAGAGTACGGCCACCAGATTCGATGTTCCGCCGTTCGTCAGCCACATCTTCTGGCCGTTGAGAACGTACTCGTCGCCGTCCTTCACACCCTTCGACGTGATCGCCGAAACATCCGAGCCGAGCGCCGGCTCCGACATCGAGAAGGCCCCGCGCACCTCTCCCAGCGCCATCCGCGGCAGGAAGGTGTCCTTCTGTTCCTGGGTGCCGTGCTGCTTGAGCATGTAGGCCACGATGAAATGCGTGTTGATGATGCCCGAGACGCTCATCCAGCCGCGCGCGATCTCCTCCACGCACAGCGCGTAGGTGAGCAGCGACTCGCCCAGCCCCCCGTACTCCTCGGGGATCATCAGCCCGAACAGGCCGAGTTCCTTCAGCCCTTCGACGATCTCCGTGGGGTACTCGTCGCGGTGCTCCAGCCGGGTAGCGACCGGAATGATCTCCTTGTCGACGAAATCCCGGACCGTGGCAAGGATTTCCCACTGGATGTCGTTCAGACCGGCGGTCTGGGCGAGTCGCGTCATGGCTGCTTCTCCTGTGGCTTCACGCGGATGGCCTTAAGGCTGCACACGGTTACTTGGCGGGCGTCGGGCGGCCGGGCTGCTCGCCGCCGCGCTCCTTGATGTACGTCTCGGTGGGGACCAGCACCTTGCGCCGGAACACGCAGACGACGGTGCCGTCCTGCTTGTAGCCCTTGGTCTCCACGTACACGATGCCGCGGTCGTTCTTGGACTTCGACGGCGTCTTGTCCAGCACGGTGCTCTCGCCGTAGATCGTGTCGCCGTGGAAGGTCGGCGCGATGTGCTTCAGCGATTCGACCTCCAGGTTGGCGATGGCCTTTCCGGAGACGTCCGGCACCGACATGCCGAGCAGCAGTGAGTAGACGTAGTTGCCGACGACGACGTTCTTCCCGAAGTCGGTCGTCTTCTCCGCGTAATTGCTGTCCATGTGCAGCGGGTGGTGATTCATGGTCAGCAGACAGAAGAGGTGGTCGTCGTATTCCGTGACCGTCTTTCCTGGCCAGTGCTTGTAGACGGCACCGACCTCGAACTCTTCAAAGGTGCGTCCGAACTGCATGATCAGGCCTCCGGGGCTTCGAACTCGGTGGTGCGCCGCATTCCGGCGGCCCGGCCCTTGCCCGCGATCACCAGCGCCATCTTGCGGCTGGCCTCGTCGATCATCTCGTCGCCGAGCATCGCGGAGCCCTTCTTGCCGCCCTCCTCGGAGGTGCACCAGTCGTAGGCGTCGAGGATCATCTCGGCGTGGTCGTAGTCCTCCTGCGAGGGCGAGAACACCTCGTTCGCCGCGTCGACCTGACCCGGGTGCAGCACCCACTTGCCGTCGAAGCCGAGGGCGGCGGCGCGGCCGGCCACCTCGCGGTAGGCGTCCACGTCACGGATCTGGAGGAACGGCCCGTCGATCGCCTGGAGGTCGTGCGTACGGGCCGCCATCAGGATGCGCATCAGGATGTAGTGGTAGGCGTCCGCCGGGTAGCCGGGCGGCTGCTGGCCGACGACCAGGGTCTTCATGTTGATCGAGGCCATGAAGTCTGCCGGGCCGAAGATCAGCGTCTCCAGGCGGGGCGAGGCGGCGGCGATGTCGTCGATGTTCACCAGGCCCTTGGCGTTCTCGATCTGCGCCTCGATGCCGATCCTCCCGACCTCGAAACCCATCGTCTTCTCGATCTGCGTCAGCAGCAGGTCCAGCGCCACGACCTGCTGGGCGTCCTGGACCTTCGGCAGCATGATGCAGTCGAGGTTCGGCCCCGCGCCCTCGACGACCGTGATGACGTCCCGGTACGTCCAGTGCGTCGTCCAGTCGTTGACCCGCACGACCCGGGTCTTGCCGCTCCAGTCACCGTTGTTCAGCGCGTCCACGATGGTGTGGCGCGCGCCCTCCTTCGCGAGCGGCGCGCACGCGTCCTCCAGGTCCAGAAAGACCTGGTCGGCCGGGAGGCCCTGGGCCTTCTCCAGGAAGCGCGGGTTCGAGCCCGGCACGGCCAGACACGAACGGCGGGGGCGCAGCCGGTTGACCGAGGAGCGCGCGGCGGAGCCGCTTGCTGCCGGGGCGGTGGCGGGCGACGGATGGGCGGGCGTGGTCATGCGGGGACCTCCAGAGGGTCGAGCTTGTTCGCTTTCCGGATCTCGTCGACGATACGGCCGATGATCTCGGTGATGCCGAAGTCCTTCGGGGTGAAGACGGCGGCCACACCGGCTTCGATGAGTGCGGCGGCGTCGGCCGGCGGGATGATGCCGCCCGCGATCACCGGGATGTCCGGGGCCCCGGCCTCGCGGAGCCGGTGCAGGACGTCGGGGACGAGCTCGGCGTGCGACCCGGACAGGATGGAGAGCCCCACGCAGTGCACGTCCTCGGCGATCGCCGCGTCGGTGATCTGCTCGGGGGTCAGCCGGATGCCCTGGTAGACGACCTCGAACCCGGCGTCCCTGGCCCGTACGGCGATCTGCTCGGCCCCGTTGGAGTGCCCGTCCAGGCCCGGCTTGCCGACCAGCAGCCGCAGCCGCCCCACGCCCAGGTCGGCGGAGGTGCGGGTGACCTTCTCGCGGACCAGGGCCAGCGTGCTGCCCGGTTCGGCGGTGACCGCCACCGGGGCCGAGGAGACCCCGGTGGGCGCGCGGAACTCGCCGAAGACGTCCCGCAGCGCCCAGGACCACTCGCCGGTCGTGACGCCCGCGCGGGCGCACTCGACGGTGGCCTCCATCATGTTCTCGGTGCCCGCGGCGGCCTTCTTCAGCGCGGCCAGCGCCTCGGAGGCGCGCGTCTCGTCGCGGTTGTCCCGCCACTCGTGCAGGGCGGCCACGACGCGGGCCTCGTTCTCGGGGTCGACCGTCATGATCGCGCCGTCGAGGTCGGCGGTGAGCGGGTTGGGCTCGGTGGACTCGTAGATGTTGACGCCGACGATCTTCTCCTCGCCGCTCTCGATCCGGGCCCGCCGCGCCGCGTGCGAGGAGACCAGCTCCGACTTGAGGTAGCCGGACTCCACGGCCGCCATCGCGCCGCCCATCTGCTGGATCCGGTCGATCTCCGCCAGCGACTCCTCGACCAGCGAGTCCACCTTGGCCTCGATGACGTGCGAACCGGCGAAGATGTCCTCGTACTCCAGCAGATCGCTCTCGTGCGCCAGCACCTGCTGGATCCGCAGCGACCACTGCTGGTCCCAGGGCCGCGGCAGCCCCAGCGCCTCGTTCCAGGCCGGCAGCTGTACGGCGCGGGCGCGGGCGTCCTTGGAGAGGGTGACGGCCAGCATCTCCAGGACGATGCGCTGGACGTTGTTCTCCGGCTGGGCCTCGGTCAGGCCGAGGGAGTTGACCTGGACGCCGTAGCGGAAACGGCGCTGCTTGGGGTCGGCGATGCCGTACCGCTCGCGGGTGACGCGGTCCCAGATGCGGCCGAAGGCGCGCATCTTGCACATCTCCTCGATGAAGCGGACGCCCGCGTTCACGAAGAACGAGATCCGGGCGACCACGTCACCGAACTTCTCCTCGGGCACCTGGCCCGACGCGCGGACCGCGTCGAGCACCGCGATGGCGGTGGACATGGCGTACGCGATCTCCTGGACCGGGGTGGCCCCCGCCTCCTGGAGGTGGTAGCTGCAGATGTTGATCGGGTTCCACTTGGGGATACGGTCGACCGTGTACGTGATCATGTCCGTGGTCAGCCGCAGCGAGGGCACCGGCGGGAAGACGTGCGTCCCGCGTGAGAGGTACTCCTTCACGATGTCGTTCTGCGTGGTCCCCTGGAGCTTGTCGGGATCGGCCCCCTGCTCCTGGGCGACCACCTGGTAGAGCGCCAGCAGCCACATGGCGGTCGCGTTGATCGTCATCGAGGTGTTCATCTGCTCCAGGGGGATGTCCTGGAACAGCCGCCGCATGTCACCGAGGTGCGAGACGGGAACACCGACACGGCCCACCTCGCCGCGGGCGAGAATGTGGTCCGGGTCGTATCCGGTCTGCGTGGGCAGATCGAAGGCGACCGAGAGCCCCGTCTGGCCCTTGGCGAGGTTGCGGCGGTACAGCTCGTTGGACGCCTCGGCGGTCGAGTGGCCGGCGTACGTCCGCATGAGCCAGGGCCGGTCCTTCCGACGTTCGTTCATCGCAGAACCTCAGACGTTGCGGAAGCGGTTGATGGCGTCGATGTGCTGCTCGCGCATGTCCCGGTCGCGCACGCCCAGGCCCTCGCGGGGGGCCAGGGCGAGGACGCCGACTTTGCCCTGGTGCAGATTGCGGTGGACGTCGTACGCGGCCTGGCCGGTGTCCTCCAGGGAGTAGACCTTGGAGAGCGTGGGGTGGATCTTGCCCTTGGCGATCAGCCGGTTCGCCTCCCACGCCTCGCGGTAGTTGGCGAAGTGGGAGCCGATGATCCGCTTGAGCGACATCCACAGGTAGCGGTTGTCGTACTCGTGCATGTAGCCCGAGGTGGAGGCGCAGGTCGTGATGGTGCCGCCCTTGCGGGTGACGTAGACCGATGCGCCGAAGGTCTCGCGGCCCGGGTGCTCGAAGACGATGTCGATGTCCTCGCCGCCCGTGTACTCGCGGATGCGCTTGCCGAAGCGCTTCCACTCCTTGGGGTCCTGGGTGTGCTCGTCCTTCCAGAACTTGTAGCCCTCGGCGTTGCGGTCGATGACCGCCTCGGCGCCCATGGCCCGGCAGATGTCGGCCTTCTCCGGGCTGGAGACGACACAGATCGGGTTGGCGCCGCCGGCCAGCGCGAACTGGGTGGCGTAGGAGCCGAGTCCGCCGCTGGCGCCCCAGATCAGCACGTTGTCGCCCTGCTTCATGCCCGCGCCGTTGCGCGAGACGAGCTGGCGGTACGCGGTGGAGTTGACCAGGCCCGGGGACGCGGCCTCCTCCCAGCTGAGGTGCTGGGGCTTGGGCATCAGCTGGTTGGACTTGACGAGGGCGATCTCGGCGAGTCCGCCGAAGTTCGTCTCGAAGCCCCAGATGCGCTGCTCCGGGTCGAGCATCGTGTCGTTGTGACCGTCGGAGGACTCCAGCTCGACCGAGAGGCAGTGCGCGACGACCTCGTCACCCGGGTTCCAGGCGTTCACGCCGGGCCCGGTGCGCAGGACGACGCCCGCCAGGTCGGAGCCGATGACGTGGTACGGCAGGTCGTGGCGCTTGGTCAGCTCGCTGAGCCTGCCGTAGCGCTCCAGGAAGCTGAACGTCGAGACCGGCTCGAAGATCGAGGTCCAGACGGAGTTGTAGTTCACCGAACTGGCCATCACGGCGACGAGGGCCTCGCCGGGGCCGAGTTCGGGGACCGGGACGTCGTCCAGGTGGATCGACTTGCGCGGGTCCTTGTCGCGGGTTTCGAGCCCCGCGAACATCTCCGCCTCGTCCTTGTGCACGGTGATCGCGCGGTAGGACTCGGGGAGGGACAGGGCCGCGAAGTCCGCGGCGGTGCTGTCCTCGGATTGGATCGCGTCCAGGATTTCCTTCACGGTGTTGCCTCCGGTGATGCGGCGTCGAGGGAACGCTTGAGGGGCCCTGCTGGCAGGGGGGTGCGGTGTGGAGGTGTTTGCCGTCGGTTCGGCGGGGTGGAGCTCGGCTCTGCCCGGTGGAGCAGAAGGGTGCCTGTGACGCAGGCGTCCGGGCGCGCAGCACGGTGGTTGCGGGGACAGCCGGCGTACGTGTGAGGTCTCAGCACGCCGGCCGCCCGGACACCTTCAACGTATGGCACTCCGTGACACCTGACAAGGCACCCAGTGCCAACAATTTCTCTCACTTGTCATCCCATGGGCACGCATGAGCAACACGATGGGTGTTACGGGACGTTCTGTCCTGCTGGCAGGCGGCTACTGGGTCCGGCGGTACACATACGGCGTCGTCGTGCCGAGCGCCGTGAAGCCGAGCCGGACCAGGATCGGGGCCGACATGTCCGTCGCGTCGACCTGGAGGTAGCGGTAGCCGCGCCCGGCGGCCTCGGCGGCCCGGTGGGCGACCAGGGCCCGGTACAGGCCCCTGCCGCGCCACTCGGCGACCGTTCCGCCGCCCCAGAGCCCGGCGAAACCCGTGCCCGGGTACAGCTCCATGCGGGCCGAGCTGACCGGCTCCCCGTCGGCCATCGCCACCAGCGCCACGAAGTCGTCCGGAGCCCGCTCCAGTCGCGTCAGCACCTGGTGGCGCAGCCGGCCCGCGTCCGTGCCGAACGCCCGCTCGTGGGCCAGCGCCATCAGCTCCGCCCCGGCCGCGTCGGTCACCGGGCGCAGGGTGACGCCCTCGGGCAGCCCCGCTCCGGGCAGGGCGGTCAGCCCTTCGACGGGGGCGACCAGCAGGGTCTCCGGCGGTTCCGGTACGAAACCGGCCGCCCGCAGCCGGTCGCCCAGGTCGGCCGGCCGGTCATGGGAGTAGAGCTTCCACTCGAACTCCCCGTGGCCGAGCGCGGTGTAGTGCCCGATCTGGGCCCTGATCGCCGCGTCGGCCCCCGCGGCGTCCAGCTCCGGGTCCGACCAGACGACGCCGTTCCAGTCGTCGGGGCCGCCGACCTGCCGGACGACGGGCCCGGCGCGCTCCACGTGTACGCCGGGCCCGTCCGGGCGGGCGTGCTCGCGCATCGCGCGGTCGTACAGGTCGCGTACTTCGTCGGTTCGCATCCGCGCACCTCAGCACGGCGACGACCGGCGGACCAGCGAATTTCGGCCGTGTCCGTGCGGAACGGCTCCGGTTCGACGCGTCGGAAGCCCGGCCCGGGGCAGGTGGTCCAGGTAAGTGATCTTGAATGGGCCGCAGAAGCAGACAGGGGTGGGGAACCGATGGCGATACCGATCCGCAGACGGAGCGTCCGGGAGCGGCGCACTCCCTTCGACCTCAGGCGCACCACCTTCGGATTCGCGCTGATCGCACTGATCGTCGCGGGCGGCGGGATGGGCCTGCGGGCCGCCTGGCGCAGCACCGGGCGCCACCCGGCCGTCGCCGTGCTGCTGGTCCTCCTGGCCCTCGTCGTGGCCGTCCTGGTGCTGCGCCGCCGACGACGGGCCCGGCGGGTCGCCGAGACCGTCACGGAAGCGGCGTACGGGATCGTCGACGCGGGCCTCGCGGAGCTGGACGCCGCCGAAGAGGCCCGCGTCGAGGCCCGCGTCGAGGCCCGCGTCGCCCCTCCGGAGACCGCCCACCCCGTCGACTACGCGCAGCTGGACCCGTACGTCTTCGAGGAGGCCGTGGCCGAACTCTGCCGCCGCGACGGCTGCGTGGACGCCGAGGTGGTGGGCGGCGCGGGCGACCTGGGCGCGGACGTCCTGGCGACCACCCCGGACGGCCGCCGCCTGGTCGTCCAGTGCAAGCGCTACGGGCCGGACAACCGGGTCGGCTCCCAGGACCTCCAGCGGTTCGGCGGCACCTGCTACGCGGTCCACGAGGCGGATGTCGCGCTCGTCGTGTCCACCGGAGGCTTCACCGGGCCCGCGCTCGACTACGCGGAGCAGTGCGCCATCCTCTGTTACGGCCCCGAGGAACTGGCCGCCTGGAGCGAGGGCGCCGCACCTCCGCCCTGGGAGGCGGCGGTGGCGGCCCCGGCCGAGCAGGACGCCTGACTCAGCGGTCCTTGAGCGCCTGCTGGATCGTCCGCATGACCTCGTCGAGAGGGGCGTCGGTGCGCGCCACCGCGACGAGCACCTCGCCGTCCGCGGCCACCGTCGCGGCCGGGGCGCGCTCGGGATCGGCCCCGGCGGTCCGGCCCGCGCCGATTCCCGTGCCGAAGGTGTCGCGCACGATGGCGAAGGCACGATCGAGCTGGGCCTCCACATCGCCCTGCCCGCCCGCCCGCAGCCAGCGGCGCAGCACATGGTTGTGCGCGGTGACCACGGCGGACGCGGCGACCTCCGCGAGCAGCGGGTCGTCGTTGCCCACGTGGTGGTCGCGCTCGTCGAAGTGGCCCAGGAGATAGCGGGTGAACAGCCGCTCGTAGCGGGCCACCGACGCGATCTCGGCCTCCCTGAGGGTCGGTACCTCACGGGTCAGTTTGTAACGGGCCACGGAGACGGCGGGCTTGGCCGCGTACATCTTCATGACCTCTTTGATGCCGCGGCAGACGGTGTCGAGCGGGTGCTCGTGCGCGGGGGCGGCGTTGAGGACGGCCTCGGCCCTGACGAGGGTGTCGTCGTGGTCCGGGAAGATCGCCTCTTCCTTGGAGCGGAAGTGGCGGAAAAAGGTCCGCCGGGCGACGCCCGCGGCACCCGCGATCTCGTCGACGGTGGTCGCCTCGTAGCCCTTCGTCGCGAAGAGCTCCATCGCGGCGGCGGCCAGTTCACGGCGCATCTTGAGCCGTTGGGCGGCGGCGCGCGTCCCCGCGGTGGTGGTCTCCGGGGCGTCGGTCGCGGCGGTGGCACGGGGTGACTTGGCGGGCTGGGACATGGCATGAACGTAACGCATCGGTGCGGGAGGGCGCGCCTGCGGGGGCGGACCGCCGGAGGCTCCCAGCAGCCCGCCCCATCCGGCTCCCGGGTCAGCGACGGGCATATTCGCGGAAGCCGCGCCCCGTCTTGCGGCCGAGGCACCCCGCGGCGACCAGGTGCTCCAGCAGAGGGGCGGGGGCCAGGCCCGGGTCGCGGAACTCCTTGTGCAGCACCTTCTCGATGGCCAGCGAGACGTCCAGGCCGACCACGTCGAGCAGTTCGAACGGACCCATCGGGTAGCCGCCGCCCAGCTTCATCGCCGCGTCGATGTCGTCCAGCGTGGCGTAGTGCTGCTCGACCATCTTGATCGCGTTGTTGAGGTACGGGAACAGCAGCGCGTTCACGATGAAACCGGCCCGGTCCCCGCAGTCCACCGGGTGCTTGCGGATCTTCGCGCACACGGCCCGGACCGTGGCGTGCACGTCGTCGGCGGTCAGGACGGTGCGGACCACCTCGACCAGCTTCATCGCGGGCGCCGGGTTGAAGAAGTGCATCCCGATCACGTCCTCGGGGCGGGCGGTCGCCCGGGCGATGGCGACGACCGGCAGCGAGGAGGTGGTGGTGGCCAGCACCGCGCCCGGCCGGCAGACCTTGTCCAGCGCGGCGAACAGCTGCCGCTTGATCTCCAGGTCCTCGGCGACGGCCTCGACGGCGAGGTCGACCTCGGCGAACGCGTCCAGCGAACCGGCGGCCGTGATCCGCGCCAGCGTCTCGTCCCGGGCCTCGGCGGTGAGCCGCCCCTTGGCCACCGAACGCTCCAGCGACTTCGCGACGCGGCCCCTGGCGGCGTCGGCCTTCTCCTGGGACCTGGCGGCCAGCACCACGTCGTATCCGGCCTTCGCGAAGACCTCCGCGATCCCGGAGGCCATCGTCCCGGAGCCCGCGACGCCGACGGACGCCACATCGCGCCCGGCTCCGCGGACGGCGTCCGCCGCCGGGGTCAACGCGTCGGGCACCACGTCCTGACCGCCCGGGGCGTCGTAGGTGTAGAAGCCGCGCCCGGCCTTGCGGCCGGTCAGGCCCGCGCTGCCGAGCTGGCCGAGGACGGGCGCCGGGGCGTGCAACCGGTCGTGGGACTCGGCGTACATGGCCTCCAGGACGGTGCGGGCGGTGTCGATGCCGATCAGGTCCAGCAGGGCGAGGGGCCCCATCGGCAGCCCGCAGCCCAGCTTCATCGCGGCGTCGATGTCCTCGCGGGAGGCGTAGTTCGCCTCGTACATCGCGGCGGCCTGGTTGAGGTAGCCGAAGAGCAGCCCGTCCGCGACGAACCCGGGCCGGTCGCCGACCGCGACGGGCTCCTTGCCCAGCTCCCGGGCGAGCGCGGTGACGGCCTCGACGGCGGGCGGCGCGGTCAGCACCGAGGAGACCACCTCGACCAGCTTCATCGCGGGCGCCGGGTTGAAGAAGTGCAGGCCGAGGACGCGCTCGGGGTGCTGGGACTCGGCGGCCAGCCGGGTCACCGACAGGGCGTTGGTGCCGGTGGCGAGGATCGCGGTGGGGGAGACGATCGCGTCGAGCTCCCGGAACACCTGCTGCTTGATCTCGTACGTCTCGGGCACCACCTCGATGACCAGTTCGGCATCGGCGGCGGTGCGCAGATCGTCGGACGTACGGAACCGGGCCAGCGCGTCGGTCCGCTCCTGCTCGGTGATCCGGCCACGGCGCACGGCCCGCGCGGTGGACGCTTCGAGGGAGGCGACGGCCCCCAGGGCGGCCGCCTCGCTGACGTCGATGCCGATGACCTCGCGGCCCGCCAGGGCCAGGACCTCGGCGATGCCGGTGCCCATGGTGCCGAGGCCGACGACGGCGATGGTGGAGAGAGAGGTGTCCATGAGGGGACTCCAGGGTGAGTGACGACTGGGGGAGCACGGAACGCGCGGCGATGAGGGAGCGGCGCGTGGCGTACGGAAGCTGCGTGTCGTGGAGCACGGGGCCGTCGCGTGGTGAGCGCGCCCGGCCGTGGGGTGACGGACCCTGTCCCGGGGTCACGTCGCACGGAGAAGCCGAACCGACTAGCTCTCCGGATGGCTGCGTCACCAGGCCACCGGAGCCTGCGGGGAGTGTGTCCCGCTCAGATGAGAGTAACTGGCGAGTAACGAGCGCGCCACCCCTGGATCCTTGTGCGCTGGACCACACGAACTCCCCGGTGCCGACCCGCACGGAACGTGTCCGTCGATACGCTGAGCGTCATGGATGAGGAGTTCCGTTCACTCATGGACCGGCTGGAACCCGAGGCGGCCGGATCGCCGCAGTACGCCCGGCTCGTCGCCGCCGAGGACCCCGAGGAGCTGGCCCGGGTCCTCGTGGAGCCGCACCGCCCCCTCTGGGCCCGCGAGATGGCCGCCTTCCGGCTCGGCTGCGCGGGCGACCGGCGGGCCTTCGAGGCGCTGGTGCTCCTGCTCAACCACCGCGACCCCGAACGCTGCGTCTCCGCCGCCCACGCCCTGGCCAGGCTGGGCGACCCCCGCACCCCGAGAGCGGCCGCCGCTCTGGCCACCAACGCCCTGCGCACCGCCTACGCCCTGCACCCGGTGCGCCTGCTGACCGACCTGCGGGCCCCCGAATCGGTCCCCGCCCTGGTCTCCACCCTCCGGCGCCTGCTGGCCCCCGGCGATCCGCACTGGCGCGTCGCCCTCGCCTGCGTCGAGGGCCTCGGCCGCCTCGCCGACGAACAGGCCCGCCCGGTCCTCACGGCGGCCCTGCCGCACCCGCGCCTGGGCACGGCCGCGGCGGCGGCGCTCCGGCGGTTGCCGGGGGAGTGAGCGGGCGGGCCCGTACCGCTCAGCGGCGGAAGCCCAGCAGGCCGTGCAGTCGGCTGCCGTCGCTGTTGTCCACCGACTGGGCCGCCGCCTTCTCGGCCGGCAGCGGCTTCGGGTCCGGGAGGGCGGCGCAGACCGCGTCCGCCTCGCCCCGGCCGCGCGGGACGGTGCCGTCGGTGAGGTACGCCGCCAGGTGCTCGTCCAGGCAGTCGTTGCCGCTCAGCGTGATGCCGTGGTTGCCGCCGCCCTCCTCCACCACGAGGCTGGAGCCCCTGAGTTTGCGGTGCATGCTGACCGCACCGCCGTACGGGGTCGCCGCGTCGTCCGTGGCCTGGAGGATGAGCGCCGGGGGCAGCTGACGGTTGTTCACCTGGACCGGCTCCAGCGGCGCCACCGGCCAGCTCGCGCACGGCGCGTTGTACCAGGTGTTGTTCCAGGTCATGAAGGGCGCCTTCTTGTGGATCCGGCGGCTGTCGTTGCGCCAGGTGCTCCAGTGCTCGGGCCAGCCGGCGTCGCGGCACTGGACGGCCGTGTAGACCGAGTAGCCGTTTTCGCCGCTCGCGTCGACCGCGCCGAAGTTCTCGTACACCTCGACCAGCGCCTCGGCGTCCCGCCTCTTCGCGTACGCGGCGAACGCCTCGGCGAGGTAGGGCCAGTAGCCGTTGTAGTAGCCGCCGGGGAGGAAGGTGTCCTCCAGCTCGCTCGCGCCCACCGTGCCGCCCGCCGGTTCCCGCGCCACGTCCGCCCGCATCCGGTACCAGGCGGCCTCGACCTCGGCCGGGTCGCCGCCCAGGCCGTACGCGGCGTCGTTCTTCGCGACCCAGGCGGCGAAAGCCTTGTGGCGGTCGTCGAACGCGTGGTTCTGGCCGAGGTTGCCCTCGTACCAGACGTCGTCCGGGTCGACGACCGAGTCCAGGGCCAGACGGCGCACCCGCTCCGGGTACAGCTTGGCGTAGACCGCGCCGAGGTAGGTGCCGTAGGAGTAGCCGAAGTAGTTGATCTGCCGGGAGCCGAGAGCCCGGCGGATCACGTCGAGGTCCTTGGCGGCGCTGACCGTGTCCATGTACGGCAGCACGTCGCCGTGCTTGTCGCCGCAGGCCCGCGCGAAGGACTGCGCCCGGTCGCGGTTGATCCGCTCCGAGCGGGCGGAGTCCGGCACCGTGCCGGGGCGCACCGGATCGAAGTGCCCCGGCAGGCAGTTCAGCGCCGGGGTGCTCCTGCCGACCCCGCGCGGGTCAAAACCGATCACGTCGTACTGGGCCGCGACCTTCTTCGGCAGCGAGGACGCCACGAACCCGGCCATCGACAGGCCGCTGCCGCCGGGGCCGCCCGGGTTGACCAGCAGGGGGCCCTGGAAGGTCTTCGCGGTGTGCGGGACGCGGGACAGGGCGAGCGTGATCTGACGGCCCGACGGGCGTCGGTGGTCCAGCGGGGCTCTGACCTTCGCGCACTGGAGCGTCGGATAGCTATCGGTCGGACAGTCCGTCCACTTAGGTCGCGGGGCGGGCGGCGTGCTCGCCGCGGTGGCGGCGGCCGGCGCGGGCGCGGCGGTCAGCAGACCGGCGACGGTCGCGCCGACGGCGACCAGAATTCCTGCACGTTTCGTCATGGGGCCTCCCGGGGTGACGGGACGCGGCGCCGGATCACCGGTCCCCGCCGCATGCTCCCCGAATACCCCTGCGGAAGGGCCCGTTCCGCGCGGAGTCGCCCCGTACGGTCACGCCATCGGCCCTGCGGGCGGTCGCCCGGGCTCCCCCTCGGACCTCACAGCAGGGTCAGCTGGGTGGGGCCCGGTTCCGGTGCGTCGGCCGGCGCCGGAGCCGGGCCGATCCGCCGGGCCTCGCCCCGGTGGGCCGGGCCGATCCCGAACTCGTCCGCCAGCTCGTGCACCTGACGCGTGATCCGGCGCTGGTACCAGGTGGGGGCGTACGCCCCGTCCGCGTACATCCGCTCGTAGCGCTCCACCAGCTGCGGATGGTGCTGCCCCAGCCAGTGCAGGTACCACTCGCGCGCGCCGGGGCGCAGATGCAGCACCAGCGGTGTCACCGAGGCCGCCCCCGCGTCCGCGATGGCGGCGACGGTGGCGCGCAGCTGCTCCGGGCGGTCGCCCAGGAAGGGGATGACCGGGGCCATCAGGACCGAGCAGCCGATCCCCGCGTGGGTGAGCGCGCGCACCACGTCCAGCCGGCGTTCGGGGGAGGGGGTGCCCGGTTCGACCGTCCGCCACAACTCCCGGTCGGTGAAGCCCACCGAGACCGACACACCTACCTCGGCGACCTCCGCGGCCTGCCGCAGCAGCTCCAGGTCCCGCAGGATCAGCGTGCCCTTGGTGAGGATCGAGAAGGGGTTCGCCCGGTCGCGCAGGGCGGCGATGACGCCCGGCATGAGTCGGTATCTACCCTCCGCCCGCTGGTAGCAGTCGACGTTCGTGCCCATGGCGACGTGCTCCCCCCGCCAGTGCCGGGAGGCCAGCTCCCGCTGGAGCAGTTCGGCGGCGTTGACCTTGACGACGATCTGGGAGTCGAAGCCGATGCCGGTGTCCAGGTCCAGATAGCTGTGGGTCTTGCGGGCGAAGCAGTACACACAGGCGTGCGTACAGCCCCGGTAGGGGTTCACCGTCCATTCGAACGGCATCCGCGAGGCGCCGGGCACCCGGTTCAGGATCGAACGGGCCCGGATCTCGTGGAAGGTGATGCCCCGGAACTCTGGGGTGTCGAACGTGCGCGTGGTCACCGCGTCCGCGGCGAAGAGCGCGCTGTTCCCGGCCGTCGGGTTCTTCTCGACCAGATTGTCCCAGCGCATGGACGCCTCCTCGGTAGCACTCACCGCAGAATAGAACATTTGTTCCCTTGATCGTGCGAGGCGCCGCCCGCGGCGCCCCACGGCTACCGTTCGCCCCTGGCAGACCCGCTGTATCCGACCGACCGGGAGGTCCCGACCATGGCCAGTAAGTTCACCGAGCTCGCGATCGACTGCGCGGATCCCGTCGGCCTCGCCCGGTTCTGGTGCTCGGTCCTCGACTACGAGGTACGGGACGGGGACGCGGAGGAAGGCGTCGTCACCATCGGCCCGCCCGCGACGCGTGGGGGAGCGGACCGACCCGGTCCCGTACCGCCGGCGCTGACCTTCGCACGGGTGCCCGAGGGCAAGAGCGCCAAGAACCGGCTCCACATCGACGTCAGTCCCAGCGACCGGGAACAGGACGACGAGGTCCGCCGGCTGATCGGCCTGGGCGCCCACCGCGCCGACGTCGGCCAGGGTGACGCGAGCTGGGTCGTGCTCGCCGACCCGGAGGGCAACGAGTTCTGCGTCCTCGGGGACCGCCGCCCCTGAACCCGGACGGCCCCGATTTTGAGCGGCTGCGCCCGAGGTGGTTGGCTCAGCTCACCCACCGAACAACCGACTGCTGGAGGAACAGCCATGGCGCAGGTCGAGGCCACGACGGAGCGGATCATCGCGGCGGACGCAGACGCGGTGTTCGACGCGCTGGCCGACTACAAGGACGTCCGCGGGAAGGTGCTGACCGGGCACTTCAGCGAGTACGAGGTCCGGGAGGGCGGCGACGGCGAGGGCAGCCTCGTGCACTGGAAGCTCCAGGCGACCAGCAAGCGCGTCCGCGACTGCCTGCTGGAGGTCAGCGAGCCGACCGACGGGCAGCTCGTCGAGAAGGACCGCAACTCCTCCATGGTCACCACGTGGACCGTCACCCCGGCCGGTGAGGGAAAGTCCAAGGCCGTCGTGACCTCGGTCTGGGACGGCGCGGGCGGCATCGGCGGGTTCTTCGAGCGGACCTTCGCACCCAAGGGCCTCGGCCGGATCTACGACGAACTGCTCCAGAACCTCGCCACCGAGGTCGAGAAGTAGGACCGACGAGCAGGGAGCGTCCCGACTCCCCTCGCCGCACCGGAGGCCGGGCGAGGTCCGGCCTCCGCGGGACGTTCGGCCTCACCGGAACGGGTGGTCTTCCGGTGAGGCCGGTTGTGCGCCGTAGCACCTCCCACCGGCGCATAAGCCCTTCGTGCGCGCCGCGTACGCCCCTCGCCACGTTTGCCCCGCCTCACCGCGCGATGCGAGAAATGGGCGGCGCAGGTGCGACGAGGGGAGCGTTACGTGGTGGGTGGTATCACGCTGGTGAAGGACGAGCCGGACGGCCCGGGACCGGGCGGCCCGACGCCGCGGGACGGCGCGGCGGCCACGGTCGAGCTGCCCGCCGCACCGCCCCCGCCGCCCCCTCCGGCGGGGCCCGGCCCGGACGCGGCGGAGATCAGCCCCCGCAAGGTCCGCATGGTCTTCCTCGGGCTGATGCTCACCCTGCTGCTCGCGGCGCTCGACCAGATGATCGTCGCCACCGCCCTGCCGAGAATCGTCGGTGAGCTGCACGGCCTGGAAAAGATGTCCTGGGCCGTCACCGCCTACCTCCTCGCCTCCACCATCGTCCTGCCGCTCTACGGCAAGCTCGGCGACCTCTTCGGCCGCAAGGGCGTCTTCCAGTTCGCCATCGTGGTCTTCATCATCGGCTCCGCCCTCGCGGGCTGGTCGCGCACCATGGACGAGCTGATCGCCTTCCGCGCCCTCCAGGGCATCGGCGGCGGAGGTCTCATGATCGGCGTCCAGGCGATCATCGCCGACATCGTCCCGGCCCGGGAACGCGGCCGCTACATGGGCCTCATCGGCGCGGTGTTCGGTCTCGCCTCGGTCGCCGGCCCGCTGCTGGGCGGGTTCTTCACCGACCACGTCTCCTGGCGCTGGTGCTTCTACATCAACATCCCCTTCGGCCTGGTCACCCTGGCCGTCATCGCCGTCGTCCTCAAACTGCCCAAACCCGCCGTCCGGCCCCGGCTCGACGTCCTGGGCGCGGTGCTCCTGGCCGTAGCCTCCACCTGTCTGGTGCTGGTCACCAGCTGGGGCGGCACCGAGTACGCCTGGGGCTCGCGCACCATCCTGGGGCTCGCGGTCGGCGCGGTCGTCACGACGGTGCTCTTCGTCGCCGCCGAACACCGGGCCGCAGAACCGATCATTCCGCTGCGGCTGTTCCGCGACTCCGTCTTCAACGTCACCGGTCTGGTCGGCGCGGTCGTCGGCGTCGCGCTGTTCGGGGCGGCGAGCTACCTCCCGACCTACCTCCAGATGGTCGACGGGGTCAGCGCCACCGAGTCCGGGCTGCTGATGCTCCCGATGATGATGGGCATCGTGGGGGGTTCCATCGTCTCCGGCCAGCTCATCACCCGCACCGGCCGCTACCGGATCTACCCGATCGTCGGCAGCGCCGTCTCGGTGGTCGGCATGGGGCTGCTGTCCCTGCTGGAGGCGGACACCTCCCCCCTGGCGTACAGCTTCTACCAGGCCGTCCTCGGCACCGGCATCGGACTGGTCATGTCCGTCCTCGTGCTCGCCGTGCAGAACTCCGTACGCCCCTCGGACCTCGGCACCGCGACCAGTGCCAACAACTACTTCCGGCAGATCGGCGGCAGCGTCGGGGCGGCGATCTTCGGCACGCTGTTCGCCGGGCGGCTCTCCGACGCGCTCGGGGTGCGCCTGCCCGCCGGTGCGGAGCTGCCCGACCCCGAGTCGATCACCCCGCAGATCGTCCACGCGATGGAGCCGGCGCTGCGCGACGCCTACATCCAGGCGTACGTCGACGCGATGCCGCGCATCTTCCTGTACCTCGTGCCGGTGCTCGTGCTCGGCCTGATCCTCGCCTTCTTCCTCAAGGAGAAACCGCTGGTGTCCCACCACAGCCCCGAAGCCGCCGCCGAGGCCATGACCTCCCCGATTCCCGCCGCCCGCGCCGACTCGGGCCGGCCCGCCTCCGGCTACCTCTCCGGCATCCCGGTCCACGGGGGCGTCCAGCACCCCGACGGCACCACCGTCCCCCGCGCCGCCCTCACCCTCATCGACGTCCAGGGGCGGCAGATCGGACGCGGGGCCAGCGGCGAGGACGGGCGGTACGCGCTGAGCGTCCCCGGCGCCGGCTCCTACGTCCTGATCGCCGCCGCGGGCGGACACCAGCCGCAGGCCGTCAGCGTCACCGTGGGCGAGCGTCCCGTCGAGCTGGACGTGGTGCTCGGCGGCGCCGGACGCCTCGCCGGATCCGTCCTCACCCCCGACGGGGCCCCCGTACGGGACGCCGCCGTCACCCTGACCGACGTACGCGGCGAGGTCGTCGCCTCCACCCGCAGCGGTCACGAGGGCGGCTACGTCATCGGCGAACTGGTCGCCGGCGAGTACACCCTGGCCGCCAGCGCCCCCGCCTTCCGCCCGGCCGCCCTCCCGGTCAGCGTGCAGGCCGCCCGGGAGACCCGGCAGGACATCGAGCTGGCGGGCGGGGCCGTCCTGCGCGGCGTCGTCCGGGCCACCGGCGGACGCCCCGTCGAGGACGCCCGGGTCACCCTGCTCGACGCGGCGGGCAACGTGGTGGACACCCTCACCACCGGACCCGACGGGTCGTTCCGGTTCGTCGACCTGTCGTCCGGCGAGTACACCGTGATCGCCGCCGGATACCCCCCGGTCGCCACCGTCCTCCAGGTCGCGGGCGGCGGCCGCACCGAACGCGATCTCCAACTCGGCCACGAGGACTGAGCCGTACGGGAGTGAGCCGTACGGGACCGAGACGTACGGGAACGGGAAGGGCCCCCGCAGCCGGTCCGGTGCGGCTTCGGGACTCAGCTCGGCGTCGGCCCCGCGGGAGCCGGCCCCGGCTCCCGCAGCGGGTCCTCCCGCACCAGCCGCAGCAGCGCCCGGGCCCCCGGGCTCAGGCTCCGCGCCGCCGGAAGCACCACCACGCTCTCGTACACCGGCCGGAGGGCGCCCGTCAGCTCCACGGCGACCAGCCGGGCCGCCTCCGGCTTGCGGGAGAAGTGGTGCGGCACCACCGCGATCCCCAGCCCCTCCTGCACCAGCTCCAGCAGGCTGTGCACGTCGTTGACCTCCAGACCCACCGTCCGGCGCACCCCCGCCGCCGCGAACGCCTCGTCGGCGGCCCGCCGGGGACCCCAGTCCGGATGGAAGTCGATGAACGACGACCCCGGCAGCTCCTCCCACCCCACCTCCGGCCGTCCGGCGAACGCGTGCCCCGCCGCACACAGCAGCACCATCGGCTCCCGGGCCAGCGGCACCAGCTCCCCGCGCCACTCCGCCGGGCTCACCGTCGCGGCGAACGCCAGGTCGAGGCGCCCGCCGGCCACGCCCTCCAGCAGGCTGCTGGTGCCCTCCTGCCGCAGCCTCAGCTCCAGCTGCGGATGTTCCCGGTGGAACGCCGCCAGCAGCCGCGCCGGGCTCACCCCCGCCACGCACTGCTCGACCCCGACCGTCAGCGTCCCGCGCAGCAGCCCCCGTACGGCGTCGACCGCGTCCCGCGCCGCCCGCGCGCCCGCCAGTGTGCGCTCCGCCTCCACCAGGAGCGCCCGCCCGGCCTCGGTGAGCCGGACCGTGCGCGTGGTGCGGCTGAACAAGGGGGTCCGCAACTCCTGCTCCAGCGCCCGTACGGAGGCGGAGAGCCCGGACTGCGACACGGCGAGCCGCTCGGCCGCGCGGGTGAAGTGCTGCTCCTCGGCGACGGCGACGAAATGCTCCAGCTGACGCAGTTCCATGATTGAGCAATCTAGGCGATGAATGCGAGCAGAATCTCCTGTTGGACTGCTGGATCCATCTGCGGAAGCCTGGGCCGGGTGCGCGCCGGTCCCGGCGCGCCACCCCCGTACCCCTCGCGGAGTCCGTATGTACCTCCCGTCCGCCGACCGCTACTCCGCCATGCCCTACCGGCGCACCGGACGCAGCGGTCTGAAGCTGCCCGCGCTCTCCCTCGGCCTCTGGCACAACTTCGGAGGCGACCGGACGCCCGAGACGCAGGGCGCCATCCTGCGCCGCGCCTTCGACCTCGGCGTCACCCACTTCGACCTGGCCAACAACTACGGCCCGCCGCCCGGCTCCGCCGAACTCACCCTGGGCCGGGCCCTGGCGACCGACTTCGCCCATCTGCGCGACGAGATCGTCATCTCCACCAAGGCCGGCTACCACATGTGGGACGGGCCGTACGGGGAGTGGGGGTCGCGCAAGTACCTGCGCTCCTCGCTCGACCAGAGCCTCGAGCGCCTCGGTGTCGAGTACGTCGACATCTTCTACTCCCACCGGCCGGACCCCGAGACCCCGCTCGAAGAGACCATGGGCGCGCTCGACTCCGCCGTACGGCAGGGGAAGGCGCTGTACGTCGGGCTGTCCAACTACTCCGCCGCGCAGACCCGTGAGGCCGCCGCCATCCTCAAGGACCTCGGCACCCCGCTCCTCATCCACCAGCCCCGCTACTCGATGCTCGACCGCCGGATCGAGGACGACGGGCTGCCGGACGTCCTGGACGAGCTGGGCGCCGGGTCCATCGCCTACTCGCCGCTGGAGCAGGGCATCCTGACCGACCGCTATCTGAACGGCATTCCGGCCGGGTCCCGGGCGGCGGGCGCCAGCCCCTTCCTGTCCGCCGACGCCGTCACCCCGCAGCTGGTGGAGCGGCTGCGCGCGCTGGACGCGCTGGCGAAGGAGCGCGGTCAGTCGCTCGCGCAGCTGGCCCTGGCCTGGGTGTTGCGCGGCGGCCGGCTCACCTCCGCCGTCGTCGGCGCGAGCAGCGTCGCCCAGCTGGAGAACAGCGTCGAGGCCGTCCGGAACCTGGACTTCACCGAGGACGAGCTGTCCCGGATCGAGGAGCTGCTGCGGGACGCGAAGACGGCCTGACGCCGGTCAGGCGCGCGAGGGCGGTACGGCCGGGGAGGGCTGTACCGCCGGCGAGGCCGGCAGGACGTGCTCGCCGGCCTTGTCCGTGCTCAGGCACAGCGAGCAGACCATGGCCTCGTGCGCCGGGCAGGCCGCCAGGTCGGGCCGCTCGTACGACTGGCGGCAGACGTGGCAGTCGTAGGTGACCGCGCTCGGATTGCCCTCGGCGTCCAGCAGCGGCGCCGGGATGCCGTCGTCGCTCCGGCGCAGGTAGTACCTGCCCCGGGTGACGACCGCCATGACCGGGGTGAGGACGAAGGCGATCACGACGGCGGCGACCGGGGAGTACGGCTGGAGCGTGTCCCCGAAGGCGTGGAAGTACATCGCGATGGACAGCCCGGAGGCGGCGAGGAACGCGGTCACGCCGACCGGGTTGACCGCGTAGAGCATGCCCCGGCGGAACTCGGGCGCGTGCGGGGACAGCTTCAGCAGGTACTTGTTGATCCCGATGTCGGTGGCGACGGTGACCACCCAGGCGATGGCGCAGTTCGAGTAGAAGCCCAGGACGCCGTTGAGGAAGCTGAACATGTCGGCCTCCATCAGCACCAGCGCGAACGCCAGGTTGACCAGGACGAAGACCATGCGGCCCGGGTAGTGCTTGGTGACGCGGGTGAAGGAGTTCGTCCACGCCAGCGAACCGGAGTACGCGTTCGTCACGTTGATCTTGATCTGGCTGATGACGACCAGGATCACGGCCAGCGGGACCACCAGCCAGGACGGCATCATCGCGTCGAACGCCCCGCGGAACTGCTGGATCGGCTCGGTCGCCGCGGCCGGTCCCACCTCGGAGAGGATGTAGACGGCGAGAAAGACGCCGATGGCCTGCTTGAGCGCGCCGAGCACCACCCAGCCGGGACCGGCCATGACCACCGCCGTCCACCAACTACGCCTGTTCGCGCCGGTCTTCGGTGGCATGAAGCGCAGGTAGTCGATCTGTTCACCGATCTGCGCGATGAGGGAGAGGCAGACGCCAGCCCCCAGGAGCACGGACGCGGTGTTGACCCCGCCCTCGCCGTCCGTGCCCGCGTAGGCGAGGAAGCTGTCGACGGTGCCCGGTTCGGTGGCGACCAGATAGACCAGCGGGCCGACCATCAGCAGCAGCCAGATCGGGGTGGTCCACACCTGGAGCTTGCTGAGCGCCTTCATGCCGTAGACGACGAGCGGGATGACCATGAGCGTGGAGACGGCGTAGCCCAGCCACAGCGGCAGCCCGAAGCCGAGCTTGAGGCCCTGGGCCATGATCGCGCCCTCGAGGGCGAAGAAGATGACGGTGAAGCTGGCGAAGATGACGCCGGTGAGGACCGAGCCGTAGTAGCCGAAGCCGGAGCCCCGGGTGATCAGGTCCAGGTCGATGTTGTAGCGGGCGGCGTAGTAGGCGAGCGGGAAGCCGGTGACGAAGATGAGGGCCGCGGCGACGGTGATCGCGACCAGCGCGTTGCCGGTGCCGTGGGCCATCGCGATGCCGGCGCCGATGGAGAAGTCGGCCATGTACGCGATGCCGCCCAGCGCGGTGGTCGCCACGACCATCGGGGTCCAGCGCCGGTAACTGCGCGGCGCGAAGCGGAGGGTGTAGTCCTCCAGGGTCTCCCGCACCGCCTGACCGGTGTCCGGTGCGGCGGGCGGTGCGGGGTCCGGTGGGGCCGGTTCGGCGAGCTGTATGCGGGTGTCCATGGCGGGCGACGCTAGGCAGCCGCCGTTACCCTCGCGTACGGCCGGTGTGACGGGGGGGTTTCGGCGCGCTCACGCGGCACCAGCGGTCGGCCAAGGTCCCGGCTGCTCAGGTGGTGGCCACGGTGGGCCCGGCGTGCGGGGGTGCCGTTCTGACCGCGATCAGGGCGACGTCGTCCGAACCGCCTCCGGCCATCCCTTCCAGGATCTCGTCGCAGAACGTCGTGAGCGGCTCGCGGGCCAGGGCCGCCGCGTGCTGCCGCAGGCGCGCCAGACCCCGGCCCAGGTCCTCCTCGCGCCGCTCGACGAGGCCGTCCGTGTAGAGCAGCACGGTCGAGTTGGGCGGCAGCGTGTCGGTCGTGGCGGGGCGATGGACCTCGGGCTCCACCCCGAGCATGAGGCTGCGGCCACCGGTGAGGAAGCGGGTCTCCCCGTCGTGCGTCACGAGCAAGGGGGCGGGATGACCCGCGACCGCGTAGTGCAGCAGCCACGGCTCGTCCGCGCTCAGCCGTTCGACCAGCGCGTAGATGCAGGTCAGCGTCTGATGGGGATAGAGGATGTGATGGGCCGCGTCCAGCCGGGCGAGGATCTTGCCGGGCGGTTCCTTGCGGTCGCAGGCGATGCCGCGCAGCATGTTGCGGGTCTGGCTCATCATGACCGCGGCCCGCAGGTCGTGCCCCGCGATGTCACCGATGATCAGTGTCATCGCCCCGTCCGGCAGCACGAAGGCGTCGTACCAGTCGCCGCCGACGCGCGCGGTGGTGCTCGCGGGCTGGTAGCGGGCGGCCACTTCGAGCGGCCCGTCCGTGGGCAGCTCGGGCAGCAGGGAGCGCTGCAACCGCTCGGCCGTGTGCTGGGCCTCGGCGTGCAGGCGCGCGTTGTCGACAGCCAGCGCCACGCGGTGGGCGAGGTCCTCGACGAGGGAGAGGGTGTCCTCGGTCAGCCGGACTTCCCGGCGGGTACGGGCCAGCGTCAGCACGCCGAGCACCTGTCGCCGGGCCCTCAGCGGGGCGACGACCGCCGTATCGGCCGCGAGCCGCTCGAAAAGCTGCTTCTCCCGGAGGCACAGCGGGTCGTCCCCGTCCTTCGGCGGGGGAAAGTCCGTGAGGAGTACGGGACCCACACCGAGCAGCGCTCGGGCGACCGAGGCGGCCGACCCCTCGGCCGGAGGCAGCAGCCCCTCGTCCAGGCCCGGGGACGTCACATCGGCGTCCCGGTGCTCGACGACGACCCTGCGCAGCCGTCCGTGGTCGTCCAGGAGGTCGACCGCGCACCAGTCGGCGAGGCCGGGGACGAGCGTGCGGCAGAGTCGACGGAGCCCCTGGTCCACTTCGAGCGTGCTGGAAAGGGCCTCCGCCGCGTTGATGAGCAGCGTGAGCCGGTCCAGGGCGTGCTGGACCTCCTCGTCGACCTCGAAGCGGTCCGAGCGGTCCGTGTCCCGTTCCGTGCCGGACCCGTGGTGAGGCGGGGCACCCGCGTCGTCCTGCTGCGCGCACATACTGGTTCCTCGCCTTTCTGGCCTTTCCTGCACGTGACGCCGGGGACGTGAGTCGTCGGGCCCCTTCCAGTCTTCAGCACGCGGGGGCTACGGGCATGCGGGGCACCGGCGGGACCTTCGGCGGGCTGGACCTCTGACGGGCCGCCCCTCCCTGGCCCGCGCCGCTCGGGGCGCGTACGGTGTGGCGGCATGAAGATCCTCATCAGCGCGGACATGGAAGGCGCCACCGGAGTGACCTGGCCGGCCGACGTGCTGCCGGGGACGCCGCAGTGGGAGCGCTGCCGATCGATGTTCACCTCCGACGTGAACGCGGCCGCGCTCGGCTTCTACGACGGCGGCGCCGACGAGGTCCTGGTCAACGAAGCCCACTGGTCGATGCGCAACCTGCTGCTGGAGCACATGGACGAACGCGTCCAGATGCTCACCGGGAAGCACAAGTCGCTGTCCATGGTCGAGGGCATCCAGCACGGCGACGTGGACGCGGTGGCCTTCGTCGGCTACCACACCGGAGCCGGCACGGAGGGCGTCCTCGCCCACACCTACCTCGCCAACTCCATCACCGGCGTCTGGATCAACGACGTCCGCGCGAGCGAGGGGCTGCTCAACGCGCAGGTCGCCGCCGAGTACGGCGTGCCCGTCGTCCTCGTCACCGGCGACGACCTGACCTGCGTGGACGCCGAGGGATACGCACCCGACGCCCGGAAGGTCGCCGTCAAGGACTACGTCTCCCGTTACGCCGCGGTGTGCCGCACCCCCGCCCGTACCGCCGCCGACATCAGGGCGGCGGCGAAAACGGCCACCGAGCTCGCGGGGCGGCGGGATCCCGTCACCGGGAAGACGTTCACCATCGAGCTGGAGTTCGACGCCGAACATCTGGCGGCCGCCGCGACCGTGGTCCCCGGGGTGGGGGCGAGCGGTGAGAGGCGGGTCGCGTACACCAGCGCGACGATGTACGAAGGAATTCGCACGTTCAAGGCGGTGACGACGATCGTGTCGGCCGCTGTGGAGGAACAGTATGGCTGAGGCCCCCGACCTGCTCGGACCCGTGGACCGGCAGGCGCTCGACGAGGTGGTGACGTTCACCTCCGAACTCATCCGCATCGACACCACCAACCGGGGCGGCGGCGACTGCCGGGAGCGGCCGGCCGCCGAGTACGTCGCGGAACGGCTCTCCGGCGCCGGGATCGAGCCGACGCTGCTGGAGCGGACCCCCGGCCGGACCAACGTGGTCGCCCGGATTCCCGGCACCGACCCGTCGGCCGACGCGCTGCTCGTCCACGGCCACCTCGACGTGGTGCCCGCCGAGCCCGCCGACTGGAGCGTGCACCCCTTCTCCGGCGAGGTGAGCGACGGGGTCGTGTGGGGGAGGGGCGCCGTCGACATGAAGAACATGGACGCGATGGTCCTCTCCGTCGTACGGGGCTGGGCCCGCGAGGGCTTCCGCCCCCGGCGCGACATCGTCATCGCGTACACCGCCGACGAGGAGGACAGCGCCGCCGACGGCTCCGGCTTCCTCACCGATCAGCATCCGGAGCTGTTCGAGGGCTGCACGGAGGGCATCAGCGAGTCGGGGGCGTTCACCTTCCACGCGGGCCACGGTCTCTCGCTGTACCCGATCGCCGCGGGCGAGCGCGGCACCGGCTGGCTGAAGCTGACCGCCGAGGGCCGGGCCGGACACGGCTCCAAGGTCAACCGGGAGAACGCGGTGAGCACCCTGGCCGCCGCCGTCGCCCGGATCGGCGAGCACGAGTGGCCCATCCGCCTCACCCCGACCGTCCGCGCCGCGATCATCGAGATCGCCGCCCTGCACGGCATCACCGCCGATCTGGACGACCCCGGCTTCGACGTCGCCCAACTCCTCGGCAAGCTCGGACCGGCCGCGTCCCTGGTCGAGAACACCGTCCGCAACAGCAGCAACCCGACGATGCTGGACGCCGGTTACAAGGTCAACGTCATCCCCGGCCATGCCGCCGCCTTCGTCGACGGGCGCATGGTCCCCGGCGGCGACGACGAGTTCCACGCGACCCTGGACCGGCTCACCGGCCCGTCGGTCTCCTGGGAGTTCTACCACCGCGAGACGGCCCTTCAGGCCCCGGTGGACTCCCCGACGTACGCCAAGCTTCGCGCCGCCGTCGAGCGGTTCGACCCGGACGCGCACACCGTCCCGTACTGCATGTCGGGCGGCACCGACGCCAAGCAGTTCTCCCGCCTCGGCATCACCGGCTACGGCTTCACCCCGCTGAAGCTGCCCGTCGGCTTCGACTACCAGCGGCTCTTCCACGGCGTCGACGAGCGCGTCCCCGTCGACGCCCTCCACTTCGGCGTCCGCGTGCTCGACCACTACCTGCGCACCGCCTGACCGCCTGCCGACCCGATCCGCGCCCCGGGGGGACCGTCCTACGTGAACACCGTGCCAGCAGCCCCGTACGGAACCTGGCCGTCGCCGGTCGACGCGGCACTCGCCGCCTCGCACGACGGCCGCCCCGACCACCTCGGCACCATCGGGGACGAGGTGTGGTGGACCGAGCCGCGCCCCGCCGAGGACGGTCGGCGCGCCCTGATGCGCCGCCGCGCCGACGGCACCACCGCCCCCGCGCTGCCCGCCCCCTGGAACACCCGCAGCCGGGTGATCGAGTACGGCGGACAGCCCTGGGCGGGCACCGTGCGCGAGGACGGCGAACTCCTCGTGGTGTTCGTCCACTTCACCGACCAGCGGCTGTACGCCTACGCCCCGGACGGGCCCGACGAGCCGTGGCCGCTCACCCCCGTCTCCGACGTCGGCGGCGGGCTGCGCTGGGTGGACCCGCAGGTCCGCCC
This sequence comes from Streptomyces sp. MGP-P1, assembly GCF_057766565.1. NCBI lineage: Bacteria > Bacillati > Actinomycetota > Actinomycetes > Kitasatosporales > Streptomycetaceae > Streptomyces > Streptomyces sp. MGP-P1. Next base: position 1,055,142 of record NZ_JBYMEM010000001.1, on the reverse strand, counting down.
GGAGCACGGGGCGGCGGGCGAGGTCTGGTGCGTGCTGGAGGAGTTCACCGGCCCCGCCCCCACCGACGTACGGCGTGTCGTCGCCGCCGTGCCGCTCGACGGCTCGGCGGCCGGCGACCGGGCGGCGGTCCGTGAACTCTCCGACGACCGACACCGGTTCGTCACCGGCCCCAAGGTCTCCCACGACGGACGCCGGGCGGCCTGGATCGCCTGGGACCACCCCCGGATGCCGTGGGACGGCACGGTGGTCATGCTGGCGGACATCGACGACGCGGGCGGGTTCAACGGCGTACGGCCCCTCGTCGGCGACCACGACGAATCGGTCTGCCAGGTGGAGTGGGACCGCGACGGCAGCCTCCTGTTCGTCTCCGACCTCGCCGACTGGTGGGAGCTCCAGCGCATCCGCCCCGACGCGCCTCCCGGCGGCGCGGTCCCCAGCAGCCGCCTCCTGCCGCCCCGGGGCGAGGAGTTCGGCGGACCCCTCTGGAAGATCGGGCTGCGCTGGTTCCATCCGCTGGACAACGGACTCATCGCCGTCCTGCACGGCAGGGGCGGCATGCGGCTCGGCATCCTCGACCCGGAGACCGGTGAACTCGCCGACGTGCCGGGCCCCTGGACCGCCTGGGCCGACACGCTCGCCGTCCACGGCAGCCGGGTCGTCGGCGTCGCGGCGAGTCCCCGCGGCGGCCCCGAGATCGTCGAGCTGGACACCGCGACCGGGCACACCCGCGTCATCGGCGCACCCCACCGGGACGCGGTCGACCCCGCGTACTACCCGGTGCCCGAGGACCGCACCTTCACCGGCCCCGACGGCCGCGAGATCCACGCCCACATCTACCCGCCCCGCAGCCCCGACCGCACCGGCCCCGAGGGCGAGAAACCCCCGTACGTCGTCTGGGCGCACGGCGGGCCCACCGGCCACGCCCCGCTCGTCCTCGACCTGGAGATCGCCTACTTCACCTCGCGCGGCATCGGGGTGGCCGAGGTCAACTACGGCGGCTCGACCGGCTACGGCCGCGCCTACCGCGAACTCCTGCGCGGCCAGTGGGGCGTGGTCGACGTGGCCGACTGCGCGGCCGTCGCCTCGGCCCTCGTCGAGGAGGGCGCCGCCCACCCGGACAAGCTCGCCGTCCGGGGCGGCAGCGCGGGCGGCTGGACCACCGCCGCATCGCTGACCAGCACCGACCTCTACGCCTGCGGGACGATCCTCTACCCGGTCCTGGATCTCGAAGGGTGGGCCACCGACGGGACCCACGACTTCGAGTCGCAGTACCTGGAATCCCTCGTCGGCCCGTTCGCCGAGGTGCCCGAGCGTTACCGGGAACGCTCGCCGCTCCACCGCGCCGACCGGCTGAACACCCCCTTCCTGCTGCTCCAGGGCCTGGACGACGTGATCTGCCCGCCCGCTCAGAGCGAGCGGTTCCTCGCCGCCCTCGCCGGCCGGGGCGTCGCCCACGCCTACATCGCCTTCGAGGGGGAGGGCCACGGCTTCCGGCGCGTGGAGACCCTGGTCCGCGCGCTGGAGGCCGAACTCTCCCTCTACGCGCAGACGTTCGGTATCGACCGCCCCGACGTGCCGCCCCTGGAGCTGACCACGTGACCCGTGCGGCCCACGGCCCGGCGATGCCCCTCGCCCGGCCTCCCCGGCTGCGCCGCGGCTCCCGGGTCGCCGTCGTCGCGCCCAGCGGCCCCGTCCCCGCCGACCGGCTGGAGGAGGGCATCGCCGTCCTGCGCGACTGGGGACTCGAACCCGTCGTCGGCACCCATGTCCGCACCACGCACCCGGAGCTGGACTACCTCGCCGGGTCGGACGCGGGTCGTGCGGAGGACCTCGAACAGGCGTGGTGCGACCCCACCGTGGAGGCCGTGCTCTGCGCCCGGGGAGGGTACGGCGCCCACCGGATGGTCGACCTCGTCGACTGGGCGGCGGTCCGGGCCGCCGGGCCCAAGGTGTTCGTCGGCTACAGCGACATCACGGTGCTGCACGAGGCGTTCGCCCTGCGCGCCGGGTTCGCGACCCTGCACGGGCCGATGATCGCCACCGAGACGTTCCTCCAGGACGCGGCGACCCGCGAGCACCTGCGCGCCACGCTCTTCGCCCCGGAGACCGTCACCACCCTCGGCCTGGAGTCGGCCGGGGCCCTGGTCCCCGGCCGGGCGCGGGGCGTCCTGTACGGCGGTTGCGTCAGCCTGCTCGCCGCCGGAGCCGGCACCCCGGGCGGCCGGGCCCACGCCCGGGGCGGACTGCTGGTGATCGAGGACACCGGGGAGGAGCCCTACCGGCTGGACGGCATCCTCACACGGCTCCTGCGGTCCGGAGCCCTCGACGGAGTCGCCGGGGTGGTGTGCGGCTCCTGGCAGGAGTGCGGCCCGTACGAGAAGATCCGCGCCGTCCTCGCCGACCGGCTCGGTCCGCTGGGCATACCCGTGGTCGAGGAGCTGGGATTTGGTCATGGTCCCACCGCGCTGACGATCCCCCTGGGCGTTCTGGCGGTGCTCGACGCCCCGGCGGACGGCGGTCGCTGCACGCTGACGGTCGAGACCCCCGCCCTGCGCTGAACCTCCTCGGCCCCTCCGCCGCCGTCCGCGCCCGCGCCGCCGTCCGCGCGGGCGCGAGGATGTGCGTGTCCTCCCGCGGAACGTGAACATCCGTCAAGAACCGCTGACCGATACGTTGACACGGCCATGAGCTGTGTCACGGCATGAGCGCGGCCCAATACTTACCGGCCGGTAAGGTGTCCTCGGTGTGGAGGTCTTCGTGTCAGGTGCTGTTTCCAGAGTGCGCGGCCCGCTCGTGGCGGTCGCCGGGGCGGCCCTCGTCGCCCCCCTCGTCCTCGCCGGCCCGGTCCACGCCGAGGCCGGCCCGTACACCGTCACCCCGCTGGAGTTCACCGTGGAGGCGGGCGACCGCACCTGCACGGTGGACGCCGACCTCTACCGGCCCGCCGGGGCCGACGCGGACAGTCCCGCCCCCGCGGTCCTCGCCACCAACGGCTTCGGCGGCAGCAAGTCGGACGGCTCCACCGACACCATCGGGAAGGCCTTCGCCGAGCGCGGCTACGTCGGGCTCGTCTACTCGGGCCTCGGCTTCGGCGAGTCCGGCTGCCTGATCACCCTCGACGACCCCGCCATCGACGGAAAGGCGGCGAGCGAACTCCTGGACTTCCTCGGGGGAGTCCGGGCGGCCGACGACGGAACCGAGGCCGACTTCGTCACCAGGGACGCCGACGGCGACCCGCGGGTCGGGATGATCGGCGGCTCCTACGGCGGCGCGATCCAGCTGGCGACCGCGGCGGTCGACCCCCGGGTCGACGCCCTCGTCCCGCTGATCACCTGGAACGACCTCGGCTACGCACTGGCCCCCAACAACACCGGGGCGCGCACCGGCGTCACCTCCGACACCCCCGGCGTCTTCAAGTGGCAGTGGACCAACGGCTTCTACCTGATCGGCGAGGGCCAGCCGCTCCTCAACCCGAGCCTGGACCCCTCCCGCGTCAACCGGCTGGACTGCCTGCACTTCGCCACCCGCGCCTGCGAGACCATCCGGCTGCTCAACTCCGGCCGCTACCCCGCCGACCGCACCGCTCGGATGCTCGCCTACGCGCGCAGCGTCTCGCCCGTCTCCTACCTCGACCGGGTCAAGGCCCCCACGCTCATCGTCCAGGGCCAGGCCGACAGCCTCTTCAACCTCAACGAGGCTACCGCCAGCTACCGGACGCTCAAGGCGCAGGGCACCGAGACCAAGATGATCTGGCAGTCCTGGGGACACAGTGGCGGTCAGGCCCCCGGCGAACTCGACCTGAGCCAGGGCAATCTGGAGACCAGCCACGTCGGCCGGCGGGTACTGGCCTGGTTCGACCGCTACCTCCACCAGAAGACGGACACCGACACCGGTCCCGCCTTCTCCTACTACCGCGACTGGCGGAGCGGCTACGGCACCGCCGACGGCGTCCCCGCCCTCTCCCGGTCCCTGTATCTCTCCGGCGACGGCAAACTCGTCGACAACCGCTCCAAGGTCGCGCGCGGCAGCCGTCAGTACACCAACTGGCTCGTGCCGACGAGCCACTCCGAGAGCTCCATCGCCCCGCTGATCGGACTGCCCGATCCGAAGCCGTACGACACCAAGGGCACCTACCTCGGCTGGCGCGGCGAACCGCTCACCGAGCCCCTCGACGTCGTCGGCTCGCCGCGGGCCACCCTGAAGGTTCTCTCGCCGAAGGCGGAACAGGTCCAGAACAGCGGTGACGCCTCCGACAAGCTCGTCCTGTTCGCCAAGGTCTACGACGTCGCGCCCGACGGCAGCCGTACGCTGGTGAACCGGCTCGTCTCCCCGGTCCGGGTCCCCGACGTCACCCGGCCCTTCACGGTGGAACTGCCCGGCATCGTCCACCGGTACGAGAAGGGGCACCGCCTGGAGTTCGTGATCGCCGCCAGCGACACCGCCTACTTCGGCAACCGGGGCGTCAAGCCCGTCACCGTCGTCCACGCCCCCGAGGACACCGGCGTACTGGAACTCCCGGTGGTCCCGGCCGGCTGACGCCCGCCCGCCACCTCGTTCACCCGAACGGCCGTACAGCACCGCCCCCCGAACCCGACAGCCGGACATGCTGGGACCCCGGGGGGCGGTCGCGTGCACGACGGGCGGGCCGGAAGGCGAGAAGCGAGCGGAAGGGCCGGAACATGAGCCCCAAGGACGTATCGAGCGGCAGCGGGCGCGGCACGGGGTGGCTCACTCCGGGGCGCATCGTGGTCGCCGTGGTGGTCGTGCTCGTCATCGTGTTCATTTGCGTGAACACGAACGACGTCACCATCCGGGTGCTGATCCCCGAGGTGACGATGCCCCTCTGGTTCGCGCTGCTGGCCATGTTCCTGATCGGCCTCGGCTGCGGCGGCTACCTCTTCCGCCGCAAGGGCAAGTGACAGCGGCCCCGCGCCGGTCTACTCCCGCACGGTGAAACCGCTTGAGGGCCCCGGGCCGTTGCGGCGAGGATGGGCCGTATGCGCGCGATCGTGGTCCTCGACGCCCCCTCCAATCTCGGGCTGCGCCCGCCGGCGCCCGGCACCGTCCCGGGCTGCTACAAACTGGCCGGCGCCCTGCGCGAACAACGGATCGTGCGCCGCCTCGGAGCGCTGGAGGGCGGTGTCGTCGTCCCGCCGCGCTACGACCTGGGCGACTGGCAGGAGGGCGACGGGGTGTTCAACGCCGCCGCCATCGCCCGCTACACCCGCACCCTCGCCGACCGTATCGAAGGCCACGTACGGGCCGGGGAGTTCGCCCTGGTCCTCGGCGGGGACTGCTCCATCCAGCTCGGCGCGGCCCTCGCCCTGCGCCGCCTCGGCCGGTACGGACTCGCCGCCGTCGACGGATCCGCGGACTTCCGGCACTCCGGCAACAGCGGCCGGATCGGCGCGGCCGGCGGCGAGGAGCTGGCCATCGCCACCGGCCGGGGCCAGGCGGACCTCAGCGACCTCGAAGGGCTCGGCCCCTACCTCAGGGACGAGGACGTCCGCCTCTTCGGCATGCGGGACGAGGACGAGGACCAGGCCGAGCTGACCGCGCTGAAGATCCCCCACGCGACCGTCGGGCAGATCCGCGAGTGGGGCGCGGACGTCCTCGCGCGGGCCGCCGTGGAGAGCCTGGAGACCCCCGCACTCGACGGCTACTGGGTCCACCTGGACGCCGACGTCCTCGACCCGACCGTCATGCCCGCCGTCGACAGCCCCGACGACGGCGGACTCCTCCCGCACGAACTCGCCCCGCTGCTGCGCACGCTCGTCTCCTCCCCGCGCTGCGTCGGGCTGAACGTCACCATCTACGACCCCGATCTCGACCCGGACGGCACGGCGGGCGCGCTGCTCGCCGACCTCGTCGTCGACGCGTTCACGGACACCGCCCCGGACGCCTGACGGCCCGGCCCCGGCCGTGCGGGCCCCGGGCCCGCGAAAATCCGGCCGACGGGCCTCTGGCCCACGCGGCCACCTGCGTGTTCCATGGTCACCGGGGGCGCCCGGACCTGCGGCGGCCCGCCGCGAGGGAACGAGGGTGCCTTGGCCACGACCGTACGACGTGCCGTACTGAACCTGCCCGCAGCGCCGCTCGGGCCGGAGAACCCGCTCCCGCCGCTGCGGACGCCCGCCCCGCCGCCCGTGCTCGACCCCCGGGAAAGGGCGGGCCTGCCCCGCGACATGGCCCGGCAACTGGGCCACCGGCCGCTGCGCACCGTACTGCCCACCCGGCTGCTCGACGGTTACGGGCGTGAGCGCACCCCCACCGACATCGACGCCGTCGTCATCGAGAACGCCCGGCTACGCGTCACCGTGCTGCCGGGGCTCGGCGGCCGGATCCACTCCCTGCACCACAAGCCCACCGGGCGCGAACTGCTCCACCGTAACCCGGTCCTCCAGCCCGCCGCCTTCGCCCTCAACGGGGCCTGGTTCTCCGGCGGGATCGAGTGGAACATCGGCGCCACCGGCCACACCACCCTGTCCTGCGCACCGCTCCACGCCGCTCTGGTGCCCGCACCCGACGGCGGGACGATGGTCCGGCTCTGGGAATGGGAGCGACTGCGCGACCTGCCCTTCCAGGTAGACCTCTGGCTCCCCGACGACTCGGACTTCCTCCACGTCGGCGTGCGGATACGCAACCCGCACGAACAGCCCGCTCCGGTCTACTGGTGGTCCAACATCGCCGTCCCGGAGACCCCGGACACCCGCGTACTGGCCCCGGCCGACGAGGCCTGGCACTTCGGCTACGACCACACCCTCACCCGGGTCGGCGTCCCGGAGTCGGGCGGCCTCGACCACACCTATCCGCTGCGCTCCGAGTACCCCGCCGACCACTTCTACGAGCTGCCCGACGGCGCCCGGCGCTGGATCGCCGCGCTCGACGAGGACGGCCACGGGCTCGCCCAGACCTCCACCGACCTGCTGCGCGGCCGCAAACTGTTCCGCTGGGGCCACGGGCGGGGCGGCCGCCGCTGGCAGGAGTGGCTGAACGGACCCGGGGACGGCGGCTACGCGGAGATCCAGGCCGGGCTGTCCCGCACCCAGCTGGAGCACGTCCCGCTGGAGGCGGGCGCCGCGTTCAGCTGGCTGGAGTCCTACGGCCCGCTCTCCGCCGACCCGGCTGCCGTGCACGGCCGGGACTGGGCCGCGGCCACCGAGGAGGCCGCCGCACGGCTGGAGGAGGCTCTCCCACGGGGCGCGGTGGACGAGGCGTACGCGGCCTGGCTGCCGCACGCCGACGCCGAACCGGGCGAGGTGCTCGCCACCGGCTCCGGCTGGGGCGCGCTGGAGGTGCTGCGGGGCGGCCACCGGCTGCCCGGCACCCCGTTCCCCGCCGCCGCCATCGGCGCCCAGCAGGACCCATGGCGGGAGTTGCTGGAGCACGGAACCCTGCCGAAGCCGGGCCCGGACGGCATACCCGGCCCGACACCGGTCTCGCGGCCCTGGCGGGACATGCTGGAGACCGCCGACGCCGACCCGCACACCGAATACCACCTCGGCGTCGCGCAGTGGCACGCGGATGACCGGGCCCAGGCCGTCCGCAGCTGGGAACGCGGCCTGGAGTGCGCCCCCGCCCCGCGCTGGCCCCTGCTGCGCTGCCTCGCCGTTGCCGCGGAGGAGAGCGGCAGGCCGGACCACGCCGCCGAGCTGTACGCCGAGGCCTTCGCGGACCTCGGGGCCGCCGGAGCGGAGGACCTCACGGCGGCGGAGGAGAACACCGCCCTCCTCGTCGCCCTGGCCCGCGAGACCGTCGAGGCACACCTGTCGGCCGACCGGCCGGGGGCGGCCCGGGCGCTGCTGGCCGGGCTGCCGGGGGAGATCCGTGCGCGCGGACGCTTCCGGCTGCTCCTCGCCCGGATCCTGGTCGCCGAGGGCGACACCGGGGCGGCCCGGGAGGTCTTCGACGCCGGATTCGAGGTCGCCGACCTGCGCGAAGGGGCCGGCATCCTCGGCGAGCTGTGGGCGTCCGTCAGCGACGAACCGCTGCCGGACGCCTACGACTTCCGCATGCGCCCGCCCCAGGAGTGACCAACGCGCCCCGGGCGGCCGGTCAGACGGTGACGTTGCGGTCCACGTACTCGAAGACCGAGCCGTCCGGGTGCAGCGCGATGAGGTTACGGCCCGCCGGGGTCGGCACCGGTCCCGCGATGACCCGCGCGCCCGCCCGGGTCAGCGCCGCGTTCGCCTCGTCGACGTCCTTGACGGCGATGGTCGCGCCCACCTTGCGCAGCACCTCCAGCTCCGATTCGGGCCCGCTCATCAACAGGAAGCAGCCGATCGCGGCCACCGACACCCCACCGCGCTCGAAGCGCAGGGCCGACGTGCCCGTCAGCCCCTCGTAGAAGGCCACCGAGGGCTCCAGGTCGTCGACGCAGATACGCAGCGTGGTTCCGAGGATCTCCATGCCCACGAGGGTAGTTGGCGCCCGCCACCGGTGTGATCGGTTCCGGACGGGCCGGATCCCCCTCTTCGCCCCGTACCGCACCGCCTCACCCCGTGCCGGCCGCTCCTCACCTCACGCCCGGCAGAGCACCTCGCCGTGCGGGACCATGAACCAGCCGTCGCCCTCCTCGCCCCAGGAGCGCCACGCCCCGGCGATGGCCGTGAGCTGCTCGGCGCTCGCGTGCCCGCCCCGTACCGCCAGCTCGGCGTAGACCGAGTCCGTCGTACGGTCCGCCCACAGGCCGCTCCACCAGGCGCGGCTCTCCGGAGTGGCGAAGCACCAGGCGGCCGCCGTGGGGGTGATGTCGGTGAACCCCGCCCGCCGCGCCCAGGAGAGGAGCCTGCGGCCGGCGTCGGGCTCGCCGCCGTTGCCGCGGGCCACCCGACCGTACACCTCCAGCCACTCGCCGAGACCGGGAGCCTCCGGATACCAGGTCATCGCCGCGTAGTCGCTGTCCCGCGCCGCGACCACCCCGCCGGGGCGGCAGACGCGCCGCATCTCACGCAGCGCCTGGACGGGGTCGCCCACGTGCTGGAGCACCTGATGGGCGTGGACCACGTCGAACGAGTCGTCGGGGAAGTCCAGGGCGTGGACGTCGGCCACCGCGAACCCGACGTTGTCCAGGCCCCGTTCGGCGACCACCGCGGCGGCCTGGCCGAGGACGTCCTCGGCGGTGTCCACCGCGGTGACCCGGCCCGGGGCGACCAGTGCGGCCAGATCGGCGGTGATGGTCCCGGGGCCGCAGCCGACGTCCAGCACGGCCAGACCGGGGCGGAGTTCGTCGAGGAGGTACGCCGCCGAGTTGGCGGCGGTCCGCCAGCGGTGCGAGCGCAGGACCGACTCGTGGTGGCCGTGCGTGTACACGGCGGTCTCCTTCGGCATGGCGTTGCTTCCTCTCCCGAAACCCCGCGCCGACGGGCGCGGCGACAGGGACCACCGTACGCCGCCATGTCGGATGGTGAGATAGCTGTCTTGCTATGCGGACGATCGAGGTGTCCCCGCGCGGTCGGGACCGGGAGATGGAGACCGGGAGATGGAGACCGGGAGGTCAGGTCGACATCGGGCAGTAGACGGTCAGCGCCTCCGGCAGCTTGTCGATCGTCAGTTCCGTTCCGGAGTGGGCCACTTCACCGTCGTACGCGTACGGAGTCCCCGGAACGAGGCCGCCGATCCGTACCCGGCGCCGCCGCACGGCGGCATGCGCGGGGGAGCGGGTCAGCGGGCCCGCCACCGCCGCCGCCAGCAGACGCAGCGCGGGCGTCCGGCCGCCGTGCACCACCCGGACGTCCAGCAGCCCGTCCGCCAGGTTGTGGCGGCGCCCGGGGCGGGGCCCACCCGCTGGAAGAGTCCGTTGCCGACGAAGAGCAGCCACAACCGCCGCCTGCGTCCCTGGAGTTCGGCCTCCAGCGGGCGCCGGCCGCGCAGCACGTGGAAGGCCGCCAGCACACCGGCCGGCCAGCCGCCGATCCGCGGCGACCAGTGTTCCCGGGTCCGCACCAGTTCCGGATAGACGCCCAGCGAGAAGGCGTTGAGGAAATACCCGTCCGCCCCGTCCGCACCCCTGGGCCCCGGCCGGAAGCGGCCGAGGTCCACCTTGATGGCATCGCCCGCGGTGAGGGCGGCGGCGGTGTCGTGGACGGTCTCGATGCCCAGGTCGTAGGCGAAGTGGTTCAGCGTGCCGCCGGGGAAGACCGCCAGCGGCAACCCGTGCGTCGCCGCAACGGAGGCCGCCAGATTCACCGTGCCGTCGCCTCCGCAGACACCCAGCGCCCGTCCCCGCCCCGCCGCCTTCTCCATCGCGGCCGACAGCTCCTTGGGCGGCACCTCCACCACCTCCGCCGCGGGCAGCGCCTCGCGCACCAGCGACGCGGTCGCGGTGGCCGTGCCCGACTCCTGGTTCACCACCACGACGAGGTCCTTGCCGGCGGGCAGCGCCGGGGCCTCGCCCGGCGGGCGGCCGGGAGCGGGCAGCTGGCCCCGGGTGGGCACGACCCCGCGCAGCGCGAACGCGGCCCCCACGCCGAGCGCCGCACCCGCCAGCACATCGCTCGGATAGTGCACCCCGGTGTAGACACGGGAGGCGGCCACGGCCAGCGCGACCGGGGCCACGACCGCGCCCCAGCCCTTGGACTCCAGGGCCACCCCCGTGGCGAAGGCCGCCGCCGACGCCGCGTGGCCCGAGGGGAAGGAGGTGGTGATCGGCTGCCGCTTGAGCTGCCGCACCACCGGCACCAGGTCCGCTATCGGCCGCTCGCGGCGCACCGCGCCCTTGCCGACCGTGTTGATCGCCACCGAGGCCACGGCGAGGGACGCCACCCCGCGAAGCGCGGCCCGGCGTGAGCGCGCACTGCTGCCGAGGGCCGCGATCCCGGCCGCCGCCCCGAACCAGAGCAGACCGTGGTTGGCGCTCCGGCTCAGCCTCGGCAGCAGCGGATCGGCGCCCGGCCAGTGCCGGTCCGCGACGCTCCGGAAGACGGCCAGGTCCCGCTCCTGCAGCCAGTCGCGCACCCGGGCGACGGCGGGAGCCGTGGTGTGGACGGTGGCGGGTGAGGTTCTCGGTGAGGACATGGAGGACATGGGTCAGCGAATACCCGGCCGGGCCACGCTGAACCAGCAGGCGCGCTGAGACCCCGGCCACGTGCCGCCACCGGGCGGCGGAACGGCCATCCCGGCGACGGCCCCCGGGAGCGGGTGCGCGACTGGGCGGGCGGGCCGTCCGGAACCTCCGTATAAAGAAACCAGAGGCCGTCGACCCGTCGACCCGGAGAACGAGAAGCGAAACCGGAGCACCCGGGCCTGGGCCTGGACCCGGGCCTGGACCTGGACCCGGGCCTGGAGCCGGACCCGGAGCCGGACCCGGACCCGGATCCGGGCCTGGAGCCGGACCCGGGCCTGGAGCCGGACCTGGACCCGGGCCTGGAGCCGGACCTGGACCCGGGCCTGGAGCCGGACCTGGACCCGGGCCTGGAGCCGGACCCGGGCCTGGAGCCGGACCCGGGCCTGGAGCCGGACCCGGACCCGGACCCGGACCCGGACCCGGGCCCGATGTTTCGGACGGTGCGGCGGAGACGCCGGAGACTCCGCAGACGCGGGGCGAAGAAGCTAAGAGCGGCGGAGGAGGGCCGGATGCACGGGACCGAGGGCCACGCACCCGCGCACGAGGACCACGGCCCCGTCCGCTACGGCCCGCCCGCCCCCGACCCCGGCCTCCCGGTCCTCCCGGAACTGGCCGCCGTCCTCGCCGCCGCCTCCGCCCGGACCCGCCCCGAACCCCCCGGCGGAGGGGTCCAGCTGCGCGAGGCGGCCCGCGGCTACTGGGACCGGCGGGGGCTGCACGGAACGGTGGGCGGCATCGCCGCCGCCCCCGGCGCCCAGCCGCTCCTCCTGGCCCTGATCGGCGCCCACGGCGGTGACGTCCTCATGCCGCGCCCCTGCCCGGCCGCCTGGATGCCGCAGGCCCGCCTGCTGGGCCGTCCCGCCTACCACGTGCCGACCCCGGCAGAATGCGGCGGCGTGCCCGACCCGTACGCCCTGCTGGAGACCGTCCGCCGGGTCCGTGCGGAGGGCGGCCGGCCGAAACTGCTGCTGCTCTCCTTCGTGGACGACCCCACGGCCACCGTCGCCCCGCCCGAGCTGGTCCACGAGGCGTGCGAGGCGGCGGTCGGCGAAGGGCTGCACATCATCAGCGACGAGACCTGGCGCGACACCGTGCACCGGCCCCGCGACACCGTCCTGCTCAGCCCCGCCGAGATGTGCCCGGACGACGTCACGGTGATCGCCGACCTGTCCGGAGCCCTCGTGCCGGCCGCCTGGCCGGTCGCCGTCGCCCGTTTCCCGGACACCGCCCGGGCCGCCGTTTGGCACGCCCGCACCCTGGACATCCTCACCGCGCTCGGCGCCCTCGTCGCGGCTCCGGTCGCCCGAGCGGCCGCCCACGCCCTGGGGGAGCCGGAGTACGTGCGCGAGCGGATCCGGAGCGCCGCGGCGCTCCAGGCCCAGGTCGCCGCCGCCGCCCACCGTGCGGTCCTCGGCGCCGGCGCCCTGGCCCGCCCCCCGCAGGCGGGCCGCCACCTCTACGCCGACCTCGGGCCGCTGCGCTCGCGGCTCGCGGACGTGGGCGTGACGGACTCCATGGAGCTGGAGGAGTACCTCACCGACCGGCTCGGCGCACCGGCCCCGGGCGGACACCGCTTCGGGGACGAGCTGGGCGCCCTGCGCGTACGCCTGGGCACCGGACCGCTGCTGGGCGCCACGCCACAGCAGCAGACGGAGTCCCTCACCGCGGCCGAGCCCCTGGAGCTCGCACACGTGGCGCGGGCGCTGGACGGCTTCGCGGCGGTGTTCGGCGCGCTGCGCTGAGCGCGGCCAGGCCCTGTCGTCGAAGTCCCGTCGTCGCCCGGAGGGCAGCCGGGAGTCTGACGACAGGGCCTACGACGGCTCGGGGCCGAACCGCGACCGCAGTCTGCGCCACACCGCCGGAGCCCCGCTGATCAGCAACGTCAGGGCGACCGCCGCGACCACTCCCTGCCACGGTTCCGGGAACAGCGAACCGCCCAGGATGCCGATCAACTGGTACGTCGCCGCCCAGGCGAGGCAGGCCGGAACATCGCCCCGGGCGAACCGCCGCAACGGCATCCTGCCCAGCAGGCACGCCAGCATCACGGGGATCCGCCCGGCGGGAACGAGACGGGACAGCACCAGCACGGTCCCCCCGTGCCGCGCCAGCTTCTCCTGCGCCTGGGCCAGCCGCTCCGGCGCCGCCCGGCGGGTGATCGCCTCCAGCCACTTCGAGCCGTTCCTCGACCGGACCCCGCGCTGCCCCAGCCAGTACAGGCAGACGTCCCCGAGGAACGCGGCGGTCGACGCCGTCAGGAACACGAAGAGCAGAGTGAGCGGCGACGTCTGGTGGAAGGCCACCACCGCCGCCGAACTCACCAGTGCCCCCGTCGGCACCACGGGCACCAAGGACCCCAGCGCCACCAGGGCGAACAGCGTCGGATAGCCGACCGCCTGCTGGGCCGACCCGGTGGGCAGTTCCCGCACCACCTGCTGGATCTCCTCGATCACGGGCCGGCCTCCGGTCTGACGCGTTCGCCGTGCCCCAGCAGATGCACGGTCACCTCGGGCGCACGCTTCGCCGCCTGCCGCACGAACTCGTCGCCCGGCGCGTGGAACTCGTGCGGGCGCACTCCGTCCAGACCGATCGGCCAGTACGTGCCGTAGTGCACCGGCACCGCTGACCTCGGCGCCAGACGGGTCAGCGCCTCGGCGGCGCGGGCCGGGTCCAGATGGCTGTGCCCCAGGTAGGGGCCCCAGCCGCCCACCGGCAGCAGCGCCACGTCCACCGGCCCCACCGCCTCGGCCATCCCGTCGAAGAGCCCGGTGTCCCCGGCGAAGTACGTCCGTGCCTCGCCCTCGACCACATAGCCGAGCGCCGGCGCGCGGTGCGGCCCGACCGGCAGCCGCCGCCCGTCGTGCAGGGCGGGGACCGCCCGCACCCGCACCTCGCCGACGCGTACCGTCTCGCCCGGGCTCACCTCGGTGACGTGCAACTGCCGCATCCGCCGCAGCGCCCGCAGACCCGGCACGGCCGCGATCGCCCCGCTCGGCACGACCAGCCGGCTGCCGGGAGCCAACCGGGCCAGCGACGGCAGATGCAGATGGTCGGAGTGCAGGTGGGAGACCAGCACCACCTCGGCGACCGCGGCCCGCGGGGGCGGTACCTCGCCCCGGCGGCGACGCAGATGCGCGAAGCGCCGTACGAACAAGGGGTCGGTCAGCACCCGCACCCCCGAGTCCTCGATCGTGCAGGTGGCATGACCCCACCAGGTGATCTCCACCGGCACCTCGGCCTCCTCGCTCGATCCTCGTGATCAGTGATCAGTGATCAGTCATCTGGGATCAGTGATCTGTGATTTGTGATCTGTGATCCGTGCATTCCTGATCCCGGCGCGGCGCGCGCGGCCGTTCCCGCCCGCGCTGCCGGTACGAGCCTATGCGCCCCCCGTACCGTCCCGCCGGGCCTCGGCCGCTCCCACCGAAGCAGCCGACCGGCGTCGCCGCTGTGAAAAGCTGAAGGTCAGGCTTCGGACGACCGGGGCCCGGCGCGGAGGGGCATGAGGTGGACCGGCGTGGGTGACGGGAAGTGGCGTACGGCGGGCAGAGCCCTGATGCGGGTGATCGCGGTCTGGGCGGTGTCCACCCTCACCATGCTCGTGCTGGCCGGAGCCCTGCCCGACTTCCAGCTGGAGGCCGACGACGGCGACACCACCACCAAGACGGCCTTCACCGCCGCCTGGGGCGCGGGAGCCTTCGGCCTCCTGTCCGCCCTGGTCTGGCCCGTCCTCGTACGGGCCCTGCTCATCGTGCCCGCGCTCGTCCTGGGCGCCCTGGTCTTCTTCCTCAACGGCTCGCTGCTGCTGGTAGCGCTGCGCCTCATCCCGGACGGGCGCGGCGACGCCGACCCGGAGACGGCGGTCGTCGTCGCCGCCGTGATGTCCGCCGTCGCCTCCGCCACCTCCACCGCCCTCGCCGTCCGCGACGACGAGGCCTACCGCCGCCGGCTGTCCCGGCTCGCCGACCGGCGCCGTCGACGCGGCCGGTCCCCGGGCCCGCCGGAACCGGGCCGCGACGGACCGCCCGGCACCGTCTTCCTCCAGCTCGACGGTGTCGGCCACGACGTTCTGGTGAAGGCCGCGGCCGACGGGCTCATGCCCACCGTCGCCGACTGGCTCGACGACTCGTCCGGACACCGGCTCACCCCCTGGCGCACCGACTGGTCCAGCCAGACCGGCGCCAGCCAGCTCGCCATCCTGCACGGCAGCAACCACGACGTGCCCGCGTTCCGCTGGTACGAGAAGGAGACCCGCACCGTCATGGTCTCCAGCCGTCCCGCGAGCGCCCTCGAAATGCAGCGCCGGGCCATCGAGCGCACCCGCGACGGCGGTCTGCTCACCGTCGACGGCGCGAGCCGGGGCAACCTCTTCAGCGGCGGAGCCGGACAGCTCGCCCTGGTGCTCTCGATGGCCGCCCGGCGCGGCAAGGGCCGCCGCTCCCGCGCCGGATACTTCGCCTACTTCTCCGACCCGGCCAACGCCACCCGTACGGCCCTGTCCTTCGTCGCCGAGGTCCTGCGCGAGATCGGCCAGTCGACCCGGGCCCGCGCCCGGAAGGTCACACCGCGGATCAAGCGCGGCGGGCTCTACCCCTTCATCCGCGCGTTCGCGACCGTCGTGGAGCGCGACGTGGTCGCCGCCGCCGTCCTCGGCGACATGTTCGCCGGACGCACCGCCGTCTACGCCGACCTCGTCGCCTATGACGAGGTCGCCCACCACTCGGGACCCCACAGCCGCGACGCGGAGAAGGTCCTCGTACGCCTCGACCGGTCCCTCGCGCTGATAGCCAAGATCGCCGACCACACCCCGCGCGCCTACCGGATCGTGCTTCTCTCCGACCACGGCCAGAGCCCCGGCGAGACGTTCGCGGGAAAGTACGGGCTCACGCTCAAGGACCTCGTCCGGGCGGGCTGCGGGCTGCCCGTGCCCCGCCGGGCCCAGCGCACCCTCAGCGCCTCCGAGGCCCGCGACGCGGTGCGGATCGCCCTGCACCGCCCCGTCGAGGGGCAGGAGGCCGAGCACCCGGCCAAGCTCTCCGACCCGATCGTGCTGGCCTCCGGCAACCTCGGGCTGATCTCCTTCCCCGACATCGAGGGCCGCGCCTCCCGCGAACAGATCGAGCGCCGCCACCCGGCGCTGCTCTCCACGCTCGCCAACCATCCGGGGATCGGGTTCCTCCTCGTCCGCACCGGGGAACACGGTTCCGTGGTCCTCGGGCCCGGCGGGGCCGAAGTACCCATCGCCGAACTGACCGACGGTGAGGGGCCGCTCGCGGTCTTCGGCGTCGGGGCGGCCGCCGCCGTACGGCGCACCGACACCTTTCCGCACGTCGCCGACGTGATGGTCAACTCCATGTACGACCCCGCCACCGGAACCGTGCACGCTTTCGAGGAGCAGGTCGGCTCGCACGGCGGCCTCGGCGGCGAACAGTCCCGGCCGTTCCTGCTCTGGCCGCGCGCGCTGACGGATCCGCTCGACATCGTGGCCGCCGAGACCGCGGAGGGCGCACCGGCACCGCCGGGCGGCGGGCTGGTGGGCGCCGAGGCGGTGCACCGGGTGCTGACCCGCTGGCTCCAGGAGTCCTCCGGGCCCCAGGTACCGGTGCGGGCCGAGGGCTTCGGCGGGAGGGGCCTGGCGGACGAGCCCTTCCCGGGCGACGCCCCGGTGCCGGAAGCGCCGGGCACGACGGCCTGACCGGCGGGCCGTCCTCCGACAGGCCGCTTCCCCGGCAGGGGCGTCGCTCTTCGATGATGCGCTCTCCTGCGAGCCGCCCGAGCCGCCCGAGCCGTCCGAGCGGTCCGCGGAGTCCGAGCCCGCAAGCCGTCCGCCGCCCGATCAGCCGCCTGTCGCCGGATCAGGCCGACTGCCGGCGTACCAGCGTCGGCGGGAAGAGCACGGAGGGTGAGGGGCCGCGCGGTTCGCCGATCTGCTTCAGCAGCAGCCGGGCCATCTCCGCGGCCATCTCCTCCACCGGCTGCCGCACCGTGGTCAGGGGCGGGTCGCAGGCGGCCGCCGCGCTGCTGTCGTCGAAGCCGACCACGGCCACGTCGGACGGCACGTCGCGCCCGGCCCGGAGCAGGACCGGGAGCGCGCCCAGGGCCATCAGGTCGGAGGCGATGAACACCCCGTCGAGGTCGGGGCGGTCCGCCAGCAGCCGCCGCATCGCCGCGGCCCCGCCCAGATGCGTGAAGTCCCCCTCGGCGCAGGTCACGTCGTCGATGCCGTGGGCGGCGGCGGCCTCCAGGAAACCGGTCAGCCGCACCTGCCCCGCGGGCATGTCCTGGGGTCCCGAGATGGTCCCGATGCGGCGTCGCCCCAGCGCGGCCAGGTGGTCGGCCGCCAGCCGCGCCCCGGCGTGCTGGTCCACCTCCACATAGGCCAGCGGGGACGGACGGTGGGGACGGCCCGCGAGGACGGCGGGCATCCTGGTGTCCTGGAGCAGCCCGAGAAGCGGGTCGTCGGCGTGCGTGGTGATCAGCACGACCCCGTCGACATGGCCGTGGCGCAGATAGGAGAGCAACTGGCCCCGGGACGCCTCGTCGTCGGCCAGCATCACGACCATCTGGATGCCCGCGGGGCGCAGCACCTCCAGCAGCCCGCTGACGACCCGTCCGAAGTACGGGTCCGAGAACATCCGGCCGACGAACGGCTCGGACATCGGCCGACGTTCACGCTCCGAGACGACCAGGGCCACCGAGTCGGTGCGCCGCGTCACCAGCGAGCGGGCGGCGCGGTTGGGCACGTAACCGGTGGTCGCCACCGCCTCCTCGACCACCGTGCGCAGGGCGGGGTCCACCGTGGTCGCTCCGTTGATCACCCGGGACACCGTCGCCCGTGACACACCGGCCACGGCCGCCACGTCCTCCAAGGTCGCGGGGCGTACGGGCTGCGGCACTTCGGCTGTCATGCAGCCCTTTATACCCGCAGGCCGGCCGCCCCGTTCAGCCGAGGGCCCGCACCGCGCCCGGCGGCCGTTCCAGCTCGGCGAGGAAGGTCTCGCGCGCCGTCACGAGGGCGTCGGCCCCGGCACCGGGGCCCCGGAACCGGGTCGGTGGACGCCCGCTCCAGGGAGGCCGGAGCGATCTTTCGGGATCGGGGCGGGGAGAGGGGGCGGGGGCGTTGTCAGTGGTGGGCGGAAGAATGGTGGCCATGACGAACTCAGCTGCTGTGCTCGCCGATGCCGCCGCCTATGCCGCCGCGGTGGAGGAGGCCTCCGTCGCCGCCGCGGCGTACTACGCCACGGGCGAGAGCGCGCTGGACGACGACGCCTACGACCGGCTGGCGCGCGGAATAGCCGCGTACGAGGCGGACCACCCGGAGGAGGTGCTCGCCGACTCGCCGACGGGCAAGGTCGCGGGCGGGGCCGCCGTCGGCGACGTGCCGCACACGGTGCCCATGCTCTCGCTGGACAACGTGTTCTCCGCCGAGCAGTTCGTGACCTGGACCGCGTCGCTGGAGCGGCGGATCGGCAGACCGGTGACCGCGTGGAGCGTGGAGCCGAAGCTCGACGGCCTGGCGGTCGCCGCGCGCTACCGGGACGGCCGGTTCGAGCGCCTCATCACCCGGGGCGACGGCACGGCGGGCGAGGACGTCTCGCACGCGGCCGGCGCCGTCGTCGGCCTGCCGGAGCGGCTGGCAGCCCCGGTCACCGTCGAGGTGCGCGGCGAGATCCTCATGACGAACGAGCAGTTCGAACAGGGCAACGCGATCCGTACGGAACACGGCGAGCGCCCCCTTCGCCAACCCGCGCAACGGAGCCGCGGGCACCCTGCGCGCCAAGGACCGCGCCTACCGGGTGGAGACGACCTTCTTCGCCTACGGCGCGCTGCCGCTGCCCGATTCCGGAGAGGTCGCCGAGGCCCTCGCCGAACTGCCCCACAGCGAGATCCTGGCGTACGTCGCCGATCTCGGCGTGCACACGGCCGCGGGCACCGACGTCGCCCCGCTCCGGGCCACCACGGTCGAGGAGGTCCAGGCTCGGGTGGACGCGATAGGCGCCCTGCGCGCCTCGCTGCCGTTCGGCATCGACGGGATCGTGATCAAGGCCGATCTCGCGGCCGACCAGCGCGAGGCCGGCTCAGGCACCCGCGCGCCCCGCTGGGCCATCGCCTACAAGCTGCCCGCCGTGGAGAAGATCACCCGCCTGCTGGCCGTCGAGTGGAACGTCGGGCGCACGGGCATCATCGCGCCGCGCGCCGTCCTGGAGCCCGTGGAGATCGACGGCTCCACCGTCGGTTACGCCACCCTGCACAACCCGGCCGACATCACCCGCCGCGACCTGCGGCTGGGGGACCAGGTCATGGTCTACAAGGCCGGCGACATCATCCCGCGCATCGAGGCCCCCGTGGTGCACCTGCGCACCGGCGACGAGACGCCCATCGCCTTCCCCGAGTGCTGCCCGCAGTGCGGCTCCGACATCGACACGAGCGAGCAGCGCTGGCGCTGCACCCGGGGCCGTAACTGCCGTCTGGTCGCCTCCGTCTCGTATGCGGCGGGGCGCGATCAGCTCGACATCGAGGGCCTCGGCTCCACACGGGTCGTCCAGCTCGTCGACGCGGGCCTCGTCGCGGACTTCGCGGACCTGTTCACCCTGGAGCGGGATCAGCTGCTCGCCCTTGACCGGATGGGCGAGACCTCCACGGACAACCTCCTGGCGGCCATCGAAACCGCCCGGAGCAGGCCGCTGTCCCGGGTCTTCTGCGCCCTGGGCGTACGGGGCACGGGGCGCTCGATGTCGCGTCGCATCGCACGCTATTTCGCCTCGATGGACCGGATCATCGCCGCCGACGCGGAGACGCTCCAGCGGGTCGACGGCATCGGCAAGGAGAAGGCGGCCGCGGTGGTCGCCGAGCTGGTGGAGCTGACGCCGCTGATCGACAAGCTCGTCGCGGCCGGGGTGTCCATGACGGAGCCGGGGGCCACCCCGCCTCCGGAGCCGGGCACGGAGGAGGAGGCCGCGGCGACGGGCGGGGGCGCGGAGACCGGTGGCGACACCGGAACGGGCTCCGCGCTGCCCCTGGCGGGGATGACCGTGGTGGTCACGGGCGCGATGTCCGGAGCGCTGGAGAAGCTGTCGCGCAACCAGGTGAACGAGCTGATCGAGCGGGCCGGCGGCAAGTCGTCCTCCAGCGTCTCCAAACGCACGAGTCTGCTGGTGGCCGGGGAGAAGGCCGGATCCAAGCGGACCAAGGCGGAGGACCTGGGGGTCCGGATCGCGGTGCCGGAGGAGTTCGCGGAGCTGGTCGGCGCCTTCCTGGCGACGGGGGAGGAGGCCTGAGCCGGTCGGCTGCCGTGCGCGCCGCGCTGGTGCGCCTGTGAATCAGTGAGGAAGTGGCGTTCCACCACCCCGTATTGCATAGTGAGGGCTCGGTCGTGCCTCGCTATCAGTGGGGTCGACGGGTGCGTGGGCGGCTGCGACGGGCGGCCGGGGGTGAGGGACGATGCGTTCTGTGCACGACGGACAGCGACCGGGTCGCGCCGTCCCGCCGTCGTCCGAGGACGCCGGTACGGGCCGAAGGCCTCCCGTCCCCGGCGGACCTGGAGCACCCGAGGGGCTTCACGGACTTCACGAGTCCCACGGACTACACGGACTTCACGGGCTCTACGCACCTGACCGGGTGGCACCTGCCCGGACCGCCCCCGCCCCGGCCGCCCCCGCCCCGACCATTGCTCTCCCGACGACTCCGGTCCCGGCCGTTCGCGGCCCGCTCACTTCCGCGCCCGGCGAGTGGCGAGGGCCGCTCCGCCCGGGTGCGGGCCCATGGGGGAAGGGCCCCGGACCGCTTCGTGACGGGAGCGGTGCCGGGGCATTCGGGGCGGGCCGTTCCCACGGGGGGCTCCGGACGCGCCACCAGCAGCTGCGCGTCCCGGGCACCCAGGGCGCACCGGGCGTGCCCCCGGCCGCCCGGGGGCTGGCCCTGGACCTGGGCAGCTCCCGCACCCGGGCCTGGGTGCCCGGCCGGGGACTGGTTCTCGACGCGTTCCCCGGCTCCGGTTCCCACGGGGGCGACGAGCGGCCGGTGCGACGCGGGCGCATCGTCGACCCCGAGTCCTGCGGCCGTCTGCTCGGCCGCATCGCCGACATGGCCCTGGGGCCCGACCGCAGCGACAGCGTGATCGTGCTCAGCCACCCCGTGCTCGCCGGGGCCGAACACCGCACCGCCGCGCGCGCCCTGCTCGCCGGGCTCGGGACGTCGCGCGTCCTGGTCCTCAGCAGCGCACGGGCCGCCGCCGCGTACGCCGGACCGAGGGAGACGGGCCCCCTTCTCGTCGTCGACATGGGAGCCGAGCTGACCGAGGTCACGCTCCTCGTCAACGGCCTGGTGGCCGACGCCCGGCAGACCGAGAGCGGACTCGACGACCTCGACCGCCTCGATCCGGCGAAGCTGCCGGCCGTCCTCGTCCGCACGGTGCTCGACATGATCACGTCCATGTGGCGGCACGACCGACACGGCGCGATCCGCGGAGCCCTGCGCAAGGGCCCCGTGCTCGCGGGCGGCGGCGCGCTACGAGCCGACGTCACCGATCGCATCGCCCGCTGCCTCGGCACCCGGGTGCGCCTGGCCGACGACCCGTCGACCACGGTCGTCCGCGGCGCCGGACAGATCCTCAGCTCCGTGCTCCGCCACCCGACGGTGTCGTCCGAGCGACTCGGCCGACCGAGGTGACGCGGCACCCGGGACCGTCCCGGCCGAACGCGTCCCAGGTGCGGTCCCTGCTGGCCACGCTGGTCCTCACCGTCCTCACCCTGGTCGGCGCCGCCTCGGCCCCCGGTGCCGCGCTCGCCCCACCGACCTCCCGGAGCCTCGCGCCCGTCGTCACCGCCGTCCCCGCCGCCTCGGCACCCACCGCACCGCAGCCCCGGCACGCCGGGCACGTCTTCCAGCACCTCGGCGGGCACCACGCCGTGCACGTCTCCCGGCACCTCGGCGGATCCGACCGCTGGGGGCCGGAGCGCGCGAGCGGCGTCGTGGCCGAGGCGTACACGGGTGCGGGTGCGGGTGCGGGTGCGGTGGCGCAGGCCGGTCACGAGCAGCCCAGCGCGGCGGCCGATCCGGCGCAGGCCCCCCGGGCGGGCACCGGCCGGGCGTACCTGCTTCTTCACGCGCCACCGCCGCCGCACGACGCGCTGACGCCCGCTCCACCTGGGGCGGCCGAGCCCCGCGCCGGCGTACAGCACGTCGTCGCGGATTCCTCCGACGTACCCGGCGGTCGCAGGGGCGCGCTCCCCGACGTCCGGGGACCTCCGGGCAGGACCACCGGTCCCACGACCGCTCATCCGTCCTGTTCTGCCGCTCCGGCGCCGCGTCCTCACTGAGGTGAGGGCGCTCGGCGCCCCACCGGAGGATTTCCATGACTCGCGCCACCATGGTGCGAGCGGTTCTGGCTGTCGCCGTGCTGCTCGTCTCCGTCTACATCAGCCTGACCATGTCGCCCAGACTCGGCCTCGATCTCCAGGGCGGCACCCGTATCGTGCTCCAGGCCCGGGACACCGCCACCGTCGAGGCGGACCGGGAGACCACCGACCGCACCCTGGAGGTGCTGCGGCAGCGCATCGACTCGCTGGGCGTCTCCGAGCCGACCCTGACCCGGTCCGGCGAGGACCGGATCATCGTCGAACTGCCCGACGTCCAGGATCCGCGCCAGGCCGCCGAAGTGATCGGCCGGACGGCCCAGCTCACCTTCCACGCGGTCGAGGGGCCGGCGGCCGGGAAACCGGACGAGAAGCCCCCGGGCTCCGACCCCACCGCCGCCCCGAGTCCCACCGCCGACCCCGGCTCCGCCGCCGACCCCGACGGGCTGACCCTCTCCGACGAGCAGGGCCGCGCCCTCGCACTCGGCCCCGCCCGGCTCTCCGGCGCGGGCGTCGAGGACGCCACCGCGGGCTTCGACGCGCAGGGCGGTGCCGGCTGGAGCGTCTCGCTCGAATTCCGCAAGGACGCCGGTCAGGACTGGAAGCGGCTGACCGGCGAGGCCGCCTGCCATCCCGCCGGGGACGACCGCCGGAGGGTCGCCATCGTCCTCGACGAGAAGGTCATCTCCTCGCCGCAGGTCGACCCCTCCG
Organism: Streptomyces sp. MGP-P1; assembly: GCF_057766565.1. NCBI lineage: Bacteria > Bacillati > Actinomycetota > Actinomycetes > Kitasatosporales > Streptomycetaceae > Streptomyces > Streptomyces sp. MGP-P1. The sequence goes on along the minus strand of NZ_JBYMEM010000001.1, from coordinate 1,032,014 downwards.
TCGGCTGCCGGGCCGGACTGCCGTCCGGGGCCACCCAGATCACCGGCTCGTTCAGCGCGGACGAGGCGCGTGACCTGGCGCTGCTCATCAAGGGCGGGGCGCTGCCCGTGCCCGTCGAGATCGTCGAGCAGCGGACCGTCGGCCCGACGCTCGGAGCGGCGGCCATCGACGCGAGCGCCCGGGCGGCGCTCATCGGCGCAGCCGCCACCGCTCTCTTCATCACGCTCGTCTACCGACTCTTCGGCGCGCTCGCCGCCGTGGCGCTGGCCGCGTACGGGGTGATCTCCTACGCCGCGCTCGTCGCTCTCGGCGTCACGCTGACGCTCCCCGGGCTCGCCGGTTTCGTCCTCGCGATCGGGATGGCGGTCGACGCGAACGTCCTGGTCTTCGAACGGGCCAGGGAGGAGTGCGCCGAACGGCCGAAACGCTCCCTGCGCTCCGCCCTGACCACCGGATTCACGAAGGCGTGGAGCGCGGTCGCCGACTCCAACGCGACCACGCTGATCGCGGCCGGACTGCTCTTCTTCCTGGGCTCGGGTCCCGTCAAGGGCTTCGGGGTCACCCTCGCCATCGGGGTCATCGCCTCGATGTTCTCCGCGCTGGTCATCGCCCGCGCGCTCACCGAGATCGCCGCGAACTCCAGCTTCGTCGGCGACCACCGGAGCGTCAACGGCATCGCGCGCCCCGGCGCCGTGCGGACCTGGCTGGTCCGCAAGGACCCGAAGCTCTTCCGCAAGCCGGTCCGCTGGCTCGTCGTCTCGGCGGCCCTGGTCGCCGTCGCGGTGGCCGGGATCGTGGTACGCGGCGTCGATCTGGGCGTGGAGTTCACCGGGGGCGACCTGGTGGAGTACTCCACCAGCCGGCCGGTCGACGTCGAGACGGCCCGGGACACGCTCGCCGCCGCCGGGTTCGGGGACGCCGAGGTCACCACGGCCGGGGAAGGCGACCTGTCCGTACGCACAGGGAAGCTCGACAACGACGGCGAACACGCCCTGCGGACCGCGCTGGCCGAGGAGGGCGGCGAGACGACGAAGGTACGGGACGAGCTGATCGGCCCGAGCCTCGGCGACGAACTGCGGCGCAACGCCCTGATCGCCCTGGGGGTGGCCGTCGCCGTTCAGCTGGCCTACTTGGCGGTCCGGTTCCGCTGGACGTTCGCCGTGGCCTCCGTCGGGGCCATGGTGCACGACGTGATCCTCGTGGTGGGGGCCTTCGCCTGGCTGGGACGGTCGGTGGACGGCATCTTCCTGGCCGCCCTGCTCACCGTGATCGGCTACTCGGTCAACGACTCGGTAGTGGTCTTCGACCGGGTACGGGAGACATGGGGGGCGAACCGGCGGACACCGCTGGACGTCATCGCCCGCCGGGCCGTCCTCCAGACCGTTCCGCGCACGGTGAACACCGGGGTGGGCGCTCTGTTCATCCTGGCCGCCCTCGCGGTGCTGGGCGGCGATTCCCTCGCCGACTTCGCGCTCGCCCTGCTCATCGGCATCGTCGTCGGCACGTGGTCCTCGGTGTTCGCCGCCGTACCCGGGGCCATCCTCCTGGAGCGGAACGCCAAGGCCCCGCCGCCCGCCCCCGGCAAGGGGAAGAGCTCGGCGCGCGGGCGCGCGGGCGCTCCCCGGCGCGATCCGCTCGACAACGGAGCGCGCGTCTGAGGTGACCCCGCGCTCCGGCGCCACGACCGGCCGCCCCGGCAGGTCGTGGCGCCGAGGGCCCAAGGGCCCAAGGGCCCAGGGCCCAGGGAAGGCAGGGGGCAGGGTCAGGACGGGACGTGCGCGTGCAGATAGGCGGCGGTCTCCCGGTCGGCGGGGAGGAACGTCTCGATGGCCAGCTCGGCCACCGTCACGTCCATCGGAGTGTTGAACGTCGCGATCGACGACACGAACGACAGGACCCGGCCCCCGTGTTCGAGCAGCATCGGCAGCGCGAACGCGGCGGAGCGCTCCCGCCCCGTACCGCCCGCACCGTCGGTGCGACGGCCCGCGCCGGCCGCCCGTGCGGCGACCGGATAGGCCGCCACCTCGTCGTACAGCGCCCGCAGCTCCGGCGAGCGTACGAGGGCGATCTGGCGGTCCATCTGCGCCAGCAGGTCCGCCCGCCACTCCGGGAGGTTCACGATGCGCGGGGCGAGCCCCTCCGGGTGGAGGGTGAGCCGCATGGCGTTCACCGGCGGGGCCAGCAGCTTCTCGGGCACCCCTTCGAGCAGCAGGGCGATCCCCCGATTGGCCGCCACCACCCCGTAGGTGCCGTCCACCACGAGCGCCGGATACGGCTCGTACGCCGCGAGCAGCCGGTCGAGGCTCTCGCGGAGGGAGGCCATCGCGGGGTCGTCGAGCGGCGTCTGCGCGTAGCGGGGTGCGTAACCGGCCACCACCAGAAGGGCGTTGCGTTCACGGACGGGGACGTTCAGCTTCTCGGCCAGCCGCAGGACCATGTCCTCACTGGGCCGGGAGCGGCCCGTCTCGATGAACGAGATGTGGCGGGCCGAGGAGTCGGCGCGAAGGGCCAGCTCCAGCTGGCTGATGCGCCGCTGTTCCCGCCAGTCCCGCAGCAGCGGCCCTACTCCCGTGTCGGGCAAGACAGTCGTCATGCCAAGACCGTAACGTCACCGGCGGGCCGGGGCCGGTACGGGCCGCCCCGGCCCGCTGTGACGCATGCGCCGATCCACCGAGACCCACGGGAGCCGTTCCATGAGCGCAGAGCCGCTGTCGCCGGCCGAGATCGACCGCCGGCTGGAGAGACTGCCCGGCTGGGCGCTGGAAGGGGACCGGATCACCCGGACCTTCCGGCTGCCCTCCCACTTCGCCGCCGCCGCGCTGACGGTCCACATCGCGCGGATCCAGGACGAGCTGAACCATCACTCGGACCTGACGCTCGGATACGACACGGTGGCCCTCTCCGTCCACACGCACGACGCGGGAGGCGCGGTCACCGAGAAGGACTTCGCGCTCGCCGCCCGGGTGGCCGACGCCGCCCCGGCCCACGGGGCCGAATAGTCCCACGGGGCGGATGGTCCCGCGGGGCGGATGGTCCGGCGAGTCCGATCAGCCCCGGGCCCCGGGCCACGGGGCCGCGCTGCAGTGGGCCGACCGGCCCCGGGCCGGGTGCTCAGGCGACCGTGCCGAACCTCGGGTGCGCGCCGAGCCACCGCGCGTAGCTCGGGCTGCGCGAGACCGCCTCGGCGTAGGCCGCGCGGGTCGCTCCGGCCACCGTCCCCGACGCGGCGTCCGCGGCGGGGGAGTGCGGGTGCCAGCCCACCAGATGACGCCAGCTGAGCGGTGCGCCGGCCAGCGGTCTGGTCACAAGGCCGGGCGCCGGCGGGAACGTCGCCCGGCACAGCCCTATCGCCCGTCCCACCTGCACCAGATGGACGACGGACGAGGTGTCCGTCTCGTACACCGACGCCGGGGTGAAGCCCGAGCGCGCGCAGGCCGCGGTGAAGCAGTCGGCGAAGCAGCCTTCGCCGGGCACGTCCGCCCAGCACTCGTCCGCGAGGGCCGCCAGCTCCAGCTCCGTCTCCCCGGCCAGGGCGTGATCCTCCGGCAGCATCACGAAGACCGGGTCCACCCCGACGACCTCCCAGACCAGCCGGTCCGCCAGCGGCGGCGGGCTCTCGCCGCACGTTCCGATCAGCGCGAAGTCCAGCCGGCCGTCGATCACCAGCGAGGCGATCTCGGCGACCGACCACGAGGTGTACGTCGACACCGGCACCAACGGGTGGGCGGCGGCCATCCGGTCCACCAGACCGCCGAGCAGCGGACCGTGAGTGCCGCCCAGCCGCAACCGGTCCGGCGACCCCGTGGCATTGGCGAACCGCACCGCCTCCGCCTGGAGTTCACTGACCGCGGGCAGCACCACCCGGGCCCGCCCCAGCACCAGTTCGCCGAGCGGGGTGGCCCGCGCCCCGGTGTGGTCGCGGTCGAACAGAGCGCCGCCCAGGGCCTTCTCGATCCGCCGCAGCTGAGCGCTGAGGGCAGGCTGGGCAAGCCCCAGGGTGGCGGCGGCCTTGGTGAGGCTGCCCGTGTCGGCAATGGCACGGACCGTTCGCAGATGGCGCAACTCGAGCTCCATAAGGGCAAGTTATGGGCCCAGGAGCACCCCGGCAATATGTGCGCTCCGCCTACCGTTCGGTCGGTGTGCACGGGGCGTACCCCCGTCGGCCCGGTCGGCGGGGTGCGGTGTGCCGGTCCAGCCCTGCCCGGGCACCGTTCCCGGAGGCCTCGGAGACGAAGTCGGAGAAGTGCGTCGGTTCCCGTCCCAGGGCCCGCTTCACGTCGTCCGTCGTTGCCGCGTCGTGGCCGTCCAGCGGCGTCGCAAGAACCTTTCGGCCAGGAGTTCCGCCTCCGGGCCGACCTCCTCGAACCCAGCCCGGCAGCCACCTCGATTTGCCGGACCGGCAAAGAAGATTGCCGGTCGACCGTCCTTCGGAGAGGCTGATCGCATGAGCAGCCACGCCGGTCACGGCCACCACGACGCGCACGCACCCGCCACGCCCGTACACGCCCACGCCCCTGCCCACGCCCATGTGCACGGATCGGGCGGCGACCCCGCGACGGACATCGACTGGGACGTCCTCGGACCCCTGCTGGAGCAGGAGGCCGAACTCAACGGCGCACAGTACGAGGAGGCGGCCCGCTGGATCGCCGCCCTGCCCACCGCTCCGAAGGTCCGCCGGGTCCTGGACATCGGCAGCGGCCCCGGCGTCGTCTCCTGCCTGCTGGCCGAGGTCTTCCCCGGGGCCGAAGTGGTGGCGGTGGACGCGACGCCCGCCCTTCTGGAACGCGCGAGGAACTGCGCGCGGCGTCTCGGCGTGATCGACCGCTTCCAGACCCTGGAGGCCGAACTGCCCGCGGACTTCGACAGTTTGGGCGAGGCCGATCTGATCTGGGCGGGCAACTCCCTGCACCACCTGGGCGACCAGCGCGCCGCTCTGGCGGGCTTCGCCGGGCTCCTGCGGCCCGGCGGCACGGTCGCGCTCGTCGAGGGCGGCCTGCCCGCCCGGCGGCTGCCCCGCGACATCGGCATCGGGCAGCCCGGCCTGGAGGCCCGTATGGGCGCGGCCGCCGCCACGCGCTTCCAGCACATGCGGTCCGAACTCCCGGGAGCGAAGCGGGAGACCGAGGACTGGAGCGCGCTCTTCACCGCGGTCGGCCTCGTCCCGCAGGGCACCCGGAGTTTCCTCCTCGACCTGCCCGCACCGCTCTCGGGCCCCGCCCGCGACCATGTCGTCGCGAGCATCACCCGAGAGCGCGAGGTGCTGGGCGACCTGTTGTCGGCCGAGGACAGCGCGGTACTGGACCGGCTCCTGGACCCCGAGGACCCCGAAGGCCTTCACCACCGCCCCGATGTCCACCTGCTCACCGCCCGCACGGTCCACCTCGGCCGCCGCGGCTGAACCGGCGACGCTGTCCCGGGCTGCCCCGCTGCGCTACGACACCGGCTCCAACTGCCACCACTGGAAGGGGGAGTCGGTGTCCTCCCACTGCTGAATCGTGCCGCCGTCCTCGGTGGAACGGTCCGCGACCTCCATGACGAGCCCGCTGATGAAACTCACCAGCGTCACCGTCCCGGGCGCCTCCGCGTGCTGCTCGATCAGCCACTCCTGGGCGCCGAAGTTGTTGGCCTTCCACTGCTGGATGCGCGTGCCGTTCGACGTATCGGCGTTGGCCACGTCGAGCCGCTTCCCGCTGTGCTCGTTGACCAGGTGGAAGAGGGCCGCGCCCTCGTGCACCGGGGCCAGCCGCCACACCTGCGAGGCTGTCCCGTCGTCCTCGCCCTGCTGGACCCGGGCCCCACTGCCCTTGGCGGCGCCGTACACCTCCAGCACCAGCTTGCTGCCGACGTTGCGCAGGCGGTACGGACCCGCCTCGACGACGGGCGTGACTTCGCCGCTCATGTTCCCTGTCTCCCCGGTTCGACCTGTGTACTGCCCTACTGCCCTGCTGCCGTACTGTCCTGCTGCCGTCCTGTCGTACTGCCGCCGGCGCACCGGCTGACGACGGCGCCCCCACCGTGGTCGGTGGGGGCGCCGTCGGCCGGACGCTCAGGCGCCGACGTTGAACTCCGCCGGGTCGGGGCCGAGCCGCTTGCCCTCGTCCAGGGCCGCGAAGGCGGCGAGGTCGTCGGCGTCCAGCTCGAAGCCGAACACGTCGAGGTTCTCCTTGATCCGCGAGGGGGTCACGGACTTCGGGATCACGATGTTGCCGGTCTGCAGATGCCAGCGCAGCACCGCCTGGGCGGGTGTACGGCCGTGCTTGTGGGCGATGGCGACGACCGTCGGCACCTCCAGCAGGCCCTTGCCCTGCCCCAGCGGCGACCACGCCTCGGTGGCGATGCCGTGCTCGGCGTGGAAGGCGCGGAGCTCGGCCTGCTGGAGCTGCGGGTGCAGCTCGATCTGGTTGACGGCCGGCACCACGGAGGTCTCGGCGAGCAGCCGCTTCAGGTGCTCGGGAGGGAAGTTCGACACGCCGATGGCCTTCGCACGGCCGTCGGCGAGGATCTTCTCGAACGCCTTGTACGTGTCGGTGTACGCGTCCTTCGCCGGGACCGGCCAGTGGATCAGGTACAGGTCGACGTAGTCCAGGCCGAGCTTGTCCAGCGAGGCGTCGAAGGCGCGCAGGGTGCGGTCGTGGCCCTGTTCGCTGTTCCACAGCTTCGTGGTGACGAAGAGCTCGTCACGGGCGATGCCGGAGGCGGCGATGGCCTTGCCGGTGCCGGTCTCGTTCTCGTAGATCGCGGCGGTGTCGATGCTCCGGTACCCGGTCTCGATGGCCGTGGCGACCGCCTTCTCCGCCTCGTCGTCCGGCACCTGCCAGACGCCGAAACCGAGCTGCGGCATGTCGAGGCCGTTGTTGAGGGTGATGGAGGGGACCTTGCTCACGAGCGATCGATCCTAACGTCGTGGGGTGATGACTCCCCACGACAACGACCGGGCAGGCCACAGCATTCCCGTCCCCTTTCGGCGGCCTCGAACGCGCCGCCGCGTCGCCGCCGGGTCAGTGGTACAGCGCGTCGACCTCGACCGCGTACGCCGTCTCGATCGCCTTGCGCTTCAGTTTCAGCGAGGGCGTCAGCAGCCCCGTCTCCTCGGTGAACGGATGGGCCAGGATCCGGAACGTACGGATCGACTCGGCCTGGGACACCGCCGTGTTGGCGGCCACCACCGCCCGGCGGACCTCCATCTCCAGGTCCGGGTCACGCACCAGGTCGGCCGGGCCGAGCGGGGTGCGGCCCTGCATCGACAGCCAGTGGTCCACGGATTCCTGGTCGACGGTGACGAGCGCCGCGATGTACGGACGGTCGTTGCCGACGACGATGCACTGCGCCACCAGCGGATGCGCCCGTACGCGTTCCTCCAGGCCGGCCGGGGAGACGCTCTTGCCGCCGGACGTCACCAGGATCTCCTTCTTCCGCCCGGTGATCGTCAGATAGCCGTCCTCGTCCAGCGCACCGAGATCCCCGGTGGCGAGCCAGCCGTCCCGCAGCACCGCCCGGGTGGCCCCGGGGTCGCCCAGATAGCCGGAGAACACGTTCGGCCCGTGCACCCACACCTCGCCGTCGTCCGCGATGTGCACCGACGTGCCCGGAATCGGCTGCCCGACCGTTCCGTACCGGGTGCGCTCGGGAGGGTTCGCCGTCGCCGCGGCGGTCGACTCGGTCAGCCCGTACCCCTCGAAGACGCTCACCCCGGCGCCCGCGAAGAACAGCCCGAGCCGGCGGTCCATGCCCGAACCGCCCGACATCGCGTGCCGCACCCGGCCGCCCATCGCGTCGCGGACCTTCTTGTAGACGACCTTGTCGAAGAACTGGTGCTGCATCCGCAGCCCGGCCGAGGGACCGGGACCGTCCCCGAACGCCTTCTGCTCCATGGCCTCGGCGTACTTCACCGCGATGTCGACGGCCTTGTCGAACGGCCCGGCCCTGCCCTCCGCCTCGGCTTTGCGGCGGGCCCCGTTGAACACCTTCTCGAAGATGTACGGCACCGCCAGGATGAACGTCGGCCGGAACGTCACCAGGTCCGGCATCAGCGCGTTCGCGGACAGCTCCGGCTGGTGGCCGAGCTTGACCCGGCCGCGGACCGCGGCGATCTCGACCATCCGCCCGAAGACATGGGCCAGTGGCAGGAAGAGGAGGGTGGCCGCCTCGTCGCCGGGCCTGGAGTGGAACACCGGCTCCCAGCGCGTGACCATCGTGTCGCTCTCGAACATGAAGCCGGCGTGGGTGATCACACACCCCTTGGGGCGGCCCGTCGTCCCCGAGGTGTAGATGACGGTCGCCACGGAGTCGGGCGTCACCGCGTGCCGGTGCCGCTGCACCACCTCGTCGTCGATGTCCGCGCCCGCCCCGAACAGCTCGTCCACCGCCCCGGCGTCCAGCTGCCACAGCCGCTTCAGTCGCGGCAGCCGGTCGATCACGGAGCCGACGGTCATCGCATGGTCCTCGTGCTCGACCATCACCGCCACCACCTCGGCGTCGTGCAGCATCCACAGGACCTGCTCGGCGGAGGAGGTCGGGTAGATCGGCACCGACTGGGCTCCGACGGTCCAGAGCGCGAAGTCGAAGAGCGTCCACTCGAAGCGCGTACGGGACATCAGCGCGACCCGGTCGCCGAACCGCACCCCGTGCGCGATCAGTCCCTTGGCCAGGGCCAGCACCTGATCGCGGAAGTCCGCAGAGGTCACATCGCGCCACTTGCCCCCGGCGTCCTTGCGGCCGAGCGCGACGCGGTGCGGGTCGTCCGCCGCGTAGTCGAAGACCACATCGGCCAGACCGCCGACCTGAGGCGCGGCCGGCAGGGGTGGGACAGTGAAATCGCGCAATGACATGCTCCTCGTGGCGCTCCGCACAGCGCCGCGACGCTACCCCAAGCGGGGACCCGACGGGAGGGGCCCGGACCCTTCGGGCACCGTGTCGTCCGCCCTGGTCAACCGTCGAAATCCGGCCAGATGGGCAAGGCTCGGGCGTCCGTCCGGCCCAGTTCTGACGGAGGGGTAAGCGGCTCGCGCCGGAATCTCCACCGAATCCGACCGCTGCGACCACCGACCACCGAGACCACTGCGACACTGCGAAGGCCGCGACCACCGCGAAGACCGCGACCGCTCCGAGTCCGCTGGGGTGGCTACGGTCCCTCCCCGCCACCGGTCCCGCGGTGCAGCCGGTCGCCGCCCGCCAGGATCGCGGAGGCCAGCGCGTCGGCCGCCTCCTGGGCCGCGCCCCGGCGGTTCCCGTACAGCAGGACGAAGTCGACGCCGCCGAGCTCCGGCAACCCTGCCCTGGCCGGAACCGGCACCAGCCCCGGCGGGATCATCCCCCGGGAGTGCGCCATCACCCCCAGGCCCGCCCGCGCCGCCGCGACCAGGCCGCTCAGGCTCGTACTCGTGCAGGCGATCCGCCAGGGCCGCCCGTGCTCCTCCAGCACCTCCAGGGCGCGGGCACGGGTGATGGCCGGCGGCGGGAAGACGACCAGCGGCACGGGGCGCTCCGGATCGACCCGCAGTTGCGGCGCGCCGATCCAGTCCAGCGCGTCCTGCCACATCAGCTCGCCATGCGTGTCACCGGTCCGCCGCTTGGCCAGCACCAGGTCCAGCCGGCCCGCCGCGAGCTGACGGTGCAGCGTCCCGGACAGCTCCACGGTGAGCTGGAGCTCGACCTCCGGATGGTCGCGGCGGAAGGACTCCAGGATCTCGGGGAGGCGGGTCAGCACGAAGTCCTCGGCGGCCCCGAACCGCAGTCGGCCGCGCAGCCGGGTGCCCGCGAAGAACGCGGCGGCCCGCTCGTGCGCGGACAGGATCGTCCGGGCGAAGCCGAGCATCGCCTCGCCGTCCTCGGTGAGGTCGACGCGATGGGTGTCCCGGGCGAACAGCTGCCGCCCGGCCGCCCCCTCCAGCCGCCGCACGTGCTGGCTGACCGTGGACTGGCGGATCCCGAGCCTGCGCGCGGCCTGGGTGAAGCTCAGGGTCTGGGCCACGGCGAGGAAGGTACGCAGCTGGGTGGGGTCGTACGTGGCGTCCATGCGCCCACGTTATCGGGATCCACGATGACAGTCAGAGCGGTATGCGTGATTCCCGATGAGGAGGAACGGGAGCAGGATGGACGCCGAAACGGCCCGCCGCCCGCACGCAGGACGCCCGCACGCAGGACGCCCGCACGTAGGACTGCCCGCACGTAGGACTGCCCGCACGCGGGGCCGCCCGCGCGCAGCTCGCGTGTACGGAGGACCGCATGTACGCGTTGGGCCGCCCGCGACAGCGGCACGCACGGCTGTCCGCCCGGCACGGCGGACCGACCCCTGGAGACCCCGAGCAGATGACCCGCCGCATCCCGAGACCGCCGTCCTGGCTGCCGGTCGACGCCTACATTCTGGCGCTGGCCGCGACCGTGGCCCTCGCGGCGCTGCTGCCCGCCCGGGGAACCGCCGCCGACGTGGCGGGCGGGGCCTCCACCGGCGCGGTCTCCCTGTTGTTCTTCCTCTACGGGGCGCGGCTCTCCGCGGCCGAGGCGCTCGACGGGCTCAAGCACTGGCGCCTCCACCTCACCGTTCTGGCCTGCACCTTCGTCGTCTTCCCCCTGCTGGGGCTGGCGAGCGCCGGACTGGTGCCGTACGTGCTGACGCCCGAGCTCCAGGCGGGCTTCCTCTTCCTGTGCCTGGTCCCCTCGACGATCCAGTCGTCCATCGCCTTCACCTCGATCGCCCGGGGCAATGTGCCCGCCGCGATCTGCGCCGGGTCCTTCTCCAGCCTCGCCGGGATCCTCGTGACCCCGCTGCTCGCCGCCCTGCTCCTCGGTTCGACCGGGGGCGGGTTCTCGGCGGACTCCCTGCTGAGGATCGTGCTCCAGCTGCTCGTCCCGTTCCTCGCCGGACAGGTGCTGCGCCGCTGGGTCGGTGGTCTCCTCACCCGGCACAGGAAGGTTCTCGGCCTGGTCGACCGGGGGTCGATCCTGCTCGTCGTCTACACGGCGTTCGGCGAGGGGATGGTCACCGGCGTCTGGCGCCAGGTCACCCCGGCCCGGCTCGGCGCGCTGCTCGCCGCCGAGGCGGTCCTGCTGGCTCTGATGCTCACCCTGAGCTGGTACGGGGCCCGGCGGCTCGGGTTCGGCCGGGCGGACCGGATCGCCATCCAGTTCGCCGGGTCGAAGAAGAGCCTGGCGGCCGGGTTGCCGATGGCGACCGTGATCTTCGGGGCGCACGCGAGCCTCGCGGTACTGCCGCTGATGCTCTTCCACCAGTTGCAGCTGATGGTCTGCGCGGTGATCGCCAAGCGCCGCTCCCGCGATCCCGAGCCGCCCAAGGACCCGGCGGATTCGGATTCCCCTTCCGAGGCGTTGTCGGACCCGCCGGTTACGGTGAGCCGGTAGCCGGTAGCCGGTAGCCGGTAGCCGGTAGCCGGTAGCCGGTAGCCGACAGCGAGGAAGCCCATGAGCGACGAGCCCGGTACGCCCGCCGACGACTTTCCGCACGGGGCGGGTAATCCGGCCCGGCGCGCTCTGCGGGCGGCGGGCCACACCCGCCTCGCCCAGCTCACGACCGTGACCGCGGCGGAGGTCCTCGCGCTGCACGGGGTCGGCCCGAAAGCGATCAGGGTCCTCCGCGAGGCGCTGGCCGCCGAGGGCCTGGCCTTCGCGGGGGAGTGAGGCCCCGTACGCCCCGGGCCCCCTGCCCCAGGGCCCCGTACGCCCCGGGCCCCCTGCCCCAGGGCCCCGTACGCCCCGGGCCTCCCCGCCCCAGGGCCCCGCCCCCCTCCGCGCCTCAGCCCTGGCGTACCGCCGGCTCCAACGCGATCCGGTGCTCACCGGCGTACACGTTCATCGACGGGCCGCGCAGGAAGCCGACCAGCGTCAGTCCGCTCTCCGCCGCCAGGTCCACGGCCAGTGACGACGGCGCCGAAACCGCCGCGAGCACCGGGATCCCCGCCATCACGGCCTTCTGCGCCAGCTCGAACGAGGCCCGCCCCGACACCAGGAGAACGGCCCGGGACAGGGGCAGCCGGTGGTCCGTCAGAGCCCGGCCCACCAACTTGTCGACCGCGTTGTGCCGGCCGACGTCCTCGCGGACGTCCAGCAGTTCGCCCTCCTCGGAGAAGAGCGCGGCACCATGCAGGCCTCCCGTCCGGTCGAACACCCGCTGCGCGGCCCGCAGCCGGTCCGGGAGGGCGGACAGCAGCTCCGGGGTGACCCGCACCGGGGGAGCGTCGGCCACGGGGTGCCGGGTCGTGGTGCGCACCGCGTCCAGGCTGGCCTTGCCGCACAGACCGCACGAGGAGGTGGTGTAGACGTTCCGCTCCAGCGTGATGTCGGGGACCCGGACCCCGGGCGCGAGCTTCACGTCCACCACGTTGTAGCTGTTCACCCCTTCCGCCGTCGCCCCGGCGCAGTAGACGATCGACTGCACCTCGTCCCCCTCGGCGATCACCCCCTCGCTGACGAGGAAGCCGGCCGCCAGCGCGAAATCGTCGCCCGGCGTACGCATGGTGATGGCCAGCGGCCGGCCGTTCAGGCGGATCTCCAGAGGTTCCTCCGCCACCAGGGTGTCCGCGCGGGAGGAGACGGCACCGTCCCGGATGCGGAGGGTGCGGCGGCGTTCGGTGGCCCGTCCCATGGGTGTGAACCCCGATTCTGTCCGTATGCGATGGCTTCGGTCCGGATGGGCGAAGCCGGAACCCGACCTTCGTCATTGTCCGGCACCCGCACCGGTGTGTCGCAGTCACCGCCCCAGCACGCTGACCAGGCTGTTGTCAACGCTCCAACGTGTGGGCCGGATTCCTGTGGGATCACGTGCCCCCGTACCCGGCGGTAGCGACCAAGACTGGAGGTTTCCTGCCCTACCCGACGATGGGAACCCGTATGACCGGCTCACGTGTCGTGGCGCTCGGCCACTACCAGCCCGCCAAGGTGCTCACGAACGACGATCTGGCGGCCATGGTCGACACGAGCGACGAGTGGATCACCAGCCGGGTCGGTATCAAGACCCGCCATGTGGGTGGCCCGGACGAGCCGGTGGACGAGATGGCCGCGCACGCGGGAGCCAAGGCGCTGGCCACGGCCGGGCTGGTGCCCTCGGACGTCGATCTGGTCCTCGTCGCCACCTCCACCGCGATCGACCGCTCCCCGAGCATGGCGGCGCGGGTCGCGGCGCGGCTGGGCATGGGCTCGCCCGCGGTGATGGACATCAACGTGGTGTGCTCCGGCTTCACGCACGCGCTGGCCACCGCCGACCACGCGATCCGCGCCGGTGCGGCGACCCGGGCGCTGGTCATCGGCGCCGACAAGATGGCCGACATCGCGGACTGGACCGACCGCTCCACCTGCGTCCTGCTCGGCGACGGGGCGGGCGCGGCGGTCGTCACCGCCGACCCGACGGCCCCCGACACCCCGGAGGGGCCCGGCATCGGACCGGTGCTGTGGGGCTCCGTGCCGGAGATGGGCAACGCGGTCCGGATCGAGGGGACGCCGCCGCGCTTCGCGCAGGAGGGCCAGTCGGTCTACCGCTGGGCCACCACCCAGCTCCCCCGATCGCCCGCCGGGTCTGCGAGAAGGCCGGCGTCGCCCCGGAGGATCTGGCTGCCGTCGTCCTGCACCAGGCCAATCTGCGGATCATCGAGCCGGTCGCCCGCAAGATCGGCGCGGTCAACGCCGTCATCGCCCGGGACGTCGTGGACTCCGGCAACACCTCGGCCGCCTCCATCCCGATGGCGCTGTCCAAGCTGGTCGAGCGCGGCGAGGTCGCCTCCGGCGCGCCCGTCCTCCTCTTCGGCTTCGGCGGAAACCTCTCCTACGCGGGCCAGGTCATCCGCTGCCCCTGACCCTCCGCCGACCCTGACTCCTCGCACCGCGCCGGCCCCCTTCCACGGCGCCTGCGTGAGCTCGGACGGAGAACCTTTGTCCTGAGTGTGGAGAAAGTTGGAGCGGATTCCTGCGCAACTTCTTCCCACTCCGGGAAAGCGCTGCTACGTTCCCCTCGAAAGCCCGACGGACTGGCCGATGTGGCGGGGAGGGACGCGTGAGACGCATGACGGCACGACCCGCGAACGCGCATCAGGCGCGGCTGCTCCGCCTGCTGCGCGACGGGGGCCCCAACTCCCGTGCGCAACTGGGCGATCAGGTCGAGCTGTCGCGCTCGAAGCTCGCCGTCGAGGTGGACCGGCTGCTGGAGACCGGCCTGGTGGTGGCCGACGGACTCGCCGCATCGCGCGGCGGGCGCCGCTCGCACAACATCCGGCTCGCTCCCGAACTGCGGTTCCTCGGGGTCGACATCGGCGCCACCTCGATCGACGTGGCCGTCACCAACGCGGAGCTGGAGGTCCTGGGACACCTCAACCACCCGATGGACGTGCGCGAGGGCCCCGTCGCCGTCTTCGAACAGGTGCTGTCGCTGGCCGCCAAGCTGCGGGCCTCCGGACTCGCCGAGGGCTTCGACGGGGCGGGCATCGGGGTCCCCGGCCCCGTCCGCTTCCCCGAGGGCGTGCCGGTCGCGCCGCCGATCATGCCGGGCTGGGACGGTTTCCCGGTCCGCGAGGCGCTCAGCCAGGAGCTGGGCTGCCCCGTCATGGTCGACAACGACGTGAACCTCATGGCGATGGGGGAGCAGCACGCGGGCGTGGCCCGCTCCGTCGGCGACTTCCTCTGCGTCAAGATCGGTACGGGCATCGGCTGCGGCATCGTCGTCGGCGGTGAGGTCTACCGCGGTACGACCGGCAGCGCCGGGGACATCGGGCACATCCAGGTGGACCCGGACGGCCGGGCCTGCGCCTGTGGCAACAAGGGCTGCCTGGAGGCCCACTTCAGCGGCGCCGCCCTCGCCCGGGACGCGGAGGGCGCGGCCCGGGAGGGCCGCTCGCCCGAGCTCGCCGCCCGGCTGGAGGCGGCGGGCCGCCTCACCGCCGCCGACGTGGCGGCCGCCGCCGCTGCCGGTGACGCCGCCGCGCTCGACCTGATCCGGGAAGGCGGCAACCGACTGGGCCAGGTGATCGCGAGCCTGGTCAGCTTCTTCAATCCCGGTCTGGTGGTGATCGGCGGTGGGGTCACCGGCCTCGGTCACAACCTCCTCGCCAGTGTCCGCACCCAGGTCTACAAGCAGTCCCTGCCCCTGGCCACCGGCAACCTCCCCATCGTGCTGGGCGAGTTGGGGCCCACCGCCGGAGTGATCGGCGCGGCCCGGCTCATCAGCGACCACCTCTTCTCACCGGCCTGACCACAGGGCCGTAACGCACCACCGCATTGGTCAGGTACCCGGCATCAGCCAGGTACTAGTCAGGTACCCGTCCGTACTCGCACGTCAGGTACCAGTCAGCAGCCGTTCGCGGTGCCGCCGGCTCCACGGCACCTCCAGCCCTGCGCCCTGTCCGCTCACCGGCCCTCCCCGGCCCCTCGGCACCGCCCGAGCAGGGGAGACCCCATTCGCCGAGGGGATTCGTCATGGCACCAGAACCACCCCTGCTCACCATGTCCGGCATCACCAAGCTCTTCCCGGGCGTCCGCGCCCTGGACGGCGTCGACCTGGAGGTCCAGGCCGGCGAGGTCCACTGCCTCCTCGGCCAGAACGGTGCGGGCAAGTCCACCCTCATCAAGGTCCTCGCCGGAGCCCACCAGCCAGACGACGGCGAGATCACCTGGCGCGGCGAAACCGTCCAGCTCAAGTCGCCGATCGCGGCCATGCGCCTGGGTATCGCGACCATCTACCAGGAACTCGACCTGGTCGAGGGCCTGTCGGTCGCCGAGAACGTCTTCCTCGGCCACGAGCCGACCAGCGCCGGCTTCATCGTCCGCACGGGGGAGGGGCGTTCCGCCGCGAAGGCGCTCCTGGCCCGCCTCGGTCACCCGGAGATCGACCCCGCCCGGCACGTCGGGGACCTCTCCGCCGCCCAGCAGCAGATCGTCTCCATGGCCAGGGCGCTCTCCCACGACGTCCGGCTCATCGTGATGGACGAGCCCTCCGCCGCCCTCGACCCCGACGAGGTCGACAACCTCTTCCGGATCGTCGACGGCCTCACCGCCGACGGGGTGGCCGTCGTCTACATCTCGCACCGGCTGGAGGAGATCCGACGCATCGGCGACCGGGTCACCGTCATCAAGGACGGCAGGACCGTGGCCGTCGGGCTGCCCGCCGCCGACACCCCCACCCGCGACATCGTTGCCATGATGACCGGCCGGGACGTCGCCTACGTCTTTCCGCCGCGCCCCGAGGAGCCGGCGGCAGCCACCACCGAACCCGTACTCCGGGTCCAAGGGCTCTCCCGCCAGGGTGAGTTCGCGCCCGTCGACCTGGAGCTGCGGCCCGGCGAGATCGTCGGCCTCGCCGGACTCGTCGGCTCGGGACGCTCCGAGATCCTGGAGACCATCTACGGAGCCCGTAAGGCGTCCACCGGGACCGTCACCGTGGCCGGAAAACCGCTCCGTCCCGGCAGCATCCGCGCCGCCGTCGCCGCGGGCATCGGCCTCGCACCCGAGGAACGCAAGGCGCAGGCCCTGCTGCTGACCGAGTCGGTCACCCGTAACGTCTCGGTCTCCACCCTCTCCCGTTACGCCCGGCTCGGCTGGATCGACCGGGGCGGGGAGCGGAAGGCCGTGCAGAGCGCCACCCGTGAGCTGCAGATGCGGCCCGACAACCCGGACGTCGCCGTCCGCACCCTCTCCGGCGGCAACCAGCAGAAAGCCGTCCTCGCCCGCTGGCTGCTGCGCGGCTGCCGGGTCCTGCTGCTGGACGAACCCACCCGTGGCGTCGACGTCGGCGCCCGCGCCGAGCTCTACGCCGTGATCCGCCGGCTGGCCGACGAAGGCCTCGCCGTTCTGCTCGTCTCCAGCGAAGTGCCCGAAGTCCTGGGCCTCGCCGACCGGGTGCTGGTCCTCCGCGAAGGCCAGGTGGTCCACACGGCCCCTGCCCAGGAGCTCGACGAGCACCGTGTACTCGACCTCGTGATGGAAGGGAGCCCGACGCCATGACACAGCCCGCCCCGTCGGCGCAGCACAACGGGCCGGACAAGGGAGCCCTCGCCGGCCCCTCCGACACGCCGCCCGCGAAGTCGGGCGGTGGCACGCCGGCCCTCGGCCTGCGGCTCGACGTCCGGATCCTGTCCCTGCTCGGCGTCCTCGCCGCCCTGATCGTGGTCGGCGGCATCACCGAACCGGACGCCTTCCTGGACACCGGGAACCTCCAGCTGATCCTGACCCAGGCGTCCGTCATCGGCGTCGTCACCGTCGGCATGACCTTCGTCATCATCAGCGGCGGCATCGACCTCTCCGTCGGCGCCATGCTCGCCCTCGCCTCGGTGTGGGCGACGACCCTGGCCACCCAGGAGTACGGCTTCGCCGGCATCGCGTTCACCGCGGTCGTCGTCGGCCTCGCCGCCGGGCTCGTGAACGGCGTCCTCATCGCGTACGGGGGAATGGTCCCCTTCATCGCGACGCTGGCCATGCTCGCCTCGGCGCGCGGACTCGCCCTCCAGATCACCGACGGCAAGACGCAGATCGTCACCGTGGACTCGGTCCTGGACCTCGGACTGCCCGACTCCTACATCCTCGGCATACCGCCGCTGGTCATCATGTTCGCCGTGGTCACCGTCCTGGGCTGGCTCATCCTCAACCGGACCACCTTCGGCCGCCGCACCGTGGCCGTCGGCGGCAACGCGGAGGCCGCCCGGCTCGCCGGGATCGACGTCCGCCGCCAGCGCCTCTACCTCTACCTGCTGTCCGGACTGTGCTGCGGCATCGCCGCCTTCATGCTGATCGTGCTCGCCGGCTCCGGGCAGAACACCAACGGCAACCTGTACGAGCTCGACGCCATCGCCGCCGCGATCATCGGCGGGACCCTGCTCAGCGGCGGCCGGGGCACCATCGTCGGCTCCGTTCTCGGCGTCCTGATCTTCACCACGATCACCAACATCTTCGCTCTCAACAACCTCCAGAGCGACGTCCAGCAGATCGCCAAGGGCGCCATCATCGTCGCCGCCGTCCTCGTCCAGCGCCGCACCATGCGCGGCAGGGAAACCTGAGCGACCGAGCCCCCCGGCCCCCGGGGCCCCCGCCCCGCACCTCGTACGTACCCACCGGATGAAGGGTCAGACCGTCATGCCAGAGACCAGCCGCAGAGGGCTGCTGTTCGGAACCGCCGCCGTCTCCGCGGGCGCGCTCCTCACCGCCTGCACCAGCAACGAGCCCAAGAAGACCGAGCCCGCCGGCAACAGCGCCCCCGCCGACGACAAGCCGGGCAAGGCCGTCACCATTGGCTTCGCCGGACCGCAGGCCGACCACGGCTGGCTCAACGCGATCAACGTGAACGCCAAGTCCCGGGCGGAGACGTACTCCGACGTCACCCTGGAGATCACCGAGGGCTCCAACGACACGGCCGCCCAGATCGGCCAGGTCAAGACCCTCATCAACAAGAAGGTCGACGTCCTCGTCGTCCTCCCCGCCGACGGCAAGGCCCTCACCCAGGTCGGCCTGGAGGCCATGAGGGCGGGCATCCCCGTCGTCAACCTGGACCGCATCTTCGCCTCCCCGCAGGCCTACCGCTGCTGGGTCGGCGGCGACAACTACGGCATGGGTCTCAACGCCGGGCACTACATCGGCGAGCAGCTCAAGGACAAGCCGAACGCCAAGGTCGTCGAGCTCGCCGGGATCGACAACCTGGAGCTGACCAAGCAGCGCAGCCAGGGCTTCGCCGACGCCCTGAAGAACTACTCCAACATCAAGCTGGTGGCCCGTCAGGCAGCCGACTTCACCGTCGAGTCCGGTCAGGCGAAGATGGCCCAACTCCTCCAGGCGCAGAAGCAGTTCGACGCCCTCTGGAATCACGACGACGACCAGGGCGTCGGCGCGCTCCGCGCCATCGAGCAGGCCGGCCGCGACGAGTTCATCATGGTCGGCGGCGCCGGAGCCAAGTCCGCGATGGACGCCATCAAGGCCGACGACTCGGTGATCAAGGCCACCGTCCTCTACCCGCCGACGATGGCCGCGTCCGCGATCGACCTGGCACGGGCACTGGGCCAGGGCAAGGGCGTCAGCGGTCTCTCCGAGATGGAGATCCCGACCTCCCTGACCCTGTACTCCGCGGTCGTGACGAAGGACAACATCGACCAGTACCTGCCGACGGGCTTCAACTGACCGGGACTACGGGGGGTGCTCGGAGCGCATCCCCCGGCCCGTTACCGCACACCGACGAGGAGGAAGTCCGCATGGCCCGTAGTCAAGAGACGGAAACGCAAACCCCAGCCCCTTCGCCGCGGGAGGCGCCGGGAACGCTCGGGGTCGGCATGGTCGGATACGCGTTCATGGGCGCCGCCCACTCGCAGGGCTGGCGCACCGCCGGACACGTCTTCGACCTGCCTCTGCGACCCGCTCTCGCCGCGATCTGCGGACGCGACCGCGCGGCCGTCGACGCCGCCGCGGCCCGGCACGGCTGGGCGTCCGCGGAGACCGACTGGCGGGCACTGATCGCCCGGGACGATGTCCAGCTGATCGACATCTGCACCCCCGGCGACAGCCATGCGGAGATCGCCATCGCCGCCCTGGAGGCGGGCAAGCACGTCCTGTGCGAGAAGCCGCTCGCCAACACCGTCGCCGAGGCCGAGGCGATGGTCCGCGCCGCCGAGGCCGCCTCCGCCCGCGGGCAGGTGGCGATGGTGGGCTTCAACTACCGCAAGGTGCCCGCGATCTCCTTCGCCCGGCAGCTCATCGCCGAGGGCCGGCTCGGCCCCCTGCGCCATGTGCGCGCCACCTACCTCCAGGACTGGCTGGTGGACCCGGCCTCACCGCTCACCTGGCGGCTCAAGCGCGAGCACGCCGGGTCCGGCGCGCTCGGGGACCTCGGCGCCCACATCGTCGACCTCGCCCAGTATCTTTCGGGCGAACTGCTCACCGGGGTGTCCGCCGTGGCCGAGACCTTCGTCCGGGAGAGGCCCCTGCTCGCCGGGGCGTCCGCCGGGCTCTTGGGCAGCGCCGACACGGTGGAGCGGGGCGAGGTGACCGTCGACGACGCGGCGATCTTCACCGGCCGCCTCGCCTCCGGCGCGCTGGCCTCCTTCGAGGCGACCCGGATGGCGGCGGGACGCAAGAACGCCCTGCGTCTGGAGCTCAACGGGGAGCTGGGCTCCCTCGCCTTCGACCTGGAACGGCTCAACGAGCTGTCCTTCCACGACCACACCGAACCCGCCGCCACCGCGGGCTTCCGCCGCATCCTCGTCACCGAACCCGAGCACCCCTACCTGGAGGCCTGGTGGCCCCCGGGCCACGGACTCGGCTACGAGCACACCTTCGTCCACCAGGCCCGCGACGTGGTGAACACGATCGCCGAAGGCGTCCCTCCCGTACCGTCGTTCGCGGACGGGCTCCAGGTGCAGCGGGTGCTCGCCGCCGTGGAGGAGAGCGCCGCCAAGAACTCCGTACACACCCCGGTCCCGTCCTCGGACCTCAGGAGGTAGCCGCCCATGCCCCGCCCCTTCACCCTGTTCACCGGCCAGTGGGCCGACCTTCCGCTGGAGGAGGTCTGCAAGCACGCCCGGGACTTCGGCTACGACGGTCTCGAACTCGCCTGCTGGGGAGACCACTTCGAGGTCGACAAGGCGCTCCTGGACCCCGGATACCTGGACAGCAGGCACCAACTGCTCGACAAGTACGGGCTGAAGTGCTTCGCGATCTCCAACCACCTGGTCGGCCAAGCCGTCTGCGACAACCCGATCGACGAGCGCCACCAGGGCATCCTGCCCGCCCGCATCTGGGGCGACGGCGAGCCCGAAGGCGTACGGCAGCGGGCCGCGGCCGAGATCGCGGACACCGCCCGGGCCGCCGCCGCCTTCGGGGTGGACACGGTCATCGGCTTCACCGGCTCCTCGATCTGGCACCTCGTCGCGATGTTCCCGCCCGTCCCGCCGCACATGATCGAGCGGGGCTACGAGGACTTCGCCGAGCGCTGGAACCCGATCCTGGACGTCTTCGACGCCGAGGGGGTGCGCTTCGCCCACGAGGTGCACCCGAGCGAGATCGCGTACGACTACTGGACCACCAAGCGCGCCCTGGAAGCGGTGGACCACCGGCCCGCGTTCGGGCTGAACTTCGACCCGAGCCACTTCGTCTGGCAGGACCTGGACCCGGTGGGCTTCCTCTACGACTTCCGCGACCGGATCTACCACGTGGACTGCAAGGAGGCCCGCAAGCGCCTCGACGGGCGCAACGGCCGCCTCGGCTCGCATCTGCCGTGGGGCGACCCCCGGCGCGGCTGGGACTTCGTCTCCGCCGGCCACGGTGACGTGCCCTGGGAGGACGTCTTCCGGATGCTCCGGTCCATCGGCTACGAGGGCCCGGTCTCGGTCGAGTGGGAGGACGCCGGCATGGACCGGCTGACCGGCGCCCCGGAAGCGCTCGCCAGCCTCAAGCGGTTCGACTTCGACCCGCCGTCGGCCTCCTTCGACGCGGCCTTCGGCGGCCGGGAGTAGGACGCCCGACCAAGCCCCGGGGCGCGATCCGGTTCACGGCCCCCCAGCCCCCGGGGCTGCCTCGCGCTGCCCGAAAACTCCTTTGTCCTGGCGGAAGCAGAAGTTCGACTTACCTGTTGCACAAGGGCTTTCCGTCGAGGACGAACAGGTCTACCGTCCATTTCGTGTACACGACATGACTCGCGTCACCGGGGTCGCTCCCCTCCCCGGTGACGCATGCGCGGCAGTCCCCGCGCGGCACGGCACGGCTACACCCGCCCGTACAACCGGCACTCTCCGGAGGACCTACGTGCACAGAACCAGAAAGCGGCTCCTGGCCCGGACCCGCGTCCGCAAATCGCTCGCGCTGTTCACCGGCGGCCTGCTCGCCGCCGCCACCCTGACCCTCGGTTCCGCCCCCGGCGCCACCGCCCACCCGGGACACCCCGGGCACGACGAGCCCGTGGCGGAGGACTTCCAGCAGGTCACCCTGGCCAAGGGCGCCGAGGAGACCGGCGAGCCCATGTCGCTCGCCGTCCTCCCCGACCGCAGCGTGCTGCACACCTCGCGCGGCGGCGAACTGCGGATCACCGACAGCGTCGGCAACACCAAGATCTCCGGCACCCTCCCCGTGTACACGCACGACGAGGAAGGCCTCCAAGGCGTCGGCGTCGACCCCGACTTCGCCGAGAACCGCGCGATCTACCTCTTCTACGCACCGCCGATGGACACTCCCGCGGGCGACGCCCCGGAGACCGGCACCGCAGCCGACTTCGCGAAGTTCGAGGGCGTCAACCGGCTCTCCCGCTTCGTCCTCAACGAGGACGGCACCCTCGACACCGCCAGCGAGAAGAAGGTCCTGGACGTCGCCACCTCGCGCGGCACCTGCTGCCACGTCGGCGGCGACATCGACTTCGACGCCGAGGGCAACCTCTACCTCTCCACCGGCGACGACACCAACCCCTTCGCCTCCGACGGCTTCACCCCGATCGACGAACGCCCCGACCGCAACCCGGCGTTCGACGCCCGCCGCACCTCGGGAAACACCAACGACCTGCGCGGCAAGATCCTGCGCATCAAGGTCGCCGAGGACGGCTCGTACACCGTTCCGGAGGGGAACCTCTTCGCGCCCGGGACGGACAAGACGCGCCCCGAGATCTACGCGATGGGCTTCCGCAACCCCTTCCGCTTCTCCGTCGACCAGGCCACCGGCACCGTGTACGTCGGCGACTACGGCCCCGACGCCGGCGCGGCCGACCCCAAGCGCGGACCGGCCGGGAAGGTCGAGTTCGCCCGGGTGACGAAGGCCGCCAACTTCGGCTGGCCCTTCTGCGTCGGCGACAACGAGCCGTACATCGACTACGACTTCTCCACCAAGGCATCGGGCGCCGCCTTCGACTGCGCCGCCCCGAAGAACGAGTCGCCGCACAACACCGGGCTCGTCGACCTGCCGCCGGCCGAGGCCGCGTGGATCCCGTACGACGGTGGCTCCGTGCCCGAGTTCGGCACCGGCTCCGAGTCCCCGATGGGCGGACCCGTCTACCGCTACGACGCGGACCTGGACTCCCCGGTGAAGTTCCCCGAGGCCTACGACGGCGACTTCTTCGCCGGTGAGTTCGGCCGCCAGTGGATCAAGCGCATCGAGCAGGACGTCGACGGCGGCGTCCAGTCCATCAACGACGTCCCGTGGTCCGGCACCCAGATCATGGACATGGCCTTCGGCCCCGACGGAGCCCTGTACGTCCTCGACTACGGCCTCGCCTGGTTCGGCGGCGACGAGAACTCCGCGCTCTACCGCATCGAGAACGCCACCGGAGGCCGCTCGCCCATCGCCGAGGCCTCGGCGAACAAGACCTCGGGCACCGCGCCCCTGAAGGTGAGGTTCTCCTCGGCCGGCACCGCCGACGGCGACGACGACCCGCTCACCTACGCCTGGGACTTCGGGGACGGCGGAACGTCCACCGCCGCCAACCCGACGTACACGTACAAGAAGAACGGCACCTACACCGCCACGGTCACCGCCAAGGACCCGACCGGCCGCACCGGCTCCGCCAGCGTCCATGTCACCGTCGGCAACACCGCCCCGACCGTGGAGCTGGAACTCCCCGAGGACGGGCAGCTCTTCGAGTTCGGTGACGCCGTGCCGTTCAAGGTGAACGTCAGCGACCCTGAGGACGGGACCATCGACTGCACCAAGGTCGAGGTCAAGTTCACCCTGGGTCACGACAGCCACGGCCACGACATCACCACCGAGCACGGCTGCGAGGGCACCATCAAGACCGCCATGGAAGGCGGCCACGACCCCAACGCCAACATCTACGGCGGCATCTCGGCCTCCTACACCGACAACGGCGGTGGCGGCCAGGCCAAGCTGACCGGCAAGGACGCCTCCCGGCTCCAGCCCAAGCACCGCCAGGCCGAGCACTTCGACGCCTCCTCCGGCGTCACCACACCGGCCAAGTCGAGCGCCCACGGCGGCAAGACCGTCGGCGACATCCACAACGACGACTGGATCTCCTTCAAGACGTACGTCCTGGGCGGCACCACCAAGCTCACCGCCCGCGTCTCGTCGGCCGGCACCGGCGGCTTCCTGGAAGTGCGCACCGGATCGCCCACCGGCAAGATCCTCGGCTCGGGACCCGTCCCGGTGACCGGCAGTTGGGACACCTTCCAGGACATCGACATCCCGCTGCGCGGTGCGCCCAAGAAGCAGGCCGAACTCTTCCTGGTCTTCAAGGGCGGCGACGGAGCGCTCTACGACGTCGACGACTTCGAACTGTCCAACACCCCCGTCGACAGGACAGCCAAGCGCGTCCTGGTCTTCTCCAAGACCGCCGGCTTCCGCCACGACTCGATCCCCACGGGCATCGCGGCCCTGAAGGAGATCGGCAAGGACACCAACATCACGGTCGACTCCACCGAGTCCGCCGCCCAGTTCACCACCAGCAACCTGGCCCGCTACGACGCCGTCGCGTTCCTCTCCACCACCGGAGACGTCCTCAACGCCGAGCAGCAGAAGGCGTTCGAGAACTACGTCGCCACCGGCGGCGGCTACGTCGGCATCCACGCCGCCGCCGACACCGAGTACGACTGGAAGTTCTACGGGGGCCTCGTCGGCGCCTACTTCGACTCCCACCCGCAGATCCAGCCCGCCACCGTCCGCGTCGAGGACCACGACCACCCCGCCACCGCCCACCTGGACGAGGAGTGGGAGCGCACCGACGAGTGGTACAACTACGGCACCAACCCCCGGGACAACGCCAAGGTCCTCGCCACACTCGACGAGACCACCTACACCGGCGGGAACATGAAGGGCGATCACCCGATCTCCTGGTGCCAGACCTACGAGGGCGGCCGCTCCTTCTACACCGGGCTCGGCCACACCAAGGAGTCCTACGCCGAGTCGGCCTTCCGCAGCCACGTGCTGGGCGGCCTGCGCTACGCCACCGGCCAGGTCAAGGCCGACTGCAAGCCGGACAAGGACTACCGGCCGATCTTCAACGGCAAGACGCTGGAAGGCTGGAAGCAGGCGGGCCCGGGGAAGTTCTCCGTCAGTGACGGCGCCCTGCACTCCGAGGGCGGCATGGGTCTGCTCACCTACCAGGCCAAGGAGCTGAAGTCGTACTCGCTGAAGCTCGACTGGAAGATGACCGGCGACGACAACTCCGGCATCTTCGTGGGCTTCCCGGAGTCCGACGACCCGTGGTCGGCGGTCAACAACGGGTATGAGATACAGATCGACGCCACCGACGCCGCCGACCGCACCACCGGCGCCGTCTACACCTTCAAGTCCGCCAACATCAAGGCCCGCGACCGCGTCCTGCGGCCGCCGGGCCAGTGGAACAGCTACGAGATCAAGGTGCAGGGCGAACGTCTGCAGATCTTCCTCAACGGAGCGAAGATCAACGACTTCACCAACACCGACCCCGCCCGCAGCCTGAAGGACGGCTACATCGGCCTCCAGAACCACGGAGCCGACGACCAGGTGTCCTTCCGCAACATCCAACTGAAGGAGCTGCCCTCGCAGTAGGGCGGCCGCCACTGCCGACGACGGGCGGGGGAAGCACACACCCTTCCCCCGCCCGTCGTCCTCCACCCCCGACATCCCCCAGGGAGGCAGCCCGTGACCGCACGCGCCGATCGTCAAGGCCGAACCGACGCCCCAGGCCGCAACGACGCCCCTGAGGCGTGTTTCGAAACCCCCGCCGAGCCCGCCCTCCGGGCGGACTCCGCTACCTTCGAAACACGCCCCAGCCCTTCGGAGGCCACCGGCCCCGACGGAGCCGCGGGCCGCACCGGCGTCTGGTTCATCGGAGCACGCGGCTCCGTGGCGACCACCGCCACCGCGGGCTGCGCCGCCATCGCCGCGGGCCTGCACCCGCCGACCGGCATGGTCACCGAGACGCCCCCCTTCGCCGACAGCGGCCTGCCCGCCCTGACCAGCCTGGTCTTCGGCGGCCACGACACCCTCGACTGCCCGCTCGCCAAGCGGGCCGAGGCCCTCGCCGACGGCGGGGTACTGCCGTACGGACTGCCCTCCGCCGTACGCGCCGAACTCGGCGCCGCCGACGCGGAGATCCGCCCCGGCGGACCGCTCCCCGGCGACACCCGCACCGATCAGGAGCTCATCGCCGCGTTCGCCGCCGACCTCACCGACTTCGCCCACCGCCACGGTCTGGCCCGCACCGTCGTCGTCAACGTCGCCTCCACCGAACCCGCGCCAGGACCCGACGACACCCGGCTGCCCGCCAGCTCGCTCTACGCCGCCGCCGCCCTGCGGGCCGGCTGCTCCTACGCCAACTTCACCCCCTCCACCGGCCTGCGCACCCCCGCGCTCACCGACACCGTCGCCTCCAGCGGACTTCCCCACGCCGGACGCGACGGCAAGACCGGCCAGACGCTGCTCCGTTCCGTGCTCGCCCCGATGTTCCTCCAGCGCGCCCTCACCGTACGGGCGTGGTCCGGATCGAACCTCCTGGGCGGCGGCGACGGAGCGGCGCTGGCCGATCCGGCGGCCGCCGCGGCCAAGAACGCCGGCAAGGAGCGCGTCCTCGCCGACACCTTCGGCGCCGCCCCCGAGGGCGAGGTGCACATCGACGACGTGCCCGCGATGGGGGACTGGAAGACCGCCTGGGACCACATCGCCTTCGACGGCTTCCTCGGCTCCCGCATGATCCTCCAGACCATCTGGCAGGGCTGTGACTCGGCGCTCGCCGCCCCACTGGTCCTGGACCTGGCACGGCTGCTCGCCCGCGCCCACGAGAAGGGGATCAGCGGCCCCCTGCCGGAGCTCGGCTTCTACTTCAAGGACCCGGACGGCGGCACGTCGGCGGCGCTCGCCGAGCAGTACGCCACGTTGCTCACCTTCGCCGAGCGGCTGCGGGACCAGCCGTGAGGTGGCGACGGAACGCCCTCCGGGCCGCACTCGCCTCGGCCCTGCCGGCACTCCCGGCCGGGCGGGCGAACGGTGTCGCACACGGCGTGAGAACGACCGCCGTGACCGATGATCGTCTGTCCGGTGCCGGCGGGACTGCGCCCGCACCGGACAGGCCCGAACCTCCCACCACGGGCCGGAACGGGGAACGAGGCGCGGACGCAGGCCCGGACCGGCCCGACCGGACAGCCGACCGGGGCGCGCCCCGGGAGCGCCTGCGGGCCTGGGCGGAACTGCTGCGGGTCTCCGCCCTGTTCTCCGTGCCCGGGGACGCCCTGGCGGGTGCGGCGGCGGTGGGCCGCCGGCCCGGCCGGGGCACCGCCCTGGCGATGGGCGCGTCCCTGTGCCTGTACGAGGCCGGGATGGCCCTCAACGACTGGGCCGACCGCGACGAGGACGCCGTGGACCGCCCGCACCGCCCGATCCCCTCGGGCCGGATCAGCCCGGCGGCGGCCCTGGGCGCGGCCGGGGTGCTGACCGCGGCGGGCCTCGCCCTGGCGGCCCGGGCCGGCCGCCCCGCGCTGACCGTCGCCACGGGCCTGGCCGCCACGGTCTGGGCCTACGACCTGCACCTGAAGCACACGAAGGCGGGCCCGGCGGCCATGGCGGCGGCCCGCTCACTGGACCTGCTGCTGGGCGCGACGGCCACGGCGCCGGTGACGGGGCCCGGCTCGCCGGGCGGGGGAGGCCGGCCCGACAACGTTGCCGGAGCGACGGCCCGGGGAGGGGCCCCGTCGGCAGGCGCGACCCCGGCAGCGGCGCGCGGCGCGGCGACATTGGCTCCGGCGCGCGGCGGCCTGGCGGCATGCCTGCCCGCCCTGCCCGCCGCCCTGGTGCTCGGGGCCCACACCTACGGTGTCACCGCCGTATCGCGCCACGAGGCGCAGGGCGGTTCCACCGGCGCCCCGCTCGCGGTCCTGGCCACGACGACGGCACTCGCGGCAGCGGTGCTGCGGGAGTCCCGGGGACAGGTCCCCGACCGGCCCGGTGCGACGAGGGCCGACACCGACGCCAAGGCCTACACCCACGCAGGCACCGACGCCGGAGCCAAGGCCCACGCCTACGCCGTCGCGCGGCGTCTCGACACAGGTCCGCTCGGCAAGGTCACCGACCCCGTCCGGCTCCTGGTCATCGCGCTCACCGGCGCCTACCTCCGTACCGCCGGGCCACCCCTCCTGCACGCCGCGCTCAACCCGTCCCCGCCGCTGACCCAGCGCGCGGTCGGCGGAGGCATCCGGGCCATGATCCCGCTCCAGGCCGCGCTCGCCGCCCGCGCCGGGGCGCCCGTCACCGCTCTCGCCGTCATGGGCCTCGTCCCCCTCGCCCGCAGCCTCTCCCGGAAGGTGAGCCCCACATGACCCTCCACCTCGGATACGGCACCAACGGGCTCACCGACCTCCGCCTCGACGACGCCCTCGGCCTCCTCGCCGACCTCGGCTACGAAGGCGTCGGCCTGACCCTCGACCACATGCACCTGGATCCCATGGCCCCGGACCTCTCCGAGCGCACCCGCCGGGTCCGCCGCCGGCTCGCCTCCCTCGGCCTCCGGGTCACCGTGGAGACCGGTGCCCGTTACGTCCTCGACCCGCGCCGCAAGCACGGCCCCTCCCTCCTCGACCCGGATCCCGACGCCCGGGCCGCCCGCACCGCGCTGCTGGTCCGCGCCGTCGACGTGGCCGCCGAACTCGGCGCGCACGCCGTCCACTGCTTCAGCGGCATCACCCCGCCCGGCGCCTCGCCGGACACCGCGTGGAAACGGCTCACCGAAGCGCTCGCCCCCGTCCTCGAAGCCGCCGACCGGTCCGGCGTTCCCCTCGCCATCGAGCCCGAACCCGGTCATCTCCTCGCCACCCTCGCCGACTTCCACCACCTGCGCGGACTGCTCGGCGACCCGGGCCCGCTCGGCCTCACCCTCGACATCGGCCACTGCCAGTGCCTTGAGGAGGCGACGCTTCTGGAGTGCGTCGAGGCGTCCGCCCCCTGGCTCCGGCACGTCCAGATCGAGGACATGCGGCGCGGAGTCCACGAACACCTCCCGTTCGGCGAGGGGGAGATCGACTTCCCGCCCGTGCTCGCCGCCCTGGCCGCATCGGACTACCGGGGCCTCACCGTCGTCGAGCTGCCCCGTCACTCCCACGCGGGCCCCGAGCTGGCCCGCACCTCGATCGACTTCCTGCGCGACGCCATGACGCGCGGTACCGCGCCCCAGGGAGCCGCCCCGTGCTGAAGTCCCGCGAGGAACTCGACGCCGAACTCGGCGGAGCCGCCCGGGCCTGGCTCGACGAGGCCCTGGCCGAGGCCGCCAACGACGAGGCCACACCCGACGCCCCCGGCCGGGCGGCGGCCGGCCCGTACACCTCCCCTCCCTGGGAACTGCGCTACGCCGCCGCCGGCCGGCACTGCGGCCTTGAGCACGCCGACTCCGTACGCTCCCTCCTCCTCGTCGAGGCACGCGCCACGCTCCCCTCCGTCACCCGGCTCTACGAACAGGGCACCGCTGCCGAACGCCGCGCCGTCCTGCTCACCCTGCACCGCCTCGACCTCGGCTCCACCGCGCTCCCGCTCGTCGAGGACGCCCTGCGTACCAACGACACCCGCCTGGTCGCCGCGGCCGTCGGCCCCTACGCCGCCGACCACCTGGACACCCACGCCTGGCGGCACGCCGTCCTGAAGTGCCTGTTCACCGAGGTGCCGGTCGCGGCGGTCGCCCGGCTCGGCGACCGGGCCCGGGAAGACGCGGAGCTCGCCCGCATGCTCGGCGACTTCGCCGCCGAACGCACCGCAGCCGGCCGCGCCGTACCCGAAGACCTGCGCACGGTCCTCGACCTCACCGCCCCGGCCGACACGGGCGCCCACCGGGCCCCGCCGACCGCGGCTCCCGCAGCCCCCGCCCCCACGGAGGAGTCCTGATGCGCATCTTCGACCCCCACATCCACATGACCTCCCGCACCACCGACGACTACCGGGCGATGTACGACGCGGGGGTCCGCGCGCTCGTCGAACCCTCCTTCTGGCTCGGCCAGCCCCGCACCTCGCCCGCCAGCTTCTTCGACTACTTCGACGCGCTCCTCGGCTGGGAGCCCTTCCGCGCCTCCCAGTACGGCATCGCGCACCACTGCACGCTCGCCCTGAACCCCAAAGAGGCGAACGACCCGCGCTGCACCCCGGTCCTGGACGCGCTGCCCCGCTACCTCGAGAAGGACGGGGTCGTCGCCGTCGGCGAGATCGGCTACGACTCCATGACCCCGGCCGAGGACCACGCCCTGGCTGCCCAGCTTCAGCTCGCCGCCGACCACGGGCTGCCCGCCCTCGTCCACACCCCGCACCGCGACAAGCTCGCCGGTCTGCACCGCACCATCGACGTCATCCGCGAATCGAACCTCCCCCCGGAGCACGTCCTGCTCGACCACCTCAATGAGACAACGGTAAAGGCCGCCACCGACAGCGGGTGCTGGGCCGGCTTCTCCATCTACCCGGACACCAAGATGGACGAGGACCGGATGGTCACCATCCTCCAGAACCACGGCACCGAGAAGATGATCGTCAACTCGGCCGCCGACTGGGGGAACAGCGACCCCCTCAAGACCCGCAAGGTCGCCGACGCCATGCTGAAGGCCGGGTTCACCGAGGACGACGTCGACCAGGTGCTGTGGCGCAACCCGGTCGCCTTCTACGGCCAGAGCGGCCGCCTCCACCTCGACGTCCCGGCCCCCGATCCACTCCACGAGGGCAACTCCATCCTGCGCGGCGGGGAGTGAGGCGGCCATGCGCTTCCGCCACCCGGACGGCTCGACGGTCCACCTCGCCTACTGCACCAACGTCCATCCCGCCGAAACCCTCGACGGCGTCCGCGCCCAGCTCCGGGACCACTGCGAACCCGTCCGCCGGCGACTCGGCCGGGACCGGCTCGGCATCGGCCTCTGGCTCGCCCGGGACGCGGCCCGCGCCCTGATCAACGACCCCGCCGAACTCCGCGCACTGCGCGCCGAGCTCGACAGCCGCGGCCTGGAAGTGGTCACCCTCAACGGCTTCCCCTACGAGGGATTCGGCGCCGACGAGGTCAAGTACCGGGTCTACCGGCCGGACTGGACCGAACCCGACCGCCTGGCCCACACCACCGACCTCGCCCGCCTCCTGGCCGCCCTCCTCCCGGACGACGTCACCGAAGGCACCATCTCCACCCTGCCGCTCGCCTGGCGCACCCCCTACGACGGGGACCCCGAGGCGGCCCGCACCGCACGCGCCGCCCTCACCACACTCGCCCAGCGCCTCGACGCCCTGGCCGAGATGACCGGCAAGTCCATCCGCGTCGGCCTCGAACCGGAACCGGGCTGCACGGTCGAGACGACCGCCGACGCCATCGGCCCGCTCACTGCCGTGGCCCACGACCGGATCGGGATCTGCGTCGACACCTGCCACCTCGCCACCTCCTTCGAGGACCCCGGCACCGCGCTCGACGCCCTGGCCGCCGCCGGCATCCGCGTCGTCAAGTCCCAGCTCTCCGCCGCCCTGCACGCCGACCACCCCCACCTGCCCGAGGTCCGCACCGCGCTCGCCGCGTTCGCCGAACCCCGCTTCCTGCACCAGACCCGCACCAGCACCGCCGCGGGGCTGCGCGGCACCGACGACCTGGACGAAGCCGTCACCGGCCGGGCCCTCCCGGACAGCACCCCCTGGCGGGCCCACTTCCACGTACCGCTCCACACACCCCCGGCGCCGCCGCTGACCTCGACGCTGCCCGTGCTCCGCGACACGCTCGCCCGGCTCGTCGGCGGACCCGTGCCCCTGACCCCGCACCTGGAGGTGGAGACGTACACCTGGCAGGCGCTGCCCGCCGAACTGCGCCCCCGCACCCGCACCCAGCTCGCCGACGGCATCGCCGCCGAACTCACCCTCGCCCGCGACCTCCTGGTCGACCTCGGCCTCAAGGAACTGCCATGAGCGCTCCCGAACCCGGCACGGAAACCGCACAGGAGAACGGCGGCCCCACCCCCCTCCTGGTCCTCGACGTCGTCGGCCTCACCCCGCAGCTCCTGGCCCACATGCCGAACCTCCGGGCCATGGGGGAGCAGGGCGCGAGAGCGCCGCTCTCCACCGTCCTGCCGGCCGTCACCTGCGCCGCCCAGTCGACCTTCCTCACCGGCACGATGCCCGCAGAACACGGCATCGTCGCCAACGGCTGGTACTTCCGCGAGCTGGGCGACGTCCTGCTCTGGCGCCAGCACAACGGGCTCGTCGAGGGCGACAAACTGTGGGACGCGGCCCGCCGCGCCCACCCCGGCTACACCGTCGCCAACATCTGCTGGTGGTACGCCATGGGCGCCGACACCGACTGGACGGTCACCCCGCGCCCCGTCTACTACGCCGACGGCCGCAAGGAACCCGACTGCTACACCCGGCCCCCCGCCCTGCACGACGAACTCACCGACAGACTCGGCACGTTCCCCCTCTTCCACTTCTGGGGCCCCGGCGCCGACCTCGTCTCCTCCCAGTGGATCATCGACGCGACCCGCCACATCATCGCCACCCGCACCCCCGACCTCGCCCTCTGCTACCTGCCCCACCTCGACTACGACCTCCAGCGCCACGGCCCCGACGACCCCCGCTCCCACCGGGCCGCCGCCGACCTCGACCGGGCCATCGCCCCACTCCTGGCCGACGCCCGCGCCGAGGGACGTACCGTCGTCGCCCTCTCCGAATACGGCATCACCCGCGTCGACCGCCCCGTCGACATCAACCGCGCCCTGCGCCGGGCGGGCCTCCTGGAGGTCCACACCCAGGACGGCATGGAATACCTGGACCCGATGACCTCCCGGGCCTTCGCCGTCGCCGACCACCAGCTCGCCCACGTCTACGTACGCCGCCCCGAGGACCTGGAAGCGACCCGGGCGGCCCTCGCCGACCTGCCCGGCATCGAGCAACTCCTCGACGACCAGGGCAAGAAGGCGCACCACCTGGACCACCCCCGCTCCGGCGAACTGGTCGCCATCGCGGAGAAGGACGCCTGGTTCACGTACTACTACTGGCTCGACGACGCCCGCGCCCCCGACTTCGCCCAGCTCGTCGAGATCCACCGCAAACCCGGCTACGACCCCGTCGAGCTCTTCATGGACCCCCAGGACCCCTACGTCCGGGTCAAGGCCGTCTCGGCGGTCGCCCGCAAGAAGCTCGGCATGCGCTACCGCATGGCGGTCGTCCCCCTGGACCCCTCACCTATTCGCGGCAGCCACGGCCGCCTCCCCGAGAGCGACGACGAAGGTCCGCTCATTCTCTGCTCCACCCCCCACGCGTTCACCGACCGGGTCAGGGCCACCGAAGTGAAGTCCCTGCTCCTCCAGCTTGCCGGACTGCACTGACATTCCCCGTCACGCGCCCGGCACCGCACCACTCACCCCGTCAGGCCAGCAAGGGAGACACCCGAACATGAGCCGCACCTCCAAGGACACCGAACTCGCCCGCAGACTGAGCCGCCGCAACATCCTCGGTGTCGCCGCCGGAGCCACCGCCGCCACCATCATCGGCACGGCGAGCGCCCAGGCCGACAGCCGCGACCGAGGCCAGGGACACGGCAACGGCCACGGCCACGGGCATGACCACGGGCACGGCAAGGGCAAGGGCAAGCCCGTCCTGCCGCCCGGGCGCCTCGGCATCCAGCTCTACAGCCTCCGCGACCAGATCTCCACGCTGGGCTTCGCGCCGGTCTTCGCCGAACTGGAGAAGTACGGCTACGACGAGATCGAGCTCGCGGGCTACACCCAGGGCTCGGCCGGTCCCATCACCCTGGCCCAGCTCAAGCGGCTGGCCCGGGATCACGGCCTCAACCCGATCGGCAGCCACGTCGGCTACTACGACGACAACAACCCCGGCGCGTACACCTTCGCCCAGAACCTGGAGAAGGTCCTCGACGACGCCCAGGCGCTCGGCCTCAAGCACATCGGCACGGCCTCGGGCCCGTTCCGCTACGGCTCCACGGTCGACGGCTGGAAGCGGGCCGCGGAGGAGTTCAACACCTACGGGGCGGCCGCCCGCAAGCGCGGCATGAAGTTCTACCAGCACAACCACGCCGAGGAGTTCTCCTTCGCGACCGACAAGCCGAACGTACGCCTCTACGACGTCCTGCTCGCCGAGACCGACCCGGACCTCGTCTACCTGGAGCTGGACATCTACTGGGCCTACTGCGCGCAGTTCCGCTTCAGCAAGCGCGTGGACGGCAGCCCAGCCCCGCTCGACCCGCTGAAGTACGTCCTGAAGCACCCGGACCGCTACCCGCTCTTCCACGTCAAGGACGGCGTCCGCGACGAGACGACCCGCGACGGCTACCGCATGTCGGACGTGGGCGACGGGGACATCGACTACAAGACGTTCCTGTCCAAGGTCACCGGCCGCACCCACCGCGGCCGGAGCTACCACCACTGGCAGGCGGAGCACGACAACCCGGTCGCGTCGCTCGCGTTCGCCCGCAAGTCGAGCGAGCACCTGCACTCGCTGCGTGAGGGCCGCTGCGCCGACTGACGCGTGCCGACCGACGCGTTAAGCCCGGACCGCCGGAGCCCCTCCGGCGGTCCGGTGGCACCGCTCACCACGGTCCGGCCCCAACCCGGACGAGCAGCAGGTCGTCCAGGACGACGAAGAGCAGCAGACTCAGCGCGAGCATCACCAGGACGAGCAGGCTCTGCACCAACGGGGCCGAGACCACCCGGCGCGGATCGCTCTCGCTCTCGTACGAGGAGAGCACCAGCAGCGAGAAGAAGAACGTCACCAGGAACACCGTCAGCGTGATCTTGCTGATCCGGCTCCTGACGAAGATCCGCGCCACCCGGGGCGTCAGCCGACCGCTCGCCATCCGCGCCGCGACCAGCGCGATACTGAACACGACGCGTGACGATCGCGTCGTCCCGTTCGGTGGCGATCAACCACAGCACGAACACGCAGACGAACCCCATGATCGCGGCGGACCAGAACGTGTCGCGCAGATGCTCGCGCAGAGGGGACAGCGGGCGGGGCCGGCGGTAGCCGCGATCACTCATGGACGCGAAGGTGGCCCCGGGACCTCCGAGGACCGGGAGGTCGAGCTCCCACCGGCACGCCGCACCGCACTGACCACCGGATATGCGGGTGAAGGGCGCGCCGAACCCCTGGTATTGTTTTCCATGTCGCCGCGGGGAACACACCGCGAACGGCAGACACCTTGTCCGGGTGGCGGAATGGCAGACGCGCTAGCTTGAGGTGCTAGTGCCCTTTATCGGGCGTGGGGGTTCAAGTCCCCCCTCGGACACCAGCCAGGGTCAACCGACCAAATGAAGCCGGTCAAAGCGACACTTTGTCGCTTTGACCGGCTTTGTTGTTGTGGTGGACGCGATCCGGCCTTCTGCGGGTTCCCCGAGAACGAATCCGGGTGCCCGTGGTTCGCCTCCGCCGTCCCTGCGCGCCGGAACGTCCGGACCTCGTCCTCAGCGGGGCTCGTAGGCCTTCGGCAGATGCATGCCGCGGTCGGTCATGATCTGGCGGACCCGGTTCGGGTAGTCGGAGATGATGCCGTCGACGCCCATGTCCATGAGCGCTGCGATGGTGTCCGGGTCGTTGCAGGTCCACGGAATGACCTTCAAGCCCCGCGCGTGAGCCTTGGTGATCATGGCCTTGTCGGGGTAGAAGCGGAAGCCGGGGTCGCCGATCTTCCCGTTCTGCGGGAAGCCGTAGTTGGGCGACAGTGCCTCGACGCCCTCGATGGAAGCAGCCGCGTCCACGAAGTCGCCGCCGAAGTCGTCGACGTCGATGCCACCGAGCCACGGGGAGGCGCCGGGCTTGCCCACCTGGAGGAAGTCGTGGTTGGTCAGGGCCACCAGCGGCCAGCGCGGAGCGAGCCGGTGCATCGCCCGCAGGGAACCCCAGTCGAAGGACTGGATCGTCACCTGCTTCGCCATTCCCGAGCGCTGGATCTCCTCGAACACGCGGCGGACGAACAGCTCGCGCGGTGCGGTTTCCTCAGGCGCGCCGGCCTCGATCTTGGTCTCCACGTTGAGGGTGACCTTGTGGGCCTTGTAGCGCTTGACGAGGTGCAGGACGTCCCGGAGCTCGACCATCCGAAAGCCCTTGACGACCTCCTGGTCCGGGTGTCCGGGGAGTCGCTGGAATCCGCAGTCCAGGGTCTGGACCTGCCGCAGCGTGAGGTCCTTGACGAGCTTGCCGGCATAGGGGTACATGGCGTCGCCCGGCGCGACCGGTGCGGTGTCACGGCACTTCTGGGCACTCACCTTGCGGTCGTGGGTGACGACGACCTTGGAGTCCTTGGTGACCTGGGTGTCCAGTTCCAGGGTGCTGACACCGAGGTGCAGCGCCTTGCCGAAGCCCTCCAGGGACCCCTCCGTCGTCATACCGAGACCACCCCGGTGCGCCTGAAGGTCGAAGCGCTTCTTCTGGTGCGACGCCTTCTCGGGACCGTCGGACGTTGCCGCGCGGGCGGTGACCGGAGCGGCGAGCAGCGGCACCAGTACCAGGCTCAGCAGAACACGACGCAGGGACATCAGGAGCCTCTATTCAGTCGTTCTACACTTCCGCCCGAGAACGTAGGCGTGGGAGCGAACGCGATGGATATCCGACGCTGACCCAGACGTGAACAGTGGCCTGCCAACCCGAGTCGGCCGGTACGACCGGCGCCGCGGGCAGAGGCGTCGAGGACGCGAACAGGCTTGTTGCGCGGGCGGTGCCAGTGCATCCGGTGCCCGACCAGGTTGCGGGTGCGGGTGCGGGCGCTGGTTCATCACGGGTCGAGGCGGACGGGCAGTCTGGCCAGTTTCCAGGAGTTGGGGGCCGCTTCACGGACCAGTTCGTCCGGGGTGACGGCCAGGGCGAGACCGGGGAAGCGGTCCCACAGCGCGGTCCAGGCGACCTGGGCCTCCAGGAGGGCGAGGCGGTCGCCGATGCAGCGGTGGGGACCGTGGCCGAAGCCGACGTGCGGGGAGCTGTGGCGGGTGATGTCGAGGCGGTCGGGATCGAGGTGGGCGCGGGGGTCGCGGTCGGCTGCGGCCAGGACCGGCAGGACCGCTTCGCCCCGACGGATCGGGCATTGCCTCAGGCGGAGGTCCTCGGTTGCGTAGCGGGGCAGGGCGCGGGGGCCGGGGCCGCCCCAGCGCATGAGTTCGTCGGCGGCGGCGGGTGCCAGGGTGGGGTCGTCGCGTAGCAGGGCGAGCTGGCCGGGGTGGGTGAGCAGGGCGGCGATGCCGTTGGCGATGAGGTTGGTGGTGGTCGTGTGTCCGGCGAAGACGATGTTGAGGATCAGCGCGACGTTCTCGGTGGGGGTGAGAGGGTCGTCGTGGGGTGCCAGCAGGGCGGAGATGAGGTCGTCGCCGGGGCATGCGCGGTGGTGGTCGACGAGCGTGTGCGCGGAGGTGATCAGGGCGTGCAGGGCATCGCCCAGGGCGGTGCCGGTGGTTCCGTCGGTGATCACGCTGCCCCAGGCGGACCAGTTCGGGCGCTCGGATTCGGGGACGCCGACGAGCTCGCAGATGACGGTGAGCGGCAGGGGGTGGGCGAGGTGGGGGATCAGGTCGACGACGCCGTCCGGGTCGGCGTGGGAGGGGAGGGCGTCGAGGAGGGCGCGGGTGATGTCCTCGATGCGGGGGCGCAGGCGGTTGACGCGGCCCGCGGTGAAGGCCCGGACGACCCTGCGGCGCAGGCGATGATGTTCGGGCCCGTCGGTACCGAACAGGGAGGTGCGCAGGTACTTCGCGTCCTCGGGGCGAGCACCGCGGGCGCGCCACAACTGCTCGATGCGGTGACCGGGTTCGGCACCGGGCACGCGGGCGGGATCGGCGACGAAGCGGGGATCGGACAGGACCCGGCGCACATCGGTGTAACGGGTCGCCACCCACATCGGCTCCACCCCGGGCATCACACCGCGGACCAGCGGCGCCCGTTCGCGGACCGGGGAGAACGCGCGGACCGGATCGCGCATCAGTTGCGGATCAAGCAGGTCGATCGTCTCGGCCGCGACATGCGTGCCGGCGTCGGCGTCACGACGCTCGGGTGCGGCGGCTTTGGCGGCCTTGCCCTGCCCGGGAGCCGCGGCCGGTTCGGTGTTGGTCTGTTCCGTCATGGACACACCTCTCTTCGAATATGGCGTCGAGCTTCCCGCAGCCTGAAAGAAGGCTGTCCCTTGACTCAGTGCCGTACTGGCGACCACTCCCCGCTGGTGCGGCACCCGCATCCTGACGACTCCGGTGGCCCTGTTCCGAAGCAGCTGCTGTGCGGGCAGCAGAGCGACCGCGTCGACGGTTCGGCGGTCTGCTCGAACGCCTCGGCGGTCAGACCGCCTGGGGTTCGGGCCGCCACGTCCCCCCAAGTGGGTGTCGGACGGCAAGGGCGAACAACTTCACTGTGCCCGCCCGGCGGACGGGACGACAAGAGATCTTCCGCCGGGTTACTCCGATCGCGTACATGGCGGACGCCAAACCCTCCGCTCACCGCGGCCGCGGGCCGAAAGTGCCGACGTAGCCCGCTCGGTGGCGGGCGCGGGACGTAGTTCTGGCCGAGTCCCGGGTCGCACAGATCGATCATGAGCTCGGTGCCGCGAGTCTCCTTGACCCGCCGTAGGCCCGGACGGGGCTCGACGGCGCGATGCGCATCCACCAAGGCCCCTGGCGGCTTCCCTCCCTCCCGCGCCGCCCCTCCCGCAGCCCAGCCCCCTCCCGTCACGATCCGGTCTCGGACGCGGGAGGGGGTCTTGCTTTCGGCCATGTAATCGATTCCAATCATCCGTGTAATCGATTCCATGGCGTCGAGCGGCTGGTCCGCCACCGGTCGGCACCAGGGGTTCGAGGTGTACGGAAACCACAAGGAGGTGGTCCGGACATGGCGGGCATCAAGGATGTCGCGGCCGAGGCGGGTGTGTCCGCCGCCACGGTGTCGCGCGTGCTGAACAGCCATCCGTCCGTCAGCGAAGAGGCGCGTACCCGCGTCCTCGCCGCAGTCGAGGCCCTCGGCTACCGGCCCAACGCGGTCGCCCGCTCATTGCGCACCGCGCAGACCCGCACGTTCGGCCTGGTCATCAGCGATGTGCTCAACCCGTACTTCACCG
The DNA here is from genome assembly GCF_057766565.1 of Streptomyces sp. MGP-P1. Taxonomy (NCBI): domain Bacteria; kingdom Bacillati; phylum Actinomycetota; class Actinomycetes; order Kitasatosporales; family Streptomycetaceae; genus Streptomyces; species Streptomyces sp. MGP-P1. The sequence continues at coordinate 993,103 of NZ_JBYMEM010000001.1, read as the reverse complement.
AGCTGGCCCGCTTCGTCGAGGAGGAGGCCCGCGCGCTCGGCTACAGCGTCATCATCGGCAACGCCGACGAGCGGCCCGAGCTCCAGGACCACCACATCCGCACGCTCATCGACCGCAGGATCGACGGTCTCCTCGTCTCGCCCGCCGACGGGGGCTCCCCGTTGATGCGGGACGTCGCCCTCGGCGGCACCCCGATGGTCTTCGTCGACCGCTGGATCCCCGGCATCGACGTCCCCGTCGTCCGGGCCGACGGTACGGGCGCGGTCAGGGATCTCGTCGCGCATCTGCACGGCCTCGGTCACCGTCGGCTCGCCATCATCGCCGGGCCCGCCGCCACCACCACCGGCAACGAGCGTGTCCAGGCCTTCCGGGACGCGATGGGCGAGCTCGGGCTCGCCCTGCCCGACGCCTACATCGGCCAGGGCGACTTCCAGGCGGCCAGCGGCCGCCGGGCCACCGAGCGCTTCCTCGCCCTGGCCGAGCCGCCCGAGGTCGTGTTCGCCGCGGACAACCTGATGGCGCTCGGCGCGCTGGACGCGATCCGGGCCCGAGGGCTGCGGGTCCCCGACGGCATCGCGCTCGCCGCCTTCGACGACATCCCGTGGTTCGTCCACACGGACCCGCCGATCACCGCCATCGCCCAGCCGACCGCCGACCTCGCGCGGGCCGCCGTACGCGCGCTGGCCGACCGGATCGAAGGACGGACCCCGCAGTCCGTCACCCTGCCCGCCCGCCTCGTCGTACGCCGCTCGTGCGGCGGGCCCGCATCGAACCAGAGGAGCGACCGGTGACCGCACCGGAAAAGCCACGGGTGACCGCACCGGACGAGTTGCTGCGCATCGAGGGTCTCCGCAAGACCTTCCCCGGTGTGGTGGCCCTCGACAACGTCGACTTCGACCTCCGCAGAGGCGAAGTGCATGTCCTGCTCGGCGAGAACGGCGCGGGGAAGAGCACCCTCATCAAGATGCTCTCCGGCGCCTACCGCCCCGACCGCGGCCGCATCCTGGCCGAAGGCCGTGAGGTGCGCATCGAGGGCGCGCAGGACGCCGAACGGCTCGGGATCGCCACCATCTACCAGGAGTTCAACCTCGTCCCCGACCTCACCGTCGCCGAGAACATCTTCCTGGGCCGCCAGCCGCGCCGCTACGGGCTCGTCGACCACCGCCGGATGCGCGAGGACGCGGCAGAGCTGCTGCGCCGGGTCGGCGTCAACGTGCGACCCGACGCCAAGGTCCGTGAACTGGGCATCGCCCGGCTCCAGATGGTGGAGATCGCCAAGGCGCTCAGCCTGGAGGCCCGCGTCCTGATCATGGACGAGCCGACCGCCGTGCTCACCTCCGAGGAGGTCGACAAGCTCTTCGCGATCGTCCGCCAACTCCGCGAGGACGGCGTCGGGATCGTCTTCATCACCCACCACCTGGAGGAGATCGCCGCACTCGGCGACCGCGTCACCGTCCTCCGCGACGGCCGCAGCATCGGCCAAGTGCCCGCGTCGACACCCGAGGACGAACTCGTCCAGCTCATGGTGGGCCGCAGCATCGAGCAGCAGTACCCGCGCGAACGGCCCGAACGCCCCGACTCCGCAGACGCGTTGCTGTCGGTGCGCGGGCTCACCCGTAACGGCGTCTTCCACGACATCAGCTTCGACGTGCACGCCGGCGAGGTCGTCGGCCTCGCCGGACTCGTCGGCGCCGGGCGTACGGAGGTGGCGCGCGCGGTGTTCGGGGCCGACCCCTACGACGCGGGCACCGTCGACGTACGCGGCGAACGCCTCGCCCGGCACGACGTGCCCGCCGCGATGGGCGCCGGGATCGGACTCGTACCGGAGGACCGCAAGGGCCAGGGCCTGGTCCTCGACGCCTCCGTGCAGGAGAACCTGGGCCTGGTCACCCTGCGCTCCGCGACCCGCTCCGGGCTCGTGGACCTCAAGGGGCAGCGCACGGCCGCCGCCCGCATCGCGCAGCAGCTCGGCGTCCGCATGTCCGGCCTCGGCCAGCATGTGCGCACCCTCTCCGGCGGCAACCAGCAGAAGGTCGTCATCGGCAAGTGGCTGCTGGCCGACACCCGGGTCCTCATCCTCGACGAACCCACCCGGGGCATCGACGTCGGCGCCAAGGTCGAGATCTACCAGCTCATCAACGAACTGACCGCCTCCGGGCACGCCGTCCTGATGATCTCCAGCGATCTGCCGGAGGTCCTCGGCATGAGCGACCGGGTGCTCGTCATGGCCCAGGGCCGGATCGCCGGCGAACTCCCCGCCGACGAGGCCACCCAGGACGCCGTCATGGCCCTCGCCGTCGGCACCCCGGCCGCCGCTCAGGGCCCCGCCCCCACCGACGTACCGACGTCCACCGAACATCCCGCACCGAAGAAGGAAGAGGAGGGCCCCCGTGGCCACTGAGACAGCCAAGAGTGACGCGGGAACGGGCGGCGGAGTCTCCGTGATACGCCGCGTCCTGCTCGACAACGGCGCGCTCAGCGCCCTGGTCGTCCTGGTGGTGGCCATGTCGCTGCTCTCCGGCGACTTCCTGACCACCCAGAACCTGCTGAACGTCGGCGTCCAGGCGGCCGTCACCGCCATCCTCGCGTTCGGCGTCACCTTCGTCATCGTCTCGGCGGGCATCGACCTGTCCGTCGGTTCGGTGGCGGCCCTGTCCGCGACGGTCCTCGCCTGGTCGGCGACCTCGGCGGGAGTCCCGGTCGTCCTGGCCGTCGTCCTCGCGATCGTCACGGGCATCGCCTGCGGCTTCGTGAACGGCGCCCTCGTCTCGTACGGCAAACTCCCGCCGTTCATCGCGACGCTGGCGATGCTCTCGATCGCCCGTGGCCTCTCCCTCGTCATCTCGCAGGGCAGCCCGATCGCCTTCCCCGACTCCGTCTCGGTGCTCGGCGACACCCTCGGCGGATGGCTTCCCGTACCGGTCCTCGTGATGATCGCGATGGGCCTGATCACCGCACTGATCCTCGGCCGCACGTTCATCGGCCGCTCGATGTACGCGATCGGCGGCAACGAGGAAGCGGCCCGGCTCTCCGGGCTCCGCGTCAAACGCCAGAAGATCGTCATCTACGCGCTGTCCGGCCTCTTCGCCGCCGTCGCGGGCATCGTCCTGGCCTCGCGCCTCGTCTCCGCCCAGCCGCAGGCCGCCCAGGGGTACGAACTCGACGCCATCGCCGCGGTCGTCATCGGCGGGGCGAGCCTGGCCGGCGGTGTCGGCAAGGCGTCCGGCACCCTGATCGGCGCGCTCATCCTCGCCGTCCTCCGCAACGGCCTCAACCTCCTCTCCGTGTCGGCGTTCTGGCAGCAGGTCGTCATCGGCGTCGTCATCGCGCTCGCCGTCCTGCTGGACACCCTGCGCCGCAAGGCCGGTTCGGGAGCGGCCTCCTCCGCGGGCACCGCCCCCGGCGCCCCGGGGCCGGCCGCAGGGGAGCGCTCAAAATGGCCGGAGCGGCACTCTGCGTCGCCCTCGTCGTCGGCGCGGTCTCCTTCTTCAACTCCGGATCGTCCGGCGGCACGAAGAAGGTCGGCATGTCCCTCTCCACCCTCAACAACCCCTTCTTCGTACAGATGAAGGAAGGCGCACAGGCGGAGGCGGAGAAGGCGGGCATCGACCTCACCGTCACCGACGCCCAGAACGACGCCTCCCAGCAGGCCAACCAGCTCCAGAACTTCACCAGTTCCGGCGTCTCCTCGATCATCGTCAACCCGGTGGATTCGGACGCCGTCGGACCGGGCGTCCGCAGCGCCAACAAGGCGGACATCCCCGTGATCGCCGCCGACCGCGGCGTCAACAAGGCGCAGACCGCGACGCTCGTCGCCTCGGACAACGTGGCGGGCGGCAAGCTCGCCGCCGACGCGCTGGCCGACAAGCTCGGCGGCAAGGGCAGCATCGTCATCCTCCAGGGCACGGCGGGCACCTCCGCCAGCCGTGAGCGCGGGGCCGGTTTCGCCGAGGGGCTCAAGGCGTACCCGGGCATCAAGGTGGTCGCCAAGCAGCCCGCCGACTTCGACCGCACCAAGGGCCTCGACGTCATGACCAACCTCATCCAGTCGCACCCCGGCGTCACTGGTGTCTTCGCCGAGAACGACGAGATGGCGCTCGGCGCGGCCAAGGCACTCGGCGGCAAGGCCGGGAAGTCCGTGTCGGTCGTCGGCTTCGACGGAACCCCGGACGGCCTGAAGGCTGTCGAGGCAGGAACGCTCTACGCGTCGGTGGCCCAACAGCCCGCCGAACTCGGGAAGATCGCGGTGCGCAACGCCGTGAAGGCCGCGAAGGACGAGAAGGTCGAGAGCACGGTGAAGGTGCCGGTCAAGGTGGTCACGCGGGAGAACGTCGCCGACTTCTCCTGAACCCGCGCCTTGAACCGGCCTGTTGACCCCGGACCGACGAAAGCAGGAAGCACGCACATGCACGACAACGCCCCCGACGACCGGTACCGGTACGACCTGCTGGTCGTCGGGTCGGCCAACGCCGACCTGGTGATCGGCGTCGAGCGCCGCCCCGCGCCCGGCGAGACGGTCCTCGGCTCCGACCTGGCCGTCCACCCCGGAGGCAAGGGCGCCAACCAGTCGCTGGCCGCCGCGCGCCTCGGCGCCAGGACCGCCCTCCTCGCCCGGGTCGGCGACGACGACCACGGACGCCTCCTGCTGGAGACCCAGCGCGCGGCGGGCGTGGATACGGACGGCGTCCTGGTGGGCGGGGCCCCCACCGGCGTCGCCCTGATCACCGTCGACCCGTCGGGCGACAACAGCATCGTGGTCTCCCCGGGAGCCAACGGCCGCCTCACCCCCGAGGACGTCCGGGCGGCGGCCCCGCTGCTGGCCGCCGCCCGGGTCATCTCCGTACAGCTGGAGATCCCGCTCGCCACGGTGGCCGAGACGGTACGCGGCCGGGGGCCGGGCGCCCGGCTCGTCCTCAACCCGTCCCCACCCGCCCCGCTCCCCGAGGAGGTGCTCGCCGCCTGCGATCCGCTGGTGGTCAACGAGCACGAGGCGCGGTACATCCTCGGCGACGGGGCGGGGGAGTCCCCGCAGGACTGGGCGCCGGCGCTGCTCGCGCTCGGCCCGCGCTCGGTCGTCATCACCCTGGGCGCGGCCGGGGCCCTGGTGGCGGACAGCCGGACGGACTCCCTGGACCACCTGGTCAGCCCGAAGGTCGAGGCCCTCGACACGACCGGTGCCGGGGACGCGTTCACGGCGGCCCTGGCCTGGCGTCTGGGCCGTGGCGACGACCTGCGGGAGGCGGCGGCCTTCGCGGTCAGGGTGGGCGCGGCGGCGGTCACGGCGCGAGGGGCGCAGGAGTCGTTCCCGACGCTGGAGGAGGTCGACGCGCTGTGAAGAAGTCGGGCATCCTCAACCGCCACCTGGCGGGCGCGATCGCCGAACTCGGCCACGGCGACACCGTCCTGGTCTGCGACGCCGGCATGCCGATCCCACCCGGCCCCCGCGTGGTCGACCTGGCCTTCCGCGCCGGGACGCCGTCGTTCGCCGAGGTGCTGGACGGCCTGCTCGACGAGCTGGTCGTGGAGGGTGCGACGGCCGCCCAGGAGATCCGTGACGCCAATCCGGAGGCCGCGGCGCTCCTGGACGGGCACTTCCCCTGGCTGGAAGTGGTCCCGCACGACGAGCTGAAGGCTCTCACGGCGGCGGCCCGGCTGGTCGTACGGACGGGGGAGGCCCGGCCGTACGCGAACGTACTGCTGAGGTGCGGGGTCTTCTTCTGAGCGAGGGCGCGTCCCGGAGCCTCGGGAATGGTCACACCGGCCCTGGGGCTGTCGCAGGACGGTACGGGTCCGGGACGTCGCCGTACGCGGGCCCTGCGGGGCGGCTTCCGGCCGGGGGGGCGTTCTCAGCCGGCTCTGCCGGGGGCGAGTCCGCAGGTGCCGGACCTCTTCACCCCGTCCTGTCCCGTCAGCGTCACGACCCCCCGGCCCTCGGTGGCTTCGTTGTAGGCGATCGTGCAGGTCAACTGATGTAGGGCTGTGCCGTTCAGCCCCCGCACGGCCAGGGGCAGGCGAACCGCGACCCCGCCGGTGGGCGAGACCTCGACCGCTACGGTCCCGCCCTCGCGGACCGCGGGAAGCGCGGTGGTGAGACCGGCGGCCCGGTCCGTCCTTCCAGGGCCCAGGAGCAGCGCCAGGACGACCTTCTCCGTGGGCGTGGGGCCCGCCGGGCCCGTGGGATCGCGGTCGTCGGAGCCCAGTTCCACGTACTCGTCGCTGAACCCGGCCGAGGGTCTGACCGCCCGGATCACGGGGCTCAACCCCCCGTCGGGGGAACGGAAGAAGAGCAACATGTCGTCGTCACGGTTGAGGAAGGCGTCGACGGTCGCGGGTCCGCCCGCCTCGATGACATCGGACTCCTGGATCCCGCAGCCGCCGATCATGGACGCGCCGACCGTGACGAGGACGCCCACCACGAGTCCGCGCCACCACGCACGCCTCATCTGCCGGCCTCCTCGACCCGGAGCGGTATCTCGACGGTGAAGACGGCGCCGCCGCCGGGCAGGTTCCCCGCGCGGATCGTCCCGCCGTGCAGACGCACGTTCTCCAGGGTGATCGCCAGCCCCAGGCCGCTGCCCGGCGATCGGGTTCGGGCCGCGTCGGCCTTGTAGAAGCGGTCGAAGATGTGGGGGAGGGAGGCCGAGGGGATGCCGGGGCCGCTGTCCGCGACCTCGGTGATGAGCACCTGCGTGCCCAAGGAGCTCGCCTCGGTGCGCAGGCGCACCCTGACGGGCGCGCCGCCGTGCCGCAGGGCGTTGCCGACGAGGTTGGCGACCACGATGTCGTAGCGGCGCGGGTCGAGCCGGGCCCGGATGCCGGTGGGGAGCTCGGCGTGGATCCGGTCGTCGTTCGACCAGCGCCGGGTCTGGAGGGACTTGCGGACGGCCTCGGCGACATCTATCTCGTCGGAGTTCAACTCGGCCGCGCGGGCGTCGAATCGGGATATCTCCATCAGGTCCTCGACGAGTACGGCGAGCTTTCCGGTCTCCGCGCTGACCAGCCGGACCGCCTGGGCCGTGTCGGCGTCCAGGCGGTCCGCGTCCTGATCGAGGACCTCGGTGACGGCCAGCATCCCGGCCAGCGGGGTGCGCAGTTCGTGCGAGACGTCGGAGGCGAAGCGGCGCGCCCGTGCCTCGGCGTCGCGCAGTTCGCCGACGGACCGCTCCAGTTGTCCCGCCGACTCGTTGAAGGTGTCCGCCAGGTCGGCGAGTTCGTCGTTGCCGCGTACCGGGATCCGGGTGTCGAGCCTGCCGCCGCCCATGCTCCTGGCCGCGCGGCGCAGCTCCCGCACCGGACGCAGCACACTGCGCGCGGCGATCAGGCCGGGTACGAGCGCGATGGCGAGGCCGGGCAGGGCGCCGTTCCTGGCGGCGACGAGCAGGGCATCGACGTTGACCTGTTCGTCGGTCATCCGCATGACGGCGTACAGGACGAGTCCGGTGGGCAGCACGTCGTCCGGGCCGGTCCTGAAGACCGTGGGCATGCCGATGGTCAGGTACGGGACGCCGTCCTTGACGACCCGCTCGAAGCTCCCGTACCGGTCGGCCGTCGCGGCCCGACGCAGTTCGGGGGTGATGACGGTGGAGACCGGGTTCTCGCCCGAGGACGCGCGGAGCGAACCGTACTCGGCGAACACCACCCAGGGGCGCGGTTTGCCCGCGCGGGCGAGGTCGCGCAGGAACCCCTCCAGTCCCTCCTCCTGAACGGGCAGCCCCCAGCCCGTCCGCTGGACCTGGTCGCGGAACGTCGAGACCGCCGTGTCCTGGGCGGTCTTCAGCAGCGCGTTGCGGGCCTCGCGGTAGGTCAGCGCGGACGTCGTCCCGGCGCTGACCACGGCGACCAGCAGGAAGGCGGCCAGCAGTCGGGTGCGCAGGCCGAACGCCCTGGCCCGCCGACGCCGGCGGATGGTCGCGGCCGAACCGGCGCCGTCCGGTCCTTCGTTCCCGTCACCGCGCGGGCGGCCGGGGCGGGGGACGGTGATCACAGCGGTCCGAAGCGGTAGCCGAAGCCCCGCAGCGTCTGGACGTAACGCGGGCTGCCGACCTCGTTCTCGATCTTCCCGCGCAGCCGGGCGACACAGGCGTCGACCAGGCGGCCGTCGGCGTGGAAGGTGTGCTCCCAGACGTTCTCCAGGAGCTGCTGCCTGCTGAACACCTGCTCGGGAGCGGCGGACAGGTGCAGGAGCAGCCTGAGCTCCGAGGGAGCGAGCGTCAGAAGCCGGCCCGCTTTGGAGACGGTCAGACCGACCCGGTCGATGGTGAGGTCGCCGTAGACCTCGATGGCCGGGCGGCCCGAGGAGCCGTCGTCCATGCGGCGCAGCACGGCCCGGATGCGGGCGTCGATCACCTCGGGCCGGGCGGGCTTGACGATGTAGTCGTCGGCGCCGGCCTCCAAGCCGATGACCACGTCGAAGTCGTCGCCGCGCGCGGTGAGCATGATGATCGGCAGCTGGCTGTGCTCGCGGACCTGTCGGCAGACCTGGACGCCGGTCATTCCGGGCAGCATCAGGTCCAACAGCAGGAGGTCGGGGCGGAATTCGGCCAGTGCGGCGAGGCCGTCCTCGCCGGTCTCGGCTGCTCGTACGTCGTGGCCGCGGCGGCGCAGACCGAGCTGGACCCCCTCGCGTACGAAGGGGTCGTCCTCGACGAGGAGCACGCGGGGCATCGGTTGTTCTCCCTCGGTGGTGATGGTGACAGCGGTGGTGATGGTGACGGTGATGGTGGTCAGGTACGGGTACGGGTCCGGGGCCGCCGTCTGTCTACACGCAGGAGCAGCGCGTTCAGTTCGGCGAGCCGCAGCGGACGGGCGAGCAGGGCGAAGGTGAGGGCGAGGGCGGCGGCGCCGGCGACGGTGGCGGCCAGGGCTCCCGCCCGTCCCGCGCCCAGGGCCGCGAGGTGGCCGAGGGCGGTGGCGGGGACGGCGGCGAGCAGCAGGCGTGCGTGGGCGGCCGCGGAGGAGGACCGCCGCAGGGGGCGTACGACGTCGAGCCGACGGCTCAGCACCCTGCCGGTCAGCGCCCAGCCCGCGCACAGAGCGAGCGAGTAGGCCGCTGCCATGCCCGTGACGGCCCAGCGTGCCGGCAGCAGGTGCGCGGCGGCCAGGGACAGACCCGCGTTGAGGACGACGATCACCAGGTTGAGCAGGAACGGCGTACGGGTGTCGGAGAGCGCGTAGAAGGCGCGGGACAGGACGTACTGGCCCGACAGGGCGACCAGTCCCGGTGCGAAGGCCATCAGGATTCCGGCCATCGCGGCCGTGTCGGCGGCGCTGGTCCTGCCGTACCCGAAGACGAGGGACGTCACCGGCCCGGCGAGGGCGAGCAGCGCGCAGGAGGCGGGTACGACGGCGGCCGCGCAGACCCGCAGTGCGTGGGAGACGTCGTGCCGCAGACCGCTGGTGTTCCCGTCGGCCGCCGCCGCACTCATCCGTGGCAGGAGCGCGGTCACCACGGACACGGTGATGACGCCGTGCGGTACGACCCACAGGGCGTAGGCGTTGTTGTAGGCGCCGAATCCGGGTCCGCCGTCGAGGCCGGCGTTGGTGGCGAGCCGGGTGGTGACCCAGTAGGCGGCCTGGTTCGCGAGGACCAGCAGCACCAGCCAGCCGGCCGCTCGCAGAGGGCGGCCCAGTCCGCTGTCGCGTGGGCCGAAGCGGGGCCGCCAGCGGAAGCGGGCAGCGCGCAGGGCCGGGACGAGCGCGAGTGCCTGGACGGCGATACCGGCGGTCGTCCCCCAGCCGAGCAGGGCGGTCCCCGTCGGTGTGAGGGTGTCCCCGCCGCCCAGGGACAGGGCCAGGTACAGGCCGAAGACGGCCATGACGACGATGTTGTTCAGGGCCGGCGCCCACATCATCGCGCCGAATCGGCCCCGGGCGTTGAGTATCTGGCCGAGCAGCGTGAACAGTCCCAGGAAGAAGATCTGGGGCAGGCAGTAGCGGGCCAGCGCGACGGTCATGGCCGCCTGCGGGCCGGTGTAGTCGGTGTACACGTCGACGATCGTGGGGGCGGCCCACACCGCCGTCGCGGTGATGGCCAGCAGGGCGACGACGCAGACGGTGACGAGCCGGTCGGTGTACGCGGCCCCCGCGTCGGGGTGCTCCTTCGCGGCCCGGACCAGCTCGGGAACGAAGACGGCGTTCAGCGCGCCGCCCAGCAGCAGCATGTAGACGATGGTGGGCAGGGCGTTGCCGACCGCGTAGCCGTCGGCGCTCGGCCCGATGGTGCCCAGAGCCGCCGCGACCACGGCGGACCGGGCGAAACCGGTGGCGCGGGAGACGACGGATCCGGCGGCCATGACAGCACTGCCGCGCGGAGCGGAGATGGCCTCTCCGGCTTCCGGACGGGCGGTGTCGGTGGGCGGCGTCGGGCATGTCTGCGTCGTCTTCGTCTTCGTCTTCATCTTCATCGGCGGTTCAGGTACGCCTGGAAGGCACGGTGAAGCGCGAGGTTGGCGCTGCCCCCCAACGGCCTCTCCCATTCCCCCAACGTCTCGACGACCTGCCCACCGGTGCCGAGCTTCCACCGCAGCAATCCGTAACCACGTTCTTCCGGATCGAGAGTGGAGGCTACCCCGCGCATGTCGTAGACGTCCGCCCCCCGCGCATGGGCGTCCAGCAGCATCCGCCATTGAAGGGCGTTGGACGGCCGGACCTCGCGGCGGTGGTCGGCGGAGGCGCCGGTCTGGTACCAGGCGCGGCGGCCCACGGTGATCAGCGTGTGGGCGGCCAGGATCTCGCCCCGGTGACGGGCCAGGTACAGCTTCATCCGACCCGGTTCCTCGGCGTTGAGCGCGGCGTACTGGCGTTCGTAGTAGGCGAGCGAGCGGCCGAGGCGGAATCCGTCGCGTCGCTCGGTGACGGCGAGCAGGCGGCAGAACTCGGGGAGGTCCGCCGCACTGCCGACCACCACCTCCACGCCCTCCTTCCGGGCCCGGCGTACATTGCGTCGCCACTCCTGGTTGAGCCCGGCCCACACGTCGTCCGTGCTGCGTCCGGCGAGCGGCACCCGGAAGACGTGGCGGGGCTGGGCGTCCCCGCCCTGCCCGGGCCCGTCGCCACCGCATCGGCGCCAGCCCCTGACCCGCAGCCGGTCGGCGACGGCGGAGCCGAGGGGGTCGACCTCGCTGGCCAGGACATCGCCGAGGCGTCGGCCCGGGCCGGTGAGCGGCTTGAGCCGGGCGGCGTCCCAGCGCCGGTAGGCGGGCGACGGGCCGATGCGCACGGCGAACGCGCCCGCGCGGCGCAGGTGCCCCAGGAGCGGATCGAGCCAGTCGTCGACGTCGGGGTCGCTCCAGTCGGCGACAGGCCCTTCGGGGAGGTAGGCGAAGTACTTGCGCGTCCCGGGGAACGGCCGCAGCAGCACCAGGGCCACGCCCGTCAGGCCGCCCGCCTCCGGGTCCGGCCCCCAGCCGATCAGTCGGGAGTCCCATCCCTCCTTGACGCCGGCCCAGGACGGGCACTGGAGGAAGCCGGCGCCGAGGGCCCGGCCTTCGGGGGACGCGAGAAAGCCGCGGTAGGTCTTCGGGGTGATGGTTCCCAGGGCCACGGCCCGGTTCCGTGCTCGGGGCACGGGGCTGGACGACGACGGCACGAGCAGCGCTGACACGGTCTGGCCTCTCCTTCTCCCCGGACTCGGTCGCGGGGACGGCTCCCCGGACTCGGTCGCGGGGACGGCTCCCCGGACTCGGTCGCGGGGACGGCTCCCCGGACTCGATCGTGGGGACGGCTCCCAGGACCTTTCGCGGGGGATGGCTCCCCGGACGTTTCGCGGGGTTGCAGAGGATGCTCACAGCGCTTCGTGACCGCTCCGACCGGCGAATGTGACCGGACGATGACCGTTCCTCACCAGTCGCCGTCACATGGCTCCCCAGCGTCTGACCTCGGCTTTTCCGGCCCTACAGTCGCAGCATCGCCGACTCGTCCGGCTCTCTCGCGGCTCTCCCGGAGGTCCTGTTGTCCCGCTCGTCACGCACACCCGTACGCACCCGTGCCCGCGTCCGGGCCGCCGTCGCGGCCGCCCTGCTGGCACCGCTCGCAGCCTGCTCGTCGAGCGCCCCTCCCGGCGCTCCGGCCGCCGAGGTGACGCCGAGCCCCGACGACCGCCCCGCCACCGTCTCCGTCACGCCCGTGGGCAAGCAGGTCCCGGCCGGTGAGCCCGTACGGGTCACGGTCACGGGCGGCAGCCTCACCTCGGTGACCGTCACCGACGCCGAGGGCCGTCGGCTCGCCGGAAAGGTCGCCGCCGACGGCCGGTCCTGGGTCTCCGACCGCAAGTCCGTACCCGGTACGGCGTACGAGGTGACGGCCGCGACCCGGAGCGCCGGCGGAACCGCCCGGAGCGCCCGGGCCGGATTCACCACGGCGAAGGCGGGCAAGGTCAACAAGGTCGACTGGAGACCGGGCGCCGGCACCACCGTCGGCGTCGCCCAGCCGATCTCCCTGGTGTTCGACCACCCGGTCAGGAACCGGGCCGAGGTCGAGAAGCACCTCAGGATCACCACCTCGAACGACACCGAGGGCTCCTGGGGCTGGATGCGCGACTGGTCGGGCCGGGACCGGGTGGACTGGCGGCCCCGGACGTACTGGAAGCCGGGGACCGAGGTCAGGCTGGACGCCGAGTTGAACGGCACCGACTCGGGCGCGGACGGCGGCTGGTTCGTACGCGACTACACGACGTCCTTCACCATCGGCGACCGGCAGATCGTCGAGGTCGACCTCGACCGCCATCGGCTCTCCCTCGTACGGGACGGGAAAGCGGTCCGCCGGATTCCGGTCTCCGGCGGCACGCCCGGCGGCGACAAACGCTCCTGGCGAGGAACCGCCGTGCTCATGGCCAAGGAGGGCACGATCAACATGAACTCCGAGACCGTGGGCCTCGCCGACGCCTACGACAAGATGGTCGACCACTCGATGCGGTTGACCTGGTCGGGCATGTACGCGCACGCCGCTCCGTGGAACGCCCGCCATCTCGGCAGGGCCAACCGCAGTTCCGGGTGCATAGGAATGAGCGACGCGGACGCGGCCTGGTTCTACGGTCAGGTGCGGCCCGGCGACCCGTTCGAGATCACCGGCAAGGACACCAAGGGCGTGGTCGCCCCCGGGAACGGCTTCGGCGCGTGGAACGTCTCGTGGACCGAGTGGCAGGAGATGAGCGCGTTGCGCTGAGACGGGTGCCGGTCGTATGCGGGAGACCTCAACCGCGGTGCAGGTCGGGCTGGGCGCGGAACACGTCCAGCACCACGTCGTACACCTAATACCCCGGGATGCCTGATCTTCGCGGTGATGCGCGCCTGGCGACGCAAGCGCTTCGCGAACTCCTCGACGTGGTGGGGGACGAGTCTCGCCGGTGGGAGTGTGCCAGGTCCACCGGCGGCCCGGGGCGAGGGACGCGCCGTCTTGTTCCGGTCAACGCAGTGGCTCGTCAGTGCTGTTCAGGGCGGTGCGGCCGCCCTGTCGGCTGCGGAAGGCGCACGGCGGGAGAAGAAAGTCCTGGCAGATCTCGGTGACCGGAGCTAGGCTCCCCGCGATGACTCTCTCCCTGAACAGATTGGGGGACCCGTCCGCGCAAGGTGAGTGCTGATGCTCATCTCGACCGCGAACCGGGATTCCTACCCGTCTCCTCTCTCCTCCCCGTCCTTCTGGCCGCGCGTGCGCGAGTTCGCCGTGCCGGCCCCGATGATCGAGACTGCGACCGCCCGCCGTGAGGCCGGGGACTGGGCAGGAGCGTGCGCCGCGGCAGGCGTCGACATCGATTTCCGCCTCCGGTCCGTGGTGCGCGGCCACGGCCAGGAACTCGCCGCCCGCATCCGGGCGGACCTTCGCCATCTGGCTCCTGACCTGCTGCGCTGGCACATGCCGAGAATCGCCCCGCACGGGCTGCTGCGCCCGGGGCTGACGATCGAACTGGCCCGCTACGACCCACCCGAGCGTGACGGCCCGGGCCCCCTGCACCTGGTCGTCCGGACCCCGCCCGCCTGGGCGAACGCCGGGCAGCGGATCAGCCTCGCACTGTGGGACGGGTCGCACACCGAACCGGGCGCCCGCCGCCACCCCCACCCGCATCCGAACCGGCGCTTCCGCCTCGACCTGCACCGCCACCTGTGGGATGCGCGCAGGGCCGATGAGCTACGGATCCGTTGCGGCCTCGACGACCTGCCGTCCGCCCGTGCCACCGAAGCCGTCGACCCGGAGACGTGGAGCGCCGTCCCGCCGGACCGACGCTGCGCCGTGGACCGTTGGGCGGCGGAGGCGGCGATCCTGCTCCGCGCCGAGGGGCAGGGGCCGGGCAGAGCGTTCAGCGTGCGGCTGGGCGGCCGACATCGCCTTCTCCTGCGACTGGAGGCCGGCGCGGACGGTCGGGGGACGCCTGTCGCGCGGGTCGCGGCGGCGGCCCCCGACCCGGGCGCGTCCACACCACCGGTGCTGCCGGACGCGGCGACCTGGGTGCTGCCCGACCTCGACCTCCTCCGGACCGGGGAGATCGAGGCCGGTCAACTGCACCCGCTGGTCGCGCGGGCCCTCGTCCCGGGCCTGCCGCCGCCTTCTCCCACACCGGCTCGTCCGGGTGGCGGTGACAGTGCGGGAGCGTCGCGCCTCGTGGAGTGCCGGGGAGAGCAGCACCGGATCGGCCTCGTCGCAGGGGCCCTCGCGCCGCTGGACCACGATCCGGCCGAGGTCCGCCGCGAAGAACTGCTGGTCGCCCTGACCGGTACTCCGCTGCCCTGCCTCCAGGCCATCGACGAGGCGCACCGGCGGCCGGACTGCCTCACCGGTGTGCGGGAACGCCTCGACCACGGCGACATCGCCGGTGCGCTGGCCGTCGTCGAGGGGCTGCTCGGCCCCGGGGCGTTGCTGCGCGATGGTCCTCTGCGGGACGAACTGGAGGCCGCCGCGCAACGGCGGATCACCTACGGGCTGTTCCGGGCCGACCTGCTCGGTCCCGGACCCGTCCGCCACCGCTCCGACGCCCGCAAACCCGTCGACCCCCGCCCTCGTCGGTCCCGACGCCCGCGCCACACAACCGTCGGCTGACCCCGGGGCTGCCGGTCCTGTCGGCTCCCGCGCCGTGACCGTCCTGGCCCAACCCCGCACCCCCCTGCGCATTCGCCCCTCTCCTACCCTTAGGTGATCCTCATGCTCACGAGCACTCCGTCCGCCGCGCCCGCACCCGAGTCCACCGACTCTGCTCCCATCTCCCAACTCGTCGTCGCCGACGCGCTGATGAGCCTGCTCCGCGACACCACCACCGAGCCGCGCCCCGACATCCAACTGGAGGCGCTGACCCTGGCGGTCTCCGCCGACCTGCCCGTCCTGCTGTGGGGTGAGCCGGGGATCGGCAAGACCGCGGCGCTCACCCAGCTCGCTTCCTCCCTGGACCTGCCGCTCACCACGGTCATCGCCAGCGTCCACGAGCCGTCCGACTTCTCCGGACTGCCCATCGTCGGCGACGACCCCGCCGAACAGGGCGTGCCGATGGCCCCGCCGGACTGGGCCGTTCGCCTCGTACGGGCCGGGCGCGGGCTGCTGTTCCTCGACGAGCTCTCCACCGCACCGCCCGCCGTTCAGGCCGCGCTCCTCCGCCTCGTACTGGAACGGCGGATCGGAGCACTGCAACTCCCGCCCGGCGTACGGATCGTGGCCGCCGCCAACCCGCGCTCATCGGCGGCCGACGGCTGGGAGCTCAGCCCGCCGCTCGCCAACCGCTTCGTCCACCTCCAGTGGACCCACGACCACGAGGTCGTCGTACGCGGCCTCGCCGGCACCTGGCCCCGCGCGACCCTGCCCCGCCTCGACCCCGACAAGCTGCCCGAGGCGGTGGACTTCGCCCGGCGCGCGGTGTGCGGGCTCCTCTCGGCCCGCCCCACCCTCGTCCACCGGCTGCCCACGACGGAGACACGCCGGGGAGGCCCGTGGCCCTCGCCGCGCAGCTGGGACATGACGCTGAGCCTGATCGCCTTCGCGACCGCCGCCGGGTCCTCCCGGGACGTGCTGTCCTTGCTCGTCAGGGGGACGGTGGGGGACGGCCCGGGTCTTGAACTGCTGGCGAGCCTGGACCGGATGGACCTTCCGGACCCCGAGGACCTCCTCGCCGACCCGGCGGGCGCCGTCCTGCCCGAGCGCGGCGATCTCCGGCAGGCCGCCCTGGACGGGGTCGTCGCGGCGGTCCGTACCCGCCCGGACAGAGCCCGTTGGGACGCCGCGTGGGCGCTGCTCGTCCGGGCGCTGGAGGACGGAGCCCCGGATCTGGTGGTCGTCCCGGCGACGACCCTCGCCTCGCTGCGCCAGGAGGACTGGGACGTACCGGCCTCCATCGAACAGCTCGCGGGCGTCGTGTCCCTGTCCGGGCGCGCGGACCGGGCCGCCGCCCGGGTCACGGCGAAGGCGAAGGCGACGGCGGGCCGATGACGACGACGGACGCGTCGAGCGCACTCGACCTGGACAAACTCTTCGCCGCCCGCCTCCAGGCAGCCCGGGTCCGCCCCTACCTGGCGACCGCGCTGTTCGCCCTGCACACCGTGGAGTCACGGCAGGTCCCGACCATGGCCGTCGACCGGTACTGGCGGGCTTACGTCTCGCCGTCCTTCGTGGCCCGTACCCCCGTCGAGGAGTTGGCGGGGGTGTGGGTCCACGAGGTGTCGCACCTGTTGCGCGACCACCACGGCCGCAGCGACCGGGTCGCCCGGCAGCGCGGACTGACCGGACCGGGGGAGCGGCTGCGGATGAACATCGCCGCCGACTGCGAGATCAACGACGACGTGTACGGCGACGGCCTCGTCGGCCCGAAGGGTGCGGTCTACCCGTCGACGCTGCACCTGCAACCCGGCGAGCTCATGGAGGACTACCTGTACCAGTTCCGCCTCGGCTCCCGCACCCAGGACCTCGCGTGGCTGGACTGCGGAAGCGGCGCCGACGGGCTGGAGAGGGAATGGGAGCTTGGGCCCGACGGCGCGAACGGGCTGAGCGCGCAGGAACAGGACGCGGTCCGCTTCCGGGTGGCGCAGGGCATCACCGGTCGGCCGGGGAACGCCTCGAAGGGGTGGAAGCGGTGGGCGGAGGAGGCGTTCCACCCGCCGCAGCCCTGGCGGGATCTGCTGGGCGCAGCCGTACGCTCGGCCGCCTCGGGGCCCGGCGCGGGGGAGGACTACACCTACGGCCGCCCGTCGCGACGCTCCGCCGGACTGCCCGGCGTCGTCCTGCCGAGCCTCCGCCGCAGACCGCCCCGGGTCTCCGTCATCATCGACACGTCCGGTTCGGTCAGCGACGCCGAACTGGGCAGCGCGCTCTTGGAAGTCGCCGCCATCTCGCGCGCGGTGGGCGGCCGCCGCGACCTGGTCACCGTCCTCGCCTGCGACGCGGCGACCCGGGTCGTCCACCCGCTGTGCCAGGCCGAGGGCATCCCGCTGGTAGGAGGTGGCGGCACGGATCTGCGTACGGGCTTCGCGAAGGCACTCCGGTCCCATCCCCGCCCGGACGCCATCGTGATCCTCACCGACGGACAGACCCCCTGGCCGGCCGCGCAACCGGCCTGCCGGACGGTCGTCGGCCTGTTCCCGAGGGACCACAGGCGCCGCTCCTGGGACGAGGACAACCCCGACTACGTACCCCGTCGGCCTCCGGCGTGGGCGCGGGTGGTGGAGATCGGTTAGCTCGCCGGCTCAGGAAGCCCGTCGAAGGTCGGCCCCGGTGTTGAGTCTGGGGTGGGCGGGATGGTCCCCTTCATGGCATTGCCGTTCAGAGGGCCTGTGCTGCCCCCTGAAGTCGGCGCCCAGTGCCCTACGGATTCTGCCCGCGACCTCGCCGCTCGGCGCCCGGTCTGACGTAACCGCAGCCGTCCCTGCGTAAGCAGTCCTTGCCCTGCCATGTCGGCAGAGCAGGGTCCGGCGCCCGTAGGCGGTTCGGTGCTGGGTCAGAGCGGCCGTACGTTCAGGGAGGCCCGGACGGTCTTCCCTGGGCCGGCGGTGCGGGGGAACCAGCCCCAGTTGTGGGCCAGGGCGGCGAAGGCCGGCTTAGCGCCTCCACCAGCTCCGCCAGCGCCCCGGCCAGCATGTCGAGCCCCGGCCCCGCCGGGCCGCCCGGCTCGCTCATGTACGTGTCGCGGCGGATCTCGATCATCAGCGCGGTGACCCGGCGGTCCGTTCCGTAGTGCCGGAGAGGAACGTACGTACCGGCGAACGGGGTGTCTCGGCCGAGACCGCCGGGGGAGACGCGGCCCCCGAACGCCGTTTCCGCCGCCGCGAGGAGATCCGGCGGGGTGTGGAACGGGTCGGTGCCCAGGCAGACGGGCGGGCGGGGGCCCGTGCCGTGGAGTTCGTAGGGGAGGGGCACGGTCGGGTACGAGTGGACGTCGATGATCACCGCGCGGCCCGCAGCCGCGAGGCGCGACTCGACCGCCGCCGTCATCGCGGCGGCGTACGGGTGGAAGTACGCCTCCAGCAGCGGATCCGGGTCCGCCTCCTGCGGGCGGAGCGGTTCGCGGTGGGTGGTGCGGGTGTAGACGGCGCCCATGCCGACGGCGAGCATCTCCTCCCGCTCGTCCGGGAAGCGTTCCGGGTCGACGACCAGCCGGGACAGGTTGTTGACGAAGCGCCACGGGGCGGCCGGGGCGAGCACCGTGGCCGCCGACGCCAGTTCGGCGGTGTGGGCGTCGGTGATGTGGTCGAGCTCGCGCTCCAGGGCGGCATCGTCCAACGTGATCCCTTCTCGCACTTTTCGCGGGATGCGGCGGGACCCGTGCGGGACGTGCAGGAGGACCGGGGAGTCGGCAGCTCCCGGGATGAGCGTGAACGGCTGCGGATCACTCACCAGTGACTCCTTCGAGGTGTTTCGTTCGTTCCCGCACCAGAATCCCGGATCGGCCCCGGAAGGCATCGGCAGGGGGCGGGCGACGTCGCCGTCCCCCGCACCTCCGGTGGATGAGGGGCGGGGGACGGCGACATCACGGCTCGGCTACCGGCCGGAGCCGATCACCGGGTAGTGGTCGGAGAGGTTCGTGTACGTGTAGTCCTTGCCCCAGCTGGACACCGTCCAGGGGGCGCTCTCCTCCTTGACCACGTCGTTCCTCCAGCCCGCCGGCTTGGCGTGGCCCGTGCGGTGCAGGACGTGGTCCAGGTCCTCGCGCGGGTCGTCGGGGTAGCGCTCGGAGGCTATGGAGTTGTCGCGGGTGTCGAAGGAGTACGGGTGGCCCGTCCGGGTCTCCGGTGCGCTCAGGCCCGCGTCGGAGAGGAACGACGCGTACTCGGCCGAGTGCCCGTCGACGTTGAAGTCTCCCGCCACCACGACCTGTTCCGATGCCGGGATGTTCTTCGCGTCCAGGAACGCGTCCATCTGCTGGAACTGCCGGCTGCGCACCTGGGCCGCCTGGCCCGCCGAGCAGCCGGGGTCGGTCGACTGGGCGTGCGTGCCGACGACGTGGACCCGGACGCCGTCGACGTTCAGCACCGCGTAGGCGAAGCCCTTGTTCGAGAACCAGTCGCCGCCGCAGGCGTCCTTGAAGACGAACTGCTCCTTGCGCACGATCGGCCACTTGCTCAGGATCGTGACGCCGCCGTCCTCCGGCGTCGTCGCCGCGTACGAGCCGCCCGTCGCGTCCCAGCCGCTCTTGCTCCGGCCGACCACCGGGGTCTGGTACGGGTACGGGGACGCGGAGTTCCGCAGCAGCGCGTCGGAGGCCCCGTTGTCGAAGGCCTCCTGGATCACCACGACGTCGTTGCCCCGGAAGAACGATGCCTTCGGGATCTCGGCGGCCCGGTGGTCCTGGCCCCAGTTGGGGTACAGGGTCTTGCTGAAGAGGAACGCGTTGTACGAGAGCACCCGCAGCGACGGGGTCTCGGCAGCCGCCGCCTGCGGCGCGTTCACGGCGAGGGTGACGGCGGCGAGGGTGGCGGACAGGGCCACGCCGGTCAGGCGGCGGAACGCGGTGTTCGGCACGAGGTCTCCTGGGGTGGGTCGAGTGGGGGGGGCGTACCGGTCGATCCCATCCAAGCAGCGGGAGTTACCCACGGGTAGACATCGGGTGGCACGAGTCTGTCCGGCCGGCTGCCATCCGTCGTGCCGACGCCATGTGGGGGCCGTGCTCGCGAGATTCCCGTGGCGGCAGGCCGTTTCAGGCGAGGGCGCCGTACACGATGAGGTTGTCGACCGTATGACCGTCCGCGTCGAACTCGCCGTCGCAGGTGATGAGCCGCAGCGTGCTGTCCTTCGTCGGGCCGTAGACCTTGTCGGTGGGGAACGCCTTCTTGCTGACCGCTTCCTTCCCGGTGACCGTGTAGCGCAGGGTCTTCCCCGCCCCGTCGCGGACCAGGACCTCGGCGCCGTCGCGGATGTTCTTGAGGTCGTGGAAGACGGCGCGGCCGAAACGGGTGTCGTTGTGGCCGATCAGAACGGCGGGCCCCGGTGCCCCGGGCACGGAACCGCCGGTGTACCAGCCCGCTGTCATGCCCTTCTCCGCGGGCGGGACCTCGACCGTGCCGTCCGGATTGAGCCCCAGCTCCATGAGGGGGCTCTGTATGCCGATCGAGGGGATGGAGACGTGGGCGGGAGCCGGCTGATCCGGCTCGCCCGTCCTGGACGGTTCGTTCGAACCGGCCGGTCCGGATGCCGCCCCGCCCTGAGCGGAGGAGGACGAGGCGGAGGGCGCGCCTGTCGAGGCGGAGGAGGACGAGGCGGAGGGCTCGGCGGGCGAGCAACCCGCCAGTGCGACGCAGGCCGCGAGGGCGGTCAGCAGAGCGGCGGTCCGCCGGAAGCGGTGGGGCGACGTGCGGGACGGCACAGAGGACTCCGGGATCGGGACGGGACAGGGCGGCGGGACGGTGCGGTGCGGTGCGGGCCGGTGCGCGGGCGTGGCGCCGCCCCGGTGTGGGGGCGGCGCCACGGTCGGCTGTGGTGAGCGGTGCGGGTCAGCCGTTGAGGCCGGCCGCGGAGCGGCGGCGCAGCACGATCGTGCCCACGCCGGCGAGCAGCGCGGTCCCGGCCACCGAACCGACCAGCACCGCGGTGCTGTTGTCACCGCTTCCGGCGGGGCGCTCACCCGCGGCGACACCGCCGCGCGGGGTGACCACCGGGGCGGCCTCCTTCGGCGTGGGCGCCGGCGCGGGGCCCTCGCCCGCCGCGACACCGCCGCGCGGCGTCACCGCCGGCCGCGCGGCGTCCTTCGCGGCATCATCGGCGGCCTCGCGCTCGGACAGGTCGACCACGGGAGGCTTGCTCTCGGACAGGTCGACGGCGGTGGGCTCCGACGGCTTCGGGGAGGAGTCGGCGAAGGCGGCTGCGGACGGGACCAGCACCGCGCCGGCCGCGACGGCGGCCAGGACGGCGGCACGCAGGGTACGACGAGAGAGGAAAGCGGTCATACGGATGGCTCCATTCCATAGTCGGCCCCGTGACGGTCCCGGATGACGGTGCGCACCGGGGACGGGGCATGCCGCCAGGCTGGCGTGGAGATATGAAGAAGCTGTCAGAGCGCTGTGGTCATCCCATCAGGGGCCGGACGGCGTGGTTCCGGGCAGCCGAAGGACGAACGTCGACCCCTTGCCCTCGACGCTCGTCGCTCCCACCGTGCCACCGTGCGCCTCGACCAGTTTGCGGACGATGGCGAGGCCCAGGCCGCTGCCGCCCGTACGGCGGCTGCGGGACTTCTCCGCGCGCCAGAACCGGTCGAAGACATGGGGAAGGTCCTCGGACGGGATGCCGGAACCGGTGTCCGCCACCTCGACCAGCACCGCCCCGTCACCCTCGTCGGAGACGTACGCGCGCAGCGTCACCCGCCCGCCCTCCGGAGTGTGCCGTACGGCGTTGGACACCAGGTTGCCCACCACCTGCCGGAGCCTGACCGGATCGGCGCGCAGGACCGGCCCCGGGGCGGCGCCCGTGACGGCGAGGGTGACGCCCGCGTTCTCCGCCCGCGCCTGGTGGGCGGCGGCGGCCTGGCTCAACAGCTCCCGGACCTCGACGGGTTCGGGATGCAGCCGCAGCACGCCGGCGTCGGCGGCGGCCAGGTCCTGGAGGTCGTCGATGATGTGCTGGAGCAGCACGGCCTCCTCCAGCAGCGAGGAGACGAACGCCGGGTCGGGGTCGGCGAGCCCGTCCTGGGCGGCCTCCAGCCAGCCCCGGATGTTGCTCAGCGGGGTGCGCAGCTCATGCGCGACGTCGCTCACCATGGCCTTGCGCTGCTCCTCCAGCCGCGCCCGGTGCGCGGACATGTCGTTGAACGCCGCGGCGAGCCGGCCGACCTCGTCGTCCCCCGAGACGGGCACCGACTCCGGCTGCTCCCCGTCACGCATACGCTGCGCGGCGCCGGTCAGCGCGTGCAGCGGGCGCACCAGCCGGGCCCCGGCGAACACCGACGCGCCCACGGTGAGGGCCAGCACGAGCGCCGCCGCCCCGGCGATCCTGGCCGTGTTCGCCGGGGAGAGGTCGAACCCGGGCAGTGTCGCACCGCCCTCGTCGCCGATGAAGAGGAGGGCGGGGGAGGCCACGTACGAGCTGAGCTGTTCGCTCCGGGCCGTGCCCACACAGGACGCGATGGCCCGGTCGTTCTCCCCGGTGCGCTCCGGCGTCACGACGGATGGCTCGGCCGCCTCCGCAGGGGCGTCGCGCGGCGTCGGCACAGGCGCGGGCTCCGGCACCAGCGGCCCGGGTCCGTCCGGCCGCGGACCGGACTCGGGTGCCAGGGACACCCGCGCGGGATCGCCCCAGGACAGGTCGCTGTTCAGCCGTACGCCCTCGCGGCCCTGGCGCTTCAGACAGGCGTCGGCCAGCTCGGTGAGCGCGTCGAGCGCCTTGCGTTCCGAAGGGGTGGGTGTGTCCAGAGCGGCGAGATCACAACGCGTGCCCAGCGCGCGCTCGGGGTCGTTGCCCACGGTCTGCACCCGGGGGCGCCCGCTCGGGCCGACCACCACGTCCGAGGCGATACCCGCCCGGTTCAGGCACTCCACCTTGTCGTCGGCGAGCCGCCGCAACGCCTTGCCATCCGCCGCCGACAGCCGGAACGGCCCCACCGCCCGGGGGTCGATGCGGTCGGCCGCCGTGCCCTCCCCGTCGGCCCCGCGCGCCGCCAGAACGGTGTCCACGGACAACGGGTCGACCACGGCGGACGCCTGCGGCCCGAGCGCCGGGGCGGGCGCCGCGGTGGCCGAGTCGGCGAGCGGCTGCCTGCCCTGCGTGGTCAGGGCGACCCGGCGGCCCGACTCCCGGGCCAGTTCGCGCACCGTCGCACCGACCCCGTCCCAGGTCGGATTGCGGGCACCGTACTCCAGCAGGGTGTCGTAGATCCGGGCGTCCGCGGTGAGGTTCTGCCCCTGCTCCTGCTTGATCGCACCCGAGGTGGTCTGCACGGCGATCCAGGCGGTGGCAGCCACCGAACACGCGGCCACCAGCGCCGAAACGGCGAGCAGCCGCCCCAGCAGGCTCCGGCGCAGCGGCAGCCGCGCCCGGCCCGCCACCTCCCGCCGGCCGTCCCGCCGACCGGGTCGGCCGGCGCTCCTGCCGTCCCCGTCCGTCCCGCGCCCGACCGCCCCGTCGTCCCCGTCGCGCACCCTACGCACGCCGGACGGCCTTCGCCGGATCGGTGAGCTTGTAGCCGACGCCGAACACGGTGAGCAGGCGCTCCGGCCGCCGCGGGGCCCGCTCGATCTTCTTGCGCAGGTTCATGACGTGCACGTCGACGGTCCGGGCGCTGATGTAGCGGTCGAACCCGTGGAGCTCCTCCAGCAGCCGCTGACGGCTGAACACCCGGTCCGGTCCCGCGGCCAGGGCCGCCAGGATCCGGAACTCGCCGGGGGTGCACTCCACCGCCCCGCCGCCCACGGACACCTCGTGCCGCGCCGGGTCGACCACGAGGGCGCCGACCCGCAGAACCGGGTCCTCGGCCACCGGCTCCGGGGCGGCGGTGCGCCGGGTGCGCCGCAACAGGGTACGGACGCGGGCCATCAGCTCCCGCGGACTGTAGGGCTTGGTCATGTAGTCGTCGGCGCCGAGGTCGAGACCGAGCAGGAGGTCGTCCTCGGTCGAGCGGGCGGTCAGCATCAGCACCGGCAGCTCGCGGTTCTCGGACCGCAGTACGCGCACCACGTCCAGGCCGTCGGCCCGGGGCATCATCACATCGAGAACGAGCAGGTCGGGTTCCTGGTGCCGGACGGCGTCGAGCGCGGCGAGGCCGTCGCCCACGATCCGTACGGCGTGTCCTTCCCGTTCCAGATAGCGGCGTACGAGCTCGGCCTGCTTCTCGTCGTCCTCGGCAACTATGACGTCAGCGCACACGCCCTGATCGTAGAGCGGTGGGACAGCGGTGCGAGCCCGGGGCGGCCCCCGCGCCGTCCCCATCCCGGACGCGCCCCCGGACGCGCCCCCGCCCGGGACCCCGCCCGGGACCGACGGCCGTCGGCGCCCGGCCGAGCCCAGCGGCGGTGCCGACCTTGTGATCAAAGGTGTGCAGATGTCATGGGAGAACGGGCGGAACATGAGGTCGAATCGTGAGGAGTTCGGGCGAAGATGAGCGCGAACAGCTCCGATGGTTCACGCAACCTCCTTATAGTGGTGCCGCGTTGATCGTATGGTCGCAACGCGCGAAGCCGCCGCCCCTGGAGTCCGTACGATGACGAACCCCTCGTCCGCCACGCCCGCGTCCAAGGCCGGCGCCGGAGGAGGCTGCCCCGTGGGCGCCGGTACGGGCGCCGTCGCGCTCGGCGGGCCCGGCTTCCCCACCGAGCCGCAGGAGCTCTACCGGTCCATGCGGCGCGACCACGGCCCCGTCGTCCCCGTCGAGCTGCCCGGCGGCCTTCCCGCCTGGCTGGTGATCGGATACCGGGAACTGCACCAGGTCACCAGCGACGGGGAGCTGTTCCCCCGGGACGTCTCCCTGTAAAACCAGTGGGCACACGTCCCCGCCGACTGGCCGCTGCTGCCCATGGTGGGCACCCCCATGCCGTCCATCTACTTCACCGCCGGAGCCGAGCACCGCCGGCACGTCGACATGGTCGTACCGGCTCTCGAAGGGACGGACCCCTTCGAGATCCGGCAGCACTGCGAGCAGTTGGCCGACCGCCTCATCGACGCCGTCTGCCCCCGCGGCACCGCCGACCTCGTCGCCGAGTTCGCCGAGCCGCTGCCCGTGCTCGTGCTCGCCCGGCTCGTCGGCTTCCCCGACGACGAGGGCGCCGACATCGCGCGGGTGCTCAAGGACCTCGCCGACGGCGGCCCCGGCGCCCAGAAGGCGCACCTGAGCTTCGGTGAGCACATGCGGCGCCTCGTGGCGGCGAAGCGGGCCCGGCCCGGCGACGACGTGACCTCCCGGATGCTCGCCCACCCCGAACCGTTCACGGACGAAAAGTACGCGCTCGACCTGATGGCGGTCACGGCCGCCGGCCACCTGACCACCGCCGACTGGATCAGCAACTCCACCCGGCTGATGCTCACCGAGGACCAGTTCGCCGACGCCCTGTCCGGCGGCCGGCACAGTGTCGCCGAGGCCATGAACGAGGTGCTCTGGGAGGACGGCCCCACCCAGATCCTGGCCGGCCGCTGGGCCGCGCGTGACGCCCGGCTCGGGGGCCGGAACATCGCGCGCGGTGACATGCTGCTCCTCGGCCTCGGCGCGGCCAACGCCGACCCGCACATCCGGCAGCAGGTCACCGCCTCCACCGTCCGCTCCGGGCAGGGTGGCAACAGCGCGCACCTGGCCTTCAGCCACGGCGAGTACCGCTGCCCCTTCCCCGCCCAGGAGATCGCCGAGATCATCGCCCGTACCGGCATCGAGGTGCTGCTGGACCGGCTGCCCGACCTCGAACTGGCCGTCCCCGCCACCGAACTGGTCCGCCGGCCGTCCGCGTTCCTGCGCGGGACGACCGCCCTGCCCGTCCGCTTCACGCCCGTACGCACGACAGGAGACGCGTTGTGAACTGCCCGCACACTGCCGCCGCCGCGGCCGGCCGGGGCGCCGGGACCGTCGTCATCGACCCCCTGGTCCAGGACCTGGACGGCGAGACCGCACGGCTGCGCGAGGCCGGCGTCCTCGCCCGGATCGACCTGCTCGGCGTACCGGCCTGGACGGTCACCCGGCACGCCGAGGCGCGCCGACTCCTCCTCGATCCGCGGCTGGTGAAGGACATCGACGCCTGGGGCCTCTGGCAGAGCGGCGCGGTGACCCACGCGTGGCCGCTGATCGGCATGATCGACGCCGGGCGCTCCATGTTCACCGTCGACGGGGCCGCACACCGACGGCTGCGCACCAAGACCTCGCAGGCGCTCACCCCCCGCCGCCTGGAGGCGATCCGCCCGGAGATCGAGAAGTTCACCCAGGAGCTGCTGGACGCCCTCGACGCCGCGCGGGGGGACGACGGGGTCGTCGACCTGAAGGCGGTCTTCGCCCAGCCGCTGCCGATGCGGGTGGTGGGCATGCTCATGGGCGTGGACGAGTCCCAGCACGCCATGCTGACCAGGCAGTACAAGGCGTTCTTCTCCATGCTCACCCCGCAGGACGAACGCCTCGCGCTGCTGGCCGAGTTGGACGTCTTCTACACCGACCTCGTGCGGGAGAAGACCGCCCGGCCCACGGACGACCTCACCAGCGCGCTGATCCTGGCCGAGGAGGGCGGCGAGCCGCTCACCGAGGAGGAGGTGGTGGGCAACCTCAAGGCCATGGTCGCCGCCGGGCACGAGACCACCATCGGACTCGTCCTCAACGCCGTACGCGCCCTCCTCTCCCACCCAGACCAGCTGCGCAAGGTGCTCGCCGGGGAGGCCGACTGGGACGCGGTGATCGAGGAGACGCTGCGCTGGGACACCCCCACGACCCATCTGCTGATGCGGTTTGCCACCGAGGACATCGCCGTCGGCGACGAGGTGATCCGCAAGGGCGAGGGAGTCGTCGTCTCCTACCGGGCGATCGGACGCGACATCGAGCAACACGGCCCCGACGCCGACGCCTTCGACATCACCCGGCCCACCCGGAACCGCCACATGACCTTCGGCCACGGCCCGCACATCTGCCCCGGCGCGGCCCTGTCGCGCGTCGAGGCGAGCGTTGCCCTGCCCGCCCTGTTCACGCGTTTCCCCGGACTCCGCCTCGCCGTCCCGGACGAGGAGATCACCAAGCTTCCGGTGATGACGCAGAACGACATGACCGCCTTCCCGGTCCTCCTGGACTGACGGCGAAGCCGAGGCGGAGGGCGGACGGGAGGGGGCGGTCGGCGAGGCCGACACGGCCTGGTTCAGCACCGTGTACGCCGCCGGCACCGACCGCGCCCCGGACGTGGTGCTCCGGTCGGCGGACCCTGGCGGCCCGGTCCGCGAGCGGGACCCGGCGTTCCCGCGGGACCCGCCCCACCGAACCCCCGTCCAGGGCCTGGGGCAGCGCCCCGCACGGGGCCACAGGAGCGCGTGAAGTTCCTGGTTACCGAAGATTCAATCGTGGTAACTTCGCGTTCAGCCATGTGAGTTGGACCGACTCGGCGGGGGGATGGCCGGCGATGAACGCTGTCCCGCACGGGCACCCGGGACCGGACCTGGTGCAGAGCCTGGTCGACGCGCTGACCCTGCTCGAATGTGTCAAGGACCCGACTCAGCGCGGCGAGTTCGTGGAGACGGTGGCGTACCGACTCGGCGTCGAACTGACCTACCCGGACAGCACGCCCCGGGTCGCCATGACGCATCTGGTCCGCAAGGTGATCCACCGGCCCGGCGGCCCCGAGGCGCTCGTCTACGCGGTCCGCACCGTCTCCGGCCCGGACGAAGCCGAGCGGTTCGCCGCCGAGGCGGGCATCCGGACCGCGCCGGCCGGCCGGCGCCCTGGCCCGCGCCCGTCTTCGCCGATGACATCGCCCGGCAGGCACGGCGGCTGCTCGTCGAGGCGAAGGACATCGACGGCGGCCGCCTCGCCGCCCTCCTCGGCGACGAACTGCCCGGGGACCTGCCGGACCACGGAACGCCGGCCGAACTCTTCGACCACGCACTGGACATGACCGCACGCGGCGACGGCCTCCCGGCAGCCGTCGTCCTCGTCGAAGCGGCCGCCGCCCTGTCGGCCGAGCAGGGCGTGGCGCTGCGCCGCTGGGCGGACCGCTGGGCGGAGGCGGAGGGCCCCGCCGGGCCGGCCGACGACCCCCGGGCGGCGGTCGTCGCGGCGCGGGAGGCACTCGCCGACTGCCGGCGGCGCCTGGAGCGGCCCGTCGCCCCCGACCCGACGGTGCCCCGGTGTCTGGTGGTCATGGTCGAACCGGCCCGGGACGGTTCACCGGACGTCTTCGTCCGGCACTGGCTCAACAAGGTCCCCGGCTACTGGCGGCCGGAGCAGGGCGCCATGGAGACCGTCACCCTGAACACCCTGGCCGGAGCGGTCGAGCGCGCCGTCGAGCGGGGTGAGGCGCTGTGGGCCGACCCTCCGCAGGGGCACTCGGGACAGCCCGAGCCAGGCGGTCGCGCAGGGAAGGCGGGAGCCGGCGGGGGGCCGGTCCACGTCGAGTTCCTGCTCCCCTTCGACCTGCTGAACCACGACATGGCCCGCCTGGAACTGGGTACCGGAGCCCCGAGGCCCCGGCCGATCGGCATGCACTACCGGGTCCATCTGCGCAGCCTGGACCGGATGCGCGGCGACGCCGGACAGTTGCGCCGATGGCAAACCCGCTGGGATCAGCTACGAGCCGCGACCGCCCCGACCCCCCACCGCTGGAAGGCCGCGGACCGGGAAGGATTCGAACGCTGGCGTGCCCACCTCGCCGGGGACGAGTCGCTCACCGCGGTCATCCTCGACGCGCCCGCCGTCCAGGGGCACGGCCTGGAGGCGTTGCAGGCCGCCGTCGTCGAGGGCGTGGGCGTCGCCGCCTGGGACCGCAGGGCCGAAAGCTCCTCCCGGTCCAGCGAACTGCTCACTCTGCTTCTGGGGCACACGTACGCACAACTACCCGAAAAAGTGCACCGGTTGAGGGCGGGAGCGGAGACCGAGGAGGACGGCCCCCTGTGGGTGGGCAGGCACATCGCGTTCTTCTGGGACGACCCGTACCGGCTGGTCGATCGTGAGGAGTTGTTGTCGGCATGACCGGAGAGGCCTCTTCCGTACCACCGTCGCCGCCGCCCCCGTGGTGGGTCTTCCACGCGACCGGAAGGGCGCCCGGGGGCGAGCCGCCGGAGCTGCCGACGCCGCCGCCCTGGCGTACGTTTCCCGGCGGCCCGCTCCAGCCGCCGCCGCCCGAGGACGACCGTGCCGCGGAGCGCCGCCTCGGCCGGATCCAGGACGGGCCGCAGCTGCGCCGCGAGGAGATCGACGCGGTCAACGCCGCCCTGCTGCTGCGCCGCCCGCTGCTCATCACCGGCCCGCCGGGCGTCGGCAAGTCCACCCTCGCCTACCTGATCGCCCGCGAGCTGGGGCTCGGCCGGGTCCTGCCCTGGAGCGTCGTCAGCCGCAGCACGCTCAAGGGAGGCCTGTACGCGTACGACGCGATCGGCCGCGCCCAGGCGATCGCGGCCTGGCGGGCAGCCGACGCCACGAGCGCGCACGGCCCCGCCCCCGACACCGTCGGCGGAGCTCCGGACGGACTCGGCCCGACCGGTGAAGGGCCGCCGGCGCTGGGGGACTTCGTCACCCTCGGCCCGCTCGGCACCGCCCTGCTCGCCTACGCGCGCCCCCGGGTGCTGCTCGTCGACGAGCTGGACAAGAGCGACATCGACCTGCCCAACGACCTCCTGCACGTGCTGGAGAACGGCAGCTACGAGATCCCCGAACTCGTGCGTAGCAACGAGGAGTCGGCGACCGTGTTCACGGACGACCCGCGCGGCTCGGCGAGGGTCGAGGGTGGCCGGGTGGAGTGCGCGCAGTTCCCCGTCGTGGTCATCACGAGCAACGGCGAACGGGAGTTCCCCGCCGCGTTCCGCCGCCGCTGCCTGCCGCTGGAGATGCTGCCGCCGGGCCGCGAGCAGCTGATCGGCATCGTCGTCAGCCATCTGCGGCAGCGCCCGGAAGGCGTCGAGGCGTTGGTGGACGAGTTCGAGAAGCGTCTGCGCGGCGGCGGCACCCAGTCCATCGACCAGTTGCTCAACGCCGTTCAGCTGACGACGGCGGGCGGTTTTCAAGCGGATGCCGACGGGCGTAAACTCGTCGAGATGCTCCTCCGAGACCTCTCGAAGGGCCGCTGATGAACGGCTTGCCCAGGGAGCGTGCTCCGGACCCCGCGTCCGTGCCGGCCGACTCCCCCGATCCCACCACCGGCGACCGGCACGAGGACGACGGCCCGCCCGACCCGGGCGGAGCCGACTGGACGGAGCTCGCCGACGCCGCCTGGCTCGCCGCCGCCCGCCTCGACGCGCAGCGCACCCCCGGGCCCGCCCCGGACCACCCGCCCCACGCCGAACGGCACCCCGACACGCCCGGCCCCGACACGTCCGGTTCCGGGCAACCGCCCGCCGCCGGCCCGCAGCCCGCCGAAGGGACCGAACCGCTGCTCGGCCCGGCCCCCGGCACGGCGTCCATCCCCGCGCCCCTCGCCGTGCCCGGGGTCTCCGGGCTGCCCGGACCACCGGCGTACGAACGGGAGATCAGGACCGTCCAGGAGCTCACCCGCACCGGCCCCGAACGGCTGCCGGGCCACCGCCCCCGGGCCGTGCGCACGGCCACGCCGCGGCTGGCCAGGTCGCTGCGCGGGCTGGGCCGCAGGGTGCCCACCGGGGGCCGGAGCACGCTGGACGAGGAGAGCACGGCCGAGCACGGGCTCACCGACGGACTGTGGGTCCCCTACTTCCTCCCCGACCGCGAGAGGGCCTTCGACCTGGTGCTCCTCGTCGACCGGGCGCCCACCATGCCGCCGTGGGGCGCCACCGTGCGGCAGATCGCCGAAGAGGCCGCCCGCAGCGGGGCCTTCCGCGACGTCCGCACGGTCGGGGTGGCCCTGCCCGCCGGGGCCGGCGAACCCGCGCTGCGCTGGCCCGGCGGACGCGACGGCGACCCCGCCGAACTGCTCGACGGCCGCGGCGCGCGGCTCTTCCTCGTCGTGACGGACGGACTCGCCCACGGCTGGGCGGGCCCCGGGGCCGACCGGCTGCTGGAACGGCTCACCTCCGGCGGGCCCACCGCGCTGGTCCACCTCCTGCCGCCCTATCTGCGCCACCGCTCCTCGCTCTTCCCCTTCCGCGCCCAACTGGACGCCGGAGGCTTCGGCGCGCCGAACCGCCGCTTCCGCTTCCGTCCGCCGCTCGGCGCGCACGACCCCGTCCGGCCGCTGCCCGAACCGGACGACGACACCGTGCCCGTACCGGTGCTCAGCGTGCGCGCCGGGTCCTTCCGCGCCTGGGCCGACCTGGTGACCGGCGAACGCGGCGTGCGGCGAACCCTGCCGGTGGTCCTGGCGGGCGCGATGGCCAAGGGCGCCTCCGCCCCCGGGCTGCGCACCCCGGTCGTCGACGGCCCCCGGGCGGCGGCCGCCGCCGTACGCAGGTTCCGCTCCCTCGCCAGCCCGTTGGCCCGGCAGCTCGCCGTTCTGCTGGCCCTCGCCCCCATGGACTTCGCCGTCATCGACGAGCTGCGCGACCTGGCCCTGCCGGACGCAGGGCCCGAACACCTCGCCGAGGTCATGATGGGCGGGCTGATCGACTGGGACGCCGACGCCGGGAGCGGTCCGGACTTCGCCGACGATGTGCGCGAGGCACTGCTCGCCACCAGCACCAGGACCCAACTCGCCCGCACCGTGGGCCTGCTGGCGGAGCTGCGGACGGGGCAGGGTCACGGTGCGCGACTGCGCGCGGCCCTCCACGACCCGGTGCGCACCGCCCTCCCCGGTGCGGAGCCCGGCGTCCGTCCCTGGCTCCGCATCGAGCTGGCGGTGCTCCGGGCGCTGTCGGGCCCCTACGCCGGCCGGGCCGCCAGGGTGGCCGCCCGCCTGGTGCGTTCGCCGGACGACCCCCCTGCCCGGCCGGGTGAGATCGACGCGGATGTGCTGAAAGCCGCCTCGAAATGGGCAAGGCTGCCACCGGACAGCGTCGTTTCACCAGGAGGACCCGTGCCGCCCACGACACCCCCAGCAGCTGCCCCCTCGGCACCAGCTGACAACACCGCCCGGAGGGCTCACGAGGAGATGGAAGTCAAAGCGCCGGAAGCACGCGTCGTCCGTTCGGGCCAGCCGAGGATCATGGGCAACGTACCGCCGAAGAACCCCAACTTCACCGGCCGCGAGTCCCTCCTCGCCGCCGTGGAGCGGCAGCTGACCGAGGACGAGACGACCGCGGTCCTCCCGCACGCACTGCACGGCCTCGGCGGCGTGGGCAAATCGCAGATCGCGGTGGAGTACGTCTACCGTCACAGCGGCGAGTACAACGTCATCTGGTGGATCCCCGCCGAGCAGGAGAGCCTGATCCTGGCCGCGCTCGCCGAGCTGGCGGCCGGCCTCGGCCTGGAGGTCGGGCCGCAGGCGAACACCGCCGTCCCCGCCGTCCGCGAGGCCCTGCGCACCGGCAAGCCCTTCGACAACTGGCTGCTGGTCTTCGACAACGCCGAGGACATCGAGTCGGTGCGCTCGTACTTCCCCAACGGCGGACCGGGAAAGATCATCGTCACCTCGCGCAACCGGGAGTGGGAACGGGTCGCCACCCCCCTCAGCGTCGACGTCTTCGACCGCGAGGAGAGCATCGCCCTGCTCCAGCGCCGGGCCCGGGGACTGAGCACCCATGACGCGGGCCGGCTCGCCGAGGCGCTCGGCGATCTGCCCCTGGCCGTCGAACAGGCCGGCGCCTGGCACGCCGCCACCGGCATGCCGGTCGACGAGTACCTCCAACTGCTCGACGAACGCCGCCCCGAGATCCTCGAACTGGCCCCGTCCCCGGACTACCCGCTGCCCGTCGCCGCGGTCTGGGACATCTCACTCGGCCGGCTGTCCCTCGAGAACCCCGCCGCCCGCCAACTGCTCCAGATCTGCGCCTGCATGGCACCCGAGCCCATCCCGCTTAACATGCTCCGCGGCGGCCGCAACGTCCAGATCACCCCCGAGCTGGACCCTGTGCTGCGCGACCCCCTGCTGCTCGCCCGCGCCACCCGCGACCTGAGCAAGCTCTCGTTGGTGCGCCTCGACCACAAGGCCGGCACGCTCCAGATGCACCGGCTGATGCAGAACGTGATCGTCGCCCGGCTGGGCCCGGAGGAGCGGGAGGCGATGCGCAACGCCGCCCACGCGCTCCTGACCACCGCGAAACCCGGTCTGCCCGCCTCGCCGGAACAGTGGCCCACCTACCTCGGGCTGCTGCCCCACGTGATCGCCTCCGACGCGGTCGACAGCTCCGACGGCTGGGTGCGCGACCTGGTGTTCGACATGGTCACCTTCCTCTACTACTGGGGTGCGCACGAGGCGGGCGCGGACCTGACCCGGCGGGCGTGGGACGCCTGGAGCGAGCAGTCGGCCGAGGACGACCTGCATGTCATCCGGATCACGAAGATGCTCGGCTTCTACCTCCAGCACCTCGGCCGGATCCCGGAGGCCGCCGCGCTGAGCGAGCAGGCCATGGAGGTCTCGCGCAACGCCCCGATCCCGGAGGAGGAGCTCATCGACTCCATGCTCCAGATGGCCGGTTCGCTGCGCTACCGGGGCGACTTCGCCGCCGCCCGGGAGCTGAACGCCGAGGCCTTCGAGCGGTCGAGCGACCTCTACGGTCCTGAGGACCCGACCACACTGAACGCGGCCCACAGCTACGGCGTCTCGCTGCGGGTGAACGGCGACTTCCGGCGGGCGATGGAGATCGACGAAGAGACCGCCAGGCAACGCCAGTTGCTCTACGGTCCGACCAGCGGCCTGACTCTCAACACCCTGAGCGCCCTGGCGGCGGACACCCGCGAGGCGGGCGACTTCCCCCAGGCCCGGGTGCTCCAGGAGTCGACCTACCAGACCTATCGAACCCATTTCGGCCGCACCAACGCGGCGACGATCCGGGCCGCGCTGAATCTCGCGATCTGCCGACGCCGGGCCGGGCTGCAGGAGGAGGCGTCGGAGCTGGTCGAGGAGATCCTGGAGAGCTTCACCACCCGGTACGGCGCGGAGTACCCGGAGACCCTGGGGGCCGCCCTCGCGGCGGTCGTCGACCGCAGGATCGCGGGCAGGCTGGAGGACTCCCGGCGCCTCGGACGGCAGATCCTCGACCGCTACCGGGACATCTTCGGCGAGCACCACCCGTACACCCTGTGCGCCATGGTCAACGTGGCCGCCACCCTGCGGGCCATGGGCGAGGTCGAGGAGGCCGAGCGGCTGGACACGGTCGCGGGGGCACGGCTCCGGGCGGACCTGGGGGAGCGGCACGTCTACTCCCTGGCCGCCGCGCTGGGCCGGGCCAACGACCACTACGCCCGGCTGGACTTCGCCGGCGCGCTGGAGGTGGACAGCGCCACCCTCCCGCTGCTCACCGAGGTGGCGGGAGAGGACCATCCCTTCACCCTCGTCTGCGTCGCGAACCTCTCCCTGGACCAGCGCGGACTCGGCCGCCCCACGGAGGCGGACCGGCTCAACACCCGGGCGGTGGAGGGCCTGACGCGTGTCCTCGGGGAACAGCACCCGTGGCGGACCTCGGCCCGGCTGCACCAGCGCATCGAGTACGACGTGCCGGTGATTCCGTTGTGAGGCGACGGACCGGGCCGGCGCTCGGACGTCCGGTCCGGACGGACCACGGGACCCGGCCCGGATGGGCGGGCCGGGAGAACACCGACGGGGGCGAGGCATGACCACGGTCATATTCATCCACGGCACGGGCGTGCGACCACCGCACGCCGAGACCCTGTACGCACGGGTCACGGCCTCGCTGGCCGAGGCCGCCCCGGGCGTGCGGGTCGTTCCGCTCGACTGGGGCGAGCGGTACGGGGCCCGGCTCGCGGCGGGCGGGGCCAGCATCCCGTACGACGGGGCCGGAGCCACCGAACGGGACGCGGAGAGCGAGCAGGACGACGAGACCGCCGCCTGGGAGCGCCTCTACCGCGACCCGGAGGCGGAGCTGGCCCGCGCCGCCGCGCGCGGCCCCTCGGGTGAGATCCCGCCGGGCGCCGCCTTCCCCGACGAGGAGTTCCGGGAGCGGCTGGCGGCGCTGGCCGCCCGGGGCGAGGGGACCGCCCCGGAGCTGGGCCCGGGGCTCGGTGCGCGGGCCGCCGCCCTGGCCCGTGGTCCCCTGCTCGCCCCGGCCGCCGAAGCCCTGGACCCCGAAACCCTGGCGACGCTCCTGGCCCGCGCGCTGGCCGCGGCCGTGATCGGCGCGGCCCTGGCCGAGGACGCGCCCGTGATCCCCGACGGGGCCACCCGCGACGCCGCGGTGGACCGCATCGCCCGGGAGCTCGGCGCCGCCGCGCCCGGTACGAGCAGGGGGCCGGTGGGCCGTCTGGTCGCCCGGCCCATAGCCCGGCTCGGCTCCCGTTACGCGGTACGCCGCCGCCGCGCCCTCACCGGGGCCGCCCACCCGGCGGCGGGCGACGTGCTCACGT
The DNA here is from genome assembly GCF_057766565.1 of Streptomyces sp. MGP-P1. NCBI lineage: Bacteria > Bacillati > Actinomycetota > Actinomycetes > Kitasatosporales > Streptomycetaceae > Streptomyces > Streptomyces sp. MGP-P1. Next base: position 957,684 of record NZ_JBYMEM010000001.1, on the reverse strand, counting down.
TCCTCGTCCGCGGCGGCCCCCTGCGCGCCGCGCTGCGCGAGCTGGTCGCCGCCGTGGAGCCCCCGGTCGTCCTGCTCGGCCACAGCCTCGGCGGGATCATCGCCCTCGACACCCTGATCGAGGCCCCGCTGCCCGGCGTCCGGCTGCTGGTCACGGTGGGCTCGCAGGGGCCGTTCCTGTACGAGACGGGGGCGCTGCCCCACCTCGAACACCCAAAACCGCTGCCCGCCCACGTCCCCGCCTGGCTGAACATCCACGACCGCCGCGATCTGCTCGGCTTCGCCGCCGCGCCGCTGTTCCCCGGCCGGGCCGAGGACATCGCGACCGACAACCGGCAGCCGTTCCCCGCCGCCCACAGCGCCTACTGGGCCGATCCGGCCGTCTACCGGGCCATCGCGGAGCGGCTGCCGTGACCGCGGGCGGTGTCGACCCGGCGCGCGTGGTGGCGCTGGTCGTCGGCGTCGAGGCCTATGCGGCGGGCCCGCACTGGACGCTGCCGGGGCCGGTCCGCGACGCGCTGCGCTTCCGGGACTGGCTGCGGTCCACGGGCGTGCCGGACGCCAACATCCTGCTGCACCTCGCCCCGGCGCACGGGTCGGACCCGGTCACCGGCCACCGCGGCGCCGACCACGAGAGCCTGCGTCGGGTCCTGGTCCACGAACTGCCCGCCCGCCAGGGGGACGTGCTCTGGGTCTGGTGGGGCGGGCACGGCGTCCTGGACCGGGACGAACACCTGCGGCTCTACTGCGCCGACGCCACGGACGCCGACCGCCGCAACATCGACCTGGAGTCCGCCCGCCGCCGCCTGAGCAGCGATGTCCTGCCCGGCTTCGCGGAGCAGAACTGGGTCGTGGACGCCTGCCGGACCTTCGAGGAGCGCCACCGCCCGGCGGTCACGATCCCCGACGGGAGCCTCCCCGCCGGGCAGCGACAGCGGGTGCACCGGCAGAACGTGCTGCTGGCCGCCGACCGGGGGCAGCGCGCGGCCAACGACCCCGTGCGCCGCCTGGGCGTCTTCTCCGACGTCCTCCTCCGCGAGCTGGCCGGACTGCCGGGCGGCCCGGCTCCCGACCCGGAGGCCCTCTTCGCGGCAGTCCGGGGCCGGTTCGACCGGCTGCGCGCCGAAGGGAGCCACACCCAGCTCCCCACGCTCCAACTGCACCGCCCCGGCCACTCGGAGCACCTGCCCGACCGTCCGGCGACACCGCCGACGAACGGAGTCCGCCCGGACCCGACCGGACGGGCGGCGGTCTTCTCCGGGTGGTCGAAGCCCTCCTCGCCTATCCGCTGATGAGCGACCGGGACGAACGCCAGACGATGGTGGGGGAGCTGGACCCGGTCCTGGTGGCACGGATGCCACGGCACGCGGTGCCCCGTACGGACGTCCTGGGCATTCTGCGGACGCTGCGGCGGCGCCCGGAGGGACCCTGGGACCTCTACCGGGCCGTCACCCTGCTCGACGACGATCCCGCCAGGGCCGTCGAACTGGAGCAAGCCCTGCGGGAGTTCCTGGTCGAGGACCGGCCCGGTCCGCCCGGACCGTGATCGTACGACGTGATCGCACGGGTTTCCGGAAGGCAACCCATTCGTCATGATGGGAAGGGACGGGTGGCATCGTGTGCCGCCGGACCGAAGAGGGGGAAAAGGCCTTGCAGCAGACGGCATCGGCCGGTGAACCGGCCGACTACCTGGAGTCCGATGTGGCGGACCTCGCGGAAGTGGGCGTCGCCACCGTGCGCGCCCTCGCTCCCGCGCCCGGACAGCGTCTGCTGGAGGAGATCCGAAGAGCGCGTACCAGCACGCTGTCCGAACCCCCCACCGCCCGCGCCGACTGAGCGCTGTGCGGCCCGCCCCGGAAGCGGTTTCCCGCAGGTCGAGTCGGGGCCATAACAGAGGAGCGCGGGTGCACGGACCGATGCGGATGCCCGGCCACTGGTTCGACGAACTCGCCGCGGGCGGTGGCTCGGCGGAGGCCGTCGGCTTCCTCGTGGCAGGCGAACGGGCACGACGCCTGCTCCTGTTGCGGGAGTTGCTGAGCCTGCTGGAGGAACGGCCCGCGCTGCTCGGCCCCGCCGACCTGGGCGTCATCTGGCGGGCCGTCGAACGAGCCGAGGCCCGAAAGCCGGGCTGCGTCGAGGAGTTGCTGCTCAGTCCGCAGGTGGGGAGCTGGCTCGCCCACACGCTGCGGCGATTGCACGGTACCGCCGTCGGCTCGCCGCTGTGGGTGGACACCGGTCACCTGGCCGGCGTCGCCGTGGTGGCCGCGCTGAGGGCCGGGACGGCGGCGGACCTCGTCGTGCCCGCGAGGGAGGGCGCGGTGGCCCTTCCGACGCTCGGCCTCGCCCGACTGCCGGGCATTCCGCTGCTGGGCTTCCAGCCGGTCCACGCGCGGGTGCGAGAGGGGGAGTTGCTCCTCCTCGCGACCGGACGGGGCACCGGGGCGACGGCGCTGACCGTGCGACCGCTCACCGCCCCGCCGAGCGCTCTGTGGTGGCCCACGCACCGGCTGCCGGTCCGGCCGGGCGGGCCCGAGGTCGCCCTCGACGACACCGACCCGTACCGCGACCTCGACCGGCCGATCCCGCCCCGACGGCTCACTCCGCGCGAACTCGGCACCTGGCAGAGCCTCTTCACCGAGGCGGTCGCGCTGCTCGGACCCGCCTGCGGTCCCGGGCCGCGTTCCGGCGGTACGGGACCGGGCACGCTGCGCCCCGAGGCGATCAGGCGCATCGTGCCCTGGCCCGGACGGCTGCCGGACGGCCCCGTCGCGGGGCTTAGCGCCTCCACCGCCGACGCGTTCGGCTCCCTGGTAGTGGCCCTGCCCCCGGACGGCGCGGCGCTCGCGGAGACGATGGTCCACGAGTTCCAGCACAGCAAACTCGGCGCGCTGCTGCACCTCTTCGCGATGCTCGACGACGACCGAGAGGAGGAGCACTACGCCCCGTGGCGCCCGGACCCGCGGCATCTGCCGGGGCTTCTCCACGGGGCGTACGCCTTCGTCGGCGTCGCCGGGTTCTGGCGGGACCGGATCGGGGACCGGGCGGCCGATCCGCTGGACCTGGCGCCCTTCCGGTTCGCGCTCCGCCGCCTCCAGACCCGTACGGTCCTGCGGACCCTGGCGACCCGCGCCGCGCTCACCGGACCCGGCCGCCGGCTCGTCGCCGGACTGACCCGCACCGTCGACGGCTGGCTCCGCGAACCCGTGGACGGGCGGGCCGTGGCGCGGGCCCGCGCGGCGGCGGCCGGTCACCGGGTCGAGTGGCGGCTGCGCAATCTGCGGTGCGCGGACGAGGAGCGCGCCGGCCTGGGCGCTGCGCTGCGCACGGGGGCTCCGCCGCCGCCCGTAGGACGGCCCCTGCTCGTCCCGGCCTCGGAACGTACACACTGGCAGGACGTGCGGGGCGCGCTGTACCTCCGCCCGGACATCGCGCGCCCGGACAGCGCGCCGGACGTCACCGTTGCGGACACCGGGCCGGGCGGCACGTCGGTCGCCGCTCCGGACACCGCGTCGGTCACCGTCGCCCGGGGCGTACGCCTCCGGGCCGCGCCGCCGGTCCGCGCCGATGTGCTGCTGGTCCGGGGGGAGGCAGCGGCGGCACGGGAGGCGTACCGGGAGCGCTGGTCCGAGGCGCCGGGGGATCCCCATCCGCTGGCGGGCTGGCTGCTGGCGCACACCGCGCTCCACCCCGGCCACCGGCGGCTCCTCGCCCGCCCGGAGCGGTTCGCCGCCGCCGTCGCGGGGGAGGGGCCGGAGGTGTGGGAGCACGCGGCCCACCGGCTGGCTGCCGCACAACCACCCGTCTGACCAGCACAAGGCCGCCCGCACGGAGGGCCGGGATCCTCTCGGGGAGGCCCGCGCGCGTGAGGCGCATCACTCTGCGTGAAATTCTCGGCATACATTCCGCCGGACCGGGGAGGGGACCAGGCCGCTGGTGCGGCCGTACCCCGGTTCACCGCGCAGCACGCCCCGGCCGAACCGGAGGGGGCATATCAGGCACGGAAGGCGAAAATCGACATGTCGGCGCTCAATACCATCCACATCGACGGCACCTGGCGGGCCGCCGGATCAGGCGCGACGCGCGAGGTCATCGACCCCGCCGACGCCACGGTCCTGGCCGTCGTGGCGGAGGGCGGGGCGAAGGACGCCGACGAGGCGATCGCGGCGGCGCGACGCGCCTTCGACGACGGCCCCTGGCCTCACAAGCCCGTCGCCGAGCGGGCCGGGCTGCTGCGCCGCGTCGCCGAGCTGCTCCAGCGTGACCGCGAGGAGATCGCGATCACCGAGAGCCGCGACACCGGCAAGACCCTCGGAGAGGGCCGGGTCGACGTCGACGACGTCACGGGAGCCTTCCGCTACTTCGCCGACCTCGTGATGAACGAGAGCGGCGGCCGGGTCGTCGACGCGGGCGACCCCGACGTCCACAGCATCGTCGTCCACGAGCCCGTCGGCGTCTGCGCCCTCATCGCCCCCTGGAACTACCCCCTCCTCCAGGCCAGCTGGAAGATCGCCCCGGCCCTCGCCGCCGGCAATACGTTCGTGCTCAAGCCCAGCGAGGTCACCCCGCTCTCCACCGTCCACCTGATCCGGCTGCTCTCCGAAGCCGGGCTCCCCGCCGGCGCGGCCAACCTCGTCACCGGCGCGGGCGACCCGGTGGGCGCGCGCCTCTCCGAGCACCCGGACGTCGACCTGGTCTCCTTCACCGGCGGCCTCGCCAGCGGTACGAAGGTGGCCCAGGCCGCCGCGCCGACCGTGAAGAAGGTCGCCCTGGAGCTCGGCGGTAAGAACCCCAACGTGGTCTTCGCCGACGCCTGCGCCACCGACGAGGGCTTCGACACCGCCGTCGACCAGGCGCTGAACGCCGCGTTCTTCCACAGCGGCCAGGTCTGCTCCGCCGGGGCCCGACTGATCGTCCAGGACTCGGTCAGCGAGCGGTTCGTCACCGAGCTGGCCCGCCGCGCCGACGCCATCCGCCTCGGCCGGGGCACCTTCGACGGCGTCGAGTGCGGCCCCCTCGTCTCCGCCCAGCAGCTCGCCAAGGTCGAGGCGTACGTCGCCTCCGCCCGGGAGGAGGGCGCGATCGTCCGGGCCGGCGGCGAACGGCCGGAGCCCAGCGACGTACGGCCCGAGGGCGGCTATTTCTACCGGCCGACCGTCCTCGACGGCTGCCACCGCGCGATGCGGGTGGTCCGTGAGGAGACCTTCGGCCCGATCCTCACCGTCGAGACCTTCCGTACCGAGGAAGAGGCCGTCACGCTGGCCAACGACACCGACTACGGCCTCGCGGGCGCCGTCTGGACGACCGACGCGGGCCGGGCCCGCCGGGTCGCCGGACGGCTGCGCCACGGCACCGTCTGGATCAACGACTACCACCCCTACCTGCCGCAGGCCGAGTGGGGCGGCTTCGGGAAGTCCGGCACGGGGCGCGAGCTCGGCCCGACGGGGCTCGCCGAGTACCGCGAGTCCAAGCACATCTACCAGAACCTGAACCCGCGCCCCCAGCGCTGGTTCGCCGGCTGACGCCTGCGGGGGCCCCGGAAACGGTCGACTCCGGTGCCCCGCCCGGCTGTTCGCAGCATCACGTACACGCACGAACCTTGCAGAAGGAGCAGTGACCGATGCCTTCCACCCCCCGCAGCACCGCGGTCCCCGACGGCCCCGTGGCCGACTACGTGATCGTCGGCGGCGGCACCGCCGGATCGGTCATCGCCTCCCGGCTCACCGAGGACCCGGACGTCACCGTCACGGTCATCGAGGGCGGCCCCACCGACATCGACCGCGACGACGTGCTGACCCTGCGCCGCTGGCTCGGCCTGCTCGGCGGCGACCTCGACTACGACTACCCCACCACCGAACAGCCGCGCGGCAACTCCCACATCCGGCACAGCAGGGCCCGGGTCCTCGGCGGCTGCTCCTCGCACAACACCCTCATCAGCTTCAAGCCGCTGCCCGGCGACTGGGACGAGTGGGCCGAGGCGGGCGCCGAGGGCTGGGGCGCCGCCGCGATGGACCCGTACTTCGCCAAGCTGCGCAACCACATCGTCCCCGTCGACGAGAAGGACCGCAACGCCATCGCCCGCGACTTCGTCGACGCAGCCCGGCAGGCGGCCGGGGTCCCGCGCGTGGACAGCTTCAACAGCGAGCCGTTCCACGAGGGCGTCGGCTTCTTCGACCTCGCCTACCACCCCGAGAACAACAAGCGCTCCTCCGCCTCGGTCGCCTACCTCCACCCGCACATCGAGGCCGGCGACCGCCCCAACCTGCGGATCATGCTGGAGACCTGGGCGTACCGGCTGGAGCTCGACGGCGCCCGCGCCACCGGCGTACACGTGCGGACGAAGGCCGGCGAGGAGATCCTGCTGCGCGCCGCCCGCGAAGTCATCGTCTGCGCGGGCGCGGTGGACACGCCCCGGCTGCTGCTGCACTCCGGGATCGGTCCGCGCGAGGACCTGACCGCACTGGGCATCGACGTACGCCACGACCTCCCCGGCGTCGGCGAGAACCTGCTCGACCACCCCGAGTCCGTCATCGTCTGGGAGACCGACGGGCCCATCCCGGACAACTCCGCGATGGACTCCGACGCGGGACTCTTCGTCCGCCGCCACCCCGAATCCCGGGGCCCGGACCTGATGTTCCACTTCTACCAGATCCCGTTCACCGACAACCCGGAGCGGCTCGGCTACGAGAAGCCCGAGCACGGGGTGTCGATGACCCCGAACATCCCCAAGCCGCGCAGCCGGGGCCGCCTCTACCTCACGAGCGCCGACCCCGAGGTCAAGCCGGCCCTGGACTTCCGCTACTTCACCGACGAGGACGACCACGACGGGCGCACCCTGGTCGACGGCATCAAGCTCGCCCGTGAGATAGCGGCCACCGAACCGCTGGCCCACTGGCTGAAGCGCGAGGTCTGCCCCGGGCCCGAGGTCACCTCGGACGAGGACATCAGCGAGTACGCCCGTAAGGTCGCCCACACCGTCTACCACCCGGCCGGCACGTGCCGGATGGGCGCGTTTGACGACCAGCAGGCCGTCGTGGACCCGCAGTTGCGCATCCGTGGCCTGGAAGGCATCCGGATCGCCGACGCCTCCGTCTTCCCGACCATGCCGGCCGTCAACCCCATGATCGGGGTCCTGATGGTCGGCGAGAAGTGCGCCGAACTCCTCGCGGACCGGGCGCGTGACACCGCGCCGGTCACCAGCACCAGCACCGGAGGCGATGTCCGATGAGCGGAACCGAGACCCTCAAGGCCACCGGGCCGGCCGGGGCCGGCGGGAACCCCGTGTTCTCCGTGCGCGGCCTCTGGAAGGTCTTCGGCCCCAAGGCCGACCGGATCCCCGGCGGCGAGCACGCCGCGCTCCCACCCGCCGAACTGCGTGCAGCCACCGGCTGCACCGCCGCCGTGCGCGACGTCTCCTTCGATGTCCGCAAGGGCGAGGTCTTCGTCGTCATGGGCCTCTCGGGCTCCGGCAAGTCGACCCTCGTACGCTGTCTGACCCGGCTGATCGAGCCCACCAGCGGCACCATCGCCATCGACGGCGAGGACGTCCTCGCGATGGACCGCTCCCGGCTGCGCGAACTGCGCCGCCACCGCGCGGCGATGGTCTTCCAGCACTTCGGACTGCTGCCGCACCGCACGGTGTTGGACAACGTCGCCTACGGCCTGGAGATCCAGGGCCTGAGCAAGGCCGAACGCCGTTCCAAGGCGGCGGAGTTGGTGGCGAAGGTCGGCCTCGCGGGTCTGGAGGACCGCCGCCCGTCCCAGCTCTCCGGCGGCCAGCAGCAGCGCGTCGGGCTCGCCCGCGCGCTCGCCGTCGACCCGTCCGTCCTCCTCTTCGACGAGCCGTTCAGCGCGCTGGACCCGCTGATCCGCCGCGAGATGCAGGACGAGGTGGTCCGGCTGCATCGTGAGGAGGGCCGCACCATGGTCTTCATCACCCACGACCTCAGCGAGGCGCTGCGCCTCGGCACCCGGATCGCGCTGATGCGCGACGGCGGCATCGTCCAGCTCGGCACCCCCGAGGAGATCGTGGGCGCGCCCGCGGACGACTACGTGCGCGAGTTCGTCCGCGACGTGCCCCGCGAACAGGTCCTCACCGTCGCCACGGCCATGCGGCCCGCGCTCGCAGGGGAGAGCGAGCGCGGCCCGGCCCTGCGCCCCGGGGCCACCGTCTCCGAGGCCATCGAAGCGGTCTCCCGCTCCGGCGACCCCGCCGCCCGGGTGATGGACGCCGGCCGGCTCGTCGGCGTCGTCGACCACGCGTGCCTGCTCGACGTCGTCGCGGGAACGACCGGACCCCGTCACGCGACCGCCTCCGCCTCCGCGTCCGGCGCCCCGGACCTCGCCGCCGGCCACGACGCGCCGGACGGCTCCCGCGAGGTGACCCTGTGATGGCCACCGCCCAGGCCACTCCGGCCCGCCCCGCGCAGGCGGGCGCGCGCCGGGGACCACTGGCCGTACTCCGCGACCGCCCGGCAGCGGCCAAGCTCCTGCTGCTCGCTCTCGTCGCCGCCGTCCTCGTCCCGCTCGCGCACGGCCGCTGGGGCGGCGGCGTCTGGCCCGACGCGCTGACCGCCGACCTCTCCGCGCCGCTCGGCGACGTGACGGACTGGATCGTCTCCAACCGCGACAGCCACCCGCTGTTCCTCTACTTCTTCGGCCACATCAGCAACGCCGTCGTGCTCTCCGTACGCGGGGTCTACCTGGTCCTCCTGGCCCTCGGCTGGGCCGGCGTCACCGTGTTCGCCGCCGCCGTCGCCTGGCGCGTCGCGGGGATCCGGCTCGCCCTCACCGCGGCCGTCTCCTTCCTGGTCTGCGGGCTGCTCGGCATGTGGGTGCCGACCATGCAGACGCTCGCGCTGATGGCCGTCGCCGTCCTCGCCTCGGTCGTGCTCGGACTGCTCCTCGGACTGGCGGCCGGCCTGTCCGACCGCGTGTTCCGCGTCCTGCGCCCGGTGCTCGACACCATGCAGGTGCTGCCCGCCTTCGCGTATCTGCTCCCCGTGGTGCTGGTCTTCGGCATCGGCGTGCCCGGGGCCGTCCTCGCCACCGTCGTCTACGCGGCTCCGCCGATGGCCCGGCTCACCGCGCTCGGCCTGCGCGGCGCGGACGCCGGCGTGATGGAGGCCGTCGCCTCGCTCGGCGCGACCGGGCGGCAGCGGCTGCTGAGCGCCCGGCTCCCGCTGGCCCGCAAGGAACTCCTCCTCGGCCTGAACCAGACCATCATGATGGCGCTCTCCATGGCCGTCATCGCCTCCGTGATCGGCGCGGGCGGCCTCGGCGACCGCGTCTACCAGGCGCTGTCCTCCGTGGACGTCGGCGCCGCGCTCGCCGCCGGCATCCCGATCGTGCTGCTGGCCGTCGTCCTGGACCGTACGACGGAGGCGGCAGGACGCCGCATCGGCGCCGAGCCCACCGGCCCGGCCCTGCTGCGCGGTTGGCGCGGCTGGTCCCTTGCCGCCGTGGTCACCGCGGCCGTCGCCGTCGTCGGACGGGCCACCGACGGCCGGGTCTGGCCCGAGGACGTGACCGTGGCCATCGCCGGACCGGTCAACACCGCCAAGGACTGGATGGTCGACCACCTCTACACCGGGGTGCCCGTCGTCGGCGGCACCGCCGACCTCGCCTCCCACTTCACCAGCGGCGTCCTCAACCCGCTGCGCGGCGGGCTCACCGGCCTGCCCTGGTGGTCGGTGCTGCTGATCGTCGCCGCCCTCGCCTGGACCATCGGCACCTGGCGCACCGCCGCCACCGCCGTCCTCGCCATGGCCGCGATCGGCGTCCTCGGAGTGTGGGAACCCTCGATGGACACCCTCAGCCAGGTGCTCGCCGCCGTCGCCGTCACCCTGGTCCTCGGCTTCGGCGTCGCCGTCGGCGCGGCCCGCAGCGAACGCCTGGAGCGGCTGCTGCGACCGGTCCTGGACGTCTTCCAGACCATGCCGCAGTTCGTCTACCTGATCCCCGTCGTCGCCCTCTTCGGAGTCGGCCGCGCCCCCGCCGCCGCTGCCGCGGTGATCTACGCGCTGCCCGCCGTCATCCGCATCACCACCCAGGGCCTGCGGGGCGTCGACCCGGCGGCCATGGAGTGCGCCCGCTCGCTCGGCGCGACCCCCGGCCAGCAACTGCGCCAGGTCCAGATCCCCCTGGCCAGGCCCTCCCTGCTGCTCGCCGTCAACCAGGCGGTCGTGCTGGTCCTCGCCGTCGTCATCATCGGCGGACTCGTCGGATCGGGTGCGCTCGGTTACGAGGTGGTCCTCGGCCTCGCCCAGGGCGACCTGGCCACCGGCCTCGTCGCCGGAGCGGCGATCGTCTGCCTCGGCCTGATGCTCGACCGGGTCACCCAGCCCACCGCCCGCCGCCAGCGACAGGAGAGCTGAGATGAACCGCTCCCGCACCCGCCTGCCCGTGGCGCTCGCCTCGGCCGGGGCCCTGCTGGCCACGGCCGGCTGCGGCGCCGCCGACATGACCAAGCAGGCCTCGCCCTTCGCGGCCCCCGCCGGCGTCAGGACCGTCACGCTCTCCGTCCAGTCCTGGGTCGGCGCCCAGGCGAACGTCGCCGTGGCGGAGCACCTCCTCGAGGAGAAGCTCGGCTACCGCGTCGACCTCGTCCAGACCGACGAGGTCCCCGCCTGGGACGCCCTCAGCCAGGGCCGCGTCGACGCGATCCTGGAGGACTGGGGCCACCCGGACCAGGAGAAGTTGTACGTCGACGAGAAGAAGACCATCGTCCGGGGCGGCGACCTCGGGGTCACCGGCCACATCGGCTGGTACGTGCCGAAGTACTGGGCGGACGAGCACCCCGACGTCACGGACTGGAAGAACCTCGACAAGTACGCCGAGGAGCTGAAGACCGCCGAGAGCGGCGGCAAGGGCCAGCTGATGGACGGCTCGCCCTCCTACGTCACCAACGACGTGGCCCTGGTGAAGAACCTGGACCTGGACTACAAGGTGGTCTTCGCCGGCTCCGAGGCGGCCCAGATCACCCAGATCCAGCAGTTCGCCAAGGAGAAGAAGCCCTTCCTCAGCTACTGGTACCAGCCGCAGTGGCTGTTCAACGAGGTGCCGATGGTCGAGGTGAAGCTCCCCGAGTACACCGACGCGTGCGCCGCCAAGGACCCGGCGGACATCGACTGCGCGTACCCGACGACACCGCTGCAGAAGTTCCTCAACGCCGACTTCGCCGAGCGCGGCGGCGAGGCGTCCGCGTTCCTGAAGAAGTTCCACTGGTCGGAGAAGGACCAGAACGAGGTCTCCGAGATGATCGCCTCGCAGAAGCTCGACCCCCAGGAAGCGGCGAAGCGCTGGATCGAGCGCCACCCGGACGTCTGGAAGAAGTGGCTTCCGCGGGACTGAGGTCGCGGCGCCCGGCTCCTGGAGGGGAGCCGGGCATGATCCGAACGAGAGGTCCTACCGCGCCCGGACCGTCGCCAGCACGTCCCGGTCCGGCTGGAGCGTCAGACCCGTCAGCGGCGTGATCTCGCCCGGGTCCACGTCCAGGGTGAAACGGCGGGCCAGCACGGCGAGGAGGAGGACGGACTCCACCATCGCGAAGCGCGTGCCGATGCAGACCCGGGGACCCCCGCCGAACGGGAACCACGCGTACTCCGGGATCTCGTCCCCTGCCTCGGCGTCCCAGCGCTCGGGCCGGAACTCCTCCGGCTCGGGGAACCACCGCGCGTCGCGGTGCGTGGCCCACTGACTGCTCCACACCCGGGTGCCCTCCTCCACGGGCAGGCCACCGATCGTCGCCCCCTCCTTCGCGATCCCGGTGATCAGCCAGACCGCCGGGAACAGCCGCAGCGTCTCCTTCACCACGGCCTGGGCGTAGGTCAGTTGTGCGTAGTCCTCGAAGCCGGGCTCCCGGTCGCCGAGCACCCGGTCCAGCTCCTCGGCGAGCGCGTCCCGGACGCGGGGGGTGCGGGCGAGCAGGTACCACGCCCACACCAGCGTCGTACTCGTCGTCTCATGGCCGCCGATGTACAGCGTGACCGCCTCGTCCCGGATCTCCTCGTCGCTGAGGCGCGTCCCGCTCTCGTCGACGGCGGTGAGCAACCGGCTGAGCAGATCGGGGCGTTCCTCCTCGCCGTCCCGGTGCCGCGCGACGACCCGGCGCACCTCGGCGTCGATGACGACGGCCGCCTTCCTGATCCGTGCCCGGCCCGGGGTCGGCACCCAGTCCGGAAGCAGCGCGCCGAGCCCGGCGAACTCCTTGCCGATCTCCATCTGGGCGACGTCCATCGCCCGGCCCATCGCCTCGGAGTCCGCGGGGGTGTCCACCCCGAAGATCGTGCGTACCGCGATCCTCTGGGTCAGCGCGGACATCTCCCGCTTGACGTCGACCCGTTGGCCGTCCGTCCAACGGTCCGCGAGCTCCACCGCACAGTCCGCCATCGTGGTCGCGTAGGACTTGACCTGCTTGGGCCGCACGGAGGGCTGCACCAGCGAGCGCTTGCGCCGCCAGTCCCGGCCCCGCGCCACGAGCATCCCGTTGCCCAGCACCGTACGGAACGCGATGCCGAGCTTCGGCTGGTCGAAGGTGCGCTCCGTCTCGGTGAGCAACTCGCCCACCAGGTCGGGGTCGGCGAGGAAGACGCACCGGTTGCGTCCGAACCGCCAGCGCACCAGGTCCCCGTGGCCCCGCAGGAGTTCGAAGAAGGCAAGGGGATTCCTGCCGAACTGCGGCAGGTTCCCCACGAGCGGCAGCCCCTTGGGCCCCGGCACGAACGCATGGCCGCGAGGCTGGGTGTCGCGTGCCGGGCCGGTCTGCGTGGACATCGAGGAACTCCGCTCCCTGGGGCACGCCACTGCCGGCGCGCGACTGTTCGAACCTCATCGAACAGGATGGGGGCGGCGCTTCACCAGAGCGACGACAGGCGTGGCCGAAAGCCATCAGGTGCCGTGCGGCGTGAGCCAGTCGAGGGCGGCCTCCGGGTGCGCGCTCCCGGAGTGGGGCACCACGACGACCTGATGCTCGTCCTCGTACACGATCCGGCCGGGATCCGCCGACTCCAGCCGCTCGCACGGCACTCCGTGCGCGGTCAGCAGCGCGAGATAGCCGGGGATCCGGTCCATCAGGTGGACCGCCGTCCCCTTGAACCAGGCCACCGCCCCCGGGTTCACCCCGGGGTCGTACACCGCCGGGTCGATCCGGGAGGGGTCGGTGTACGCGGCGTCGTACCAGTCGTTCGCCGCACGCTAGAAGCGGTGCTGCTCCTCGGTCAGGCGGCCCTCCCGGGCCAGGCCGTTGGCCAGCGCGAAGATCCCGGGGAAGTGACCCCGGGGGCTCCGTTCGGTGCTCTGGAACCGTACGTACGTCGCTGTCCCGCCCATCCTGTCTCCCTCCGTCGCGGCCGGTGAAGGGTTCAGGGTAGGCCCGGGTCGAAGGCGTGGTTCAGAGGCCGACGATCAGCTGGATGCAGACGATCTTGACCAGGATGGCGAGCGCGAACAGCGTCGAGTAGCCGTTGTTGATCCGGCTGTCGCTCGCCCGGCTGTTGGCGTACGCCACGATCGCCGGGTTGCCGACGTAGCCCGACAGCAGCCCCATGGTCCGCTCCCGGCTCTGCCCCAGGGCCTTCGCGACCAGCACCATCAGGGCGTAGCTGACGACCGCGCCGATGGCCAGCACGGCCGCCAGTTTCAGCCCGAAGAGGGAGAAGGCGTTCTCCCGGAACGAGTAGCCCGAGGTGAGCCCCACGACGGCGAGGAAGAGCAGCAGCCCGATCTGGCGCAGGGTGAGGTTGGCGCGGGTCGGCAGGGTCCACACCAGGGGGCCGGTGCGCCGGCGCCAGCCGAGGACCATCCCCATCACCAGCGGTCCCGCCCCGGTGCCCAGGGCGAGCGTGGTGGAGCCCAGCGTGAGGGAGGGGATGCCGAGGAGGAAGCCCAGGGTGAGACCGAGACCCAGGCTGACCGCGCTGACCTCGCTGACCTTCGCCTCGGTGTCCCCGAGGTACGTGGTGACCTCGCCCGTCCGCTCGCGCGGCATGACCACCCGTACCCGGTCGTCGAGCTGGAGCAGCAGGTCGTCGTGGGCGAGCATGTCGAAGTCGCCGCGCCGCACCCGGCTGACGAGGGCCCCGTACTTCTCGCCGAGCCCGAGCTCGCCGACGGTGTGCCCGGCCAGGTCCGGGTTGGTGAGCAGGACCCTCCGGTAGTCCACCGCACTGCGGTCGTCCAGCAGATGGCGCGGGGCGAGGGATCCGAGCGCGTCCGTCGCCGCCCGCACGTCGTCCTCGCCGCCGACCAGCACGACCTGGTCGCCGGGGGAGAGGCGGCCCAGCTCCCGGGCGACCCGGATGACGCCGTCGGCGGGACGGTACTCGCTGGCCAGCACCCGGTGCGCGGCGACGCCGGGCACGTCCGCCCAGCGCATGTCCCGGGCCACCTCGACCGTACGGGTGACGAGGGTGGCCGGCAGGCCCGAGTCGGGGTCCCGGCGGGCGGTCCAGTGGCGGCGGACCGCGATCGCCGAGACGAACATGATCGTGATGACGACGGCGAGCGGGTAGCCGATGGCGTACCCCACGGCGGGCTGCGTCGGGTCCTCGGAGGCGTCCTGGGCGGCGGCGAGACCCGGGGTGGTGGTCCCGATGCCCGCGTACCCGCCCGCGAGGAACGGTCCGTCGATGCCGAACCAGCGGTGTCCGACGAGGCCGACCACCGCCGCGGTGAGGGCCAGGGCCACCACGGCCCCGGCCATCACCGGGAGCTGGCCGCGCAGTTCACGGAAGAACGCGGGACCCGACTCCAGGCCGACCGTGTACACGTACAGGGCCAGGCCCAGCGCCGAGACCCCGGCCGGCACGGCGGCGGCGATGTCCTCGTCGAGCGCCCCGACGAGGAGGCCGACGAACAGGACTCCCGCCGCGCCGAGCCGGACCGGGCCGAAGCGCACCAGGCCGAGCAGCGCGCCGAGCGTGATCACGGCGAACACCGCCACCCACGGATTGTCCGCGAAGAACTGCCACACCGGCCGTGCCTCCCCGACCTCGAAGATCCCGCCCCCGTCCGGGGCCAGGATCCGTGAGGCCGGGGGAGGGCGCCACCCGGGGAGCGGCGGCAGCGCCCCTCAGACGCCGGGCGGTACGCGGACCGGCCGACCCCGGCCCCGCGTCAGCGAGCAGCCGAACACGGCCGCCGGCGCGGCGAGCACGCCGCCGCCCACGGTCCACAGCCAGCGGTCGGTCCGCCGACCCGCCGCCCAGCCGTTCTCCGGCTCACTGGCGGACGTCACACACGGCGCGGCACTCGTGTCGCCCGCCGAATCCGCCTCTCCCGCCGAACCCGCCTCGCCGGCCGAGGCGACCGAGACGCCCGGCGCCAGCGGCTCGGAGAGCGTGCCGTCCACGTCGTGGCCCCGCCCTGCTCCTTCGAGACCGCCTTCACCTCGACGCCGACCGGCAGCCCGAGGTCGGCGGCGGGCAGGTCCACCACCGTGAGGCGGATGTAGTAGCTGCCGGGCAGCGGGTCGCTCGCCCAGGGCTCGGACCAGGACCGCACGGTCCGCAGCACGCAGGACAGCTCGACGGGGGCCGTGTCGGCCGCCGCCTTCCTGGTCTGGTGCCCGTACATGCAGGCCTGGCGGCGGCGCAGCCCGTCGTACACATCGATTCCGCGCGGTTGCGCGCCGCCGCCCGGCGCGAGGGCGGCGCCCCGCGCGCCGTCGGCCTCATCGAGGACATGGTGGCCCTGGCCCCGGGGGGCGTCAGGAACCGGTGAGCAGGGGCCCGGAAGCGCGCTCCAGGACCGAGGTGACCCGCTCCCAGGTCTCCACGTCCCGTTCCACCGGCGGCAGCCGCCGGTCCGTCCCGGTCCGCTGCCAGGCCGTCGCCAGCGCCACCGGATCGCCGCCGCCCGCCGCCGAGGCGGCGAGCGCCGCCGCACCGAGGGCGACCAGCTCGCCGCTGCCCGGGATGACGAGCGGCCGGCCGGAGAGCCGGCGGACCGACTCCACCCACATCCGCCCCCGCGCCCCGCCGCCGATCAGGCGCAGCGGGCGGGCGGCGACCTCGGGCGCGTGCGGGTCGAGACCGCAGGCCGACAGGAGTTCGTCCATGGCCCGCAGCACGGTGACGGCCGCGCCCTCGTAGGCGGCGCCCAGCAGTTGCTGCCGGGTCGTGTCGTGGCGCAGGCCGGTCAGCAGTCCGGAGGCGGTCGGCAGGTCGGGGGTCCGTTCGCCGTCGAGATAGGGGAGCAGGATGGCCTCGCCGCCGGGCGCCGCGTCCTCGCGGTCCAGGCCGAGCAGGGCGGCCACCTTGTCCACGGCGAGCGTGCAGTTGAGGGTGCAGGCCAGCGGGAGGTACGTGCCGTCGGCGGCCGCGAACCCGTTCAGCGCGGTCGACGCGGGCCGGGTGCGGGAGGCTGCGAAGACCGTGCCGGAGGTGCCCAGACTGAGGACCGGGTGGTCCAGCAGTCCCTCGCCGCCGAGTCCGAGGCCCACGGCGGCGCTCATGTTGTCGCCGGTGCCGGCCGCCACCGCGATGCCCGCGGGCAGCCCGAGCGCTCGCGCCGCCGACTCGGTGAGCGAGCCGATCCGGGACGCCCCGGTGGGCGCGACCTCCGGGAGCAGCGCCGCGTCCAGGCCGAGCAGCTCCAGCAGGTCGGGGTCGTACGCCCCGGTGGCGGTGGAGTACCAGCCACTGCCCGAGGCGTCCCCGGGGTCGGTGGCGGCGACGCCCGCGAGGCGTTCGGTCAGGAAGTCGTGGGGGAGCCGGACCGCCGCCGCGTTCGCGGCGCTCGCGGGGTCCGTCTCGCGCAGCCACTGCCACTTGGACGCGGTGATCGAGGCGACCGGTACGGACCCGGTCCGTGCCGTCCATGCCTCCGGCCCGCCGAGCGCGTCGGTGAGCGCGGCGGCCTGCGGCGCGGAGCGGGTGTCGTTCCACAGCAGCGCGGGGCGCAGCGGCCGGCCCGCCCCGTCCAGCACGACGAGCCCGTGCTGCTGCCCGGCGACCGCGATGCCGGTGACCGCGCTGGCGGGGAGGCCGGACTCCTTCAGCCCGGCGGCCACCGCCTCGCACAGGGCCCGCCACCAGATCTCCGGATCGCTCTCCCGGGCGCCGGCCTCGCCGGTGACCACGTGCGGGGCGCGCCCCACGGCGAGCTGCTCGCCGGTCGCCGCGTCGATGAAGGCGGCCTTGGTGGACTGGGTCGAGCTGTCCACGCCGATGACGACGGCGGGTGACGGCATGGGGAGCCTCTTTCGCACGGGACGGCCTGATCATTTGGCTGGGGCACGAACAAATTACGGGATGAGCGCCGCCCTGCACAGGGGGGCGGGGTCGGCTTCGCCCGGCAGGGGGGTTCCCTCGTCGAGGGGTGGTGTGCTTGATTAGTCATGACAATGAACAAATAGGGGTGCCGGGCTGGCGGCCGGGCGTCCCGACGGCAGGCGAAGGCGGTCGGACGACCATGACGGAACGCTTCACCCCCACCCCCGAGGACAAGTTCAGCTTCGGCCTGTGGACCGTGGGCTGGCAGGGCCGGGACCCCTTCGGCGACGCGACCCGCGCGGCCATCGACCCCGTGGAGTCGGTGCGGCGGCTCGCGGAGCTGGGCGCCTGGGGAGTGACCTTCCACGACGACGACCTCATCCCCTTCGGGGCGCCGGAGACCGAGCGCGAAAGGATCGTCAAGCGCTTCCGTACGGCGGTCGACGACAGCGGGCTCGTCGTGCCCATGGTGACGACGAACCTCTTCACCCACCCCGTCTTCAAGGACGGCGGATTCACCGCCAACGACCGTGGCGTACGCCGCTACGCGCTCCGCAAGACCCTGCGCAACATCGACCTCGCCGTCGAGCTGGGCGCGAGCACGTTCGTGGCGTGGGGCGGCCGTGAGGGGGCCGAGTCCGGCGGGGCGAAGGACGTCCGCCTCGCCCTCCACCGGATGAAGGAGGCTTTCGACCTGCTGGGCGAGTACGTCGTCGAGCAGGGCTACGACCTCCGCTTCGCCATCGAGCCCAAGCCGAACGAGCCGCGCGGCGACATCCTGCTGCCCACCATCGGCCACGCCCTGGCCTTCATCGAGCGCCTGGAGCGCCCCGAGCTGGTCGGCGTCAACCCGGAGACCGGGCACGAGCAGATGGCCGGGCTCAACTTCCCGCACGGCATCGCCCAGGCCATGTGGGCGGACAAGCTCTTCCACATCGACCTCAACGGCCAGTCCGGCATCAAGTACGACCAGGACCTGCGCTTCGGCGCGGGCGACCTGCGCCAGGCGTTCTGGCTCGTCGACCTGCTGGAGAGCGGCTACGAAGGCCCCCGCCACTTCGACTTCAAGCCCCCGCGCACCGAGGACTACGACGGTGTCTGGGCCTCCGCCGCGGGCTGTATGCGCAACTACCTCATCCTCAAGGAGCGGGCCTCCGCCTTCCGCGCCGACCCCGAGGTGCGGGCGGCCCTGCGCGCGTCCCGCCTGGACGAACTGGCGCGCCCCACCGCCGGCGAGGGACTGGCGGACCTGCTCGCCGACCGCGGCGCGTACGAGGACTTCGACGTGGACGCCGCCGCGGAACGCGGCATGGCCTTCGAGGCACTGGACCAGCTCGCGATGGACCACCTGCTCGCCGTGCGCTGACCCGCCGGGGCGGGACCCCGGCCCGGTCCACTGGGCCGCACCACGGTCCGTCTCGCCGGGGCCGTCCCACCGGCCTCGTCCCACCGGCCTCGGCCCACCGGCCTCGTCCCACCGGCCTCGGCACCCCGGTCCGGCTCACCGGCCCCGGTCCACTGGGCCAGACCGGCCCACCGGGCCCGCCCCACCGGCTGGGCCGGAGCCGTCCGGCGCCGGCTCAGCCGCCGGACGGCTCCGCGTACGCCACCGGGTCGTCCAGCACGTCCTGCACCACGAGTGCCGCCGCGCCCCGCGCCGCGTCGCCCGCCACCGACGACGCCCGGAGCCGGCCGCCGCCCCGGGACCAGAGCCCCGACACCACCCGGCCGGTCAGCTCCTCGTCGGCGGGCGGCGCCAGCCACGGCATCAGCCCCCGGTAGATCCCACCGAGCACCACCGCGTCCGGGTCGATCAGGTTCACCGCGCCCGACAGCACCCGGCCCAGCATCCGGCCCGCCTCACCGACCGCGGCCACCGCCCGCGGGTCCCCGGCGCCCGCGCGACGCTCCAGCTCCAGCACCCCACAGGCGCCGCCGGGGCCCTCGATCCCGGCCGCCCGCAGCAGCGCCGCCTGACCGGCGTACTGCTCCAGGCACCCCCGCGAACCGCACCGGCACTCCGGCCCCGCCGGATCCACCACGACATGCCCGATCTCCCCGGCGAAACCGTGCGCACCGCGCAGCAGTTCACCGCCCAGGACGAGGGCGCCGCCGACCCCGATCTCCCCGGTCAGATAGAGGAAGCTCCGCACATCCCCCAGGCCGCCGAACCACAGCTCGGCCAGTGCCGCGAGATTGGCCTCGTTCTCCGAGGCGACCGGCAGCACCGGGTGGCCGGGGCGCAGGGCGGCCAGCGCCTCGGCGAACAGCTCCTGCGCAGGGACCTCGTTCCAGCCGAGGTTGGGGGCCTGCCGCACCGATCCGCCGGAGACGAGACCCGGCAGCGCCAGCGCCGCGCCCACCGGACGCAACTCCTGCTCGTACGCCGACTCCAGGGTCCGTGCGGCGATCCGGGCAGCCCGGGCCAGGGCCTCCTCGGCGGGCGCGCCCCGGTTGTCGAGGTGCTCGGTCTGCCGGACCCGGCCGGTGCCCGCCAGGTCGACCACGCACACCGAGACGTAGTCGATGTTGATCTCCACGCCGAGCCCGGCCGGCCCGGTCCTGGCCACCTTGAGCGCGGTGCCGGGGCGGCCGGCCTGCCCGCTGAACGTCTTGCCCGACTCGGTGACGAACCCGCTGTCCATCAGCTGCTCGACGAGCGAGGACACCGCGGCCCGGGTCAGCCCGACCCGGGCGGCCACTCCGGCCCGGGTCGCCTCGCCCCGCTCGCCCTCGTCCCGTACGGCGCGGAGTACCAGGCTCAGATTGTGCCGTCGCACGGTGTCCTTGTCGGCCTTGGGCCCCAGCGGAGTGAGGATGCTCTTCATATCGTCGCCGAGCCTATGTGATGCGGGGCTCCCGGCGGAGGCGCGGGGACGGGCGTACCGCGGAAGCGGAGGGGGAGACGTCACGGAAGGGGGCGGTTCCGGCCGTCCGGCCGGAACCGCCCCCTCCGATCAGGCCCGGCTCAGGAACCCGCGCCCCGGTCCTTCAGCATGTTCGCCATCAGGCCGATCTCCGACTGCTGGCCGCTGACCATGCCCGCCGCCAGATCCCGGATCGCGTCCGTCCCCGCCGCACCCGCGGCCGCCTGCGCCATGTCCGCACCGGCGCGGTGGTGCACGGTCATCAGCCGCAGGAACAGCACCTCGGCCTTCTCGCCCTCCGCGGCCGTGAGGGCCGCCAGCTCCGCGTCGGTGGCCATGCCCGGCATCAGCGACCCGTCGTCCGTCGGCGTGAGGGTGTGCCCCATCCACTCCATCGGCGGCCCGGCCGCGCTCTTCGGCAGCCCCCACAGCTCCAGCCAGCCCAGCATCATGCCGCGCTGGTTGGCCTGGGTGTTGATGATGTCGTACGCGAGACGCCGCACGTCCTCGTCGTCGGTGCGGTCCCGCACGATGAACGACATCTCGACCGCCTGCTGGTGGTGGATGGCCATGTCCCGGGCGAAGCCCGCGTCCACGGAGTCCTCCGCCGGAGCGGACCTCGCCGCGGAGGACGCCCCGGACGGGGAGGCCGCGGAGGGGCGTACGACCATCAGCGCCACCAGCCCCAGCGCCAGGAGCAGCACGGCGGCCCCCGCGAGGACCATCCGACGCATGGAGCCGGGAGACGTCAGGGCGGTCACTTGTCCAGCCCGCCGGTGCAGGCGGCCCCCGGCTCAGGGGTCTGCGGGCCCTGCACGTACTTGGTGAAGAACTGCGAGACCCGGTCGTCCGTGGCGTTCTTGATCGTCACCTGCTTGCCCCATGCGCTGAGCATCAGCGGGTCCTTCTGGTCCTTGACCGGACTCATCAGGGAGTACGGGGTCGACTTGACTTTCTTGGTGAGCGCCTCGATGTCGGAGTCCGAGGCCTTGTCGTTGTACGTGACCCAGACCGCGCCGTGCTCCAGCGAGTGCACGGCGTTCTCCTTCGGTATCTCGTCGGAGTAGACGTCGGCGTTGCAGTTCATCCAGACCTGGTTGTGGTCGCCGCCGACGGGCGGGTTCATCGGGTAGTCGACCTTGGTCGTCACGTGCTCCCGCCCCAGCTTGTCCCAGCTGCGCTCGCCGGTGACCGGCGAGGTCTTGGCCTGGTTCTCCTTCTCCTCCTTCTCGTTCGCCTGCGACATCAGATAGCCGCCCCCGGCGACCAGGGCGGCGACCACGGCCACCGACGCGCTGATGGTGATGATGCGGACCCGTCGCTCGCGGGCGCGCTCCTTGCGGCGCGCCTCCTCGAGCTTGGCGCGACGCGCTGAGGCCGGGTTGTTCTGGTTCTTGGCGGAAGCCATGGGGAGTCCTCGTCGTTCAACCGATGCATACGGGCGATGCATGAAGGGGGAAGGGGTGCGGGGCAGGCGAAGAACCGCTCCCGGTGAACCGGCGCCGGGGCGCGGCGGGAGAGCGGACCCGGCCTCTAGATCCGCTGGACCTGAAGGCGTAGTTGATCGACGGAACGCACACCGTCGTGCGCGGGACCCCGGATGGCCGCCGCGCCGGTGAGCGGGGTGGCGGGGACGAAGGTCACGGGCGAGGGAACGGTGACGGGGGCGGACGACGCCGGAATCACGACGGCAGCCGTGTGCGTCGAGCCCCCGTGGCACGACGTCCCGAGGCCGCGGTCCGCGGGAGAGGCCAGGACGACCGGTTCGAAGGCGGCGTCGGGCGTCGGGGTGAAAGCGCGGACGGCACTCGCCCCGGCAGGGCCCGCGGCCACCGGGGCGCCGGCGGACGAGGTGATGACCGAGCAGCAGAAGAGCATGGCCAGGAGGAAGAACACCCAGCCCAGAGCGAGGGGCGTGCGGGAGCGGTACCGCTCCCGGTCCGTCCGCGTGCTCACCCTGGTCATCGCCCGTCATCGTAGTGGGTGCATGAAGATTCAAAGAATATGGGTCGCGCTGTCCGCGGGACAGTGTGCCCGAGTCGCGGTCGCTCGAACAGGGCCCATATGATCTCCAGATGATTTACAGGTGTAATACCTGCTAACGTAAATGAGTGACTGATACACCTATCCGTTCGGGGCGGCCCTCCGCCCGGGCCCTCCCCCTGGCCTCTGCGCTCCGGCTGTCGCGGCCGTCGGACACCTGGTTCAAGCCCGCCCTCAGCGTGGTCGTCGCCTCCGCCGCGCCCCAGTTGACGCTCCTGGCCATCGGCCGGCTCGACCTGGTGATGTACACCATGGCCGGTTCGCTCTGCGCGCTCTACGGTCACGGCCTGCCGTACGCCCGGCGGGCCGGGGCCGTCGCGGGCGTGGTGCTCGGCATGACGGCCTCGCTCGCCGTCTCCCTGGTCACCGCGTCGCTCACCGGATCGACCGCGGTGCTCATCGCGGTCGGGGCGTTGCTCGCCGCCGCCCAGAAGGTGCTGTGCGACGCCACCCGGATCGGACCGCCCGGCCATGTGATCTTCACCTTCGTCAGCTCCGCCGCCCTCTTCGCCCCGCAGCGCCCGGAGCAGATCCCCGGTCACCTCGCCCTGACCCTCGGCGCGGGCGCGTTCGCCTGGCTGGTCGCCGTTGCCCCCGCCCTGGTCCGTCGCGAGGGCCCCGAACGCCGGGCCGTGGCCCGCGCCCTGGAGGTCGCGGCCGCGTGTGCCGCCGACCCGGGCCCCCGTGCCCGCAACGCGGCGGCCGCCGCCGTGCACGCCGCCTGGCAGTGTCTGCTCGCCTCCGGCCGCCCCACCCCCGTACGCCGGTCGCTGGAACGCCTGGTGGTGCACGCCGAGGCGGCCTTCGCGGCCCCGGGCCCCGGGGGCGGAGCCGTGGATCCGGACCGGCTGCGCGCCTGGGCCGCCCTGACCCGGGCCCGAGGTCCCGTGCCCACGCCGCCTTCGGCCCCTGGCACCGCCGACGAGCTGTACGGGATCGACGCGGAGCGCGCCGCCCGGCGGGCCCCCGAGGCGCGCAGCGCGGCCCGACGCGCCCTGCTCGGCCGCCTCGGCCCAGGATCGCCCCTGCTGCCGGTCGCCGTGCGCACCCTGGCGGGCTGCGCACTCGCCGGATACCTCTGCGCCGCGCTCGGCGTCGGACGCCCCTACTGGGCGATCGTCACCGCCGCCTCCCTCTACCAGGCCAACATCACCCTGTCGTGGAACCGGGCTCTCCAGCGCACCCTCGGCAACCTCCTGGGCGTGCTCGTCTTCGCCGCCGCCCTTCCCGTGTCCCGGATCAGCCCGCTCGCCCTCGTCTGCTGCTGCCTCTTCTTCAGCTTCGCCGCCGAGGCCCTCATCACCCGCAACTACTGGCTCGGCTCCGTCGCGGTGACCCCGATGGCCCTGCTGGTCCTGGAGTTCGGCGGCGCGCATCCGGCCGGGGAGCTCATCGGCGACCGGGTCCTGGACACCGTCCTCGGAGCGGTCGTCGGCTTTCTGGCCGCGACGCTGGTCACCAACCGGCGGGCGGCGGGGCGCGTCGAGCGGGCGCTCGACGCCCTGGACCGGGCCCGCGCCGACGCCGAACGGACCGGAGCCGACCCCGGGGCGGCGCCCGCGACACGGGACCGGGTGCGCCGGACGCTCACCGCGAGCCTCGTCGAACTGCGCGAGGCGGGCGACACCGCCGCGGGCGAGTGGTGGCAGCGCGCCCTGCCCGAGCAGCGCCTTCTCGCGGCCGAGCGGGCCGGACACCGTACGCTCGCCGCGACAGACATACGGCGGGGGCCCGGGGGCGATACGCCTACCGCGGCCCACGCCCCTTCGATCGGAGCGGAGTGACCGACGACATCGTTGCCTCGGTGGTCCGGCAGTGGCAGGCCGTCAACCCCGGGCTCGACACCGGACCGATGGAGATCATCGGCCGGATCAACCGCTGCGCCGCCCTGCTCCAGCAGGCGGAGGACGCCCCCTTGCGTTCCGCCGGACTGACCCGGGCCGAATTCGACCTCCTCGGCGCCGTACGCAGGACGGACCGGGAGCTCACCCCCGGCGAGCTGGCCCGCGAGACCTTCTCCTCCGGAGCGGCCGTCACCAAGCGGCTGCGCGCCCTCCAGGACCGCGCCCTGATCGAGCGCCGTGGCGACGCCCGCGACCGGAGGGTCGCCCATGTCCGGCTCACCGACGAGGGCCGGGCCCTGGTCGACCGGATCCTGCCCGAACAGCTCGCCTACGAACGCGCGGTGCTCGCCGGTCTGGACGGCGGCGCGCGCGACGAACTCGGCTTCAGGTTGGGCGAGTTGCTCGTCCAGTTGGAGGGGCGGCTCGGCGGAGCCCGGCGCTGACCGAAGGCACCCTCACCCGCGCGTGCACCGAGACCCACCCGCCCCGGACCGGGCCGCCCCCGAGGTCGAAGAACCAGCGGCCCGCCGCCCGATCGGAGCTGGGTCACCGGAAACGCCAATTGGTCTGTACCTGTTGGGGCACAAGAGGACCATGAGCGACGACATCCCCACGATCATGGTCGAGTTGCACGGTGGCCCCCTCGACGGTCGAACCGTCCGCGTCACCATCACCGACGAGGACCCCTGGACCGCGATACCCAACGACGGCTGCACCTACCCCGGGGGTCGCAGCCTCTACGCCCCCGACACAACCGGCCACTGGGTCTGGCAGGACGATCAGCCCGCCGGCGCCCCGTGAGAGCCGGTCGGCCAAGCCTGACCCGGCACCCGGAGCCACGCCACGGACCAGAGGCTTCGCAGCCGCGTCAGCGCGGCGATTTCGCGCGTCACTCGCTCGTCGGTCAGGAATCTGCGCCTTTCGATCCGGTTCGATCACCTGTGTCGTTGTCCTGTTCTGCCCTACGAAAGTCGCCCGCGCGAGGGTGATTTGCCCGAGAAAAACTCTCAATCGGTGGTGAATGTTCGGATCCTCGGGTCTGCGGAGCCCTCTCGGTGGAGCGATTTCAGCCACGATCACTCACCGCGCACAACCCAAAGCGCAGCGTGCAAAAACTCGCGAGTGTATTCCTCTCGGAGAGCTTCCGCAGGGGGTTGGGTGAATATGCCGAAGCACTGTTCTGATCTGGCTAAGCTCACGCGCAGTGAAGACGAGTTGAGATGAATTCGAGCACTTGTTCCTGAGTCTCCGCTCACGTGCGCATACATCCCGGAATCAACCGCCAGAGGGTTTTAGATGGTCCGTGTTGAATCACCGCCGACCGACAGAGAAGTTCCCGTCGTCCGCGTAGTCCTGCTGCCCGTGGCCCTGCTCCTCGGAGCCACCGCCGCCGGCTCGGCCGTGGTCGCACCGGCCGCGCGGATACCAGTCGCCGTGTGCGGCGTGATCGCCACGCTCGTGGTCGCCGTACTCACCGTGGCGCTGCACCGCCGCCGACGCGCCATGCGCGTCCAGCGCGCGGAGTACGAACAGCGCATCGCCTACCTGGAACACCGCATCCACTCGCACGACGCCGAGACGGTACGGCTCACCAAAGAAGTCATGCCCGCCGCCATCCGGCGGCTGCGCGTGGGCAATTCGCCCGAAGAAGTGATGCGCGACATCGTCGACGCGGACGCGGCCAACCGGCATCTGCCCAAGGCGCTGCGCGAGCAGGTCTACCAGGTCCTCGAAGTCATCGACAACGAGGAGGCGCGGCGTGACTCCGCTCAGCGCGCCTTCGTCAGCGTCGCCCGCCGCGTCCAGGCGATCGTGAACCGCCAGGCCAGCGAACTGCGGGAGATGGAGAACCACTACGGGCGCAACCCCGAGGTCTTCGACGACCTGTTGCGCATCGACCACGGCACCGCGCTGATCGGCCGCCTCGCCGACTCCATCGCCGTGCTCGGCGGCGCCCGCCCGAGCCGCCAGTGGCCCAAGCCCGTACCGTTGTTCAGCGTGTTGCGCGGGGCGATGTCCCGCATCCTGGAGTACCAGCGCGTCGATCTGCACTCGATCGCCAAGGTCGCCATCGTCGGCACCTCGGTCGAACCGCTCATCCACGCCTGCGCCGAACTCCTCGACAACGCGACCCGCTACTCGCCGCCCCAGACCCGGGTGCACGTCACCGCGGTCGAGGTGCAGACCGGCATCGCCATCGAGATCGAGGACGGCGGCGTCAGCCTCAGCGAGGAGGCCCGCGCCCGCGCCGAGAACATGCTCGCCCAGGCGCAGGCCGGCATCAACATGAACGACCTCGGGGAGTCCCCGCGCCTCGGCATGGCGGTCGTCGGCCGGCTCTCCCGGATGTACCAGCTCCAGGTGTCGCTGCGTCAGTCGGCGTACGGCGGCGTCCGCGCCGTCCTCATCGTGCCGCGCGACATGATCACCACCGGGCCCGCCCCGGGCATCGCCCACGGCATCGGCGCCACCTCGCGGCCCACCAGCTCCCTGGACATGTCGCAGCTCCAGCACGTGGTGCCGCCGCCCGGCAAGCGCAAGCCCAAGCCCGCCGCCACCGGCCCCGTGCCGTCCGTGGCCGCCCCGGTCTCCACCGGAGCCCCCGCGGCCACGTCGCACCAGGCCCCTCCCGCGGCAGCCATGGAGGACGACCTTCCCGTGGTCACCGAGTGGACCGAGAACGGGCTGCCGCAGCGCCGCAGCCGGGGCCGCGCCCCGCTCGGCTCGCACAACCTCCCGCAGCAGCCACCCCCCGCCCCCGCCAACGGGTTCCACCCCGGCGCGGACGAGGGCGCGGCCGACGGACGCGGCGAGGAGAAGCCCCCCGGCCTCTGGCTGGAGGCCTTCACCAAGGCCGTCAACGGCGTACCGCAGGAACGAAAGCACGGCGAAGACTCCGATGACGCGTGGGACAAGGGAGACCTGAAGTGATCCAGCAGCGGGGAAACATGGACTGGATGCTCAAGGAACTGGCCGACGACGTTCCGAGCATTCACCAGATCGTGGTGCTCTCGTCGGACGGCCTGCGCATCGCGATGCACGGCGGCGACCCCGACGTCGCCGACCGGCTCGCGGCGGCCTGTGCCGGGCTGCAGAGCCTGGCCGCAGCCGTGGCCACCGAGATCCCGTACAGCGACGGCCTCATGAAGCTCGTGGTCATCGAGGTGACGGGCGGGTTCTTCTACCTGATGGCGGCCGGGGCCGGCGCCTATCTCGCGGTCCTGGCCGGCGAGACCGTCGACGCCGGACTCGTCGGGGCCCGGATGCGGGACATGGTCGTGCGGATCGGAGCCCACCTGACCAGCCCGCCCCGCCACGGCGGGCAGTCCGGATGAGTGGTCCTCGACGAGAACGCCGCAAGGCCGATCCGGACCTGCACGATCCGGAACGGCTGTACGTGATCACCGGCGATCTCGACGACAGTGAACGGTCCGCCCTCGACCTGGTCACGATGGTCGTCGCGAAGGCGGAGCCCTCGCCGACCTTCCAGCCCGAGCAGGCGGCCATCCTGCGGCTCTGCCAGGCGCCGTTGTCCGTCGCCGAGATCTCGGCCTACCTCAGCCTGCCGTTCAGCGTGGTCACCTCGCTCCTGAGCGATCTCCTCGCGACCGATCTCATCCAGTCGCGTGCGCCGATCGTCCGTGCCACGCTCCCCGACAGGTCCCTTCTCGAAGCGGTGATGCATGGACTTCAGAAGCTCTGACACGATCACCGGACCCCGCAGCGAGGACGTCCTTCCCACCACGGCCACCGCCGCGGTGAAGGTCGTGATCGTCGGCGGGTTCGGCGTGGGCAAGACGACCATGGTCGGCTCGGTGAGCGAGATCCGGCCGCTGACGACCGAAGAGACCATGACCCAGGCCGGCGTCGGCGTGGACGACAACGCCGGGGTGGAGACGAAGACCGCCACCACGGTCGCCATGGACTTCGGACGGATCAGCCTCAGCGAGGAACTGATCCTCTATCTGTTCGGCACCCCCGGCCAGGAACGCTTCTGGTTCCTCTGGAACGGCCTCTTCGAGGGCGCCCTCGGCGCGGTCGTCCTCATCGACACGAGACGGCTCGAAGTCAGCTTCGACGTCATCGGCCGACTCGAGGAGCGCGGAGTGCCCTTCGTGGTGGCCGTGAATACCTTCCCCGACGCGCCGCACCACCCGGTCGAGGCCCTGCGCAGAGCCCTCGACCTGCCGGACGAGGTCCCGATGATCGACTGCGACGCCCGGCTGCGGGCCTCCAGCCGCGATGTGCTGATGACCCTGATGCGCTATCTGCACAGCCTGGCCGTCCCTCTCGCCTGACACCGAACCTCCTTCGGGACACCGAGACACCTCCGGTCCGGCGGACCCGCGACCGGACCCACGACCGGATCTGCGACCGGATCCGCGACCGGATCCGCGACCGGACCCACGACCGGGGGCGCGCTATCCCGCGGCGCCTGCCCCCGGCCCGTCCGGCCCGGGCCGCGAACCGTCGACCCGTCCCGCCCACTCGCGCACCAGCCCTGGAATCCTGATCCCTGGAGCCCCTGTGACAACCCCCTTCCACCACGAACCCGGCGCCGTGCCCCCGCCCCAGTGCCCGGCCCACAACCTCGACATCGGCCCCGGCGGACTGCGCCGGCTCTACGGCCCCGAGGCGGAGAACAACCCGGCGGGCCTCTACGACAAGCTCCGCGCCGAACACGGCACGGTCGCCCCGATCCTGCTCCACGGCGACGTTCCCGCCTGGCTCGTGCTCGGCCACAGCGAGAACCTCCACGTCACCCGGACGCCCTCCCAGTTCTCCCGGGACTCGCGGCGCTGGCGGGCCCTCCAGGACGGCAGCGTCGCCCCGGACCACCCGCTCGCCCCGATCTTCACCTGGCAGCCCGTCTGCGTGTTCGCCGACGGCGCCAAGCACGAACGGCAGCGCGGCGCGGTCACCGACAGCATGGAGCGCATCGACACCCGCGGGGTGCGCCGCCACATCAACCGCTTCAGTAACCGCCTCGTCAACGACTTCTGCGAGAAGGGCACCGCCGACCTGGTCAGCCAGTTCGCGGAGCATCTGCCGATGATGGTGGTGTGCGCGATCTTCGGCATGCCGGACGAGTACGACGAGCGACTCGTCCAGGCGGCCCGGGACATGACGCGCGGCACCGAGACCGCCGTGGCCAGCAACGCCCACATCGTGTCCGTGCTGACGCGCCTGGTCGAGCGCCGCCGCGCCGAATCCGCGCCGGACCTGGCCTCCTGGCTCGTCGAGCACCCCGCGACGATGACCGACACCGAGGTCATCGAGCATCTGCGTTTGATCATGATCGCCGCCTACGAGTCCACCGCCAACCTCATCGCCAACGTTCTGCGCATGGTCCTGATCGACCCGCGTTTCCGTGCCCGGCTCAGCGGCGGGCACATGACCGTCCCCGAGGCGGTCGAGCAGACCCTGTGGGACGAGCCGCCGTTCACCGCCGTGTTCGGCCGCTGGGCGGTCGGTGACACGGAGCTGGGCGGCCAGCAGATCAAGGCGGGCGACGCCCTGCTCGTCGGGATCGCCCCGGCCAACACCGACCCCGCCGTCCGCCCGGACCTGGCCGCCGACATGAGCGGCAACCGCGCCCACCTCGCCTTCAGCGGCGGTCCCCACGAGTGCCCGGGACAGGACATCGGCCGGGCCATCGCCGACGTCGGGGTCGACGCGCTGCTGATGCGCCTGCCCGACCTGGAGCTCGGTGTCGGGGAGAGCGAGCTGCGCTGGGTCGGCAACATCATGTCCCGCCACCTGGTCGAGCTGCCGGTGAAGTTCGCCCCCAGCCCCCAGCAGAAGCTGGACGCCGACCCGCTCTCGGTGATGGCCCGTGCCGCCCGCCCGGCCGACGCCTGGGAGATCTCCTCCCCGGCCAGGCAGGTCCCCGAGCCCCGGCACGAGGCGGTCGTGGCAGAGCCCGCCCACGCCCCGGCCGCCACAGCCGCTCCCGTTCCGGCCGCACCCCTCATGCCCGAACCGGCCCCTTCCCCCGGACCGGCACCGGCTCCTTCCCCCGCACCCGCTCCGGTGGCGACGATCCCGCAGCAGCGCCGGCCGGCCGCCCCCGCCCGGCTCTGGCAGGCCGTCGTCCGCTGGTGGAGCGGCTACTGACACGCCCTCGACCCCCACCAGGCCGCGGCGGCCCCGGATCACGCCCACGGGCCCGGGGCCGCCGCGTCGCGCCAGGCCCTGTCGTCGAACTGCCGCCCTCCGGGCGACGACGAGAGTTCGACGACAGGACCTCGGCCCTGTCGTCGAACTCCCGTCTGCCCCGCGGCGCCATGCACGCACTCTCGCCGCACCGGGCCCACGCCCGAGTACGTCCCGTACGAGGACGTGAGCCCGGCACGCCGAGAGCACGCACCTGACCCCGCAGGGCCGCCCTCCGGGCGACGACGGGAGTTCGACGACAGGACCTAGGGGGCCATGGGCGCGGGCAGCTCCGGGGAGCCCGGAGCTGCCCGTACCATCGAGCAGCGTGAAGCTGACAATTCTTGGCGGTGGCGGATTCCGGGTGCCTCTCGTGTACGGGGCCCTCCTTGGCGATCACGCCGAGGGCCGCGTCTCGCGGGTCACGCTGTACGACACCGACGCCGACCGGCTCACCGCCGTCGCCCGCGTCCTGGAGGAACAGGGGCGGGGCATCGCGGACGCCCCCGCCGTCGTCGCCACCACGGAGCTCGACGAGGCACTGCGCGGCGCCGACTTCGTCTTCTCCGCCATCCGGGTCGGCGGGCTGGCCGGACGCGCCGCCGACGAACGGGTGGCCCTCGACGAAGGCGTCCTCGGCCAGGAGACCGTCGGCGCCGGAGGCATCGCGTACGGACTGCGCACCGTCCCCGTCGCCCTCGACCTCGCCCGCCGCGTCGCCCGGCTCGCCCCGCACGCCTGGGTCATCAACTTCACCAACCCGGCGGGCCTCGTCACCGAGGCCATGTCCCGGCACCTGGGAGACCGGGTCATCGGGATCTGCGACTCACCGGTCGGTCTTGGGCGGCGCATCGCCCGCGTCCTGGGCGCCGACCCGGACCGGGCCTGGATCGACTACGCCGGGCTCAACCACCTCGGGTGGGTCCGAGGGCTGTACGTGGACGGGCGGGACGAACTGCCCCGGCTGCTCGCCGACCCGAAGCTGCTCGCATCCTTCGAGGAGGGCCGCCTCTTCGGCGCGGAGCTGCTCCGGTCGCTGGGCGCGATCCCCAACGAATACCTGCACTACTACTACTTCAACCGGGAAGCCGTACGCGCCTACCAGAAGGCCGAACAGACCCGGGCGCCTTCCTCCGGGACCAGCAGGAGGGCTTCTACGCCCGTATGCGGGAGCCCGGCACCCCTGCCCTGGCCACCTGGGACCGCACCCGCGCCGAACGCGAGGCGACGTACATGGCGGAGAACCGCGAGGTCGCCGGGGCGGGGGAGCGGGAGGAGAGCGACCTGGAGTCCGGCGGCTACGAACAGGTCGCGCTCGCCCTGATGCGGGCCGTCGCCCGCAACGAACGCACCTCGTTGATCCTCAACGTCCGCAATCGCAGCGCCCTTTCGGTCCTGGACGCGGACGCCGTCGTCGAGGTGCCCTGCCTCGTCGACGCCAACGGGGCCCACCCGGTGGCCGTCTCCCCCCTCCCGAACCACGCGGTCGGCCTCGTCACCGCCGTGAAGGCAGTGGAGCGGGCGGTGCTGGAGGCGGCGGAGAGCGGGTCCCGCGCGGCGGCCGTCCAGGCGTTCGCGCTGCACCCGCTGGTCGACTCCGTGGCAGTGGCCGGGCGGCTGCTCGACCGGTATATCGAGGTCCACCCCGGGCTCGCGTACCTCGGCCGGCCCTGACAACGCGGGGCCCGCGTCGGAACGAGACGGGCCCGACCTGACCGGGCCCGGCTCGTCCGACGCGGGCCCCGCCGCCCGGTCGCCAGGAGGACTACGGCGCGGACACGACGCTCGGCCTGCCCGCCGTGGCCCAGCTCGGCGTCACCCCGGTCACCTGGCAGACCATGAGGAAGAGCGGAATGGGCGGGGTGTACGGAGTGAGGCCGTCCGGAGAGTGGATCAGCCGGGGCCGCCCGACGGGCACCTCCGCGTCACGCGCGTACGTCACCTGCTCGGGCCAGTCGAGATCCAGGTCGGAGCCGGCCGGGACGATCCACCACCAGCGGTCGGCGTCGGCGAAGACGCATCCGGTGCGGGGCAGATGGGACATGAGGCGGAAGCCGTGCCGGGCGGGCACCCCGACCGCGTCACAGCCCAGGGTGGTCGACATCGAGGCCGGCACCACCAGCCGCACCCGGCCGCCACGGGCCTGCTCGGGCGTCCGGGCCCGGTGCGCCGAGCGCAGCCTGGCCAGCGCGTTCTTCAGCATGGCCGCTCCGTGCCGGACGGCTGCTCCGCGTCGGTCGCCAGCTCCGCCCAGACGATGCGTCCGGAGGCGTTCTGGGCGTCGTGCGAACCCCAGGCGCTGCTCATCGCGTCGACCAGGAGCAGACCGCGGCCGTGCTCGTCGTCGGACGAGCGGCGCAGCCGCGGACCGTCGGGCTGGTGCCCCTGGTCCTGCACGGCTATCCGCAGTCGTCTGCCGAACCGGCTCAGCTCGCACACCACCCGGGTGCTCGCGGTGTGCACGACGACGTTGGTCACCAGCTCGGAGACGATGAGGACAGCCGCGTCACCGGTGTCACCGCCCAGGTTCCAGGCGTCCGTCCGGGCTCGCGTCAGCTCGCGCGCACCGGCCACCGACTCGGGGTGCGCCGGCAGCGCGAAGCAGTAACGGAGCGCCTCCGTCCCGGGGCTGAGGTCCATGGGACGGGGGATGAGCGCACTGCCAGGTGCCACGACCGATTCCTCACAGTGGGGGCTGCGTCACGCTTCGTTCCCCGGGTGTTCGGGGGCGGGCGTGACTGAGCGAACTGGTTCGGGAGTCAACTCTCCCCCTGACGATGACACTTGGCAAGGGGCACTCTGAAATTTCCAGAGTGACTGTGTCGTTGGGGGCGCACGCATGGCACACTGCTGGCAAAACAGCGCATGGGGAGGTCTGAAGTGAGCGAACCGCGGTCCGCCCCGACCGTGGGCCAGGTCGTTCTCGGCAAGCGCCTGCAAGATCTGCGCGAGCGTGTCGGCCTGACCCGTGACCAGGCGGCGAAGGTGCTCAGGGTCGCCCCGGCGACGATACGCAGGATGGAAACGGCCGAGGTCGGGCTGAAGATCCCCTATGTCCAGCTGCTGCTGAAGGCGTACGGCATCGCCGACCAGGAGGCCGACGCTTTCGTCGACCTGGCCGAGGAGGCGAACAAGCCGGGCTGGTGGCAGCGTTTCCACGACGTCCTGCCCGACTGGTTCAGCATGTACGTCAGCCTGGAGGGCGCGGCGAGCCTGCTGCGCATGTACGAGCCGCACTTCGTGCCCGGACTCCTCCAGACCGAGGACTACGCACGTTCCGTGATGCGGACCGGAGCGGTCGGCCAGACCCGGCCCGAGGACATCGAGCGGCATGTGGCGCTGCGGATGGAGCGCCAGTCCCTGCTGGCCAAGGAGGACGCCCCCCGACTGTGGGTGATCATGGACGAGACCGTCCTGCGGCGACCCGTCGGCAGCGCGCAGGCGATGCGCGGGCAGATCGACAAGCTCCTCGAAGCCACGGAGCTTCCCCACGTCACGCTTCAGATCGCCGAGTTCGCCACCGGCCACCACCCGGGAACCTACGGACCGTTCGTCCTCTTCCGGTTCGCCATCCCCGAACTCCCCGACATGGTCTACAGCGAGTACCTGACCGGAGCCGTCTACTTCGACGCCCGACCCGAGGTGGCCTCCTATCTCGAAGTCATGGACCGCATGGCGGCTCAGGCCGCGACTGCACAACGCACGAAGGAAATCCTCCGGGACTTCCGCAAGGAGCTGTGATGAACCACATATACAACGGCATGCCGGCCGGTGACCTCGGTTCCGAAGGCTGGTACAAGCCGTGGAGCGGCGGGAACGGCGGCAACTGCGTCGAGGCCATGAAGCTCGCCGACGGACGGGTCGCCGTACGCCAGTCCGCCGACCCGGACGGTCCCGCGCTCATCTACTCCAACGGCGAGATCGCCGCCTTCATCCAGGGAGCCAAGGCAGGCCAGGCCGACTTCCTTCTCACCTGAGACCGCCTCCACCTCTCTGTACGGACACCCGACCACGGAGCGCGCCATGACCGGGCAAGAACCCCACTCCATCGAGATCGACACCAGCAAGCCGCATCCGGCCCGGATGTACGACTGGTTCCTCGGCGGCAAGGACAACTACCCGGTCGACGAACAGATGGCACGACAGCTGCTCGCCCTGGACGCACGGGGCCGTGACATGGCGCGGGTCAACCGGGCGTTCATGCACCGGGCCACCCGCCGGCTCGCCGAGAGCGGGGTGCGCCAGTTCCTGGACATCGGCACCGGCATACCCACCGAGCCGAACCTCCACCAGATCGCCCAGCGGACCGCCCCCGACGCGCGCGTCGTCTACTGCGACAACGACCCGATCGTGCTCGCCCACGCGGCGGCGCTGCTCCGCTCCACGCCCGAGGGCGCCACCGAGTACATCCAGGCCGACGCCCGCAGACCGGAGACCATCCTGGCGGAGGCCGGCAAGGTCCTGGACTTCGACGAACCGATCGCCCTGTCGATGCTGGCCCTGTTGCACTTCATCGACGACGAGGACGGCGCGGGCGAACTGGTCGACAAGCTCGTCGAGCGGCTTCCCTCCGGCAGCTATCTCGTGCTCTCGCACACCACGGGCGACTTCAACGTGGAGGGCGCCGCGCAGGCACGGGCCATGTACAAGGCGCGCGGGATGACGCTGCGTCCCCGCAGCCGCGCCGAACTCACGGCGTTCTTCCACGGTCTCGAACTCGTCGATCCGGGCGTCTCGCTCTCCGCCGACTGGCATCCGGAACTCGGAGAGGTCATCGACGTCCCGGGCGACGAGCCGATCCCCGGCTACGCCGGCGTGGCCCGCAAACCCTGAGCCCGCCGCCACGCGTCACAATGGACCCATGTCACGACGCACCTCCCGGCCCCGGGGGCCCGCCGCCGAGCGGATCACCCCCGCCTCCCCGTGCCCGTGCGGCCTGCCCGCCGCCTACGGGGAGTGCTGCGGCCGCTTCCACTCCGGCAGCGCCGCCGCGCCGACCTGCGAGGCCCTGATGCGCTCCCGGTACGCGGCCTTCGTCGTCCGGGACGCGGCATACCTGTCGCGTACCTGGCACCCCGGGACCCGGCCGCCCGGGGTGGACTTCGACCCCGCGATGCGCTGGACGGGGCTGGACATCCTGGACACCACCGAGGGCAGCGCCTTCCACTCCACCGGAACGGTCACCTTCCGCGCCCACTACACCGACGACGGTCGCCCCGACTCCCTCCACGAGAAGAGCCGCTTCGTCCGGCACGAGGGCGCCTGGGTCTACACGACGGCGGTCTTCGTCGACTGAGCCCGCGCCCGTACGGCAGTGGCGCGGCCTTCGTCGACCCAGCCCGCCGGAACGGCAGTGGCCGGGGTCGCGACCGGGAGCGTGCCCGGGCTCAGACCGGGGCCCCCACCCGCCTCGACCCCCCGGGGCCGGCCGCCGGGGACAGCTCCTGGGCCAGGTCCTCCGCCAGCAGCCGTTTGGCGATCACGTCCACGGTGGCCCTCAGCTGACGGTCGTCGGGGCGGGCGCCGTCCTCGGCCAGGCGCTCGTTGAGCCAGCGGCCCCAGGCGTCGGAGATCACCGCGGCCTCGCGCCGGCCCGCCGCCGTGTGCGAGAAGATCCGGCCGTCGCCCGTCAGATAGCCCTCCTCGATCATCCGGTCGAAGACCGGCACCAGCACCTCGGGCGGGATGCGGTGCCGGGCCGCGATCAGCCCGAGGCCCGCGTGGCCGACCATCCTGGTGAAGAGGTCCACCTGCATCACCGCCCAGGCCCCCGCCATGTCGAGGCGGGTGTCGGACTCGGCGGTGATCCGCCGGGCGGTGTCCGGGCCCGCGCCGTGCAGGATCGTGGCCACGGAGTACTCCAGGACCTTCGCCGAGTCCCCGCTGCCCGGCTGGGCGAAGCCCTCGCCCATGTCCGTCGACCCGAGCCGGGCCGAGTCCCGCAGCTTCACCTCCTTCAGGAACAGCGCGACGACGAAGCCGATCAGCGCGACGGGCACCGTCCACAGGAACACGGTGTGCAGGGTGTCCGCATAGGCCAGGGCCAGCGGTTCCGACTGGGCGGCGGGCAGCGCGTGCAGCGCCTGCGGGTTCTGCGA
Organism: Streptomyces sp. MGP-P1; assembly: GCF_057766565.1. NCBI lineage: Bacteria > Bacillati > Actinomycetota > Actinomycetes > Kitasatosporales > Streptomycetaceae > Streptomyces > Streptomyces sp. MGP-P1. The sequence continues at coordinate 921,467 of NZ_JBYMEM010000001.1, read as the reverse complement.
GGCGCGGGCCAGGGTCGCCGGGTCGCCGCCCGCCGCCACCGCCCGAGCGACGCCGTCGGTGAGGTTCGGCTTCAGCGCGTTGGCGTAGATGGTGCCGAACACCGCCGTGCCGAAGGCGCTGCCCAGGGTGCGGAAGAACGTCACGCCCGACGTGGCCGTGCCCAGGTCCTCGTACTCGACGGTGTTCTGCACGGCGATCGTCAGCACCTGCATGGCCAGACCGATGCCGAGCCCCAGCACCACCATGTAGAGCGACTCCAGCCAGACGCCGGTCCCCGGCCCCATCCGGGACAGCAGGAACAGTCCGGCCGCCATGACCAGCGTCCCCACGATCGGGAACACCCGGTAGCGGCCCGTCTTGCTCACCACGTTGCCGCTGAAGATCGAGGCGGCCAGCAGACCGACGACCAGCGGCAGCGTCCGCACCCCCGAGAGCGTCGCCGAGTCCCCGTCCACGTACTGGAGATAGGTCGGCAGGAAGATCATCGAGCCGAGCATCGCGAAGCCCACGATGAAGCTGAGGATCGAGCAGACCGTGAACACCGGGTTGCGGAACAGCCGCATCGGCAGCATCGGTTCCTTCGCCCGCGTCTCCACCACGCAGAACAGCGCCAGCGCGATCAGACCGCCGGCGAACAGCCCGATGATCATGGGCGAGCCCCAGGCGTACTCGTTCCCGCCCCAGCTCGTCGCCAGGATCAGCGCGCTCGCCCCGACGGAGACCAGCGCGATCCCGGCGTAGTCGATGACCGGCCGGCCGGCGGCCTTCACCGACGGAATGTTCCGGGCGGCGGCGATCACCACCACGATGGCGATCGGCACGTTGACGTAGAACGCCCAACGCCAGGTCAGATGGTCGGTGAAGAGCCCGCCGAGCAGCGGCCCGATCACCGTCGAGATGCCGAACACCGCCCCGATCGCGCCCTGGTACTTGCCCCGTTCGCGCAGTGGGATCACGTCCGCGATCAACGCCATCGACGTGACCATGAGGCCGCCCGCGCCGATGCCCTGCATACCGCGCCAGATGATCAGCAGCAGCATGTCCGACGCGAGGCCGCACAGGAACGAACCCGTGACGAAGATGATCGCCGAGACCTGGAAGACCAGCTTCCGCCCGAACAGGTCGCCGAACTTGCCGACCAGGACGGTGGCCACCGTCTCCGCCAGCAGATAGGCGGTCACCACCCACGACATGTGCGCGGCCCCGCCCAGCTCCGAGACGATCGTCGGCAGGGCCGTGCCCACGATCGTCTGGTCCAGGGCCGCGAGCAGCATGCCCAGCACGATCGTCGCGAAGACGATGTTCCGCCGCCGCCGGTCCAGGACGGGCGGCGGCGCGGCGGCACTCTGCGCGGCGGGAGCTTGCTCGCTGGCAGTGGTCACCCCTGCACCCTCACACCGGCTCATGACCCCCGCATGCCGGGGCGGGCCGGACGGGGGTGGTCAGCTGGGCAGCGAGGCGATCGACGTCTTCAGCCGCGCCACGAACGCCTCGCGGACGTCCTCGCCGACCCGGTCGAGCGACAGATACGGGTTGAGGTCCTCCAGCTCGACGAGCAGCAGCGCGCCGTCCGCCGTCCGGCAGGCGTCGACCCGCTGGATCCCGTGGGTGAGGGAGTTCCAGGCGATGAAGCGCTGGGCGAACTCCAGGTCCGCCGCGCTCGCCGGGTACGGCTCCAGCATCCAGCGCCGTTCCGGGTCCGGCGCGTACAGCGCGTACTGGAAGTCGTGGTCGATGAAGTAGAAGGACACCTCGTGGCGGAAGTCGATGCGCGGCTGGACGAGGAGCGAGCCCTCGACCGCCCGCTCCAGCGCGGTGGCCGCCTCCGCCGCCGTGACGAAACGCAGCCCGACCGAGTCCGCCCCCAGCTTCGGCTTGACCACGTAGGCGGGGGCGTCGGGCAGCTTCGGCAGCTCCGCCGCCCGGTCCACCGTGGGGATGACCGGCAGACCGGCCCGGTCCATCTCGACCAGATACTCCTTGCCCGCCATGTCGCCACGCCCGTCCAGCGGGTTGTAGACCGGCGTCCGCAGCTCCCTGGCCCGGGAGCGATACGCGTCGTACGCCTCCCGGTGGTGCAGCACCGGCCCGCTGTTGCGGATGAGTACCGTGTCGAAGCCCTCCAGCAGCGCGGCCGCGTCCCGGGGGTGGCAGAGAGCGACGTCGAACGACTCGCGCAGCCGGGAGCCGAGGTAGATGTCCTCGTCGCAGTAGCGGCGGCCGCGGGCCTCGTACGCGAGATCGGTGACGAGCAGGAGGGAGGGGCGGCGTGCGCCGGCGGGTGACGCGGCGGTCATGAGGTTCTCCCGGGGTCAGGACGCGGACGGACGATCACTATCGCCGATGCCCGGCCGGCCCCGCGGCCCCGTGGTCAGAGGGCGTCCGAGGATCCGCCCCGTACGGCCGCCACCCATTCGACGAGCAGCCGCTCGTACTCCCGGCGACCCTCGGGCGACACCACACCGCCGGCGGCGACCAGAGCGCGGATCTCCGCGTTCAGCTCAACCATCGGGCGGGCAGGCGTCGGCTCGGTCGAAGTGGAGGTCATGTGAAGAGGCTAGTGGCAGGGAGCCCGGAGAGGCACCGGTCAAAGGTGTGGGGCCCACCACGGGCACCGTTCGTCGTCGACCCCGAGGCTGTGCCGACCCGCTGTCGTACTGCGTCGCGACGCTCTCCACGCCGTCGTCACGGATCGCCGCGCGTCATCACGGCCGGACGGTCCGAGCCGTGTTGCCGCACGTCGGCGGGGTGTTGCGCGGCCTCGGCGCTGTTGCGTACACGTCCCGACGCGCTCGGTGACGATCTCCGTCCGGCCTGGCCCGACGGAGAATCGCGCGGCTCCGTTCCCCGTCGGTGTACGCGTTCAGGGCGACGAGGATCACACGGATTCTGGGCGGAGGAGGACCGGATCAGGACTGGATCAGGACCGGATCAGGACTGGATCAGGACCGGATCAGGCCGCCCCGGCCTCCGCCTCCGCCTCAGCGGATGTGCCGACCCGAGATCGCCCGCGCGATGACGAGGCGCTGGATCTCGCTGGTGCCCTCGAAAATGGTGTAGATCTTCGCGTCGCGGTACATCCGCTCCACCGGATGCTCCCGGCTGTAGCCCGCGCCGCCGAGGATCTGGACCGCCTTCTCCGTGGCCGCGACCGCGAGTTCGCCGGCCCGCAACTTCGCCATGGAGCCCTGGCCCGCGTCGAAGGTCCGGTCGTTGCGGGCCATCCAGGCGGCCTGCCAGATCAGCAGACGTACGGCTTCGATCTCGGTGCGGAGATCGGCCAGGGCGAAGGCGATCGACTGGTTCTCGATGATCGGCCTGCCGAACGCCTCGCGCTCCCCGGCGTATTCCAGGGCGTACTCGTAGGCCGCCCGGGCGATGCCGAGTGCCTGCGCCGCCACGGTCGGGCGGCTGACCTCGAAAGTCGCCATCGCCGCCTGCCCCTTGGCGGTGCCGCCCTCGCGCGCCCTGGCGAGGCGGGCGTCCAGCTTCTCCTTTCCGCCCAGCAGGCAGTGCCCCGGTACGGTCACCTCGTCGAGGAAGAGATCCGCGGTGTGCGAGGCGCGCAGCCCCAGCTTCTTGACCGTACGGCCCGCCGCCAGGCCCTTCGTGCCGGGCGGCACGATGAACGCGGCCTGTCCGCGGGCCCCGAGCGCGGGATCGACCGAGGCGACGACGACGTGGACCCCGGCTATGCCGCCGTTGGTGATCCACGCCTTCTGACCGGAGATCACCCAGGAGTCGCTCGCCTCCGCGTAGCGGGCGTTCGTCGTCATCGCGGAGACATCGGAACCGGCCCCCGGTTCGGATACGCAGAAGGCGGCGACCTTCGGGTCGTCCTCGTCCCCGTAGCACTGCGGCACCCACTCGGCCAGCTGGTCCGGGGTGCCGGAGGCGAAGATTCCGGCGACCGCGAGCGAGGTGCCGAACAGAGCCATGCCGATGCCCGCGTCGCCCCAGAACAACTCCTCGTTGGCGATCTGGAGGGAGAGTCCCGTGGGGTCCCCGTACAGGTCGGCGAGCGACTCGAATCCGTACAGCCCGATCCGGGCGGCCTCCTGGATCACCGGCCAGGGGGTTTCCTCCCGGGCGTCCCACTCGGCGGCGGCCGGGCGTACCACCTGGGCGGCGAAACCGTGCACCCAGTTGCGCAGGTCCTGCTGCTCCTCGGTCAGGGCGAGGGAGAAGAAGCTCACGCGCTCACGCCTTCGGGATGTCGAAGTAGCGGGTCAGGCCGGAGGCGAGGCCGACGTCACCGGCGACCTTGAGCTTGCGCGTCATGAACATGGTGACGGGATTGCCGTTGCCGGAGACGAGCTTGAGGAACTCCGCGTCCCCCATCGTCAGCGTGGTGCGCGGTTCGGCGTCCGAGCGGCCGGGGGTGACCCGGCAGCCTCCGTCGGCTATCGCGGTCTCGTAGACGGCGTCGCTCTCCCCGGTGATCTTCCAGCGGATCAGCGCGGTGAGGCCGCCGGCCTCCCCGGGCCGGAACTGCCGCTCCATCCGGCCGAAGACCTCGCCGAGTATCCGGGTGCGCAGCTCGCCCCTCATGACCTCGGCGAGCTGCTTCGCGGACAGGCTCTTGACGATGCGGGCGAACTCCTCGGGCGCGACCGCGGCGAAGTCGAGCCCGGACAGGTCGTCGGTGAGGTTGCCGCTGCTGGTTCCGTCCACGCCAGTTCCTTACTCCTAAGTAAACTTACTTTCGAGTAAGGTAAGGGGAGTGGCGGCTCCCCGCAAGGCCGGTCCGCGGCCGGTCGCGGTGAGCGGGGCAGGTGGGCGGCGAGGGGTGAGGGACGGTCAGAAGGGCGACCCCGGGAGCACGGCGAGTCCGGGGTGGTGCGCGGACAGCGTCTTGTTGGCGCGGGCCAGGTCGGACAGGGCCTGTTCGCGGTCGGCCTGGTCCTCGACGCCGAGCCGGGGGCCGCGGAACCTGCGTACCTCGCGGGCCGCGCAGTCGGCGTCGAACTCCGCCTGGAGGATGTGCGGCGGAATGCACGAACCGATCAGCGCGGCGACCCGGTCCGGGATCGGCACGGGGACGAGGAGGTGCGAGGCGGTCATGGGACGTTCCCTCTCGGATGGTTGGCCAGGAGGCGGTGCACGGGGCCTGTCGCCTGATGGGCGGCAGGTTCCTTCCTGTGTACGGGACGCGGTTCCGGGTTTCTCGTCGGATACGTCTCCGTGTCGCAACCGTTTGGGACTGACCGTCTATTTCGCCTTACGCGCCGGTAAGTTGACCTGCCGCGCCGAACGTGATCCGGGTCAGGGGGATGTGCCCGTGGAGCGGGAGCGAAGCCGCAACGCGCGCAGCACCGCCTCGGTGGCGAAGCGGCTCTCGGGATCGACGAGTTGGTCACCGAAGATGGTCTCCAGGCTCCGCATGCGGTAGCGCACGGTCTGCGGGTGGACATCGAGCAGTGCGCCCATCTGGGCGGCGGTGCCCCGGGTGTCGAGCCAGATCCGCAGCGTCTCGACCAGCCGTTCGCGGCGGGTGGCGCTGATCCCCGCGACGGCGGCCAGTTCCCGCTGGGCGAGCTGGTCCAGCAGGGCGGGGTCGGACAGCAGCCACAGGGTGGTGAGATGGTCCTCGCAGCGGATCAGCGGTGCGTCGTCGATCACGCCGGAGTCGACGAGCTCCAGGACCCGGCGGGCCCAGCGGATCGACTCGCAGGCCAGCGCCGTGGGTACGGTCAGCCCGATCGCCGCGCGGCCGGCCGGCAGGGCCTGTTCCAGCATGGATCTTCGTGCGTCGTCCAGTGCGCCGGGGATGAGCAGATGGGGCTGCGGGGCGCTGAGATCGACGAGGAGGTCGCGGTCCGCGCTGAGCCGGTCGAGCTCCGCCGGGGCGCGGACGGCGATCAGTGTGACCTCTTCCGGCAGTGCCCACCCGACCTGCTCGCACAGGTCCGCGATGGCGCTGCCGGGGGCCGGGCGGCCGGCGAGGATGAGGTGGAGCAGACGGCGGCGCAACGCCTCGCTGTGCTCGCCCGACTGGGACCGGACCTCCTGGAATCCCTCCCGGGAAAGCGATTCCAGTTCGTCGACGTAGGCGAAGAGCGCGTCGGCGAAGCTGAGCATCAGCGTGGGGGACAGGTGGTAGCTCTGTCCGACCTTCTTCGCCCGCCGCAGCGCCACCCGTGCGCCCAGCCGGTAGGCCCCCTGGAGGGTGTCCATGCTCCGGCCCTCGTACGCCTCGAACCTTCCGAAGCGCCGGCACATGTCGTCGCGGAGCGTGGTGGGGGAGGAGGGCTCGGCCACCAGATCGACGAAGGAGGCGAGGCTCTGCTCCACGCCCACCCGGATGGCCTGCCCGTTCGGGCCGTCGAGCAGTCGGGCGTATTCCGGATAGGCCCGGGTGACCTCCACGCCGATTTCCTTGATGAGGCTGGGCAGTTCGGGCCGCATGATCGCCGCGAATTCCTGGGGGAGCGGCCCCAGCGGATCTTCGGTATCCAACGGCTGTATGAGATGTGGCATGACAGGTCCCCTTGCTCTCGGCGCCCGGTGGTGGGGTGAGGCGGTGGGGGGAAAGCGCTCCCACGAACCGACAGGTGCGTACCAAGTTCGCGACGAAGATAGACCAACGAACAGGCACTGCACACCACTTGGGCAAGATCGAAGTGCAGGGGGCACACATCCCGGCCGCACGGTGCGACTTCCGTGCAGGTCGGGCGGTGTTACGCGCTTTCGGACAATGAATTTCGGCCGCGTGCTCCGGCGATGACAACAAAGCCCTTCCGCTGCCGGAGATGTTCTCGGCGTGATGTCCGTGGTGTCGGTCGATCCTTGTGGCGAACCGGAGCGCAAGCGGCTCACCAAGGGGAATGTGGGCGGGTGGCCGGTCTTCGGTGAGCCTTTTCGGCCGAGTGGCTGATTTGCGCGCCATCCGTGAGTGAGTGGAGGCAGGACGTCCGCCGCCTCCGTCTCCGTGGAGCCGCGTGCGCACGGCACGCGGGGTTCCGGTCGCCGCTGCGTAATTCCATGCCCCCGGGTGCGCATTCCTTGACAAGGGGGCGGTGTCCCGATGCTCATTTCCGGATCAAAAAGAGTGCGATGCAAAGAATCTTAGACGGACGGATTGTGTCGCCCGGTTTCCCGCGAGTAACATCACGCCTCGATCAATTCGGTCACGAAATCTGCCCGAAATTTGATGCTCCGATCCTCCGCCCCCGGGCCCACCCGAGGATCCAACACCGTCGAGAAGTCGTCGCGGTGCGGGCTCGCATTACGGAACCGCTCAACTTCGTGCACGAGGCCGCGCCACGGCGGCCGACAGAGGGGACGACATGAGATCCGTTTCCAATCGAACCCGCGTAGGTCTGCTCGCGGCGTTCACGGCATTCAGCGCTCTGCTCTCCACCGGCTCGGCCACCGCCGCCACCCAGCTGAACGGCGACTGGGCGCCCTTCGACCGCTGCCCGGTCGACGCGGCCCACATGCTGGCCGCGGACGGCCTCGACACCATCGCGACCTGCATAGCGTCGAGCTCGGCCACCGGAACCATCACGCTGGGCAAGACGAAGGTCTCCACCGGCGACACCGATCTGCAGCTCGGAGTCATCCAGCGCCCCGGCGGCGCCGCCTCCCTGGTGGCCCCTCCCGAGGGGGCGCTGACCGCGGATCCGGCGGAGATCCCCGGCGGGCTGATCGGACTCATGTGTCCCAGCGGAATTCCGCTCGTATCGGCAATCTGCCGTCAGTTGACGGACAACAATCTCAACCGGGTGACGGCCACCATCGAACCGGCCGGAGCGCCCCGCGACTTCAATATGAGCGCGGCATTCTCCACCGGTGAGCCCATTCTCACCATCCCGGTCCGCATCCACCTCAGGAATCCGTTCCTCGGTGACAAGTGCTACATCGGGACCACGTCCAACCCGGTGCTCCTGAAGCCCCGGAACGTGACGGCTCCGAGCCTCTCGCTGCAGCGGTTCTCGGCCGACGGCACCCCGAACGACGACGAGGGCGAGATGGGGCGCTACACCTTCGGCGGCGCCGATCAGGGTGACGCCACGTTCGGCGTCCCCGGGGCCAGCGGCTGCGGTGCCGGGCTCCTGGACTGGGCGGTGAACCTCAAGACCGGTCTCCCGTCCGCCGCAGGAAAGAACAGCGTGACGCTCGACGCCACCACGACGTACTTCGGCAGCCCCTACGACCCCGCCGGCCTCGCGCCGAACGAGGGCAGGAAGCTGTCCGAGTTCTGGCACTCCGCGAAGCGGTAGCCCCGGTCCCGATCCGCCGGACCCGCCCTGACGCCGCGTACCGAGGAGGTGATGCGCGACCTCCCCCGTTCCCTGTCCGCGCACCTCGACACGAGCCGGTGCCGTGGACCCGCCGAGTGCCGCACCGTCCGGCACGGCGAGCAACCGAGCAAGCGCCTCTCCAGTCACGTTCAGTCAAATCCCCAACGGGACGAGAAAAGGGAGTACCCCCATGTTCAAGCGAACCGGTGTCCTGACCGCGATCGGTGCCGCCGCGGCATCCGTCGTCCTGGCCGCCCCGTCGGCCGTCGCCGCGCCGACCAGCTGGACGATCAGCCCGACCGGTGCCTTCAAGGGCACCGCCGGAGTGACCGTCCTGACCGACAACAACGGCAACAAGATCCAGTGCGCGACCTCCACCGCCTCGGGATCGGCGCCGACCTCCCCGGTCGCCGGGAGCCCGGCCAAGCTCGCGTCGATCTCGGCGATCTCGTTCAACTCGCCGTGCACCGGGCCGTTCAGCTCGACGTGGACGGTGACCACCACACCGCCGTGGGAGATCTGGGGCCTGGACTACGCGGCGGGCGCCGGCACCAACTCCACGGGCCAGGTGACCGGTGAGATCAGAACGATCAAGGCGAAGGTGTCCGGGAACAGCGTCCTCGGCCCGTGCACCTTCGACGTGACCGGCAAGGTCGCGGCCAAGTACAACAACCCGACCCTGAACGGAAGCAACGGCACCCTCAACACCGCGGGCGGCGGGCTCACCCTCGCCATCGCCAACAAGGTCGGCGGCGGCTGCGGCATCGTCGGCACCACCGCCAGCTTCCAGGGCCTGTACACCATCGTGAACACGGCATCGGGCAAGTCCCCGGTCATCAGCGGGTGACCCACCGCCGATGACGTCCCGTACGTGAGCGTCGTGCCCGGCCGTGCGCACCCGACGGCCGGGCACGACGGCGAGCGGGGCACTCCACCCGCGTCGGCCGGAGCCGCACGTACCGCTTCATCCGCGTCGGCCGGTGCGGTGGAGCCGCATGTACCGCCTCATCCGCGTCGGCCAAAGCCGCACGCGCCGCTCCACCGCACCGGCCCGGCACGCCCCGTTCCGCGCACCGGCCGACAAGGGGCGCGGCCGTGGATTGTCACCGGCTGCCAAAGTCCGGGCACCCGTGATCCGAACGGAAGCCCGGCCCTTCCCAGGCGTCGTCGGCGTGCGTACCGTACCCGTCGGTAGGGGTGTATCCCCGTCCGGACGACGTACGGCCGAGCCCGGCCGACGTACCACCGAAGCCCGCCTGAGGTCCGTTCGAACTCCGCTCGACGTCCGCCCGCAGGGGCCGTTGCCGAGAAGTGGACCCGCTTTCCGCAGCCGCCCCCGGGCCCACGCGCGCCGGAAGGACACATCCGTATGACCGTCGATGCACGCGCCGCAGCGAGACGACCGATCCACTGGGCCGTGGGCGGGGCGCTCGTTGTCGCCACCGCGCTCGTCCCCAGCGCCGAGTCGGCCGCCGCGGAACAGACCTCTCAGGTCGCCCTCCGCTACGCCTGCCCGTTCCCCTCCGGGCCCGAGGAGGTGGACGTCGTCGTCTCGGCGGTGCTCCCCACCTCGGTCCGCACGGGCGAGGAGATCCGCCCGTCCCAGGTCTCCGTCGAGGTGAACCTGGAGCCCACGGCGCTCGCCCGGTTCGGGGAGCTGGACGCCGCCACCCTGTCGGCCGTCGCGCGGCTCAACGTCCGCAACACCGTCGGCGACCGGTCCGCCGACGCCTCCTGGCAGGATCTGACCGCTCCGCCCGTCGCCCTGCCCGGGCCCGAAGGGGGCGGTCTGGCCCTGACCGCGACCGGTGACGTGCCGACGGTCTCCTTCGGCAGCCCCGGTCGCGCGACGCTGGCCCCCGCCGAGCTGGCCCTCTCGCTGTCCTCGCTCACCGGCGCCGGCGAGCCGACCACGCCCCCCGGGCTCGACGTCACCTGCGAACCGGACCCGGGCCAGGAACCCGAACTCGCCGCGATCACGGTCCGCGGCGACAGCGACCCCACGGCCCCCGTCCCGCAGCCCTCGGCGAGCGACCCCGCGCCGGGCCCGGCCCCCACCCGGCCGGCCGAGGGCCTGTCGCCCGACGCCCGGGAGAGGATCGACGCCCTCGCCGACGAACGGCTCGCGGCCCTGGACGGCGAGGACCCGGGCAGCTGCCCGATCGAGATCCCGCCCGAGTGGGTGATGACCACCGCCGAGACCTACGCGGCCGGCTACGCCAACGCCGCCAAGCTGGACGGCGCGGCGGCGCTGGGGCCCGCGTTCATGAAGGTGGTGCTCAACAAGCGCTACATCAACGACTCCTGCGCCTCGACCGTCGACGTCAGCTCGGAGGTGGACTTCGACTACCAGGGACGCCGGCAACTCCCCCCGACGAAGGCCACCTTCCTCAGCTACGGCTTCATGCCGACGACCGCGACCATGACGCTGGAGCAGGTCGGTCCGCCGGCCGCGATCCACACCCACACGGTCACCAACACGCCCACCTACCCGGAGGAGACGACCGTCACGGCCCAACTCGTGATGAGGCTCTCCGACGTCGAGGTGAACGGCGTCCCCCTGGACGTGGGCGACGACTGCCGCACGGAACGCCCCTTCGAGCAGGTGCTGAGAGGGTACGGCCAGAGTTATCCGCCGGCCGGCTACCTCGTGGCGACCGGCGGCAGCCTGACCGGGTACGCCCACATCCCGCCGTTCGAGGGCTGCGGCGTGGGCGAGGACCTCGACCCGATCTTCACCTCGGCCATCTCCAGCCCGGGTAAGAAGGCCGACAACTACACGAAGATGACGCAGGCGCCCCTGTGCGTGGCCACGAACCCGGAAGGGCCGGACTGCCCGCCGAGGGTGCCGAAGCCCGAGCGCTGACCCGGACACCTCCCGAGCACTGACCTGAACACCCCCCGAGCGCTGACCCGGACACCCCGAGCCCTTCCGGTTTCCCGACCGGAAGGGCTCTTTCCTGCCCACCGGCCGTCGTGGGATTCCTCATCATCCGACAGGTTTGACACGCGTATTGCTCACCCGTGAACAATTCCTCGCTCCGCGTGAATTCTCGACGAGGAAAGTCTGTACCCAGTATTGCGAAGTCAGGTTACCGGCCCGTAGCGTCCCAGACGTGCCGATCGAAACCGACTGCGTGCCTGTTCGACGGGCACACCCGGTCCCGGTTCGCTCCGCTCCGGTCCAGGGGCGCCCGGATCAAACGCCCACTGCTTGCGCAGATTTCGACAAGGACGGGGAACGGCCTTGTCACCGAATGACAAGTGATCCATTCTCAACCCAGCGTTCGCCGATCTTCGCTGTTCAACGGCTTGCCCTGGCGGTTTCGGCGGACATAACGTGCGCCCCCTGGTGCATGCGTGAAGAGCCGCCATCGATTTTCCCAGAGCCGGAGCGCCAATCGATGAACACGTTCACCGCCACTTCGAGGGAGGGTCGATGGGAATCGAAGTAGTCGTCGAGGGCCTGACGAAGTCCTTCGGCAAGCAGAACATCTGGCAGGACGTCAGTCTCACCCTGCCCGCCGGCGAAGTGAGCGTCATGCTCGGTCCTTCCGGGACCGGAAAGACCGTCTTCCTGAAATCCATCATCGGGCTGCTCAAGCCCGAACAGGGGCGTGTCCTCATCAACGGCGTCGACATGGTGAACAGTTCCGAGCGCGACATCATGGAGACCCGCAAGCTCTTCGGCCTCATGTTCCAGGACGGTGCCCTCTTCGGCTCGATGTCGCTCTTCGACAACATCGCCTTCCCGTTGCGCGAGCACACCCGCAAGAAGGAATCCGAGATCCGCCGCATCGTCATGGAGCGCATCGACATCGTCGGGCTCCTCGGCGCCGAGGGAAAGCTGCCGGGCGAGATATCCGGTGGCATGCGCAAGCGCGCCGGCCTCGCCCGCGCCCTGGTCCTGGACCCGCAGATCATCCTCTGCGACGAGCCGGACTCCGGCCTCGACCCGGTCCGCACCGCCTACCTCTCGCAACTCCTCATCGACCTCAACGCGCAGATCGACGCGACGATGCTCATCGTCACCCACAACCTCGACATCGCGGCGACCGTCCCCGACAACATGGGCATGCTGTTCTGCCGCAACCTCGTCACCTTCGGCCCGCGCGAGGTGCTGCTCACCAGCGACACCCCGGTCGTCTCCCAGTTCCTCGCCGGACGCCGCGAAGGCCCCATCGGCATGTCCGAGGAGAAGGACGCCGCCACCCTCGCCGCCGAGCAGCAGGCCGACCCCGCGCCGCGCACCGGGCCCCGCACCGTCGTCCCCCAGTTGGAGCCCTCGCCCGGGATGCCCGTACGCCAGGGCGCGCTGCGCCGCCGGGAGCGGGTCATGGCGATGATGGGCCGGCTGCCGGAGGCCGCGCGTACGGCGATCCTCGACAGCTACGCCCCGGCCGCGGGAGGTGCGCGCGCGTGACCGCCCCGATGCCGGTGCGGCCGCCCGAGCCGCCCGAGAAGCCCCCGCCGCCCCCCGACCCCGGGACGACCAACCCGTCCGCGCCCGAGCAGCGGCGGCCCTCCCGGCTTCTCGCCCCGCTCCGCGAGACCGGGAAGCTCTTCGCCCTCGCCGGCGCGGTGGCCCGGGCGATCTTCCGCCGCCCCTTCCAGGTGCGCGAGTTCATCGAGCAGTTCTGGTTCGTCGCGAGCGTCACGATCCTGCCCGCCGCCCTCGTCTCCATCCCCTTCGGCGCGGTCATCGCCCTCCAGGTCGGCTCCCTCACCCAGCAGCTCGGCGCCCAGTCCTTCACCGGCGGCGCCAGCGTCCTCGCGGTGATCCAGCAGGCGAGCCCGATCATCGTGGCGCTCCTGATCTCCGGGGCCGCCGGATCCGCGATCTGCGCCGACCTCGGCTCCCGCAAGATCCGCGAGGAACTCGACGCGATGGAGGTCATGGGCGTCTCGCCCATCCAGCGACTCGTCGTCCCCCGGGTGCTCGCCACCATGCTCGTCGCCGTCCTGCTCAACGGCCTGATCTCCGTGGTCGGCACCCTCGGCGGCTACTTCTTCAACGTGATCATGCAGGACGGCACCCCGGGCGCGTACCTCGCGAGCTTCTCCGCCCTCGCCCAGCTCCCCGACCTGTACATCAGCGAGTTCAAGGCCCTGATCTTCGGCTTCATCGCGGGCATCGTCGCCGCCTACCGGGGCCTCAACCCACGCGGCGGCCCCAAGGGCGTCGGCGACGCGGTCAACCAGTCCGTCGTCATCACCTTCATGCTGCTGTTCTTCGTGAACATGGTCCTCACGGCGATCTACCTCCAGATCGTCCCCGCGAAGGGGAGCTGACCCATGGCGATGCTCGGCTGGCTCGACCGATCGGGCGACCAACTCACCTTCTACGTCAAGGCACTCGTCTGGATCCCGCGCACCCTGCGCCGCTATCTGCGCGAGGTGCAGCGGCTGCTGGCCGAGGTCGCCTTCGGCAGCGGCGGACTCGGCGTCATCGGCGGCACCATCGGCGTGATGGTCGCCATGACCCTGTTCACCGGCACCGTCGTCGGACTCCAGGGCTACGCGGCCCTCGACCAGATCGGCACCTCGGCGTTCACCGGGTTCATCTCCGCCTACTTCAACACCCGGGAGATCGCGCCCCTGGTCGCCGGCCTCGCCCTCTCCGCCACCGTCGGCGCGGGCTTCACCGCGCAGCTCGGCGCGATGCGGATCAACGAGGAGGTCGACGCCCTGGAGGCGATGGGCGTCCGCTCCATGCCCTACCTCGTCACCACCCGGATCATCGCCGGAGTCGTCGCGATCATCCCGCTGTACGCGATCGGGCTCCTCTCCTCGTACGTCGCCTCCCGGTACATCACCATCTACTTCAACGGGCAGTCGGCGGGCACCTACGACCACTACTTCGATCTCTTCCTCTCCCCGCAGGACGTGCTGCTGTCGGTGCTCAAGGTGCTGATCTTCAGCGTGCTGGTGATCCTCGCCCACTGCTACTACGGCTTCCACGCCACCGGCGGACCGGCCGGAGTGGGCGTGGCGGTCGGCCGCTCGGTGCGCAACGCCATCGTCCTCATCAGCGTCACCGACTTCTTCCTCTCGCTCGCCATCTGGGGCGCCACGACGACGGTGAAGGTGGCCGGCTGATGCGCACCTCCAGCACCTCCAGCACCTCCAGCACCTCCAGCGCCACCCGCACGGTCCGCCGACGCCTGGCCGGGATCACCTTCCTGGTGGTGCCCGCCGTCCTGGTGTGGGTCTCGGTGTCCGTGTACGAGAAGGACTTCACCGACGACGCCACGGTCACCGTCCGCACCGGAGCGGTCGGCAACGAGATGCACGACAACGCCGACGTGAAGCTGCGCGGCGTCGTCATCGGACAGGTCCGCTCCATCGCCACCGACGGCGACGGCGCCCGCCTCACCCTGGCCATCGACCGGGACAAGCTCGGTCAGGTCCCCGCCGACGTCACCGCCCAGATGCTGCCCACCACCCTCTTCGGCGCGCGGTTCGTCGCGCTCGTCCCGCCCCGCATCCCCACGGGCACCACCCTGCGGGCCGGGGCGGTCATCCCGCAGGACCGCTCCAGCAACGCCATCGAGCTGGAACAGGTCCTGGACAACGTCCTTCCGCTGCTGACCGCCGTGAAGCCCGAGAAGCTCTCCGCCACCCTCAACGCCGTCTCCCAGGCGCTGGAGGGACGCGGGAGGCGCCTCGGCGAGACGCTGACCACGCTGGACGGCCACCTGAAGAAGTTCAATCCCCAACTCCCCACTCTCAACGCCGACATCAAGGAACTCGTCAAGGTGAGCACGCTGTACGCGGATGCCGCGCCGGACGTCCTCGACGCGCTGACCGACGCCACGGTCACCAGTTCCACCCTCGCCGACCAGGAGGCGCGGCTGGCCGGGCTCTACGGCACGACCACGGCCGCCGCGCAGGACACGACCTCCTTCCTGCGGGAGAACAAGGACAACCTCATCAGGCTCTCCGCCGCCGGCCGCCCCTCCCTCGAACTCCTCGCCGAATACGCCGAGTCGTTCCCCTGCACGCTGCGCACCATGGCCGGCTTCGTGCCCGCCATGGACAAGGCCCTCGGCAAGGGCACCGACCGACCGGGGCTGCACGTGTCGATCAAGTCCGTGCCCTCCAAGGGCAAATACCTCCCCGGCAAGGACACCCCGGTCTACAGCGCGAGCGGCGGGCCCGCCTGCTACTCGGTGCCGTACGTCGGCAAGCACGCCCCGACCGCCGACACCCGCCGGGCCGCCGACGTCACCGACCCCCCGGCTGACCCGGGCGACGGCGCCGGCACCGGGCTCGGACTGCCCAACTCGCCGCAGGAGTCCCGGCTCGTCAACGAACTGGTCGCACCCTCGCTGAAGGCCCGGCCCGGAGACCTGGCCGACTGGAGCAGCGTCCTCATCGGCCCGGCCTTCCGCGGTGCGGAGGTGAAGCTCAAGTGAAGCGCCGCTCGCTCGCGGGACCCGTCACCAAGTCCCTCGTCTTCATCGTCGTCACCGTGCTGGCCACCACCGTCCTCGGGCTCTCCATCGCCAACAAGGGCGTCGGCGACACCGTCACGTACCGGGCCCGGTTCACCGACGCCACCGGCCTCATCCCCGGCGACAGCGTCCGGATCGCCGGAGTCAAGGTCGGCCAGGTCGAATCCGTGAAGGTCGCCGACCGCCGGGTCGCCGAGGTCGCCTTCGCCGTACGCAAGGGGCGCAGCCTCCCCGCCTCGGTGACGGCGTCCGTCAAATACCTCAACATGGTCGGCCAGCGGTACGTCGACCTCGACCGGGGCCCCGGGCCCGTCGGCCGGGCCTTCGCGCCCGGCGACACCATCCCGCTCTCCCGCACCACCCCGGCACTCGACCTCACCCAGCTCTTCAACGGCTTCCAGCCCCTCTTCGAAGGGCTGTCGCCGCCCGACGTCAACCAGCTCGCCGGCTCCATCGTCCAGGTCCTCCAGGGCGAGGGCGGCACCGTCGACAGCATCCTGCGGCACGTCGGCTCGCTGACCACCACCGTCGCCGCGAAGGACCAGGTGATCGGCGAGGTGATCAAGAACCTCAACACGGTCCTCAAGACGGTCAACGACCGGGAGGCCGGCTTCGACGACCTCGTCGTCACCCTGGAGAAGCTCGTCACCGGCTTCTCCGGCGACCGTGAACCCCTGGGCGAGGCCATCACCGCGATGGGCGCGCTCACCACCGTCACCGCCGACCTCTTCCAGGACGGCAGGAAGCCGCTCAAGGACGACATCCGCCAACTCGGACGACTCAGTGGCCAGTTGGAGAAGGGCACTCCGCAGATCGAGAACTTCCTGCAGAAGACCCCGGCCAAGATGGCGGCCATCAGCCGGCTGACGTCCTACGGATCGTGGCTCAACCTCTACCTCTGCGAAGCGAAGGTCAGCGGCGTCACCCACGACGACGGCAGCAAGCCGCCGGGCGGCATCGCGATCACCCAACCGAGGTGCCTGGCATGAGAATCACCCCCATCCGGGAACGCAACCCGGTCGCCGTCGCCGTCGTCGGGCTCCTCGTCCTGACCCTGCTCGGCCTCGCCGCCTGGCGCGCCGACTCCCTGCCCTTCGTCCAGGGCGGCACCTCCTACAGCGCCGACTTCACCGAATCCGCCGGGCTCACCGACGGCGACGAGGTGCGGATCGCCGGAGTGAAGGTCGGCGAGGTCACCGGCGTCTGGCTCGACGGAGCGAAGGTCCGCGTCGACTTCCGGGTGAGCGGCGCCTGGATCGGCGACTCCTCCACCGTGGGCATCGCCGTCAAGACCCTGCTCGGCGAGAAGTACCTCGCCGTCGACCCCCTCGGCGACGCCCCGCAGGACCCCGGCTCCCGCATCACCGCGAGCCGCACCACCTCCCCGTACGACGTCACCCAGGCGTTCAACGGCCTCGGCGAGACCATCGGGGCGATCGACACCGAACAGCTCGCCAAGAGCTTCGAGACGATCTCCGCCACCTTCGAGGACTCCCCGCCGCACGTCCGCAGCGCCGCGGACGGGCTCTCCGCCCTCTCCCGTACGGTCTCCGAACGCGACGCCCAGCTCGCCACCCTGCTCCGCAACAGCAAGCAGCTCACCAAGACCCTCGCCGGGAAGAAGAGCAGCTTCGAAACGCTCCTGGAGGACGGGAACCTGCTGCTCGGCGAGATCCAGGCCCGCCGCGACTCCATCCACCTGCTGCTCACCGGCACCCGCGACCTCGGCACCCAGCTCACCGGACTCGTCCGGGACAACGACAAGCAGCTCGGGCCGACCCTGGAGTCCCTCGGCCGGGTCACCGCCGTCCTGGTCAAGAACCGCAAGAGCCTCGACAAGGTCCTGGCGATGACCGGCTCCTACAGCCGGCTCGTCGGCAACACCCTCGGCAGCGGGCGCTGGTTCGACAACTACGTCTGCGGAGTCGTGCCGAAGAACTACCTCCCCGCCGGCACCCCCCCGGCGACCGGCTGCATGCCACCCCGGCAGCAAGGGGGCCGCTGACATGAGACACACCCGCGTCACCGGCATCACCGCCGGACTCGCCCTCGTCGCCGTCGCGGCCGCCACCGGCGTGAGCGCCCTGGAGGAGGACGGGAAGAGAACCGTCACCGCCTACTTCGAACGCGCCACCGGCGTCTACGCCGGATCCGACCTGCGGATCCTCGGTGTCAAGGTCGGAACCGTCGCCTCCGTCGAGCCGCGCGGCGAGGAGGTGAAGGTCGTGCTGCGCCTCGACCACGGCATCGACGTCCCGGAGGACGCCCACGCCGTCGTCGTCGCCCCCAGCCTCGTCGCCGACCGCTACGTCCAGCTCGCCCCGGCCTACGACGGCGGCCCCCGGCTCGCCGACGACGCGGTCCTGCCCGCCGCCCGCAACGCCACCCCCGTCGAGGTCGACGAGCTGTACGCCTCCATCACCGAACTCTCCACCGCCCTCGGCCCGAACGGAGCCAACGCCGACGGGGCGCTCGCCCGGCTCCTGGACACCGGGGCGAAGAACCTCGACGGCAACGGCAAGGCCATCGGGGACTCCATCGAGCAGTTCGGCAAGGCCACCAAGACGCTCGACAAGTCCAGCGGCGACCTGTTCGACACCCTGGCCCACCTCCAGACCTTCACCACCATGCTCAAGAAGAACGACGGCAACGTCCGCAGCGCCGAGCAGCAGCTGAACACGGTCACCTCCTTCCTCGCCGACGACAAGAAGAACCTCAGCGCGGCCCTCAAGGAACTCGGCACCGCACTCGGCCAGGTCAAGACGTTCATCGCCAAGCACCGCGGCGCGCTCAAGAAGAACGTCGAGGCGCTGGTGCCCGTCACCCAGGCGCTCGTCGACCAGCGCGCCTCGCTCGCCGAGGCGATGGACACCCTCCCGCTCGCCGCGGGCAACGTCCTCAACGCGTACGACCCCGCCAACCGCACCCTCAACGGGCGCACCAACCTCAACGAACTGTCCATGGGAGGACCGCTCGTCGACCCCGGGGCCGCCTCCGCCGCCGGCCGGCTCGCCGGACTCGCCCCCGTCGACGCGACCCGCCGCGAGGCCCTGCCCGTCCTGCCGCTCCCGGAGGTCGGCACGGTCTACGGCACCCCCGAGAAGCAGCCCGGGAAGCAGTCCGGCGAACAGCCCGGCAAGGAGAAGGGGGCGCGACGATGAACGACGACGACCGGCGCAGACCCGTCGTACGGGCCGCCGTCGCGGCCGTGTCCCTCCTCGCCACCGGCGCGCTGATCGCGCTGGTCGCGGTCAGCCCCGACGGCCCCTCCTTCACCGGCATCGAGCAGATCCCGCTGCCCGGCGGCGCGGACCTCGGCGACCGGCCGTACGAGGTCACCGCCGAGTTCGGCGACGTCCTCAGCCTCGCGCCGCAGTCCTCGGTCAAGGTCAACGACGTGGCCGTGGGGCGCGTCACGAGGATCGCGCTGGCCCCGGACGGCTGGCGGGCCCGGGTCACCATGCGGGTCAACGGGAAGATCAAGCTCCCCGCGAACTCCTACGCCCGCCTCGAACAGTCCAGCCTCCTCGGCGAGAAGTTCATCCAGCTCGCCCCGCCCCCCGAGGGCACCGCACGCGGATCGCTCGCCGCCGGAGGCCGCATCCCGCACTCCCGCACCAACCGGAACCCGGAGGTCGAAGAGGTCTTCGGGGCCCTGTCCCTGCTCCTCAACGGGGGCGGCGTCAACCAGCTCAAGACCATCACCACCGAACTCAACAAGGCGCTGGCCGGGCAGGAGCCGCAGATCCGCTCCCTGCTCAACCGGGTCGACACCCTCGTGACCAACCTGGACGAGAACAAGGGCGACATCACCAGGGCCCTGGACGGCGTCAACCGCCTCGCCGCCACCCTCGCCACCCGCAAGCAGGACGTCGGCACGGTCCTCACCGGGCTCAGCCCCGGACTCAAGGTCCTGGAGAGACAGCGCGGTTCGCTGCTGACCATGCTGCGCTCCCTCGACACCCTCTCCACCGTGGCCGTCGACACGATCAACCGGAGCAAAGCCGACATGATCGCCGACCTCAAGGCGCTCGCCCCGACCCTCAAGGCGCTCGCCGACTCCGGCCAGGACCTCCCCGACTCCCTCCAGGTGCTGCTCACCTACCCCTTCACGGACGAGGTGCTGCGCGGCGTCAAGGGCGACTACCTCAACGTCTACCTGGACGTGACGGCCCTGCCCGGTACGCAGATCATCCCCGCCCTCACCCCCGATCCCCCCGGGATCCCGCCGCTGCCCCCGGCCGAGGGGGAGGGCGCGGCGGCCCGGGGCGCGCCGCCGCTGCCCCTGCCGTTGCCCGCCGTGCCGGGAACGTCGAAGCCGGGCGTATCCGGAACGTCGAAGCCGGGCGCATCCGGAACGCCGAAGCCCGGCGCATCCGGAACGTCGAAGCCGGGCGCGCCCGGGGCGTCGAAGCCGGAGAAGGGGGCGACACCGTGATCACCCTCGCCATCCGGCTGAAGAACCTCGCCTTCCTCGTCATCGCCACGCTGGCCCTCGGCTACCTGGGGGTGCGGTACGCCGATCTCGGCCACTACGTCGGACTGCGCAGCTACTACACCGTCACGGTGCAGCTCCCGCAGACGGGCGGCCTGTACACCCATTCCAACGTCACCTACCGGGGCGTCTCCGTGGGCCGCGTCGGCCCCATCGAGCTGACCGACGACGGCGTCGAGGCCGAACTGCGGATCGAGAACGACGCGCCGCCGATCCCGGACAGCCTCACCGCCGTCGTCGCGAACCTGTCGGCGGTCGGCGAGCAGTACGTCGATCTGCGGCCCACCCGCAAGGAGGGGCCGTTCCTGGGCAACGGCTCGGTCATCGACGAGGCCGACACCACCATCCCCGCACCCCCCACCTCCGTCCTCACCAGCGTCGACGACCTGGCGAGCAGCGTGGACCTGGAGAGCCTGCGGACCGTCGTCGAGGAGTTCGGGGCCGCCTTCGAGGGGCGCGGCGACGACCTCCAGGTCCTGCTGGACACCGGCGGCGACTTCGTCGAGGCCGCAGACAAGGCCCTGCCGGTCACCACCCGGCTGATGGCCGACGGCGAGCGCGTCCTGCGCACCCAGGCCGAACAGGGGCAGGCACTCAAGGGCTTCGCCTCGGGGGCCAGGGAACTGGCCGCCGAACTCAAGGGCTCCGACGCCGACCTGCGCCGCCTCATCGCGACCACCCCGGACGCCGCCGTCCAGATCAGCGGACTGCTGCGCGACCTGGATCCCGCCTTCGGCGTCGTCGTCGCCAACCTCCTCACCACCTCGGAGGTCGCCGTCACCCGCCAACGAGGCTTGGAGGAACTTCTCGTGAAGCTGCCCGCAGTCGCCGCCGCCGGAGCGAGCGCGGTCGACGACGATGGCGCCCGGTTCGGGATGTCCGTCACCTTCTTCGAACCGCTGCCGTGCACCGCGGGCTACGGCGGCACGGTCTACCGCAACGGCCTCAACACCTCGGACGGGCCCGCCGTGAACACCGCCGCCCGCTGCACCTCCTCGCCCGGCACCGGCGTCAACGTCCGGGGCAGCGCGAACGCTCCCCGGGGCGGCCCGGTGCCGAAACCGGCCGTTCCGGGCTCGATGAAGCTGCCCGGAACGGCGAACGGCGGGTCCGCGACCGCACAGCCGCCGTCCGAGGGGATGGCCGGGCTGCTGGGGCTGGGAGGCGGCTCATGACCCCCCGCACCCGACGCCGGGCCGGCTGGGCCGTCCTGCTCGTCGCCGCCCTGCTCTGCGGCCTGGGGGCCTGGTCGTACGGGCAGGCGCGCGGCGACCGCACCCTGTCCTACGCGAAGGCCCGCGACACGGCCCTGGCCGAGGGCAGAGCGCACCTGGCGACGCTGAACAGCCTGGACGGCGAGGACGCGAAGCGGGTCGAGCACGGGTTACGGGCCTGGCTGGACTCCGCCACCGGGCCGCTGCACGACCAGCTGAAGCGGACCCGGAAGGCCGACGCGAAGTCCCTGACGGCCGCAGGCGACACGGCTCGGGGCAAGGTCACCTCGGCGGCGCTGACCGCACTGGACGAGCGCACGGGCACGGCGGAGCTGATCGCCACCGTGGACGTCGAGGTCACCCCGCGCTCAGGCGCGGCCGCCACCCAGCGCAAGCGGTTCGGGGCGACCCTCGCCCGCACGGCCGACGGCTGGAAGGTCAAGGCGCTCACAGCGATCGGAACGGGCGGCGGCCGATGAGACCGCGGAGAGGAACGGCGACGATGAAGAGCGACACAGTTCTCGATCTCGACGTGGTCCGGGACGCCGGATCGGAGACGGCGGACCTGGACGGTCCGCCGGAGGAGCCCCTCCGCCGGTGGCCCCGCGTCATCGGCGCCGTGCTGACGGTCGTGCTGCTCGCCACCGGGGGAGCCCTGTACGCCGAGGGACGCCACCTGCGGGACACCCCGGCCACGGCGAACCTCGCGCTCACCGACGCGGAGGCGACCGCCCGCGTCACCGGTGACGTCAGCAGCGCGCTCGGGAAGATCTTCTCGTACGGTCCCGGGGCCACCGCCGTCACCAGGGCGGCGGCGGAAGAGGTCCTGGCGGGCAAGGCGCTCCAGCAGTACGCGACGCTGTTCGGCCAGGTCGAGCGGCAGTCCGCCGACCAGGAACTGACGCTCACCACCGAGGTCGTCCGGGCCGGGGTGACCCGGCTGACCGGCGGCAGCGCCCACCTCCTGGTCTTCCTCGACCAGGTCTACGAGCGCCGGGGCCGCGCCCCCACCACCGCCTCCGCACAGCTCACGGTGACCGCGCGACTGCGCGACGGACGCTGGTGGATCGTCGAGATCGGCTCCAGATGACGGCGGGCCGGAGGCGATGGCGCACCGGTCCGGTTCGGCAGGCAGGGGAGAGGCAGCACATGGCACGGCAGCGGACGGCACAGCAGGACCCGGCAGCGCGGGACTCGGCACGCCAGAGCCCGACGCCGAAAGGGACGGAACGGGCGAAGACGGTACGGGCGAAGACGGTACGGGCGGGGGTGCGGAACCCGCTGGCGATCGCCGCACTGGCCCTGGCGGTCTGCGCGGCCGGAGCGGCGGGCTGGGGCGGCTGGCTGCGCTACGAGGCCACCCACGACGACGCGGCGTCCTTCGCGCAGGCGCGGGACGACGCACTGGCGGCGGGCGAGCAGGCCGTGCAGAACATGAACACCCTGGACCACCGCTCCCTGGAGAAGGGGCTCGACAGTTGGGAGCAGTCCACCACGGGCGACCTGCACAGCCAACTCGTCGACGGGCGTGACGCCTTCGCCGAGCAGATCGCCGCCGCCAAGACGGTGAGCACCGCGAAGGTCCTCTCCGGCGCGGTGAACGAACTGGACCAACGAGCGGGCCGGGCCGCGGTGATGGTGGCGCTACGGGTCACCGTGACCGCGCCGAAGGGCGAACCGGCGGTGAAGGAGAGCCGGTTGCTCGGGAGCCTCACCCGCACCACGGACGGGTGGAAGCTCAGCGCGCTCGGCCAGGCGCCCGTCGGCGGCACGGGCGGCTGACCTCGGCCCCCGCATCCGCCCGCACCCGCCTGCCCCGCGCGCCCCGGAGAGGACCCCGCCCATGTCGACGACCCGTCACCTCGTGAACCGCCGCCGCCGGCTGGCCACGGCACCCCCGCGCACACCGGGGACCGAGACCGACCCGGCACCCGAACAGACCACCGCCACCCTCGCTGTCACCGCTGCCGAACCGGCGCAGACAGAGGAGAGCACCGCACCCGATCTCAACACCGACACCGACACCACCACCAACACCAACACCCCCAACACCGACACCAACACCGACACCGACGCCACCGCGACCGCCGGTTCCGGCACCGCTCCCGACGCCCCTGCGGACGCCCCTCGCGCCAAGACATCCCGCCTGCGCGTCGGACTCCCCGCCGTGCTCTGCGCCCTCACCGTGCTCCTCGGCGCCTTCGCCGCCTGGGCGTTCACCTCGGCCGACAGCCTCCGTGACGAGCCGGCCCGGCAGAACACCGCGCTCACCGACATCGGCCGGACCAGCGAGGTGAAGGGCCGGATCAGCGAGGCGGTCGGCGCGGTGTTCTCGTACGACTACGCCTCGCCCGCCCGGTCCGACCGCGCCGCGAGCACCTATCTGACGGGTCGGGCCGTTCAGCAGCACAAGGACATGCTCGCCGACGTACGGGAGCAGGCCCCGAAGCAGAAGCTCGTCCTGACCACCACCGTGACGGAGAGCGGGGTCGAGTTCCTCGACGGCGACCGAGCCCGGCTGCTGATCTTCGCCGACCAGAGCAACACCCGTACCGGCAAGGACGAGGAGACGACGTACGCGGCGGCCATGTTCGCCGTGGACGCCGTCCGCCGCGGGGACACCTGGCTGATCGCCGCCATCGACACGTTCACCCGCTGAGCCCCGGAGAGGGAGTGGAGTCCAGATGAGCTTCAACCGCACGGTGCGCCGACGGCTCGGCACCACGGCCACCGCGGTCGCCGCGATGACCGCGCTCACCGCATCCCAGGCCCCGGGGGTCGCGCTGCCCGAGCCCCGGCAGGGGAAGGCGGCGGCTTCGGACGACGTCGTGTGGAGCGAGGTGCCGGGCGACGACGTCTATCACACCGAGTTGCCTCCGCTGCGGTCCCCGAAGCCGCCCACTCCCCTGAAGCCCGGGACGAAGCCCGATCCGCTCGTGGCGCGCGCCTGGTCCCAGGCGGCGGGCATTCCGGCGACCGTGCTGGCCGCCTACCGCAAGGCCGAGAGCGCGCTGCGCCGCGGCGATCCGGGCTGCGGGCTGCCGTGGCAGCTGCTCGCGGCGATCGGCAAGGTCGAGTCGGGGCAGGCGTCCGGCGGGCGGGTCGACGCCCGGGGCACGACGCTCACCCCAATCCTCGGCCCCGCGCTCGACGGCAACGGCTTCGCCCTGATCCGGGACACCGACGACGGGGCGTACGACGGCGACCGCGCCTACGACCGGGCCGTCGGGCCGATGCAGTTCATCCCCTCGACCTGGGCGGCCTGGGGCGCCGACGGCAACGGCGACGGCCGCCGGGACCCGGGCAACATCTACGACGCGGCGCTCGCCGCCGGGCGCTACCTCTGTGCCGGGTCCCGCGATCTGACCCGCCGCGCCGACCTGGACCAAGCGATCCTCAGCTACAACCGGTCCGCGACGTATGTGCGGACCGTGCTGTCCTGGCTGGAGTTCTACCGCAGCGGAAGCCACGCGGTCGCCGACGGCCGGGGCGTCCTCCCGGCGGGCCCCGGCCCCGGCGGGAAGACCCCGCCCGAGGCGCCGGTCGGCGGGCCCGGTACGCCGGAACGTCCCGGCAAGGGCGACGGAGGCGTCGTCGTCGGCCCGCAGCCCACCCGGCCGCCGAGTCCGACGCCCACTCCCCGTCCCACGGGCCCCGGTTCACCGAGCCCGAGCCCCGACCCGACGGACCCCGGCCCCACCGACCCCGGCCCGAGCCCCAGCCCCGACCCGACCGGCCCGACCGACCCGGGTCCCACCGACCCCGGCCCGAGCCCCACCCACGACCCGACGGACCCCGGCCCCACCCCCTCGCCCGACCCCGGCGAGACGGGCCCGGGCTGCCCCGACGACACCCCGTCACCGTCCCCGTCGGCGCCTTCTCCGAGCGAGGAGACGCCGGGCGGCAAGGACGAACCCGGCGATCCCTGTGCGCCGGGCGAAGGGTCCGGTGGCTGAGCCCCGGGGCCCGGTACGGTCGACGCGTTTCGCACCCGGCCCGGCACAGCCGCTCCCGGGCCCGGATATGCGCATGGCCGGAAATGCTGAGGCCGGAAATGCTTAGGTGGGATTTCGTTTACGGCGGGTACCCGGGAAGTCGAAGGCCCGCAGCGGCCCTTCACTCTTCTGGGAGGGAAACAGTGATGAAGAAGGTATTCCTGGCCGTGGTTTCGGTTTCTCTGGGGGCGACCGCACTCGTCGGATGCGGTGGGGAGAAGAGCGGCGACGAGGCGTTCGGCGGGAAGAGTGCGGATACGATCGCGGCGGACGCGGTCAAGGCGACGCGTGACGCGAAATCCTTACGCGTCACGGGAAACGCGCGACAGAAGGGCGGGAACGAGATAGGTCTCGATTTTCATGTCGACGATCAGGACCGGTGTACGGGCACGATGACGGGCCAAGGCGCCAAGGCCGACGTCCTGCAGGTCGGGCAGCAGGTCTATGTGCGCGGTGACAAGAAGTTCTGGCAGAACTCCCTGCAGGGAAGGCCCGGCACCGACGGGGCGATCGAGCAGTTGCAGGACAAGTGGGTGAAGTCCGAACCGGGACAGTCCGGCACCGAGGGAATGTGTGACAAGCAGGCTTTCCTGGCCTCGCTGGACAGCGACAAGTCCGAGCGGAAGGGATTGAAGAAGGGGGACACCTCGGAGATCGACGGGCAGCCGGTACTGGCCCTGGAGAAGAAGCAGCCGGGTGGTGAGAAGATCACTATGTATGTCGCCACCGAGGGCGATCCCTTTATTCTCAAAGCGGTCACCGAGGGCGGAGACGCACCGGGTGAGGTCGTGCTGAGCGATTACAACAAGAAGGTCGACGCGCAGCCGCCGGCCGACGCCGACGTGGTGGACCCGAAGAAGATCACTGCCTGACCGGGAAAGCGAATGACGTGTGAGGCGTGACGCGCGACGCCTTTCGTGCGGTCTGTTTCCGACCCCGGCACGCGGAACCCCTCTCTCTTCCCCCAAGAGGGAGGGGCCGGTGCCGTGGGAAGGAACGCCCCGGGGTCACGCCCGCCCGGGATGGTCGCCCGGCCCGTGGACCCCGCCGGTCAGGGGGGTGGGCGAGAGATCCGCCTGCTCCTCACCCGGCTCCAGCAAGGTGTCCGCGGGACCCACGATGAGCGGATCAGGGGCTCCTACGCCCTTCTCATCCTTGCTGTCGTAGTCGAAACGCCACAGAAGGCTGCGCATCGCCTCCAGCCGGCCGCGCTTCTTGTCGTTGTTCTTCACCACGGTCCACGGCGCGCACTCGGTGTCCGTGGCCCGGAACATCTCGACCTTCGCGGCGGTGTACTCGTCCCAGAGGTCCAAGGAGGCCACATCGGTCGGCGACAGCTTCCACTGGCGTACCGGGTCGACCTGCCGGATCGCGAAGCGGGTCCGCTGCTCGGCGCGGGAGACCGAGAACCAGAACTTCACCAGCAGGACACCGTCGTCGACGAGCATCCGCTCGAACTGCGGGGCCTGCTTCAGGAAGTGCTGGTACTGCTCCGGAGTGCAGAAGTCCATCACCCGTTCCACCCCGGCCCGGTTGTACCAGGAGCGGTCGAAGAAGACGATCTCACCGGCGGTCGGAAGATGCGCCACGTACCGCTGGAAATACCACTGTCCGCTCTCCCGCTCCGTGGGCTTCTCCAGGGCGACCACGTGCGCCCCACGCGGGTTGAGCCGCTCGGTGAACCGCTGGATCGTCCCGCCCTTGCCCGCCGCGTCGCGGCCCTCGCACAGCACCACCAGCCGCTGCCCGCTCTCGCGGACCCACCGCTGGAGCTTGAGGAGCTCGATCTGGAGGAATCGTTTCTCCCGTTCGTACTCCCTGCGTCGCACCCGCCGGTCGTAGGGATGGTTCTCCCGCCACGTCTCAAGAGGACGGCCCCGTTCGTCGAGGAGCACGGGCTGCTCGGGGCGCCGGCCGTCGACGGTCAGTCCCTTCAGCAGCTCCGCGGGGTCGTCGGTGTTCCGGTCGTCGTCGGTCATGGTCGTGTCCCCGTTCGCTTCGCATGGTCCGGTGCGGCGGGAGAGGGCCCACCCGCCGCGGATGAGCCCTCTCCCGCACGAGCATGTTCCCCGACAACCGCCGGGCATGTCCGAGCGGGCGCGGTGGCCGGGGTCAGCCGCCCGACAGCACCTCGGACAGGTCGAAGGAGACGACCTCCTCCAACTGCGCGTACGTACAGCCGACGGGGGACCGGTCCGGCCGCCACCGGCGGAACTGGGTGGTGTGCCGGAACCGGTCGCCCTCCATGTGGTCGTAGGCCACCTCGCACACCCGCTCCGGGCGCAGCGGCACCCAGGACTGGTCCTTCTTGCCCGACCAGCGGCTCTGCGCCCCCGGCAGCCGGGACTGCTCGTGCGCCGCCGCGTCCGCCCAGGCCCCCCACGGATGCTCGCCGAACCCGACGCGCAGCGGCGCGAGTTCCTCGGCCAGCTCGGCGCGCCGCTTCATCGGGAAGGCCGCGCAGACCCCGACGTGGTGGAGCACGCCGTCGGTGTCGTACAGGCCGAGCAGGAGCGAGCCGACGACCGGGCCGCTCTTGTGCTCGCGATAGCCCGCCACCACGACGTCGGCGGTCCGTTCGTGCTTGATCTTGTACATCGCCCGGGCGTCCGGCCGGTAGGGGAGATCGAGCGGTTTCGCCACGATCCCGTCGAGCCCGGCCCCCTCGTACCGTTCGAACCACTCCCGGGCGACCTCGGTGTCCGTGGTGGCCGGGGCGAGGAAGACGGGCGCGGACGCTTCCGAGAGCGCGGCCCTCAGCACCTCCCGCCGGTCCGCCTGCCGGGTCGCCAGAAGGGAGGTGTCGTCGACGGCGAGGACGTCGAAGGCGATCAGGCTCGCCGGGGTCTGCTCGGCGAGCAGCCGCACCCGGGAGTCCGCCGGATGGATGCGCTCGCTGAGCCGTTCGAAGTCGAGCCGCCCCCCGTGGGCGATGACGATCTCCCCGTCGATCACACAGCGCGGCGGGAGGTTCTCCCGTACGACGTCGACCAGGTCGGGGAAGTAGCGGGTCAGGGACTTGCCCGTGCGGCTGCCGATCTCCACCTCGTCGCCGTCCCGGTACACGATCGCCCGGAAGCCGTCCCACTTCGCCTCGTAGCTCATGCCCGGCGGGATCTTGGAGACCGACTTGGCGAGCATCGGCTTCACGGGCGGCATCACCGGCAGGTCCATGCGCCGATTCTGGCCCGCGACCCCGCCCGTGTCTCCCGATGTGCGGCATATGTGCGACCGGCCTACGGTGGCCGTCATGGGAGCAGCGGTGGAGCTGGACGCGGGCGGACGGGCCGTGAGGCTGTCCAACCCGGACAAGGTGTACTTCCCGGAGAAGGGCTACACAAAGAGGGACGTGGCCGAGTACTTCCTGGCGGTGGGGCCGGGGATCACCCGGGCCCTGGACCGTCGGCCGACCACGCTCCAGCGCTTCGTCGACGGGGTGGAGGGCGACTTCTTCTACCAGAAGCGCGCCCCGAAGAACCTCCCCGAGTGGATCCCCACCGCCCGCATCGCCTTCCCCAGCGGCAGGCCCGCCGACGAGATCTGCCCCACCGAGCTCGCCGCCGTCATCTGGGCCGCCAACCTCGGCACCCTCACCTTCCACCCCTGGCCCGTCCGCGCCGGGGACACCGACCACCCGGACGAACTCCGCATCGACCTGGACCCGCAGCCCGGCACCGACTACGCCGACGCGGTCAGGGCCGCCCATGAGCTGCGCTCCGTCCTGGAGGACCACGGCGTACGCGGCTGGCCCAAGACCTCCGGCGGCCGGGGCATCCACGTCTTCGTGCCCATCGAGCCCGCCTGGACGTTCACCGAGGTACGGCGTGCCACCATCGCCGCCGGGCGCGAGCTGGAGCGGCGGATGCCCGAGCGGGTGACGACCGCCTGGTGGAAGGAGGAACGCGGCGAGCGGATCTTCGTCGACTTCAACCAGACCGCCCGCGACCGCACCATCGCCTCCGCCTACTCCGTACGCCCCTTCCCGCACGCCCCGGTCTCCGCGCCGCTGCGCTGGGAGGAGATCGACGACGCCGAACCGCGCGACTTCGACATCGTCACGCTCCCGGCGCGCTACGCCGAACTCGGCGACGTGCACGCCGACATGGACCACGAGGCCTTCCGGCTCGACGCCCTGCTGGAGCTGGCCGACCGGGACGAGAAGGAGCGCGGGCTCGGCGACATGCCCTATCCGCCGGAGTATCCGAAGATGCCCGGCGAACCCAAGCGCGTCCAGCCCAGCCGCGCCCGCCACGACGACGATGACGGCGACGGCGAGAAGACGTGAGCGGGAGCACGCAGAGGCACGGCGCGCACGGTCGGGCCCCCACCCTCCGCGAGCGCTGGGAGGCGTACAAGAACAGCCCGTTCCTCCCCGCGACCGTCCTCGTCCTGATCGTCGCCGCCGCGGCCGGTCTCTTCGCCGGCTCCTACACGTACGCGATGGCCGACCCCACCCCGCACCGCATCCCCGCCGCCCTGGTCACCCGGCCGGAGGCGGCGCGCGGCGAGGCGTTCGTCGCCGGCATGGAGAAGGCCCTCGACGCCTCCCTCGAACTGCGTGACTACCCCGACGTCGCCGACGCCCGCCGCGCCCTGGACGAGCAGAAGGTCTTCGCCATCGTGCGTGCCTCGGACGGGGGAGTGGCGCTCGACGTGGCCGGAGCCTCCGGCGCGTCCGTGGCCGAGCTGCTCGGCAAGGCGGGCCTGGAGGTGGGGGAGGCCACCGGGGTCGAGGTCACGGTCCGGGACATCAAGCCGCTCCAGCGGGGCGACCCGCGCGGACTCGCCCTGTTCTACATCTCGCTGGCCGCCGTGATCATGGGCTTCCTCGGCGCGATCCAGCTCAGCGTGCACGCCCACGGCCTGAACCCGGCCGAGCGGATCGCCTTCACCGTCGCCTACGCCCTGCTCGGCGGGTTCGCCATCGCGGCGGCCGTGGACTGGTGGCTCGGGGCGGTGGACCTGCCGTTCGTCCAGTCCTGGCTGATCCTCGCGTTCACAATGTTCACCTCCGGCATGGTCTTCACCATGTTCAACACGTTGATGGGCCGCTGGGCGATGATCCCCACCTGGGGCGTCATGGTGCTGCTCGGCAACCCGTCCTCCGGCGGTGCGGTGTCCTGGCCGCTGCTGCCCTCGGCGCTCGGGCACATCGGCCGCTGGCTGCCACCGGGCGCCTCCGTCAACGCCCAGCACACCGCCGTCTACTACCAGGGCCACCAGTTCGTCTTCCCGTACCTGGTCCTCGCCGGCTGGGCGCTGGTCTCCTGCACGGTGTTCTGGGTGTGGCGCCACCGACACCCCGGTGGCCGCGCCCGCACGCCGGAGCATGCGGACGCGGCCACCTGAGACCGCTACAGCGGGTTACAGCTCCTTGATCCGGATGTCGCGGTACGAGATGACGTCGGTGACGCCGTGCACCTGGAGCCCGATGTAGCCGGAGGCGAACCGCCTGCCGTCGGTGCCCGGGTCGTCGCCCCGCGGCGGCTCGAAGAGCTGACCGCCGGTGTTGTCGAACTCGTTGATCAGGACACCGTTGCGGTAGATCTCGTAGTGCTGGTCCACCACCTTGATCTCGTAGTCGTTCCAGGTGCCCTTCGGCGTGACCCCGGCGCCGCCGAGACCCACCCGGTCGAAGCCGTACACCGAACCGGTCTTGTACATGTCGCCGTCCGGCCGGTCGTTGATCTGGATCTCATGGCCGTACTTGATGGCGACCCACTCCGGACGTGACTCCTCCGGGTGGTCGTGGACCTTCGGGAAGCGGACGAAGACCCCGCCGTTGGCGTTGCCCGAGCCCGGGGCGTCGTCCCGCCACTGGAGCTTGAGGGAGTAGTCGCCGTAGGCCCGGTTCGGCAGCCACAGCATGCCCATTCCACCGACCGTGGTGGAGCTGGTGATGGAGCCCTCCTCCTCGTTCAGTTCGAACTTGCCGCCGCCCACGTGGCTCCACTTGGCGAGCGAGGCCGCCGTGCCGTCGAAGAGCTTGGTGTAGCCCTCGACCTGGCCCGGCTTCCCGATGCCCGACTGCTTGGCGGCCTGGTTGATCGCCCGGCGCTCGCGCAGGTCGATGACGCCGTCGGCCTTCAGCCGGTCGAGCACCGTCGTCACGTGCTTGAGGAACAGCGCGTGGGATGACCAGTCCTTCTCGTCCTCGATCAGCTCGTTGATCGTGCAGCGGTTACGGGTGATCCGGTTCGGCACGCCCGTGTCGATCGTGCCGACGAAGACGGTGTGCCGCTCGTCGAACTCGGCGCAGTTCGGCGCGGGAACCCCGCCGCCCTGGGCGATGGTGAACGACACCTTCCTCGCCTCGGACGTGTTGCCCGCCTTGTCCGTCGCCCGGTGGGCGATGGAGTGGTAGCCGACCCGGTCGACGATCACCGGGGTGGTGTACGCCAGGTAGGGGCCGCCGTCGAGGGAGTACTCGACCTTGTCCACGCCCGAGTCGTCGTCGGTCGCCGAGACGGTGGCCTTGGCGCTGGTGATGAACGCCCCGTCGCTGTTCTTGTCGCCCTCGACCTTCACCGAGGTCTCCGGAGCCGTCTGGTCCTGCGACGGCGGCTCGACCACGGTGAAGTCGACGGCCTTCTCGTCGGCCACGTTGCCCGACCGGTCGGTGGCCCGGTAGCGGACCTGGTGCTCGCCCACCTCGTGGACCATCACCGGTGCGGTGTACGGCTGCCACGCGCCGTCCGCGCCGAGCGCGTACTCGATGGTGTTGACGCCGGACCCGGTGTCGGACGCGGTCACGGTGACCGTGGCCATCCCCAGGTACGCGCCGGCGTCGTCCTTCTCGCCCGAGACGGTCGCCGAGGTCTCCGGCGGCGTCTTGTCGTCGGTCGGCGGCGCGGCGACCGCGAAGTCGACGGATTTCTCCGCCGCCACGTTGCCCGCCTTGTCGGTGGCCCGGTAGCGGACCTCGTGGTCGCCGACCTCGTTCACCACGACGGGCGCGGTGTAGGGCTGCCACTCGCCGTCCGCCCCGAGGGCGAACTCGACGGTGTCGACGCCGGAGCCCGCGTCGGTGGCCTCGATGCCGACCGTGGCCTGGCCGATGTACGCGCCGTCACCGTTCTTGTCGCCGTCGACCTTCGCCGAGGTCGCGGGGGCCTCGGTGTCCTCGCCGCTGCCCTCGGTGACGGTCAGGATGCCCTGCATCATGCCGTGGCCGGGGATCGTGCAGTGGTAGAAGTACCGGCCGGGCGACAGCGTGACCTCCACGCTGTGCTTGCCGCCCTCGGCGTCGCCCGGGTTGGCCAGGATGTTCAGCTGGACGTCGTTGTTGAACTCCGGGTCCGACACGCTGAACGTCAGCGTGTGCGGCATGCTCGTCGTGTTCCCGGTGGCCGTGCTGTTCTCGAAGACGATGGTCGCCTTGCCGGCCACCGCCGTCTTCGGCGCGGACAGGTAGCGGTCGATCGGGTCGCCCGCGGTCCAGGTCAGCACCTGGTCGGCGGCGGCCGCCGGGGGAGCGTCGTCCCCCTTGCCGTACGCGGCCGTCGAGGTCAGTCCGAGGACCATGAGGAGGGAGGCCAGCAGGGCCACCCAGAAGCTCGGCGGACGGTGCCGCCCGCGTGCGAGGTGCGGATGGTGTCTCACTTCGCTGCCGCCTTTCCGACGAGGTTCTTGGCGGCCGGGGTCGCGGCGCCGCCCTTGTACGTCACGCGCCACAGCGCGGACTTGGGGTCGGAGGTGAAGAATCCGCGCCCGTAGTCCAGGACGTACAGCGAGCCGTCCGGCGCGAACTTCCAGTCCATCAGGTTGCGGATGCCGGCCGCCCCGACCGGGATGATCTTCTTCAACGACTCGGCGTGCGTGGGCAGTCCGCCCTTGCCGACCGTCCTCGGGTCGGTGAGCACGGCGTGCCGGGGCTGGGTGTCGTCGTAGAAGTCGCCGACGAACCACTTGCCGTCCCAGTAGGCGGGCCACTTGGCGGTGGACTCGCTCTGCGCGTCGTAGCGGTAGACCGGGCCGTTCATCGTGGCCTGCCCGCCGCCCTTGAGCCAGGGGAGCAGCTGCTTGCCCTCCTCCGGCTTGTAGCTCGGTACGCCGTTCTCGTCGCGCGGGTAGTCGACCCCGCCGCCCTGCGGGGAGTACCAGATGGTGTTCGGGGTCACCGGCGGGATCTTGACCAGGCCGTCGTTGTGCGGCGACTCGTTCTTCGGGGCGTCGCAGTCGTACCAGCCCAGCGGCTTGCTCGGGTCGGGCAGATTACGGTCCCGGTAGGGCTGGTTGTTGCCCATGCAGTACGGCCAGCCGTGGTTGCCCGCCTTGGTGATCGCGGCGAACGTGTCGTACTTCGCCGGGCCCCAGGTGGTGGACGGGGAGCCCGCGTCGGGGCCGACCCAGCCCGCGTACAGCGTGTCCGTCGAGGCGTCGATCGAGATCCGGGCCGGGTTGCGCACGCCCATCACGTAGATCTCGCCGCGGGTCTTCCCGCCGCCCTCGTCCGGCTCCTCACCGGTGAAGAGGTTGCCGGACGGCAGGGTGTACGTGCCGTCGTCCTCCGGGTGGATCCGCAGGATCTTCCCGTTGAGGTTGTTGGTGTTGCCCGCGGTGCGGCGCGCGTCGGCGAAGCCGACGCCCTTGTAGTTCGGCTCCGGGTTGTTGCCGGAGTAACCGCCGCTGAAACCGGAGGAGTTGTTGTCACCGGTCGCGATGTACAGGTTGTCCTTCGAGTCCCACGCCATACCGCCGCCCGCGTGGCAGCAGCTGTTGATCTGCACCGGCCAGCCGAGCAGCACCTTCTCCGATGCCAGGTCCAGCTTGTTGGTCGCGGAGTCGAAGGTGAAGCGGGAGACCTGACGGGTCGCCATGCGCTTGTCGCGGTCGATCTTCGCGTGCGGCGTGTAGTGCAGATACACCCACCCGTTGGACGCGAAGTCCGGGTCCAGCTCGATGCCGAGCAACCCCTCCTCGACCTTGACCAGTTCGTCGCCTCCGCCCTTGTTGCCGAAGACGTCCAGCGCACCCGCCAGGGTGACCTTCCTGGTCTTCGGGTCGTAGACGTGGATCTCGCCCTTGCCCTTGCCGATGTTCGGGTCGTTCCAGTCGATGACGACCGGGACGGAGCTGTCGGCCCCGCCGCGCCCGATGTAGAAGACCCGCCCGTCCGGTGCGGTCACCAGGCCGTGCGGCTCGCCGATCTGGTCGTTCTGGCCCGGCTGGTTGGGCTGGGTCAGCCGCTCGGCCGTGTAGTTGGAGGTGATCGTCGCCCTGCAGTCGGCCTGCGAGGTCCGGTTCGTCCAGGAGAGGGCGCCGCGCAGATGGTCACGGAAGTCGGTCTCCGCGAAGCTGTCCGCCGTACCGCCCATGGCCGTGTAGAAGGACCGGCCGCCGTCGTAGTCGCGGCACCAGGAGACCGGGTGGTCCCAGCCGTTGGCGCTCGCACCCGGCTTGTACGTCAACTCCCTCACGCGCGCGACGGTGTGCACCTCGCCGGACGGGTTCTTCGTCCAGTTCAGCCACTTGTCGGGGCGCTTCCACTCCAACGGCAGGTTCTTGGTGGCCGGGTGGACCCGGTCGCCGATCTCCACGGTCGCCCGCTGCGCGGTGGCCGGGCTGTTCGCCGCGGGGCGCGCTCCGACCAGACCGGTGAACCAGTCCGAGTACGGCTCGGTCCGCGCCGCGTCATGGATGCCGAGGAAACCGCCGCCCGCCTCCATGTAGGCCTCCAGGCCCGCTTCCTGCTCCGGGTCGAGGACGTCGCCCCCGCCGGTCAGGAAGACGACGGCGTGGAACGAGCCGAGCCGCTTGCCGTTGGTGAAGACCCTCGGGTCCGCCGTGGCCACGGTGGTGAACCGGCCGGCCTCCGGGCCGCTCAGCCCGATCTTCTCGATCGCCGCGATACCGGCGTTCGTGTACGGCGCCTCGTCGCCGGCCGAGGCGTGGAAGACCAGCACCTTGACCTGGTTCGCGGCGCCGGGCGGAGTCGGCAGGGACAACGTTGTCGCCATCTTCTCCACCAGGGCCCGGTCCGGCGACTGGTCCGCGCTGGCCGGGCCGCCGCTGCCCAGCATGGACACGGTCAGTGCGCCGGCCGCCACGGCCGCCGCGAGGCCGCGTCGTGATCTGGACCGGTGATGTGATGCGCGCTGCATGTGGTCACCCACCCCTCTGTGGTCACTGCACCTCTCGGTGACTGTGGCTTGCTCACTCTTCGTCAGTACCTCTTGATTCACTGTGACAGCGCACGAAGCTAGACCTCTTTTCGCGGTACGCCAATAGGTATGGCAGCAATCGTGTGAACTTTGTCCTGGGTGTGGATAAACGAGGTTGCCCCGGCTACGGTGTGGCCCGTTCCGGGATCCCGTGAGCGCCGTTCCGTTCCTGCGGCATCGCCAGTTCACTTATCGCAGTGGGGAGTTCGACATGGACCGAAGGACCTTCAGCCGGCGGATGCTGGTCGGTGGCGCAGCCGCGGCCGCGACCGGGGTGACATCGTTGTCGCTCGGGGCGGTGGAGGCGAGCTCGGCCGAGAATCCGCCCCGTACGGCCCCGGCCGGCGGAGTGGTGCGACGGCTGAAGATGTACGCCGAGAAGTTGCCGAACGGCGAGCTGGGCTACGGTTTCGAGAAGGGCAAGGCCTCGATCCCCGGCCCCCTCATCGAGCTGAACGAGGGCGACACGGTCCACATCGAGTTCGAGAACCTCACCGACGTGGACGCCAGCCTCCACGTCCACGGCGTCGACTACGACATCGCCAACGACGGCACCCGGATGAACAGGAGCCACGTCGAGCCCGGCGGCACCCGGACGTACACCTGGCGCACCCACGCCCCGCGCCTGCGCAAGGACGGCACCTACGAGCCGGGCAGCGCGGGCTACTGGCACTACCACGACCACGTCGTCGGCACGGACCACGGCACCGGCGGCATCCGCAAGGGGCTGTACGGGCCGCTCGTCGTGCGCCGCAAGGGCGACATCCTGCCCGACCAGACCTGCACGGTCGTCTTCAACGACATGATGATCAACAACAAGACGGCCCACAACAGCGTCAACTTCGAGGCCACGGTGGGTGATCGGCTCGAATTCGTGATGATCACGCACGGTGAGTACTACCACACCTTCCATATCCACGGTCACCGCTGGGCGGACAACCGGACCGGCATCCTCACCGGCCCCGACGACCCGAGCCGGGTCATCGACAACAAGATCTGTGGCCCAGCGGACTCCTTCGGCCTCCAGATCATCGCGGGCGAACGCGTGGGCGCGGGCGCGTGGATGTACCACTGCCATGTCCAGAGCCACTCCGACATGGGGATGGCAGGGCTCCTGCTGATCAAGAAGCCCGACGGCACCATTCCGGGCTACGAACCCCACCACCACGCGGCGGGCGACGCGGAGAAGAAGGCCGAGGAGAAGGCAGAGGAGAAGAGCGGCACGCAGAGCGCCGAGGAGAAGGCCGGGAAGGCCGCCGGGGAGCACCAGCACTGACCCCGTCCGTGCTCCCGCCTGCCACGGGGCCCGCGGAAGGGGCCGGCCCCGGTCGGGATCGGGTGGCGGGCCCGGTCACGGCGGCGGGTCACACCCGGTCTCGGCCGGCGGGCGGCCCCGGTCACGGCGGCGGGCCACACCTGGTCTCGGACGGCGGACGGGCCCGGTCACGGCGGTGGGCCACACCTGGTCTCGGACGGCGGACGGGCCCGGTCACGGACGGCGGGCGTCGTCCGCGAGCCGCCGCTGCTCCTCCTCGACGATGCGCCGGGCCAGTTCGGCGTCGGAGACGTCCACCGCGTCCGGGGTGGTCTCCGCGAGATCGCTGCGCCGGGCGTACGCGTCGAAGAGCCGGTCCTTGCGGGCCAGCAGCTCCACCAGGCGCTGGTCGACGCTGTCCGTGGCCAGCAGCCGGTGCACCTGGACCGTGCGCACCTGGCCCATCCGGTGCGCGCGGGCCACGGCCTGGTGCTCCAGCGTGGGTTTGATCTGCGGCTCGCACAGGATGACCACGGAGGCGGCCTGCATGTTCAGACCGGTGCCCCCGGCCTGGATCTGGCTCAGCAGCACCGCGTGCCCGTCCACGGCGGAGAAGGCGTCGACGAGCTCCTGCCGCCGGGCCGGCGGGACGCTCCCGGAGAGCGGCCCGAAGGCGTCCGGGCCCAGGGCCTCGCCGACGGTCGCGAGGACCTCGCGGAAGTAGGAGAAGACGACCACCTTCAGGCCGGTCTCCCGCGCCTCGTCGACCAGCTCGCGCAGCCGCTCCAGCTTGGCGGACGCCTCGGGCACGGCGTAGGCGGCCCGGCGCATCCGCATGAACCGTCCCGAGGCGACCGCCTGTCGGTAGGCGTCCCGGTCCTCGGCGCCGAACTCCTCCCACTCGTCCACGTGGACCAGCGCCGGGAGTTCGGCCAGCACGTCCACCTGGTTGCGGCGCAGATAGGCGGGGGCGACGGCCCGGCGGAAGGCCCGCGAACCGGCCGCGCCGTGCGTACCGCTGACCGACGGCGCGAGTTCGGGGCGGAGCTGGCGCACGAGGCTGCGGAACTCCTCGACCCGGTTCTCCATCGGGGTGCCCGTGAGGAACAGCACCCGCTCCACGTGCTCCGCCCAGCCGGCGACCGCCCGCGACCGCCGGGCTGCGGGGTTCTTCACGAAGTGGGCCTCGTCCACGACCAGCATCCCGGGCCGCACCGAGGCCGCCGCCCCGGGCAGCAGGTGCAGCGCGTCGAACGTGGTCACCGCCACCCCGCCGCTCTCCCGCCAGTCCGCGAACGCCTCGGTCCGCTCCGCACCGTGCACCGGCACGGCGCGCAGGGTGGAGCGGGCCCGGATCTCCCGGGTCCAGTTGATGAGCACGCTCGCCGGGCAGACCACGAGGAAGTGGCTCTCGCCGTGGGCGGCGAGATGGGCGAGGGCGGCGATGGCCTGCACGGTCTTGCCGAGCCCCATCTCGTCCCCGATGACGACCCGCTTCTGCGCCAGCGCGAAGCGCGCCCCGAACGCCTGGTAGCCGCGCAGGGACACCCGCAGATGCGTGTCGTCCAGGCGCAGCGCGCGTACCCGGTCCGCGATTCCGGCGGGCAGGAACCCCTCGGCGGCGTCCCGGTCCGGACCGCTGCCGGACAGCTCGGCGAGCAGGCTGTAGTACTCGGCGGACCGCAGCTCGAAGTCCACCCAGGCCTCGGCGGGCGACGCCGGTGACCGCAGCAGGTCGGCGGACGCCTGCGCGAAGAGCACCGGAAGCTCCCGCTCCACGGCGTCCGCCACGGCCGCGTGCACCGAGCCGACGGCCTCGCGCGCCCGCGCCCGCGCCTCCCGCCCCGTGAACAGCATGCGCAGCCGGCTCCCGGCCGGTGCGGCCGCCGCCACCGGGGGGCCGAGCCGCTCGGCGAGCCGGCGGGCCGCGTCCACCGCCCGCCGCGCGTCCGTACCGGCCTCGGCCAGCCGGTGCAGGGCGACGACCAGCGCGGTGGTGGTGTCGTCCGGGGCGTCGACGTCGATCCGCACGGAGACGGTGTCCCGCACGGCGTGGGCGAGCTGCGCGGCGGCGGCCAGCGCCTGATCGGCGGTGTGCGCACCGACGCCGGGGAGCTGCCGGAGCTGGTAGCGGTCCGTGCCGTGGACCTGCCCCACCGTGCCGAACCCAGCCTCTTCCAGCGCCGCGAGCCGCAGCCGCCCCTCGGTGACGTCCTTGAGCCGGGACACGGGGATGGCGGCCAGCTCCCGGCGCACCAGGGAGTCGAGCAGCGGATCGAGAACGGAACGTACGGCTTCCACGGCGTTCGCCCGGTCCGCCGGCACGGCACGGGCGCTCTCCAGGAGCCGCTCCGCCCGCGCGAGCAGCTCCCGGACCGCGCCGCCCGTCGGCGCCGGGCTCGCGGCGGCCCCGTGCGCGCGTGTCCCGAGGGCCGTGCCGCCCGCCGCCCCGCTCTGTTCCATGGATGTCCTTCTGTTCCCGAAGTGGGCGCCTCACCGCTCCGGGACCGGTGTCTCACCGCCCCGGGGCCCGCTCCGTCGGCTTTCCCGCCATCGTGCCACGCACCGCCGACAGGCTCCGGGCGTGCACCCCTGACCCCCACCCCCGACAGTCGCGCGACGCGTGTGACGACAGGGCGTTGACGTGCGGCGCCGAACGACCACCGCCCGACGGCCGGGACGACGCGCCGGTCCAACGCTTCGCCCCGGCGCCCCGGTGCTGTCTACGCTGAGCCGCGTGACAGCAGCGATCACCGTCGACCCCGGTCCCCACCCGACCGCCCGGCGCCGGGGGCCGCGGCTCCGGGCGGTGTATCGCACCACGGTCGGTCCCGCGCGGACTGCGGTCGTCGGTGCCCGGTGCGAGACTCGGAACGAGAGGAACCACCTGGCAGCACCGGACGAGTCAGATCACCCGGACCGACTGAGGAGCACGCCATGATCAGCCCCACCTTCCTCGACGGAGCGCCCAACTGGGTCGATCTCGGCACCCCCGACCTCGACGGGGCCACCGCCTTCTACCGGGAGCTGTTCGGGTGGGGTCTGGTCCCCGGCGGCCCCGAGGTCGGCGGCTACGCAATGCTCACCCTGGACGGTCGTTACGTCGGCGGTGTGATGACGGTGTCGGAGGAGGAAGCGCCCAGCGCCTGGTCGGTCTCCTTCCAGTCGCCCGACATCGCCGCCACCGCCGCGGCGGTGCAGCGGGCGGGCGGCGCCGCCGCGTTCGAGCCGATGGACGTCCTGGACCTCGGCAGCATGGGCGGCTTCACGGACCCGGCCGGGGCGTATTTCGGCGCCTGGCAGCCGAAGGAGCACGCTGGCTTCGGCGTCGTCCAGGAGCCCGGCTCGTTCCTCTGGGCCGAGCTGTACACCTCCGACGTCCCGGCGGCGGCCGCGTTCTTCGGAACGGTCTTCGGCTGGGGGACCGACCAGTTGAAGGTGGAGGGCACCGACTACACCTACACCACCGTCCACCCGGCCGGCACCGGCCCGGACGCGTCGTTCGGCGGCCTGGTCCGGATGGGCGACGTCCCGTCCGAGGCCGCCCGGGGCCCGCACTGGCTGCCGTACTTCGCCGTGGCCGACGTCGACGCCACGGTGGCCGGGGCGAAGCGGCTCGGCGGCACGGAGACCCTGGCCGCCATGGACGTGCCCGGCGTCGGCAAGATGGCCAACGTCGCCGATCCGTACGGGGCGGTCTTCGCGGTCATGAGGCCCGAGCCGAGGCAGTAGTCACGGGCGGGGACCGCGGCCCCGGAGGCTTCGGCGCGTACTCCGTGGCCGGCCTCGGGGCGAATTGATGAATCGTTGATCAGTCGTTTATCGCCACCGGGCACCGTGTGCACATGCTGATCAACACCGTGACCGACGACGCGCTCGCCTGGCAGGAGAGCGCGTTGTGCGCGCAGGCCGGGCCCGAGTTCTTCTTCCCGGCCCCGGGCAGTTCGACCCGCGAGGCCAAGCAGCTCTGCAACGCCTGCGAAGGCCGAGTGGCCTGCCTGGAGTACGCCCTCGCCAACGACGAGCGGTTCGGCGTCTGGGGCGGACTGTCGGAGAAGGAGCGCGAGCGGCTGCGCAGAGAAGGCCGCGACCGGGGCTGAACGCCCCCGGCCACACCGTAGACCCCTGGGGTCTTCGGGGCGGGTTCCGCACAATCGGGCCGTTGACGCCCTCGTGGACGCGGCCCCGATGACCCCGGAGGCCGTCGACGCATGGAAGCGAGCCCTCTCGCTGCCGGCCACCGGAGAGAGTGCGGACGACGCCGGTGCGGAGCGCGACCGGCCCGCCCGCCGGCGGGCTCGGCCATCCGGCCCGGACGCTGTCGCTGCGGGCCGGTCCGGACAACCGGCCCGCCTCTGCGGTGCTTGCCGCCGCGGGCCGGACCCCGGCCGCCCACCGGGACCTCGTGCCGGACGCCGTCGCCCCTCTCGCGCGCTCCCTGGACCGATGCTCCGCCGGCACTCCTCGGACGACGTGCGCGACGTGGCGTACGCCGGGGTCACCGGCGCGAAGTGAGGCCCGGGTCCGGATCAGGGCGCCGGCCGGGGGCTGGGATCAGGCGCGGCCGCGCGCCACCATACGGGCCTTGCGGGCGGCGAGCTTCTCGTCGAACTTCGACGCCTCGCTGTCCAGCCCGCTCATGTACAGACCGAGCTCCTCCTGGGCCTTCGCACCCTCCGGGCCGAGCCCGTCGATGTCCATCACCTTCAGGAAGCGCAGCACGGGCTGGATCACGTCGTCGTGGTGGATGCGCATGTTGTAGATCTCGCCGATCGCCATCTGCGCGGCGGCCCGCTCGAAGCCGGGCATGCCGTGTCCGGGCATCCGGAAGTCGACGACGACGTCGCGCACCGCCTGCATGGTCAGGTCCGGGGCCAGCTCGAAGGCGGCGCCCAGGAGATTGCGGTAGAAGACCATGTGGAGGTTCTCGTCGGTCGCGATCCGGGCCAGCATCCGGTCGCAGACCGGGTCGCCGGACTGGTGGCCGGTGTTGCGGTGCGAGACGCGGGTGGCCAGCTCCTGGAAGGCGACGTACGCGACGGAGTGCAGCATCGAGTGCCGGTTGTCCGACTCGAAGCCCTCCGCCATGTGCGCCATGCGGAACTGCTCCAGCTTGTCCGGGTCCACGGCGCGCGAGGTGAGCAGGTAGTCGCGCATCACGATGCCGTGGCGGCCCTCCTCGGCGGTCCAGCGGTGCACCCAGGTGCCCCACGCACCGTCGCGGCCGAAGAGGGAGGCGATCTCGTGGTGGTAGCTGGGGAGGTTGTCCTCGGTGAGGAGGTTCACCACGAGGGCGATCTTGCCGATGTCGGTGACCTTGGACTGGTCGGCCGCCCACGCCTCGCCGTCCTCGAAGACGCCGGGGAAGTTCCGGCCGTCGGAGAAGGGGACGTACTCGTGGGGCATCCAGTCCTTGGCGACCTTGAGATGGCGGTTGAGTTCCTTCTCCACCACCTCTTCCAGCGCGTACAGCAGTTGGGCGTCGGTCCACGCCTTCGAACTGCCGAGGTGGGGAGAGGCGATCGTCACGGGGAGCTCCTGGGGACGGGAGAATTACCTACGGCTTCGTAGGTTACGTGACCGTAGGTTAAGGCGACCGTAAGGTCAAAGCCAAGCCCGTCCCCGGGAACGGCCGGACACGCGGAGTCATCCGGCCAGGTGAGAGAGTGTCCGAGAGCCTTCCCGCGACCTTTCCGAACCCTGTTTCACCGTTCCGGAACGGGTTGCTCCACCCCTGGGTTCCGAGGCCGTTCCACCCCCGCGCCCGGGCGTGGCGCCGACCCCCGGATCCCGCCGCAGATAGTGGCCGGTGACGGATGCCGGATGAGCGAGCAGATCGGCGGGCGTTCCCTCGAAGACCAGCTCCCCGCCGCCCTTGCCGCCGTCCGGACCGAGGTCGATCACCCAGTCCGCCCGCTTGACCACATCCAGGTTGTGCTCCACGCAGATCACCGTGTTCCCCGCGTCGACCAGCCGGTCCAGGAGGTCCACCAGCGTGCCCGTGTCCGCCAGGTGCAGCCCGGTCGTCGGCTCGTCCAGCACGTACACGCTGGAGGTGCGGTGCAGCTGGGTGGCGAGCTTGATCCGCTGACGTTCACCGCCCGACAGGGAGGAGAGCGGCTGCCCCAGGGTGAGGTAGGTGAGGCCGACCGCGTCGAGGGTGCGCAGCCTACGCAGCAGCACCGGGTCCTCGAACAGCCCGGCCGCCCGTGCCGCCGTCATGTCCAGGACGTCCACGATCGACCGGCCGCCGACCCGGTGCTTCAGCACATCGTCGTGGAACCGGCGGCCCTCGCACTCCGGGCAGGTCGTGGTGACCGGATCCATGAACGCCAGATCGGTCGAGATCTCTCCACGGCCCGAGCAACCCGCGCAGGCCCCGGTGGAGTTGAAGCTGAACAGCCCCGCGTCCACGCCGTTCTCCCGGGCGAACACCTTGCGGATGGCGTCCAGCGCGCCGATGTACGAGGCGGGGGTGGAGCGCGACGAGGCCGTGATCGCGCTCTGGTCGATCACCACCGCCTCCGGGTACGCCGCTGTGAACACCCGCGACACCAGGGTCGACTTCCCGGATCCCGCGACCCCCGTCACCGCGGTCAGCACCCCGGTGGGGAACGACACGTCCAGGCCCTTGAGGTTGTGCAGGTCGGCCCCGTACACCGGGAGCCGGCCGGTGGGGGAGCGGACGGTCTCCTTGAGCGGGGTACGGCCGCGCAACGCGCGGCCGGTGAGCGTGTCGGCCTCGCGCAGCCGCTCGAAGGTCCCCTCGAAGACGATGTGTCCGCCGTCCGCCCCGGCCCGCGGCCCCATGTCGACGACATGGTCGGCGACGGCCATCACATCCGGGTCGTGCTCGACGACCAGCACCGTGTTGCCCTTGTCGCGCAGGCGCACCAGCAGATCGCCCAGCCGCCCGACATCGCGCGGATGCAGGCCGACGCTGGGCTCGTCGAAGACGAACGTCAGCCCGGTGAGCGAACTGCCCAGGTGCCGCACCATCTTGAGCCGCTGGCCCTCGCCCCCCGACAGGGTCGTGGTCTCCCGGTCCAGGCTCAGATACCCGAGCCCGATGCCGGCCAGCCGCTCCAGCCGTTCCCGGGCGGCGGCGGCGATGGGCCCGCCCACCGGATCGACGATCCGCTCCAGGACGCCGACGAGTTCGGAGACCTCCATCCGTCCGTAGTCGGCGGGCGAGAACCCGTCGACCCGGGTGGCGAGCGCCGCCGCGTTCAGCCGCGCCCCGTCGCAGGCCCCGCACACCCGCTCCACGGTGAACCGGGCGGCAGCCTCGCGCCGCTTCTCGGACAGCGAGGCGGTGTCGCGCTTGAGGTAGAGGCGCTCGAAGCGCGTCACGACCCCCTCGAACCGCATGTCGGCCGAGCCGGTCCGCATGTCGAGGCGGACGGTGAACCCCGAACCGTGCAGCAGGGTCCGGAGCTCCTCCGCGCCGAACTCGGACAGGGGCAGATCGTTGTCGAAGCGCCCCGACCCCCCGTACAGATTCCACTCCCAGCTGCCCACCGTCAGGCCGGGCAGCAGCAGCGCCCCCTCGTTCAGCGACTTCGACCGGTCGATCGCCCGGTCGAGGTCCAGCTGGACCGTGCGCCCCACCCCGTCGCACTCGGGGCACATCCCGCTGGGGTCGTTGAACGAGTACGCGGTCGCCCCGCCCGCGCTCGGGGTCCCGCAGCGGGAGA
Source organism: Streptomyces sp. MGP-P1 (assembly GCF_057766565.1). NCBI lineage: Bacteria > Bacillati > Actinomycetota > Actinomycetes > Kitasatosporales > Streptomycetaceae > Streptomyces > Streptomyces sp. MGP-P1. The sequence goes on along the minus strand of NZ_JBYMEM010000001.1, from coordinate 876,944 downwards.
ACAGCACCCGGATCACCGACCAGATGTCGGTCGCCGTGCCGACCGTGGAGCGGACGTTGCCGCCCAGCGGCTTCTGGTCGATCACGATGGCCACCGACAGGTCCTCGACGGACTCGACGTGCGGTCGCTCGTACTTCGGCAGCCGGTTGCGGAGGAACGAGGTGAAGGTCTCGTTCAGCTGCCGCTGCGACTCCACGGCGATCGTGTCGAAGACGACCGACGACTTGCCCGAACCGGACACACCGGTGAAGACGGTGATGCGGCCCTTGGGGATCCGGAGGGAGACGTCGCGCAGGTTGTTCTCGCGCGCGCCGGTGATGACGATGTCGCGGTGCGCGGAGCCGGGGGTGTACGGCTCCGCGTCGCGCTCGGGGAAGCGATCCATGAGCGCGACGCTAGGCGGGATACCCGACAGCTCCTGTCCCCTTTTCCCGGGAGATCCGATGTCACCCGCCCGCGCCCGAGCTCGCGCTCGGGCTAGCCCGCGACCGCGCCCGGACGTCTCCCGGCTCGACCGCCCCGCCCGGCCGGTCTCAGTGGCCCTCGCGCACCGCCCCGGCCGTCGTGTCCGACAGCCCGCCGTCGACCCGGAGCCAGCGGGTGATCCCGATCGACTCCAGGAACGGCACGTCGTGGCTCGCCACGATCAACGCCCCCTCGTAGGCCCCCAGCGCCTCGGTCAGCCGCCGTACGCTCGCCAGATCCAGGCTGTTCGTCGGCTCGTCCAGCAACAGCAGCCGGGGCGGCGGGTCGGCCAGGAGCAGCATCGCCAGGGTCGCCCGGAACCTCTCCCCGCCCGAAAGGGTCCCCGCCGGGCGGTCCGCCGCCGCCCCCTTGAACAGGAAACGGGCCAGCCGTGCCCGTACGGCGTTGTCCGTGCGGTCGGGAGCCGACCGTGCCACGTTCCGCACCACCGACGCCGCGTCGTCCAGCACGTCCAGCCGCTGCGGCAGGAACCCGGTCGCGACCAAGGGGGTCGCCTCGCCCGAGACGGGCGTCAGCTGCCCCGCGATCAACCGGAGCAGCGTGGTCTTGCCCGCCCCGTTGCGACCGGTCAGCGCGATCCGCTCGGGACCCCGCACCCTCAACTCGCCCCGCATCGGCGGGCCGTAGGGCGGCACCGGGTCGCGCAGCAGCAGTACCTCGCTGCCCGGATGGACCCGGGTCCCCGGCAGCTCGACCCGGATCTCCTCGTCCTCCCGCACCGCCAGCTCCGCCTCGTCGAGACGCTCCCTGGCCGCGGCCAGCCGCTCCGTGTGCAGGATGCGGTGCTTGCCGGCCGACTCCTGCGCGAAGCGCTTGCGCTGCCCCATGACGACCTTGGGCTCGCGCCTGCTGTCCCACATCTTCTGCCCGTAGCGCTTGCGCCGGGCCAACTTCACGTGGGCGTCGGCCAGTTCACGCTTCTGACGCTGTACGTCCGACTCGGCGACGCGCACCATGCGCCGCGCCGCCTCCTGCTCGACGGCCAGCGCGTCCTCGTACGCCGACAGGTTCCCGCCGTACCAGGTGACCGAACCCGCGCGCAGGTCCGCGATCCGGTCCACCCGTTCCAGCAACTCCCGGTCGTGGCTGACGACGAGCAGCGCACCGGTCCAGGCGTCGACCGCGTCGTGGAGCCGCCGCCGGGCGTACACGTCCAGGTTGTTCGTCGGCTCGTCCAGCAACAGCACCCCGGGCCGCTCCAGCAGCAGCGCGGCAAGCCGCAGCAGGACGCACTCGCCGCCGGACATCTCCCCGATGGCGCGGTCGAGCCCGATATGGCCGAGGCCGAGCCCGTCCAGGGTGGCGAGGGAGCGTTCCTCGATGTCCCAGTCGTCGCCGATCACCGCGAAGTGCTCGGGCCGGACGTCGCCCGACTCGACCGCGTCGAGCGCGGTGCGCCGGTCGGCGACGCCGAGCACCTCGTCGACCCGCAGAGCGGTGTCCAGGATCAGGTTCTGGGGAAGGTAGCCCAGTTCGCCACGGGTCCTGATCACACCGGACCGCGGGGCGAGGTCACCGGCGATCAACCGCAACAGGGTCGATTTGCCGCAGCCGTTGAGACCGATGAGACCGGTGCGGCCCGGCCCCACCGCCAGATCGAGACCGGTGAAGACCTCGCTGCCGTCGGGCCAGGAGAAGGCGAGGGAGGTACAGCTGATGTGGGTGTCGGAGGTAGACATACGGATCTCCCGTTGTGCGTCGGGAACGACAGGGACGGTCGGCGGAAGCTGAGATCGCACACGGGCGCTCCGGGCCGCGGCAAGGCGCGGCGAGCGCTGCACGGTGTGCACAGGACCTCAGATCAGCAACGTCCCACTCCGATCGACGACAACAGGAACCGTCACGAAGGTAGGGCCGGGGGCGGGGACCCGGCAACCGGATTCACGAGGTCAGCGAGGACCGCCGAGCAGATCGGTCAGGCCCCGGTCCAGGTCCAGATACCGGTGCTCGTCGCCCATCGGCACGAGCTCCTGCGCCCGCTGGAGGAAACGCCGCAGCTCCTCGGTGCGCACATGGACCATGGCGATGCCCTCGGGGGCGTGGAACTCCAGCACGGTCCGCTCGTACCCGAACGGCCGTACGCGTACGTCCCCCTGCCCGGCGGGGGAGTCCACCCCGGTGGTCAGCAGCTCGCGGGAGAACTCCCAGGACACCTCGGTGCCTTCCAGGGTCGCCGGGGCCGGGAACGCCATGCGTACGGCGAACGGGTACTGGCGGTCGTACTGAAGAGTGGCGGGCAGGGTCTCCATCCGCGGTGCGGACGCGACCATGCGGGCCTGCACGGACTGCTCGATAACGCTGGACAAACCTGCTCCCTCTCGCGCGGCCGGATGAACGGTTCCCGGCATTGGAGTAGACGACGGAAATCCTGGTTTCGTGCACCGGCGCGCGGCGTGAGCTGCGTCACCGGCCCCCGGCGGTCCCGCCCGGACTTGGCGCACCCCCGCTCTCCTGCCCGCTCGGCGGCGACGCACCCTGGACGGGCCGGAACCCGTCGGCTAGCTTCCAGCGCCATGAAGGCCATGGGGAACACGAGACGGCTGATGGCACTGGTGACCGGCGGCGCGGCCCTGGCCGCCGCACTGGTCGCACCGGGAGCACACGCGGCGCCGACGGAAGGCCCGGCCGGGACGCGGGGCGGGACGGCCACGCCCCGGGAGTCGAGCGCTCGCGGACCAGGCTGGCAGCTCACCGAGACCGCCGCCGACGCCCGCTTCCGGGGGTTGGCCGCGGTCAGCCGCACCACCGCTTGGGTCGCCGGGTCGAAGGGCACGGTCCTGCGCACCGGCGACGGCGGCCGCACCTGGCGCGACGTGTCACCGCCGGGCGCCGCCGAACTGGAGCTGCGGGACATCGAGGCGTTCGACGGCCGCCGGGCCGTCGCCCTGGCCATCGGCGAGGGCGACGCCTCCCGGGTGCTGCGCTCCGACGACGGCGGGGCCACCTGGACCGAGTCCTTCCGCAACACCGACCCCCGCGCCTTCTTCAACTGCCTGACGTTCTTCGACAGTCGGCACGGACTCGCGGCGGGCGACCCGGTGGACGGGAAGTTCCGGGTCCTGTCCACGGCGGACGGCGGCCGTTCCTGGCGGGTCCTGCCCGACGCCGGGATGCCCGCAGCCCAGCCGGGCGAGGCCGGCTTCGCGGCGAGCGGCCAGTGCCTGGTCAGCTCCGGCCCCAAGGACGTCTGGCTGACCACCGGGGGAGCGGCGACCGCCCGGGTCCTGCACTCCCGGGACCGTGGCCTGACCTGGACGGCGAGCGCGTCGACCATCCCGGCGGGCGACCCGGCCCGCGGGGTCTTCGCCGTCGCCTTCCGCGACCGGGGGCACGGCATCGCCGTCGGCGGGGACTACCGCCCCGACCAGGCATCCCCGAAGGCCGCCGCCGTCACCGGGGACGGCGGCCGCAGCTGGCGGGCCTCCGCCACCCCGCCGCCCGCCTACCGCTCCGGCGTCGCCTGGCTGCCCCACAGCCGCTCCGCCGCCCTGGCCGTCGGCCCGACGGGCACCGACCTCACCCTGGACGGCGGACGCACCTGGCGGACGGTCGACTCCGGTTCGTACGACACCGTCGACTGCACGCCCGACCTGGGCTGCTGGGCGGCGGGCGAGAAGGGGCGAGTGGCCCGGCTGGGGTTCTAGGTTCTGTCGTCGAACTCCCGTCTGCCCCGCGGCGCCATGCACGCACTCTCGCCGCACCGGACCCACGCCCGAGTACGTCCAGTACGAGGACGTGAGCCCGGCACGCCGAGAGCACGCACCTGACCCCCCAGGGCCGCCCTCCGGGCGACGACGGGAGTTCGACGACAGGCCCTAGGTGTATTGACCCGCCGCGTGAACAACGCCGCGGGTCAATACACCTAGGGCGTGTTGCGAAAATAGCGCCGTCCGCCCGGAGGGCGGGACTTTCGGAACACGCCCCGGACGGCCCTACGAGGCGCCGTCGAGCACCTCCCGCAGCCGCTGCCCGAACTCGTCCGGCTTCCCCGGATAGCCGAACTCCCCGTCGAGGAAGCCGCCGTGATGGCTCGGGAAGACGGACGCGCGCTGCCCGAGCAGTTCGGCGGTCGCGGCGGACGTCCGCCCCGTCTGGACACTCAGGGACTCCTCGCCCACGGCGATCACCACGCGGGTGGCGGCCGCGGCCAGCGCGTCGGCGTCCGGCCGGTAGCCGCTGATCGCCCACGACCGGTCGGACAGCAGCGGGTCGTCGCGCGAGCCGTCGTCCTCGGCGGGCATGCCGAACGCGCCGGGATCGGGCGCGGGCTGTGCGAAGTACGCGTCGGTGAACTCGCCCTCCCACGACGTCATCGCCACGAACGCGGCCATCCCGGCCCCCCACCCCCGCCTCTCGTAGGCGTCCCGGACCCCGGCCCGCGCCCGGACGGCGGCCGGACCGTCCGGGGTGAGTGTGATGAGCGGCGGCTCGTGTGCGACGAGGGTGGTCACGTCCCCGGGATGGCGCGCCACGAGGGCGAGAGCGGTGACCGCCCCGCCGCTGCTGGCGAACATCTCGACCGGTCCGGCCCCGAGCGCCTCGATGACGGCGTGCACGTCGTCCGCCTGGGTCTCGGGCGTGTGGTCGGTCCGACCGTCCTTGCGGATGCTGCGGCCGAGCCCCCGGGGGTCGTAGGTCACCACGGTCCGCCCGGGGAAGCGTGCCGCGAGCGCGACGAATCCGGTGGCGTCCATGGGCTGCCCGATCATGAACAACGGCGGGCGGCCGTCGGCGGTCGGCAGGGGCCCGCGAACGTCGTGGACGAGGTCGGCGCCGGCTGTTTCGAGTGTGTACGTTTCCATACCCGTGCAGACCGGCCCCGCCCCGGAAACTCATCGGCCGTGTCCGGACCGGGAGCGGGCGGGGCCCGCCCGCTACGGCAACGGCTGCTGGTACGGAGCGAGTCCGGGCGCCGTCCTGGTGGCGATGAACTCGGTGATCCGGTACGCGCACACACCGTGCTCGGCGAACGGGTCGCCCGCCGCGATCCTCTCGATCTCCGCCCGGTCCTCCCCGACGGCCAGGATCACTCCGCCGTCCCGGGGGTTCTTGCGGCCCGAGGCGATGAAGACGCCCGCCGCGTACTGCCCGTCGAGCCAGGCGATGTGCTCCCGCATCAGGGCGTCGGCGCGTTCGACCGGAGCCGTGTAGGTCAATTCGAGTACGAACATGATCGTCAGGCTACGGGATTCCGGCCGCCCGTCCCGGGGTCCCGCGACGGGCGGCCGGCGGACACCGCGTAGCAGGCAGGGGCCCGTCACCGCATAAGCTTCCGGACATGACGACCTCCCCCACCCCCGCCCACGAGACCCCCGCCGACGAAGCCGAGGGCCGGGCGATCCAGGACCGGCTGCGCGGCCGGGTGATCCTGGACGAGACGGGACCGGAGCCCGGTACCGGGCTGGTCACCGGGGTGGACGTGGCCTACGACGATGTGAAGGACGTCGTCGTCGCGGCGGCGGTGGTGCTGGACGCCGTGACCCTGGAGACGATCGACGAGGCCACCGCCGTCGGCCGGATCACCTTCCCGTACGTCCCCGGGCTGCTGGCCTTCCGGGAGATCCCGACGGCGCTGGAGGCCCTGGAGGGGCTGAGCGTCGAACCGGGCCTCGTCATCTGCGACGGTTACGGTCTGGCGCACCCGCGCCGCTTCGGACTCGCCAGCCACCTGGGCGTGCTCACCGGGCTGCCGGTGATCGGCGTCGGCAAGAACCCGTTCACGTTCACGTACGAGGCCCCCGGCCCCCGGCGCGGCGACTTCTCCCCGCTGCTGGACGGCGAGGAGGTGGTCGGCCGGGCGTTGCGCACCCAGGAGAACACCAACCCGGTGTTCGTCTCGGTGGGCCACCGCATCAGCCTCGACAACGCCTGCGCCCACACGCTCCGCCTCGCCGGCCGCTTCCGCCAGCCGGAGAGCACCCGCCGGGCGGACGCCCTGTGCCGGCAGACCCTGCGGGAAGCGACCGCCTGACGCGGGCCCCGCGGCCCCGGGTGGGCGGCCCCCCTCGATGGGCGGGGCCGCGCGGCGATAGCGTGCGTCGTCATGACGCGTGTGTGGATGTCGCCGATCCTGTTGGTGCTCAGCGGTGCCGCCGTCGCGACCGGGCCGGCCCGCAGCGGCGACCCCGTCCTGGCGGCCGCACTTCTCGTGGTGTTCGTGCTGTTCGCCGGGGCGATCTCGCCCCTGGTCTTCCCGAGGCCGGTCCCCGCCGCCGAAGCCCGGCGGCGCAGCGCCGTCGATGGCCGCCCGGTCGTCTACTGGCGTCCGGGCTGCACGTACTGTCTGCGGCTCCGCCTCCGGCTGGGCCGCGACGCCTCCCGGCTGCACTGGGTCGACATCTGGCGCGATCCGGCGGGAGCGGCCGAGGTGCGGGCGGCCAACGGCGGCGACGAGACCGTGCCGACCGTCTTCGTGGCGGACCGGCCGCACACCAACCCGGACCCGTCGTGGGTGCGCGGACAGCTGCCGCCCGCCGCGTGACGGTCCCGGGCGTGGAACAGTCCTGCAACTGAGTACCCGTACGGATGGCATAGATCCGCACAGCTGGGCAGGCTAGAACGCATGAACGCCTCTCGTGCAGCTGTCCGCACCGCGCCCTTCGACCCCGCTCAGCGCCGTATGGCCCTCGGCATGCTCCTCGGGAGCGCCGTCGGCCTCGTCTGGCTGGGCGCGATGCTCCACACGCTGGCCGGCTGGATCTTCTAGCCACCCCCCGGCGGGCCCCCGGGGCGCCGACTACCGCACCGCCGCCACCCGGAACCGCAGTCCCGCCGCCGTCAGCCGCTCCAGGAGCGCGTCGCCCATGGCCACCGCCGTGGTGACCTGCCCGGAGGTCTCCGGCAGCTCGTCCAGGGCCAGGCACACCGCCGACTCGGCGAGGATCTTCGCCGTCTCGCCGTAACCCGGGTCGCCGCCCGACACCTCGGTGAAGACGCGCCGCCCGCCGCCCTCGCCGACGAAGCGGATGGTGAACCAGCTCCGCTCGCGGCGTTCCTCGTCCGGCCCCCGCCCCGGCTCGTAACGCCCCATCAGCCACTCCCGGGCGCCCTCCACCTGTGCGGCGGCCAGCAGCGCGCCGATCGCCAGCGGGGCGCCGAGCGCCATCGGCAGGGTCTTGACCGAGGCGAAGTGCCGGTAGCGGAAGTCGGGGCCGTACCGCTCCAGGGACCGTGCCGAGCGGCCCACGATCGTCGGGTCCACCGTCGGCAGCGGCAGCGCCCAGGTGCCGACGGACCCGCTGAAGTGCGGGGAGCCCGCCGGGGTGCGGACCCGCCGGCCCACCACGCGCGGCTCGTGCAGCCGGCGTTCCCGGGCGGCGGCCAGCATCTGCGGGCCCCGGCCCATCGCGGTCAGCGCCGAGGCGAACGTCCCGCCGGAGAACACCGCGTCGGTACGGACGAAGCCGTCGACGGTGAGGGGGACGTCCTCGGGCAGCTGCTTGACGGTGAAGTACGCCCCCAGGTCGTGGGGGACGGAGTCGAAGCCGCAGGCGTGCACGATGCGCGCTCCCGTCTCACGGGCCCGCGCGTCGTGCTCAAGGTAGGTCCGGTCGATGAACTCCGCCTCGCCCGTGAGGTCCGCGTAGTCCGTCCCGGCCTCCGCGCACGCGGCGACGAGCTTCTCGCCGTAACGGATGTACGGCCCCACGGTGGTGGCCACCACCCGGGTGGAGGCGGCCAGTTCGGCCAGGGCCTCCGCGTCGTCCGCGTCGGTCTCCAGCAGCGGCAGGTCCGCGCAGCCGGGGGCGATCGCGGTGAGCCGTTCCCGCAGCCCCTCCAGCTTGGCCCGGCTGCGACCGGCCAGCGCCCAACGCAGGCCGGCGGGGGCGTGGGCCGCCAGGTACTCGGCCGTGAGCGTCCCCACGAAACCGGTGGCACCGAAGAGGACGACGTCCAAGGGGCGTGTCGCGTCGTTCTGCCTGTTCACGAGTACCTCCATTGCGAGCCGGTGCTGACGTGGCAGGCAGAGGGTAGCGGAGAGCGACGTGGCGGCGCCCGGCCGGGCGGGCCGGATGCGAGAGGATCGAGGGGAAAGAACTAAGCGCTTGCTCGGCCCGAGGGGTTGTGCGGAGCCCGGGACGTTCTTAGCATCACAGGTGTTACATCAGTTGTGTCACACCCCTGGGGGCTCACAGATGGCGAAAGGCCCAGCACCCGTCCACGGTCCGCTGACCGGTGTCCGCGCCGTCGAGCTGGCGGGCATCGGACCCGGACCGTTCGCCGCGATGCTGCTGGCGGACCTCGGGGCCGACGTCGTACGCGTGGACCGTCCAGGCGGCGCGGGGATCGGCATCGATCCCGCGTCCGACCTCACCAACCGCAACAAGCGCTCCGTCCTCCTGGACCTCAAGAGCGACGAGGGGCCGGCCCGCGTCCTGGACCTCGTCGAACGCGCCGACATCCTCATCGAGGGCTACCGCCCCGGCGTCGCCGAACGCCTCGGCGTCGGGCCCGAGGCCTGCCTCGCCCGCAACCCGGAGCTCGTCTACGGCCGGATGACCGGCTGGGGCCAGGACGGGCCGCTCGCCGAGCGCGCCGGACACGACATCGCCTACCTCGCGCTCACCGGCACCCTGTCCATGATCGGCAGGCCGGACGAGCCGCCCGTGGTCCCAGCCAACCTGGTCGGCGACTACGCGGGCGGCTCGCTCTACCTCGTCATCGGCGTCCTCGCCGCCCTCCAGCACGCCCGCGCCCACGGTGAGGGGCAGGTCGTCGACGCCGCCATCGTGGACGGAGCGGCCCATCTCGCCACGATGATCCACGGCATGCTGGCCGCCGGGAGCTGGCAGGACCGCCGCGGCACGAACCTCCTCGACGGCGGCTGCCCCTTCTACGGCACCTACGCCACCTCCGACGGCGGCCACATGGCGGTCGGCCCGCTGGAGGAGAAGTTCTACACGGAGTTCGTCGGCCTCCTCGGCATCGCGGACGCCTTCCCCGACCGCTGGGACCTCGCCCGCTGGGACGAGCTGCGCGCCGCCGTCACCGAGCGCTTCTCGACCCGTACGCGCGCCGAGTGGACCGAGATGTTCGACGGCACCGACGCGTGCGTGGCTCCCGTGCTCTCGCTCACCGAGGCGCCGCACCACCCGCACCTCGCCGCCCGCTCCACCTTCGTCGAGCACGGCGGCCTCACCCAGCCCGCCCCCGCCCCGCGCTTCTCGGCCACCCCCGTCTCCGTACGCGGAGGGCCCGCCCTGCCCGGCGCCGACACGGCCGCCGTTGCCGCCGACTGGGACGTCCCCGCGCTGCGGCCCGCCGACTCGACCGACACCCTCTAGGAGCCCCCCGTGCAACGGCAGATCTTCACCGCGGAGCACGACGCCTTCCGCGAGACCGTCCGGGCCTTCCTGGCCAAGGAGGTCCTCCCGTACTACGAGCAGTGGGAGCAGGACGGCATCGTCTCCCGCGACGCCTGGCTCGCCGCCGGACGCGCGGGACTGCTGGGCCTCGCCGTCCCGGAGGAGTACGGAGGCGGCGGCAGCGACGACTTCCGCTACAGCGCCGTCCTCGCCGAGGAGTTCACCCGGGCCGGGGCCCCCGGACTCGCGATCGGCCTGCACAACGACATCATCGGCCCCTACCTCACCGGCCTGGCCACCGACGAGCAGAAGCGGCGCTGGCTCCCCGGATTCTGCTCCGGCGAGATCATCACCGCGATCGCGATGACCGAGCCCGGCGCGGGCTCCGACCTCCAGAGCATCCGCACCACCGCCGAGGACAAGGGCGACCACTGGCTGCTCAACGGCTCCAAGGCCTTCATCTCCAACGGCATCCTCGCCGACCTGGTCGTCGTCGTCGCGAAGACCACCCCCGACGGCGGGGCCAAGGGCCTCTCGCTGATCGTCGTCGAACGCGGCGCGGAGGGCTTCGAGCGTGGCCGCAACCTCGACAAGATCGGCCAGAAGTCCCAGGACACCGCCGAACTGTTCTTCGACGACGTCCGCGTCCCCAAGGAGAACCTCCTCGGCGAACTCGACGGCGCGTTCATCCACCTGATGACCAACCTGGCCCAGGAACGCATGGGCATAGCGGTCGCCGGGATCGCCGCCGCCGAACACCTGCTGGAGATCACCACCCGGTACGTCAAGGAGCGCGAGGCCTTCGGGCGCCCGCTCTCCAAGCTCCAGCACATCCGCTTCGAGATCGCCGAGATGGCCACCGAGTGCGCCGTCACCCGGACCTTCCTCGACCGGTGCATCGTCGACCACTCCGACGGCGTCCTGGACGCCGTCCACGCCTCCATGGCCAAGTGGTGGGCCACCGAACTCCAGAAGCGCGTCGCCGACCGCTGCCTCCAACTCCACGGAGGCTACGGCTACATGAGCGAGTACAAGGTCGCCAAGGCGTTCACCGACGGCCGCGTCCAGACCATCTACGGCGGCACGACCGAGATCATGAAGGAGATCATCGGCCGCTCGCTGCTCGCCTGAGCCGCCCCTCACCCGGGCGGCCCGAGCCGCCCCTCACCCGGGCCGACAACCACCCTCGAAAGGCAGCTGTCTTGAGTACCGAAGCATTCGTCTACGACGCCATCCGCACCCCGCGCGGCCGCGGCAAGGCCAACGGCGCCCTGCACGGGACCAAGCCGATCGACCTGGTCGTCGGCCTCATCCACGAGATCCGGGGCCGCTTCCCGGACCTCGACCCGGCCGCCATCGACGACATCGTCCTCGGCGTGGTCAGCCCGCTCGGCGACCAGGGCTCCGACATCGCCCGTATCGCCGCCATCGCGGCCGGCCTGCCCGACTCCGTCGCCGGGGTGCAGGAGAACCGCTTCTGTGCCTCGGGCCTGGAGGCGGTCAACCTGGCCGCCGCCAAGGTCCGCTCCGGCTGGGAGGACCTCGTCCTCGCCGGTGGCGTCGAGTCGATGTCCCGGGTGCCGATGGGCTCCGACGGCGGCGCCTGGGCCATGGACCCGATGACCAGCTTCGAGACCGGCTTCGCCCCGCAGGGCATCGGCGCCGACCTCATCGCCACCATCGAGGGATTCAGCCGCCGCGACGTCGACGAGTACGCCGCGCTCTCCCAGGAACGCGCCGCCGCCGCCTGGAAGGACGGCCGCTTCGCCCGCTCCGTCGTCCCCGTCAAGGACCGCAACGGCCTCCTCGTCCTCGACCACGACGAGCACCTGCGCCCCGGCACCACCGCCGACTCCCTCGCCGCGCTCAAGCCGTCCTTCGCGGGCATCGGCGAGATGGGCGGCTTCGACGCGGTGGCCCTCCAGAAGTACCACTGGGTCGAGAAGATCGACCACGTCCACCACGCGGGCAACTCCTCCGGCATCGTGGACGGCGCGTCGCTCGTCGCCATCGGCTCCCAGGAGGTCGGCGAGCGCTACGGCATGACCCCGCGCGCCCGTATCGTCTCCGCCGCCGTCTCCGGCTCCGAACCCACCATCATGCTCACCGGCCCCGCCCCCGCCACCCGCAAGGCGCTCGCCAAGGCCGGGCTGACCATCGACGACATCGACCTCGTCGAGATCAACGAAGCCTTCGCCGGAGTCGTCCTGCGCTTCGTCAAGGACATGGGCCTGACCCTGGACAAGGTCAACGTCAACGGCGGCGCGATCGCGCTCGGCCACCCCCTCGGCGCGACCGGCGCGATGATCCTCGGCACCGTCATCGACGAACTGGAGCGCCGCGACCAGCGGTTCGGCCTGGTCACCCTCTGCGTCGGCGGCGGCATGGGCGTCGCCACCGTCGTCGAACGCATCTGACCCGGCCCGGCCCCACCTGCTTACGGAGAAGACACCGACATGACCGAGAGCACGACCATCCGCTGGGAACAGGACGAGACCGGCGTCGTCACCCTCGTCCTCGACGACCCGAACCAGTCGGCCAACACGATGAACCAGGCCTTCAAGGACTCCATCGCGGCCGTCGCCGACCGCGCCGAGGCCGAGAAGGACTCCATCCGCGGCATCATCTACACCTCCGCCAAGAAGACCTTCTTCGCCGGCGGCGACCTCAAGGACATGATCAAGGCCGGCCCGGAGAACGCCCAGGACGCCTTCGACGCGGGCAACGCCATCAAGGCCTCGCTCCGCCGCATCGAGACCCTCGGCAAGCCCGTCGTCGCCGCCATCAACGGGGCTGCCCTCGGCGGCGGTTACGAGATCGCGCTCGCCTGCCACCACCGCGTCGCCCTCGACGCCCCCGGATCCCGCATCGGCCTGCCCGAGGTCACCCTCGGCCTGCTCCCCGCGGGGGGCGGCGTCACCCGGACCGTACGCCTCATGGGCATCGCCGACGCCCTGCTCAAGGTGCTGCTCCAGGGCACCCAGTACACACCGCTGCGCGCCCTGGAGCACGGGCTCGTCCACGAAGTCGCCGCCACCCGCGAGGAGATGACCGAGAAGGCCCGCGCCTTCATCGACGCCCACCCCGAGTCCCAGCAGCCCTGGGACGTCAAGGGCTACAGGATCCCCGGCGGCACCCCGTCCACCCCGCGCTTCGCCGCCAACCTGCCCGCCTTCCCGGCCAACCTGAAGAAGCAGCTCGCGGGCGCGCCCATGCCCGCGCCGCGCAACATCCTGGCGGCGGCCGTCGAGGGCTCCCAGGTCGACTTCGAGACCGCCCTGACCATCGAGGCCCGGTACTTCACCGAGCTGGTCACCGGACAGGTCTCCAAGAACATGATCCAGGCGTTCTTCTTCGACCTCCAGGCCGTCAACTCCGGCGCCAACCGCCCGAAGGACATCCCCGAGCGCCCCGTCCGCAAGGTAGCCGTCCTCGGCGCCGGGATGATGGGCGCGGGCATCGCCTACTCCTGCGCCAAGGCCGGGATCGAGGTCGTCCTCAAGGACGTCTCCACCGAAGCGGCCGCCAAGGGCAAGGCGTACAGCGAGAAACTGCTCGCCAAGGCGCTCTCCCGGGGCCGTACGACCGAGGCGAAGCGCGACGAGTTGCTGGCTCGCATCACCCCCACCGGCGACGCGGCCGACCTCGCGGGCTGCGACGCGGTGATCGAGGCCGTCTTCGAGGACACCGCCCTCAAGCACAAGGTGTTCCAGGAGATCCAGGACGTCATCGAGCCGGACGCGCTGCTTTGCTCCAACACCTCCACCCTCCCGATCACCGTCCTCGCCGAAGGCGTCTCGCGCCCCGTCGACTTCATCGGGCTGCACTTCTTCTCGCCCGTCGACAAGATGCCGCTGGTCGAGATCATCAAGGGCGAGCGCACCGGCGACGAGGCGCTCGCCCGCGCCTTCGACCTGGTCCGCCGGATCAAGAAGACGCCGATCGTCGTCAACGACTCCCGCGGCTTCTTCACCTCGCGCGTCATCGGCCAGTTCATCAACGAGGGCGTCGCCATGGTCGGCGAGGGCGTCGAGCCCGCGTCGATCGAGCAGGCCGCCGCCCAGTCCGGCTACCCGGCCAAGGTGCTCTCCCTGATGGACGAGCTGACCCTGACCCTGCCGCGCAAGATCCGCGACGAGACGAAGCGCGCGGTCCAGGAGGCCGGCGGCAGCTGGCCCGGCCACCCCTCCGACGAGGTCATCGACCGCATGGTCGACGAGTTCGGCCGCCCGGGGCGCAGCGGGGGAGCGGGCTTCTACGACTACGACGAGGACGGCAGGCGAACCGGGCTCTGGCCCGGACTGCGCGAGCACTTCGCGAAGCCCGACGCCGATGTGCCCTTCGAGGACATGAAGGAGCGGATGCTGTTCTCCGAGGCCCTGGACAGCGTCCGCTGCCTGGAGGAGAACGTCCTGATCTCCGTCGCCGACGCCAACATCGGCTCCATCATGGGCATCGGCTTCCCGCCGTGGACCGGCGGCGTCCTCCAGTACATCAACGGGTACGAGGGCGGCCTGCCCGGCTTCGTGGTCCGCGCCCGGGAACTCGCCGAGCGTTACGGCGACCGCTTCCTGCCGCCCGCGCTGCTGGTGGAGAAGGCGGAGAAGGGCGAGACCTTCCACGACTGAACCATCGACAGGCGCCTCCACGGCCCGCGTTCACCGTCACTCGGCGGTGAACGCGGCCCGCAGCTCCTCCTTCAACGAGCGCTGAAACGCCGTCACCAGCGCCTGCACCACGATCGGTTGCATATCGGCGGACAGCGACTTCATCGCCGCCACATGCTCCGGGTCGCCCCCACGCTCCCGATAGGGGTTCCACACCTCGTCCCGGAAGAGCCGGGTCATCTCCTGGGCGGCCGAGCGGGTGTGCTCCAGCAGAACGGTCCGCGCCGCCAGGATCGTCTCGTGCGCGATCGGCACGTCCAGCAGCTCCACCCCGAGCCGCAGCAGCCCCAGATCCACCCGGTACGCCCCGCCGTCCTCCAGCGGCCGGACCAGCACCCCCATCGCCGCCAGCCGCTCCACATCCGCCTCCGACAGCGCCCGCCCGGCCCGTCGCTCCAGCTCGGCCCGGGCGAAGTCCTCGGTCCGGTCCGGCGCCCAGGACGCGACCAGCGCCCGGTGGATCGCCAGATCGTGGGCGCTCAGGTCGGGCGGCAGCTGTTCCAGATAGCGCTCGATCGCCGCCAGCGTCATGCCCTGCTGCTGGAGCTCCTCGATCAGCGCGAGCCGCGAGAGGTGGTCCGGCCCGTAGTGTCCGACCCGGCGCGGCCCGATGACCGGCGGCGGCAGCAGGCCCCGGGTGCTGTAGAACCGCACGGTGCGCACGGTGACCCCGGCGCGGGCCGCCAGCTCGTCCACCGTGAGCGTCGGCTCCTCGGTCCCCGTCGCCATCTCTGCTCCCCGCCGTCGAACCCTCGTATCGGACAGTTCCGCTGTCTCACCATGACTGTGAAAGTCTCCGGCACCATCGCGCCGCCGTCCACCCCGGGTCCGTTGTCAGTGGCGGCCCGTACGGTGAGGTCATGTCGGAGATCACCTACGTACGGGGGGACGCCACCGCGCCGCAGGGCAAGGGCGTCAAGGCGGCGAGCCGGGGGCCTCGGTCCCTGTGCCCCGGATCGGCTGCGGGCTCGCGGGCGGCACGTGGGCCAGGACCGAGCCGCTGATCGAGCGACGCCTGATATCCGCGGGCATACCGGTGACGGTGTACGACCACGACTGACCGGCCCGCCGACGGTTCCCGACCCCGCCCCGGGGGTTCTCGCGGGGGGAGGGACCATGGAGGAGAGGAACAGGGCGCGGGCAGCGCACGGCAGGCCCGCCGGACCGCGGGAGCACGGATGAGCAGCGCGACCGACGCTTGGAACCCCGAGCCGCCCCCGCCCGGAGGGGTGCTCTGGAGCCTTTCCGGGGACATCCGTGCCCTGCTGATGCTGCCCGCGGCCCTCACCCTCCAGGCCCTGTCGTCAAACTCCCGTCTGCCCCGCGGCGCCATGCACGCACTCTCGCCGCACCGGGCCCACGCCCGAGTACGTCCAGTACGAGGACGTGAGCCCGGCACGCCGAGAGCACGCACCTGACCCCGCAGGGCCGCCCTCCGGGCGACGACGGGAGTTTGACGACAGGGCCTAGGTCGCCCACCCGGCCGTCGGCGCCGGCGTCGACGAGCACTCCGTCTTCCGCATCGACCCCTGGGGGCGCGGTGAACGCTCGCTGCGCTCGCTCCAGCTCTGGGTCTACGGCGGCGCGGAGGCCGCGGAGGAGGGCCGCAGGCTGCGGGTGCTGCATCGCACCATCCGGGGGACCGACACCCGCGGCCGCCGCTACCACGCCCTGACGCCCGCCGACTACGCCTGGGTGCACGCCACCGGTTTCCCCGTGTACCAGCACGCGGCCCGGTATCTGATCCGCCCCATGACTCCCGCCCAGGAGCGTGCCCTGTACGCGGAGTGGCTCCAGGTCGGCCGGATCCTGGGCATCCACGACCGGGACATGCCCCGGACCATCGAGGACTTCCGGCCGTACTGGGAGAAGATGCTCGCGGGCGAGATCGAGGCGACCCCCGTCGTCCGGGAACTCGTCGCCACCCACCAGTCCGTCCCGCCGCCGGACCGGGGGCCGTGGCCGATCCGGCTGCTGTCGCGGGCCCTGTGGCCGGTGCTGCTCCCGCCGCTGGCCCGCTTCCGCCGGTTCGTCACCATCGGGCTCATGCCGCCCGACGCCCGACTGGCCATCGGCCTGCCGTGGACCCCGGACCAGGAGAAGCGGCTGCGCCGGATGTGCGCGGTGCTGCGCATCGTCGTCCCCGTCCTCCCGGAGCGACTGCGCTATCTGCCCCGGGCGCGAACGGCCCGCGCCGCGTCGCGTACGGCGGGGCAGGCGGCCCGCGCCGCCGAAGCGCGTCGGACTGGCTGAACGCCCGCCGCTCCGCCGCCCCGGCACACGTCAGCGGTGGTCGTGACCCGCGTGTTCCCCGGTCGGTTCCGCGTCCTGACCGCTCGTCATGAGGCCCTGCACGGGGCGGAACAGGGCGCGCCCTGCCGGGCACCTCTGTCACACGATCACCGTTCCGTCGTCACGGACGGCCCGCACGACAGCAGTGATCAACCCCTGTCGCCCAGGAGTTGACCGGGGTAACGTCCGCACATTGCCGACAGCCGGACGGGCGTCACGGCGCCCGCCCCCATGCTCCGGAGGCCGCTGATGACCCCTCGCATCGCTCGTGCGCTCCGCATGCTCAGCCCGCACCCGTGGCTCGCGCCGGTCGCGGCCCCCGCCCGGTGGCAGTCGGCGCCCGCGTGCCGCGGGGCGAGGGCGATGCGCCGGACGGCCGTGGCGGCGACACTCGCCGGGCTGGCCCTCCCGTTCGCCATCGCGCCCGCCGAGGCCGCGCACCGCCCGCCGCGCACCGGGTTCGAGACGAGCGAGGGGGCCCGCTGGACCGGCGAGACGGAGGAGCGGTCCTTCCTCGCGGCGGTGGACCGGGGGAGCGACCGGGTCTCCGTGGACCGCGTCGGAACGTCCGGTCAGGGACGCCCCCTGCGGCTGGTACGCGTCGGCCGGGAACGCCCCGGGGCCACCACGGTGCTCCTGATCTGCAGCCAGCACGGGGACGAGCCCGCCGGGCGCGAGGCCTGTCTGACCACCATCCGTGACCTGGCGTTCGCCGAGGACCGGGCGACCCGCGCCTTCCTGGCCCGTACGACCCTGCTGGTGCTGCCCACGGCCAACCCCGACGGACGCGCCGCCTACACCCGGGGCAACGCCGACGGGGTCGACGTCAACCGCGACCACATCGCCCTGGAGACCGCCGAGGCGCGGGCCGTCGCCACCGTCGTACGCGACGAACGACCCCAGGTGATCTACGACTTGCACGAGTACGGCGCGACCCCGCCGTACTACGACAAGGACCTGTTCGCGCTGTGGCCGCGGAACCTCAACGTCGACGACCGGGTCCACGACGTCGCGCGCACCCTCTCCGAGCGGTACGTCCGCCCCGCCGCGACGGCGGCCGGCTACAGCAACGGCCATTACGGCATCTGGACCGACCCGGCCACCGGGGAGCCCGTCAAGCAGGTCGCCGGCGACGGTCAGGAACGCATCCTGCGCAACACCTCCGGCCTCAAACACGCCGTCGGCCTGCTCATCGAGTCCCGGATCGACGCGCTGAGCGACGCGGAGAAGGCCGATCAGGCGCTCAACCACCGGCGCAGGGTCCACTCCCAGGAAACCGCGCTCGGCGGTCTCTTCGCCTTCACCGACGAGCAACGCGCCCGGCTCCGGACGGCCACCGCCCTCGCGCGCCTGAGCGGCCTCGCCGACCGGGGGCCCGTGTACCTGGGCGGCGCCGACAACGACCCGGCCGAGCCCGCGGAGGTCCTCGCCGACCCGCCGTGCGGCTACCGGCTGGACGCGGCCCAGTACGCGGCGGTGAAGGATCGGCTGGCCCTGCACGGCGTCTCGGCCCGACCGGAGGAGAGTGGCGTGTTTGTGCCTATGCGCCAGTCGGCTCGACGCTTGATTCCGCTGCTTCTCGATCAGCGAGCGACATATCACCTCACAAACGGTCAAGCCAGAACAGCTTGTTGATCCTTCGAGATCCAGGGCAGGTGTGGTACTGCCTACGGAGAGCGTTTTTCAGACTCGGTGAAAGGTGCCATCAGTGTCCCAGGACGACCAGACAACGGACGGGCGGGAAGGGCTGTCGGTCACGGCGGACCTTCCCCCCGAACCGCTCAGTACCAGGACCCCGAGCACCGACCGGGTGGTGTTCGGAGTCACGGCGGTCCTCACCCTCGCCTTCGTCGTCTGGGGCGCGACCGCCACCGACTCCCTGGAGACCGTCTCCGGCAAGTTGCTCACCGGGCTGATCCACAACGGCGGCTGGGCCTTCATACTGGCCGCGTCCGCCTTCGTCATCTTCGCCCTGTGGCTGGCCGTCAGCCGGTACGGGAAGATCTGCCTCGGCCAGGAGGGCGAGAAGCCGGAGTTCCGGACCATCTCCTGGATCGCGATGATGTTCAGCGCCGGTATGGGCATCGGGCTGATGTTCTGGGGCGTCGCCGAGCCCCTCGCCCACTTCCGCACCCCGCCGCCGGGCACCGACCCCGCCGCCTCGGCCGAGGCCATGCAGACGGCGATGGCCACCACGCTCTTCCACTGGACGTTGCACCCCTGGGCCATCTACGCCGTGGTCGGGCTCGCCATCGCCTACAGCGCCTACCGGATGCGCAGGAGGCAGACGATCAGCGCGGTCTTCGAACCGCTGATCGGCAAGCGCCATGCCTACGGCGGCGTCGGCCGCGTCATCGACATCCTGGCCATCTTCGCCACCCTGTTCGGCTCCGCGGCCTCCCTCGGCCTCGGCGCGCTCCAGATCGGCAGCGGCATCCAGGAACTGGACTGGCTGGAGAAGGCGGGCACCGGACTTCTCGTCACCGTCATCGCCGTGCTGACCGTCGCCTTCGTCGCCTCCGCGGTCTCCGGCGTCGAGAAGGGCATCCAGTGGCTGTCCAACATCAACATGGTGCTGGCCCTCGTTCTCATCGTGTTCGTCTTCATCGCCGGTCCCACGATCTTCGTGCTCGACCTGGTGCCCACCTCCCTCGGCGCGTACATCACCGACCTGGGACAGCTCGCCGGACGCACCGAGGCGACCGGCGGCGGTGACGTGGCCGACTGGCTCGGCAGCTGGACCGTCTTCTACTGGGCCTGGTGGATCTCCTGGACTCCCTTCGTCGGCATGTTCATCGCCAGGATCAGCCGTGGCCGCACGATCCGTCAGTTCGTCGGCGGCGTCATCCTGGTGCCCAGCACCGTCAGCCTGATCTGGTTCGCCGTCTTCGGCGGCTCGGCCATGAAGCTGGACGAGGCCGGGAAGCTCGGTGGCGCCGACACCCCGGAGGCGCAGCTGTTCGGCGTCCTCCAGGAGTTCCCGATCGCCACGTTCACGAGCATTCTGGTGATGGTCCTGGTCGGCATCTTCTTCGTCTCCGGAGCCGACGCCGCCTCCATCGTCATGGGCACCCTCTCCCAGAAGGGCGTCCTCGAACCGAGCAAGTTGGTCGTGATCTTCTGGGGCGTCGTGACCGGGGCCGTGGCCGCGATCATGCTGCTCATCGGCGACGGCAAGGAGAACGCGCTCCAAGGGCTGCAGAACCTCACCATCCTGGTGGCCGCCCCCTTCGCCGTCGTCATGATCGGCATGTGCGTGGCCCTGATGCGGGACCTGCGCAAGGACCCGCAGATCGTCCGCCAGGAGTTCGGCGTGGAGGCGGTCGAGTCCGCGGTGATCGAGGGGCACGCCAAGTACGACGGCGACTTCGAGATCCGCATCGGCCCCGGGACCACGACCATCACGGACGAACGCCACCGGCCCGACACCACCGGATCGGGCTCCACGGCCACGGAGAAGCGCCCCTCCGACTGACCGGGGAACCTCCGTCCTTTCCGTACCCGAACCGGAGCCCGCGACCGCCGACAGGCCGCGGGCTCCGGTACGTCGTGTCCCTCGCATCACCGGGTGGGCCCGGCACACGGCAGGTATCCGCGCACCACCGGACGGTTCCGCTCCCGCCGGGCCCGCGCGCAGCAACCGGCGGGCCCGCGCAACAACCGCCGGGCCCGCGCGCACCATCACCCTGCGGGCCCGTGCCCGGCCCCGGTCAGCCCACCAGCGCCGCCGCCGCCCGCGCGCACCCCCAGGCCACGGTCACGCCCGCGCCGCCGTGCCCGTAGTTGTGCACCAGCAGACCGCCGCCCGGCAGCGCCTCCGCCTCGATCCGCACCCCGGCCTCCCGCGCCGGGCGCAGCCCCACCCGGTGCCCGAGCACCCGGGCCCCGGCGATCTCCGGCCGGATCCGCGCACACCGCGCCACGATCTCCCGCGCCGTCCCCGGGTCGGGCTCCGTGCGCGGATCGTCCACCTCGGCCGTACCGCCCAGCACCAGCCGGCCCGGCTGCGGGAAGAAGTACGTCGTCGCGGCCGACGCCGGGTCCGCCTCCGTGTACCACTCCTCGATCCCCGGGTTCTCCACCGCGACCAACTGCCCCCGCACCGGCCGCACCCCGGCGTCGGGCACCAGTTCGCGCGCCCCGAGCCCCGTGCAGTTCACCACCACCGGGCTCCGCTCCGCCGCCTCGCCGAACCCCGTCACCGCCCGCCGCTCCACCGTGCCGCCCGCGGCCGCGAGCCGCCGCTCCAACCACGCCAGATGGACGGGCATGTCCAGCAGCGGCAAGGTCACCCGCAGCCCTTCGGGCACTTCCACGGCGTCCTTCAACCCGGCCGACCAGTCGCCCAGCACCGCGAGCCGCTCCCCGCCGTGCAGCCCCGCCACCCGCCGTACGCCGGTCTCCTCCGGGGCGCCCGACAGCTCCTCGTAGACCGCCAGCGTCGCCAGCGACCAGTCGCCCACCCGCTCCGCCGGCTCGATCCGGTACGGCCACCACAGGGCCCCAGCCACCGCCGACGTCGTCGCCCCGGCCGGATCGCGCGACCAGACCCGCACCCGCAGCCCGCGCTCCGCCAGTGTCACGGCGGTGGTCAGACCGACGACCCCGCCGCCCACCACGATCACATCCGCCATCACGGTCACTCCTGTCCCATCGGTGCACCCGGTCGCTGCGTGGACGCTAACGGAAGCCGGAAACCGGAGGCCAGGGGGCACGAGGTGATGGGCATGGGCCCCGGCGACCAGGGGGTGTCCCGCGGATCATGACCGGGGCTCTAGGATCGACACCCTGATGACTGCCACTCTCGTCGCCAAGGACCTCGCCGCCGGACACGGCGACCGCACGCTCTTCGCCGGGCTCGACCTCGTCGTCGCCCCGGGTGACGTGATCGGTCTCGTCGGAGTCAACGGCGCCGGCAAATCCTCCCTGCTCCGGCTGCTCGCCGGGCTCGACCGCCCGGAGGAGGGCGAGCTGCGGCTCTCCCCGCCCACCGCCACCGTCGGCCACCTCCCGCAGGAGCCCGAGCGCCGTGACGGCGAGACGGTGTCCGCGTTCCTGGCCCGCCGCACCGGCGTCGCCGACGCCCAGCGGACGATGGACGAGGCGACGGAGGCCCTGGTCGCGGGCGCCCCGGGCGCGGACGACGCGTACTCCGAGTCCCTGGAGCGCTGGCTCGCCCTCGGCGGCGCGGACCTGGAGGAGCGGGCCGAGCAGGTCGCCGCCGAGCTGGGCCTGACCGTGGGCCTCGACCGGCCCATGACCGCGCTCTCCGGCGGACAGGCCGCCCGCGCCGGACTCGCCTCGCTGCTGCTGTCCCGCTACGACGTCTTCCTGCTCGACGAGCCCACCAACGACCTCGACCTGGACGGCCTGGAGCGCCTGGAGCGCTTCGTGTCCGGCCTGCGCGCGGGCACCGTCGTCATCAGCCACGACCGCGAGTTCCTGATGCGTACGGTCACCAAGGTGCTGGAGCTGGACCTCGCCCAGCAGCAGATCAACCTGTACGGCGGCGGCTACGCGGCCTACCTGGAGGAGCGGGAGACCGCCCGAAGGCACGCCCGCGAGGGCTTCGAGGAGTACGCCGACAAGAAGGCGTCCCTCGAAGCGCGCGGCCATATGCAGCGCTCCTGGATGGACAAGGGCGTCAAGAACGCCCGCCGCAAGGCCACCGACGGCGACAAGCTCGGCCGCAACGCCCGCAGCGAGGCCAGCGAGAAGCAGGCAGCGAAGGCCCGCCAGACCCAGCGCATGATCGAACGCCTCGACGTCGTCGAGGAGCCGCGCAAGGAGTGGGAGCTGCGGATGGAGATCGCCTCCGCCCCCCGCTCCGGATCCGTCGTCGCGACCCTGCGCGACGCCCGCGTGGTGCGCGGCGACTTCTCCTTCGGCCCTGCCTCGCTCCAGATCGACTGGGCGGACCGGGTCGCCATCACCGGGGCCAACGGCGCCGGCAAGTCCACGCTGCTGGCCGCCCTGTTGGAGCGGCTTCCGCTGGACTCCGGGAACGCCACGCTCGGTTCGGGCGTCGTCGTCGGTGAGGTGGACCAGGCCCGGAAGCTGTTCCTCGGCGCGCAGTCGCTGCTGGACGCGTTCTGCGCGGCCGTGCCCGACACGGAACCGGCCGAAGTCCGCACGCTGCTCGCCAAGTTCGGCCTCCGCGCCGACCATGTGATGCGCCCGGCGACCAGCCTGTCCCCGGGCGAGCGCACCCGCGCGGCCCTCGCCCTGCTCCAGGGCCGGGGCGTCAACCTCCTGGTGCTCGACGAGCCGACGAACCACCTGGACCTGCCCGCCATCGAGCAGCTGGAGGCGGCCCTGGAGACGTACACGGGCACCCTGCTGCTGGTCACCCACGACCGGCGGATGCTGGAGGCGGTCCGCACGACCCGGCGCATCGAGGTGGCCGCCGGCCAGGTCAAGGAAGTCTGAGCCGGGTCAACGGCAGTGGGGGCGGGCCGCACACAGCAGACCGCCCCCACCTCCGTCCGTCTCAGCGCCCCCGGCCGCCGCCCCGCTTCGGGTCGGTCAGCCCGGCCCGCCGCAGCGCGTCCGCCATGGCGCTGTTCGCCGGAGCCGGGGCCCCCTGGCCCTGCCGGGACGCACCGCCACCACCGCGCCGGTCCCGGCCGCCGCCGCCCTGCCGGACCTGGCCGCCACCGGACGGCTGCCCCTGGCCGTGCCCCTGGCGCTGCTTCGGGGGACGGCCGCCGCGCTCGCCGCGGCCCTGCTGCCCGTCGCCGGGGCCGCCGCCCGCGCCCGGCTCGTCGTCGAGACGAAGCGTCAGCGAGATCCGCTTGCGCGGCCCGTCGACGTCCATGACCTTGACCTTCACGATGTCCCCGGGCTTCACGACGTCGCGCGGGTCCTTCACGAACGTCTTCGACAGCGCCGAGACGTGCACCAGACCGTCCTGATGGACGCCGACGTCGACGAACGCGCCGAACGCGGCCACGTTGGTCACCACGCCCTCCAGCACCATGCCGGGCTCCAGGTCGCCCAGCTTCTCGACGCCCTCCTTGAAGGTCGCCGTCTTGAACGCCGGACGCGGGTCGCGCCCCGGCTTCTCCAGCTCCTTGAGGATGTCCGTCACGGTCGGCAGCCCGAACATGTCGTCCACGAAGTCCGCGGCCCGCAGGGCGCGCAGGGCCTCCGCGTTGCCGATCAGCGAAGCCACCTCGCTGCCCGCGCTCTTCCCCATCCGCCGCACCACCGGGTAGGCCTCGGGGTGCACGCTGGAGCCGTCGAGCGGGTCTTCGCCGTCGCGGATCCGCAGGAAGCCCGCGCACTGCTCGTACGCCTTCGGGCCGAGCCGCGCCACGTCCTTGAGTGCCTTGCGGGACCGGAAGGGCCCGTTGGAGTCCCGGTGGGCGACGATGTTCTCCGCGAGCCCCGAGCTGATCCCCGACACCCGTGAGAGCAGGGGCGCGGACGCGGTGTTGACGTCCACGCCGACCCCGTTCACACAGTCCTCGACGACCGCGTCCAGTGAACGCGACAGCTTCACCTCGGACAGGTCGTGCTGGTACTGCCCGACGCCGATCGACTTCGGGTCGATCTTCACCAGCTCGGCCAGCGGGTCCTGGAGTCGCCGGGCGATGGAGACGGCGCCGCGCAACGACACGTCCATGTCCGGCAGTTCCTGCGAGGCGAACGCGGAGGCGGAGTACACCGAGGCGCCCGCCTCCGAGACCATCACCTTCGTGAGCTTCAACTCCGGCTGCTTGTCGATCAGTTCACCGGCGAGCTTGTCCGTCTCACGGGACGCGGTGCCGTTGCCGATGGCGACCAGGTCGACCGCGTGCTCCTTCGCGAGGTGCGCGAGCTTCGCCAGTGCCTGGTCCCACTTGTTGGCGGGCACGTGCGGGTGGATCACGTCGGTGGCCACCACCTTGCCGGTGGCGTCGACGACCGCGACCTTCACCCCCGTACGGAATCCGGGGTCCAGGCCCAGCGTGGCCCGCGTCCCGGCCGGGGCGGCGAGCAGCAGATCGCGCAGGTTCGAGGCGAAGACCCGCACCGCCTCGTCCTCCGCCGCCGTGCGCAGCCGCAGCCGCAGGTCGATGCCCAGGTGCACCTGGATCCGGGTCCGCCACGCCCAACGCACGGTGTCACCCAGCCACTTGTCGCCGGGGCGGCCCCGGTCGGCGATCTCGAAGCGGCGGGCGATCATGTTCTCGTACGCGGAGGGGCCGGGCCGCTCGGCGGCCTCCGGCTCCTCCGGTTCCAGGACCAGGTCCAGGACGTTCTCCTTCTCGCCGCGCAGCATCGCGAGCACCCGGTGCGAGGGCAGCGCGGTGAACGGCTCCGCGAAGGAGAAGTAGTCGGCGAACTTCGCGCCCGCCTCCTCCTGGCCCTCGCGCACCTTCGCCGCCAGCCGGCCGCGCGTCCACATGCGCTCGCGCAGCTCGCCGGTCAGGTCGGCGTCCTCGGAGAACCGCTCGGTCAGGATCGACCGGGCGCCGTCCAGGGCGGCCGCCGCGTCCGCGACGCCCTTGTCGCCGTCCACGAACGCGGCGGCCGCCGCGAGCGGATCGACCGACGGATCACCGAGCAGGCCGTCCGCCAGCGGTTCGAGCCCCGCCTCCCGGGCGATCTGCGCCTTCGTCCGCCGCTTCGGCTTGAACGGCAGGTAGATGTCCTCCAGGCGCGCCTTGGTCTCGGCGGCCCGGATGCTCGCCTCCAGCGCGGCGTCGAGTCTGCCCTGCTCGCGTACGGATTCGAGGATCGACGTACGCCGCTCCTCCAGCTCCCGCAGATAGCGCAGCCGTTCCTCCAGCGTGCGCAGCTGCGCATCGTCGAGGGATTCGGTCGCCTCCTTGCGGTAGCGCGCGATGAACGGCACGGTCGATCCGCCGTCGAGCAGCTCGACGGCCGCCCTGACCTGTCGCTCACGTACGCCGAGCTCCTCGGCGATCCTGCCTTCGATGGACGTCGTCACGGTTTTCCCGACTCGCCTTCTCGTACTGGCTGTGCTGGCCGTGCTCGTGTCGCGATGAGCACGTTCTTGCTTGCCGGGGGTGTCCCCCCTGGCCTGCATTGTGCCGGGTGGCCGGGGGCGGTGTCGCGTGACCTCGGCGAACACGCCCGGAGCCCCTGGCGTGTGCGAGGGCTCCGGGCGGTGCGGGGTCAGCCCCGACCGGTCGCCGAGGCCGGGAACGCCCCCGCGGCGGCGGCCGTGAAGAGGAAGCCGCGTCCCAGTTCGGTGAGCCGCTCCACGCCTTCCGCGCCCAGGTGTTCGTACGGGGCGGTGTCCATGCGGTCCGTCGCCTCCTCGACCTCCGCGCGCAGCGCCGTGCCCGCCTCGGTCAGTGCCGGCTCCTCGCCGTCGGCCAGCAGCCCGCGCTCCCGCAGCCGGCCGGACGCAACCTCCCAGTCGGTGCGCCGCCAGCCCCGGGAGGACAGGAGCCAGCGGATCGCCATGCCCTTGCCGGTGGCCGTGTGGCTGACGAGGGACTCCAGCGGGTCCAGGCCGGCCGCGAGCAGGGCGGCGAGGTGCGCGTCGCCCCGGTGCTCGCGCAGCAGGGTCGCGGCGTGCCAGAACGCCAGGTGCGGCTCCTTGGGCACCGGCAGCTCCGCGTGCGCGGCGTAGAGCGGGCGGGCGTGCGGGGTGCAGGCCTCGGTGGCGCGCAGCGCGAGCCGGGCCGCCTCGGCCATCGCGTCGGAGGCGATGACCTCCTCGCCGAGCAGCCGGCGCAGCGTCGTGTCCGCCGCCCGGAGCCGGGCCCCGAGGACCACCTCGGGGGAGGCGGTCTCCCAGACGGCGGGCACATGCCGGGCGACCAGCGCGGGGTTGAAGCTGTAGAAGGTGGCGCTGACGGTCCCCGCCCCGACCGCGCCGAGTGCGGCGGCCCGGGTCGCGAAGTAGACGGCGCTCTGGTCCTCGATACCTATCTTCGCCATCTCCGCGCCCAGGTCGGGGGAGAAGAAGAGGCAGGAGTGCAGGGGGTTGACGGCGTTGTGGCAGCGGCGCTCCGCGCGGGCCGAGAGAGTACTCATATCAACACGTTACCGACTGGTCGGTACGGAGTGGAACCCCGGGGGGCGGAACGATCCACCAGGACAGGCCCTACGACCGGGCCAGGCCAGCTCCAGGGCGGGGCCGGGGAAAGTCCGGCGCGGGCCGGGGCCGGGTCGATGGCAGGAAAGGTGGGGTACTCGTCATTGCGGCCATCGCCGCCCACCGCCCAGGATGGCGCATGTGCAGCAACGAACCGTGCTCGTCGTCCTCTTCGACGGCATCCAGAGTCTCGACGTCACCGGCCCGGTGGAGGTCTTCGCCGGAGCCTCCCGGGCGCCGGGCGTCTCCTACGACCTGTGGACCGCCTCGCTCGACGGCGGGCCCGTCCGCTCCTCCAGCGGCCTGACCCTGATGCCCGACAGCAGCCTCGCCGACGCGCCCGCTCCGCACACCCTGCTGGTTCCCGGCGGGCACGGCACCCGGGGCTCCCACCCGGAGCTGACCGGCTGGCTGCGCGAGCACGCGCCACGGGCGGAGCGGCTCGTCTCCGTGTGCACGGGCGCGCTGCTGCTGGCCGAGGCGGGCCTGCTGGACGGACACCGGGTCACCACCCACTGGAACTACTGCGAGCAGTTGGCCAGGGACTACCCGGCCGTTCACGTCGATCCCGAACCGATCTTCGTACGGGACGGGCGGCTGGCCACCTCGGCGGGCGTCACCGCGGGCATCGACCTCGCCCTCGCGCTCGTCGAGGAGGACCACGGGCGGGATCTCGCGCTGGAGATCGCCCGGCATCTCGTGGTGTTCCTGCGCCGCCCCGGCAACCAGGCCCAGTTCAGCGCCCAGCTGTCCGTCCGGACAGCTCGGAGCGAACCGCTGCGCGAGGTCCAGCACTGGATCACCCAGCACCCCGACGCCGACCTCGGGGTCGACGCCCTCGCGGCCCGCGCCCGGCTCTCGCCCCGGCACTTCGCCCGCGCGTTCCGGGCCGAGACCGGAACAACCCCGGGGCGGTACGTCGAGCGCGTCCGCCTGGAGCACGCCCGCCGGCTCCTGGAGGACACCGCCGAGGGCGTCGGGCGGGTCGCCCGCGCCAGTGGATACGGCACCCCGGAAGCCATGCGCCGTGCCTTCGTGAAGACCCTCGCGACGGCGCCGGCCGAATACCGCCGCCGCTTCCGCACCCCCGCCTCCAGCACCTGAACCGCACCGTCCGACCGAACCGAGAGGCAGCTCCCGTGCAGATCGCCATCCTGCTCTTCGACCGTTTCACCGCCCTGGACGCGGTGGGCCCGTACGAGATCCTCAGCCGTGCGCCCGGCGCCGAGCCCGTCTTCGTCGCGACACGGACCGGCCCCGTCCGCAATGACAGCGGGAGCCTCTCGCTCGTCGCGGAGAAGACCCTCGCCGAGGTGCCCTCCCCGGACCTGGTGATCGTCCCGGGCGGCCCCGGCCAGGGCGACCAGATGGAGAACGAGGCCCTGCTGGGCTGGCTGCGCTCGGCCGATGCCACCAGCACCTGGACGACCTCCGTCTGCACCGGGTCACTGCTGCTGGCCGCCGCCGGGCTCCTGAAGGACAGGCGGGCCACCTCGCACTGGCTGGCGCTGGAGGCGCTGAGGGGGTTCGGCGTCGAGCCCACCGGGGAGCGCGTCGTCCTCGACGGCAAGTACGTCACCGCCGCCGGGGTCTCCGCCGGCATCGACATGGGGCTGACCCTGCTCGGCCGGATCGCGGGCGACGACGTGGCGCGCTCGGTGCAGCTGCTCACGGAGTACGACCCGAAGCCGCCCTACGACTGCGGGTCGCCGGAGAAGGCCCCCGCGGCCCTCGTCGAGGAATGGCGGGCCAGGAGCCGTCACATCACCCGGTAGACCTCGCGGTCCAGGTGAACCGGGGCGCGCGCCGCTCCAGGAAGGCGGCGGCGCCCTCCGCCGCGTCACCGCTGCCCCGCGCCTCGGCGGCCCAGTGGGCGTCCCGGTCCGTCCGACCCCCGGCGAAATCCTTCGCCGCGGCCTGGGTGAGCAGGGACCGGGACGCCAGGACCCGTACGTACTCCTCGACCCGGTCGTCCAGGCCGCCGGAGGGGAGCACCTCGTCGACCAGGCCGGTGCGCAGCGCCCGTTCCGTGCCGATCAGCTCGCCGGAGAACAGCATGTGCTTGGCCGTGGCGGGACCGACGAGGGCGACCAGCCGCCGGGTCGAGGAGGCGGGGTAGACGATGCCGAGCCTGGCCGGGGTGACCCCGAAGGAGGCCCCCTCCTCCGCGAACCGCAGATCGCAGGCGGCGGCGAGCTGGGCGCCGCCGCCCACGCAGTAGCCGCGCACCGCGGCCACTGTCGGCAGGGGGAACGCGGCGAGCGCCTCCTCGGCCGCCACCGCCAGGCCCTGGGCGGTGCCCGCGCCCTCCCGCAGCGTGGAGATGTCGGCGCCGGCGCAGAAGGTGTCCCCGGTTCCGGTCAGCACCAGAGCCCGGACCGCCGGATCGGCCCCGAGCCGCTCCAGCAGCTCCGGCAGGCTCCGCCACATCGCGGTGGTCATCGCGTTGCGCTTGGCGGGGTTCGCGATCACGACCGTGGCGACGCCGCGCTCGACGGACGAGATCAGGCGGGGTTCCGAGGGGTCCATGCGCCGGATGCTATCCGGCGGGTTCGAACCTATGATCAAGAAGGGGTCGCGGGGCGGGCACGCACCGTAAGGAGTCGTCGATGAACGAATCCACCGCCGAGGGCCGGAAGCTCAGCCGCAGTTTCGGCTGGCTCGCGCTGCTCGGCACGCTGCTGGTGATCGCGGGCGTCATCGGTCTCGTCTACACCGGCGTCGCCACGCTCACCTCGATGCTGCTCTTCGGCTGGCTGCTGCTCGTCGGTGGCCTGGTCGGGCTGCTGCACGCGATCGAGTCACGCGGGACGAACTACTTCTGGCTGGGCGTGGTGGTCGCGGCCCTCAACATCGCCGCGGGCGTCGTCGTCATCAAGCACCCCGAGGGCACGGCCGAGGCACTGACCATGTTCGCCGCCCTGCTCTTCCTGACCGGCGGGGTCTTCCGGCTGGTCGGCAGCGTCGTGGTGCGTGGTCCGCAGATGGGCTGGACGCTGCTGCAGGGCGCCTTCGGGCTGCTGCTGGGCCTGCTGGTGCTGTTCGACTGGCCGCACAGCAGCCTCTACGTCCTCGGCTGCTTCTTCTCGCTGGCCCTGCTGTTCGACGGGCTCGGCCTGATCGCCATCGGCGTGGGCGGCCGGCGCATCGTGAGCATGGTCTCGGAGCGGCTCGATGAAACCGCCCCGCCCTCGGAAGACCCGATCAAGTCACCAGAAGACGAGCGGAAATAGTCCCCGAGTCGTCAAGATCATGCATGTTTGGTCAAACAGCGCCGATACCGGGCTACTTCCGATCAGTGGCACGGGCCGGACCAGGCCATTCCCAACACTCTTTACTCGACGGTCAGTGCAGTGCGAGTGAGAGCTGGTGCCGGACGATGGAGAGCCTCGGGAGTGCCCCTGCCGACCCCGTGTCGTACGAGGGGGTGTGGCGCTTCACCGCCCTGGCCGTGGACGCGTCCGTGCCGAGCGCCCGGCACGCGGTACGTGACCTCCTCGACCGGCAGGGCGTGCCGATCGAGGACGACATCCTCCAGGGGCTCCTGCTGATCGTCTCGGAGCTGGTCACCAACGCCGTCAAGCACGCGGCGCTCCTCTCGCCCGAACTGGCCGTCGAGGTGGCCATCGCCGCCGACTGGGTCAGGGTCTCGGTCGAGGACAACCACCCCTACCGCCCCACCGCGCTGGAGACGGACTACGCGCAGACCGGCGGCCGGGGCCTGCTGCTGGTCAAGGTGATCACCGCGGAGGCGGGCGGCACCTGCGACGTCGAGCACACCGCGAGCGGGGGAAAGATCATCTGGGCGGCGCTGCCCTTGAAGACGCAGCTCTGACCGCCCCGTACGGATACGAGCGGGGGTTCACCAGCCCGCGGAGGGGCCCGTCAGCTCACGGATCGCCGGCCGTGCCGCGTCCAGCACCGTCATGAACCACGCCGAGAACGGCGCCCGCGCGTGGCGCTCCGCCAGCTCCGCCGCCGTCACGAAGGCCGTCTCCCCGACCTCCTCGGGGTCCGGCTCCGGCGCCGTCTGCGCCATCCCCACGAACAGGTGGTTGAACTCCTGCTCCACCAGCCCCGACACGGGGTCCGGGTGGTTGTAGCGGACCGTTCCGGCCTCGGCCAGCAGCGAGGGGGAGAGTCCCAGCTCCTCGTGCGTACGCCGGGCGGCGGCCGCGAACGGGGCCTCGCCCGGGTAGGGGTGCCCGCAGCAGGTGTTCGACCAGACACCGGGGGAGTGGTACTTGCCGAGCGCCCGGCGCTGGAGCAGGAGCCGCCCCTGCTCGTCGAAGAGGAACACGGAGAACGCGCGGTGCAGCTGCCCGGGGGCCTGGTGGGCCGCCAGCTTCTCCGCGGTGCCGATCGTGGTGCCGTTCTCGTCGACCAGTTCGAGCATGATCGCTTCTGCGGTGCCGTTCGACGAGCTGTGCGTCGCGGTGGCTGGTGTGGTCGGCATACCCATCCTTCGCTTTGGTCCCCGGCCTCGTGCGCCGGGCCCCTGGAGTCCGGTCAAGTCTGCCGTACAAAAGCCGCTTGTCCGCACTGCGGGTCCGGGCATGTCCGCCCCGCCGCGCCCCCGGGGCGCGGCGGAGCGGACGGAGCGTCAGACCCCGAAGGCCGCCGGGTAGCGGATGACGCCCGCCGGAACAGGGACGGAATCGTCCAGTACCAGGGCCATCATCGCCTCGTCAGGCACCTCGAAACCCGGCCGGATCCCGTAGCGCGAGGCCGGCACGAAACCGAAGCGCGGGTAGTACTCGGGATGACCGAGCACCAGCACCAGCGCCTCACCGCGCATGCGGGCGGCGTCCAGCACCGCCCGCACCACGGCCTGCCCCGCACCCTGCCGCTGGTACGCGGGAGAGGTGGCCACCGGGGCCAGGGCGAGCGCCGGGGCGTCGCCGACCCGGCAGCGGGTGAGCAGCGCGTACGCCGCCGGTGAACCGTCCGGGGCCTCGGCGATACGGCCGAGCTCCGGCAGCCAGGCCTCGGAGTCGGCCCGCAGGGCGTCCACGAGGTCCGCCTCGCCCCGGGTGGGGAACGCGGCCGTGTTGACCGCGTGCACGGCCGCACGGTCCTCCGGTGTCTCCGGACGGGTCCTCCACCGCGGATCGGCGGGGCGCAGCACATACGCGGCGTAGCCGTACTCCGTGCCGTGCTCCCGCCGCACCGCCAGCTCCTCACGGGTGGCCGCGAGTGCCCCCTCCATACCGGGAGTGCCGGGATCGGCGCTCC
Source organism: Streptomyces sp. MGP-P1 (assembly GCF_057766565.1). NCBI lineage: Bacteria > Bacillati > Actinomycetota > Actinomycetes > Kitasatosporales > Streptomycetaceae > Streptomyces > Streptomyces sp. MGP-P1. The sequence goes on along the minus strand of NZ_JBYMEM010000001.1, from coordinate 844,902 downwards.
CGACCCGTTCGGCGAGCGGTACGTAGTACTCGTCCCAGTCGCTCTCGGGCTGGAGCAGCACGGCGTCGACCGTGCAGCCGGCGGCGACGGCCGCCGCGGTGGTCTCCGGCAGGGTGCGCAGGGAGCCGTTGCGCTCCCAGAAGTCGCGCGCCCCGGCGGACGGCGCGTCCGTGGTCCAGACGCAGTCGGAGATCATCATCGCGCCGCCCGGCGCCAGCAGGCGCTGCCAGTCCCGGACGGCGGTGTCGAATCCGATGCAGTACGCGGAGCCCTCGGCCCAGATCAGGTCGAAGGAACCCGCGGGGAAAACGGGCCCGGTGAGGTCGCCCATGTCCGCCTTGACGGTACGGACGCGTTCCCCGAGGCCCCGGGCCCCGGCCGCCTCGCGCAGCTCGTCCAGGAACGGCTGGTGCAGGTCGACCGCGGTCACCTCGGCGCCCGCCTCGGCGGCGAGCAGCAGAGCGGCCCGGCCGGGACCGCAGCCCAGGTCGAGGACGCGCGGGCGGTCGGGCAGCGGGCCGGCGAGAGCGAGCAGCCGACGCGTGGTCGCGTCGGAGCCGGGGCTCTGCCGGGGAAGACGGTGGTGCAGGGTGAAGAACGCCTCGGTGCGCGAGGCGTCGTCAGTGTGGTCGGTCAACGTGGGAACCCTTGGGTGTGAGGGCTCCGACCCGATCCGGGAGAAGAGTGGACCTAGCCGGAAACCCGGGAGATGAGGAAGGACCGATTGCCGCGCCGGTAAGGCGTCGTCGCGACCGTCATCAACCTCAGCTCCTCTCGAGAAGGGTCCCGGTGTCACCGAGTTCCGCTCCACCGTGAGACTCGAACGTCTCAGCGAAACCACCCTAGCACCCACGCTCGGCCCGCACTCGGGACGCCTCAGTGGCAGAGCCGCGCCTCGTGCACCGCGTGACCGCTCGGCTCCAGCTGGAAGGTGCAGTGCTCCACGTCGAAGTGGTCCCCGAGGCAGCCCTGCAGCTCGTGCAGCACCTTCTCGTGCCCTATCGAGTCGAGCATCTCCTGGCGCACCACCACATGGGCGGAGAGCACCGGCATCCCCGAGGTGATCGTCCAGGCGTGCAGGTCGTGGACGCCCAGGACCCCGGGAAGCTCCGTGATGTGGGCCCGTACCTCCGCCATGTCCACACCCTTGGGCGCCGCCTCCAGCAGCACGTTCAGGGTCTCCCGCAGCAGCTTCACGGTCCGGGGGACGATCATCAGACCGATCACCAGGGAGGCGATCGGGTCGGCCGGCTGCCAGCCGGTCGCCATGATGACGCCCGCCGAGATGATCACGGCGAGCGAGCCCAGGGTGTCGGCCAGCACTTCCAGATAGGCGCCCCGCACATTGAGGCTCTCCTGCTGCCCGCGCGTCAGCAGGGAGAGGGAGACGATGTTGGCCACCAGGCCGACGGCGGCGAACGCGATGGCCAGGCCGCCCTTCGTCTCGGCCGGGGTGATGAACCGCTCGACCGCCTCGAAGACCAGATAGCCGCCGACCCCCAGCAGCAGCAGACAGTTCGCGAGCGCCGCCAGGATCTCCGCGCGGGCGAAGCCGAAGGTGCGGTTCGGCCCGGCCGGACGGTTGGCGAAGTGGATGGCGAGCAGCGCCATCCCGAGCCCCAGGGCGTCGGTGGCCATGTGGGCGGCGTCCGCGATCAGGGCCAGCGAGTCCGAGAGCACGCCGCCGACGATCTCCATGACCATCACGCTCAGCGTGATCCCCAGGGCCACCCGGAGCCTGCCCCGGTACGCGGCGGCCGCCGTGCCCGTCGGAGGCGGTCCGCCGTGTGTATGCCCGTGATCGTGGCCAGCCCCCATGCGAAACGCCTCCAGGTCCCTGCGACGCACCGGGGCGAAACCGCCCCGACGAGGCCAGTGAACTACGGGTGGGGGGTATCGGGCAACACGGCACTGAACACCGTTGTCATTGGCCCTGACCTGCGGAAACGTTCCGCAGGTCAGGGCGTTGACACGATCACCGACGCCACCCGTGACCGATCACGAACGCGCCTCGGGGTGGCGCAGGCACCAGCCCTCCCAGGCCGACTCCACCATCTCGCGGACGCTCCGCCGCGCCGCCCAGCCCAGCTCCTCGGTGATCCGCGCGGACGACGCCACCGCCGTCGGCGCGTCACCGGCCCGGCGCGGCTCGACCACCGGCGTGAGGGCGTGGCCGGTCACCTCGCCGATCACCTCGGCCAGCTCCCGGACCGAGACGCCCTCGCCCCGGCCGACGTTGAGCGTCAGCTCACCGGCGCCCGCTCCGTCCAGCCGCCGGGCGACGGCGAGATGCGCCTCCGCCAGATCGGCGACATGGATGTAGTCACGGACACAGGTGCCGTCCGGCGTCGGGTAGTCGTCACCGAAGATCCGCGGGGCCTCGCCGCGCGTCAGCCGCTCGAACATCATCGGCACGATGTTGAAGACCCCGGTGTCCGCGAGTTCCGGTGCGGCGGCGCCGGCCACGTTGAAGTACCGCAGACAGGCGGTCGAGAGCCCGTGGGCCTTCCCGGTGGCCCGCACCAGCCACTCACCGGTGAGCTTGGTCTCGCCGTACGGGTTGATCGGGAGACAGGGGGTCTCCTCCGTGATGAGGTCCACGTCCGGTACGCCGTAGACGGCCGCCGAGGACGAGAAGAGGAAGCGCGGCACCCCCGCCGCGACCACGGCCTCCAGCAGCACGGCCAGTCCGGCCACGTTCTCCCGGTAGTACAGCAGCGGCTTCTCCACGGACTCGCCGACCTGCTTCTTCGCCGCGAGATGCACCACACCGCTCACCGCGTGGTCGGCCAGCACCCGGTCCAGCAGGGCCCGGTCGGAGGCCGAGCCCTCCACCAGCGTGACGGCGTCCGGCAGCCGGTCCACGATGCCGCTTGAGCGGTCGTCGAGCACCACGACCCGCTCGCCCGCCGCCACCATGGCCCGTGCCACGTGTGCCCCGATGTATCCCGCCCCGCCTGTGATCAGCCAAGTCATGACCGACACCCTAAGCCGCCCACCCACCGGCGGTTTGTGGCCCGGGCCCCCGATCGATGATGATGATCGCCAACGCCGCCCGGGCCCGCGGGTCCACCCGTACAGCGCGCAAACGGGCGGTGAACTCGGTCTTCCGTTCATCCGATAGCCTCAGCCGACACGCCGCCGGCCCGCCTCGTGGCCGTGCCGCCGTGTGTCGTCCACGTCAGTGCCAAGGAGTGAGTTCGTCTGTCGACCGCCATTCTCACCGGTACGCCGGTACCCGGGTCGTCGCTCGCGGACGATCTACGGTCCCTGGGCTTCGACGTGCAGACCGCCGCCGACGCCGCTGACGCCGCGGCCCTCCTCGCCGCCGTCCCGGCAGGCCGCCGGGTCGCCCTCGTCGACCCGCGCTTCGTCGGGCACGTCCACGCGCTGCGGCTCGGGCTGACCGACCCGCGCTTCCCCGCCGCCACCGTCCCCGGCGCGCTCACCGCCCAGCCCGAGGCGCGCGGAGCCCTGCTGCGCGCCCTGGACCGCACCGCCACCGCGGTCGGCGCGGGTGCCCCGGTCGTCGAGCCGGGGGCCGACCCCGCGCCCGAGGACCGCACCGTCCCCGGCCGGATCGCCGTCGCGCTGGAGGCCGAGGGCATCCCCGTACAGCGCCCCGCCCTCGGCTCGCTCGTCGCGGCCGTCCCCACGGATCCGGAGCAGCAGGCCGCCGCCGAGGCGAGCCTCGCCTCGGTCGACGACGAGGCGGTACGGCTGCGCAACGCGGTGAAGGCCCACGACGGGTTCTTCACCACGTATTGCATCAGCCCCTACTCCCGCTACATCGCCCGCTGGTGCGCCCGCCGCAACCTCACCCCGAACCAGGTCACCACCGCCTCGCTGATCACCGCGCTCATCGCGGCGGGCGCGGCGGCCACCGGAACCCGGGGCGGCTACGTCGCCGCCGGAATCCTGCTCCTGGTCTCCTTCGTGCTGGACTGCACCGACGGGCAGCTCGCCCGCTACTCGCTGCGGTACTCCACGATGGGCGCCTGGCTGGACGCCACCTTCGACCGGGCCAAGGAGTACGCGTACTACGCCGGGCTCGCCATCGGCGCCGTACGCGGCGGCGACGACGTGTGGGTCCTGGCGCTCGGCGCGATGGTCCTCCAGGCCTGCCGCCATGTCGTGGACTTCTCGTTCAACGAGGCCAACCACGACGCGGTCGCCAACACCAGCCCCACCGCGGCCCTCTCCGACAAGCTCGACAACGTCGGCTGGACGGTCTGGGTGCGGCGGATGATCGTGCTGCCGATCGGCGAGCGCTGGGCCATGATCGCCGTGCTCACCGCGCTCACCACCCCGCGCATCGTCTTCTACGCCCTGCTCGTCGGCTGCTCCCTGGCCGCCTGCTACACCACGGCCGGCCGCCTGCTGCGCTCGCTGACCCGCAGAGCCGGCCGCACCGACCGCGCCGCGCGGGCACTCGCGGACCTCGCCGACTCGGGGCCCCTCGCCCAGGGCGTCGCGAGGGTCGCGCCGGGCCTCCCGGGCGCGTTCACGGCTCCGGCCGTCGCCCTGCTCGGCACGCTGGTCATGATCGGCGGCGCCCTCCTCCTCCCGTACGGCAGCTGGCTCACCGTCGCCGCGGCGACGGTGTACGTGGTCCTCTCCGGCCTCGCCGTCGCCCGCCCCCTCAAGGGCGCGCTGGACTGGCTCGCGCCGCCGTTCTTCCGGGCCGCGGAGTACGTCACGATCCTGGTGCTGGCGGCCCGGAGCGACGTACCGCACGCCGTTCCGGCGGCCTTCGGGCTCGTCTCGGCCGTCGCCTACCATCACTACGACACGGTGTACCGCATTCGCGGAGGCACCGGCGCGCCGCCCCAGTGGCTGGTGCGGACGATCGGTGGACACGAGGGCCGCACCACGCTGGTGGCCGTCCTCGCCGCCGTACTCACCCACACCTCAGGTTTCACCACGGCCCTGACCGCGCTCGCGGTCGCCGTGGCTCTGGTGGTGCTCGTGGAGTCCATCCGCTTCTGGGTGTCCTCCTCGGCCCCCGCCGTACACGACGAAGGAGAACTCGCATGATCGGCCTCGTACTGGCAGCCGGTGCAGGACGACGTCTGCGCCCCTACACGGACACGCTTCCCAAGGCGCTCGTCCCTGTCGACGGCGACAAGACGGTCCTCGACCTCACGCTCGCCAACTTCGCGGAGGTCGGACTCACCGAGGTCGCGATCGTCGTCGGCTACCGCAAGGAGGCCGTCTACGCCCGCAAGGCCGAGCTGGAAGCGACCTACGGCGTCACCCTCACGCTCATCGACAACGACAAGGCCGAGGAGTGGAACAACGCCTACTCCCTGTGGTGCGCCCGTGACGTCATCAAGCGCGGCGTGATCCTCGCCAACGGCGACACCGTGCACCCGGTCTCCGTCGAGAAGACCCTGCTGGACGCCCGCGGCAGGGGCCAGAAGATCATCCTCGCCCTGGACACCGAGAAGGTCCTCGCCGACGAGGAGATGAAGGTCATCACGGAGGAGGGCAAGGGCGTCCAGCGCATCACGAAGCTGATGGACCCGGCCACCGCGACCGGCGAGTACATCGGCGTCACCCTCATCGAGGCCGAGGCCGCCGAGGAGCTGGCGGACGCGCTGAAGACCACCTTCGAGCGCGACCCCGACCTCTACTACGAGGACGGCTACCAGGAGCTCGTCAACCGCGGCTTCACCGTCGACGTGGCCCCCATCGGCACCGTGACCTGGGTCGAGATCGACAACCACGACGACCTCGAGAAGGGCCGTGAGATCGCGTGCCAGTACTGACCCGGCTCATTCCGTCCCCGGTCGTCGTCGACATCCGGCGCGGCGCCATGGACGATCTGGCGGGTCTCCTGGCCGATCAGCGCATCTCCTCCTCGGGCAAGCTCGCCATCGCGATCAGCGACGGCTCCGGGCGCGCCCTGCGGGAGAGGCTCGCCCCGGTCCTGCCGGGAGCCGACTGGTATCCGGTGTCCGACGGAACGATCGACTCGGCGGTGAAGCTCGCCGACGGCATCAAGGGCAACCGGTACGACGCCGTCGTCGGCCTCGGCGGCGGCAAGATCATCGACGTGGCGAAGTACGCCGCGGCGCGGGTCGGCCTGCCCATGGTCGCCGTCGCGACGAACCTCTCGCACGACGGCCTGTGCTCGCCGGTCGCGACGCTCGACAACGACAACGGGCGCGGCTCCTACGGGGTCCCCACCCCGATCGCCGTGGTCATCGACCTCGACGTGATCCGTGAGGCGCCCGCCCGCTACGTCCGTTCCGGCATCGGCGACGCGATCTCGAACATCTCCTGCGTCGCCGACTGGGAACTGGCCCACGAGGTCAACGGTGAGGAGATCGACGGCCTCGCGGCCGCGATGGCCCGCCAGGCGGGCGAGGCCGTGCTGCGCCACCCCGGCGGGGTCGGCGACGACGCCTTCCTGAAGGTGCTGGCCGAGGGGCTCGTGCTCACCGGCATCTCGATGTCGGTCGCGGGCGACTCCCGCCCGGCCTCCGGCGCCTGCCACGAGATCAACCACGCCTTCGACCTGCTGTTCCCCCAGCGCGCGGCCAGCCACGGCGAGCAGGTCGGCCTCGGCGCCTGCTTCGCCATGCATCTGCGCGGTGCCCGCCAGGAGTCCCTCCTGATGGCATCGATACTGCGCCGCCACGGTCTGCCGGTCCTGCCGGAGGAGATCGGGTTCAGCGTCGACGAGTTCGTCAGGGCCGTCGACTACGCGCCGCAGACGCGTCCGGGACGCTTCACGGTCCTGGAGCACCTCAACCTGTCCACCGACCAGATCAGGGACGCGTACGCCGACTATGCGACGACCATCAGTAGCTGAACTCCGTCCGGTCGTTCACCCCCCGGGGGTGAAGGACCGGCGCAGCGGCGAGCACTGGGCCGGGCGCATGTACATGCGCGAGGTCTCGCTGCGCGTGGACCGCTACCTGGTCAACACCCGCGTCTCGCCGAACCAGGTCACCTACGTGATGACGCTGGCCGGGGCCCTGGCAGCCCCGGCGCTGCTGGTCCCGGGCGTCTGGGGCGCCGTGCTCGGCGTGGTGATGGTCCAGCTCTACCTGCTGTTCGACTGCGTGGACGGCGAGCTGGCCCGCTGGAAGAAGCAGTACTCGCTCAGCGGGGTCTACCTGGACCGGGTCGCCGCCTATCTCTGCGACGCGGCGGTGCTCGTCGGCCTCGGCCTGCGCGCCGCCGACGTCTGGGGCGAGGGCCGGATCGACTGGCTCTGGGCCTTCCTCGGAACCCTCGCCGCACTCGGCGCGATCCTCATCAAGGCCGAGACGGACCTGGTCGGCGTGGCCCGCCACCAGGGCGGGCTGCCACCGGTCAAGGAGGCGGCGTCCGAGCCGCGCTCCTCCGGCATGGCGCTGGCCCGCCGCGCGGCCGGGGCACTCAAGTTCCACCGGCTGATCCTCGGCATCGAGGCCTCGCTGGTGATCCTCGTGGTGGCCGTGATCGACGCGATCGGTGGCGACCTCTTCTACACCCGTCTGACCGTCGCGGTGATGGCCGGCATCGCGCTGCTGCAGACCCTGCTGCACCTGGTGTCCGTCCTGGCGTCCAGCAGGCTGAAGTGACCTTTCCCATGAAACTGGGCGCGGTGGTCATCACCCTGGGCAACCGCCCGGAGGAGCTCCGCGCCCTCCTCGATTCGGTCACCGCCCAGCACGGTGACCGGATCGAGGTCGTGGTGGTCGGCAACGGAGCCCCGGTCCCCGACGTGCCCGCCGGGGTGCGCACGGTGGAACTGCCCGAGAATGTGGGCATCCCCGGCGGCCGCAACGTCGGCATCGAGGCGTTCGGCCCCTGCGGCGCCGACGTGGACGCGCTGCTCTTCCTGGACGACGACGGGCTGCTCCCGAACCGGGACACCGCCGAGCTGTGCCGGCAGGCGTTCGCGGCGGACCCGAAGCTCGGGATCGTCACCTTCCGGATCACCGACCCGGACACGGGCGCCACCCAGCGGCGGCACGTGCCCCGGCTGCGGGCCGCCGACCCGATGCGCTCCTCGCGCGTGACCACGTTCCTGGGCGGCGCCAACGCCGTACGCACCCGGGTCATCGCCGAGGTCGGTCCCCTGCCGGAGGACTTCTTCTACGCCCACGAGGAGACGGACCTGGCCTGGCGGGCGCTGGACGCGGGGTGGATGATCGACTACCGCGCGGACATGGTGCTGAACCACCCCACCACCGCCCCCTCCCGGCACGCGGTCTACCACCGCATGGTCGCCCGCAACCGGGTCTGGCTCGCCCGCCGCAACCTGCCTGCCCCACTCGTCCCCCTCTACCTGGGGGTCTGGCTGCTGCTGACCCTGGTCAGACGTCCCTCGGCCCCCGCGCTGAAGGCCTGGTTCGGCGGATTCCGGGAAGGCTGGAGGACCCCCTGCGGACCCCGGCGCCCGATGAAGTGGCGTACGGTGTGGCGGCTGACGAGGCTGGGCCGACCTCCGGTCATCTGAGAGGCTTTCCTCTGAGAGCATGAGGCGTATTTTCTTTCCGGAACCTGTCCGCCTGAGCCGCGCCCGCGACTGGCTGCGCGTGAAGACGAGAGTTTCAACTTGTGAGTGACACGACCCACGACGGTGGGGTAGCCCTCGGGACCCCGCCGTCCGCCGACGAGGGCCTCGACGCGGCCCAGCTGGCCGCCAAGTACGGCCTGACCGTGAGCGGCGCCAGGCCGGGGCTGTTCGCATACATGCGACAGCTCTGGGGACGACGCCACTTCATCCTGGCCTTCTCCCGGGCGAAGCTGACCGCGCAGTACAGCCAGGCCAAACTGGGCCAGCTGTGGCAAGTGGTCACGCCCCTGCTGAACGCCGCGGTCTATTACCTGATCTTCGGGCTGATCCTGGGAACCAGGGAGGGGATCTCCCACGACGTCTTCGTGCCGTTCCTGGTCACCGGCGTCTTCGTCTTCACCTTCACCCAGAGCTCGGTGATGGCGGGCGTCCGCGCGATCTCCGGCAACCTCGGACTGGTCCGGGCCCTCCACTTCCCCCGGGCCTCGCTGCCCATCTCCTTCTCGCTCCAGCAGCTCCAGCAGCTGCTGTTCTCGATGATCGTGCTGGTCGCGGTCGCCGTCATCTTCGGCAGCTACCCCTCGCTGTCGTGGCTGCTGGTGATCCCCGCCCTGATTCTCCAGTTCTTCTTCAACACGGGCCTGGCCCTCGTCATGGCGCGGCTCGGCTCCAAGACCCCCGACCTCGCGCAGCTGATGCCGTTCGTCATGCGGACGTGGATGTACGCCTCGGGCGTCATGTTCTCCATCCCGGTGATGCTCAAGGACAAGCCGGCCTGGATCGCGGACGTCCTGCAGTACAACCCGGCGGCGATCTACATGGACCTGGTCCGCTTCGCCCTGATCGACGGGTACGGCTCCGAGAACCTGCCGGACCACGTCTGGGCCGTCGGCGTCGGCTGGGCCGTGCTGCTGGGCGTCGTGGGATTCGTGTACTTCTGGAAGGCAGAGGAACGGTACGGCCGTGGCTGAGGACAACGCACAGGGGCGCATCCCCACGGTGATCGCCGACGACGTGCACATCGTGTACCGGGTCAACGGCACGGGCGGCGGACGGGGCAGCGCCACCGCCGCGCTGAGCCGCATGATGCGGCGGGGCAAGGGCGAGCCGCGCGGCGTCCGGAAGGTGCACGCCGTGCGCGGTGTCTCCTTCACCGCCTACCGCGGCGAGGCCATCGGCCTCATCGGCACCAACGGCTCCGGCAAGTCGACGCTGCTGCGCGCCATCGCCGGCCTGCTGCCGACCGAATCCGGTCAGGTGTACACGGACGGCCAGCCCTCGCTGCTCGGCGTGAACGCCGCGCTGATGAGCGATCTGACCGGTGAGCGCAACGTCGTGCTCGGCGGACTGGCGATGGGCATGAGCCAGGACGAGATCCGACAGCGCTACCAGGACATCGTGGAGTTCTCCGGCATCAACGAGAAGGGCGACTTCATCACCCTGCCGATGCGGACGTACTCCTCCGGCATGGCCGCCCGGCTGCGCTTCTCCATCGCCGCCGCCAAGAACCACGACGTCCTCATGATCGACGAGGCGCTCGCCACCGGCGACCGCAAGTTCCGCGTCCGGTCCGAGGAGCGGATCCGCGAGTTGCGCAAGGAGGCGGGCACCGTCTTCCTGGTCAGCCACAACAACAAGTCGATCAGGGACACCTGCGACCGCGCGCTGTGGCTGGAGAAGGGCGAACTCCTGATGGACGGTCCCACCGAGGAAGTCCTCAAGGCGTACGAGCGCGAAACGGGCAAGTAGCCCGCGCGCGTTCCGCGGCCCCCGCCGGACCGGTCCGGCGGGGGCCGCGCGGTGCCCGGCACCGCGCCGACCGTCCGCAGTACAGGCCCGGCGGTGATCTCCTCCCGGCGGATGACGTCAATTCCGCCACGCGCGGGGAAGGTTGACGGAAACGGCCGGGAAGCGGCGGTGGGCCCTCCACCCCGCCGACCCCTTGTGAGCTGTACAACGTAAGCTGTAGTGGTGCTGATTCATGGCAAGTAGGGCGATACGCCCCGGCACCGGCCGCTCTGCCGCAGTGCACTCGGAAGACCGAGCGGCGTGTCCGAAAAGGGTTGTTTTGGATCAGCAGTGTAGAACGGGAGATGTGACGGCAATGACGGAAGATCTCCAGCTCCGGCGTGGTCTCGCCGTCCCCCCGCCGGGCGGTCCGCAGTGACCTCGACCCCCGAGACGCGCATCGGTGACGCCACCCTCGGCAAGGCCGCGGACGAGAACTTCCCCGTGGCGCCCTTCTTCCTGCCCCGGGCCTGGCGCGACGACCTGATGGCGGTCTACGGCTTCGCCCGGCTCGTCGACGACATCGGCGACGGCGACCTCGCCCCCGGCGGCGCCGACGCCCGCCGACTCGGGCTGGAGCCGGAGCAGAGCGACGACCGCCTCGCCATGCTCGACGCCTTCGAGACCGATCTCCACCGGGTCTTCGCCACCACCGGTGAGGAGCCGCGCCACCCGCTGCTGCGCAACCTCCGCCCCACCGTGCGGCGCCGGGCGCTCACCCCCGAGCCCTTCCTCGGCCTGATCGAGGCCAACCGCCAGGACCAGAAGATCCGCCGCTACGGCACCTACGCCGATCTCGCCGCCTACTGCGAGCTCTCGGCCAACCCGGTCGGCCGCCTGGTCCTCGCCCTCACCGGCACCACGAGCCCGGAACGCGTCCGCCGCTCCGACGCGGTCTGCACGGCGCTCCAGATCGTCGAACATCTGCAGGACGTGGCCGAGGACCTGGAACGCGACCGGATCTATCTGCCCGCCGAGGACATGGAACGCTTCCGGGTCACCGAATCCGACCTGGCCGCACCCTCCGCCGGAGCCTCGGTGCGTGCCCTGATCGCGTACGAGGCCCAGCGTGCGAGCGCGTTGTTGAACGAAGGCCCCCCGTTGGTGGGCAGCGTCGACGGACGACTCAAGCTGCTCCTCGCCGGATTCGTCGCGGGCGGGCGCAGCGCGCTCACGGCGATCTCGGCCGCCGGGTTCGACGTACTGCCCGGACCGCCCAAGCCCACCAAGCCCAGCCTGCTGCGCGAAGTGGGATTCGTCTTGCGAAGAGCGCGTGGAGAGAGGTGAGCCGGACCGTGGAGGGACAGACGACGTACATGTCGCCGCCGGTGCAGGCCGCATACAGTTACTGCGAGGCCGTCACCGGACAGCAGGCCCGTAACTTCGCCTACGGCATCAGGCTGCTGCCGTACGAGAAGCGGCAGGCCATGTCGGCGCTGTACGCCTTCTCCCGTCGTGTCGACGACATCGGCGACGGGGAGCTGGACCCGGAGACCAAGCGGACCCGGCTGGAGAGCACCCGCGAACTGCTGGAGCGCATCCGCAAGGACGCGGTCGACGAGGACGACACCGACCCGGTGGCCGTCGCGCTCGCCGACGCCGCCCAGCGGTTCCCGCTGCCGCTCGGCGGGCTCGACGAGCTGATCGACGGCGTCCTGATGGACGTTCGAGGTGCGACCTACGAGACCTGGGACGACCTGAAGGCCTACTGCCGGTGCGTCGCCGGAGCCATCGGACGCCTCAGCCTCGGCGTCTTCGGCACCGCGCCGGGCGCCCGCGGGGCCGAGCGCGCCGCGGAGTACGCCGACACCCTCGGCCTCGCCCTCCAGCTCACCAACATCCTGCGCGACGTCCGCGAGGACGCCGGCAACGGGCGCACCTACCTGCCCGCCGACGACCTGGCCAAATTCGGCTGCTCGGCGGGGTTCCACCGGACCACCCCGCCCCCCGGCTCCGACTTCGCGGGCCTCATCCACTTCGAGGTCCGGCGCGCCCGCGCCCTGTTCGCCGAGGGCTACCGGCTGCTGCCGATGCTCGACCGCCGCAGCGGCGCCTGTGTCGCGGCGATGGCCGGGATCTACCGCCGCCTCCTCGACCGGATCGAACGCGACCCCGAGGCCGTGCTGCGTGGACGGGTCTCGCTGCCCGGCCACGAGAAGGCCTACGTCGCGGTGCGCGGTCTGTCCGGACTGGACGCCCGCCACATCTCGAAGCTCACCACCAGGGGGCGGGACTGATGCGTCTTCGTGGCTCCGGCTCCCGGGCGACCCTCCAGTGGCCCGACACGTCACCGACTGCGACGATCTCCAGGGTGAGGGCCCGGCAGAGCGCACCGAACCGGCGAGAGGGGAACGCGTGAACGACGAGAGCCCCCGCCCCGTCGCCGTCGTCGTGGGCGGCGGACTCGCCGGTGTCACGGCGGCGCTCCGCCTCGCCGACGCCGGACTCGACGTGACCCTCCTGGAAGGGCGGCCCCGCCTCGGCGGCCTCGCCTTCTCCTTCCAGCGCGGCGACCTCACCGTCGACAACGGCCAGCACGTCTATCTGCGCTGCTGCACCGGCTACCGCTGGTTCCTCGACCGGATCGACGCCGCCCACCTGGCACCGGTCCAGGACCGCCTCGACGTGCCCGTGCTGGACGTCGGCCGGGCCGCCGGGCCGCGTCTGGGACGGCTGCGGCGCACCGGCCTGCCCGTACCGCTGCACCTCGCCGGCGGACTCGCCGCCTATCCCCACCTCTCGCTCGCCGAGAAGGCGGGCGTGGGCCGCGCCGCCCTCGCGCTCGGCCGCCTGGACCCCGCCGACCCCGAGCTCGACCGCGTCGACTTCGCGACCTGGCTGCGGCGGCACGGCCAGTCGGAGCGCACGATCGAGGCCCTGTGGGACCTCGTCGGCGTCGCCACGCTGAACGCCACCGCCCCGAACGCCTCCATGGCCCTCGCGGCGAAGGTCTTCAAGACCGGCCTGCTCTCCGAGCCCGGAGCCGCCGACATCGGCTGGGCCACCGTGCCGCTCGGCGAGCTGCACGACACCCTGGCCCGCAAGGCCCTGGACACCGCGGGCGTCCGCACCGAACTGCGCGCCAAGGTCGGCTCCCTCACCCGCACCGAGGACGGCCGCTGGAGAGTCGAGACGGCGGGGGAGCGGATCACCGCCGACACCGTCGTACTGGCCGTGCCGCAGACCGAGACCCACGACCTGCTGCCCGCGGGCGCGCTGGACGAACCGGACCTGCTGCTCGACATCGCCTGCGCGCCCATCCTGAACGTGCACGTGATCTACGACCGCAAGGTGCTGCGCAGGCCGTTCTTCGCCGCGATCGGATCCCCGGTCCAGTGGGTCTTCGACCGGACCCACTCCTCGGGGCTGACGGGCCCCGGGCAGTATCTCGCGGTCTCGCAGTCCGCCGCCCAGGACGAGATCGACCTGCCCGTCGCCGAACTGCGCTCCCGCTACCTGCCCGAACTGGAACGGCTGCTCCCCGCCGCCCGCGGCGCGGGCATCCGCGACTTCTTCGTCACCCGGGAGCGCACCGCCACCTTCGCGCCCACCCCCGGCGTCGGGCGGCTGCGCCCCGGCCCCCGGACCCGGCTGTCCGGACTTCAGCTGGCGGGGGCCTGGACCGACACCGGCTGGCCCGCGACGATGGAGGGTGCCGTGCGCAGCGGCGCCGGCGCCGCCGACGCGGCGCTCCACGACCTCGGCCGCCCCCCAGGACATCCGCTGCAGGAGGCGGCATGAGCAGTACCACCGGAACAAGAGGAGAGTCTGTGACCCCGGCGAATCCGGCTTTCGACACCGTGGCGGACACCGCGGACGTCACCGCCCTTCTGGAGCGCGGACGAGCCCTGTCAGCGCCGGTCCTGCGGGCTGCCGTGGGCCGGCTCGCGCCGCCCATGGACACCGTCGCCGCCTACCACTTCGGCTGGATCGACGCGGAGGGGCAGCCCTCGGACGGCGACGGCGGCAAGGCCGTGCGCCCCGCGCTCGCCCTGCTGTCCGCCGAGGCGGCGGGGGCCCCCGCCGAGGCCGGCATCCCCGGCGCGGTGGCCGTCGAACTCGTGCACAACTTCTCGCTGCTGCACGACGACCTGATGGACGGCGACGAGCAGCGCCGCCACCGTGACACGGTCTGGAAGGTGCACGGCCCCGCCCAGGCGATCCTGGTCGGCGACGCGCTCTTCGCGCTCGCCTACGACCTGCTGCTGGAGCTCGGCACCGTCGAGGCGGGCCGTGCGGCCCGCCGGCTGACCACCGCCACCCGCAAGCTCATCGACGGGCAGGCCCAGGACATCTCCTACGAGCACCGCGAGCGGGTCACCGTCGAGGAGTGCCTGGAGATGGAGGGCAACAAGACCGGCGCCCTGCTGGCCTGCGCCGTCTCCATCGGCGCGGTGCTCGGCGGCGCCGACGACCGCACCGCCGACACCCTGGAGTCCTACGGCTACCACCTCGGCCTCGCCTTCCAGGCCGTCGACGACCTCCTCGGCATCTGGGGCGACCCGGAGGCCACCGGCAAGCAGACCTGGAGCGACCTGCGCCAGCGCAAGAAGTCCCTGCCCGTCGTCGCGGCGCTCGCCGCGGGCGGCGAGGCCTCCGACCGGCTGGGCGAACTGCTCGCCGCCGACGCCAAGAGCAACGACTTCGACAGCTTCTCCGAAGAGGAGTTCGCCGCCCGCGCGGCACTCATCGAGGAGGCGGGCGGCCGCGAGTGGACCGCCCAGGAAGCGCGTCGTCAGCACGGAAACGCCATCGAGGCGCTGCACGCCGTCGACATGCCCCACCGGGTGAGGGAACAGCTCACCGAGCTTGCCGACTTCGTGGTGGTACGAAAGAGATGACAACGCTTCGCATATGACTCGCAGTCGCCGGCCGGCGCCCCTCACCAGGCGCCGGCCGACGGTGACCCCAGCACAGCAGAGAACCGACTGCACGTAAGGGGAAGCTCATGACAGCGACGACCGACGGATCGACCGGGACCGCGAACCCCGAGGCCACGGCCCACGATCCGACCGACACGACAACCGCCGCGGACGACGTGACCGTCGCCGCGCGTCGGGCCGCGGAACGCTCGGTGGAGCACCTCCTCGGCAGGCAGGACGAGCAGGGCTGGTGGAAGGGCGACCTCGCCACCAACGTCACGATGGACGCCGAGGACCTGCTCCTGCGTCAGTTCCTCTCCATCCAGGACCCCGAGACCACCCGCGCGGCCGCCCTCTTCATCCGTGGCGAACAGCTCGGCGACGGCACCTGGAACACCTTCTACGGCGGACCGGGCGACCTTTCCGCCACGATCGAGGCGTACGTCGCGCTACGGCTGGCCGGGGACCGCCCCGACGAGCCGCACATGGCCCGCGCCTCCGGCTGGATCAGGGAACAGGGCGGCATCGCGGCCGCCCGCGTCTTCACCCGCATCTGGCTGGCGCTGTTCGGCTGGTGGAAGTGGGACGACCTCCCCGAGCTGCCGCCCGAGCTGATGTTCTTCCCCAAGTGGGTCCCGCTCAACATCTACGACTTCGGCTGCTGGGCCCGGCAGACCATCGTGCCGCTCACCATCGTCTCCGCCAAACGCCCGGTGCGCCCGGCGCCCTTCGCCCTGGACGAGCTGCACACCGACCCGGGCGACCCCAACCCGCCCAGGAAGCTTGCCCCGCCCGCCAGTTGGGACGGACTCTTCCAGCGCCTCGACAAAGGGCTGCACCTCTACCACAAGGTCGCCCCGCGCCCACTGCGCCGCATCGCGATGAACCTGGCCGCCCGCTGGATCATCGAGCGCCAGGAGAACGACGGTTGCTGGGGCGGGATCCAGCCGCCCGCCGTCTACTCCGTCATCGCCCTGCACCTGCTGGGCTACGACCTCGACCACCCGGTGATGAAGGCGGGCCTGGCCTCGCTCGACCGGTTCGCCGTCCGGCGCGAGGACGGCGCCCGCATGGTCGAGGCCTGCCAGTCGCCCGTCTGGGACACCTGCCTCGCCACCATCGCACTGGCCGACGCCGGACTCGGGGCCGACCACCCCGCCCTGGTGAAGGCCGCCGACTGGATGCTGGCCGAGGAGATCACCAGACCCGGCGACTGGTCGGTACGAAAGCCCGAACTCGCTCCAGGAGGCTGGGCGTTCGAGTTCCACAACGACAACTACCCGGACATCGACGACACCGCGGAAGTCGTCCTGGCGCTGCGCCGGGTGCGCCACCCCGACCCCGCCCGCATGCAGGCGGCCATCGATCGCGGGGTCCGCTGGAGCCTCGGGATGCAGTCCCGCAACGGTGCCTGGGGCGCGTTCGACGCCGACAACACCAGCCCCTTCCCCAACCGCCTGCCCTTCTGCGACTTCGGCGAGGTCATCGACCCGCCGTCGGCCGACGTCACCGGTCACGTCGTGGAGATGCTCGCCGTCGAAGGGCTCGCGAGCCACCCCCGTACCCGCGAGGGCATCGCGTGGCTGCTCGCCGAACAGGAGGCGTGCGGAGCCTGGTTCGGCCGCTGGGGCGTCAACTACGTGTACGGCACCGGGTCCGTGGTGCCCGCCCTGATCGCCGCCGGACTGCCCGCCGGGCATCCCGCGATCCGCCGGGCCGTCGCCTGGCTCGAGTCCGTCCAGAACGACGACGGCGGATGGGGCGAGGACCTGCGCTCCTACCAGGAGGAGAAGTGGATCGGGCACGGCGAGTCCACCGCCTCCCAGACCGCCTGGGCGCTCCTCGCGCTCCTCGCCGCCGGCCGCCGCGACACCCGCCCCGTCGCCCGCGGCGTCACCTGGCTGACCGCGGCGCAGCAGGCAGACGGTTCCTGGGACGAGCCGTATTTCACCGGGACCGGCTTCCCCTGGGACTTCTCCATCAACTACCACCTCTACCGCCAGGTCTTCCCTCTCACCGCCCTCGGACGCTATGTGTACGGCGACCCGTTCGCCGACCGCGCGACCGCCGCCGAGGGGGCCTGATGGGTGATCCGAGACGGCCGGGGAGCCTCGCGACGCCCCTGCTGGTCGCCTGCGCTCTGGGCATCGAGCAGGTGGCCCTGCGCAGCGGCAGGGGCGTTCCGGGCCCGGTCCGGGTCGTGCGCACCGGGATGGGCCCCCGGGCGGCGGAGGCGGCCGTGGCGCGCCTCCTGGGCCCCGGGGGGATTCCCGACGCCGCCGTCATCGCCTCCGGCTTCTGCGCCGGCCTCGCCCCGGGGATGCACCCCGGGGACCTCGTCGTCGCCGAGGAGACCCGGGACGCGGACGGCACCACACCCTGCACGGGCACCGGCGTCCTGGTCGCCGCGCTCGCCAGGGCCGTTCCGGGCCGCAGGGTCCACACCGGCCCGCTGACCGGCTCCGACCACGTCGTACGGGGCTCCGAGCGGGCCGCGCTGCGGGCGGGCGGGGCCGTCGCGGTGGACATGGAGTCCGCCGCGACGCTGCGTACCGCCCTGTGTCACGGGCCGCGCCCGGTTGCGGCCGTCCGGGTGGTCGTGGACGCTCCAGAGCATGAGCTCGTCCGTATCGGCACCGTACGCGGTGGAATATCGGCTTTCCGCGTTCTTCGTTCCGTCCTTCCGGCTTTCTACGAATGGCACCGATCCTTAACGCTCCCCAGGAGGTGAGCTAGATGGCCATGCCGCTCCGTCAGTCCATCAAGGTTGCGACGTATCTCCTCGAACAGAAGCTCCGCAAGCGTGAGAAGTTCCCACTGATCGTCGAGCTGGAGCCGTTGTTCGCCTGCAACCTCGCCTGCGAGGGGTGCGGGAAGATCCAGCACCCGGCCGGTGTCCTGAAGCAGCGCATGCCGGTCGCCCAGGCGGTGGGCGCGGTGCTCGAATCCGGCGCCTCGATGGTGTCCATCGCCGGTGGCGAACCGTTGATGCACCCCCAGATCGACGAGATCGTGCGTCAGCTCGTCGCCAGGAAAAAGTACGTCTTCCTCTGCACCAACGCGATGCTGATGCGGAAGAAGCTCGACAAGTTCACCCCGTCCCCGTACTTCGCCTTCGCCGTGCACATCGACGGACTGCGCGAGCGGCACGACGAGTCGGTCGCCAAGGAAGGCGTCTTCGACGAGGCAGTCGCCGCGATGAAGGAGGCCAAGCGGCGCGGCTTCCGGGTCACCACCAACTCCACCTTCTTCAACACCGACACCCCGCAGACCATCATCGAGGTCCTCAACTACCTCAACGACGACCTGCACGTCGACGAGATGATGATCTCTCCCGCCTACGCCTACGAGAAGGCCCCCGACCAGGAGCACTTCCTCGGCGTCGAGCAGACCCGCGAGCTGTTCAAGAAGGCCTTCGCGGGTGGCAACCGGGCCCGCTGGCGGCTCAACCACTCACCGCTCTTCCTGGACTTCCTGGAGGGCAAGGCGGACTTCGCGTGCACCGCGTGGGCGATCCCCAACTACTCGCTCTTCGGCTGGCAGCGCCCCTGCTACCTGATGAACGACGGCTACGTACCGACGTACCGTCAGCTCATCGAGGAGACCGACTGGGAGAAGTACGGCCGGGGCAAGGACCCTCGCTGCGCCAACTGCATGGCGCACTGCGGCTACGAGCCCACGGCGGTGCTCGCCACGATGGGGTCCCTGAAGGAATCCCTGCGCGCGGCGCGGGAGACCATCAGCAGCAACCGCTGAGGCGGTGTCCGACGAGGTACGGCCGGCCGCCACGGTTCTCCCGGGGCGGCCGGCCCCCATGGCGCAGCACACCCGAAGGGAAGAGCGGGCGATGACGGACGGCGGATCCCAGGGCTTCGACCTGGCTCGGCTCCTCGCCGAGCGCGGGGCCGAACGGTACGACCTGCACGCACGCCACCTCAACCACCAGCTGCCGCGCATGCTGCACACCCTCGGCTTCGACAAGGTCTACGAGCGGGCCGAGGGCGCGTACTTCTGGGACGCGGAGGGCGACGACTACCTCGACATGCTCGCCGGGTTCGGCGTCATGGGCCTCGGCCGTCACCACCCCGTCGTCCGTCAGGCCCTGCACGACGTCCTGGATGCCCAGCTCGCCGACCTCACCCGCTTCGACTGCCAGCCGCTGCCCGGACTGCTCGCCGAGAAGCTCCTCGCCCACAGCCCCCACCTGGACCGCGTCTTCTTCGGGAACAGCGGCACGGAGGCGGTCGAGACGGCGCTGAAATTCGCCCGCTACGCCACCGGGAAGCCACGGGTCCTCTACTGCGACCACGCCTTCCACGGGCTCACCACCGGCTCCCTCTCGGTCAACGGGGAGAGCGGCTTCCGCGACGGCTTCGCCCCCCTGCTGCCGGACACGGCCGTCCCGCTCGGCGACCTGGAAGCGCTGCGCCGCGAGCTGAAGCGGGGGGACGTCGCGGCCCTGGTCGTGGAGCCGATCCAGGGGAAGGGCGTGCACGCCACGCCGCCGGGCTATCTGCGGGGGGCGCAGGAGCTGCTGCACCGGCACAAGGCGCTCCTGATCGTCGACGAGGTGCAGACGGGCCTCGGCCGGACCGGGGACTTCTACGCCTACCAGCACGAGGAGGGGGTGGAGCCCGATCTGGTGTGCGTCGCCAAGGCGCTCTCCGGCGGTTATGTGCCCGTCGGGGCGACCCTCGGCAAGGACTGGATCTTCCGCAAGGTCTACTCCTCGATGGACCGGGTCCTCGTCCACTCCGCGAGCTTCGGCTCCAACGCCCAGGCGATGGCGGCCGGGCTCGCCGTCCTGACGGTGATGGAGGACGAGGAGACCGTCGCCAACGCCCGGCGCACCGGCGACCTGCTGTGCGAGCGGCTGGCGGCCCTGGTGGACCGCTACGAGCTGCTGCACGAGGTCCGCGGGCGCGGGCTGATGATCGGCATCGAGTTCGGCAGGCCGTCCTCGCTCAAGCTCCGCAGCCGCTGGACCATGCTCCAGGCGGCCCGCAAGGGCCTCTTCGCGCAGATGGTCGTGGTGCCACTGCTCCAGAAGCACCGGATCCTCACCCAGGTCTCCGGCGACCACCTGGAAGTGATCAAGCTGATCCCGCCGCTGGTCATCGGGGACGCGGAGGTGGACCGTTTCGTGGCGGCCTTCACGTCCGTCATGGACGACGCGCACAGCGGGGGCGGACTCATGTGGGACTTCGGCCGGACGCTGGTCAAGCAGGCCGTGGCCCACCGCTGACCGACTTCCGCGAGGGAAACGAGGAAATTGCCTCTGAGGCAAGTAATTTGCCTCAGAGGAAAGATCCTGGCCCAATGGAGCCATGAACCCTCCGGACGAAGGGGTGCCGGACGAGCTCCCCGGCGTCGCACCCCGACTGCGCGACCTGCGCCGCGATCGCGGCCTCACCCTGGAGACCGCCGCCGGCCGGGCCGGGCTCTCCCCGGCCCATCTCTCCCGGCTGGAGACCGGCCGCAGGCAGCCCTCGCTGCCGATGCTGCTGGGCCTGGCCCGCATCTACGGTACGACGGTCTCCGAGCTGCTCGGCGAGCAGCCGCCCGAACGGGACGCGATCGTCCGCGGCGGCGGCTTCGAGGGGGCGGAGGCCGACGGCTGGATGTACCGGCAGGCAGGCGGATCCGGTCGCGCCATGCAGGCGCTGCGGGTGCGCGTTCCGTACGGGGCCCAGGGCGACCTGGTCCGGGTCCATCCCGGCGAGGAGTGGCTGTACGTCCTGGAGGGGCGGCTGCGGATCGGGCTCGGCGACACCGTCCATGACCTCGAACCCGGCGACAGCGCCCACTTCGACTCGCTCACCCCGCACCGGATCGCGGCCATCGACCGCTGCGGCGCGGAGCTGCTCTTCGTCCACTCCCTGCTGCAGAGCCCCGCCGCCGAGCTGTGCCTCGGCAACGCCCTCCACGCGCGCTGAACCGGCCGTCCCCGCCGGCTCCATCCTTCGCTCCACCGGCCGCGAGGCCGACAGAGAGGACCGTCATGTCCGATTCCGAGCACTACGACCCGCTGGGCCCCGGCCGCCGCCCGAACGAGGACCCGCAGGAGAAGCGGATGCCGCGCGGCGTCATCATCCGCCTCTTCGCCTACCTGGTGGCGGGCCACGTCATCGCGGGCTTCCTCTACCTGCTCTTCGTGGTGGCCGGGAGCAAGTGACGGCGGGCGGACGACCGGCCGCCCCGGGCGGCCGCCTCCCGTCCGGGTCAGGCCTGGTCGAGCAGGCGCTCGCGCAGCCGCTCCCGGGTCTCGGGGGAGACCTTCAGCCCCTCCGACAGGTAGCGGTCCGTCGTTCCCCAGCTCTCCTCGATGGCCGTGAAGGCCGCCGCGAGGTAGGCGGGCCGCGCCCCGAAGAGCGGGTCCAGCAGCTCCAGCACCTCGGGCGACATGTCGGTGCCGGACGCGTCGGAGCGCTTCAGGGCGTAGCGGCGGCGGAGGTCGTCGGACTTGAGGTAGTCCTCCTCGATCGCTTCCGGCTCGACGCCGACCGCCAGCAGGGCGACCGCGATCGAGAGACCGGCCCGGTCCTTGCCCGCCGCGCAGTGCATCAGGGCGGGGACGCTGTCCTCGGCCAGGGAGTGCAGCACCCGGCTGTGCTCGGCGGTGCGGTCCAGGATCGTCGCGCGGTACATACGGATCATGCGGTCGACGCCCTTGCCGTTCGCGAGGACCGAGCGCAGCTGCTCGATGTTTCCGTCGCTCACCAGCCGCCAGAACTCGGCGCCGTCCGCCGGGTCCGAGAGCGGAATGCTGACATTGCGGACACCGGCCAGCTCGATGTCGTACCCGTCGAGCCGGTGGTCGGCGGAGTGGCGGAAGTCGAAGATCGTGTGCAGCCCGAGCCCGCCGAGGAAAGCCGCGTCCTCGGCCGTGGCGTGCGCCAGGTGACCGCTCCGGTAGAGCCGCCCGAAGGCGGTGCGCCGTCCGTCCGCGGTGGGGAGCCCGCCCACATCGCGGAAGTTGCGGACTCCGGTCAGCACGGTCTCTGTCGGCGGGACCTGCGGCACCTGTTGCGTCACGGTGGCTCCTGGGATCTCTGGCGTCGGCGCGGCTCGCCGGCGAGGGCGCTCCCGTGACGATACGACATCGATTCGACGGAAAATCATCACGGTCGAGAGCTCCGGTGCGGGGTGCCGAGACGTCCGGGCTGACCCAGTGTCAGGAGGGGGGTCGGCCCAATGTCCGTATTGGTGCATTTCGCAGAACATGCCCCGCTAATGGGGGAGATGGGATTTCGGAGGTGAGCGGGATCATATCCGTGACGGTCCGTGGTGAGTGCGCCCCGAGGCATTCCCGTTGCCCGCACGGAAATCCAAGATCCGTAATCCACGGAGTGTGACGGGAATTCCGGGTCGATAGTGAACCGATGATTCCGGCGAGCAACCGATGGCTTGTTCAGCTCGTCCTGACTCGTTTACGGTCGCCGCAATCCGGACGGACCGCCTAATCCTGCCGCCGCCCGGAATTCGCACCCACCCACTCACGCGTGGCAGGAGCGGGGGAACCAGGTAAGCCGCCGATCCGGAGCGATCCGGACCGGCTCGGGGTGAAGTCGCCGCAACGCGACCGGGCATCTCCAGCCCGAACCCGACAGCTCACCTCGCAGGCGCCGGAGAGGAACTTCCCATGCCCGCAAAGGGTAAGCACCGTCGTCCGAAGTCCGGCCCGATCTCCCGCGGCGTCCTCGTCGCAGGGACCGGCGGCGCCGCACTCGCCCTCCCGCTCATCGGGGCCACCGTCGCGAACGCGGCGGACCAGGCCGCTCCGGCCGTGAAGCCCGCCGCCGCCTCGGTCGCCGCCGCGCACACCGTCCCGGCCACCGCCCCCGCCGCGTCGAAGACCGCCCCGAAGACGTACGCCGTCGTCTCCGGCGACTACCTGGCGAAGATCGCGGCCGAGCACCAGCTCAAGGGCGGGTGGGAGAAGCTCTACCAGGACAACCGCTCCACCGTCGGCGAGAACCCCGGCCTGATCCACCCGGGCATGAAGCTGACCCTCGGCGCCAAGGGCTCCGAGCCGGCCGAGAAGTCCGCGGCCCCCGAGGCCGCCCCGAAGAAGGCCGCACCGGCGCCGAAGGCCGCGCCTAAGGAGGCCCCGAAGGCCGACACCGTCTCCGCCGACGACTCCGAGGGCTCCGGCAGCACGTCGGGGACCGGCTCCTCCGAGGCCACCGGCTCCGGCTGGTCCGCCCCGCTGGCCAGCGCCAACGTCACCACCCAGTACCGGGCTTCCGGCGCCAGCTGGTCCAGCGGCTACCACACCGGCTCGGACTTCCAGGCCGCCTCCGGCACCCCCGTACTCGCCATCGGTCCGGGCACCGTCGTCTCGGCCGGCAACAGCGGCTCCTACGGCAACGAGGTCGTCATCCAGCACGAGGACGGCATGTACTCCCAGTACGCCCACCAGTCCTCGCTCAACGTCTCCGTCGGCCAGACCGTCACCGGGGGCCAGCAGATCGGCCTCTCCGGCTCCACCGGCAACTCCACCGGACCGCACCTGCACTTCGAGGTCCGCACCGGCCCGAGCTACGGCTCGGACATCGACCCGATCGCGTACCTGCGTCAGCACGGCGTCTCCGTCTGACGTCTCCGTCCAGGGTCGCCGTTTCCGACCGGACGCGGCGAGAAGTGATCGAGGGGCGGTGCGCGGCGGCGCACCGCCCCTCCACTTATTCCGGCTTTACCAAAAACTGACCGGGTGGTCTATCTCACCACCCGTCAACCCCGTATTACGGTCGCGTAGGTCACATCGCACGATGCAGGATAAGTGCTTGTGGCAGACGATTCGAGAAACAACCGGCAGCACACCATCGGGTCGTACGCGGCGATTGGCGACAGTTTCACCGAGGGCGTCGGCGACCCCGGCCCCGACGGGACGTATCTCGGCTGGGCGGACCGCTTCGCGGTGCTCCTCGCCGACCGGCTCCCGGCCCCCGAGGGGGCGACCGGCCCCCTGGACTACTTCCGCTACGCCAATCTCGCCGTACGAGGACGTCTCCTCGACCAGATCGTCGAGGAGCAGGTCCCGCGCGCCAAGGAACTGGCCCCCGACCTGGTCAGCTTCTGCGCGGGCGGCAACGACATCATCCGGCCCGGCACCGACCCCGACGACCTCGCCGAGCGCTTCGAGCGGGCGGTCGCCGACCTGAGCAACGCCGTCGGCACGGTCATGGTCACCACCGGCTTCGACACCCGGGGCGTTCCGGTGCTGCGCCACATGCGCGGCAAGATCGCCACGTACAACGTCCACCTGCGGGCCATCGCCGACCGCTACCACTGCCCCGTGCTGGACCTGTGGTCGCTGCGTTCCGTGCAGGACCGGCGCGCGTGGGACAGCGACCGGCTGCACCTGTCGCCCGAGGGCCACACCCGCGTGGCGCTGCGCGCCGCCCAGGTCCTCGGCCACGAGGTGCCCGCCGACCCCGACCAGCCCTGGCCGCCGCAGGCCCAGCGCAGACCCTTCGACGCACGGCGCGACAACATCCAGTGGGCCCGCGAATACCTCGTGCCCTGGATCGGCCGACGGCTGCGCGGAGAGTCCTCCGGCGACCACGTCGGGGCGAAGCGCCCGGACCTCCTGCCGCTGTAGCCGTCGAACCGGTCAGGGCTCCAGCAGGGGAAGCGCACGCCGGGACGGGCCCGGCACCACGAGCCCGTCCGGCGGCGTGCCCCCGCCCCGGGGGTGGGCTGCCGGTATCCGCTCCAGGACACCGCCCGCGAACACGTCGTACAACGGCAGCGACTCCAGATGCACATAGCCGATGTGGCAGTCGCACACGGCGAGCGGACAGGCCCGCGGGCCGAGCGCCCGGCGGTAGCTGCCGTCGTAGAGATTGCCCAGCTCCGCCTTGACGAAGTGACAGCGCCGCACCGTGCCGTCCCCGTCCACCGAGATCACCGACTCGCCCGTCCGGCAGGGCAGCCCCGCCGAACGGTGCGGATCACGGCTGTAGGGGAACAACGGATCCAGCTCCGTCCACCGCGCCGCCTCCTCGTCGGTGTAGGTGTGTCCCTCGGCGGCGTTCACCCAGAGATAGACCTCCTCCGGCAGCGCCGCCCGCAACCGCCGGGCCTCCTCCAGATGGGCGTCGAAGCCCACCACCCCCACGCTGTGGCGGATCCCCTTCGCGGACAGCTCCCGACACTTGCCCAGGAACCGTTCGTACGGTGTCTGCCCCGGGTGGTAGGTGCACCAGAGCGCGATCCGCTCCGGATCGGCGTCGGCCAGCCAGTCGGTGCGACCGCTCAGGTTCGTCTGGATCGCCACCCGCCCGATGTGCGGCAGCCGGGAGAGATCGGTCAGCGCCCGCCGGTACCAGGAGCGCACCAGGCCCTCGCCCCACGGGGTGAACAGCACGGACAACCGGTCACCGGTCCGCTCCGCGGCCCAGCCGGTGAACCGCTCCAGCGCCTCCCGGTCCGCCGTGAGCTGCGCGCGGCTGTCCCGCCGCTTGGCGAACGGGCAGTACGGACAGTCGTAGTCGCAGGAGGCGAGCGGGCCCCGGTAGAGAATCGTCAGGTCCATGGCCCCGTCACTTCCGCTCGTACGCGGCCATCGCGGACCGCACCCCGGGGGAGAACAGCGCGGGACCCAGCGCGTCGGAGTGGGCGAGGCCCGACGGGGACAGCCTCAGCAGACCGTCGGGCGCCGACGCGTCCAGCCAGCCACGGGCCGCGAACCCCGCCAGCTCGGCCGGGAAGTCCGCGCCCGGATCCGTGCCGAACCGTGCCCGGTAGTCCGCCACCGGCAGCCCCGCCGCCTGGAGCAGCGACTGCAGCAGATGCCGCCGCCGCGCCTCGTCCGCGTCGACGTACCGGCCCACCTCGGCCCGCGAGAAATCCTCGGCGGCGGTGAACCGGTCGATGATCGACCGGATCTCCCGCATGTCCACCGCGTAGTCGAAGGAGTAGTGCAGGGCCGCCGTGTACGAACGGGCACCGCAGCCGAGGCCGATCATGCCGTCGGTCTGGCAGGCGTAGTCCTCGGGACCCTCCTGCTCCCGCGGTCCGTCGGACCGCCGGAACATCCGCATCGACACCTGCTCGTAGCCGTGCGCCAGCAGATGGTCCCGCCCCACCGCGTACAGCCGCAGCCGCTGCTCGTCCCAGGCGGTCTGCACCGCCTCCGCCTCGGCGCCGGTGGCCGCGCCCAGGCGGTGCAGACCCGTGAGCGGGCGGACGTACAGCGGATAGAGATACAGCTCCTCCGGACGCCAGGCCAGCGCCGCGTCCAGCGAGGAGCGCCAGCTGCGCTCGGTCTGCCCGTCGATGCCGTAGATCAGGTCGATGTTCAGCACCGGGATCCGGGCCTCGCGGATCCGGCCGAGCGCCGCCTCCACATCGGCGCGGCGCTGCGGACGGACAGCCGCCCGCGCCTCCTCGTCCACGAAACTCTGCACACCGATGCTGATCCGCGTCGTGCCCCGGTCGGCCAGCACCGCCAGCCGGTCCGCCGTCGCCGTGGACGGGGACGTCTCCACCGACAGCGGCACCGAGCGCAGGTCGGCGCCCATCCGTTTCTCCGCCATGTCGCAGAGCCGCTCCAGCTCACCCGCGGTCAGGAACGTCGGCGTGCCGCCCCCGAACGCCGCCGCGGCGAACCGCACCGGCTCCTCGTCGCCCAGCGCGTCCCGCACGGCGACGGCCTGCCGCTCCAACGCGTCCAGATAGCGCGTCGTCAGCTCCTCTGGCGCGCCGATCCGGGTGAAGAGGTTGCAGAAGCCGCAGCGGACCTCGCAGAACGGTATGTGGAGGTAGAGGGAGAGCGCGTCCTTGGGCTCCGCCGCCCACAGCGACCGCAGCGAAGGGCGGTCCTCCAACGGCCGGTAGGCCGTCTTGTGCGGATAGGCGTAGACGTAACTCTCGTACGGCCGGACGGCGGTGGCCGCTTCGGCGGCGACGGTGGTGGTGGTCATCGGGCGGCCCCCGGGGCGAGCGGTGCGGGTGGTTCGAGGAAGAAGTGGGCGTACGGGACGGTCCAGACGGCCGGGTGGCCGAGCCGGTGACCGGTGTAACCGTCGTCGCCGTAGGCCGTGCCGTGGTCCGAACAGACGACGGCGAAGCACCGGCGACGGCTGCTCGCCGCGGCGAAGAGCCGACCGATGTGCCGGTCCACGTACTCCAGGGCCGCCGCGTGCGTGGCCCGGGAGTCACCCGCCTCACGGGTCGCCCCGGGCAGATGGAACCAGTTCGGCTGATGCAGGGCGGACACGTTGACGAAGAGAAACAGCCGCTGTTCCCGGGGGAGCGCCGCGACGACCTGCTCCGCCCGGGCGACCTGTTCCTCGAACGAGGTGGGCGAGGCGACGCCGAAGCCCGGTTCCCAGTGGCTCTCCTGGAACATCCCGGGCAGCACCGATCCGAGCGGCCCCTGCCGGTCGAAGAAGCCGACCCCGCCGACGCACACCGTGCGGTAGCCCTCGGCGGCCAGCCCCGACACCAGATCAGGCGTGTCGAACACGAACGTGCCGTCCGCCGTCGTCTCGCTTCCCGCGAACCGCGCCGCGAACAACCGGGGGTGCGGTCCCGGGGAGGCGGGCGTCGGCAGGAATCCGGCGAACATCGCCTGGTGCGAGGCGTAGGTGAAGCTGCCCGGAGCATGCCGCTCCTCCCAACCGCCCCCGGGCAGATGCCGGGCGAGGTTGGGCAGCCGCCCGGCGGCCGCCAGCTCGACGGCGACGTCGTGGCGCAGGGTGTCCAGGGTGACCAGCAGCAGATCGTGGCTTCCCACGACCTCGCCCATGTCGGGCCGGCCACCACCGCCGGGCAGGGGGGACGTGTCGGGGTCAGGACGGGGTGACGGCACGGTGGTTCCTTGCTCGGTCCAGTACGGCGGCGACCTGCGCCGCGTAGGTGTTCAGGCCCTCGGCGCCGCTGCCCGGCAGACCGGTCAGTCCGGGCAGCAGATCGCCGAAGGCGTTGACCTCGCCGACGGCGAAGCGCCGCCAGCCGGCGGTGGGCAAGAGGTCGACGCCCACACAGGGCGTCCCGGGGAAGCAGGCCGCCGCCCGCTCGCACATCGCCAGCGCCTCGCGCCAGCAACCGCCGGCCGCCGCCACGGCGGTCCGGACCTCGCCGAGGTCGCCGCGCGCTCCGCCCAGATGCAGATTGGTCATGGGGCTCGTGCTCGTCCGCACCACGGCGTGCGTCGCCCGGCCGCCGACCACCACGATCCGCAGATCCGCGGCCCGACCCCGCTGGGACGCCTTTGGCAGCCAGCGCTCGATGTGCAGCCCGTCCGGGGCCAGCGCGTCCACGACCGCGCCGACCTCCGCCTCCGAGGTGTAGCGCCGCACCCGCAGCGAGTTGAACAGCCGACCCGACGCGTCCCGCTCCACGGAGGTGCTCGCCCGGACCCGGCCGGGACCCGCCGTCTCCACCGCCAGCACCCCGGAGGCGGAGGAGCCGTGCGCGAGCTTCACGAACGCCCGGGGCATCCGGTGCTCCCGCAGCAACTCCCGTACGTCTGACCAGCCGCGCACCGGGGCCGCCCCCGGGCCGGACGTCGGCGAGGCGGGCACGGGGACCCCCGCGCGGTCGAGGAGCCCGTGGCACAGCCGCTTGTCGAAGAGCACGGCGATGTCACCGGGGGAGCCCAGCACCTCGGCGCCGGCGGCCGAGGCCGCGCCCGCCACCGCGTCCACCGCCGCCGTGAAGCGCGCGTACCACCGGGCCGAACCCTCCACCCGGGTGGGGTCGTCGACCCCGCGGAGCAGCCGCTCCACTTCGGCGTCCTCACCGGGCGAATCGATCCGTACGCTCTCGCCCGCCGCGAACACCGCCTCGCCGCGCAGCACCCGGAGCCAGGGCACCACCCGGGCCGGCGGCAGCCCGGCGGATCGCACGGCCTCCTCGAAGAAGGCGACCCGACGGTTGCCCGGATTGCCGACGACCGCGAAGCGCGGCGCCGGGCCGCCCCCGCCGCTACTCGCTGACCGCGACATAGCGTTCCGGTTCGTAGTCCTCGTCGTCCGGGTCCCCGTAGTCCTCCTCGGCCTCGCCGGCCTCGACGACGGCCGGGGCACACGCGGTCCTGACGCGGTCCAGCACCGGCTCGGTGAGGTAGTGGTGGCGCAGGTCGAGCGTGGCCAGGTGGTTCAGGGGCTGCCCGTTGAGCAGGGCCTCGCCGCCCGTGTCGCTCAGGGTGCCCATCGACAGCGCCAGGGTCTCCAACTGGGCGACGACGGGCGCGGAACCCACCGCGACGGCGATCTCGTCCTGAATCTCGCTGTTCTGCAGCCCCAGGTGGCGCAGCCGGGGGAACACGCCACCCGACAGGACCGGCCGGATGTCGTCAAGGGTGGCGTCGCCGCCGTACCACGAACTGCCGAACCACAGGTCCAGCCGCTCCAGCGCGGGCAGTTGGCTCGCGGCGACCGCCCGCACCACCTCGCCTGGCAGGCCGCCGGACTCGAAGCGCAGCGACTTCAGCGACGCATGGCGCAGCGGGCGCAGCCGCAGCCCCTCCTGGCCGCAGCCGCGCACGGCGAACTCCTCCAGCAGCGGCAGCGCTTCGAGCACGGGGGTGATGTCGCACATCCGCAGCCAGGACACTTCGCACTCCTCGCCCACCACATCGGCGAGGAAGAGCCCGCGCAGGGCCGGGAAGCGGTTCGCGTGGGCGACGATCAGCTCTATCACGGGGGCGAACGGGGTGTAGTCCTGACGCCACCAGGGGCCGATGAGGAGCGCCTGGACCCGCGTCGTGTCCACCGTCTCCAGGAACTGCTCCCACAGTGCGGGGAAGTCCGTGTCCTCGTCGTAGGAGCACTCCAGCCGCCAGGCGACGGAGTCGGCGGCGGGCAGGGACCCGGACGACGGCCCGGGGGAGTGGACCGGCAGCCCGTGGAAGCGGTCGAGGTGCCGGATGCCGATGTACGTCATGGCGCCTACTCCGAGACGGCGGTGTAGCGGCCCTCGGCACCCCGGTCGCCCCAGGGCTCGCACTTCTCGGAGAGATCGACGCGCACACCGTGGGGCTCCAGGGCGGAACGGACCCGTTCCGCCATCGCGTCGGTGAGGAAGTGGTGGTGGAGATCGAGGAGTTCCAGGTGGGTCAGCGGCTGCCCTTCGAGGAGGGCGGCCGCACCTTCGTCGCCCAGCGTCCCGTTCGACAGGTCGAGCACCCGCAGTTGGGCGACGACCGGAGCCGAGGCGAGGGCCGACGCGATCTCGTTCTCGATCTCGCTGTTGCGCACTCCCAGGTGGTTCAGCCGGGGGAATCGGGTGCCGGAGAGCAGCGGGGCGAGGTCGGTGAGGCCGGTGTCGCCCTCGTAGGCGGACACGCCGAGCCAGAGGTCCAGCCGCTCCAGCGCGGGCAGTTCGCTGTCCAGCACACCCCGCACCACCTCGGCGGGAAGGCCCCCCGCCTGGACGGTCAGCGCCCGCAGCCGATCGTGCTTCGTCGGTGGGAACACCAGCTCGGAGCCTCCGCGCACGCCGAATTCCGTCAGTGCGGGGAAGGCGGCCAGCAGCACGGTCACGTCCGACTGCTGGATCCAGGTGATCTCGGCCTCCTCCGCCTCCAGATCCCCGACGAACACCGCCTCCAGCGAGGTCAGCCGGTTCGCGGCGGCGATCACGAGGCCGATCGGCACGGAGGAGGTCTCCTCGTACGCCTCGCCCCATTGGCCGATGACCAGGGCCCGGACGCCGGCCGGGTCGACCTTGTCCAGGAAGTCGGCGAACTCCTCCTCCCAGGGCCGGTCGTCGTCGTACGGGTCGACGGAGACACGCCAGGCCACGGCGTCCGCGGCGGGCCGGGAGCCCCCGTCGGCCGTGTGCTGGAAGTCGACGACCGGAAGGCCGCCGAACTCGTGCAGATGCTGCGCACCGTACATGGCCCTGAACTCCTGATCCTGGGGACTGGATGTCCGCAAGGTCTATCAAGCCGCACTGACAACCCCGCGCCCGGGACCCGTCCGCGGCCGTCGCGGCGGTCCGTTGTCAGACCCTGCCCGTAGCGTTTTTCCCGTGGCCGGCACAGCGGGTGCCGCGACCGAGGGGAGACGTCTGTGTACCGGCAGGGCGATGTACTGATCATGGAGTTGGAGGAGTCGGCGGTGCCCGCCCCCTTCCTGGAGGCCCCGGGCGAACTGCGCGACGGGCGGGGGCGGCTGGTGCTCGCGCTGGGAGAGGTCACCGGACACGCGCACGCCGTGCAGGGCCCCGGCCGGCTGATCCGGGAAGCGGGTCAGTTCGGCCCGATGCTGCTCCATCTCCCCGAGGGCGGGCGGGTGGTGCACGAGGAGCACGCGGTGATCCCGCTCCCCAAGGGCTGGTTCCGCGTCGTGCGGCAGCGGGAGTACGCACCGGGCGCGATCCGCGTCGTGGCGGACTGACCGCTCGGCCGTGGCGGAGCAAGCACAGCTTTCCAGAACGAGCACAGCAGGGGACGGGGACAACCGATGCAGAACGTGAATTCCTGGCGGAGCGTGGCGGCGGCGACCGGCCGGGCGGACCGGGCGGCGGCCGAGGCCGGTGTGCGGCGTGCCTATCGCACCGCGGGCCTGGCCGAGCCGGACCGGATCATCTGGGCCGCGTCGCCGCGGGCCGCCGTCGAGACGGTGGAGAAGCTGGCCGACGCCGGACGGTCGGTGCGCGAGGAGGTCCGCACCCGCCCATGGGCCGAGGAACGCCGCCGGATGTACGACGAGCTGGGCCCGGCGGGCTGGTCGGCGCTCTGGTCCGCCACGGGGGCCCAGCTGTGGGAGACCACGGGCGCACTCGCCGAGCGGATACGGACCGGTGTCGTCGCGGACCTCGCGCCGCGGCCCGAGGACGAGGGCGCCGTGCGGCTGGTGCTCCTGGACGCCGTGCTCGGCCAGCACGACGCCGCCTGGCTCGCCGCCTTCGACGGGCGGGGCGACCGGCTGACGGGCCTCGCGGAGGTGGCCCGCAACGCCGGCTGGTGGTGGCCCTACGAGCACGCCGCGGTCATCAGCGAGCGGCCCGACGTCCTCCACCGCGACGAGGCGGGCCGGCTCGACCACGGCGAGGGACCGGCCCTCGCCTACGGGGACGGCTTCGCCCTCCACGCCTGGCGCGGCATGCCCGTCCCCGCCGCGTTCCTGGCCGAGCTGTCCTCCCTCACCCCCGAGCGGATCCGTGCCGAGGAGAACGCGGAGCTGCGCCGCGTGATGCTGGAGTACTACGGCTACGACCGGTATCTCACCGAGTCGGGCGCCGAACCGGTCCACCGCGACGAGACGGGCATCCTTTGGCGCATCTCCCTCGCGGGCGACGAGGACGTGGTGATGGTCGAGGTGGTCAACTCCACCCCCGAGCCGGACGGCACGTACCGCACCTAC
The DNA here is from genome assembly GCF_057766565.1 of Streptomyces sp. MGP-P1. Classification (NCBI taxonomy): domain Bacteria; kingdom Bacillati; phylum Actinomycetota; class Actinomycetes; order Kitasatosporales; family Streptomycetaceae; genus Streptomyces; species Streptomyces sp. MGP-P1. The sequence goes on along the minus strand of NZ_JBYMEM010000001.1, from coordinate 812,410 downwards.
TGGCTGCGCGTGCCGCCCGCCACCCGGACCGCGAAGGACGGGGTCGCCTGGACGTTCGGACTGGACGGAGCGGCCTACGCACCGGTGCGCCAGACCTGACCCGAGGAGCTGGTGCGTCGGGCGGGCGTTCGGGCGCGGCCGTCAGCCCGTCGCGGGAAGGACCCGTGCCGCGGGGTTCGGAGGCCGGCGGACCGGTCCGCTCCGCCAGGCCGATGCCCAGCCCAGGTGCGGGCGCCTTCGAGACCCCAAGGGCTCCGACCTGCCCGACCGTCGCGCGCAACAGCTCCTCGCGCCGCTCCGGCACGTTCAACCGGACGCCAGTCACCGGCCCGCCCTCACCCCCCGACCCATACGCCAGGTCAGCGACGGAGGGACCGCGTCCGACGGAGGCATCGGCGGCTGCGGCGCACCGGAATCCTCCGGACGGCCCGGACGTTGCATCCTGCATGACGCGAATCGAACCGGCACAGGAAGCACTGCTCCGCCTCTTCGGTGAGCACGACGGCGGAGTCCTGGTCACTCTGAAACAGGACGGACGCCCCCAGCTGTCCAACGTCAATCACGCCTTCTATCCCGAGGAGCGATTGGTCCGTGTCTCGATCACCGAGAACCGCGCCAAGACCCGTAACCTGCGGCGCGACCCCCGGGCGAGCTACCACGTCACCAGTGACGACCGCTGGGCCTGGACCGTCGCCGACGGGACCGCTGAACTGACCCTGCCCGCCGCGGCGCCCGACGACGCCACGGTGGAGGCGCTGATCACGCTCTACCGGGACGTCAGGGGTGAGCACCCCGACTGGGACGACTACCGGCGGGCCATGGTCGAGGACCGCAGGGTGCTGCTCACCCTGCGCATCGACCATGTCTACGGGCAACCGCGTGGCTGACGTCGCCGCCGGCCGGGCCGGTTGCCCCGTTCAGCATCCTCTGGGCTCGCCCTGTCGTACAGGCCGACCATAATGAGATGACACCGACTCCCTCAGGAGATCTTGTGACCGGCGCTGACTACTTGCTTCCGTTCCGCACGAAACTGCGCGCGATGCGCACCGAGTCCTTCGGAGCCGATCCGGCCGGAGCGCGGATGGAGCGCATCCGCCGCTCGCCCCAATTCGTCGACGGAGCGTTCCAGAACCCGGTGGGGGCGCGGACCAGGCCCTCCGGGTCCACCGTCGAGTTCGCCAAGATCTACTTCCACAAGGAGCAGCGGGCCCGCAGGACGCCGACGGGCTCCGTGCCCGTCCACGCCACGACCCTCGCCGATTTGGCCGTACCCCCCGCCACCGGGCTCCGGCTGACCTGGATGGGCCATTCCAGCGTGCTGGCGGAGATCGACGGGCGGCGGATCCTGTTCGACCCGGTCTGGGGCGAGCGCTGTTCCCCGTTCCCCTTCGCCGGGCCCAAGCGACTGCACCCCACTCCACTGTCGCTGGCCGCGCTCGGACCCGTCGACGTGGTCGTCATCTCCCACGACCACTACGACCACCTCGACCTGCCGACGATCCGCGCCCTGGCCCGCACCGACACGGTCTTCGCCGTGCCCCTCGGGGTCGGAGCCCATCTGGAGCGCTGGGGCGTCCCCACGAGCCGGATGCGCGAGCTCGACTGGAACGAGACCGCGACCGTCGCCGGAATCAACCTCACCGCCACCCCCGCACGCCACTTCTGCGGCCGCGGGCTGCGCAACCAGCAGCACACGCTCTGGGCGTCGTGGACGGTCACGGGTCCGGAGCACCGGATCTACCACAGCGGGGACACGGGCTACTTCCCCGGCTTCCGGGACATCGGGGCCGAGCACGGGCCCTTCGACGCCACCATGATCCAGATCGGCGCGTATTCGGAGTACTGGCCGGACATCCACATGACCCCCGCCGAAGGCATGCGCGCCCACCTGGACCTCCAGGGCGGTCGCCCGCACGGCGTACTGCTGCCGATCCACTGGGGCACCTTCAATCTGGCCCCGCACGCCTGGGCGGAGCCGGCCGAGTGGACGAAGGACGCCGGCGAGGAGGGCGGGCAGGCGGTGGCGTTCCCTCGGCCGGGCGAGCCGTTCGAGCCGGCGGGGAAGCTGCCGGCCGAGCCATGGTGGCGTGCGGTGTCCCAGCCGCCGAACTCGACCCCGTGGCGGCGTCCGAAGGTGACGGATGCGCCACCGGTGCATCGAGAGGAAGTCGACCTTGCGGGCGAGCGCTGATCGAGGACGTGGGTGATCTTCAGCAGCTCTCTCAGCTGTTGAGCGATCTGCCGCGCGCGAACAGAGGGCCGGTCCACGGGCGGCTGTGGATGCGCTCTGCGGAGGTGGACGTCCGACTGTGCCGCGGCAGTGTGAGTCGCTGCCCTCCGCGCAGGGGACAGAAACGCTCTATGCCCACAGCCAAGAATAGTTCGCCCATGCCCGGAGCACAGACAGGGAGCAGGCCGACCTGGCCCGCGAGGGACAGGTGACCGGCAGATACGTCGAGGCCGGCACGCCCTTCCCCCATGAACGTGACAGAGATGGGTTCGCCGACCGCCTCGGCCGATCCGAGCACCCTCTCCATCTCCTCGTTGATCGGGCAACCGGCCACTACGTCGATCTGTAAGCCCATGGAGCCCGAGGCTACTGGTCACCTATGACATGCCACGCCGGCAGCTCCTGCGGCTCGTCGACCACGGCCACCACATGCGCTGCCCAGTACACGGCCCACGGGAGCTGACAACATGGCCCCATGAGTGCAGTGGATCCGGGCGAGTTCGATGTGCGCCGCGCGAGCGAGTCGGAGGCGGACACGCTGATCGGGATCGACGCGATTGCGGTCGAAGGCGACGGCGAACGACAGGCGAGCATCCGAAAGTGGTGCCGGGAGGGCCTGGCGGTCGTGGCGGAGGATGCGTCGGGCGCGCTCGGCTACTGCGTGGTTGAGTACACGTTCTTCGAACAGGGCTTCGTGACGATGCTGATGGTGACGCCCTCCGCCCGCGGCAGAGGCGTTGGCCATCGGCTGCTGAACGCCGCGGCAGCCTCATGCGCCACCCCGAAGCTGTTCACCTCGACCAACGTGTCCAACCAGCCGATGCAGCGGCTTCTCCAACGAAACGGATGGAGCCCGGTCGGCCTTCTCCACGGCCTCGACGAGGGCGACCCCGAGCTGTTCTACCTCTGGCAACAGCACACCAGCACGATGCACCTGTGACCTGTAGCGCTCCCCAGCAGTGCCGTGACGGTCAAGGAGCCGGTCGGCCCCGGCCCCGCACCGGCGGCGCGGAGCGGTCTCGGCCTGGCCGGGGAGCGCTGACCACGTGCGGCGGTGCGGACGCCTCCGTCCGCGCCGCTGATGGCTGAGGGCCGCCACCGGCTTGTCCCGCGGCGGCCCCGTCCCGGTCAGGCGAGGCGGGAAGCGGCGTACGCCTCGATGGCGACCCGCTGGTATGCGGCCAGGCCCGGGGCGATGGCCTCGTACGCGGCGCGCCACTGCTCGTTGTCCACGCAGGAGCGCCCGATCGCACGGAACTCGTCGGCGGACACCGGGTGCAGTGCCGTGAGCGCCCGGTACTGACCTTCGATCTCGGTCTGCACGGGCTCGGCGTCGGCCGGATCGCCGACGGCCATGTGCTCGGCCAGTCGGATCATCAGCGCCGTGCGCTCGCGCTGCCCGGCCTCGGTCTCCGCCGGGGGCATGGTGGCGGCCCGTCGGCCGGCCTCCTCGGCGAGGTCGGGAAAGTCGCGCAGGTTCTCCTCGTACCGGGAGGGCTGAACGCCCTCGAACAGGTTCTCCGGCCGGTTGATGGCGGTCATGGCGGTACCGTCCTTTCTGGACTGTTCCAGCTCGGCGATCGTGCGGGAGACGGTCGCGGCGAGGCTGTCCAGCCGGTCCCGTTCGGTGAGCAGCCGTCGACGGTGTCCGCGCAGGGCCTCCACCGTGTCCACCTGGTCGGCGAGGACCCTGCCGATCTCCGGCAGTCCGACATCCAACGCCCGCAGCACGAGGATCTGCTGCAGCAGCAGGAGTTGGTGCTCCTCGTAGTAGCGGTGGCCGTTGGAGCCGATCCTGGCCGGTGGCAGCAGACCGATCTCGTCGTAGTGCCGCAGGGTCCGGGCGGTCACCCCCGACATCCGGGCGACCTCGGAGATCGGCCAGTCCATCGCCACTTGCTCACTCCCTCACGAGCACCTCACGGGGCCGGTTCCTCCGGCCCCGGTCATGACCGTAGAAGCTGCCGCTGCGGCAACTTCAAGCCCGCTTCCGCGGCGGTCGGAAGACCGGCTCACCGAGGCGTGGCGGCCGGCTTCAGCACCGGCCCTCCTCGACGGTGATGGAGAGGCTCACCGTGATGTTCTCCAGCGCCGACTCGGGCTCCGGCGGCGACACGCTCAGACAGAACGTGGCGTCGACGCTTTTCGCCGTGACCTCGAACAGGTCGACGGACGGGTCCGCGTCCTGGTCATGCCGGGCTCGTCGCCGACGAGCTATGGCCCTCCGGACGACCGCAGCGTTTTCGGCATGCACTCGACACCGCCCGCGGCGCAACGATCGGCGGCCGGTGAGCGTCTCTCCGGGTGTGATGGATCTTCCCGAGACCATGAACCCCGTCGACACCCAGGACGAGGACGAGGACGAGCGTGTGCGGTCCGGCCCGCTGTGGCGTCATGCGCTGTGGGCGGCGCTCGTCACCGCCGCCGGGGTGACGCTGGGGTGGTTGGGCGCCCTGTTCCGCATCGGCCCGGAGGAATACGGCCTGCCGCCCGCCGCTCCGGGGGCGCTCTGGCCCTATCTGCTCGCCTGGGCCGTGATCGGTCTGGTGCTGGGCGCCGTCCTGCGGTTCGTGGCGGCCAGAGTGCCGGTCTACTCCCCGTCGGAGGTCCTCCTCGGCACCGTCATGATCGGCACCCGGCTGTCTCTGGGCTGGCGGCCGGCGCCCCTCGAAGTCGCGGGCCTCGCCGCGGCCGCGCTGCTCCTGGTGGCCGTCTGGTGCGTCGTGGCCCTGCGTGGGGCGGCCGTCGTACGACGGTCCCAGGACGCTCCCGGCGTCTCCTGGAGTCCTGCGCGCCGGACCGCGGGGGTATCTCGCGGCGGCCGCGAGGCACCCCGTACGACACGCCGCGCGCTCCGGCGCCGGTGACGCGAGACACGCCCGGCGCGCGGGGCACACTGGGGCAGCCCTCGAATCCCGTACGAAGGAGCATGCAGTGGCACTTACCCGTGAAGAGCGCGAACAGTTCCTCGCCGAACCCCATGTCGCCGCCCTGGCCGTCGCGTCGCGGGGCGGCGACCGGGCCCCGCTCAGCGTTCCCATCTGGTACCAGTACGTGCCGGGCGGCGACGTGCGCATCCTCACCGGCCGCACCTCCCGCAAGGCCGAACTGATCGACGCGGCAGGCCGGTTCACGCTCATGGTCGACCGGCTGGAGCCGACCATCCGCTACGTCTCCGTCGAGGGGCCCGTCGTCGACACCCGCCCCGCCACGCGCGCGGACCTGGAGGAGATGTCGGCGCGCTACCTCGCGGCAGAGAAGGTCGCCGGTTACGTGGACTTCGCCTGGGAGAACCACGGCGAGCAGGTCGTGATCACCCTGCGCCCCGAGCGCTGGGTCAGCTCGGACCTCGGCCAGGTCTGAGCCTCGGCCGTGCGGCCCGCGCGGCGCGTTCTCCCCGCCGGCCTCGCCCGGACGTACCTTCGGTACCGACTGGCGTTCGCCGGCGCCGATTTCACAGGGCGTGCCCGCCGGCTACTTGCAGCACCTGTCCGGTGATCCACCGCGCTTGGTGGGAGGCGAGGAACACGACGGCGTCGGCGATGTCCTCCGGCTCGCCCACCCGCCCCAGGGGGATGGCCCGCCGGGCCCGGTCGATCAGCTCCGCGTCCATCCAGCCGGTCTGCACGGGCCCGGGGGCCACGACGTTGACCCTGATCCCTGAACGTCCGAGATCGAGCGCGGCGGCCCTGGTGAACGCCTCCAGTGCCGCCTTGGACGTGCCGTAGCCGATCTGCCCGGGGAAGGCGCGCGCGGCATCGGTGGAGATGTTCACCACGCAGGGCGACCGGTCGGCGCGCGCACGGTGGGCGAGCGCGGACGTGAGCAAGGCCGGAGCGGCGACATTGATCCGGTAGTGGCGCTCCAGACCGGACGCGGTCAACGCGTCGACGGTGTCCGGACTCTCGCAGTGGGCGGCGTTGTTGACCAGCACGTCAACGGGCCCGAGCCGGCCTTCGACCTCGTCGAACAGGCGATCCGCGGCGTCCGGGGCGGAAAGGTCGGCCGCGACGGTGATGGCGTCGCCCAGCTCCCGTACCAGATCCATCGCCTCCTCGGCCGGCGGAATCGCATGCTCCCAGCGCTTTCCCGGAGGAGGCGCCTGCTCCGGGACGTAGTGGTGCACGGCCACGCGGGCGCCCTCGGCTGCGAAGGCACGACTGATCGCTCTGCCGATTCCTCCACTCCCCCCGGTCACGAGCACGATGTGGCCGGCGAGACGTGTATCGATCATTCCTCAAGCGTCGGGGACGGGCCGGCCGCCACGCAAACCGTTTCGAACCTGATGCGTCCGCAGCGCGCTACACGCGGTCGCTGACGGGGCCGGACGACGACGCCGCGCGATGCTGCCCAGGGCCGCGGAAAACAAGTCGTCTGTCCCCGGCGGGCGTTGGTAGGAAGGGGGCATGGAAGCCGATGCGCTTAATCCCCTGGACCGTCTGCTCGCCGAGCGAGCCTGTGAGCGGCTGGTCGTCGAGTTCGTCCGCACACTCGATCTGGGTGAACCCGGCGACGTGGCAGAGCTGTTCACCCCCGACGGGGTCTGGGAATGGGCCGAAGGAGTCCGGCGGATCGAGGGCCGGGACGCTCTGCGCGCCTACTTCGGCGGCCGTCCCGCCGACCGGCTCTCCCGCCGCCTGTGCACCAACATCCTGGTGAACCTGACGTCCGCGACGTCGGCGAGCGCGAGCACGTATTTCACGACGTACCGCGTGGACGGTCACGCCGGCGGAATGCTGCCGCCGCGCCCTCCCGTCCAGGTCGGCCACTACGAGGACACCTTCCGAGAGGTCGACGGACGGTGGCTCCTCGCCGAGCGGGCCACGTTCCTCGACTTCGGAGGGCCGACCGAACGACTGGAGCCGACCGCCCCGCGCTGAGGCGACCGTCCGCCCGCGCTCCGGCCGGCGATCGTCGGCTATGTTGCGCGCGCATGGTGACCAGACGGTGTCCGGCGACTATGCGGGCGTTGCCTGGAGACCGCCTGGTGGTCCTGGCTGCTCCCGTTGTCAACGGTGCGCGGGCACACTCGGTCGGGCAGGTGCGGTGGTTCGTCTCCGAAGAGGGGCAGCGCTGCTTCGGTGTGCGCCTCGGCTCTCCCTCTGTCCTCGCGGCTCGTGTGAGGCGTGGCAGCAAGTCGGCGGGGTACTGGAATCGAGGGAGGCCGGGATGGCCCGGCACGACACCGCCATCATGACCATTCTCTTCCTCGTCCTCGGGGTGAGATACCTTGGCGACGCCCTCAGCGGTCTCACCACTGGAAAACGGCAGCAACACGGTCACGTCGAACGAGACGTTCCTCCGGGTCGGCAAACATGTGGGCGATTTGCGAGGCCTGTTAGGGAGGCCCAAGGGCCGGATCTGGCTTGGTCGGTCTACTCAAACGCCTCGGGGGAGATCACCCGGCGACACTTGGGTACCCGTACTCACGTGCCGTCGATCCGGCGCGCACAGGATGTGCACATGAAGCGAATCTTCGGCACGCGTCGTCACCTCGTCTCCGCAACGGCCCTGTGCGCTCTGGCCCTCACCGCATGCGGCACCACCCAGGCCTACGACAGCGGCTCCGCGACGCCGGCAAAGCCCGCGAAGGGCGCCGACGCCTCGGCGGCTCCGGAGCCGGATGCCGAGCCCGGTCCCGAGGAATCCGCTCAGCTGCTCACCTTCATGACGTTCCTGAACAAGGTCGCCGAGCCCTGCTCCCCCGACCTCCCCGAGGAGCCGCCGCTCGCCGACGAAGCGCCCGCCACTTCGTCGGCCTCTTTGCCGCCCATTCCCGACGGGCCGCCCTCGCCCGACGAGTTGAACCCGGGCTCGTACAAGGAGACCGAGGAGGACAAGAAGGCGGAGGCGGAGCTGGAGGCCAGGAACACGTGCGTCATCAAGGCGCACGCCGATCGCGTCACCAAGGCGGTCAAGGGCCTCAAGGCCCCTGCGCAGGTGCGCGGCTCACTGAACCGCAGCGGATACGTGGACAGCGTGCTGAAGACGCGCGAGCAGCCCGGCACCGGGACACGCTTCAGTCTGGACCTGGGTAGCGTGTGCCTGATCGGCACAGCCGACGGCAGCGCGTCCCCGTCCGTAGGGGGCCACGAGGTGCTGGACCCGGAGAACCCCTGCCCCCGCCTCTGACCGGCCCCGGAAAACTCCTGCCCCCGCCTCCGAACGGCCCGGCGGGACGGCAGCCTCCGACCGCCCCGTCGAGGCCCGGATGACCAGTTCCGGGTACGGAGAGAACCTGCCGGCGCATGCACCGGACCGCCCCAGCGCCATGCGGTCGCACATGCTGACGATCGCGTTGAGGGCTGTGTGGGGCCGGTCGCCCAGCACACCGCCCGGGCGCTGGGGGCCGGCGGCAGGCTCGGGGACGGCTGTTCGTACGTCGCGCGTACCCGTGCTGGACTCCGGATGACCACGGACCGGAAGCTGGTTACCGTCCGGAGTCAGTGCGCACAGACCCTCGGGATGGCGCGTTCGGTGCGCATCTCGCGGGTACGGTGCGCACCGGCTCGCGGAACCTGCGTCCGGGGTCAGACCGCCGGGGCCGGGTACGTCGGGTACTCCACTCCGGAGACGTGCTGGACGACCCGGATGACCTGGCACGAGTAGCCGAACTCGTTGTCGTACCAGAGGTAGAGGATCGCGTTGTCGCCGTCGACCTTGGTGGCGCCGACGTCGACGATCGAGGCGTGGCGCGAGCCGATGAAGTCGCTGGAGACCGCGTCGGGCGCGCTGATGAAGTCGATCTGACGCTTGAGCGGTGAGGCCAGCGACACGTTGCGGAGGTAGTCGAGGACCTCTTCGCGGGTGGTCTCGCGCTCCAGCCGCAGGCTGAGGATCGCGATCGAGACGTCCGGCACCGGGACGCGGATGGAGCTGCCGGTGATCGGGGCGTCGAGGTCGGGCAGCGCCTTCGCCACGGCCGAGGCGGCACCGGTCTCGGTGATGACCATGTTGAGCGCCGCCGAACGGCCACGACGGTCGGAGCTGTGGTAGTTGTCCAGCAGGTTCTGGTCGTTGGTGTACGAGTGGACGGTCTCCACGTGCCCGCGCAGCACGCCGTACTCGTCCGCCATCGCCTTCAGCGGCGGCACGATCGCGTTGGTCGTGCAGGACGCGCAGGACAGGATCCGCTCGTCCGGCTTGATCGTGTCGTGGTTGACCCCATGCACGATGTTCGGGACGTCGCCCTTGCCCGGTGCGGTCAGCACGACCTTGGCGATGCCCGCCCGGAGGTGCTTGGAGAGGCCCTCGCGGTCGCGCCACCGGCCGGTGTTGTCGATCAGGATGGCGTCCTTGATGCCGTACGCCGTGTAGTCGACCGCCGTCGGGTCGTCGGAGTAGATCACCTGGATCTCGTTGCCGTTGGCGATGATCTTGCTGTTCGCCTCGTCGACGGTGATCGTGCCCTGGAACTGGCCGTGGATCGAGTCGCGTCGCAGCAACGAGGCGCGCTTGACGATGTCCTGGCCGGAGCCCTTGCGGACGACGATGGCCCGCAGGCGCAGGCCGTTGCCCGAGCCGGCCTTCTCGATGAGCAGGCGGGCCAGGAGCCGGCCGATGCGGCCGAAGCCGTAGAGCACCACGTCACGTGAGGCGCGGCGCTCGATCTTGTTGTCGCCCGTCGCCCCGGCGACGGACTCCGCGGTGAACTGCTCGACGGAGAGTCCGCGCCCGTCGGCCCGGTACGTCGCGGCCAGCATGCCTATGTCGATCTGGGAGGGACCGAGATCGAGCGTCGTCAGAGCCCGCAGGAACGGCATCGTCTCGGTGACCGAGAGCTCCTCGCCCGCGATCTGCCGGGCGAAGCGGTGCGTCTTGAGGATGCTGACCACCGACTTGTTCACCAGGGAGCGGCTGTGCAGCAGGACATTGACGTCCTGCTCGCGGTGCAGCTTCCCGATGATCGGGATCATCGACTCCGCGATCTCCTCGCGGTGCATCCAGTTGGTGAACGAGTCGTCATTGACAGTCACAAGTTTATCTTTCGAGCTAGGCGGCGCTCATATGGTAACCGGCCGCGTCCTCGCCCCGTCGAGTGGCCCCCTGCCTGCGGGTAAACCCCGCTCAGGCATCCGTCGGGCGGCCCCGGTGACCCTGAAGTGTCCAACATGTGGACGGCCTTTCGACGTCTCGGGTCGAATCGGGGTCAAGGCGGCGCAATCGGGCGCACGTGCGAGTGGTCATACCAGAGTGGGACGGATGGCGGGCAAGTTCGACAACTGCCCGTCGCGCATACGTCATTGACGACTACCGTGTGTGCCCGGTGATCAACGGTGGGCTCATGACGTTCAGGCCTGCCCGACCGATGACCCGCGCCTGACCGACCACCGTAGGGGCCACCGCATGGACGCCGGCACGACCGCCGATCCCCGGTGCCCCCTGTACCGAGGACGCTGATGTCTCAACTTCGCGCACCCGACGCGCGACCGGACCGCCGCGAAGGCGGGCGGCACGGCCGCCCCGGCACGCGCGCCCACTCGGCCACTAACAGGCCGCGCGCCGCAGTGCCTCCCTCCGACGCCCGCATACGGCCCCAGCTGCTGCGGACCGCACTGCTCCCCGCCATCGCCGCCGTGCTCAGCGGCGCCGCGGCCGTCATCTTCACCGTCCGCGCGGGCGCCGTCGACGCCTCGCCCAGCCTCTGGGCGGCGCTCGGCGGATCCGGCGCGCTCGCCGTCGCCGCCGTCGCGGCCGCCTACCTCGGCGCCAACCGCGTCGCGGGCCAGGTGCTCGACCGGGCCCTCGCGCTCCGGCGGGCCAGCGCCCAGGGCCAGGCCGAGCTGCAACGGGTGATGGAACAGCTCCGCAACGGGGAAGCCGTCGCCGCCCGGCCGCCCGCGCAGCCCCCCGCGCCCGGGGCCGACGCCTTCGACCTGCTCGGACAGGAGATGGCGCGGGCCCAGGAAGCCGCCCTCACCGCCGTCGTCCAGGCGTCCCAACTCTTCAGCAGTACCGGCAACGACCAGAAGGTCGAGGTCTTCGTCAACCTCGCGCGACGGCTGCAATCCCTCGTCCACCGCGAGATCCAGATCCTCGACGAGCTGGAGCACGAGGTCGAGGACCCCGACCTCCTCAAGGGACTCTTCCACGTCGACCATCTCGCCACCCGGATCCGCCGCCACGCGGAGAACCTCGCCGTGCTCGGCGGGGCCGTCTCGCGGCGGCAGTGGAGCAACCCGGTCACCATGACCGAGGTGCTCCGCTCGGCCATCGCCGAGGTCGAGCAGTACCCCCGGGTCAAGCTGGTACCGCCGATGGAGGGCACCCTGCGCGGCCACGCCGTCGCCGACGTGATCCACCTGCTGGCCGAGCTGGTCGAGAACGCCACGGTCTTCTCCGCCCCGCACACCCAGGTCCTGCTGCGCGTCCAGCACGTCACGGCAGGCCTCGCCCTGGAGGTGGAGGACCGCGGTCTGGGAATGCCGGACCACGAGCAGAAGCGGATGAACGCCCTGCTCTCCGACCCCGACCAGGTCAACGTCGCCCACCTGCTCCAGGACGGCCGGATCGGCCTGTTCGTCGTCTCGGCTTTGGCCCGCCGCCACGGCATCGCCGTCCGCCTCCAGAGCAACATCTACGGCGGTACGCAGGCGGTGCTGGTACTCCCGCAGTCGCTGCTCGGGGCCGACCCCGATGCCCCGCCCTCGCCCGACGCCGTGCCCGTGCCGCCCCCCGGCGCCGTGCACCGGCCGCCCGTCGAGGTCCAGGCCCCCGCCGCCCCGCCGCAGAGCGGTACGGCCCGGCCTTCGCGTCCGGCCCAGGCGGCCATGGACGGATCGCACCAGAGGCCCGGCCAAGGGCAGAGCGGCGGCCCGCGGTCGGCGGCCGGCGATCACCCGCAGAACGGCCGCCCGCGACCGCCCGCGGGCGACGCCCCGCCCCTCCCGCTGCGCGCCGAACGCCTCGACCGCCCCACGCCGCACGCCTCCCCGCCCGAGCACGACGGCCGGCCCGCCCCGGCGGCCGCCCACGAGCGCGACGACCGCCCGCCTCCGTCCCGATCCCGGCCCGAACTGCCCAGACGGACGAACCAGGAATCCCTCGTCCCGCAGTTGCGCGAGGCACCCGCCCCCCGCGTCGAGGACGAACACGCCCTGCACGACCCGGGTCTCATGGCGGCCTTCCGGCGCGGCGTCGATCTCGCCGAGGCCCGGACCGCCCAGGAAGAGAGCCCCGCCGGCGGATACGGGGGCCCCGGCGCCACGGGGACCGGGGGACAGACCGCCCTCGACGCCCCGCTGGAGTCCCTCTCGCCCCTTCCCGTACGCGGAGCCACCGCCCCGCCCGACCTCCCCGGCCCGGCCGACGCGTCGCTGGCCGACCACGCACTGCCCGCGGCCGGCCCGCCCGTGCCGGACGGCTACCCGCCCGACGCGTACCCGCACGACAGCCCCGCGTACCGGCGCGACACCTACGCCGAGAGCGCCCACGACCCCGTCCCGGGCGAGCCCGGAGCGTTCGCGTCCGACCCCTTCCTGCCGGGCCGGGTCGTCCCGGAACCCCGAAAAGACGCCACCTTCAAGGAGCAGACACCATGACGACCGAAATCCCGTCCGGTCAGGTCTCGGACCTGGACTGGCTGCTGAGCGGACTGGTCCAACGCGTGCCCTACACACGCAGCGCGGTCCTGCTCTCCGCCGACGGGCTGGTGAAATCCGTGCACGGCATGGACCAGGACAGCGCCGACCACATGGCGGCCCTGGCCGCAGGCCTCTACTCACTGGGCCGCAGTGCCGGGGCCCGCTTCGGCGACAACGGGGACGTACGGCAGGTGGTCGTCGAACTGGACTCCACGCTTCTGTTCGTCTCCACCGCCGGATCCGGCACCTGTCTCGCCGTCCTCTCGGGACGCGAGGCGGACGCCGCGGTGCTCGGCTACGAGATGGCGATGCTGGTCAAGAGTGTCCGCCCGTATCTGACGACCCCGCCGCGGCAGCCGTCCGGGTCGGCGTTCACCCCGGGGCGCTGAGGATGCCGGCCCCGCAGGACGGGCCCCTGCTCGACGACGCGGCCGGCCGGCTGATCCGCCCGTACACGATCAGCAACGGCCGCACCAGGCCGTCCACCGCGTTCGACCTGCTGTCCCTGATCATGGCCACGGGAATCGAGCCGGACATTCCGCTCGACCCGGAGCACACCGTGGCCCTCGGCATGTGCGAAGGGCCGATGTCCGTCGCCGAGATCGCCGCACACCTCCGGCTGCCCGCGGTCGTCGCCAAGGTCATCCTGTCCGACCTGGTCGCCTGCGGGGCGGTCACCGCGCACGCTCCCGCTTTCCAAGACATGCCCACCGACCGATCCCTGCTGGAGGCAGTGCTCGATGGTTTACGACGACAGCTCTGACCGCACCCGAACCTCCGAGTTCTTCCCCGTGGCACTCAAGGTCCTGGTCGCCGGAGGATTCGGGGTCGGCAAAACGACGTTCGTGGGCGCGGTCAGCGAGATCGCGCCGCTGAGCACCGAGGAACTGCTGACCCAGGTCAGTGTGGGGACGGACGATCTGGAGGGCGTCGAATCCAAGACGGCCACCACCGTCGCCATGGACTTCGGCCGCATCACCCTCTCCGAGCAGCACGTGCTCTATCTGTTCGGCACACCGGGCCAGGAACGCTTCTGGTTCATGTGGGACGAACTCTCCCAGGGCGCGCTCGGGGCGGTGGTGCTGGCCGACACCCGGCGCCTCGCCGAATGCTTCGCCGCCGTGGACTTCTTCGAACGGCGCGGCATCGGATTCATCGTCGCCGTCAACGAGTTCGACGGCGCCTACCGCTACGAGCCGGACGAGGTCCGCGCCGCGCTCGACCTCGGACCCGAGGTGCCCGTCGTCCTGTGCGACGCGCGGATCGCCAGCTCCGGAACGGGCGCCCTCGTCACCCTCGTACAACACCTCATCAACGCCACCACGGCGTCCGCCCCACTACAGACCTTCGGAGCCCACCCGTGACATCCTTCGCCACCGGCCGGATGCTCCTGACGCCCACCGACCGGCACGGCCCGGCCCGCGCGCAGCGGCTGCGCAAGCTGGACCTCGGCGAACGCCCCGACGCCTCCTACGACAACTTCGACGCCTTCGCCGACAAGGTGGCCGAAGTCACCGCCACGCCCTACTCGATGGTCAACTTCATCGACGAGAACCGGCAGTTCTTCGCGGGGCTGCACACTCCGGCGGGCAACCGCGGTGGCCGGGACCTCGGTTCGGCCGCGGCGGGCAGCAACCGCAGCAGCCGTTACATGGCCCGCGACCACGGCTACTGCCCGCACGTCCTCGTCCGGCGCAAGGCCCTCGTCCTGGACGACGTCTGCGACTACCCGCGCTTCGCGGGCAACCCGGTCGTGGACGACATAGGCATCCGCTCCTACCTCGGGGCGCCGCTGATCGACCGCACCGGCATCGCGCTGGGCACCGTCTGTGCCGTCGACACCGTGCCGCGCCCCTGGGGCCGGGCCGGGCTCGACACCATCAAGTCGCTCGCCCATGAACTCGTCCGCCAGATCGACGACCGGGAACGCCACCACCCCCTCTGACACCCCCCGCGGGTGGTGCCGTACTCAACTCCCGGGCGACGCACCGACGCTGCCGGTCCTCCTGATGGACGAGCCGTTCGGCGCGCTCGACGCCCTCGCCCGCGAGCAGATGAACACCGAGCCGAACCGGATCCGGCGGACCACCGACACCACGGTCCCCCTGGTCACCCACGGCCTCTCGGACGCGGTCCACCTGGCCGAACGGGTCGTGGTGATGAGCCCGCGCCCCGGCACCCTCACGGAGATCACCGAGGTGGGTCTGCCCGTCGGGAGCGACTACGGCGAGACGCTGGGCCGCCCGGCGTTCCGCGCACATCCGTGATCTGCTGGGCGCGGGGAAACGGAGGCCCGGGATGACCGAACATGCCGCGATCACCGCCGCCGATGTCCGCTCGGCCGCGCTGTCCCTGCCCGACACCACGGAGAAGCTCGCCTGGGGGCAGGCCACCTTCCGGGTGGCCGGCAAGATCTTCGCCTCGCTCGGTGACGACGAGACGGCGATGGGCGTGAAGTGCCCCCCCGGGAGGACCGTGCCGAGCTGATCGCCGCCGAGCCGGAGAAGTTCTTCATCCGCGAGGGGCACGACGACCACTACGCCTGGATGCGCGTCCGGCTGTCCGCCCTGGCGGACGCGGATGAGCTGACCGCCATCCTCGCCGACTCCTGGCGGCAGGTCGCCCCGCGCCGACTGCTGGCGGCGCACCCGGAGCTGGACGCGCCGAGGGACGGGGTGGCGGGGGAGAGCGAGGGGTGAGGATGCGAGGTGAGCGCGGCGGGTGACCGGCAGACGGCGGCCGGGGCGTGTGGTCGCGTCGGTGGGGTGGGCCGGGCCGGCGGTACGGGTGCGCGGGGGCGGGCGGCGGCCCGATCGCGCGGGCTTGCCTCCGGCCGGGCTGAACGGGGTGGGGCCGATCGCGGGGGAGTGCCCGGCGTGCCCGGGCTGACGGGGTGGGCGGCGGAGTCGGCGGGTCGGGTTGCTGGGTGGGCCCTGCCGATCAGGGGCGCAGGAATCCGGTGATCCGCTTTCGCAGGCCCTGCGGGTCCAGGCCGTGCGCCGCGAGGTGCTCCTCCAGCTGCCCGTACCGGCGCAGCTCGGCGCGGCCCACGCCCAGCCCGAGCACCCGGTGGGGCAGGTCGATCAGCGCTTCGCCCGCCGCGGTGGCGGAGGTGCCCGCCAGATAGGGCTCCACGATCACCACGTCCGCGGTCGTGGCCGCACCGGCGGCCCGGCGCACCCCCGCCGCGTCGAACGGCCGCACGGTCGTCGCGTACAGCACGGTGACGTCCAGCCCCTCGGTGGCGGCGAGGACGTTGTCGAGCATGGGGCCGACCGCGATGACGGTCCCGTGCCGCCCTTCGCGCACCACGGTGAACCCGGCCGTGCCGCTCACCGGCAGCGCCTCCCGGTTCGCCTGGAGCGAGAGGCGTACGTACACCCGGTCGTCGCCGGCGACGGACTCCCGCAGCAGGGCCTCGGCCTCGTCCGGATGGCCCGGCACATGCACGGTCCAGCCGTCGAGCGTGTCCAGGAGGGCCACGTCGCCGGGGGACATGTGCGTGAAGCCCCCGGCCGGCCAGTCGTACGAGCCGCCGGCGCTCACCAGGATCCCCCCGACCCCCTGGTGTCCGAAGTCCAGCTTGACCTGCTCGAACGGTCGCTCGACCAGGAAGCTGGCGAAGGTGTGCACGATCGGCCGCATTCCCGTCAACGCCATCCCCGCTCCGGCCCCGACCAGCAGTTGCTCCCGGATTCCGACGTTGATCACCCGGTCCGGGTGGGCGCGCCGGGCCGGGGCGAAGCCGTCGGCGCTGATGTCGGCGAGCACGACGGCCAGCCGGGGCTCCTCGTCCAGGAGTCGCGAAGCGGTGCTGATGAATCGGTCACGCATGGTGTCCATGAAGGGGTCCCTCCCGGGGGCTCCGGTGTGCGCAGAGTCGGTGGTGCCGTGGTGGTGCCGTGGTGGTGCGGTGGTGGTCGTACGGGGTCGGTCGGTGCGGTCAGCTCTTGGGCTCGACGCGGGCGACGACGGCCAGCGGTTTACCCGGGTGGGGTGTGGTGAACGCCGTGTACAGGGCCTCGTGGTCGCGACCGTCCACGGTCACCGCCGCCCACCCGGCGGACGCGAAGCGGGAAGCGATGCCGCCGGGCCAGCCGTGGGTGGCGGACGCGTTGTCGATCACCAGCGTGTGCAACTGTTCGAGCCCGGCGGGGCCCGCGTGGGCGATGGCCTCGTGATTGCTGCCCTCGTCCAGCTCGGCGTCGCCGATCAGGACCCATACCCGGGGGTCGGTGAGGCCCTGGGCGCGCAGCCCGAGCACCGTTCCGACGGCGAGCGGCAGCCCGTGCCCGAGGGATCCGCTGCCGATCTCCGCCCCCGGCACCAGCAGTCGGTCCGGGTGGTGGCCGAGCGGCGAGTCGTACGCTCCGAAGCCGGGCAGCAGCTCCTCGCCGAAGAAGCCGTGCGCGGCGAGGACGGCGTAGTACGCCATCGGGCCGTGCCCCTTGGACAGCAGGAAGCGGTCCCGCCCGGGGGCGTCGGCCGTGTCCGGTGTGACGCGGAGCACCCTGTCGTAGAGCACCCACAGGGCGTCGAGTGTGGAATGGGCGGCGGGGGCGTGTTTCTCGGCGCCGGTCATCAGGGCGATCAGGCGGTCGAGGTCATGGAAGGCGAGGGGGCCGCGTACCGTCGAGCCGGTCGTGTTCGTCATGCCACCGAGCGTTCAACATCAACCACGGTTGAGGTCAAGCGCGGAATGGTGTTGGTGACCACCTGCCGGAGTGCGGTATTGTTCTCATGCGCGTTCAGCCAGGGGAAACCCCAGGTCAAACGGGTAACGGGACGTGGCGCAGCTTGGTAGCGCACTTGACTGGGGGTCAAGGGGTCGCAGGTTCAAATCCTGTCGTCCCGACTGGAGACAGTCGTAGATCAGGGCCGGTATCGGAGCAATCCGATACCGGCCCTTGATCATTTTTTGGGGGCCAGTTGGGGACCAGCTGGAGGTCTGGCGTCCTTGACCGGGTCTCCGGCGCAGCGGGGCATGACGATCGGGCTCGGCAGTGAGCGCGGTGCGCGCAGCACGTTGAAGTGGGCCGAGAGCGCCGCCCCGGCAGCCGTGATCTTGTGGACGTCCGGGTGCAGGTAGCGCTGGGTGGTGGTCAGCGAACCGTGGCCGGCGATCCTGCGGAGGACGTGTACTTGGACCCCGGCGTCGGCGAACCAGGTGAGTGCGGTGTGCCGGAGGTCATGGCGGCGCCGATGCTCGTATACGCCAGAAACGGGGGCCGTAGACCCAGCCGTCCGGTATCCCACTCGTACGCCAGTGCGATGTACCACCTCTGGCGACCCGTCAGGATACACCTGAAAACTCTTGCGGCACGCCCTCTTCGTACCCGTACCGGTACAGGAATGAGGCGGCAGGCTCGCCCCCTGGCAGCAGGCCGGTTCAGTCGTCGTCCGGTGTGCTGCCGATCCAGGCGACCGGCCCCTCCACCGCGGCAACCCAGTGTGGCGACCAGCCAGCGGCGCCTCCGGCGTACGAGCGCGATCACTATCGCCACCGCCCCCGACCCTGACCACGATTGCCGTGCTTAACACAACTGGGCCAGCAGGCTGTGTAGGAGCGCGTTGCCGGGCAAGGTCGAGGTCCCCAAGGATCAGCTGGAGGACCTGCTGAAGGGGGACGTGCGCGTCGTCCTCGACCACGCCGCACGCCCGGACGGTGTCGCGTGGGTACCAGCCGCGTAACCGTGTTCATGACTCGGGGTCAAGGCCCCCGGCCCTGTTCTGGTCGCGCCAGGTCCGGGGGGAGACACCGTAGGCCTGCTTGAACACCCTGCTGAAGTGTGTGGCGTCTACGAAGCCCCATCTGCGGCCTGTGGCAGCTATGGTCCGGTGCCGGCCCTCGGGGCCGGTCAGTTCCCGCTTGCACTCCGCCAGACGGTGCGTCCGTATCCACTCCCCCAGGCTGACACCCGATCGGGTCAGCACGGTGTAGAGGTGACGGACCGAAATACCGTGCGCAGCGGCGATCCGTGCGGCCGACAGATCGTGATCGGCCAAGTGCGCCCTGATATACCCCATGATCCGGAGGCTGAGCGTCGCCTGCAGCGGGGCCCGGCCCAGGTCGGAGTTCCCGAGTTGGGAGGCTACGACGGAACGGAGCAGTTCGACGCTCGGCTCCGTGACCGCCTCGGCGTACCTGCCTCGACGCAGCTTGTCGCTGACGGCCAGTTGGGAAAAGTAGTTGGAAGCGAGGCGCGCGAGGGGGTTGTCAGTGCCGAGGGTGACTGCCGTGATGTCGCGTAGCGACCGCTCGGGAAGCGCGAGTGCTGATCGAGGGAAACGGAGGAAGTGCTGGTCGACACCCTCGTCAAAGACAAGTGTGTAGGGGGTACTCGTGTCGTAGAGGGCGAAGTCTCCCGGTCTCAGCAGAGCCTGGCGGCCGTTCTGCACCACCAGGCTGGTGCCCGACATCTGCAGACCGAGGAAGACCGCCGGTTCCTCGGTCTCCCGCGCCAGTCGCTGTGTCCGTTTGATGGTCAGCGCGGTCGCCCGCGCGGAGCAGACCCCGATGGGCCCGACGGTCTCCAACCCGATGCGGACCGAGAGATTCTTGGGCGGCAGGTGGTGAGCGATGTCGATCTTCACGACGGAATCCCACACCGCTTGCCGCACCGCTTCCTCCCGGTCCCGCGACGGTACGAACGCTGTGTCCAGGACCGGGCTCACGAGGTGGACCTCCAACGGTGGGAACGGTGTTGACCGGACCGGTTCGGTTCAGGGGCTCTGATCTCGTCGCTACCGTGCCTTCCCCCCAAAAGAACCCGTCCTTCGACCAGGAGCCCAATTGGGCATCACCATGGCAGGGCTCGGTCACCCGTGCAACGGAGTCGTTAGGAATGTGCCCTACCTGAAAACAGGGGCAGGGGCAACCGTTGTCGTGCTCGCTCCGCCCCGCACGCCTGGTCAAGAACCGCGCACGAACGGCACATGTGGTGTGCCGCCGCCAGCCTAGGTTCATCCCAGGGCGAACCCGGCGTGATGATCTGCGCTCTGGAGAGTCCGCATGAGGGAGGCACGCACTCGTGAGCATCAAGATCGCTCTGGTCGCAGCGGGCGCCGCACTGCTGCTGGCATCCGCAGTAGGCAGCGCAACCGCACAGGCTCGGACCCAGGCAGGAGGAGGTTCGGCCGCACCCGCGATCGTCACCGGCTCCAGCTTGATCGAACCGGCCCAGTTGTGCATGGGCGCGTCGGTGGCATCGGGTGGGCGTCAGCCATGATGTCACGAGGTGACCGGGCTGCTGCCGTTGGGTGCCGGTCCCGAAGACGGCGGGCCGTCATGCAGGCGCCCGTTCGCACGGAGGATCCGGCTGTCCGCGCCGGTGGAGTGCACGGGGCAGGTTCGGAGTACGGCTGGCTATCGACGGCCCCGGGGGTGGCGACACAGCTCAGGGCGCGTGACACCAATTTCCTTGCTGTGCATCTTAGTTGGGGGGTCCGATGGGCATTGGTTTGCCTCTGTTGGTTTTCGTTGTGGTCTGGCTGGTGATCGGGCTGGTGCGGAGGCCCAGCCCCTCGGCGCAGAAGGCTTGGGCCAGAGGCGTCACCGGTATCTCCGTGCTCTTGATACTTGGTGCGGTCCTCTACGGCGCAACGGTGGAAGCGAGCTCCGGCTATGACGGACCCTCGCCCGCTCTGCTGGCGTTGCTCGTGGTCGCGATCGCCGTGGCACCGGGTGTGATCGCAGCGCTGGTGCGCAGCGGCAGGAACAGCTAGGAGCCGTACTTCTGAGCGTTCCCCGACCGCCTCCGGCCCCCCGGCCGGGGGGCGGTCGCGTTCCGCGCTCAGATCGGCGTGGACGTCCTCGTCTGCTGCCCTTTCTACTCCTGACACCGGGGGAGGCGCGGCGGGTGGGGGCGGCGGTCCTCGGAACGGGCGGGCGCTGCGCTGGCTGGAGGACCGCGTCGGCGGGTGGCTACGCGGCGGAGCGCCGCCCCGCCAGCAGCCATCAGGCCGTCAGTGCCCGATCAGGGCCGGTATCGGAGCGATCCGATACCGGCCCTGATCATTTTAGGGGACCAACTGGGGGCCAGTTGGAGGTCCGGCGTCCTTGACCGGGGCAGCGGGTCATGACGATGAGGCTAGGCAGTGAGCGTGGTGCGCGCAGCACGTTGGAGTGGGCAGGGAGCGCCGCCCCCGGTGGCCGTGATCTTGTGGACGTCCGGGTGAAGGTAGCGCTGGGTGGTGGTCAGTGAACCGTGGTCGGCGATCCTGCGGCGGACCCTGGACGAGCGGCAGCGGCGTCTGCTGGTGGGAGCTGAGGTCCGGCTCCTGGGACACGGAGGGATCCGGACCGTCGCCCAAGCGGCCGAGGTCAGCGAGACCACCGTCCGTAAAGGCGTGGGCGAGTTGGAGGCGGGGGCGGGACCGTCCACCTCGTCCAGCCCCGCCTCGCCGAGCACGGCTGCACCCTTCCACCCCCGGTCGTGCTTCGTGACCGACGAGGAAATTTGCCAGGCGAGGGAGGACTGGGCGACCGGCACCCGCTGAGCGGGTGAGCTGCCCCACCCGCGTGCCGAAGGCCGCAGGGCCGGCCCCGCACGCCGGATTCTCGCAGTGCCGCGGTCGAGGTGGCGCCCGCAGGGCGTCGCAGGGGCGCGCGGAGACCCGCAGAACGCGGCCGCGAGGAAATAGCGGCGTCGTTCGGATCCGGCCCCGGGGTCGACGTGACCCCTGGCGCGCTCCGTGGTCCGTCTCGTTTTCGAACCAACCGGCTCCCGCTCTCGCCCCCCATCAGGGCGAACAGTCGCGAGGCACTGCGATGATCATCTGATGGTTCGTCACGAACGCTCGCACGTTCGGGTGTTGAAGATCCAGCCGCTTGTCGTCTCATATTTTCTTCACACTTTCTTGAGCGTGAAAAGTGATCAGTGACCCTAGGTTGAGCCTGACTCGGGCGCACCGATTCGGCCAATTCCGCGCCGGAGTTGACTTGTTATTCGCGAGAGAAGGGAAGAGCAGATGCTTGACACCGATCCCACGCCAGGAGGAGCGGTCGACCTCGTCGTCGGCGATGCCGATGAGTCCTGGGAGGACCTCGTACGCGATCTGATCGCGGGCCCGGCGGACCCCTCGCGCATCCTCACGGACTGCGGTGGTAACGGCTGTAACTGTGCCGGCTGTGTCGGCTGCGGCCTGAACTGCATGAGCGGCGGCTGGAAGTGCGCCACGTGTGGCAGCGCGTGCTGCTAGTGCCGTCCCCGGCCGACCCCGCCGGTCGAGGCGGTAGGTAGCGAATCGGCCCGCCGGCGGTGGTACCCGTCGGCGGGTGCCACCCGGACAAGGACCACGGTGTTCCTTGCCTGACCTGAATGACGTGAACATGAAACAGCTTGATCCGCTTCTCTCGCGCTACGGCGTCGTCGGGGACGCCTTCGACCTCTCCCCGTCCCGCTATCGAGGTCTGCCGGAGCTGAGCTCCTACGGGGTCGATCTCGGCAGCGGCTTCCCGGGCTTCGAGGCACGCCCGGACGACCGGGTTGTGGCCGGAGGGCATGCGCTGGGAGACAAGGACAGGGCACGCCTGCTCGCCATCGCCGAGGGATGCGAGCGCTACTCGGGGGCGCAGTTCGGCACGGAGGGCGTAGTGACCGCCGCCGCGCACGATCTCGATGGCAGGGTGCTCGACTGGTCGCGGGTTCCGCGTCTGTCCGACGCGGAGTACGCGCATCCGCGGTGCCCGCTCGTCCCCTTCGATCCGGCCGCGCCGATCAGGTGGGTGCGGGGGGTGGATCTCCGGGACGGAGACCCCACCTGGCTGCCGCTCTCCATGGCGGCCTACCGGTCGGGGCGCCGTCTCCCGGCCGAGCGCTTCGTGGCGAGCATCTCGACGGGCTGCGCCGTGCACACCGATCCCGCGAGTGCTGTCTTCGGCGGCCTGAGCGAGGTCGTCGAGCGGGACATGATCGCCGTTCTGTGGCTACAGAAGCTGCCGCTGCCGCACATTCCTTTCGACGTGCTGGACGAGCGGGAACTCACCGTGGTCGAGTGGGCGCACGATCGCTTCCTCGACACCGTGCTGCTGGATGCCACCAGTGACATCGGTGTACCCACGGTGTACTGCATGCAGACCGCACCGCATGACCAGACGATACGCACCATGGTCGGGTGCGGTACCGGGCTCACCATTCAGGATGCCGCGTACAAGGCGTTGCTGGAAGTCACCTGCTTCCGTGATTCGCTGCATGTGGAGTGGGAGGAGCCCGAGTCCTTCGCCGACTACACCGATATCTCGGACGGCGCGAAGTACATGGGCAAGCCGGAGAACGCCCCGCACTTCGCATTCCTCACCGATGACCACCCCGACCGGCCCTCGTTCCAGGATCGCGGCCGTTACGCCGCCGATGCCACTGAGGGGCTGACCCGCGCTGTCCGGAGGTTCGCCGAGCTGGACATGGCGGTGATCGCCGTAGACCGGACGACGACGGAACTCGCCTCGGTCGGACTGCACTCTGCGACCGTGGTCATCCCGGACCTCCAGCCCATGTCTCTCGTGCCGCTCGCCCAGTATCACGCACATCCCCGGCTCTACTCCGCCCCCGCGGCGATGGGATATCGCGTACTGCCTGTCGAGGAGTTGAACCCGTGTCCGCAGCCGTTCGCCTGACCCGTCTGTCCGTCCTTGGTACCGGGGCTTTCGGCGCCCGGGCGTCCGAACTGCTGCCGGAGATCTCGGGCCTGGCCGTCACCCAGGTCGGTCCGGAGATCACCTGCGACATGCTCGTCGATGCCGATGCAGCCGTGCTGGTACTGGACCGTCCAGCCCGGCGGTTGGCACGCCGATTCCGGCAGGTGGCCTCCGAGGCGGGAAAGCCGTGGCTCCTGGTGGAGTTCGATCACCCCGTCATCCGAGTGGGACCGTACTTCGATCCTGCGGCCGGCCCATGCCTGGACTGCTTCTACGCGCGTGAGGACCAACACGCCGACAAGCCGGCTCCCCTCCGGAAACCCGTACCCGGGCACGAGCACACGCACGAACACAACCACGGACACGCCCACGCACCGGACTGTTCGCACACATCGGCCCCCGCGTCGGCGGAGGAAGGACTCGGCGTCGAGGCGGCGGCCGGGGTCCTGCCGCATCAGGCGCGCATCGCCGCGGGGCTGCTGAGCCTGTCGCTGGCCGAGCAGGTTCGCGGGCGGGTGGTCACCGTCGATCTCCGCACGGCGGCGGTCCGCTCGGACCAGGTGATCGGCTGCCACGGCTGCCCGCACTGCGGCGACGAGACCCAACGCACGCTCATGTCGCGACAGCTCGATCACCTGTTCCGTACCGTGGGAGGCGTCACTCATGACGAGCACCGGTAGTTTCCCCGTCAACGGCCTCCGGCCCCGGTTGCGCGGTGGGGTGGCGGTCTCCGCCGCCGACGGCCAGGTCGTCTTCTCGGCCGGACAGATCCGCAAGAGGATCGGTGGAGGGGACGCCCTCCGGCTCCTGCTGCCGATCGCGTCGGCGATGGACGGACGCCGCACGGTCGGCGACCTCGCCGAAGCGACGGACCTTCCGTACGAGGCGGTGGCCCAGGCCGTGGCACTGCTGGTGAAGCAGGGCCTCGTCCTCTCCGGGGAGGTCTCATCGCCGAGGCCGCTGGCGGCCGGCGTCGTCGACTACCTGGAACAGACCGCCGGTACCTCGGCCTCGTTCCGCGACGCCTCCGAGGTACTGGAACGCCTGTCTCGATGCGCGGTGCTGATCGTCGCCCCACCGAGCCACACGGAAGCCGTCCGCGACGACCTGGCGATGAGCGGCGTCGGAGCAGTCCACAGCGCCTCCACGCCGGCCGGGGTCGGGAACGAGGTGCTCGACAGCCTGCGGGAAGCGGCGGGCAGCCTCGTGGTGCTGTACGGCCCGCCTCGCCACGATGACGGCACGGACAGCTTCACCGACGACTGCGCGGCCCGCGACATCGCGGTACTGCACTACGCGGCGTACCAGGGGCAGGTCGACCTCGGTCCGTTGGTGCATCCGCGAGCGACGCTGTGCCGACGCTGCTTCACCAGCGGCTACCTCGCGGAGTTCGGAAGCGAACAACCGGCCCCGGCCGACACCGCCACGGGGACGGTCGCCGCCGGACTGGTGGTGGGCGAAGCGCTGGCCTACCTGGCCGACGTCGACAGCGTGCGCACCAGTCAGGCCCTCGTCCGCTGGACCCTGCCGGACCTCACCGCGGTGCGGTACGCGGTCTCTGCCGAGGCCGGCTGCGCATCGTGCGCGACGACGTCCCGCCGCTCGGGGGAGCGTGCAACCGTACTTGAGGCGTACGAGGACATCGTCGCCGCGCATCCCCTCGCCGACCGGCCTCAGCCTCCGGTCACCGCCGGCCGGGAGAAGCGCCTGACGGCGCTGGGCAAGGAACGCGAGCCGTTCGCCACGGCACCGGTGATACCACTGCCTCCGCCACCGGCGACCGCGTCGGCCGCCCCGACCGGTGGTGAGGTGCGGGCCGCGTCCGAGGCGGGCCCATCCGGGGCAGTGGGGACCGCCGACGCGGCATTCGTCGCCGACCTGGCGGCGATGGTGGCGGGACGGCGCGGGGACGGCGAACCCGGCAGGTGGACCGCGTCCGGGGGAGACCTCGCGTCGGTCGAGCTGTATCTGATGTGCGCGGACACGGTCTCCGGACTGCCCGCGCACACCATCCTGAAGTACGACGACATCGCACACCGGCTCCTCGTCACCCGCCGGACCCACGGGCCCGGCCTGTGGCGGTCCATGCTCGACGCGACCGGGATCACGGACAGTCCGGACGTCGTTCTGGTCGTCGTCGGCGCGCTCTGGAGACTGAAGCTCAAGTACAGCACCTTCGGGATCAGGCTGGGGCACCTCGACGCCGGGTGCGCCCTCGCGCAACTGCACGCGGTGGCCACCGACAGAGGAGCACGGGTCACTCTGAACGACCGCTGGCAGCCGACGCTGCCGACACTGCTGGAACTCAAGGAAGACGAACAGGTCATGGCCGTGGCCGGCCTGTGGACCCCGCGGAGCGCGCGATGCCACTGATCGACGAGACCGACCTGTGGTCGCTGGCGAAGCGTGCACTCGCCCCCGCCGACCACCCCGACGAGCGCACCCCTCCGGACGGGCCGTCGGCACAGGACACCTCCCGCGCCTCCTTGACCTCCCGGATCTCTGGGAGTGTGCCGCTCCACGACGTGCTGGCAGCCCGTCGATCGGTCCGCCGGTTCCGGGAGGACCCGGTGTCCGACACCGACCTCGCCACCCTTCTGGATCTGGCCACGTCGACCGACCGGCAGATGTGGCCGCACGGTACGGCCGCGACCACCCCGCAGGCATGGCTCGTCCGCGGCCTGACAGGTACCTCGGGAGCGCGGCTGCGCCAGTACATCTCGCGGCGGTCCACGGCGGGACAGACCACGGCGGGGGAGCCCCTCGCGGGGGAGTTCACCGACCACGGCGACAGCCCCGGACCGGCCCTGCTCGCCACGCGTTACGCCCCGGCCCCGGTAACGCTCCTGATCTGCGCGAGGATCACCGACGACACCGACACCGACACCCGCTCCGACGACACCGGCTCGGACTACGGGCGGGCGCTCCTGCGGGCGTCGGCTTTCGGCTACAACGCCTGGCTGTCGGCGGTCGCGGCGGGTCTCGGCGGCAGCGTGTACGGCCGTTCCTCACCTGAGGTGACCCGCATCGTGCGCCGGTACACCGGTACACCGGCGAGGCACCTGTTCACCCTGGTGCTGGGGCACCCCGCCGAAGCCCGCAGGAGTCCGGACCGTGAGTGACACCGAACGGATACAGATACGCGCTCTCGGCCGGCGCGTACTGCGGCGATTCGCCGCGCACAAGGCCGCCTTCGCGCTGTCCCTGCTGACCGTCGTGCTGTCCACGGGGCTCGGGATCAGCGGGCCGCTGTTCCTTCGCGTCATCGTCGACGAGGCGGTGCCCCAGCGCGACCGGGAGCTGCTGATGTGGATGTGTCTGGGCATGCTCGCCGTGGGGATGGCCCAGAGCGGCTTCTTCTACCTACAGAGCCGGTTGACGAACTCGATCGGACTCGGAGTGGTCCACGGTCTGCGGGTGGACGTGTACGAGCGGGTGCAGTCGATGCCGATCACCTTCCACGCCGGCCGGTCGGGGGCGGAGGTGCAGACAAGGCTGGCCAGCGACATCGGCGGCATCTCCGATGTCATCACCTTCACCGCCCAGCGCGCGCTCGGGTCACTGACGATGGTGATCACCATCGGGACGGCCATGCTCATCCTCAGCTGGCCCGTCGCCGTGGTGGCGATCGGTCTCACACTGGGGCTGGTCATCATGAACCAGCGCTACGCCGAACGGCAACGGCTCCTGGCTGTCGAGGCACAGGAGCACACATCGGAGATGATGCGCCTGGCCGGCGAGCACCTCTCCCTGCCCGGTGTCCTCATGGGACGTACGCTGCGCTGCTGGGACGGCCAGCGGGACCGGTTCCGGGCATCGTCGTCGGCCATCGCCGACCTGACGATCCGTGAGCGTTCCATGGCGACCAGCGCGGAGTCGATCATCGGCGTCTCCTTCGCGGCGATCCCGCCGGTGGTCTACTGGATGGCAGGCGGCGGCTTCACCAGCCTGTCGATCGGCACCGCGATCGTGCTGGTCGTGCTGCAACTCCAGCTCGCGCAGCCGATCCAGGCACTGCTCGGCCTGAGCACGTCCGTGCGGCGGTCACTGGCGCACTTCGACCGGATCTTCGAGTACGTCGACCTCGGACCGACGGCGGCCCTGCCCGCGCCGCGGACCCCGCACACCGGGACCCAGGTACCCGCGGTCGGCATCACACTGCGCGAGGTCTCCTACCGCTATCCGGAGAGCGGCAGGAGCACACTGCGCGGGATCGACCTGGACTTCCCCGCCGGTTCCACCACCATGATCGTGGGTTCGACCGGCTCCGGAAAAAGCACCCTGGGCTACCTCGTAGCGGGACTGCTGGAGCCCGGCGCCGGTACGGTCCGGGTGTCCGGCGGCGATGACAAGCCGTCCGAGACGGTCCTGTTGGTGCCCCAGGAGCCCGGTATCTTCAACGCCTCCTTCCGGGACAACCTCCTCCTCGCCCGCCCGGGCGCCACCGAGGCCGAACTGCGTGAGGTGCTGTCCCGCCTGGCTCTCGACGATCTCGTCTCCTCGTTCCCCGAGGGACTGGACACCTCGGTCGGCGAAAGGGGCTACCAGCTCTCCGGCGGCGAACGCCAGCGGCTCGGGCTGGCCCGCGCACTGCTGTCGGACGCCCCCGTCGTCGTGCTCGACGAGGTGACGAGCGCTCTGGACTGGGCGACCGCACGAACGGTGCAGGCGGCACTGGAGGAACTGCGCGGCAACCGGACCACGGTCGTCATCAGTCACCGGCTGTCCGGAGTCAAGGACACCGACCGGGTGGTGGTTCTCGCGGAAGGGCTCGTCGCGGAGAACGGTACCCATGGCGAACTCCGTACCGCGCCCGGCCGGTACTCCGACCTCCTACGCATGCGCGACGAGGACCTGTCCGAGGCGGGTACGACGCCATGAGTTCCCCCATCAGAGTCTCCGCGGCGATCATGACCCACCCCGCTCGCAGGGCGAGAGCCCTCGCACTCAGGGACAGCCTTCCGGAGTTGGGCCTCCAGGTCGTCGAGGATCCCGACCCCTACGGCCCCGGCTCCTGTTCGGCGAGGACCGCGGTGCTTGCCTGGGGAACGGTGGCCCCCGAGGCCACCCACCACCTGGTCCTTCAGGACGACGCCGTCCCCGTCGCGGACCTGCGGGAACGTGTGCTGCGTACGGTCGGTGAGCGGCCGACCGCCGCGATCAGCCTCTACACGGAATGGGCTTCGGCCACGTCGTCCGCCGTCCACCTCGCGGCCTGGCTCGGACAGCCCTTCGCCGAGGTGTGCGACCCGTACACACCCTGTATCGGACTCGTTCTGCCGGCGGAGGCGGCCCGTGAACTGGTGAGGACGAGACCGGAGGTTCCGCAGGACGACGTCATGATCGCCGGCGTGCTGCGCAGGCTCGGGGTTCCCGTGTACGTGACCGTCCCGAATCTGGTCCAGCACGCGACCGAGGTGAGTCTCACCGGCAATACCCCGATGGGGCTGCGGCTGGCCGCCTGCTACTCCACCGCACCCCACAGCGACACCGCGCCGGTGGTGGACGCCCGGGTGGACCTGCTGCCCTGCTTCTCACGCTCGTACGGAAGGCCGTACTACCTGGAACGGGACCCCGGCAGCGTCTCGGGCTGGTCGCAGCGCGGCCTGCTCGAGACGCTGCGGCGGCGAGACGTGGATGTGCCCGCACTGCAACGCACGGCGGCACGCCGGTCGGCGGATCTGCACCGCGCCCAACCGGATCTGCGGCCCGACATCGTCATCAGCCTGTGGATCACCGCTTGGCTGGGGGGTAGCGAACTCCGCCGGCTCCTCGACGACCATGCCGTGGACCCGGTCGAGGTGCTCGACCGGAGACTGGGGCACATCGCTCTGGCCAACATCGGCCCCGGGATCTTCGACCAGTACATGTTGCCGGAACGACTCCTCGAACTGTCACCCGTCCTGGAGACCTTCGCCCGTGCGGCGTTCACCGAGGGCGTCACGCCGTCCGGTGTCCGCGACGGGCGATTCCCCGACCACCGGTCGCTCAGCGACTGAAGAGGAACTTACCGATGAGAGTCAATTTCGTCTCGCGCGGTCATGGCTACGGCCACGCGGCCAGAGACCTGAGGATCATGGCCGCGATGCGTCAGGTGCACCCCGGGATACAGATCAGGCTGGCTTCGGCGGGGAGCGGAGTGGACTACTACCGCTCCCGCGGTGTCGAGGTCGTCGACCTCGGTTTCGACGACGCCGACGACATGGGTGAGGCGGCGGGTTGGCGCGTCTGGCGATTCCTGTACGAGCGTGCCGACGCCGACCTGGTGGTGAGCGACGAGTTCCTGACCGCGCCCGGCTTCTGCCGCCATGTCCTCGACGTTCCGAACGTGCTGATCACGGACTGGTTCTTCGCCGAGCTCGGCCGGCCCGACCTCGACTCGATCATGGACGACGCGCTGGAGGTGGTGGTCCCCGACTTTCCCGAGGCACATCCGGTCACACCGGCCACGACCGCGCCGGTGTGGTTCTGCGGACCCCTTGTGGACGCCTTCGCACCACAGCGGGCGGAGGCGCGCAAGGCCCTCGGCCTCGACGAGGACGCGCTCGTCCTGACGGTGGCGGCGGGCGGTCGCCCGGACCGTATCGCCGCCCTGCGCATCCAGTTGCAGGCGCTCCAGGCGTGGAGCCGATACGCCGCCCCGACGGATCAGCTCCTCCTCCTGGCGGACCCGCCCCCCACGCGCGGGCGAACCCCCGCCACTCCCAACGTCCGATGGGTCGGGCGGAGCGATCGGCCGGAGCTGTACTACCGGGCCGCCGATGTCGTACTGGCCGACGCGCTGGGCTTCACCGGCTGCGAACTCGTCGCCAACGGCGTGCCGGTCATCGCCTCCGTCACCCCGGACCCCGGCCGGGAGGTGCGCGTCGGATTCGCCGAGCGCATGGACATGCTGGAGCGGACCGGTCTGCTGACCCGCACCCACGCCGACGAGGACCCCGCGGCGCTGTGGGACAGCGTGCGGGAGATGCGCGGCCGGTCCGACCATCCGGCGCCCGGGGACGTCTGGGCCGACCCCTTGGATGTCGCCGCCCGGATACTCGGCCACGGCCATACGGGTTGAGGCCGCCTTCCCTCTCGCCGTGCACCGGCGGCGGGGGGGAGGATGATCCCGTCCGGATATCCCTGGGTGGGCCAGGGCGAAGGAAGCACCGTTCCCCGGTATCGGTGGCGCGTCGTGCGCACCTTGGCCGGGTCACACAGGATGACGTCCCCCGTGGTCGGCCACCATCTGCCGTCGCAGCGGCGTCGGTGGAGAGCGGCGGTGCCGGTTCGCTGTTCTACGACTACCTCATCGAGGAAGGGCTGCGGGAGCGAACCCGGTCGGCCGCGGTCGCTACAGCCCAGCAGGAATTTCGGCGGCCACGGCCGCGGGCTGTTGCCTCTGATTACGCCAGGAGCCGGCGGAAGCGCGACGTCCGGCCCGGACACGGCAGCAGCGATGGCGGCCATGATCAGGTGCCGCTCGCACAGTGCTGTCAGGGGTGTCAGGGGGGTATGGCACGGTGACGTCCATGACTGCGACCGCACCTGAAACCGTCCGCGATGCCGGGCGGGCTCTTGGCGTACCCGAGACGGTGACCGAGGCGTTCGTCCGCCTCCTGCGCCCCTGCGTCTACCTCTGTCGCTACGAGCAACTGCCGGAAGGGCTGCGGATGAACGCCGCTCCGGCCGATCGCCCCGTCGTCCTCGGCCCGACGCCCTGCCGAACGGAGCGTCCGTCCGTCGCGCCGTCGGCTACCGGATCTCGAGGCAGCGACCGGCGTAGTAGGTCGCGAGTTCGTGGTTGTCGAGGTAGTCGTCGAATCCGACCCGATACGCGAGCGTGAGTTCGACCGGCGAGGGTGCGTCGTCGAAGGGCCGGCTCGCGCGGATGGCGTCGAGGATGTGCGGCATCGCGTACTGGAACCGCTGGCCGCTGCGGACGTAGTGCGGGAGGCCGTCGATGCTGCGCAGCTCGGCGTCCTCGGCACCCGAGCCGGCGTAGATCGGGCGGGTCGCGTTGTCGTAGCGGAAGATCTCGTCGAGCAGCGGCCTGTGCCGCTCGGGCGCCTTCGGCAGGATCGCCTCGTCCCACCACCGTTGGAAGACCGGCGCGAACCGCGGGTCGGCGTAGAGCTTGTGCAGCGACTCGACGACCAGGCCGGAGTCGGTGAACTCGCGGCCGTGGGCGAGCAACTCGGCGACGGCGGCGTCGGTCGAGTCCTGGAACCAGTCCGACAGGATCAGCAGTACGGCGCTCTGGGTGAGCCCGGCGAGCTCCCGCAGCGGCACCCAGATGTGCCGGAAGTACATGTTCTCGCTCATCATCCGGGCCCAGAACATGAACCGCTGCATCGTCGTGTTCTCCGCGACCGTGACGGTGCGGTTGGCGAGAACGTACTCGAAGTCGTCGCTGTCCCCGCGGACGGTGACGAAGCCGTGCTCCTCGCGGTTCTCCGTGTAGTTCGTGTTGGGCAGCAGCAACAGGGGATAGACGGCGATACGGGACACGTGTTCGGACAGTCGGTCGTAGCCCGCCAGGAAGGAGTCGACGGTCTCACCCGGCGCGCCCCAGATCAGCTCCGCGTAGGCGTCCAGCCCCTCCGCGGCGAGCCATGCCGCCAGCTCCTTCCACTCGTTGAGCCGCATGTTGCTTCTGCCCATGTCACGCAACGCCGTGTCGTCCAGTGTCTGCAGCGCCACGGTGAACGAGCTCTGGAACCCCTCGGCCTTCATCCGGCGGATGATGTTGTGGAACGTCTTGGACTTGTTCTTCGCCCATGACGTCTCCAACGACTTCGGGAACCCGTATTTCTCGCGCGTCCTGACGAGGTCCTCGACGAACTCCGCGTCCGGCTGGCGCATGCCGAAGTTGGAGTCGCACAGCACCACCGTCGGAATCCGGTGATAGCCGAAGATGTCGAGCTCCGCGCGCAGCCGCTCGCGGGAGAAGTCGCGCATCCGCTGGCCGACCGCGCCACCCCAGTAGCAGAACGAGCACTTGTACGGACAGCCTCGATTGGTCTCCATCAGCGCGACGTCGTAGGGGAACCGGCCACGGTGGTCGAGCAGCGGGATGGCCCCGGTGAGGAAGGGTGACGGAATGATGTCCAGGTCGTCGATGCGCGGAGCCTCGGCAGTGGTGTGGATCGTGCCTTCCTCGTCGCGGTAGGAGATTCCCGGCACCTGCGCCAGATCGTGCGGCGACTTCTCCTCGAGGACGGCGAGCAGCAGGTCGCGGAAGGTGAACTCGCCCTCGCCGTTGGCGACGACGTCGACCTCGGGAAAGCGCCGGAAGACACGTTCCGCCTGGTGGGCGACGTGCGTTCCGCCGAAGACGACCCAGCCGTCCGGGCGCACCGACTTGTAGGTCTCGGCGAGCGCGCCGAACTGGTTGAGGTTCCAGCCGAGGACCGAGAACGCCAGCACGTCCGGCAGCACACCGGAGAAGATCGTGCGCGCCATCGAGCCGAGTGATTCTCCGCCGCGGAAGTTCTGTATCCCCACGTCGAACTCGGGTCCCACCAGGGGATCGGCCCGTGCCGCGGCTGTCAGATAGCCGGCGGCGAGCGGCATCGACTCCTTCGGCATGTCCCAGGCGCCCTGTTGCACGATCAGCGCGCGCCCGCGCTTCTCCTGTGAACGCGGTCGTGGTCGTGGTCGTGGAAACGGAAGTGTGGACTGGCTCACTGTTCTGCCCCCATGCGGCCATGCCGCCAGGTTCCCGCGGGCGACGCGGGTGACGAAGCGGTCCCATGCCGCCGCCACCGCGAAGACCGCGCATCCATCCGGTAGCTCACCCGGTCGCGTCGTCCATGGCGCGGCGCAGGGAGGCCGGACGCAGGTCGGTCCAGTTCTCCTCGACGTAGGCCAGGCAGGCCGCCCGGCCGTCCGGGCCGTGCACCACGTGCCACCCGGCGGGCACCGGAGTGAACTCCGGCCACAGCGAGTGCTGGTCCTCGTCGTTGCGCAGCACCCAGAACGGTGCGTTGTCGTCGTCGAACGGGTTGGTCGTCTCAGCCATGCCGCCTCCAGGTCGCCGCACGCTACAACGCGCCGTCAGGTGGTCAACACTCCCGCCCTCCAGCACGGTGACCCTGCTCGGAACGCCCCGGCCCGCCCGTGCGGGCGGACCGGGGCGGTGTTCGGTCAGATGCGGTAGCCGAGGCTGCGCAGCTGCTGACGGATCGCCTCGTCGTCGGCTGTGGCGGTGCCGCTGGTCGCGGCGCCCGAGTCGGCCGGAACGAGGGCGAGTCGCTCCTCACGAAGGTTCTCGTTCACTGGTTCTCCTTTCCTGACTTCGGTGTTCATCCCTGCCCGGTCGGACAAGCTCGGTGCCGCCTTAGGGTGGCGGCATGGATGGCGACATGGATGACCTGGCCTACGACGTGACCGGTACGCCGGCGGTTCGGCTGCGCCAGTGGGAGCGGTGCTGGCCACCGGATGACCCGCATGGCAACTTCAAGGCCGAGGTGGTCGACTACGGGCTCCTCGACCCCCTGGAGACCGTGCGCGGCATGTCCCGGAACCTGGACATCCCGGTCGGCGCGATCGTCCGGTACGTGCTGGCGAAGTGGGCCACCGGCGGCAGCGGCGGCCTGCTCGAACTCGGGCCGGTGATGGTGCCGCGCCTGTGGGAGCCGATCGCGGCGGCGGAGGAGGCCGATTCCGACGAGCAGCGGCTCGCGGCGTACCACCAGCTCCGGCAGATGATCTCCTGGCTGAAGGTGCCGCTGGACGACCCCACCGTGTACCCGGCTCAGTAGTCGGCCCGGTGACCGGCTCTCAGTGCTCACGGCGCACCACCCCGGTCACGCAGCCGATCCCGCCGGCCGCCCACAGATACTCCCCGACGTCGATTTCGTCGACGGCCACGCCCGCCCGCTCCAGCGTCCGGCGGATCCCCGGGCAGCCCGCGGGCATCAGCACCCGCCCCGGCGCGAGCACCAGCAGGTTCATCCCGCGCCCCACCAGCAGTTCCTCGTCCGGCGGCAGCCCGATCACCCGATAGCCGTACTCCGCGAGCAGCGCCGTCAACTCCGGTGGGGTCGCGGCCCGGTGGATGACGGCGGTGGACGGGTCGAGGAACACCACCGTCCCCAGCAGGTGCTGTACGCCCGGCACCAGCGGCACCGTCACCACCCGCGCTCCCAGTCCCGCGACCGCCGAGGCGGCCTCGGCCGCGCCGGCGTCGTTCGTGCGGAATCCGGTACCGACGATCACCGTCGACGGGTCGATCCACAGCGCGTCGGCGCCCTCGAACACGGCGGTGCCGGACACCGTGCGCAGGATCGGGAACCCTGCCTCGGCCAGCGCGAGCGCCGCATGCCGTTCCTCGCCGGCCCGCTGCGCGGACGCCATCCGTGCCACCACCGCCCCGGCCGGGGTCATCCAGAACAGGTCCCGCGCGAACACCACGTTCGGCGTCGCCTCGGGGGAAGTCAGGTGTACCTCGACCCCGTGGCCCCGCAGGCGGTCCGCCAGCGCGTCGCACTGTGCCCGCATCGCCGGCAGATCCACCGGCCCGAGCATGAGCGAGGCCCCCGCCCGTCGCACCGCGGCGATGCTGTCCGGCGGGCGGACCAGTAGCACCGACCGCAGTGCTGCCGTCTCCGACCGGTACCCGCACGGCGCCCACACGCTCCCGGCCGCGACCTCGTCCCCGTGGGACGCCACGCGGGGGACCCACCCCGGGCCGCCGTGGGTGCTCAGCTCAGATCCAGTGGTCGTCACGGGCATAACCGAGCCTCTCCGCCATCGCGAGCACGTCGGCGCTCAGCGCCGACCTGACTTCCTCTTCCCGCGCCCGCCATCTGCCGGGGCGTGGTGCGGCGGTGGACACGGTGGCGGCGATGCCGTCGGTCGCGGCCCGCTTCAGCGGCCCGTCGAACGGGACCCCCAGCCAGTCGGCGATCCGCTCGACGGCGTCCGCGCGGCCGTGCGGACCGCTGATCAGATCCTCGAATCGCACCGTGTGATCCGCCCCGTGCGCGAGCACCGCACGGTGACTTGACCACCACTGGCGGGCGCAGACCCGGGGCAGGGCGGCGGCGGTGTACGCGGACCAGCCGGGTGGCAGGTCGAACTTCCACCAGTGCCGGTCGGCGGGCCGCACGTCGGCGTATCCCGCGATGCGCAGCGGTTCGTCCAGCCGGTACGCGTGGAACCCGTGGTGCAGCCACCCGTCGACCAGGCCGTTGATCGAGGCGGCCGGGTTCCTGGTCAGGTGCAGGACCCGCAGGCGCGCGTTGGGGAACACAGCCCGCAGGAAGCCGAGCCGGTAGGCGTTGCCCGGCGTCTTGATCACCAGTGGCTTCGTGGCGAGATCGTGCTCGTCCGCCGGCCGCCACGGACGGGGGAGGACGAAGGGCGGCTCCTCGATCAGCACGTCGCCGGGCGGCCCGGCCGGTCGTGGTCCCGGGGACCGCCCGGGAAGGTCGTAGTACCAAGGGTTCACACCGGCGCTGTCGATCAACTCCCGCGCGAACCGGGGGAGATCATGGTCCAGTATCTTCTCGGCGGTCCGCACCAGGTCGACGGGATCGAGGTCCCGCCCCGGCCACTGCACGACCAGCCGCCACGCCGCGTCCACCGCCAGGTTCTCCACGCCGACGCCGGGGGAGCCCGCGTCCAGTGCCAGTTCCGCCTCGAACAGGGCCCGGGACCGTGGCGGAAGCCCGTGCCAGTGCGCCGCGTCCAGCACGTCGGATCCGGTGCCGCTGTGCGGGTGGTCGAGGCCGACCAGCCGCAGCAGCGGATTCAGCTCACCGCGCAGGTGCAGCAGGTGCGGCGAGGACCGCAGCAGCTCGGCGAGCATGCTCGACCCGCCCCGCGAGCTCGACGCGACGACGACGAGATCGCGCACCTTCGCGCAGAAGCCCTCCACCGGCGTGCCCCGGAGCGGCCGCAGCACCTCCAGCCGGCGCACGACCTCGGCGACGAGGCTGTCCACGGTGCGGCTAGGCATGGTC
Source organism: Streptomyces sp. MGP-P1 (assembly GCF_057766565.1). Classification (NCBI taxonomy): domain Bacteria; kingdom Bacillati; phylum Actinomycetota; class Actinomycetes; order Kitasatosporales; family Streptomycetaceae; genus Streptomyces; species Streptomyces sp. MGP-P1. Next base: position 776,008 of record NZ_JBYMEM010000001.1, on the reverse strand, counting down.
GGGCTTCCGCACCGAGTACACGCACCACCGCCACCGGTCGCGCACCGAGCCGTCCGGCAGCACCTCGAACGGGTGGACGGCGCGCACCTCGCGCGGCGCGTCGTAATAGAGGCGGTAGATCTCCTGCCGGCTCGCCGGTGTCGTCTCGTGGGTGTCGATCCACCGGTCGATCGACTCCCACAGGAAGTACTCCTCCATCCGCACATCGGTGAACCCGCCGCCGGTGAGCAACGCCCGGAAGTCCTCCTCACGGAACATCTGGTACAGCAGGGGCTGCTTCTTCTTGAACACGCGGAACATCCAGAACGCGTCCACATCCGCGTACGGCACGATCTGCCCGACGATGAACTGCCCGCCCGGCCGCAGCACACGGAAGATCTCCGACACCGGCAGCTCCGGCCGGGGCAGTAGATGCAGCACCTCCCGGGTGACCACGAGGTCGAAACTGGCGTCGGGGAACGGCAGGTCGTAGACGGTGCCCTGGTGCACCACGTCCAGCCGGGTGGCGGCGAGCGCGGCCATCTCCGGGGTGAGGTCCAGCCCGACCGTCTCGCCGACCCGGCCGCGGAACGCGCCGCCGACGACACCGCTGCCGCAGCACACGTCCAGCATCCGCGCGTCCGGCGGCACCGCGCACAGCTCCGCGTGCTTGCCGAGCAGGTCCTCGTCGGTGAGCCAGGAGCACGAGTCGTGCCAGTCCTTCGAGCGGATCCCGAACTGCCGCTGGTAGACCGCGTAGTCGACCTCGACGGCCCGGGTCCGGGAGCGGGCCGTCCGCCCGGCCAGCCGCGCGGCCAGCCGGGCCCGGCTCGCGTCGACGGCCCGTTCGGCGATGCGGCGGGCCAGCTCCGGGTCGGCCGCCAGCGCCCGCCGCGCCTGGTCGGTGACGACGTCGAACACGCGGGCGCCCGCCTCGTCGTTGCGCAGGGTGCGTTTGGTCTGGCCGTCGAACCGCGCGTCCGGGATCCGGATCGCGATCACCGCGGTCAGCCCCTCCAGGATGTCGACCACGGTCATCTTGTCCGCGGCCGCGCCGAGGTGTTCGGCCACCACCCCGGCCAGCGCGCCGCGCAGGGCGTCCACGTGCGACCCGCCCAGGTCGGTGCGGATGGTGTTGACGTAGGCGAAGATCTGCTCCGCGTACCCCTCGGTCCACTGGACGGCGGCGTCGATCACGCACCCGTTGCCCGCCCAGGTGATGGTGGTCGGCTCGGCGTGCACCTTCTCGGTGTCGCGGGCGCGGTACGCGAGCAGGCCCCGCACCCCGGTCATCTCGTACAGCGACTCGTTCCGCCCGGTGCGGTGGTCGATGAGATCGACGCGCAGCCCCGGGTGCAGGTACGCGATGTCGAGCAGCCGGGCGTGCAGCAGTTCCGCGTCGAGCACGCAGGAGGAGAAGATCTCCGGGTCCGGGCGGAACCACACCCGGGTGCCGCGGCGGCCGCTGTCGCCGCCCCGCTTGAGCGGGGTCTCGACCGAGCCTCGGGCGAACGACTCGCTGTGGTGCGCGCCGTCGCGCCACACGTCCAGCCGCAGCCACTCCGACAACGCGTTCACACAGGCCAGGCCGACACCGTGCAGCCCGGCCGAGGTCGCGTACGAGGAGCGGTCGAACTTGCCCCCCGAGTGCAGCGTGGTGAGCACGAGCTCACACGCCGGGATCCCGGCCTCCGGGTGCGGAGCGGTGGGGATGCCCCGGCCGTCGTCGGTGACCGAGCAGGAGCCGTCGTCGTGCAGCTCCACCGAGATCGCGCCGCAGTGCCCGGCGGCGGCCTCGTCCACGGCGTTGTCGACCAGTTCGAGCACCAGGTGGTGGGCGCCGTCCGGGCCGGTCGACCCGACGTACATCGACGGGTTGCGGCGCACCGCCTCAAGACCGGAGTAGACGGTGATCGCCTCGGCGTCGTATTCGGTGGTCATGGCGCTCCGTTCCCGGCGAACCGCGGCTCGGCCAGCCCGGTGAGGGCCTGCTCCAGCCGGTCCACGTGCGTCTTCTTCAACGTGCACAGCGTCTCCAGCCAGCTCGCCAGATCGGCCACGCCGTCCATGTGCGCCCGCGCGGCCAGGCCGGGATAGCGTTCGGTGGCCTCTTCGAGGTCGCCGCTGATCGCCGCGGCGAGGTTGCGGCGGGTGTCGCCGAGCGCGCGGCCGGCGCCCGGGTCGTCGCCGCCCAGCAGGTCGCGCAGCAGATCCAGGTGGCCGTGGGCGGCGCAGGCCACGCTCTCGGCGAGCTCGCCGAACACCCGGGCCGCCTCGGTGTGACCCTCGATCTCGGCGACCTGTGCGAAGTAGGTGTACCGCGCCGCGGTGGCCGCCTCGGCGAGGAACGCGGCCCGCACGCCGTCGGCGGGGGACTGGTCCGGTTCCATGTCAGACCCTCGTTCCCGAGACGACGACGAACAGCATCCGGTCGGTGATCCGCCCGCCCGTCCCGGCCACCGCGTGCCGGGCGCGGAACGCGGGCGACGCCCGTGCGTAGCGGTCCCGGATGGCCTCCCGCGCGTCCTCGCCGATCGCACCGTTGTCCGACCACACGTCCACGTCCTCCACCGACACGTACCGCTGCGACCGCACCGGGTCGCACCCCGCGCCGGCGAGCAGGGCCTCGACATCGCCGGGCCGGAAGAAGTGCCGCCGTGCCGGGTTGCGCAGCCGCAGGATCTCGGCGTACTCGTCGCGGTCGTCGTCCCCGTAGGCGCACAGGTGGGTCAGTACGACCCGCCCACCCGGCCGGGTCACCCGCGCCATCTCCCGCACCGCGTCCGGCAGGGTCATGAACTGGATCCCCTGGCGGCACACCACGATGTCGAACGTGCCGTCGTCGAACGGCAGCTCCTCCGCCGGGGCGATCACCAGCTCGTCGAGCACGTCGCGCGCCTGCTCGGCCATCTCCGGCGTGATGTCCACGCCGGTCAGCCGCCGCACCCGCCCGGCGAACAGCCTCGACACCAGTCCGGTGCCGCACGCCACGTCCAGGACCGCGTCGCCGGGCCGGGGCGCCGCCGCGGACAGCATCAGCGCGCCGAGCGCGTCGTCGGTGCACCACGCACTGGACCGGTCGTAGGTGCTCGCCCGGTCGGCGAAGTGCGTGCGGACGCTTCCCGTCTCGTTCATCTGCTCTCTCCTGCCGGAACAAGGGCGCGGCGGGGCTTCGCGCGGCGGCGCAGCCGGCGGACGGTGGCGTCGCGCCGCCAGCGCCGGAAGTGGTTGCGGTCGGTGCGCAGCGATCGCGCCTCCACCGCCGTCCGGACCGCGAACCCGCGCAGCGCGACGCCGAGCGGACCGGGAGCCGGTTCGTCGAGCGAGGCCGGGTCGAACGGGTAGCGGAGCCTCTCCATCGCCCGCGCGGTCACGCTCTCGACCTGCCGTCGCTCCCGGTCGGACAGCCCCCGCCGGTGGGCGCCGATCCGGGCCGTGGTGATCGGGTCGCCCGCCGTGCGCCAGGACGCCGACAGCGACGCGGTCACCCTGGCGTTGCCGCTGAGGTGGTGCGCCAGCATCGCGGGCTCGAACGCCTCACCGATGAAGTCGCAGATCGCCCGGATCTCCCGGTCGGGCTCGGACACCAGGTCCTCGTACCGCACCAGGTGCACCACTGACGGCCCCCACCGCTCCAGGGCCGCGCGGGCGAGCTCCTGTTCGGCCGTCCACCGCAGCGCCATCCGGTAGGGGTGGCAGTGGCCGAACACGGCCCGCTTGGCCGACGCGGCCACATCGCGGGGGTCACGCACCAGCCAGAGGAACCGGGCGTCCGGGAGTGCGGCGAGCACCTCGTCGACGTGCTCGACCATGAACGTGCTCTTGCACCCCCACCGGGCCGCGCCCTCCGCGACGCGGTACTGGTCGTAGATCGCCGCCACCACCCCGAACAGCGACGGGCCGGCCGCCTCGGTCACCGCGGCCCGGTCGATCACGTGCGGCCACGGGTGGATGTGGTCGCGCAGCAACGACATCGCGTCGCCCACCATCGCGTCGACATCACCGTCGTACGGGATGCCGGACAGGTACCGCATGAAGTGCGGCGGGTGCGGGACCGCGATCCGCGTGTGCGCGTCGAGCACCAGCCGCAGCAGGTTCGACCCGGAGCGTTCGGTCCCGATGATCAGGATCGGGCCGTCCTGAGTGGACACGGGTCAGCCCCCCACCGCGAGCTTCTTCGCGCCGCAGTCCATCAGCGTGCTCCCGACCGCGGCCACCTCCGGGTCGGCCACCTTGTCCAAGGTGTACTGCTCGGACCCGGGGACCAGGGGCGCGGCGGCGGAACTCCACTCCGCGCGCCAGCCGTTACCGGCGTACGACGTCGACCGATCGGTGCCGTCGGCCGGCTGCGGGTGGAAGTACTGGAAGTGCTCCGGCCAGTGCTGGAAGTCCATCACCGGGCCGGGCTGATAGGCGTCGTACACACGCTTGTAGGCGTCCCGGCAGACCTGCTCGGGCAGCCCGCTCACGTTCAGGAACTCGTCCTCGTGCAGCGCCTGTTCGACCGACAGCCAGTTCAGGTGGTCGATCTCGGTGCGGATCACCTTGTTCCGCACCGCGTCCTGGTACACCGTCGTGCCGGGCATGGCCGACAGGTACTTCACCCGGGTCACGTGGTTGTACTGCTCGGCGAACTGCACCATGTCCGCCAGGGACTCCTCGGTCTCGTTCGGCAGACCGACGATGAGCAGCGAGCCGAACCGCACGCCGCCCTCGAACGTGGTGCGCATCGCGCGGACGGTCAGGTTCTCGCTGCTGCCCTTGCGGGCCTCGCGCAACACCTCGCGGCCCAGCGACTCGACGCCGTACAGGATGATGTCCGCACCCGCCTCCCGCATCGCGTCGATGCGCGGTACGTCCATGTCGGCGCACCGGGTCAGACAGGTCCACCGCAGATCGTGCTGGGAGATCACGTCGCACATCTCGATGGTCTGGCCGCGGTGCGAGCTGAACGTGAGGTCGACGAAGAAGCAGAACTCCACGTCGTACTGGGTTTTCAGCCAGTCGAGGTCGCGGTCCATCTTCTCCGGCGACTTCGCCCGCACCTGCGGGGTGGTGCGGTAGCAGAAGGAGCAGTCCATCTTGCAGCCGCGGCTGTAGGACGAGATCACCTGCGGCTGCATGCCGAGCGGCGACCGCGACTGGGGCCACAGGTCGAGCCGCATCCTGGGCAGCGCGTCGAGATCCATCATCTGGCCACGCGGCGGCGTGCGGCGGGCGTTTCCCTTCTCGTCCCGGTAGCAGATGCCCTTGACGGTCGGGAGGTCCTGCTTCCACGAGCCGCGGGCGTAACTCTCCATCAGCTCCAGGATGGTGATCTCGCCCTCGCTGATCACCGCGATGTCGCAGGCGGTGTCCGACATGAACACCGCCGGCGCGGAAGTGACCAGCGAGCCGCCGCAGATGATCGGTACGTCCGGGTGCGATGCGCGGACCATCGCCATCAGCGCGCGGCAGAACGGGAAGTTGTCCTCGAACGTGCACATGCCGAGCACGTCGGTGCCCTCGTTGATCTGCTCGTACGCCGCCTGCAGGGGGTTCGGGGTGTAGCGGACGTCGACGATGCGCACCGGATATCCGGCGTTGTGCAGCACGGTCGAGATGTACGTCGCCCCCTCGTAGGGGGAGGTGAGGAAGAACTCCCAGCCACGCGGCATGGTGAACGGCGAGGGCCCGACGACGAGGGTGAACCTCGGCAACGTGGGATCGAGCGGCACCGGTTCTGCGTCCTGGTCGCGCATCTGATCGATGTAGCGCTGGTCGACGGTGCCGTTCGCGTCGGCATACAGCTCCAGGGCCAGGGACAACTTACGCGCCATGTGAATGCTCCCTCGCTTCACGGTCGTGGAGTCTCCGCCGCGTAACTGTAGGAGCCGGACGCGCTGTTCAGCACGGGTGTTCAGGTCGCACGGCTCATCGTTGTCGTACGCCGCGAGCTCGTTGTTACCTTTCGGGGCCGCTGGAGTCGACAGAGGAATACCGAGGTATCCCGGTGACCACACAGCCGAACATCCTGTTCATCTCCCTGGACACCGTGCGCGCCGACGTGGCCTATTCGGGGAAGTACCCCGGCATCGAGCGGCTGCGCGCGAGCGGGGTCAGCTTCACGCAGGCGATCTCGTCGTGCCCGCTGACGCCGGTCAGCCACGCCACGGTGTTCACCGGGCTCCAGCCGCCGCGCCACGGGGTCAGGCACCTGTTCCGCGAAGCGCTGGACAAGGGGGTACCGACGCTGGCGGAGTGCCTGTCGGCGGCCGGGTACACGACCGGCGCGGTGGTGTCCTGCCCCGGTATGAACCAGTGGTACGGGATGGATCGCGGGTTCGACTTCTACGACGACGAGATCCCGCTGCTGCCGGACGGCCGGGACCCGCTGTCGGTCGGCGACGTGAAGCTGCGCGGGCTGGCGCTCAAGCGCGCGCCGGTGGTGGTCGATCGCGCCACCCGCTGGCTCGGGTCGCTGGACGGCGCCGGCCGTTCTTCCTGTTCGCGCACTTCTTCGACGCGCACTGGCCGTACGAGCCGCCGGAGGACGTCGGCGTCGAGGTGGCCAACCCGTACGAGGGCGAGATCGCCTACACCGACCACTACGTCCAGCTCCTGCTGCGCCGCATCGCCGAGATGGGCCACGACATCGAGTCGATGCTGGTGGTGTGCTTCTCCGATCACGGCGAGGACCTGGCCGGGTGGTACCCCAACGACCACGCCGGCGATCTCGGCCACCCGTACGAGGAGGGCCACGGCTGCCTGCTGTTCGACGCGACCCAGCACGTGCCGCTGGTCATCGCCGGCCCCGGGGTGCCGGTGGGGACGAGCGTGGACAGCCAGGTCCGGCTGGTCGACATCATGCCGACCGTGCTCGACCATCTCGGGCTGGACCCGCTGTCGTCGGACGGCGCCTCGCTGGCCGAGTTCTTCGCGGGCGGCACCGGGGCGTCCCGTGAGGCGTACTCGGAGACCTACTTCCCGCAGGAGCGGGCCGCCGCCTCGGACGAATACCCGGACCTGAAGGCGCTGCACGCGGTGCGGGCGGACGGGCGGAAGGTGATCTGGGAGGCGGACGGACGGCAGGTGTGGGCCTATGACCTCGCCGCCGATCCCGACGAGCTCGGCGGGCGGGTCCTCGTGTCCGATGAGGACGCATGACCCCAGGAGTGACCCCGGCGCCCCGTTCGGTCCGCCGGGTGCTGATCGCGAGCACGATCGGCACCGCCATCGAGTGGTACGACTTCTATCTCTACGCGACGGCGTCCGCGCTGGTGTTCGGCCCGCTGTTCTTCCCCGGCTCGTCGGCCGCCGGCGGTGTGCTCGCGTCGTTCGCCACCTACGCGGCCGGGTTCGTCGCGCGCCCGCTGGGCGGCCTGCTGTTCGGCCACTTCGGCGACCGGGTGGGCCGCAAGTCGATGATGGTGTGGACGTTGCTCGTCATGGGCATCGCCACGTTCGGCGTCGGCCTGCTGCCCACCTATGAGACGGCCGGTGTCCTCGCGCCGGTCCTGTTGGTGACGTTGCGCGTCGCGCAGGGCATCGGCATCGGAGGCGAATGGGGAAGCGCGGTGCTGCTCAGCACCGAACACGGGCCGCCCAAGCGCCGCGGCTTCTTCAGCAGCTGGCCCGCGATGGGCTTCGCGCTGGCGCTGTTCGGCAGCAACCTGACCTTCGTGCTGATCTCCAAGCTGCCCGAGGAGGACTTCCTGACCTGGGGATGGCGGCTGCCGTTCCTGGGGTCGATCGTCCTCGTCGGCATCGGCATCTGGGTCCGGCTGGGGATCGAGGAGACACCGGAGTTCGTGCGTGGCCGGGCGGAGAGCCGCCCCGCCCGGGTGCCGGTGATCATGGTGCTGCGGCGGTGGCCGCGCCGCGTGGTGATCGGCATTCTCGCCTCGCTCGGCACCGGGTCGGTGATCGCGATGTTCACCGTCTTCCTGGTGGCCCACGCGGCGAAGGCCGGACCGGAGGTGCGGTCGACCGTGCTGACCGGGCTGATGATCGCGGCCCTGGGAGAGTGCGTGACACTGCCGGTGTTCGGCGCGCTGTCCGATCGGTTCGGCCGCCGGCCGGTCATGATCTTCGGCTACGCGGTCTCGGTGGCGGCGATGATCCCGGCGGGCGCCTGGCTGTCCTCGGGCGATCCGACACTGGCCGTCCTGGTGCTCGTCCCCGCGCTGACCATCGCGCACGGCGCGATCTACGGGGGCCTGGCGGCGTTCCTGGTGGACCTGTTCCCGACCATGGTGCGGTTCTCCGCGATCGCCGTGACCTACCAGGTGGGCGTCACGGTCTCCAGCTTCTGGCCGCTGGTCGCGGTCGCGATCATCGGCGACTCGTCGTCCCTGCTCCCGGTGGTCGCGCTGTTCGCCGTGGTCCAGCTGGCGGCGGCGATCGCCGTGGCGTGCGCGCCGGACTCACGCGCTGACGCGGACCTGTTCGCGGACCCGGCAGGCGAGTGCCGACCAGTCGGCCGCGCAGTCCAGGGCGAGGTCGGCGACCACCGGTGACCAGCGCTGGGGCACGGCGGCGGCGAGGCTGTCCCACTGCGCGGTGTCGAGGGTGTTGGCGTCGAGCAGCCGCAGGAGCGCGCGGCCGATCTCGGAGAACCGCAACGACGGATCGGTGCGCAGCGAGAGCAGGAACCGGTCCCGTTCGGCGCGAGGCGTGCCGGGGCGCCGGGGCGTCCGGGGGCGCCGTTGTCGCCACCGCCGGTGTGGTTGCCCGATGCCTTGTCCTGCGGTGCGCTGCTTTCCGCGCGGTGTCCGGTGGAAAGGCGATATCGCAGCGGAATAGGATCCTCGCCGCGGCGCATTCTTTCCCGGACGTCCCGGGCGGTGCCGACCGATATTCCGGCGATGCGGGCGATCGCCCGTAACGAAAGATCTGGATTGTTCGAAATCGCCTGACTCGCCATCGTGCGCCCGTGGGAGGCGTCGAGTGGCCGCACTTTCCCGTCGCGGCCGAGGCGGGTGTGCAACTGAGTCATTTCCCCGGTTGTACGCTGCCGGATCGCGGCCACCGTCTTGGTGGACAATCCGGCCGTCGACGCGATCAGGCGGTCCGACAGGTGCGGATGCGACGACAGGATCCGGGAGGCGGCGGCGGTGCGGTCGGCCAGCGTCAGCGGCAACCCCTGGGTCACGTTGGCTCTCACGGCTAGCACGAACGCGTCCTCCTCCGTGCCGTCGACGAACCGCACACCGATGGTGGCCTCCCCGCGCAGCTTGGCCGCACGCAGGCGGTGCACGCCGTCGATCACCTGCATGGTCGGCCGGTGCACGAGGATCGGCGGGAGGTCGTCCGGGCACTGCGCGAGCGCGCTGACATGGTCGGGAAGGGAGCCGGCGACCCGCACGAGAGACGTTTCGGTCACCTGGTCGACCGGTACGAACGTCGGTGCCGTGTCCCTCGATCGCATATCCAGCGATGTCCCGCTCATCCGAACTCCTCCAGATGGGCCAACCCATTTCCGAGCACGACACGGTCACGCTCACGCTCGAAAGCGCGCAACTGATCAGATCTCGGGAAGCGGCTACAAGATACTGGCCAGATCATGGCACCGAACAGACCGGCGAGACAAAGTTTCCCTTAGCAAGTTCTCATAATTGCCCCGGTCGACGCGTCGGGTGAGCGTCGGGGCAAACACCTCGTCGACCTCGTTGACACCGATCCGCTTTATGAGACAGAGTTCCCCCCGTTCTCTCTCATAGATTTCCGTGGGTCACGGAGTGTGAAACGACAGTGGACGCGCGAATAGATACGGTGAATTCCTTGCCGGCCGGGACGATGGTGGGGGCGTTCCGCCGCCAGGTCGCCCGGGCCCCGGAGGCGATCGCGGTCGTCACCGCCGAGGGCACGCTCTCCTACGGCGAGCTCGACGCCCGTGCCTCGGCGGTGGCCGGCGGGTTGCGAGACCGCGGGATCGGGCCGGACGACATCGTCGCCGTCGTGATCCCGCGCGGCGCGGACATGGTAGTGGCCGTCGTCGCCGTGCTCGCCGCGGGAGCCGCGTACCTGCCGGTCGACTCCACCCAACCGCCGGACCGGGTGGCCGCCGTGCTCGCCGACGCCCGCCCCGCCCTGGTGCTGACCCCGGAGGAGCTACGGGTGCTGGAGGCCGTCGAGGCGTCCGCCGCCCCGGTGGCGGAACCCGATCCGTCGTGCGCCGCCTACGTCATCTACACCTCCGGCTCGACCGGGAAACCCAAGGGCGTGGTCGTTCCCCACGCGGGGATCGCTCATCTCGTCGCGGCGCAACGCGAACGCTTCGATGCCCGACCGGGCGCCCGGGTGTTGCAGTACGCGTCGGTCGGCTTCGACGTGGCCGTCGCCGACCTGTGCATGGCGCTGCTCACCGGGGCCACGCTCGTTCTCGCGCCGCCCGAGGGCCTTCCGCCCGGCGAACCGTTCGCCCGGTTCATCGCCGAGCACGGCGTCACCCATGTGTGCATGCCGCCGAGCGCGCTCGCCACCCAGCCGGACCTGGCGCTGGCGCTGCCCTCGGTCGCCTGCCTGATCGTCGCGGGGGAGGCCCCGGGCCCTGACCTCGTCGCCCGGTGGTCCCCCGGCCGACGGATGATCAATGCCTACGGCCCGACCGAGACGACGGCGTGCGCCACCATGAGCGCGCCGCTCACCGCCGGCCCGGTGGTGCCGATGGGAACGGCGATCCCCGGCACCGAACTACGGGTGCTGGACGAGAGGTGCGCCCCGGCCGCCGAGGGCGAGCTGTACATCGGCGGCGCCGGGGTCGCGCGCGGCTACCTCGGCTGCCCCGGCCCGACCGCGCAACGGTTCGTCGCCGACCCGTGGGGGCCGCCCGGGTCGCGCATGTTCCGCACCGGCGACCTGGTCCGCGTGGGGCCCGACGGTGACCTGCTGTTCCTCGGCCGGGCCGACGATCAGGTGAAGATTCGCGGCCACCGGGTCGAACCGGCCGAGGTGGAGGCCGCGCTCGGCGCTCACCCGGCGGTGGCGCGGGCGGCGGTCGTCGCCCGCCCCGGACCGCTCGGCGCCTACCTGGTGGGCTATGTGGTGCCGCGTGGCGCGGGCGTGCCGGACCTCCGCGCGCACCTGGCCGAGCGGCTGCCGGCCCACCTCGTCCCGGACCTGATCGAGGTGGTCGGGCACTTCCCGTTGACCCCCCACGGGAAACTGGACCGGTCTGCGTTCGCGGAGCCCGCGCCGCGGGCGTCGGGCGCGCTCGCCGACGACCTCGCCCGGCTGTTCGCCGAGGTGCTGTCGGTGGATACGCCCGCGCCGGACGACGACTTCTTCGCCCTCGGCGGCACCTCGCTCATGGCCACCGCGCTGGTCAGCCGGATCCGGATCGAACTGGCCGTGGAAGCGTCCGTCGCCACCGTCTTCGACGCCTCCACACCCGCCGAACTCGCCGACGCCCTGTCCGCGACGGCCTCGGCGACCCCGGCGGACCCGGTGGACTCGGCCCGGGGCCGGACATGAACGTCGTCATCGTCGGGGCCGGCATGGCCGGAACGATGCTGGCGATCCGGCTGGCACGCCGCGGCCACCGGGTGGACGTGGTGGAGCGGCGCGGCGACCCACGCGGCACGAACGGCCCGGACGCCGGGTCGATCAGCGTCGGGCTGTCCGAACGCGGGCGGGCGGCGTTGCGCGACATCGGCCTCCTCGAAAAGGCCCTGGGCGCGGCGGTTCCGATGCGCGGGCGGATCGTCCACCACAGCGGCCGGGTCAGCTACCAGCCCTACGGCGCGGACGACACCGAGGTGCTGCACTCGGTCCGCCGCCACGACCTCAACATCACCCTGCTCGACGCCGCCGCATCGGCTCCCCGGGTGCGGCTGTGGTTCGGGCACCGCGTCACCGGCCTGACCGGCACCGAGGTGCGGACCCCCGCCCGGACGTTCTCGGCGGATCTCGTCGTGGGCGCGGACGGCGCGTACTCGACCGTGCGCACGCACCTGCACCGCCGGGTGCGCGCCGAGTTCCACCGGACGCACCTGGACTGGGGCTACCGGGAGTTCACCATCCCGGCCCTCGACCGACCGGAGGCGTTGCACGTGTGGCCCGGCCGGCGGGGACTGGTGGTGGCACACCCCAACCCGGACGGATCGCTGACCGGCACCGTGTTCCTGCCGTTCGACGGCGACACCGGCTTCTCGGGGCTGCGCGATTCGGCGCGGGCCGGGGCGTTCCTGGCCGAGGAGTTCGGCGACCTGACCGATCTGGTGCCGGACCTGGTCACGCAGTTCCTCGCGCACGAGGCGGGCACCCTGGTCTCGGTGCGTACCGCACCGTGGCAGCACGACCGCGTCGTCCTCGTCGGCGACGCCGCGCACGCCGTGTTCCCGTTCTACGGCCAGGGGATGAACGCCGCGTTCGAGGACTGCGCGGTGCTCGACGCGTGTCTCGCCGAGCACGCCCCGGGCGACGCGCTCGCCGCGTTCGAGGCCCGTCGACGCCCGCACACCGACGTGCTCGCTGAACTGTCCGCGCGCAACTTCGTGGAGCTGCGCGACCGGGTGCGGTCACCGGTCTTCCGGGCCCGCAAGCGGATCGACTTCGAGCTCGGCCGCCTGTTACCGGGGTGGCGGACGCTGTACGCGATGATCAGCCACAGCAGCCTCCCGTACGGCGACGCGCTCGCCCGGGCCCGCCGCCAGGACCGCCTCCTCGGCGGACTCACCGGGCTCGCCGGGCTCGGCGGAGTCACGTTGCTCGCCGCGGCGCGGCGGAAGCGGAGCGGGAGATGCTGAGCCACCCGGCGGGTGACGTCGCGCTGTTCGAGCCGGACCACCCGGACCTGCCTGCCGCCGGAGAGGTGGTGCTGGCGTGGGCGCGGTCCTACCTGTGCCGACCGCACCCAGATCTGGGGCGGGGCGGCGACGTCTGCCCGTACACGGCCCTCTCGCTGGAACGGGGCGGGCTCTTCCTCGCCGTACACCCCGGGCGGCCGGACCTGGGGGCGGTGATGGCCGCCTACCGCGACTGGTTCCCCGACCTGCCTCCGCGCGAGGGGCCGGGGGCCAGGTACCGGACGGTCCTGGTGGTGCTGCCGGACGTCACGCCCGGGGAGATCGACCGCACGCAGCGGGAGCTGAAGCCCGGTTTCGTGGAACGCGGCCTGATGATCGGAGAGTTCCACCCGGGTCCACCGTCCGCACCCGGTCTCTGGAACGCGGACTTCCGCCCGATGCGCAGCCCTCTGCCGTTGTTGGCGGTGCGGCACATGGTCTCCGCCGACGCGCCGTTCCTACGGGCCGACCCGGAGCAACTGGCCGCTTACCGAAGCCGGTTCGGGGACAGGGGAGTGCATCGATGACGGTGCCGCTCCCGCCCGGGGCCCGACGGCTGTGGTTCCTGGAGGCGTTCGCCGACGGCGCGCCCCTGCACAACAACCCGGCGGTGTTCCGGTTGACCGGCCCCGTATCGGTGGACGCGCTCCGTCGCGCGGCGGATCTGGTGGTGGCCCGGCACCCGGTGCTGCGCACCACATGCGACGAGGTCGACGGCGAGCCGGTCGGACGGGTGGGCCCGGTGGGCGCCGCGGATGTCGTGGTGCGGACGGTGCCGGCCGCGGACGCCGCGGCGTTCGCGGCGCGGGCCGCACGGGAACCGTTCGACCTGCGCACCGGGCCGTTGTTCCGGATCCGCCTGGGCCGGATCACGCCGACCGACCACATCCTGGTGATAGCCACGCATCACGCGGTCGTCGACGGCAGGTCACTGTCGGTGCTGTGCGAGGAGATCAGCGCCCTGTACGCCGACCCGGCCCGGCCACTTCCGGATCCCGGAGCGCCGCCGGACATCATCGACCACGACCCGTCCCGCCGGGCGTCCGATCTGGACGGTGTGCCGGACCTGCTCACCCTGCCCACCGACCGGCCCCGCCCGAGGATGCGCGCCTTCCGGGGCGAGTTGCGCCGCCACGCCGTCCCCGAGGGTCTCACCGCGCGGGTCGACGCGCTCGCCCGCGCCACCCGCGCCACCCGGTTCGTCGTGCTGCAGGCCGCGTACGCCGCCACGTTGGGCACGACGGCGGGCCAGGACGACGTAGTGGTCGCCACCCTGGTGTCCGGGCGACCGGGCCCGGAGTTCGCCGGCGTCGTCGGCATGTTCGTGAACCCGGTGCCGCTGCGGATGGGGATCGGCGGCGATCCGACGTTCCGTGAGCTGGTGGCCAGGGCCCGCAGCGCGGTAGCGGCGGGGTTGGGCGGCGCGGCAGTCCCGTTCGACCGGATCGTCGAGGCGGTCGGAGCCCCCCGCGACCCGAGCCACGCGCCGCTGTGCCAGGCGCACCTCGTGATGCAGGACCCGCCCGAGGTGGTGCTCCCCGGCGTGCTGGCCGAGCGGATGCCGCCGGACACGGGCACGGCCGACGTCGACCTCACCGTGATGGTGGAGTCCGGCGGCACGGAGATGGCCGTGGTCACCGAGCACGACACGGATCTGTTCGACGGTGCGACGGTCGACGGTGTCGCCGGGCGGCTGCTGACCTTGCTGGACCGCGCGTGCGCCGACCCCGATCGCCGGTTGTCGGCGTTGACGGCGGGCACTTCGGTCGCCGCGTCGGTGGCCGGGCCGACCGGTGCTCCGGCGCCGTCGACCGTGCTGGAGATGATCCGGTTCGACGCGGACGGCCTCGCGGTGGGGGAGTTGTCCTACGCCGAGCTGGAGCGCCGTTCGGCGGCGCTGGCCTCGGTGCTGCGGGCGAAGGGCGCCGGGCCCGAGGTGTGGGTCGCGGTGGACCTGCCGCGCGGCACGGACCTGGTGGTGGCCATCCTCGGGATCTGGCGGGCGGGCGCGGTGTACGTGCCGGTGGAACCGCTGTGGCCCGAGCCGAGGCGCCGGGCCGTGGCCGGGGCCGCCCGCGTGGTGCTGACCGGGATGCCGGACCTGCCGGAGGAGTTCGAGCGCGTCGAACCCGCCATCGCACCCGAGTCACTGGCGTACGTGTTCCACACGTCCGGGTCGACCGGCCGCCCGAAGGCGGTGGGCGTGCCGCACCGGGCGGTGGCCGGGATGCTCGCCCGGTCGACGGCGTTGGTGGGGCTGGCCGCCGGGGACGTGGTGGCGGCCATGACCTCCCCGGCGTTCGACATCTCGGTGTGGGAACTCGTGGCACCGCTGACGGTGGGCGCCCGGGTGGCGCCGATACCGCCGGAGACCGTCGGCGACGGTCCCGCGTTGGCGCGGCGGCTGAGGGCCGAGGCGGTCACGGTCGTCCAGGTCACCCCGTCGGTGTGGGCGGTGCTGGCGGCGGCCGGGGGCGTTCCGGAGTGCGTGCGCATCCGGGTGTCGATCGGGGAGGTGCTGACGCCGGAGCTTGCCGGGTCGCTGGGCGGGGCCGCGCTGTGGAACGCGTACGGCCCGACCGAGACGACGATTTGGTCGACCGCCGAACCGGTGCACGGAGGAAGCCGGTTCGGCATCGGCGACCCGCTCGACGGCGTGGCCGTGCATCTGCTGAACGCGGGCCTGCGACCGGTCGACGACGACGTGGTCGGCGAGGTGTACCTGGGTGGTTTCCCGTTGGCGCGCGGCTATCTCGGCGCACCCGGCCGGTCGGCGACGAGGTTCGTCGCCGACCCGTTCTCACCGGTCCCCGGCGCGCGCATGTACGCGACGGGCGACCTGGCGCGCCGCCGGCCGGACGGTCTCGTGGAGTTCGTCGGGCGGGTGGACGCGCAACTCAAGGTACGGGGTCACCGGGTGGAACCGGCCGAGGTGGAGGCGGCGCTGCGCACGGACCCGGAGGTCGCCGACGCCCGCGTGGCCGGTGACGGCGACCGCCTGGTGGCCTACGTGATCCCGGCCGCGGGGCGTCCCCGCTGGCCGAGGGTGCGGGAGCGGCTGAGCCGTGCCCTCCCCGCCTACCTGGTGCCGTCGGCGATGGTGACCGTGGACGCGTTCCCGTTGACCAGCTCCGGAAAACTGAACGTACGCGCTCTGCCCCCACCGACGGAGGACGTCACCGCCCCTGCCCCCCGGCCGGGCCTGGAGACCACGCTCGCGGAGATCTTCGCGCGCCTGCTGGCTCGCCCGGTCAACCGTGACGACGACTTCTTCCTGTCCGGCGGCCATTCCCTGGCGGCGGCGAAGGCCGTTGCCAGGATCCGGGCGGCGCTAGGCGTGGAGGTGACGATCAGAACCCTGTTCGCCAACCCCACTGTCGCCGCCCTGGGCGCCGCGATCGAGGCAGGCCGGGAGAATCCCGGCATTCCGGACGACTCCGGGTCGGTGCCCGCTTCGCCAGGACGGCTCTCCGGCCCCCAGCACGGACTCTGGATCCTCCACCAGACGGGTCAGGACAACGGGGCCTACGTCGTGCACGCCGCCCTCCGGCTGGAGGGCGCGCTCGACGAGGCGGACCTGCGGGCCAGGTTCGCCCACACCCTGGCCATCCATCCCGCCCTGCGATCGGCGGTCGTCGTCCATGACGACACCCCGCGGCTGAGCGCGGGGCCCTACACGGACGAGCTGTCGGCGCGGGCCTGGCGCACCACCGACCTGAGCGCTCACGCGGACCCGTGGCCGGAGGCCGAACGCCTGGCCGCCCGGGACGCCGACCGCCCCTTCGACCTGACCCGGCGCCCGTTGGTGCGGGCCCACCTGATCAGAACCGCCCCCACGACGCATCTCCTGACGATCACCGCTCACCACATCATCTGCGACGACCCCTCGATGGCGATCCTGCTGACCACCCTGACGACCGCGGATCCGACCTCCCCGCTCCTGCCCGGTGCCACGGATGTCCAGGGGCCGAAGGCCGCGCTCAGCACGGAGACCGACGCACCGGAACTACCGGTCCCCACACCGGCAGCCGTGGGCCCCCGCCAACGAACCACCGCATTCTGGACGGAGACCCTCCGCGACGCCCCACCTGCCTCCGGACCCACCCCGGACCACCCCTACGGCCGGGCCTGGGCCCCCACGCCGGGCGGATCGCCGCCCCCGGAATCCGGCCCGGCCCCGGCTCACCCCCGCCGCGCGGGCGCCGCCCCCGGCGCCACCCACCGGTTCACCGTCCCGGCCGGGCTCGCCCGCCGCTTCGCCACCTGGTGCCGGGACGAGCGGGCCACCACCTACGCCGGTCTCCTCGCCGTCCACGCCATCGTCTCCTCCACCCGGGACGGCGGCGGGGACCTCGTCGTCGGCACCCCGGTCAGCACCCGCCCGGCCGGTTGGGAGGACGTGATCGGCATGTTCGTCACGACCCTCCCGCTCCGGCTCCGCACACACAGCCGGGCCACCCCCCGCGACCTGCTCGCCGACGCCACCGGGGTGGTGGCCGACGCGATGGACCACGCCGACATCTCCCTGGCCGACATCCTCACCACGGTCCCCACCCCCCGGGAGGACCACCCCCTGTTCCGGACGATGCTGGTCCTCAACCGCGAGCAGACCCCCGTCACCTTCACCGGCCTGACCACCACCCCGCTGCCGATCGACCGCGCCACCAGCCGTTTCGACGTCACCCTCCACATCAGGGAGCGCGAGGGCGACTGGCCCGCCCTCATCGACTACCGCACCGACCGGTACGAGGCGGACACGATCACCCGGATCGCCGAGCAGGTGCTGGCGGTCATGGAGGCCGTGGCCCGCCACCCCGGTCTGCCCCTGTCCCACCTGGACCTGTTGTCCCCGGCCGACAACGCCGTCCACACCGCCCTCGGCACCCGGTCCGAGCAGGCCTTGCCCGGTGGACCGCGTGTCCGGTCCACCGGGTCCGATCCGGCGTCGCCCGGTGGACCGGACACGCAGTCCACCGGCCTGGCCGCTCCCGCGCGACCGGCGGCCACGACCGTTGTGGACCTGATCGCGGCCCAGACGGCCCGGACCCCTGACGCCACCGCCGTCCTCGACCTCGCCGCCACCCCCCTCACCTACCGCGACCTGGACCGCAGATCCTCAGCGGTCGCCCGCCACCTGCGCGAGGCCGGCATCCGGAGCGAGGACCCGGTCGCGATCACCATCCCGTCCAGCGCCGACGCGATCATCGCGATCCTCGGCGTGCTGAAGGCGGGCGGATGCTTCGTCCCCATCGACCCCGCCCAGCCGTCCTCCCGCCGACATGCCCTGATCACCGCCAGCGGGGCGAGGACCGTCCTGACCCGCGATGCCCTCCCCACCACCGGCCACCACGAGCCGACGCCCATCCACCGCGACCCGACGCCCATCCCCATCCACCCGTCCCAGCTCGCCTACGTCGTCCACACCTCCGGCTCCACCGGCGAACCCAAGGGCGTCGAGGTACAGCACGACACGCTCCTCAACCTCACCACCGCGTTCATCGCCGAACACGGCCTCACCGCCGCGCACCGCCTCCTCATGGTCCCGCCCCCGCACTTCGACGCCGCGTTCGGCGACATCTTCCCGGTCCTCGCGGCCGGGGCCACCCTGGTCATCCACCCCGACCCGGGCGGCCTCACCGGACCGGACCTTCTCCGGCTCTGCGTCGAGCACCGACTCTCCGCGGTGGACACGGCGGCTCCTCTCTGGCAGAGGTGGGTGGCCGATCTCGCCGGAGAACGCCTCCCGTTGGAGTTCATGATGGTCGGCGGCGACATCGTCCCGGCGGCGACCGTCCGCGCGTGGGCGAAGCACGGCATTCCCCTCCACAACCACTACGGCCCGACGGAAGCCACCGTCTGCGCGACCAGCCACCGCACCGTCGACGGCCGCGAGCACCCCTCCCGACTGCCGATCGGTCGCCCGCTAAGAGACGTCCGCGTCCACCTCCTCGACCGGGCTCTGCGCCGGGTACCCGTCGGCGTGGTCGGTGAGGTCTACATCGGAGGGCGGGCGCCCGCCCGGGGGTACCGGGGAAACCCGGCCGCGACCGCCGCGGCGTTCTTCGCCGACCCGTACGGCGACCGCCCCGGCGCCCGCATGTACCGGACCGGCGACCTTGCGCGGCTGAACCGGCACGGCACGCTCGAGTTCGTCGGCCGGGCCGACGACCAGGTGAAGATCCGCGGCAACCGGGTGGAGCCGGGGGAGGTGGCGGCCGTGCTCGCCGCCCACCCGGCCGTCGCGGAGGCCGTGGTGGTGGCCCGGGGGGACCGCCTCATCGGCTACGTCGGCGTCCCGGTCTCGATGGCGCCGAGCGCGGGCGTTTCGGGTGCGGCCTCGACGGCACTGACCGGGAGCGCTTCGGGTTCGGTCTCGGGGGCGCCGAGCGCGGGCGTTTCGGGTTCGGTCTCGACGGCACTGACCGGGAGCGCTTCGGGTTCGGTCTCGGGGGCGCCGAGCGCGGGTGTTTCCGGTCCGGGCTCGACCGCACTGACCGGGAGCGCTTCGGGTTCGGTCTCGGGGGCGCCGAGCGCGGGTGTTTCCGGTCCGGGCTCGACCGCACTGACCGGGAGCGCTTTGGGTTCGGTCTCAGCGGCGCCGAGCCAGGGCGTTTCCGGTCCCGCCTCGACCGCACCCACCGGGAACACTCCCGCCCCGCCCCCCCTAGACTCGCGGGTCGCCGTCCCGGACGTCCCCGGTCTGCGCGCCTTCTGCGCCGACCGCCTGCCCGCGCATCTCGTGCCGGACACCGTGGTCGTCCTCGACGCCCTCCCCACCACCAGCACCGGCAAGGTCGACAGAACAGCCCTCCCCGAGCCATCCACCATCACCCCCTCCGTCCCGGCGGATCCGCCCCGGACCGCCACCGAGCGAGCCGTCGCCACCATCTGGGCCACCGTTCTCGACCGGTCCGACGTGGACCGCACCGCGGATTTCTTCGCCATCGGCGGGCACTCGCTCATCGCCGCCCACGTCCTCGCCGCCGTCCGCGACCGCCTCGGCGTCACGGTGCCGATGCGCACCCTGTTCACCGCCCCCACCGTGGCGGCGTTCGCGGCGGCCATCGACGACGGCGCTCCGCCGGACCTGCCCACGGTCGACCGGTTGCGTGCCGACGCCGTCCCCCCACCCGAGATCCGTCTGCGTACCGACCCTCCCCCCGGGATCCGTCTGCGTACTGTCCACGCACCCGGCATCCCCTCGGCCGGCACACCGCGCCGGATCCTCCTCACCGGCGCCACCGGCTTTCTCGGCCGCCACCTCCTCCACCAGCTCCTGGCCCGGACCGACGCCAAGGTCCACTGCCTCGTCCGCCAGGGATCGATCGACCGGCTGCCGGTCACCGACCGCGTGATCCCGGTCCCCGGCGACCTGTCCGCACCTGGCCTCGGCCTGTCCACGGAGGATCACGACACCCTCACGACCGTGGACGCGATCTACCACAACGCCGCCGTCCCGCACTTCGCCGCGTCCTACGACGCGCTCAAATCCGCCCACGTCGATGCCACCGCGGCGATCCTGCGCCTGGCCTGCGCCGGCGGCGCCCCGCTGCACCTGATCTCCACCCTCGGCGTCTTCCTCGGTGACGCCCACGACGGCCGCGTCGTCACCGAGGCCGACGCTCCCACCGACCCGAGCGGCCTCACCAGCGGCTACGACCTCAGCAAATGGGTGGCCGACGCCATGGCCGTCGCCGCCCGCGGCCACGGTCTGCCCGTCTCGATCCACCGCATCGCGGCCATCGTCGGCGACACCACCACCGGCGCCGCCGACCCGCGCTCCGCGTTCAGCCGCTGGCTCACCGGATGCGTCGCCGCCGGCGCGGTCCCGGACACCGCCGAGGTGCTGGACATGGTGCCCGTGGACACGGTGGCCGCGGCGATCGTCGCGCTCTCACAGGCCCCGAACCTCATGGGCCGGGACCACCACTACCACGGCGACGGCGGCCTCACCCGTGCCGCCCTCGCCGCCGCCCTCACCTCGGCCGGTCACCCGGCCGAGGTGGTGCCGTACCACCGATGGCGGGAACGGATGCTCGCCGACCCGGCCGGGCCCTTCGCCCCGCTCGCCTTCTCCCTCCCCGAACGCCCCCGACCGCACCCGCGGTTCGACTGCTCCCGCACCTGGGCCGCCGCGGCCGGGGCGGGGGTGGGGTTCCCCCCGGCCGACGAGCGAATGCTGCGCAGGCACCTGGACTTCCTCACCCGTGCCGGCGCGCTTTCCGGAAGTGGATGATCATGCCCTTGTCCGAAGAATCCCCTGGTGTCCCGGCTCCGGTACTGGACCGGCTCGGCGCGGCCGGGTACCGGGCCATGATCGCCGGCGTCCGGCTCGGGGTGTTCACCGCGCTGGAAGCCGGCCCGCTGTCCGTGGGGAAGCTGGCCACCACGATCGGCGGTGACCCGGCCGGGGTGCGCAGCCTGGTGAACGTCCTGGTGACCTTCGGCTACCTGCGGCACGACGAGTACGGGGTCACGACCGCCGCGAAGCCCGGCCCGGTCGACGCCGAACTGTTCTGGCACGAGGTCCTGTTCGAGCACTGGGCCGACATCGAGGAGACCATCCGTACCGGCACGCCCCGCCGCGGCTTCTACAGCTGGCTGGAGCGCCCCGCCTCCGGGGCCCGCCTGCGCCGGATGCTCGCCGGCGCCGCCGTGGAGCTGGCCGATGACATCGCCGCCGCGCTGCCTCCCGCGGCGACCGTCCTGGACATCGGGGGCGGCCACGGCGACCATGCCGTCGAACTGTGCCGCCGTCGCCCGGACGTGCGGGTCACCGTCTTCGATCGGCCCGAGACGATCACGGCCCTCCGCGAGGACGCCCCGCCGGACCGGGTGACGGCGCGGGCGGGCGACTACCTCACCGACGACCTGGGCTCCGGGCACGACCTGGTGCTGCTGTTCAACGTCCTGCACGGCCACCGCCCCGAGGAGTGCCGCGAGCTGTTCCGGCGCGCGGCGAGATCGCTGTCCCCCACCGGAAGCATCGCCATCCTCGACCACGACCGGGAACCACCGGCCGAACTGGGACCGGCCGCGGGCGGGTACCTCGCCATGTTCGACCTGACCCTGTGGCAGGGCCACGCCGGCGGCGTGCACCGCTACACCGACCTCGCGGCATGGCTCGGCGAGGCCGGGCTCACCGAGACGCGGGTCGTGCCGCTCACCGCGTCCCCGCTGGAGAAGCTGCTGATCGCCGGCCGGCCGTCGTGACGGCCGACCCGTACCCGGGCTACGCCTGGTTGCGCGAGCACGAACCGGTCTGCCCCGTCGGCGGCCCGCACGTACCGGGCCGGATGTGGCTGGTGACGCGGTACGACGACGTCCGCGCCTGCCTGGCGGACCGCCGCCTGGGCAGCCGCGCCCCGGTCAACCCCGACCCGCACCCGCCCGGTCTGTCCCATCTCGACGATTCCGGACACGCCAGGCTGCGCCGACTCGTCGCCGCGGCGTTCACCCCCGCCGCCGTGTCCCGCCTGCGCGATCGCACCGCCCGGACCTGCGCGCGCGCCGTCGAGTCGTTCGCCGGGCGGGGGCACGCGGACCTCGTCGCCGAGTACACCCGAGAGGTCCCGGTCGCCGTCATGCACGACCTGCTCGGCGTCCCGGAGGCCGAGCGCGCGCCCGCCGCCGACGTGCTGGACCTGTGGTACCGCGCGAAGTTCCAGCAGCCGCGCGACGAGGTGAGGCTGGCCGAGTTGCTGGGTTACGTCCGGAAGCTGGTGGCCTACAAACGATCGCACCCGGGGGACGACCTGCCGACGCGGTTGATCGAGTCGGGCGCGCTGACCGGGGACGAGCTGGAGGTGATGGTCATGACGTTGATCGGCGCCGGTCACATCACCACGATCCAGTTCCTCGGAACCACCGTCCTGCGCCTGCTCGGTCACCCCGGCCGGCGAGCCGCCCTGCTCGGCGGAGACGTCGACTGGTCCCGGGCGGTCAACGAGCTGCTGCGCCTGGACTCGCCGTCGCACGTGGCGGAGTACCGGTACGCGGGCGAGGACCTGACGATCGCGGACACCCGCGTGGCAGAGGGCGACGTAGTGCTCCTGTCGCTGGCGGCGGCGAACCGCGACCCGAACCGGTTCCCCGACCCCGGCGCCCTGGACCTCACCCGTGACGCCCGCCCGCACCTGGCGTTCGGCCACGGCGCGCACACCTGCCTGGGCAGCCATCTGGTGAAGCTGGAGACGGAGATCGCGATCACCACGTTGTTCGGCCGCCTGCCCGACCTGACCCTGGACATCCCGGCCGGCGAGGTCGCATGGGGCTACGCCCCGACGTTCCGCGGCCCCCAGGCCCTCCCGGTCACCTTCACCCCCTCCGGGTCACCTTCACCCCCTTCGTGAGCCGGCTATACCGCCTCCGCTGAGACGCCTTCTTCGGCGAGAAGGAGCGTGCTGCACGGGCCGGCGGGCACCCGTGCGGGCGCGGCCCTGGTGCTCAGCCTCCTTCGAGCTCCCGGCGCACGGTGGCGGCGATGCGGGTCAGCGCGGTTTCGAGGTGGCGGCGCTGGGCGGCACTGAGCGGATCGAACACGAGTCGCTTCACCTGCGCGACGTGTTCCGGTGCGCTCTCGACGAGCTTCTGCCGTCCGGCGTCGGTCAGGGAGGCGAGGGTGTATCGGCCGTCGCCGGGGTCGGTCCGGCGGATGACCCAGTCGCGGGCCTCGAACCGGTCCATCACCTTCGACAGCCGGGGCTGGGTGCTGTCGCAGAGCCGGGCCAGTTCGCTGAGTCGCATCGTGGCCTCGTCGGCCATGGAGAGCTGGGCCAGGACGCCGTACTCGAAGTTGGAGATACCGGCGTCTCGCTGCAGTTGACGGTCGAGGGCCGCCGGGAGGGCGATGACGACCGTGAGGAGCGCCTGCCAGAGGTCCTGCTGGCCGTCGTCGAGCCAGGGTGACTGAGTGTCCATGCTTCTCATCCTACTTGCCCAGGCAAGTTCTATCACTTGCCTGGACAACCCTTCGTGAGCTACTTTCTGACTTGCCCAGGAAAGTGAAAGTAATTTCCTGGGCAAGTGAGGGAGTTCATTTTCGCTTCGATGGAGGCCGCGGCGAGCAGCCCGGCCGACGTCCGGTCCTGCGACCGTCGCCGGCCCCCGAGTGCCCCGAAACGCCGCACCGTCCCGCCGACCACCCCATTCTCGGGCGGCGGCGTCAACACACCCTGGAGGAAAGTGCCATGAAGGCCATACGTTTCCACGAGTTCGGCAGCAGCGAGGTCCTGCGCCACGAGGACGTCGAGCGTCCGGCCCCCGGCGCCGGTCAGGTGCTGGTGCGGGTTGCGGCCACGTCGTTCAACCCGGTCGACGACCACATCCGCGCCGGATTCCTGGCCGAGATGATCCCGATAATCTTCCCGTACGTTCCGGGGATCGACCTGGCGGGCACCGTCGCCGAACTCGGTGCGGACGTGAGGGGCCCGAAGGTCGGCGACCGCGTCGTGGCGATGCTGCCCCTCGACTCCGCCGGTGGCGCCGCCGAGTACGTGCTCGTCCGGGCCGACTCACTCGCCCCGGCGCCCCGGACGACCGAGCTGGTCGACGCCGCGGCGCTTCCGTTGACCGGGCTGGCGGCCTGGCAGACGCTGTTCGAGCTCGCCGAGCTGAAGTCCGGTCAGACCGTCCTGGTCAATGGAGCGGGAGGCGCGGTCGGCAGTCTCGTGGTGCAGCTCGCCGTCGACGCGGGGGCGCACGTGACGGCGGTTGACGCACCGCGGCACGCCGACCGCCTTCGGGGCTACGGCGCCGACCGGGTCACGGGCCCCCTCGACCTCGCCGCCGGGCCGGGCGCAGTGGGCGGCCCGTTCCAGGTCGTGGTGAACCACGTTCGTGTCTCGCCGGAGGAGCTGGCGCAGTTGACGAGCTACGTCGCCGACGGCGGGGTGGCCGCCAGTACGGCCGGTCCGGTCCCGGAAGACCCCGCCCGGGGCGTGCGCAGCGCGAGCCTGTGGGTCCGCAGCGACGGAGCCCAGCTGACCGAGCTGGTCGCCAAGGTCGACGCCGGCAAGCTCCGGGTCCACGTCGCCGCCCACCGCCCGGTGGCCGAACTGGCCGCCGTCCATGAGGACGCCGGCGCGGACGACTGCCCGGCAAGACGGTCGTACTCGCTCCCTGACGCACCGAGCGGGTCGCACGCAGTTCGCTGTCCGCTGTCCGCAGTTCGCAGTTCGCAGTTCGCTCGCGCCGCTGTCGCCGCTCTCGCCGGACGTTCCGCCCGTTGCTCCGGCGGGTCCCTCGACGCGGAGGGCCGGACCTTGGCGTTACGCGGGCGCTCCTTCCGGGGCGCCCGCCGCAGGACGCTGGTGAGGGGGCCCGAACCCGTTGTCACTGGGGCCGCCTAGAGTCTCTCCCACTCGTCACGGTGCGTTGCCGTCGACGGGTCTCATCAGCGTGCCACCGGTTCGGCGGCCGTTCGGAAACAGGGGAGAACTGCGCATGGGGTGGGTGTCGGCAGGCGATTACGAAGTCGCTCTGGAGGCGGGCAAGGTGGTCTGCCGCAACGGGAAGGGGCGGCGGCTGAAGTCCGTTCCGGCCAAGTTGAAGGACGATCCGGCGGTCGTGGGTCTCCGACAGTTGACCGAGTGGATGGAGCGGCACGAACGCCGGTGCCTGACCGACGTCGAGCAGTGGATGGTGCGCTCGCTGCCCGTTCCCACAACCGTGCTCGCCAGGGTCTGGCCCGACCCGGCCTGGCAGGCGGCCCTGCGGGACGTGGTGGTCACCGGCGCGGACGGCGGGGTCGCCGGATTCCTGCGCGACGTCGATCCCGAGCGCGGTCTCGGCCTCGTCGACCTGGACGGCGACACGGTCCGCATCACCCCGGACGTGGTCAGCGTGCCCCACCCCGTGCTCCTCGACGACCTCGACGAACTGCGGGAGTTCGCGGTCGAGCTGGGAGTGCGCCAGAACGTGGAGCAGCTGTTCCGCGAGGTGTGGCGCCGCCCGCCGGGCCTCGCCCCGGAGACCACCTCCGTGGACACGTACGCCGGCGGCGTGTTCAAGGAACTGCGCTTCCTGCACGGCCGCGTCACCCAGCTCGGGTACCGGTCACGCGGGGGATACGCGGTCTGCCCGGTGGTCGAGGACGGCGCCACCGCCGAGGCACGCATCTGGATCGGCGAACACGACGGATACGACGCGTACGACACCGAGACGGGCCCCCTGGGCTGGACCGACCCCGCGGGGCGCGCGCTGACGGCGGCCGAGATCGGCCCCGTGGCGTGGTCGGAGGGCATGCGGATGGCGGCGGCGCTCTACGCCGGCCGCGACGTCGAGGACGAGGAGCGGGCGGCATGAGCATCACGACGACGAGCACGGACGCGAACACGCCGGCAGCGGACGCGAACACGACGGCAGTGCACGCGAACACGACGGCAATGGACGCGGCGTCCCTTCCCGGCCAGGCCCGGGGCGAGAGCCCCGCCGACCCCGCCGCCCGGGCCCGCGCGACAGCCCTGCTGGACGCCGGCGCGATCCTCCCGGCCGGCACCACCGACCGGGACGACGCCGACGCGCTGACCGCCCGCACCTACACGCACACCGCCCTCGGCGACCGCCCCGTGGTCCGCCTCGTGCCCGGCACCCTCGGCGAAGCCGAGGACCTGGCCCTGGAGTTCCTCGGCCTGGCCCGGACCGTCGACGCCCCGGTCGTGGGTCAGGTGCGCCGCGAGACGCTGGGCTTCCCCGCCTGGGCGCTGGTCAACGACCCGGCCAACGGGCACCACGCCCTGGCCCTGGTCAAGGACATCGAGCGGCTGGGCCGGCAGGCCAAGGGCCGTGCCGGAGCGGCCAAGGAAGGCTTCGACGCACTCGGCACCCGACTCGGCCGGGCCGTGCCCCACTTCCTTCCCACCTACTACGAGCAGGTGGCACGCCTCTTCCTCCAGGCCGAGAACACCAGCTACGCCGCCTCCTTCTTCGGCAAGGCCCGTGAGGCCGAGCGGGTGCACGGGCTCGTCGTGGACGAGGAGCGGCAGCGCGCCGTCTTCCTGGAGTTCGCCCTCGTCGGCGCGCTGACCGTCAAGGCGCTCCGGCAGTACGTACGGGACTTGGTGGCCCGGCTCGCACCGGCGGACGCCTGGGCGCAGTTCCGCCGTCTGCTCGTCGAGCGCTGTGCGGCCGGCATGCCGCCGTACGCGGCGCTCCCACAGGACGTGCGCGCGCTGGTCAAGGCCGCCGGGCTGGACCGCGAGGCCGCCGAACGCGAACTGGTGGCCGATCTGATCGGCTCGCCGGGAGTCGTCCGCGCCCCCGCCTCGTTCTGGGAGACCTACCGCTCCTCACTCATCGACCTCGCCCGACGGGACGCGTCCGTGCAGGCCCGTCTCCTGGGCTTCTTCCCGGAGACCTTCGGCGAGAGCGGCCGGGACGCCGACGGCGAACCGGGCTGGCTCGCCCTGCTGGCCGAGTCCGGCGCCGATGAGCTGCTGACCGCCCTTCCGGCCCCCTCCGGCGCCCCGGCGTCCGACTCCGCCGCCCTCTCCACCCCGACCGTCTCCCCGGCGGACTGGCTCGCCCGCTGGGAAGCACACCGCGGGCGCAGTCGGGTCACCTCGGGCCGCTGCCCGGGGACCCTCGATCTGACCGCCCGGATGGCGGACCGGCTGCGCGCCGACGGGCACCCCGTCGAACTGTTCCAGGGCCGCTGGCAGCGCACCGCCGACCTGGACCTTCTCGACCTCTGCCTGGCCTCCGGCATCCCCGTCGCCGAGCCGGACGACCAGGACGCGGGGACCGCGCGGTCCCTCGGATTCGAGATCGGCCCGTGGCTCACCGACACCACGCCCGGCGCGCGTGATCTCACCGCCGTCGCCGGACGCCCCTTCTTCCGCGCCCTGCTGAGCCGGAACGTCGGGAATCTGGGCGATGGACACCGCCAGCGACTGAGCGACGCCGGCCTGGCGAAGGTCGCGGCCCACCCGGTGCTCTCCGTCATCCTGAGGGAGTGGCTGACGGCCCGCGCCGAGGAGTACACGGCCGCACGAGGACTCCCCGGGCTGCGCACCGCCCTCAACAGGCTCTCCTCGTTCCGGTCCGTTGTCGAGGGCGTCGCCCCGGACGCCGTACGGCTCATCGAGAGCCACGACGTCGTACCGTTGCTCGCCGCCACCCTGCGCACCGGCGTACTCGACGAACTGGGCTGGCCCGCGCTCGACGAGACCTACGCCGAACTGGCCGCCGAGGCCGCGGCCGCCGGGCGTCGGCAACACAACCGGCGGGAGACCGCCGGCGTCACTGGCGCCTGGCCCGCACTGATCCTGAACACCCTCGAACGGGCCGTCGTCGTCGGCCCGGAAGGCGTCCTGCTGCGGCACACGCTGCGGCTGCCCGCCACCCTCGACCACTGGCGGACGATCGCCCTGCGGTACGTCGACGGGGAGTTGTTGGTCATCTGGTGGGAGGACGGCAAGCAGCGCGGCTACTGGTCGCACCGCCCCGCCGAGGTCTTCACCGTCGGCGGGGAGCAACTCCCCCGCTGGGGCGGCTCCGGCCCCTCGGACGAGGTCTGCCTGCCGCTGCCCGGCGGCGGCCGCGCCACGGGCGGCAAGGCCCTGCACGCGGGCGACACCTCCCTCCCGCCCCAGCGCGCCGTCATCTCCGACGGCGCCGGCCACTGGCGCGAGGGCCACCAGGGCACCCAGCGGGTGTGGCTGGAGTACGACCCGGCCGGCGGCACGCACGGTCGCGCGTCCCTCCCCGCCTTCCTCCGCTCCGGGGTGCGCGACGGCACTCGGCTGCTCGCCGAGCACTGCCAGGTGCTGCCCCTCCAGCCCGGCCTGGAGACCACCCCGTTCGGCACGGACGGCACGGTCCTCGGCCGCTGGGTCCGCCGCACGGTCACCGAGACCGGCACGGCCGCCCCCGCCGACGGGCATCGCATCGTCGCCGGCACCCCCGACGGCCACACGGTCACCCTGCCGCACCCGCTGCCCGGCGGCGGCTCCCCGGTGCCGCTCGGCGCCCTCGCACTGCCCGGCGGTTCACGGCTGATCGCGGCCCTGAACCACCGCTCCGTGGAAGCGCACCCGGCGGACACGGACGGCACCGGTGGCCGCCTGTGGTCCGTCACCACCGACTCCTCCGGCGGGAACGACGCGGCGGGCACCCCCTATGTGCCTCCCGTCTCCTACTGGCACGCCCTGCGCCCGAGGGACGAGCGGGGCTCCCTGGCCCTGCGGAACCTGACGGACGCCCGGGCGGAGGAGCTGTTCAACGAGGTCGCCACCGCGGTCGCCCGGCACCTGGAGGCGTTCCGGGCCGTCGAGGAGTACACCGGGCCCTCCTCGCGGGAGCTGACCGAGGAGGCCGCCGCCCGGGTGCTGCCCGAGGTGTCCGACGCCCGGCTCCTTGCCGGCGTCACCGCGCTCGTCCGGAACGCGGTGGACCAGGCTGTCGCCGCCGCCCGGTACGTGGAACCCCCGGAGCCCGTGGAGCCGGCCACCCCCCGGAACACCGCGCGCACCAAGGGCATGTTCTTCGACCACGAGCCCGAGCACGGCGACGACGCGACACTGCGGGACGCCTCCGCCTGGGGCTCCGAGCGGATGCACGGCAGCTGGTGGGGAGGCGGGAAGCGGTGGACCGTGATCCGCCAGATCCTCGCCGTCAACCATGTTCTCGGCGGCGAGCCGGCGTTCGGCCCGCCCACCCCGTCGAAGGTCCCGTTCACCCCTGTGGACGGCTGGCAGCGGGACGAGTACACCGTGCCGGGAGACTCCCTCACCTGGCTCTCCCTCCTCGACAAGCTGCCCGAACTGGCCTACCGGGCCGCCTCGGAGACCACCTCCGCCGAGCACCGCACCGGGCTCCTCGTGCTGCTGGAAGCCCTCGCCGCGGGCCCGCTGGCCGACCCGGCGGGCACGGTCCGGCAGGTGGAGCTCGTCGAACCGCTCGGCGGAGCGACGCCCGTGCGAGGGCGCCCCGAGGCCGTGCACCGCCTCGGCCAGGTGCTGCGCAAGGGCGCCCGCACGGTCGTCGTCCTCGCCGAGCGCGGCCGGAACACCCGGGACGACGCGGCCTGCTGGCTCGCCCTGGACCACGACCCGACCGGCGCATTCGGCCCCGTCCCCGGCTTCACCCTGGACCGCGAGCGCGTTCACCGGGGAGGCATCGCCCGCGACCGGCTCACCCGGCTCACCGCCCTGGTACGGGAGCGGGGCCCGGCGGCCTGGCGCCCCGAGGCCGCCGAGGCGTTCCACACGGCCACCGGAATCGGCCCCCTCCAGTCCGCCGCGCTGCTGTCGGCGGCCGTCCAGGAGCCCGGCGTCGAGGCGCTCGCGCTGCTCGGCGCGAAGACCCGTGCCTTCGAGGAAGCCGCGGCACGGCTGGACGCCCTGCCGCGCGACGACCGGCACGCCCTGCTCCGGGCGCTGCTGCCCGAGGACCCGGCCGAGCTGTGGTCCACCGGCCCCGACGTCCGGGCCGCCACCGAGGTCTGGCAGGAGCGCCTGGCCTCCCTCGTCCGCGTCCCCGAGGAGCTGGACCTCGACCTCTCGGGCACCACCCCGGGCGCCGTCGACCTGATCCTCAACGCGGCCTCCCGGACCTGGCTCGCCCACGGCACCGCAGTCCAGGACGGCACCGGCCGCCCGGGCCCGCGCGTGACGGGCGCACGCGGCACGGTCTCCTCCGCCCTGACCGCCCTGCACACCCTCGCCTACACGCTGCCGTACGGGCACCCCCTGCGGGCGCACCTGCCCGTCGGGCTCGCGACCCTGCGCGGCCGCCTCGCCGACCCGGACCTGGTGCTGGACCTCGGTCTGCACTGGACCGAGTCGGGAGGCTCGATCGGCGCCGCGGTCCGCGCCGCCCACGGGCTCCCCGAGTCCGGCGGCGCCGACGCCGACGGACTGGTCCGGGCCGGCACGGCGCTGCTCCTCGCCCCCGGTTACGGCGACAACGAGAAACTGCTGATTCGCCCGGCCGGCCTGGCCGGCCCCGACGACCCGGCGTTCGGCCTCGTCGAGGGCACCGTCAGCAGTCACGGCACCGGCGATCTGCTCGCCCTGCGCGCACTGCTGGGTGAGGAGACCGACCTGCTGGCCTCGGCGGGCGCCCCCGACGGATCCCCGCACCACCCGGCCCAGGATCCGACGCGTGCGGTGCCGGAGCTGGTGGTCGAGGCGGCGGACGCCCTCGACCTGAGCGCGGACACCGCCGCCCTCTACCTGATGCTGCTCGCCCTGCCCGACCCCACGGACCGCAACTGCGTCCGCTGGACCGAGTGGAAGCCCGCACGGATCAAGAAGGCCCGTGCGGAACTCGCCGCCACCGACCTCGTCGTGGAGGCGAAGCGCTCCCGCGCCGGCCGCACCCTGTTCCTCCCCTGCGGCTGGCTGGAACGCGGAGCCCCCGGACTGCCGCTGGAGACCTGGAAGGAACGCCTGTACCCGGTGGCCGGGTCCACCCGGACCCTGCCCCACCTCCCCGTGCCCGCGTTGTACGCGGCCGCCTGGACACGGGTCCGCGACGGCGACGCACCCGCCTTCGAAGAACTGGACACCCGCGCAAGCCGGAAGGGCCGCCGTCGATGACGAACGACACCACGACCACCACGCCCATCCCGGAAAGCAGCACCACCGACAGCGCTACGGCCGACAGCACCACCACGGGCGGGATCCCGGGCCGGGCGGCGGCGCCCGGCCGGGCGCACCGCCAGATCACGCTCCCCGAGGACCGGTACGCCACCGAGCTGGCCTTCCTCGCCGCCCACGACCCCGGCCCCAGGCCGCCCGGCTGGCTGCTCACCCCGCGCGCCGTCGTCACCTTCGTGACGGGCAGCGCGGGCGAGCCACTGGGCCTGCCGAAGGGCGCCGCCCCCGGTGCCGGGGTGCCGCGCCGCCTGGTGATCGAGCAGAAGTTCGTCGGCGAACGCGCCCTGGTCGAACGGTGCGTGGTCACCCTCGCCGGGGAGCGCGGGCTCCTCCTCGTGGGCGAACCCGGCACCGCCAAGTCCATGCTCTCCGAACTGCTGTCGGCAGCCGTCTGCGGGACCAGCGCCCTCACCGTGCAGGGGACCGCGGGCACCACCGAGGACCAGCTCAAGTACGGCTGGAACTACGCGCTGCTGCTCGCCCAGGGCCCCACCGAGCAGGCCCTGGTGCCCTCCCCGGTCCTCACCGCCATGACCCGGGGGGCCGTCGCCCGCGTCGAGGAGGTCACCCGCTGCCTGCCGGAGGTCCAGGACGCTCTTGTCTCGCTGCTCTCCGAGCGGCGGATCGCGGTCCCCGAACTCGCGGGAAGCGAGGGCGCCCAGATGCACGCGGCTCCCGGGTTCACGCTCATCGCCACCGCCAACCTGCGGGACAAGGGCGTCTCGGAGATGTCCGCCGCGCTGAAGCGTCGCTTCAACTTCGAGACCGTGGGCCCCATCGGGGACGTGGATGCCGAGACCGCGCTCGTACGGCGCCAGTCGCGGGCAGCCGTCGAACGCGTGGGCGCCGCCTACCAGGTGGACGACGCGGTCCTCGAAGCCCTGGTCACCGCCTTCCGGGACCTGCGCGACGGCCGCTCCGTGGAGGGCTGGGAGGTGGAGCGCCCCTCCACGGTGATGAGCACGGCGGAGGCCGTGTCCGTCGCGGGCTCCCTCGGCCTGGCCGCCGCCTACTTCCCCGGCGATCGGGACGTGCTCTCCCTCCTGCCCGGCCATCTGCTCGGCGTCGTCCGCAAGGACGACCCCGCCGACGCGGCACGGCTCCTGGGGTACTGGGACGGCCCGGTGCGCAGGCGCGCCGAGCAGGGGTCGGCCACCTGGCGTGCCTTGTGGGACCTGCGCGCGGTGCTGGAGAACTGACGGATGAGCGAGTCGACCATTCCCGGGGCGCGGTCCGCCTCGGAGGCCGCGGTGGCGGCCCTCGCGGCGACCGGCCCGGGGCAGCCGTTCCTGATCGGGGTGCGCCACCACGCGCCCTCGCTGGCGGCCGCCCTCCCGGCGCTGCTGGACGCGGCGGCCCCCGACGTCCTCCTCGTCGAACTTCCCGCCGAGTTCCAGCCGTGGCTGGGCTGGCTCGCCCACGAGGAGACCGAGGCGCCGGTCGCGCTGGCCGCCGTGCCCGCGGACGGGCCCGGCGCCGGCCCGGCGGACGAACGGGGGCCGGCCTTCTACCCGTTCGCCGACTTCTCGCCGGAGCTGGTCGCCCTGCGCTGGGCGGCGAGGAACGGGGTCCCGGCCGTGGCCTGCGATCTGCCGCTGGCCGACCGGGCGTGGGCCGTGGGCGGCCCCGACACCCCCGCCCCGGCCCCCGGCGCCGACTCCGCACCGGTGCCGGAGGAGGGGCGGGGGCTGTCCGCCGCGCTCCGGTCCCGGCTCACCGGCCGCGACGGCGACGACCTGTGGGACCGGTTGGTGGAGGCCCTCGCGCCCGGTTCGACACCCGAGTCGCTCCGCCGCGCCGCCCTGCTCACCGGCTGGGCACTGCGCTACGAGGCCGAAGCGCGGGGCGGCGTGCACGGCACGGACCTGGTGCGCGAGGCGTGCATGCGCCGACATGTCACCGAGGCCCTGGCGAGCGGGCGGCGGCCCGCCGTGGTGGTGGGAGCCTTCCACACCCCGGCGCTGCTGACATCCGCCGCAGGGGGCCGCGCGCCGCACGCGTCAAAAGCACCGGAAGCCCCGGAAGCACCGGAAGAAGGGGGAGCAACAGCAAAGCCGGAAGCACCAGCAACGCTGAAAGCGGCGACAACACCGGAAGCACCAGCAACGCCGGAAGCGGCGACCGGCACGGAAACGCCCAACCGGGCCGCCGCGCCCGAGCCGGGTGCGGAGGGCGCGGACGGCCACCTGCACGGCACCGCCGGGACGACCGGCTGCACGGTCTCCCTGGTCCCGTACACGTACCCGCTGCTCGACTCACGCTCCGGTTACCCGGCCGGCATCAGGGACCCGGAGTGGCAGCACACCGTCCTGGACGCGGCCGGGGACCCGGCGGCGCTGCACGAGGCGCTGATCCGCACCGCCGTCCGCGTCTGCGCCGCCCTCCGCGAACAGGGCCACCCCTACGGCCCGGCGGACGGGCGCGAGGTCGTCCGGGTGGCCGGTGACCTGGCCCGCCTGCGCGGACTGCCCGCCCCCGGCCGCGGTGAACTCCTGGAAGCCGTACAGACGGTGCTCGGGCGTGGAGAGACCTACGGCACGGGCCGCGCCGTCGCCGGAGCCCTCGAACGCGTACTGGTCGGAGCCCGCACCGGGCGGCCCGCACCCGCCGCTCCGCGCAGCGGACTGGGCCCCGCCGTCGAGGCCGAGACCGCGACGCTCGCGCTTCCCGGGCCCGGGGACGCGCACGAGAAGACACCGCGCGACCTCCGGCTGGACCCGGCGCGCTCCACCCTGGACCGACGCCGCGAACTGCTGCTGCGCAGGCTGACGGTGTGCGGCATCCCCTACGCGCAGGAGCAGGGGGTGGCCGGTGCGGCGGGCGGGGAAGGGCTGACGACGCGCTGGCAGGTGCGGTGGACCCCGGCGACGGCCGCGATGCTCACGGCGGCCGGGGCCCGCGGTGTCACCCCGGCCCAGGCGGCCGAGGGCGTGCTGCGGCAACGGCACGCGGCCGAGCGCGCGGAGGGCGGTCCAACGGCCGCGCAGGTTGTCCGGGGCCTCGCGGAGGCCGCCGCGTGCGGACTCCCCGCCCTGGCCGACGAACGGCTGACGGAACTCGCCGCCGTACTCCCCGCGAGCGGGACCCTTCCCGAACTCCTCGCCGGGCTCGACCTGCTGGATCGCGTGGACGCCGGCCACCTGCCGGGGCTGGCCGCGCCCGACGGATCCACGGCCCCCGACACCAGCGCCCGTGCCGCCCGTACCGCGCACGCGGCCGAACTGCTGACCTCGGCCGCGGTACGCCAGGTCGACGGTCTGACCGGTTCCGAGGACCCCGAGGACGCGCGGGCGCTGCTCGAACTGGCCCAGCGGGCCGACCGGGTGGGCGGCATCCGGCTCACCGGCGCCCTCGCCCGGCTGGCCGCCGACGGCACCCCGTTGATCGCCGCGGCCGCCGGAGCGGTCAGGGTGCTCACGGGCCACGAGGAGGCCGAGTCCTTCGGGGCTCGCGTCGCCTCCTGGGTGGACGGAGCCGTGGGCAGCGCCTCCAGGACCGCGCTCACCGCCCGCCTCACCGGCGTCCTGACGGTGGCGGGCCCGCTGCTGACCGTCGGCGTCGGCGCCCTGGACCCGTTGCTGCGCCGGGTCGTCGAGCTGGACGACACCGCGTTCCTGGCCCGGCTACCGGCCCTGCGCGGTGGCTTCGACACCCTGAGCCCGGCCGCCCGGGACCGGCTGCTGGACACGGTCGAGGAGCGGCTCGGTGAACGGGTGGACACCCTCGACGCGGACGACCCGATCGAACTGGCCCGCCGGACGACAGCCGACCTCGCGGCCCGCGAACTCCTGACCGGCCTCGGCCTGCCCGTCCCGCCACCCGAACGGGACCACCGGCTCCCGGCCACCCCGCAGCCCGGCCGCCCCACCGCAACGAGCCCCGTCACCGCACCCGACGCCGAGCCCGCCACGGCGCACGCGCCGGCGACCGAGGCTGCCCTCATCGCCACACCCGCCACAGCGCCCGAAGCCGGGCCCGCCACCACACCCGACGCCGAGCCCGCCACGGCTCACGCGCCCACGCCCGCCACAGCGCCCGAAGCCGCGCCCGCCACCGCGCCCGAGGCTGCCCTCACCACCACGCCCGGCACCGAAGCCGCCCCCGTACCCTCCCCCGAAGGCACCCCCACGCCTGATAACGCTTCCGCCCCCGCCCCCGCAGCCCCCGCACCTTCCACCGGTTCCACCGGGACCGCCCCCGCGCGGACCCTCGCGCCCGCCGACCGCTGGCGGCTCGTGCTCGGCCGCCGCGCCGATCAACTGCCGTCCGGCGCCGCCCGCCTGGCGACCGCTCTGGACGAGCTGTACGGCGCGGGACACGGCGAGGGATCCCGTGGCGGTCTGCCCGGTCACGGCGGCTCCGGACCGCGCGGCGGCCGGGAGCCGTCGTTCCCCGGCGTCCGCGAGTGGTCCGAGGAACTGGCCGCGCTGTTCGGCCCCGGCGTCCGCGAGGAGGTCCTCGCCGCCGCGGCCGGGACAGGGCGACAGGACGTCCTCGCCGAACTCGACCCGGCGGCCGCCACCCCCTCCGTGGAGCTGCTCCGGACGATCCTGCGGTACGCCGGCGGGCTCCCCGAAGCCCGCCTCGCGGCGCTCCGGCCCCTGGTCCGCCACCTCGTCGACGAACTGACCCGGCAGCTCGCCACCCGGCTGCGCCCCGCCCTCACCGGCACGATGTCGGCCAGGCCCACCCGCCGCCCGGGCGGCAGGCTGGACCTGCCGCGCACCCTGCGCGCCAACCTGGCCACCGCCCGCCGCACGGCCGACGGAACGATCCAGGTGATCCCGGAGAATCCCGTGTTCCGCAGCCGTGCCCGCCGGTCGGCCGACTGGCGCCTGATCCTGGTCACCGACGTCTCCGGATCCATGGAGTCGTCCACGATCTGGTCCGCGCTGACCGCGTCCGTGCTCGCCGGGGTGCCGACTCTGAGCACCCATTTCCTGGCCTTCTCCACGGAGGTCGTCGACCTCACCGGCCATGTGCACGATCCCCTCGCCCTCCTGCTGGAGGTGAGCGTGGGCGGGGGCACGCACATCGCCGCCGGACTGCGGCATGCCCGCCGTCTGATCGAGGTGCCCAGTCGCACCCTCGTCGTCGTCATCAGCGACTTCGAGGAGGGCGCGCCCCTCGCCGGACTGCTGGCCGAGGTGCGGGCCCTGGTGACCACCGGCTGCCACGTCCTCGGGTGCGCGAGCCTCGACGACGCCGGCCGGCCCCGTTACTCGACGGGCGTCGCCGGGCAGCTCGTGGCCGCCGGCATGCCCGTGGCGGCCCTCAGCCCACTTGAACTGGCCCGCTGGATAGGGGAGAAGACCGCATGAACGACGACCGGTTGCCACCCGTCGCACCGGAGGTCACCGCCACGCTCGTGGAGGACCTCTCGCCCCGGCTGCGCAAGCGGCTGGACGCGGCGGTCACGAAGATCGACGCCCGTCCGAAGCGCCGCGACGGGGACACGGTGACGATCGAGGTCGACGACGAGACCGAGCTGCGTCTGCACGCCCCGGGCGGCGTGGTGGCGACGACGGACGCCATCACCTGCGGCTGCCTCCTCGCCCCCGCATGCGTCCACCGGGCGGCCGCCGCCTGCGCCGCCCCCGCGGCGGACCTGCCGCCCGAGCTCGCCGACCGGCCCACCGCCAAGGCCCACGAACCCGACTCGGCAGCGGACCCGGCCCGTGCACCCGACTCCGTGACAGGCCAGGCACCCGACCCCGCCCCCGACTCCGCCTCCCCGCCCGAGGTGGCGAGCCCGGCCCAGCGCGCCGCCGCCGACGCCCTGTGGTCGGCGGGCGCCGCCGCGCTGGAGGCCGGCGTCGACGGGGCCGGCGCCGTCACTCAGTCGGCCCTTCTCCGTGCCGCGCACACCGCCCGGCTCCGGCAGCTGCCCCGTGCAGCGGGCGCCGCGCTGTCCGTCGTCACCCTGCTGCGCGCGGCCCGCGCGGGTGACCCGTCCTACCGCACGGCCGACCTCGTCACGGCCCTGGCCGAACTCCTCGGCACCGCACACCGGGTAGGGACGACGTCCGGGACCGAGCTGGCCGCCGTCCGAGGCCGCGCCCGCCGCCCGTACAGCCCGGACGGCTCGCTGCGCCTGTACGGCCTGTTCACCGAACCCGTGGTCACCGACTCGGGGCACGGCGGCGTCCGCACCTGGGTCGCCGCATCCGACGGCCGCCTCTTCACGGTCGGCGACGTGGCGCCCGGCGGCGTCGGACGCGCCCTGGGCGTGGCCGACCGGGCCGTGCGCCTGGGGGACAGCGCGCTCACCCACCGGGAGCTGGGGCGGGCCGGCCTGGCGGTCTCCGGTGCGACGGCGTCGCCGGACGGCAGACTGGGGGCCGGGAAGGGCGTCAAGGCCGTAACCGCCCGGGGCGCGGCATGGACGGAACAGCCGCTCGCCGCCCTGTGGGAGACGCCGCCGTCCGAACAGGCCGCCCGCGCCCTGCGCTCCACCGCCCGCTACGCGGACCCGGAGGGCGGCGGCAGCGACCTGCTCTTCCTGGACGTCGAACTCCTCGGCGCGGTACGGGAGTCGGGCGGCTCCTGCCTGCTCGCGCGGTGCGAGGGCGGCGTCCTCGTCCGGCTCACCGTCGCCGACGACGACCCCGCGCTGGCCCATCGCGACAACGTGACGCTGCTGGCCGCGGCACCGGGGACGCGGCTGCGGATCATCGGCCGACTGGTGCCCGCCCCCCACCCCCGGCTCACCCTTCTCGCCTGCTCGCATCCCTCCGGCGAGGGCACGGTCGACCTCGGCTTCGACCGCCTGAGCCGCGCCGACCTCCCGGACCCGAACACCCCCGGGCGCCCCGCCCCGCCCCGGCCCGGAGACTCCGGCGCGCACTCGCCGCTGTACCTCCTGGAGCGCCGGGTGGAACAGACGGTTCCGGCGGGCCGTGCGGCCCTCGGCCTGCTCGGCGACGTCACCGCCGAGAGCCGCCGGATCCGCCGCGCCGGTCTCCCCACGGCCGCCGGACTCCTCACCGGGCTGTGCGCATCGGCGGCCCGACGCGACCGCGATCTGTTCGGCCGCCTGCTCCCCGCCGACACCGACGGTTTCGCCTCCCACTGGCTGGCTGCCGCCCGCTACACGGCCGCCGTGGCCGAATCCCTGTGCTCGGCGGCCTGGGAACCGGCGCAGGAGGGCCCCGCCCCGTCGTCGCACACGCCGACGTCCCCGCTCACGAGGTCCGAACCGGCACAGGGCATCATGCAGGCATGATCACCATTCACCTGAAGTACGAGATCGACGCGGACAAGCTCGAGGACTTCGAGGAGTACGGCCGCCGCTGGGTCCGCCTCGTCAACCGTTTCGGCGGAACGCACCACGGCTACTTCCTGCCGAGTGAGGGCGACAGCGACACCGCCTACGCCCTCTTCTCCTTTCCCGGCCTTGCCGCGTACGAGCAGTACCGCACGGACAGCATGTCCGACCCGGAGTGCCAGGAGGCGGTTCGGCTGGCCCGTGACACCCGCTGCATCAAGCGGTACGAACGCCGCTTCCTCCGCCCGCTCGACGACCTGGCCTAAGGGCTACCCGTCGTAGTCGTCGTGGTGGCGGACCCAGTCCATGATCCCGGCCTCCTCCTGGCGCCCGAGAGGGGTCAGGTCCAGGTAGTTGAAGGTGCCGTTGAGGAGATCGGTACCACGTGAGTACGTCGAGTAGGTGTGAAACACCCGGTCGCCCTCGCGGAGGAAGACGCTCAGGCCGTGCTGCTCGCCGCTCAGGGCCCAGGACCCGACTCCGGCCTCCCGCAGCTCTTCCTCCGTGCGGAAGTTGAAGAGAACAGGCGTCACGGACTCATCCATGGTGACGTGGAAATCGTAGTTGAACGACGTGCCGTGGGAGGAAAACCAGGGAAAGGTCCACGCCATGCGTTCACGGAACTTCGTGATAGTCGCGAGAGGCGCGCGTCGAGACCGCGGCGAATGATGTCCGGGCCGCGTGCAGATGCGCCAAGTGGCCGATGTTGTCGGCGAGGAGCGAGCACCCGGTGCAGCCGGCCTCCCAGTCGGGTGCCAGCATGAAGTGGTAGACGATGAGCTGGCTGCGACCGTCGAACAGGTCGACGAGGCTTGCCGTGCCGTCCGGACCGTCGAAGACGTACGGTTCGGTGACCTCGACCATGGGCAGGGCGCGGCGCTGTGCGCTGAGCGCGTCCCGTTCCCGGTCGAACTGTTTCTCCCGCGCCAGTAGTTCCTTCCGGGCCGCCAACCATTCTTCTCTCGACACCATCGCCGGACGGTTCATTCTCGGTCCTCGCTGTCGTCGTACATTTCCAGCTGCCGGAAGGTTACGTGAGGAGGCGGACGCGCTGTCTGTCGTACTGCTGGTTCATGGCCTGTACCACCGTCCCGAACACTTCGGCAGGGTGGCGGAACGCCTGCGGACCGCGGGAATCGAGGTCGTCGTGCCCGAGCTTCACCGAGGCTCGCTGGCCGCCGACACCGCAGCGGTCCAGGCCGCCGTCGACGCGGTGGCGGAGCCTCCCCTCGTGCTCGGCCACTCCTACGGCGGGTCGGTGATCACCGGAGTGCGCGGAGCGGGACAGTTGGTCTATCTGGCGGCCTTCGTGCCGGACACCGGCGAAAGCGCGGCCACCCTGGGCGGGGCGTCGCCGCGACTCCAGGAGGCGATCAATTCCGAGCCCGACGGATCGACCAGTCTGCGTCCCGAGCGGGCCGCCGAGGTCCTCTACAACGGCTGCTCCGAACCCCTCGCCACCTGGGCGGCCGGCCTGCTCCGCCCGCAAGCTCCCGGCTGCGGACGCGGAGTCCCGCTCCACCACAGCTGGAAGGACACGCCCTCCACGTACGTCGTCTGCGGCCAGGACCGGGTCATCGATCCCGTTCTGCAACGGAGGATGGCCGCGCGGTGCACGCAGGCACGTGAGTGGCGGACGGGCCACTCCCCGTTCGTGGGGCACCCCGGTCTCCTCGCCGAACTCCTGGAGGAACTCATACGGCGTTAACCGATCCGTCACGGCCCCTTCCGTTCTGTTCGATTCTCTTGGAACATCCTGTTCGCTTCTGTTCCCCCACACTCCAAGAGGCTCCTCACTCATGGCTGAACTCATGGCTGATATGAATCGGCGCCGCTTCTTCCGGACAGCCGGTGCGACGCTGGGATTCGCCGCACTGTCGGGCAGTATCGACCGCGCCGCCGCCATCCCCGCCCACCGGGCCTCCGGGACGCTCCAGGATGTCGAACACATCGTCGTCCTGATGCAGGAGAACCGTTCCTTCGACCACTACTTCGGAGCGCTGAAAGGCGTGCGGGGGTTCGGGGACCCGCGGCCCGTGACGCTGCCGAGCGGGAAGTCCGTCTGGCATCAGGCCGACGCGACGGGCAAGGAGACCCTGCCGTTCCACCCGACGGCCGACGACCTGGGGATGCAGTTCCTCCAGGGCCTCAACCACGACTGGGCGGGCGGCCACCGGGCGTACAACGACGGGCGG
The DNA here is from genome assembly GCF_057766565.1 of Streptomyces sp. MGP-P1. Taxonomy (NCBI): domain Bacteria; kingdom Bacillati; phylum Actinomycetota; class Actinomycetes; order Kitasatosporales; family Streptomycetaceae; genus Streptomyces; species Streptomyces sp. MGP-P1. The sequence goes on along the minus strand of NZ_JBYMEM010000001.1, from coordinate 735,198 downwards.
TACGACCGCTGGATCCCGGCCAAGACGCCGACGACGATGGCGTATCTGACCCGGGACGACATCCCCTTCCACTACGCGCTCGCCGACCGGTTCACCGTGTGCGACGCCTACCACTGCTCGTTCATCGGGGCCACCGACCCCAACCGCTACTACCTCTGGTCGGGGCACACCGGCAACGACGGCACCGGCGGCGGACCCGTCCTCGGCAACGAGGAGCGCGGCTACGGCTGGACGACGTACCCCGAACGACTGGAAGAGGCCGGAGTCTCCTGGAAGATCTACCAGGACATCGGCGACGGCCTGGACGGCCCCGGCGGCTGGGGCTGGATCGACGACGCCTACCGCGGCAACTACGGGGACAACTCGCTGCTCTACTTCGACAAGTACCGCGACGCCCAGCCCGGGAACCCGCTGTACGACAAGGCGCGCACCGGCACGGACGTGGCCGGCGGCGACGGATACTTCGACGGTATCGCCGCCGACGTCCGGGCCGGAACACTGCCGCAGATCTCGTGGGTCGCCGCCCCGGAGGCCTTCACCGAGCACTCCAACTTCCCCTCCAACTACGGCGCCTGGTACATCGCGCGGCTGCTGGACGCGCTGACGTTCGACCCCGAGGTGTGGAGCAGGACAGCCCTGTTCATCACCTACGACGAGAACGACGGCTTCTTCGACCACGTCGTGCCGCCCTATCCGCCGACCTCCGCCGACCGGGGCCTGTCCACGGCCGACACCTCGACCGAGGTGTACACGGGCGGCGCCTCGTACGGCCCCGGTGTCTACGGGCTCGGGCCGCGCGTCCCGATGCTGGTCGTCTCGCCCTGGAGCACCGGCGGCTACGTCTGCTCCGAGACCTTCGACCACACCTCGGTGCTGCGGTTCATGGAACAGCGCTTCGGCGTGCGCGAGCCGAACATCTCGCCGTGGCGGCGTGCCGTCTGCGGCGACCTGACCTCCGCCTTCGACTTCGCCCGCACCGAGCCCGCCCCCGGCGACCTGCCGGACACCTCCGCCTACGAGCCCCCGGACCGCGCACGTCACCCCGACTACCGGCCCACCCCGCCCGCCGTCGGATCGCTGCCGAAGCAGGAGCCGGGCAGCCGACCCGCCCGGCCGCTCCCGTACGCCCCGTACGTCGACGGCGCCGTCGACGCGGGCACCGGGAAGATCACGCTCACCTTCAGCCCGGGCACGGCAGCCGGCGCGCAGTTCTACGTCACCTCCGGGAACCGGACCGACGCCCCGTGGACGTACACCGCCGAGGCCGGCCGGACGGTGTCGGACGCCTGGAACTCCGCCTACTCCGGCGGTACCCACGACCTCACGGTCCACGGCCCCAACGGTTTCCTCCGTACGTTCAGGAGCCCGGGTTCCACCATCGGTCCCGAGGTCGTCGCCCGCCACAACGACGGGAGCGGCAACCTCGACCTGACCCTCACCAACCCCGGCGACACCGCGGTCCGCCTCACGCTCTCCAACGCCGACGCCTACGGGGGAGCGGAGCAGTCGGTCACCGTCCGGCCGGGCGCCACCGTGTCGCGCACCATGGACCTGAGGGCGGGAAAGCGCTGGTACGACGTGTCCGTCACGGCCGAGGGCGACCCGGTCTTCCTGCGCCGCTTCGCCGGTCATGTCGAGACGGGGGCCGCCGGGATCAGCGACCCGGCAACGGCCACGGTCTGACGGGACGGAGTACCCGACAGCGAAACGGCGGGGCCCGGATGTGGTCCGGGCCCCGCCGGTCACGCGACGCCGGGCGGGGCCGTTCAGACGGCTCCGCCGCCGCCTCCTCCAACACCGGACGCGGCCTTGATCCCGCGGGTGATGTCGTCCAGGACGGACAGCTTCGGCGCGTCCTTGTTGACGTCGAACCCGGACCGGACCACGACGAGCATGTCCTTGGAGACGGGGGAGGGGAACACCAGCGATTCCACGTAGCCGTCGTCGCCCTTCTCCGTCACCACCTTCCAGCGCACGACGTAGCCCTTGCCGCCCGCCACCGTGACGGCCTCGGACCTCAGCTCCTCGTGCGAGGAGATCTTCCCGTAGCTCTTACCGCCGTAGGACTCCTGCGCGTTGAGGACGATGTCCTTCTCGGCCGCCTCCTCGGGCGTCCCCGCGGTGAGCTTCATGGCAGCCGCCGGGGCGGAGAACACTCCGCCGCGCACACAGGTCTCGGCGGTGTCGCCGGGACACGCGTGCTCACCCGTCGTCAGTCCGGCGCCGACCGCCCCGGAGGTTCCCTTCCAGCCCTTGGGTACCGGAAGGCTGATCCCCGCGGCCAGGTCCGTGGCGAAGCCCGGCTCGGTCGGCGGGAGCCGGTCGCCGGGTCCCTGACCGTCTCCGTTCCCCCCGTCGCCCTCCCGGCCGTCCTTCTCGCCGCCGTCCGGTGCGCCGGGCGGATCGGGGACGGCGGACGGCGAGGAGGCCGCCGTGTCCGGCCGGCCGCCGCTGTCCTCGCCGAGCAGATACACACCGCCCCCGATGGCGGCGAGTACCACCGCGCCCACCGTCACACCGACACCGACGCGGATCCCGCGACGGCGCGCCGCGCCGGGAGACGCGCGGACATGGCCGGTCCACTGCGCTCCGTCCCACCAGCGTTCCTGAGCGGGGCCATTGCCTGAGTGCCCGGGGTCTGGATGCCAGCCGGGCGGGGTCATCTGGGTCACGGTGGCACCCTATGCGGACCGGGTGAGAATCATATGAACTGCCCGCGCCGCCCTCGATCCCGCGGGTCAGGGTTCGATCAGCCCGGCGCGGATCGCGTAGCGGGTCAGCTCCAGGCGGTCGCGCAGGCCGAGCTTCTGGAGCAGGTTGGCGCGGTGCCGCTCCACGGTCTTGACGCTGATGACGAGCAGGTCGGCGATCTCCTTGGAGGAGTGGCCCTCGGCGACCAGCTTGAGGATCTCCTCCTCGCGCTCCGTGATGGCCCGCGCCGGCAGGTCCTCGCCGTCCCTGGCCCGGTCGAGGAAGTTGCGGATGAGTGCGGTCACCGCGCCCGGGTAGAGGAACGGCTCGTCGCGCATCGCCGCCCGGCAGGCCTCCACCAGGTCCCGGTCCGCGACCGACTTGAGGACGTACCCGGCCGCCCCCGCCTTCAGCGCCTCGAAGAAGTACTGCTCGTTGTCGTACATCGTGAGCATCAGGATCCGCAGACCGGGCATGACCCGGGACAGCTCACGCGCCGCCTGGAGGCCGGTCAGGCGGGGCATCGCGATATCCAGGATGACCAGATCGGGCCGTTCGGCGCGGGCCATCTCGATGGCTTCGGCGCCGTCGCCCGCCTCGGCGACGACCGTCAGGTCCGGTTCGCCGTCGAGGATCAGCCGGACGCCGCGACGCACGAGTGCGTGGTCGTCCGCGAGCAGGATGCAGGTCGGAGTGGTCGCGCCCCTGGAAGGTGTGGCGATGGACGGTGAGGTGGGCATGGTCACTTGCTTCCGTTCCGGACGGGCACATCGAGACGTACTTCGGTGCCGCCCTGCGGGCCTGAACCGAGGAAGACCTCGGCGCCGATCAGCAGAGCGCGTTCGCGCATACCGCGCAGGCCCGCCCCCTCCGGGGCGTTCCCGAGGCCGCGGCCGTCGTCGCGGATGCGCAGCTCCACTCCGCCGGGGCTGCGCCGCAAAGACAGTTCGAGCCGGGTGGCGCGGGCATGCCGGACGGTGTTGGTGAGGGCTTCCTGCGCGATCCGGTAGACGACCAGTTCGGCCTCGGCGCCCAACTCGGGCAGGTCCTTGCCCATCCGGCGGCGGATCGTCAGCCCGTCCGGCGTCGGGGTCTCGGTGATCAGCGCCGTCAGCGCGCTCACCAGGCCCAGTTCCTCCAGCACCCCGGGCCGTAGCCGGCGCGCGATCCGGCGGATCTCGTCGAGCGAGCCCCGGGTGATCTCCTGGACCTGCCGCAACTCCCCGCGCAGCGGCTCCGGGGCGTGGTCGGCGACCCGCTTCAGCTCCAGCAGAACCGCGGTCAGCGTCTGCCCGACCTCGTCGTGCAGCTCCTGCGCCACACGGCGGCGCTCGGCCTCCTGCGCGGAGAGCGCGCGGGCACTGCTGGTGGCCCGCTCGGCCTCCAGCCGGTCCAGCATCGTGTTGAACGTCTCGATCAGCGCGGCGATCTCACCGTGACCCGCGACCTCGGGCCGCGGGCTCGGACGCAGCAGATCGGTGGTCGTCATCGCGCGGGTGACGCGCTGGAGCGGGAAGAGGCCGAGCCGGAGCAGAGCGGCGTTGGCCGCGAGCATGAAGGCGATGCCGCCGGTCAAGATCATGGCCTCGGTCAACAGGACCGGGGTGGAGACGGTGATCGGCCCGAGCAGCAGCAGGGCGCCGGCCGCCACCAGCACGGCGGCGTTGAGCAGGAAGATCCGCCAGAACAGGGACAAGGTCGAACGGCTCCTTCCGAGGTCGGGTCCATGGGCGCGCTGACAGCCTCCACTATCGCCGCTGCGCGGGTGGCCGGCCGTCGCCGCCAGGCCCCGACACCCCGCGCGCCCGGTCTGCATGGTGCGCACCCCCGGATATGGGTGCTGTCCCCGATGGTCCCCGGCGGCCTCCCCCGACGACCATGAGGCCAGGGCCCCAGGGGACCTGCCCCGTGCCGCACCGCGGGGGCGGGAGCATCAGGCGCCGAGAGGGTTTCCGTACCGGGAGGGAGACACCGTGCCCACGTACGACCAGCGGCTGCGAGACCTGGAGGAGCAGCTGCGTCACGACGATCCCGGGTTCGTCGAGGCGATGTCCGGCGGGACCCCGCGCCCCCCGCGCGAGTACCGCCGCCGCACCGCCTGGGTGTGGCTCGCCGTCGGGCTCGCCGCACTGGGCACCGGTATCGCCGTGGGCCACGGTCTTCTGATCGCCGCCGGTCTGGTCGTCTCCGGAGCGGCGGCACAGCTCTTCGACCCGCAGCGCGGACGACTGCACGGGCGGGACATCCCCAGCACACGCTGACCCGCGCCCCCCTCCCGGCAGCGCCCGCCCCCGCCGCCCCCGCCGACCCCTTCCGGCCGGCGTCGAGGCCTCGCCGGACCTCCGGGCGGGGCCTTCGCGTGTACGGGAGGGAGGAGCGCTGTCCGTGGGACGAGGTCGCACCGGACGCCCGAGATCCGATCAACACGATGCGGTTCGACCAGACGTTCAGGTCTGACCGCCGATCCGGCCTGATCCGAACGCGAGGCCTCAGGCGGCGGTGCTCCCCGGCCCGTGAGCCACCGTCACCGCCGCACCCCCGAACGTGATCCGCGTCCGCGCCCCGTCCAGCGCCCAGCGCACCTCGACCGTGTCACCGGCCACCCACACCCGGCCCACCACCTCGGCGGGCTCCAGGTCGGCTGCCGGGTCGGCGGTGAGGGAGGCCAGGGCGGCCAGGACCACCGTGCCGGTCACCTCGGCGGCGAGCCGGGGCACGGTCGCCCAACGGGCGAACGCCGTCCCCCGGGGGACCCGTACGTCCTCGGGAGCCTCCCAGCCGTGCAGCCCCCACAACCGTGAGCGCACCGCCCCGCCGGGGTCGGTGGCCCAGCCCGTCAGCTCGGCCCGCGCCCCGTCCGGCGCGCCCAGCACCCGGTGCACCCGCAGTTCATGGCAGCCCCGCGCCACGATCGCGCTCTCCACCCGCAGCCCGGGGACGGTGGACGGGCCCGTCGGAAACACCGGAAAATGCCAGGAGGCCGCCCAGCCCCAGCCGTCGCCGTGCCCTGACCCGAGCGGATGGATGCGCCGCCGTGCGCTGCGCGCCCCGCCGACCGTCAACGACAGATGGTTGTCCGCGGTGTTCGCCGCCGAGGTGGGCCCGGTCACGGTGGAGTACGCGAGCCGCGCGTAGTGCGGGTCCTCGTCGGCCGCGGACTCGCCCTCGTCCGGGCGGACATGGTCGCTGCCGTGGTTGTGCAGCCGCACCACGCCGTCCACCCGCGTCGACTGCACCAGAAGGCCCGCCGCGGGCACGGACAGCACCCGGTCGGGTCCCTCGCTCGGGGCCGCCTCCTCCGGCGACGACCAGAATGGATGCTCGGCGGGAGCCAACAGGGACACGAACGCCTTCGACGCCCAATAAGGTGACGCGGGGCCGGAGTAGGTCTGCAGCGTCGCCGCGTGCGGGCCGTGCCAGCCGAGGCTCAACTGCCCGCTCCCGTCGACCGCGCCGCGCTCCAGGAAGTACCGCAGCGCCCCACTGACCACTCGCCGGGACGCCCCCGGGGCGAGTGGTGTGTGCCCGGTCACCGCGCCCAGAGCCACACCAGCGCCCGCGGCGAAGCGATAGGTCAGCGAGCGCCCGAAATGCAGCGGGGCCCCGTCGCCGCCGAACATCAGCGCGAAGCTCTCCAGATGCTCGCGCAACCGCGCCCCGTGCCGCGCCGACTCCCGTGCGTCGCCCGACAGATGGGCGTCGAGCAGCGGATACAGGTGCAGCGCCCAGCCGTTGTAGTGGTCAAAGGCGCGCCCGTCCCCGTCGGCGTACCAGCCGTCGCCCCGGTACCAGCTCTCCAGCAGCTCCAGAGCCCGCTCCCGGGCCCGTGCCGTCTCCGCGTCGCCCCGGCCCACCGACTCCAGGAAGCCGGCCACGGTGTACGGGAAGAGGTACCAGTTGTTGCCCGCCGGAACGTGCCGCAGCGAGCCCCGCAGCCAGTGCGCCGCCCGGTCCCGCACGTCGGGCGTCAGCCGGTCCCAGAGCCAGGGCCGGGTGAGCCGCAGCCCGAGGGCCACCGAGGCCGACTCCACCATGGGCTGCCCCTGCACATCGTGGTCCAGGATCAGCGGCCAGGACTCCGCGTCGTCCCGGCCCGGTGTCCGCGTACCGGCGTCGAGCCCGTCCGCGTACCGCTCCAGCCAGCCGTTCGGGTCCTTGCCACCCGCCCCCGCGATCCGGAAGCCGGCCGCCAGGAACGTGCGCGCGTACCCCTCCAGCCCGTCGGAGCGGACGCCCGAGTGCGACGGTGGACCGGGCAGGTCGAGCCGGGCGCCACGCGGCGTGGCCCACTTCCAGGCGGCGTCCAGCATCCCGTCGGCGGCCGCCTCCCAGTGGGCGCGGGTGTATCCGGTGTACGGGCTCGACGCGCGGTCTTCCGGGCGGAGTTCGAAGAGGGCACCAAGGGAGACGGTCATGCGGGAATCCTGAGCGACTGATCGGAGAGGGTCAATGGATCAATCGAAAGCGGGCTAAATCGATCAAACGCTCACGGAGGGGCGAGGGTAAGAGCCCGGCGGTCGGAAAACCGATGCGCTTACCATCTTTCCCGACATGGACACCATCAGCCTCTGGCAACTGGCCGCACTCGCGGCGGCATCCACCCTCGTCGGCTTCTCCAAGACAGCTGTCAGCGGTGCCAACACGATCAGCCTCGCGGTCTTCGCGGCCGTTCTCCCGGCCCGCGAGTCGACCGGGGTGCTGCTCCCGATCCTCATCGTCGGCGACCTCCTCGCCGTACGCGTCTACCGCCGTCACGCCCACTGGCCCACCCTGCTCCGGCTGTTCCCCGCCGTCGCCGTGGGCGTCGTGGCGGGCACCCTGTTCCTGCTGTGGGCCGACGACGCGGCGGTCCGTACCTCCATCGGCGCGATCCTGCTGTTCATGACGGGGGTGACCCTGTGGCGCCGTCGGATCGCGGAGAAGACGACCGGGGCCGAGGAGCAGGCGACCGGGACCGAGGCGGGCACCGGTCCCGTCGCGGGTGACCAAGCCGCTACCGGCGCCGGTCGGACCGCCGCGCGCGGCTACGGGGTTCTCGGCGGGTTCACCACGATGGTCGCCAACGCCGGCGGGCCGGTGATGTCCCTCTATCTGCTCTCGGCCGGCTTCCGCAAGCTCGGCTTCCTCGGCACCTCGGCCTGGTTCTTCCTGATCCTGAACGTGTCCAAGGTGCCGTTCAGCGTGGGCCTCGGCCTGATCGACGCCCGCTCCCTGCTGCTCGACGCCTGCCTGCTGCTGTTCGTCCTGCCCGGCGCCTACCTGGGCCGGGTGTGCGTCGACCGGATCGACCAGAAGGTCTTCGACCGGATCGTCATCGGCGCGACGGTGGTCGGCGGACTTCAACTGCTGCTGATCTGAGGCATCCGGACCGCCGGACCGCCTCCTCAGGGGAGCAGCAGCCAGTCCGCTCCCACGGCGGCCAGCAGCCCGGTTCCCAGCAGCCAGCTGGCCAGCCGGGTGCGTCCGTTCCTGCTCAGCTCGATGACCACGCCGCACAGGATGAGCGCGAGCCCGTAGACGCCGACGACGAGTACCGACGAGCGGCTCGCGATGCGCAGCCCGAGCACGAGGGCCATCGCCGCCATGCCCACCGAGGAGAGCACGATCCGCAGCCGCCGGGCCTGGCGCGGGGTGAGTCTCTCCCCGTCCTGACCGTCCTGACCGTCCCCACGGTCCTCACCACCGGCAACATCGACTCCGACCGCAGCCGCAGCCGCAGCCGCAGCCGCAGCCGTAGCCGTAGTCGTAGCCGTCTCCCTCTCCGTGGCCGCTTCCGTCTCCGTGGCGGCGTCGGCTATCGGGGAGTCGGTTCCCCGGTCCTTCGCGTGCTGGTCCCGCTGCTGATCCTGGGCCTGGTCCTGGTCAGAAGTGCTCATGGAGCCGGATCGTAGTAGCTGCACGGAGCCGGGGCCCGCGGACCCTGTCCTTCCGCTCCTGACCCCGCCCCGCCCCGGCCCCGCCCCGGCCCTCGGACTACCTCCGCAGGCGGGGCGCCTCGGCCGACGCGTCAACCGTCGGCCCTGCCTCCACCCGGTCCGCCAACCGCCGGGCCCAGTCGGACAGTCCCGCGATCGCGATCCCGTGCGGCCCGGACGCGGTGAACGGGGCGAGCGCCCCCGCGCCCCGGCGCAGCAGCCGCGCGCCGCCCGCGGTGTTGCCCCGCGCGGAATGGGTCAGCCCCACCGCGAGCTGGGCCAGCCCCCGCCAGAGCTCACGCTCGTCCCTCGGACCCGACTTCCAGGCGTCCTCGAAGACCTCGTGCGCGTGGAACGGCATTCCCGCGTCCAGCAGTCTCTGCGCCTCCCGGAGCGTCTCCGAGGGCGTGCGGACGACCCCCTCCGGCTGTCGTTCGACACCGGGCGTGCCGTACGGCAGGGGGCGTCCCAGTCCGTCACGGGGGCGCGCGTTGCGCGCCCGGCCCTCGGCATCACGGTCTCTGCGCGTCTCGTTCACCCCTCGATTGTGCCCCGCACCTGCGGAGAATCATGCGAACCCTGTCGATGAGCACCCGCGCACGACTAGGCTCGACCGTCGAGAAGACTGCCTCTGTGGGAAGGGTGGGCATGAAGCCGTCCCAACCGTTGTATGAGCGTGAACCGGAACTCGCCGCCGCCGCGGAGGCGGTGGACGCCCTCTGTGGTGCGCAGGCCGTCGGCGGACTCCTGGTGTTCAGCGGAGAGGCGGGGATCGGCAAGACCGCGCTGCTCGCGGAGATCCGGAGGATGGCCGCCGACCGCTGCACCGTCTGGTCCGCCCGGGGAGGCGAGACCATCACCTCCGTACCGTTCCACGTCGTACGGCAGTTGTTGCAGCCCGCACTCGATCAGTTCCCGCCCGACGAGACCCGCGCCCTGTTCGGCGACTGGTACGAGACGACCGCCCCGGCCCTGGGACTCGCCGAGCCGAGCGGGCCGCAGCCCGATCCGCAGGGTGTGCGCGACGGCCTGGACTTCGTCGTCGGCCGACTCGCGTCCCGGCTCAGCCACCGGCCGTTACTGCTCATCGTGGACGACGCGCACTGGGCGGACGGCGAATCCCTCGCCTGGCTGGCCTCGTTCACGGCCCGTCTCGGTGAACTGCCGCTCCTGGTGGTGCAGGCGCACCGCCCGCAGGAGCTGGCCGAGCGCGACGCCAACTACATCGCCGACCGCGAGGCCGAGCGCGGTTTCGGCAGTCAGGGGACGGTGACCCGGGTCGCTCTGCGGGCCCTGACCCCGGACGCCACCGCCGTACTGGTCCGCGCGGGCCTCGGTGATCACGCCGACGACCCGTTCTGCCGTGAGGTGTGGGCCGTCACCGGAGGCAATCCGTACGAGGCGGTCGAACTGGTCGCCAAGGTCCAGGACCGCGACCTGCCGCCGGTGGAGGAATCCGCGGGCGAACTGCGCGAACTCGGCGCGTCCGCCAGGGGCAGCGGCCTCGTCGCCCGCCTGGAACGGCTCGGCACGAACGCCAACCGGTTCGCCTGGGCAGCCGCCGTGCTGGGTACCGACATCTCGCAGGAACTGGCCGCCACACTCGCCGGAATGAGCTCGGCGGAGGCCGCCGACTGCACGGCCCGGCTGCGTGACGCCCGTATCGTCAGCGGCTTCGACCCGTTGGAGTTCGTCCACCCGCTGATCGCGACGGCGGTCTACCGCTCGATCCCGCCGGCCACCCGCACCGCCATGCACGGGCGCGCCGCCTGGGCGATCACCCGGGCCGGCCTCGGCGCCGCCGCGGCCTCCCGGCACCTGCTGGAGGTCCACCCGGACGACGACCAGGAACTGGTCGCGCAACTACGGGAAGCCGCCGGCCAGCACCTCGCCGTCGGTGCGCCCGAAGCGGCCCGGCGCTGCCTGGAACGGGCACTGGAGGAGCCTCCGCGCCCCAAGGACCGGGCCGTCCTGCTGTACGAGCTGGGCTGCGCGACGCTGCTGAGCTCCCCGCCCACCACGGTCCAGCACCTGCGCGCCGCCCTGGACATGCCGGGACTCGACGACGGGCTGCGGGTCGACGCCACCTTCCGGCTCGCCGCCGCGCTCGCCCACAACAACCAGCTCAAGGACGCGGCGCTCTCGCTGGCCGCGGAGGCCGCGCGCACCGCACCCGGCCCCGGGCTGATGCGGCTGCAGGCAGCGCACTTCATGTGGGAGGGCATGCAGGCCACCGAGGACGACGGACCCGCCCGCTCCCGGCGGCTCACCCGCAACGCCGACCACCTCAAGGGCCGCGACAACGCGGAGCGGGCACTGCTCACGCTTCGGGCCTTCGACGCCATGGTGCGCGGTGAGAACGCCCAGCTCATCGTGGACCTGTGCGAACGCGCGCTGATCGACGGCAGTCCCGCCCGGGGGCTCGGCTGGACCGACTCCGAGTGGGGTTTCGAACTCCCCACCATGGTCGGTATCGCCTACACCTTCGTCGACCAGCTGGACCGCGCAGAGAGCCTCTTCGGCGAAGCGGTACGGGCCTTCGAGATCTCCGGCTGGAGCGGGGCCCACCTGGCGTTCGCGCACACCCTGCTCGGCATGGTCCACCGTCGTCGCGGCCGCCTCGCCGAGGCCGAGGGCTTCCTGCGCGAGGGGCTTCGCCTCGCCGACCGCGTCGGTTCCGGACTCCCCGTCCACTGGGACGCGGCCTGCCTGCTCATCGACACCCTGCTGGCCCGCGGGCGCACCGAGGAGGCCCGCCGCATCGCCGACCGCTACGACTTCGGCCCGCCCTACCCCAGCGCCATGGTGCTGCCCGACGCACCATCCATGCGGGGCCGCCTGCTGCTGGCGGAGGGCCGCAAGGAGGACGCGATCGCGGAGCTCGAGGTGGCGGGCGCCGCCCTGGAGTCGCGCCAACGCTTCAACGGCGTCTGGGCTCCCTGGGCCGGCGACCTGGCGCGGGCCCTGGCCGACGACGACCCGGCCCGTGCGGCCCACCTCGCCGCCCGGAACCGCGTGCACGCCGAAAGGTTCGGAACGCCCACCGCCATGGGCGAGGCGCTCCGCTGCGTCGCCCTCTTCGCACCCCCGGAGCGGGCCGCGCAGCTGCTCGCCGAGGCGGTGGGGCACCTGGAGAAGTCCTCCTCCGCCTACGAGCACGCCCTCGCCCGAGTCGACTACGGAATCGCGATCGGTTCGCACCGGGAGCTCGCCCGCGCCCAGAAGCAGGCGATGGCCTGCGGGGCCGAGGGGCTCGCCGCCCGCGCCCAACAGGCACGGGCGTCGATACGGTCCTCCGAGTGAGGTAATGTTTGTCCTGCGCGGTCAACCGGGGAAAACCGGGGGAAACGCGACGGGACGTGGCGCAGCTTGGTAGCGCACTTGACTGGGGGTCAAGGGGTCGCAGGTTCAAATCCTGTCGTCCCGACTGGAGACAGTCGCAGATCAGGGGCCGGTTTCGGAGCAATCCGAAACCGGCCCCTGATCATTCCTCGCCCCCAGGACCCGTTCGGCCGTGGTGCTGAGCCACGGACGCGGCGCCTCGCGCATTCTCATCAGCGGCCTGGCCGAGGAACTCGTCTCCCACGGGCACCTCGTCGCGGCCGTCGACCACACCTACGATGCCGCGCCGCGACCGTCCGCTTCCCCGACGGCCGCCTGGTGCTCGGCGCCCTGCCGGCCGAACCGGAGGCCTGGGATGCCCAGGACCGGCTGGAAGTCGCCGTGCGCGCCGCGGACCTGCGCTGCGTCGCGGATGCGCTGTGCCGTCGCACCCGCCCCCTCGCCGGGGTCGCCGTCCAGCGCATCGGACTGCTCGGCCACTCCCTGGGCGGTGCCGCCGCAGCCGAGGCCATGCGGACCGACCGCCGCTTCGTCGCCGGGCTCGACCTGGACGGCGGCCTGTTCGGCACCACGCCGGTACGGAACGGCTCTTGGCGGCAGGCCTCCAATAATTGGTCTGTACCTATCGGGGCAGAAGAGCGGCATGAGCGACAACACCATCTCGATAGCAGTCGAACTGCACGGCGGACCAGTGGATGGGCAGACCACCTCCGTGACCCTCACTGATGATGAGGACCCCTGGGTTGCGCTTCCCAACGACGGCTGCACCTTCCCGGGCGGCAGCAGCATCTATGCGCCCGACATCAACGGCCGCTGGGTGTGGCAGGACGACCAGCCGGCTGATGCTCCGTGACTCCGCCCGCATCCCCCCGGCACCACGGCAGCACCCGGAGGAAAAGTGGTGAACCGCATTCGCATGACAGCTGCGTGGCTGGCTGACCTCGCGGCAGCTTTGCTGTGCAGGGATGAGGAGGTACTCCTCGGAGTCCTTCAGCAACCTGACTATCCCGCGCTCGTGTCATGTCCGATCTGTGACGAGCACCCGGAAAGCGTCGTGTCATGTGTCGAGGACCCCACTAGCGGCGGGCGCTCGGTGGTTCTCGTGGACTTCAAGCCCTGTCGGCATGGCGTTTGGGTGCCCACCGACGAATAGCGGACCGCCTGAGCGCTCCGCCAGGGCGTATTCCGACGCGGGGCCCAAAGCGACCTGGCTCCCGCTTAGCACACAGCGCGGCGGCAGCCGACTAAAAGGCGCGCAGGGCATCGGGGGAGTCGAGGCGGCGGGGACGTTCAGCCGGACCAGGCGGCAGCAGCCCCGTCTTCACCGGGATCAGCCATCCCCGCGCCTTGTCCTGCACCGCCCCGGCCGGATCCCCCGCCTCACGGTGTCGGCGGGTCGTCGTAAGGCTCACACCGCGCGCGGCGGCAGCCTCCCGCTGGGTCAGCATCGGACGCGTCATCCTCCTATCCTCCCAGCCCCGGCCAGCACCGCCCGCCGCGCCCGCCGGTCCGGTCGGGTGACCCCTACCCGTCACCCGCTGGCAGCGGGCCGGTACTGAGCGGGCGGCGCCCGACCGGACGGAACACGGGCGGGACGGCGGCAACACCGTCCAAGCGGTCCGCCGCGAGCACGGCGCGCGAGACGGCCCCACCGAGCGACGCCCCCTCCTGTTCGTCCTCTACAACGACATAGCCTGGCACTGCTGCTGCTGGAGCCGGGGGTTCGGCTCAGGGCAGACCTGCTGGCGTCGCCTGGGCCGGGGTTTATACCCGCACTCTGAACAGCAGGGGGCCCTCACCGATCGCGGTGAGGGCCCCCGCTGTGCTACGGCGATGTGCCACGTCGGGTCGGCGGCCGTCCCGGCCGGTACGGACGACCGCCGACCGTGGTGCGGGGTGGTGTCAGTCGCCGGTCTCGTGGGGGAGTCCGTCGTCCAGGACGATGCGGATGGTCTGGCCTTCGCCGTGGACGGCCCCAAGACGATGCGCCGGTCGGGGTTGCCCTGGCCAAGTGCTTGGCGCGCCCTCGGCACCTGGTCCCGTCCAAGATCCGCGGCAGAGTCAAGGCAGCCTGAGGGGGGCTCGCGTCCGGCCGCCCTCGCGCCGGTCCCGTCGCTGCTTCCTCCAGGGGTGGGCTATGTGGCCCGGTCGTAGTGGGTGGGTTCTTCGGGGGAGGAGGGGTCACCTTGCCCGTCCTCGTCGGCGGCCCGTCGGAGGAGCTTCTGCTGGGCGGCGCGGAGAAGGGCCCAGGTGATGAACAGGGCGGCGGTCGCTGCCCAGGTGACGGCCCACCAGTTGGTGGCCGACCGGTGCATGGCCTCGGCGGCGGTCAGGGCCATGGCGGCCGCGTGAGCCCAGTACAGCAGGATGCCGGCCCAGCGGGTCGCGCGGTCGACTCCGTGGATGCGGTGCTTCGCTCGTCGGCTGTCCTGCTCCTTGCTCCCCCTGCTTGGCACGTTCTTCTTTGCCCGACCTTGATCGTTCATGCGTTCGAGCGTGAGGGGTGGTGCGACCCGCGACTGGTTTTCAGCCCCGATTCTGTTGACGTTGAAACAGTTGCCACAAGGCAAGAGAGGCTCCAGTAGAGGCCGTTCCGGGGCGAATCGGGCGATGAAGTCGGCTTGTTCCGGCCCGTTTGCGTGTTCTCGGTCGAGAAGGTGTTCGCGTCTTGTGAAGGAGCCGTGGCAGCGTGTGGGGCTCCGGTGGCTTCAGTGGCCACTGCGTCTACGTATCCCGTGGGGGGATTGCATGGTTTCGCGTGCTTCCGGCACGCCGTTTCGGCGTGCCCGTACATCTCGCAGAAGTGCTCTGACAGCAGCCCTGGTGGTGGCCGCGCTGGGGGCAACCGCGCTCCCGGCACTGGCCGCTCCGGCCGGCGCTCCGACCGCCGACGGCGCGGCGGCCTCCGCGTGGGGCCCGGGCGGGCCGAAGGCGGAGATGCCACCGGTCAAGGTCGGCTCCAACAAGCCGGTCGGCAACCTGGCGGAGGCAGCCCCCACGCCGGAGAAGGCCGCTTGGCTGGAGGCGGAGAAGGGGCGGGCCGGGACCGGCACACCGCCCGCGCCGTCCCGGAAGGCGGCCCGCGGTTCGACGGCCGCCGCGCCGTCCGCGTATGTCCCGGAGGGGCAGGGGTCGGTGCCCTGGCATCAGATATCCGATTTCCGGGTCACCGATTCGCTGGTGGCGCGGGTCAATTACTCCACGGGCAACCTGATGCTGGCGGGGACGGACTTCGAGGTCGCGGGGGTGGGGCAGAAGCTGCGGCTGGCCCGTACGTACAACTCGCTCGACGCCCCCTGGGGGAAGGTGTCACAGCGGTGGTGGCAGGAGTTCGAGCGCTACCTGAACCTGTCGAACGCGGACGAGGTGGTCCTGTACGACGCCACCGGGGCCGCAGTCCGCTTCACCAAGGCGGCCGGCGGGGCGCTCACGACCCCGAAGGGGTACTCCAAGGATCTGAAGAAGAACGCGGACGGCACGTACACGCTGACCGACCGCAAGTCGGGCTCCAAGGACACCTACAACGCCAACGGCACGCTGACGAAGGTGACCGACAAGAACAACGGTGCCCTCACCGTCACCCAGCACAACACGGGTTCCGAGCACAAGGGCTTCAAGCTCACCGAGGCCCGCTCCGGCCGCTGGGTCGACCTGGTCAAGACGTACCCGAACCAGTGGCAGGCCAAGGACCACACCGGCCGCACGGCCGTCTTCGACCTCAACCCCGCCGGCGACCTGGCGAGGACGACGGACACCGAGGGCAAGACCACGGTCTTCGACTACGACTCCTCCCGCCGCCTCACGAAGATCACCACCCCCAAGGGCCGGGTCACGGTCTTCACCTACGACGACCAGAGCCGGGTCACCTCCATGCTCCGGGCCACCGAGCTGAACGGCTCCGGCCACACCGGCCCGACCTGGACCTATGCCTACTCCGCTGCCACCCCGTCGGCGGCAGGCCGGACGACGGTCACCGACCCGGAGCAGCAGTCCACGAAGTACGACCACGACGCGGACGGCCAGGTCACCAAGGTCACCGACGCGCTGGAGCGGTCGCGCTCCAAGAAGTACGACGCGAACCGCAACGTGCAGGAGGCCGCGGACGCCATGGGCGTGGGCGGCGTCTCCGGGAACGTCACCAAGTACGGGTGGGACTCCCGCAACAACCTCACCTCGTCCGAGCTTCCCACCGGCGCGACGGCCACAATGGGGGGCTACCAGACGATCGCCGGTGCGGACCTGCCCGAGACGCTGACGACGGCGGACGACGAGAAGACGAAGTACACCTACGACACGGCCGGCAATACCAAGTCCGTCGCCGTCGAAGGTACAGGCGGTGGCAACCAGTCCTTCGACTACAACCCCGCCACCCCGACCTGTGGTGGTTTCGAGGGCCAGGTCTGCAAGGTCACCACGAAGATGACGGCGTCCAAGTCGGTCTCCACGACCTTCACCTACGACGCCCAGGGCAACCTGAAGACCGTCAAGGCCCCGGCGCCGCTCGGCACCACCACTTACACCTACGACGCGCTGGGCCGTCCTGAGACGGTGAAGGACGCCCGCGGCGTCACGGTCCTCTACACCTACGACAACCGCGACCGGGTGAAGAAGGTCGACTCCTCCAACTACCTGGCCGTCACGTACGAGTACGACGGTGACGGCAACCTCACCCAGCGCTCGGACGGCACCGGGGTCATCAAGTACGAGTTCGACGCACTCTCCCGCGAGACGATCCGCACCCTGCAGAACGGTTCCCAGACGGTCCTGGCCTACACCCCTGCAGGAAACGTCGACACCTACAAGGACCCGGCGGGCCTGACCGACTACACCTGGAACGAGGTCAACAAGCTCAAGGAGCTGAAGGACCCCCAGAGCAAGATCACGAAGTACGAGTACAACAGGAACGACGTCCGCACCAAGACCACCTACCCCGGCAGCACCGTGCAGGAAGTCACCCCGGACAAGTCCGGCCGCCCCGAGAAGATCAAGGCGACCAGTCCGAAGGGCACCCTGGTCGATCTGGCCTACACCTACGGCTACGGAACCGGCGGCGCCACCGACGGCAACAAGATCCGCACCACCACCGACGCGGTCGCGGGGACGAAGACGAGCTACGAGTACGACAAGGCGGGCCGCTTCGCCTACGCGGCGGAGAACAAGGGCAGCACGCTGAACGCCTCCTGGCAGTACTGCTACGACCTGGCCGGGAACCTCACCTCGCAGGGCGTCGACAAGGGCTGCCCGCGCGGCACCACCTACACGGTCAACGACGCCCAGCAGATCACCGCGAAGGACGGCTCGACCACGAACTGGTCCTACGACCAGATCGGCAACGAGACCGCCGGCGCCTCCACCCCCGAGTCCACCCGCACCGGCGTCAAGTGGTCGGACTACTCCCAGATGACGTCGATCACCACCGGCGGCAAGACCTACGCCGGGCAGTACGGTTCCACCGACCAGTCCGAGCGGATCAAGCTCGGCGACACCTTCTTCCACAACGGGCCCCTCGGCCTGTCCGCCACCTCAACGGCCGGAGTGGACACGGGATTCAACCGCGAGCCCGGGGGCACGCTGAACTCCATGACCCGTGGGGGGAAGAACCACTACTACCTGACCGACGCACTCGGCAGCGTCGTCGCCCTGGCCGACGAGACCGGCACCAAGGCCAATACCTACGCCTACAGCCCCCGCGGCGTCCAGCGCACCACCACCACCGAGACGGTCCCCCAGCCCTACCGCTTCGCCGGCGGCTACCAGGACCCCACCGGCCTCTACCACTTCGCGGCCCGCTACTACGACCCCAACATCGGCCGCTTCACCACCCCCGACCCCTCCGGCCAGGAACAGAACCCCTACCTCTACGCCGCAGGCGATCCCGTCAACAAGATCGACCCCACCGGGCTCCTCAGCCTGGGCGGATTCGTGGACAAGGCTGGAACAGCATTCGACATCGGCGGAGTCGTGAGTGATTTCGCCAGTGGTGATACGAAAGCGGGCTTTGCCGGGCTGGCGGGCCTGGCTGGTGGCGCGCTCGTCGGGGCCACCTGCGGGGCTACAGCAGCCGCCTTCGGCGTCACCACCGGCGGCGTGGGCCTCGCGGTCGGAGTCGGCTGCTACGCAGCGGCGGAATTCGGGAGTTATGCCGCCGAAGACTTTGCCAACAGGCAATTTTAGACCAGGAGACCCATCATGATTGTCGCTGTCGTGCTCGTCCTGCTCGGAGTGCTGTTCGTCGCCATCGGAATCTACGCTTCCCGGGCGCAAGGCAGAATGATCGCGGCGCGACAGGACGAGCGCAATGCGGTGATCGGCAAGTCGGTCACCCGAGTCCTCTTCCTGGGCGTAGGCGTGGTCTGTTTCATCGCGGCCGGCGCGTATGTCGTGGGTGAGATCTCCAGGGGTTGATGGCGACACCACATAACCCAGGCGTGACGGCCGCCCCAGGAGGGGCAGGACGGCACCAACCGCCTCCAAGAGATCGTGGCCGGAGCGCTCGAGGAGGTGTACTTCCAGGGTGGCGGCCGCCTCGTCGGAACCGTGGACGAGGTGTGCTTCACCGTCATCGAGCACTTCGCGTTCGACCTGTGGACGAGCGCCGCTGAACAGCCTGTGAGCCCCGGACCGTCAACGGTTCGGGGCTCTGGGCAAGCCGGGCAGCGCGTCCACGCCGAGTCGGACGGCACCTGCGTCCGCAGAGGGTTCAGGAACCCTGCGCGCGAAGACCGGCTCCCCAACCGGTGCACCGAAACCTACCCGCCCCGGCCCTGGCCGGCCGCTCGGCTCGAAGAACCACCGCACGGCAACCCGCTATGACGTGGGCAGAATCCTCGCCACCGGCCAGGGACACACCCGCCCCGCACACCACAAGACAGGAACCAAGCCCCGCCGCACTGGATGAACCCGCAGCCCACAGCACCTACGACGACCAAGTGGGTCTCGCACCGGGCAAGATGAGCTCCGTGGCCATTGAAGGAAGCACGGGCTTCACGCTGCCGCGGGGTGCGACAGACTTTTGCGTACCGAAGGACGGCACCCTTCCGGAAACCGACCTGCGGCCGTTCCGGGCCGCTTTGTATTCCGCTGCCGAGTCGTCGAAGGCCACGTGGGCGAGATCGAGAACCAGGAGTACCCCCGCACCTTCCACACCGCTTCGGTCGTCGATCGCACTGGTGAGAGCGTCATCCTGTGTCACGCCCATCACCCCTGGATTGCCTTCGCATAGGAACGCCGGAACTGGTACTCAGAAGAGTTTCTCTGCCCTCCGCCGTGGGCCTCTACCTTCGCTGAAGCAGGCTTCGTAGTTCTGCGTAGCGAGCAGCTCGCCACGCCTCTCTCCGACGTGGACACCTCAGTGCTTACAAAGGGCGAGAGGCGTCAAATCCGCTCCTACGGCATCACCACGCTGGGCGGAACGCTCTTCAATGCATGTGCCTGATGACCAAGCAGAGTCGTTAAACGAAAATCCGAGCAATCACGAGAATAAGGTGGAAGCTGCTGTCGGCTGCATCAGCGGCATCGGCGCCGCAGCCGAAGCGGGAATAATCCAGGCCGCAAGCGTCTTCGGCGGACCCCTCGGGACGGTGGCCGCAGTAGCTGCGATCTGCGCGGTTGGTGGCACAATGGGCTACGCGGGCATAAGTATCATCAGCTACGGGTGATTATGTGGTGGTGCCGATAGCTCGTTAGCTTCAAACTCTGTCGCGGCAACGGATTCATCCGTTGCCGCGACCAAGGGCAAGCATGCAAGAATATGGAGTTCAGGGTGAACGATAAGGTCAAGCTGCAAATATACTCTGTCGTTTGCGTTGTGATATCTATCGCGGCATTGGTGGCCGGCGTGCAGACAGGTGACGGGATGTATCTTTTCTTGGGGGGCATGGGACTGCTAGGGATAGCTCTGCTTGTTTTCGCGGTGATACACAGAGGGAAACGCAGTTCTTGATCCGCGAGATAGCCGGTCGCCCCAGACCAGCGGGGGTGGGTCGGCGGGTCCGGGAAGCCGACGCCTCTTTCTCCGCTACAACCGGGGCAGAGGGCCCTCCGCATTCATACGAGGCGGTGGCGGGTCCGCTGGCTGCCGGGGTTGCCGTCCACGTCGACCGGGTCATTGCCGGGCTTCCGGACGACGCCAACGCCCATGCGGAGGGGGAGGTGTACGTCCGCGTCGACACTGGGCTGGTCGTCGCGGTGCTGGCCGGGTCGGGCCGACACGGCACGCATTCCGCGGCCCTCGGCCCCATGGCCCTCGGCCCCATGGCGGCGGCTCGAGGGTTGGGGGCCGGGGTCACTACTTGCGCAGCTGGCGCCATGTGGATGAGCCGACGATGCCGTCCGCCCCGATTCCCCGGGCGCGCTGGAACGCTGTGACCGCGTTCTTGGTTGCGGGGCCGAACTGCCCGTCGACCGTCAGGCTGTAGCCGTGGTAGATGGCGAGGCACTGGATCTCCCGGACCCGGTCGCCGGTGTCTCCCTGCCTGATCACGACGTTCCACGCCCAGCTGTAGCCTGCGGTCAGGCCCGAGTAGTCCACGCCCACCTTCCAGTAGACGGAACACGCGGCCTGCGCCGAAGCGGCCGTCGAGTTACGCCCTGTCTCCGTCGAGGCCACTGCCGTGCCGGGGCCTGCCAGCACGGTTCCCAGGGCGAGGGCGGAGCAGACAGCTGCTCCGGTGAGCGCGCTACGGAACCGCGTCGAGGACCGCATGCTCATGAGTTTCTCCTTGATCGGTGCCGTTTGTTGCGCATCAGGCTGAGTCAGCTGATGCGGCGACACACTGGCATGACAGGGGAATTCGCACCTGAAGCGTGACTCTGTTCCGGACAGACCGAAGCTGTCCAGCGGCTGCCTTGCGCAGCGGCAAACCGTGATTCGGCTGGGGCGGTCGCTGCCGGGATCCACCGGAGGGCGACGAGCGTCCTTTTCCCCCAGGGCTGCGATGCAGGCAGGTGATCAATGACTTGATGCTCCGGTCTCTGCCGGCTCGTACATTCATGTCGCAGGCAGACCCCCCTGTTCAGAACGAAGAAGCTTGCGAAAGTCCCCACGGAGGGGCCGGTGACGGCAGTGTGCTCGGAAACCTTGGAGCGCATGTGGCCGGTACTTCTTCGGAACAGTGTGAGACCGGAGAATGCGCTGTGCGGGCTGAAAACTCTTGATCGTCACCATGAGCGGCGGCTCTTAACGTGGCCTGGAGCGGCCGCCCCGACTCCGAAGTTCCCGGGCCGGCACCCGCCGCTGCGTGCGGGGCGCGGGGCACCCGGATCCGTCGCGTCAACTGGTTCTCTGAGATACCGGGGGCCAGGCAGGGCTCCGGCTCTGCACGGTCTGCACCCCGGACACCCAGGTCGGCAGAGCGTAGGCCTACCGTGGGGCAGCGGGAAGTCACGGTCCGGGGGCTGCTTTTCAGTTGTCTACCGGGCGTGTGCTCCGGGCCATGACGACCGGGCCGAACTCGCGTACCGCCCGACAGGAGCAGGACCCCGGATGGGGCGTCACCGCTTCCTGAACGACCGCAGTGCCCTGAAGGAGAGCTCCGGGGCTTCGTCCTGGCCGCCTGCTCCGGTGCACGCGGAAGGGAACGTGACGAACTCTCAATCACGGCGTTTACCAGAGCCGCTGCCCAGCAGCAGGTCGAATCCAGCGACGCGGCCCCGGGCGCGCGCTGCAACGCCTCGCGGCCGAACGGGCCGGGCTGACAGCGATCACCCCGGCGGCGGCCGCGCCCGCGTCGGCATGGACCGGCC
This sequence comes from Streptomyces sp. MGP-P1, assembly GCF_057766565.1. Classification (NCBI taxonomy): domain Bacteria; kingdom Bacillati; phylum Actinomycetota; class Actinomycetes; order Kitasatosporales; family Streptomycetaceae; genus Streptomyces; species Streptomyces sp. MGP-P1. Next base: position 713,506 of record NZ_JBYMEM010000001.1, on the reverse strand, counting down.
CGTCACGTGGTCGCGGTCCCAGCCCGACCGCGTGTGGCCCCTGAGCAGCCCGGCACCGTCGTCTTCGGTGCATGCGCTGCTCGTGTACGGGGCACGGCCACCGAAACCCCTGCCCGATCAGGCCGAGGGCCCCGGGTCGACCGGGTGATCGGCCAGGGCGTGCACCGTGACGTCCATCCAGGGCCAGACCGGCAGCGACGAGATGGTGGCGTGGAGTTCGGTGGGGTCCGCAGCACGCCACAGTCCCCAGTTCTCGGTCCGGCCGGGCACCCGCCACATGCGGACCAGGGACCCGGACGCGGCGAGTTCGGCGGCTCGGCGGCGCTCGTCGTCGGAGACCTTCGTCTTGAGGTCGGGGTCCATGGCTTCGGGCCAGGTGATGCGGATGTTGACGAGGAATTCCATGGGACGCGTCCTGTTCCTGGGGCTGAGAGATGACGGAGGCGGGCAGGCCGACAGACCGGCGGTGAGGGGGCCGGTGGTGGTCAGTCGCCGAACGGGTCGGCCGGGGTGCCGTGTTCGGTGATGACGGACTTCGTCTGGAGGAACTCGGCGACGGCCTCGACGCCGTTCTCCCGGCCCAGGCCGGACTGCTTGTAGCCGCCGAACGGCACGCTCCAGTGCAGCAGCCGGTAGGTGTTCACCCAGACCACGCCCGCCTCCAGCCGTCGGGCCACCCGGTGCGCACGCGCCGCGTCGCGGGTCCAGAAGCCCGCGGCCAGGCCGTACTCGACGGAGTTGGCGAGCGCGACCGCCTCGTCCTCCGTGTCGAAGGGGTGCACCGTGACCACCGGGCCGAAGACCTCCTCCCGGCAGACCGCGAGGTCGGGCGCGGCGTCGGCCAGCACGGTCGGCTCGTACCAGAAGCCCGCCTCGGCCGACGCTCCGACGGTGGCCCGCTTCCCGCCGGTGACGGCCCGCGCGCCCTTCGCGAGGGCGTCGTCCACATACCCCTCGATCCGCTCCAGAGCCGCGGCCGAGGGCACCGGCCCGACGTGGGTGCGCGGATCGCGGGGGTCGCCGACCCGCAGCCGCCCGACCGCTTCCCCGTACCTGCGGAGGAACTCCTCGTACACCTCGCGCTGGACGAGGATCCGGGAGCCCGCGACACAGGTCTGGCCGGCCGCGGAGAAGGCTCCCTGCCGGGCGGCGACGACGGCCGCGTCGAGGTCGCCGTCGGCGAAGACGATGTGTGCGGACTTGCCGCCGGCCTCGCAGACGTAGCGCTTCATCCGCTCGGCCGCGCGCGCCCCGAGGGTCCGGGCGACGGCGGTGCTGCCGGTGAAGGTGACCATGGCGACGTCGGGGTGGTCGGTGAGGCGGCGCCCCTCGTCGGCGCCGCCGATGACGACGCCTATCACCCCGGGCGGGAACCCCGCCTCCAGGGCCAGTTCGGCCAGCCGCACCGAGGAGGCCGGGGCGTGCGGCGGCGGCTTGAGGATCACGGTGTTGCCGGCGGCCAGCGCCGGGGCGAGTTTCCAGGAGCCCAGGGAGAGCGCGCCGTTGAAGGGGGTGAGCGCGGCGACGACGCCCAGCGGTTCCTGGGTGATGAGCGCTCGCGCCGTGACGCTGAGCGGACGGGAGACGTCCTCCATGGTCTCCGCCACGGCCGCGAAGTAGCGGTACCAACGGGCCAGCGCGCCGACCTCGCCGCGGGTGGCGGTGAGGGGTTTGCCGTTCGCCCGGGTTTCCAGTACCGCGAGTTCCTCGGTGTGCGCGACCAGCACGTCGCCGAGGCGGTAGAGCAGGTCGGCGCGGGCGTGTGCGGGAAGCGCGCCCCAGGACGGGGCGAGGAAGGCGGTGCGGGCGGCCTCGACGGCGGCGTCCACGGCTTCCGGGTCCTGGTGCGCACGGGCCCAGACCTCCCCGGTCGCCGGGTCCGTCAGCGGCACCGCCGTGCCGGCCGGCGCGCGCCGTGCCCCGCCCGTGTGGGAGGTGTAGTCCGCCATGGCCGGCAGGCCGCCGGGAGCGTTCTCGGAGGTGAGGTCGGGGGTGTTCATGGGGCGGTGGTCCTTTCCGGGGGCGGGGTTTCCGAGGAGGGGGCTTCCAGGGGCGGGGTCGCCGGGGGCGGGCTGTTCCGGGACAGTGCGGCCCGTACCTCGGGGGCGTCGGCGTGGTGGCAGGCCAGGGTGTGTCCGGTGGCCCCGGCGGCGACGGTCGGGGGCGGCGCGCCTTCGCGGCAGACCTCGGTGGCGAACGGACAGGAGCGCTGGAAGCGGCAGCCGGGCAGCGGATCGGCCGGGTCCGGGGGCTCGGCCCGGGCGCGGATCTCGCCGCGGAGGCCGGGGGCCCGGGGGTCGGGCACGGGCACGGCGGCCAACAGCGCGTGCGTGTAGGGGTGGCGGGGGGCGGAGAACACCTCGTCGCAGGGGCCGCTCTCCATGATCAGACCGCCGTACATGACGATGACGTGGTCCGAGATGTGCCGCACCACGCTCATGTCGTGGGAGATGAACAGGAAGCTGACGTCCTGTTCGCGGCGGAGGTCCTTGAGGAGGTTGACGATCTGGCCCTGGATGCTGACGTCGAGAGCGGAGACGATCTCGTCGCAGACGATGAAGCGGGGCTCGACCGCCAGGGCGCGGGCGATGGCCGCGCGCTGACGCTGGCCGCCCGAGAGCTCATGGGGATAGCGGTCGGCCAGCTCCGTACGGAGGCCGACCTGCGCGAGGAGCTCCTCGACCCGCTCCCCGGTCTTCTCGCGGGGCGTCGTCCGGTGCACGGTGACGACCTCGCGGATCATCGTCCTGACGGTCATCCGCGGGTTGAGGCTGGCGTACGGGTCCTGGTAGACGATCTGGGCGAGCCGGGGCAGCGCTCCCGCGCGGCGGATCTCCTCCAGGGGCCGGCCGTGGACGCTGACCCGGCCCGAGGTGATCGGCGAGAGGCCGACCAGGGCGCGCCCGGTGGTGGTCTTCCCGCTGCCGCTCTCGCCGACGATGGTGACGATGCTGCGGGCGGGCACGGTGAAGGAGACCCCGTCCACGGCGTGCGCGGTGCCGGTGACCCGGCGCAGCACCCCGGTACGGAGAGGAAAGTGGACGCGGAGGTCGGTGACGGCGACGGCGACGGCGTCGGTCTCGGTGTCGGCTTCGGGTGGTTGGGTGGTGGCGGGGGGCAGGGCGTCGGCGGCGTTCATGTGCGCTCCTCTCGGTGGTCCGCCCCGACGAGGACCGGTGCGGTGTAGGGGCAGCGGACAAGGTGGCCGGGGGCGGTGGAGGTGAGGGGGAGGAGTTCGGGGACGGAGCCCTCGCAGGACGCGCGGGCGGCGGTGCACCGGGGCTGGAAGGCGCAGCCGGGCGGCGGTGCGGCGGGGTCGGGCGGGAAGCCGGGGATGGCGGGCAGGCGCTCGACCCGTTCGCGGTCCATCCGGGGAATGGACTCCATCAGCGCCCTGGTGTACGGGTGGCTCGGACGGTCGAAGAGCGCGGTGGTCGGGGCCGTCTCCACGATCCGGCCCGCGTACATCACCGCGATCCGGTCGGTGACCCCGGCGACGACCCCGAGGTCGTGGGTGATGAGGATGAGGGCCATCCGGAGGTCCTTGCGCAGCCGGTCGATGAGCTGGAGCACCTGGGACTGGATGGTGACGTCGAGGGCGGTCGTGGGCTCGTCGGCGATCAGGACCTGCGGTTCGCGGCTGATGGCCATGGCGATCAGAACGCGCTGGCGCATGCCGCCGGAGAGCTCGTGCGGATAGCTGCGGAGCCGTTCGCGGGCGGCGGGGAGGCCGACGAGATCCAGGAGCTCCGCGCACCGGGAGGCGGCGGCCCGCCGGCTGAACCCGTCGTAGTGGATGAGGGGTTCGGCCATCTGCCGGCCGATGGTCATGGCCGGGTTGAGGGCGGAGAGCGCGTCCTGGGAGACGAGCCCGATGCCGGAGCCCCGGACGGTCCGCATCTGCCGGGGAGTGAGCGCGGTCAGGTCCTTTCCGTCGAACGTCACCCGGCCGGAGATCTCGACGCCGGCGGGGGCGAGCATCCGCAGGACCGCCAGCATCGTCTGGCTCTTGCCGCAACCGGACTCGCCGACGACGCCGAGCGATTCGCCGGCGGCGACGCTGAACGAGACGTCGCGCACGGTCTCCAGGGGGGCGTCGTCGCCCTGGTTCTGGCCGCCGTAGGCGACCTTGAGGTGTTCGACTTCCAGTACGGTCACGGTGACGTCTCCCTCTAAGCCAGTTTGATCTTCGGGTTGAAGTACGCCTGGAGCACGTCGACCAGGAAGTTGATCAGTACGAACGCGATGGCGATCACGAGGATCCCGCCCTGTACGAGGGGGATGTCCCGGGCGGAGATGGCCTGGTGGAGGGCGAGGCCGATGCCCGGCCAGGAGAACACCGTCTCGGTGAGCACCGCGCCGCTGAGCAGGAAGCCCGCCTGAAGACCGATCACCGTGATGACGGACGGCATGGCGTTGGGGAGCACATGGCGCACGATCACCCGGAACTCACCGACACCGCGTGAGCGGGCGGTGCGGACGTAGTCGTTGCCGATGACCTCCAGCACCGAGGAGCGGGTCATCCGGGCGATGACCGCCAGCGACCACGCGGCGAGGGTGATCACCGGCAGCACCATGTGGGCCGCCACGTCGAGGGCTCCGCCGCCGCCGATGGAGGTCATCCCGGTGGCGGGAACCATCCTCAGCTGGAGCGAGAAGACGATGATGAGCACCAGCCCGAACCAGAACGACGGTACGGAGTTGAAGAACAGCACGCCGACGGTGAGGCTCCGGTCCCGGGGCGAGCCGGGCTTCTGCGCGGCCCAGGTGCCGATGGCGACGCCCACGACCGCCGCGAGGACGATCGCGGTGCCCGACAGCAGCAGGGTGTTGAGCAGCCGGTCGGAGAGGACTTCGGAGACCGGCCGGCCGAAGGAGAGCGAGCGGCCCAGATCGCCGTTGAACAGGCTGCCGAGGTAGGTGAAGTAGCGGGAGACGGCCGGTTGGTCCAGGCCGAGGTCCTCGCGGAGCGCCTGGCGGTCCGCCTCGGAGGCGGTGGGGCCGAGCAGGGCGCTCGCCTGGTCGCCGGGGATGATCTGGCCGAGGCCGAAGGTGGCGATGGTCACCCCGAGGATGACCGGGAGCATGTGCAGCGCGCGGCGCAGCGTGAAGGTCAGCATGGCGAATCTCCAGGACTGTTCATGACCGGCTCCACCGGGTCCGCAGGGTGCGTCCGCCGCCGCGCATGGCCCGGGACCTGCGGTTGCGCGGGTCGAGACGGTCGCGGATGCCGTCGCCGAGCAGGTTGAACCCGACGGCGAGTACGACGATCGCGAGGCCGGGGATGGTGGCGACGTGCGGCGCGGTCACCAGCAGGGCGCGCCCGCCGCTGAGCATCTGGCCCCAGTCGGGGGTGGGCGGCTGCGCGCCCAGCCCGAGGAAGGCGAGGCTGGAGCTGAGGATGACGTTGCGGCCGGTCTGGAGGGTGGCGAAGACGACCACACCGCCGAGCAGGTTCGGGGTGATGTGGCGGAAGGCGATGCGCAGATGGCTGTAGCCGAGGGCGCCGGCGGCCTCCACGTAACTCTCCTGGCGCAGGGCGATGACGTTGCCGCGGACGATCCGGCCGAACTCGGGGACGGTGACCACCACCATGGCGATGACCATCGAGGTGATGCCGGGGCCGAGGGCGACCCCGATGCCGAGGGCGAGCAGGATCCCGGGGAAGGAGAACATCACGTCGAAGACGCGCATCAGGGTGCTGTCGAGCCGGCCGCCGACATAGCCGGAGAGCAGTCCGAGACAGCCGCCGATGGCGAGCGCGACCAGGGTCGGAACCACGGCGACCAGCAGGGCGAGCCGGGTGCCGTACATCAGCCGGCTGAGGATGTCGCGGCCGACCTCGTCGGTGCCGAGGAGGTGGCCGCCGCTGAAGGGGCCGAGCCCGATGGACGAGGGGTTGGTGGCGAGCGGGTCGTCCGGGGCGATCAGGGGCGCGAGGAGCGCGACGAGGATCGTGGCGGCGACGATGGTGCCGCCGATGAGGGCGGTGGCGTTGCCCGAGCCGAGCAGAGCGCGGAGGCGGGTGCGCCGTCGAGGGGGCGCGGCCCGCACGTCGGCGGGGCGGGGCGGTGCCGCAGTGGCCTTCATGGCTGTGGTCTCCTCACCGGCGGCGGATGGTGGTGTAGTCGATGTAGACGGACGCGGCGGGCACGACTCCGTCGACCTTCCGGCTCAGCAGGCGGGGCAGCCGGTCCTGGTAGAGGAACACCCAGGGCGCGTCGGCCGCGATGCCGTCGGCGGCTTCCCGGTAGAGCGCCGTGCGGCGGTCCGGGTCGGGTTCGCCCCTGGCACGGTCGAAGAGGGCGTCGACGTCCCGGTCGCGGTACCAGCCGCGGTTGACACCGTCGGGGGGATGCAGCTCCCCGCTGAACATCCGCTCCAGGAAGTCGGCCGCGTCGGCACCGGTGGTCCATCCGTTGAACGAGCCGTGGGTCGTGTCGTTGTAGCCGTTGCCCTCCTCGGCGACGAGCGAGGCGAACTCCATGTACTGGGTGTCCAGGCGGACGCCGACCGCTTTGAGGTCCTGTTGGATGAGCGACATGATCTCGGTGGCCTGGGAGAAGCCGGGGCCGCTGTCGGGTGCGAGCATCCGCAGCCGTACGGGGGTGGGCACGCCGCTCTCACGGATGAGCCGGCGGGCCTCGTCGGGGTCGTAGGAGTCCGCGGCGGCCCCGGGGCTCTCCCGGTACGCCTCGTTGCCCCGGGGCAACGGCCCGGTGGACGGGGCGACCTGCCGGCCGGTGAGGGTGGCGATCGCCCGGCGGTCGACGGCGTGGTTGAGCGCCCGCCGGAAGACGGCGTTGTCGGTGGGGGCGATCCGGGTGTTGAGGCGGATGAAGTACTGGTTGGCGGGCTCGGGGTACTGCACGGTCATGGTGCCGCCGTCGGCGAGCTGCTGGACCTGCTGGGCCCCGGCACTGAGGATCGCGTCCACCTCACCGGTCTGCGCGGCGATGGCGAGCGTCGTGGGGTCGGTGACGGACTCCACGATGATGGAGGGCGTCCTGGGGGATCCGCCCCAGTAGGCCGCGTTCCGCTTCAGCGTGATGCGCTTGCCGCGGTCGGAGGACTGCTGGGTGAAGGGGCCGGTGCCGACGGGATGCAGGCCGATGTCGTCGGGCCGGTGGGCGCGGAGCGCCTCGGGGCTGATGATCGACATCCGGCGGTCGGTGAGCACCCGGGGGAGCCCGGCGTACGGCTCGGTGAGTCCGAGGACGACCGTCTGCGGGTCGCGGACGTCGACCTTCTTGATCCAACGGGTCAGGAACTTCATGTTCCCGGCCGCCGTCGGGTCGTGGAAGGCGGAGCTCTCGTCCATGATCCGGTCGAAGTTGGCTTTCACGGCGGCGGCGTCGAAGGGCGAGCCGTCGGCGAATGCGACCCCCTCACGGAGCTTGAGGGTGTAGGTCCGCGCGTCCGGTGACGCCTGCCAGGATTCGGCGAGCGCGGGCCGGAGTTCGGGAGCCTGGGCCGTCTCGGTGCCCAGGTCCTCGCGGATCAGCGGATCGAAGAGGGCGTCGATGACCCGGAGCACCGGGGTGCCCGATGCGCGGTGCGGATCCAGGGTGGGGATCTCTCCCTCGGCGCCGATGACCAGGGTCTGCTCGTCGCGGCCGAAGGAGGGATGGGCGCTGCAGCCGGTGAGCAGGACGCCCACGACGGCCAGACAGCCCGCCGTCCGGCGGAGTGTTCCTGTGCGTGGGCGCTGCGGCCCATCGCGGCGCGAAAGCCTCATGCTTGTCGCCTTTGCTCGTGGTGAAGGTCGTGGAGCACCGCTTCGGCCGTGTTCCTGCCGGGTGTTCCGGTGATGTAGCCGCCGGGCCAGGTCCCGGCGCCACTGACGTAGAAGCCCTGGAGCGGGGTGCGGTAGCCGGCGACCTCGGGGTGCGGGCGGGCCCCGAAGAGATTTCCCGGCAGCATGTCCCCGTGGGTGATGTTGCTTTCCAGCAACCCCAGTTCGCTCTCGATCTCGACCGGATTCATGAACCGGTGATCGACGACGCGGTCGGCGAGTCCCGGCATCAGCCGGGAGAGTTCCTCGACGCACCGTCGGCCGAAGCGCTCGGTGCGCTCGGCGTCCCAGGGCCCGTCGTGCGGGCGGTAGGGGGCGTGCCAGGCGTTGACGCTGATGAGATGGGTGCCCCCCGGGGTGAGACCGGGGGAGGTGAGGGTCGGTATCAGCCCCCACATGAGGGGCTGGTCGCTGGTGTGGCCCCGCAGCGCCCGGGAGATCGACTCCTCGATCTGTCCGAGCGAGGAGCCCACCCGGAACTGGCAGGCCCGCACCCGCTCGGGATCCGCGTCCTCGGGGAGTCCCGCGTAGGCGGGCAGCGAGTCCACCTCCAGGACGATCTTGAAAGCCGATCCGCGCATCGCGGTGCCCGTGACCTCCGCCCGGATCTCGGGCCCCATCGCCGCGTCGTCCAGCAGATCGCGGAAGAGGTGGACGGGGTTGACCGCCGACACCACCCGGGCGGCGGTGAACTCCTCGCCGGACGCGGTGACCACGCCCCGGACCCCGGCGGGGCCGTGCAGGATCCGCACCACCGGGGAACCGGTCCGCAGGGTGACGCCGTGGGCGCGGCAGCAGCCCTCCAGCGCGTCCACGATCGCGCTCATCGACCCGACCGGGAGACCGGTGGAGCCGCGGAGCGCGACCCGCTCGGCCGCGTCGCCGGCGTGGGGTGCGCCCGCCGCGGCCAGGGCGAACGGGCGCATCATCAGTCCGACGGCGCTGCCGGGCGTCGAGGGCGGTACGAGCTGGGCGTTCAGCGCCAACAGGGCGAGCAGCGCCTTGGCCTGGTCCGACACGAGACGCTCGTCGAGCAGCCCGGTGAGGCTGCCCTCGAAGACGGCGGTGAAGAGCTTGAGCTCCTCCGGGTCGGTCAGCCGCTCCCGAAGAGCGGAGAGCGCGGGCGGGGGATCGTCGAGGGAGACCCGCAGGCTCGCGCCGAGCCGCTCCAGACCGCTGATCAGCTCCCGGTAGCGGTCGGCCTCGCCCGGCGCGAAGGCGTCGAGCTGCCGGTCGACGCGGGCGGGGTCGCGCCAGCCCAGGAAGCACCGGCCGTCGAACTGCTGGACCACGGTCGGGTCGGCCCGGACGAACCGGAGACCGTGGTCGGCGAGCCGGAGTTCATGGACGACCGCCGGGTTCAGCGACCCGGGCGAGTTGGTGAAGGCCAGCCTGCGACCGGGCAGGAACTCGTATGCTCCGCAGGGCCCGCCCAGGCGCTGCCGGGATTCGACCACGGCGACGCGCAGTCCCGCCCGGCCCAGATAGGCGGCTGTCACCAGCCCGTTGTGACCGCCCCCGACGACCACGACGTCAAACCGGTTCATGCCCACCGCTCCTCTCCGTGTCCACGCCGTCTTCTCGGCGGCCGTCAGTTCCGGGGGTCGGCCACGAAGCCGGCGTCGAACATGCGCAGCCAGTTGCCGCCGGCGATCCGCTCGACCTCGCTCTCGCTGAACCCGCGCTTGCGCAGGTGCTCCAGGACGGTGGCGTAACCACGGCCCGCGGCGAACCATTCGGGGAACTCGACCGGTCCGGAGATGGGGACCATGGGCTTACGGCTCCAGCGCCCCTGCCGCCACCAGTGGAGTTCTTCGTCGCCCTGGCCGGCGTAGTAGTCGGAGCCGAGTCCGACGTGGTCGACGCCGACGAGGTCGACGGTGTAGGCGACCATGTCGCAGAATTCGTCGATGGTGCAGCCGACACCGCTGGGAGCGATCCGCGGGTACATGCTCAGGCCCACGACGCCGCCGGACTCGGCCGCCTTCTTGAGGACCGTGTCGGATTTGTTACGGAAGGCCAGCTCGACGTTCTCGCCCACGAAAGCCCGGGGGTTGGCGTGCGTGATCGCCACGGGGCGTTCGGACGCCTCCAGGGCTTCCAGGGAGGTGCGCTCGTTGCAGTGGGAGACATCGATGAGCATGCCCACCCGGTTCATCTCCCGGATCAGGTTGACTCCGTAGGTGCGGGAGAGGCCTGCGTCGTCGCTCTCCCAGCAGCCCGCGCCGGCGGAGTTCTGGGTGTTGTAGGTGAGTTGGCAGATCCGTACGCCGGCCTGGTGGAAGGCTCCGACCAGGTCGAGGTCGTCCTCGAAGGGGCTGCTGTTCTGGAATCCGAGGATGACGGCGGTACGGCCGTCGTTCCCGGCCGCGCGGACGTCGTCGGCGCTACGGCCCTCCGTGAGGAGGTCGGGGTTCTCCGCGAGCAGCCGCTGCCAGCGGCCGACCTCACGCATGGTTTCGGTGGAGTCCTCCCAGATGGCGACGGTGGCGTGGACGCCGGCTATTCCGGCGGCGTGCCACTCCTCGAAACGCTCGCGGGCGGGCTTGACGAACTGCAATGCGTCTACCAGCACGTGCTTTCCTCTTCGCAGGTGAGCCACGTGGCCCGGGCGAGATGACGGCCCGGCCGTACGACTCGGTGTGGACGGTGGGGTGCGGTGGGGGTGCGGTGGGCGGTGCCATCGCCGTGCGGTGGTGCGGTCGGTCCGGTGTCAGACCTCGCGGCCGAGGCGGCCGAGCTCGGGGATCTCGTCGCGGAGGCCCAGGGTGCGCAGGGCGCTCCAGAGAGACGCCTGATTGCTCGTCACCACCGGGCGTCCGGTGTCCATTTCGAGGTAGGGCAGGATCTCGAAGGTCCGGTAGGTGCCGCAGGAGATCAGCAGCGCGTCGGCGTCGGGGGCGGCCTTGTGCAGCCTGCGACCGAGCCGGTAGGCGCTGTCCGCGTCGTGGACGCTGGCCTCGTAGGGGTCGGTCATCTGGAGCCCCTCCATCACGGGCACCTCGAAGCCGACGGCGGTGAGGTACGCGCGCAGCGCCTCGTTGACCTCGTCGGTGTAGATGCTGCCGACGGCGACGGAGGTGGCGCCGACGGCGCGCAGGGCGTCGACGGTCGCCTGCATCATGGTGATCGCCGGGATCCCGGTCTCGGCCTTGATCTCGTCCGTGACCTTCTCGTCGGTGCCGGGGCCCGGGATGAAGGTGCCGGGCGCGCCGCACTGCACGATCAGGTCCACCTTCGCGGTGGCGAGTTGCCGGGAGGCTTCGAGTACCTGGCTCATCATCTCGCGCAGGCCCTCGGCGTCGACGCGGGGAACGATGGTCCGGGCGTCGGCGAAGGCCACTCCGGTGGGCGCGACCGAGCGCCACTCCTCCGCACCTTCGATCGCGGTCGCCGGGCGGATCTGTCCGATTCGTGCACGCCAGCCGAGCATCATAAGGCATTTCTCCTGAGATGAGCTGTAGATACGGAAAGGGTGAGGCTTGGGGCGAGCTCGCAGTGGCTCGAAAGGGTGCATGAATTCTTGCTGCGCGAACGTCGCCCGTACAGCGGCAAAGGTCCCGTCTTCCTGGCGATCAGCCGAGGTCGGCGGTGTTGTCGAACGATCTGGGACAGTGGACCAGATTGTTTGGGACAATGTACCTACACGTTTTAGTCAGGTCAATGGGTAGGTTTTTGGCTCGAAGAAGTGCCGCCGGACATGCGGCGGCAGCGCGGTGCGGCGCAGGCCTGCGCAGGGGTGTGCGCGGGGTTGCCCGGGTCTGCGAGGACCTGCGAGGACACGCGGGGGCCTGCGAGGGCCGGCGAGGGCCTGCGTCGGACGATTCCCGTCAGCCGTCAGCCGTCAGCCCGGCGGGCAGTTCGCGGGGGGAGCGGCTGGGCGCGGCGGCGCCTGGATCGGGGCCGCCCTCGGCCGGGCGCGTCCGACGTTCGGCGCGCCGGTTCGGCTCAGGATCCGGCTGTCACACGGTCCTGCCGACGGGAGGTCGCCACCCGCCCGGCTTGCCGCGGAAACGCATCGGAGTGTGCGGAGGATCAGGTGCGGATCAGGCGGGCTGGCGCCAGCGGATGGCGATCTGGGCCGCGGCCGACTGGAGGAGCGGGACCAGGTCGGCCATCCGCTGGTCCGCGAGCCGCGCCTCGGGGCCGTAGATGCTCAGTGCCGCCGTGACGGTGCCCTGGGTCGCGATGGGCACGGCCACCCCGCACCCTCCCATGATCCACTCGCCGCGGCTGAAGGCGTAACCCCGGTCGCGGGCGGCGGTGACCCGGTCGACGATCTCCGTCGCGTCCGTCGCGTCCGTCGCGGCGACATGCTCGCCCACCAGGTGCTTCAGGTGCTCCTCGGGCAGCATCGACAGCAGTACGCGACCCGTCGCGCCGGAGAAGAGGGAGTAGGGCCTGCCGACCCCCGTGATCAGCCGGAGCGGCTGGGAACTCTCCACCTCGTACACCGTCACCCGGCGCCCGTCCACCACGGCGGAGACGCACGCGGTCTCTCCCGTCGCCGCGGCGATGCGGGTCGTCGCCTCGGAGGCGGCGCTCACCAGGTCGCTGTTGGCGGCGTGTCGCCAGGCGAGGGTGAGCGCGGCCGGCCCGATCACGTACTTGCGGGAGTTCTCGTCGACGACGGCGAGCCCGACGCGCTCCAGCGAGGCGAGGATCCGCTGGGTGGAGCTCTTGCTGATCTCCAGGTCCCGGCTCAGCTCACGCAGCCCGCGCGGCCGGTCGGCCTCGGCGATCGTCTTGAGCACCAGCAGGGCGTGGTCCACGATCTGCACCGTGCTCGCGGGCGGCGTCCGCTTTCCGGTCGTGCCGACCGTCGGCTCATCGGACGACGAGGGGGTCTCGGTAGGCTCCGGCCCCTGTTCGTTCACCATCGGGCCGGTCCTCTCCCTGGGGAAGCAGGGCCCGGTGGGGGGTGCGCCCGCAGGACGGCCCCGGACCCTGTCCGCGCGTTGCATGAATGATCGCTCGCGATTATCACACAGTGGCCACACGCCGTCATCCACGGCGATACCCGCCGGCCGTCGACGCGGTGAGCCGGTGGGAAGGGCCCGTCGGCCGAGGCTCATCCCTGTGCGGCCCCTCTCCCGCGGGCATCGCCCGGGTGCCCGCGGCGGTTCCCCGGACGGCCTGCATCCGCTCGTGCCGACGGATGCGCGGCGCGGCTCATGGGTACGGGGCCGAGGGTCACTCTCCTTGCTGGGCGGCCATGACGTGATCGCGAGCGCCTTCGACATGCGCGACGATCACGCGGCGCAGTGCCGACGCGTCACGGTCGCGCAGCGCGTCGACCATGCGCTGGTGCTCGTCGTCGATGCGCTCCAGGTCGTGTCCCGAGCGCACCCAGCGTCGACTGTACGGCTCGACGAGGTGCAGCAGTTGGTCGACGAAGCGCAGCGTGAGCCGACGTTCGGACAGGGCGTAGACGCGCTGGTGGAATTCGTAGTTGAGGGAGGCCCGGCCGGCGGCGTCCGCACCCCGGCGGCACATCTCGTCGACGATCTCCTGGAGTTCGTCGATGTCCCGGTCGCGGCAGCCGCGCACGATCTCTTCGGCCAGGGGCGGTTCCATCTGCAGACGCAGTTCGAAGAGTTCGGCGATCTCGCCGTGGCTGAGCTCCGCCACGAGCATGCCGCGCTGCGGCTGAACCTCGATCAGGCCTTCGGCGGCCAGCGTGTGCAGGGCCTCGCGCAGCGGAATGCGGCTCACCTTCAGCTCGGTCGCGAGCTTCTCCTGCACCAGACGGGTGCCTGGGAGCAGTTCGCCGTCGCGGATGGACGTACGTAGCCGTTCTGCGATGACGGCGGCGCCGTTCCTCGTACTGCTGGGGGTCCGGACTGGTCGGGTCACCGTCTCACCCTATCTCTTGTGCACTGTCGCAGCGGCTGTATACATTCGCCTCTCTCGCAGCGAATGTATACAGCCGCTGCGATGTCTGGTTCACGTTGCCAGAGAGCCACCAGAGCCACCAGAGCCATCAGGGTCACCAGAAAGGCCAGTCGGATGTCACGTGCCATAGATGTCGCCGTCATCGGGGGAGGACTGCTCGGACTCGCCACGGCCCGGGCGCTGCTGCGTGCCCGGCCCGGTCTGTCCGTCACGGTCCTGGAGAAGGAGGCGCACTGGGGCGCCCACCAGTCCGGGCACAACAGCAACGTCATCCACAGCGGCCTGTACTACGCGCCCGGCTCCCTCAAGGCCCGGCTGGCCCGGGCCGGGGGCGAGGAGATGATCCGGTACTGCGAGCAGCACGAGGTGCCCGTCAAGCGCCCCGGAAAGCTCGTGGTGGCCACGTCCACGGCCCAACTCCCCGGCCTGGAGGCACTCGCGGAGCGCGGCCGGGCGAACGGCGTCACCGTACAGCGGCTGAGCCGCGCCGAGTTCGCAGAGCGGGAACCGCATGTCACCGGGGTGGCCGCACTGTCGGTGGCCGACACCGCCATGACCGACTTCGGCCAGGTCTGCCGCGCGCTGGCGGCCGAGCTGACCGGACTCGGCGCCGACCTGCGCACGCGGTCACCCGCCCTCTCCTTCGCCGAGGCCGAGGGCCGTACCGTGATCCGCACGCCCGACGAGGAACTCCGGGCCCGCGTCCTGGTCAACTGTGCGGGTCTGCACAGCGACAAGGTAGCCATCGCAGTCGGTGACCGCCCGACGGTACGGATCATGCCCTTCCGCGGCGAGTACGCCGAGATCAGGCCCGGTCGGCGGGGGCTGGTCAACAATCCGGTGTACCCCGTGCCCGACCCCGAGCTGCCCTTTCTCGGCGTGCACATCACGCCCATGCTCGACGGTTCGGTCCATGTGGGGCCCAACGCCGTGCCCGCGCTGGCCCGCGAGGGCTACCGCTGGCGCGACGTCGACCCCCGCATGGTGGGCGAGCTGCTGCGGGACCCCGCCCTGCGCGGTCTCGCGCGACACTTCTGGCGACACGGGGTCACCGAGATCAGCCGGTCGCTGATCTGGCCGCTGTTCGTCCGCGACGTCCGCCGCCTCCTCCCGGAGATCGAGAGCAGGGACATGCGGCGCCACGGAAGCGGCGTACGGGCGCAAGCGGTCACGGCAGACGGGCGACTGGTCGACGACTTCGTCATCAGCCGCACCCCCCGCGCCGTCCATGTGCTCAACGCGCCGTCGCCCGCGGCCACATCGAGTCTCCCCATCGGCGGCCGGATCGCGGCCGACGTCTTCGAGCAACTCGGCCACGAGGAGTCCGCGCGGACCGTACGGGAAGAGTCCGCCGCGGTCTGACCGTCCCCGCCCCGCGCCCTCTGCCTCACTTCCTCCGCCTCACTTCCTCCGCATTCCTCTCCCTTTCGTTTCCCTCTTCCCCCATCCCCCTCTCCTTCAACGGTGATCGAGGACAGCCCATGGCGAACGCCCCGCACACAGACACGCAGGACCCCGGACCATCCCCCGCCACCGCCCGCCGCCGCGTGGCCACCGCCACCATCGTGGGCTCCGCGCTGGAGTGGTACGACTTCTATCTCTACGCCTCCATGGCCGCCCTGGTCTTCGGCAAGATCTTCTTTCCGCAGACCGACGGCACGACCGGCACGATGGCCGCCTTCGCGACCTTCGCGGCCGGATTCCTGGCCCGCCCACTGGGCGGCATCCTGTTCGGACACCTCGCGGACCGCATCGGCCGGCGGAACGTACTGATCATCACCTTCGTCCTGATGGGCGTCTCCACCGGGCTGATCGGGCTGCTTCCCACGTACGAGACCGCCGGACTCGCGGCCCCGGTCGCCCTGGTGATCCTGCGCATCTTCCAGGGCCTCGGCGCCGGAGCCGAGTACAGCAGCGCGGCGGTCGTCGCCTACGAGCACGCCGACGAGAACCGGCGCGGCCGCCAGGGCGCCTGGCCGGCGCTGGGGCTCAACCTTGGGCTGCTGATGTCGTCGTTGACCGTCACGGTGCTGACGACTCTGGACGAGGAGGTACTGCTGTCCTGGGGTTGGCGTGTCCCGTTCGTCGCGAGCTTCGCCCTGGCCGGCGTCGGCCTGTGGGTCCGGCGCCGTGTGCCGGAGTCGCGCGACTTCCACGACAGCCAGAAGAAGCAGGAGCGTGACGCCGCCCCGCAGCTGCCGTTCGTCACCCTGTTGCGCAAGGAGCGGCGCGGCCTTCTCGTGGTCCTGGCCGTCTCGTTGGGATACAACGCCCTCAGCTACATCTTCAAGACCTTCTCGCTGGCCTACCTCTCGGACTTCCAGGACGTCTCGGCGAGCGTCGGTGCGTTCGGGATCACGCTGGCCAGTGCCACGGCCCTCGTCACCGTGCCGATCTTCGGCTGGGCCAGCGACCGCTTCGGCAGCCGCCGGGTGCTGGCGGCCGGTGGTATCGCCTCGGCGCTCTTCGCCTTCCCGTTCTTCGTCCTGCTCGACACGGGCAGCTCGGTCCTGATCTGGCTGTGCCTGATCATCGCGACGGGCCTGCTGGCGCCGGCCATGTTCGCCCCGCAAGGCTCTCTGCTCTCCCGTCAGTTCCCGCCGGACGTCCGGGTCAGCGGCGTCGGCACGGGGCGGGAGATCGGCGCCGCGCTCTCGGGCGGACTCGCCCCGATGGCTGCCCTGGCCATGGTCGGGGCCAGTGCGACCAACGCCACCTGGGGCGTCTCGCTCGTCCTCGTCGCCGGAGCCGTCATGGTCGTCATCGGCGCCGCCTTCGACCGGGGCGCCCACCCGGTCTCCCCTCCCGTACGGCGGGACTCCGGAACCGACCTGCCTCCCGGCCCGACACCGGACCGGGAAGAAGTCCGCGCGGGTCAGGCCCCCTGAGGGCCGGATCACCGGAGACCGACGAGCAGCCGAACGGGTCGGCCCGGACCGAGCACGGTCCGGGTTGACCCGTTCGGCCGCGAAACCACCTGGCGCCCGGCGCGGGGCGGCCGCTCAGGACCCCAGGATGCGGGCCTTCTCGGTGGCGAACTCCTCGTCGGTGAGCAGCCCCTGGGCCTTGAGGTCGGCGAGCTGGGTCAGTTGGGACACCCGGTCCGTACCCGCCGGCGCCGGCGCCGGGGGAGGGGGTGCGGCTGCCGGCGTCTGCGGGGCCTGGGCAACCCCTTGGCGCCGCAGGTCACGACGGTCCACCCGGTTGGAGACCGCGGTGGCGGTGCCCGAGATGACCGCGGTACGGGCGATGCTGCCCAGCAGGCCGGGCCGTCCGAATCGTTGAGGCATGACTGGCCGTCTCCTTCTTCTCTGTCAGTCGCCGTCGAGTGATGCGATCGCTTCGACGACGGCGTCCCGCGGAACGCGTTCCAGCATCACCAGCTCGCCCTCGGATCCCCGCACCGCCGCCGCCAGCCGCGCCGCCCACGTGTTCTCCCAGGCCACGACGAGTGCGGAGGACCCGTTACCCAGGGAGTCGGACACGGTCCGCAGGTCCTCGTCGCTGAGCAGGTCGAACTGGGCGTCCGTGACCTGCCGCAGCGTCTCGGCCACCCCCGGATCGGTGAGTTCCACCACCGTGACCGAACTGTCCGACGCCTTGGAGACGAAAGCCAGATCGAGAATCCGCACCGTCTCCTTCTGCTGCAGTTCCCGCAGTGCGGGGACGACCTGGCCGTCGAAGCGGTTGCCCTCGAAAGCGATGACGGCGACGTCCACCGGCCCGACTGTGTCGGCTTGGAGACCACTGGGCACGATCAGCCCACCTTCCATGAAGTGTCATTACGGATGAAACATGACAATTTCCAGCATCATGGAGAAAGGGTTCGAACGCCTGCCGACCGGGAGAGGCGTCGCCGCCCCCGGTGACGCTGGTCCCGTCACCATCAGGGGACCGTCGTCGTCTCCGTATCGGGCGGCACCTCCTCCTCCTTCTCCTGTACTTCCCGCTCCTCCGTCTCCCGCCGCCGGGACGTGCCGCGCAGGAGTACGACGGCGGCCCCGAGGGCGGCCACTCCGGCCAGCACCAACAGCAGCAGCCGGTCGGAGGCCGCCCCGCCTATCGCGGACAGCCGTTCCTCCCACGCCCTGCCTCAGGCGAGGAGCTTCGCCTTCGCCCGCTCGTACTCCTCGGGGTTGAGCGCGCCCGTGTCTCTGAGCTCGGCGAGTTTCGCCAGATCCTTCACATGGTCGCTGCCGCCGGATCCGCCCTGGCTCGTCGCGGCTTCGCGCACGTAGTTGCGGAACGCCGCCTCCGAGTCCTTGGCCAGCTTCTCGTCGCGCTCGTGCATGCTGCGACCGCGGGCGATCAGGTAGATCAGCACGCCCAGGTACGGCAGCAGGATGACGAGGACCAGCCAGCCCGCCTTGGCCCAGCCGTTCAGCGAGTGGTCCCGGAAGAGGTCGGTGACGACCTTGAACAGCAGGAAGAACCACATGACCCAGAGGAACAGGTACAGCATGGTCAGAAAGACGTCCAGGAGCGGGTAATCGTCCATGGGCCTACTCCCTATCGCACGGATGGTCCCTTATTCATACAGGGGGTCCGATTGCGCCGCATCTGTGAGTGCGGGGAGGGGCGCGGGAGCTGAGGAGCGGTGCGTCAGGCGCGGTTCTCGTCCGGGGCGACGCGCAGCACATGAGCGGGCGGATGGGTGATGCCCAGCTCCGGCCGCCAGGCCGCGAGGATCTGGGCCGACGGGTCGAACAGGGGAGTCGGCAGTTCCGCGGGCGAGGTCCACCGCCAGGTGCTGATCAGGTGGGGTTCGGTCACCTCGGGGACGCCGGAGGCGAGCCGCACGACGGCCGCCATGCTGATGCGGTTGATCCCGCCGATCACGTCGTGGACCATCGCGACGACGTCCACGGCTGCCTCGTCGACCACCAGGCCCGTCTCCTCGCGCAGCTCCCGGGCAGCCGCCGCGGCGATCGACTCGCGCGTCGCGTCGACCTTCCCGCCCGGCAGCTCCCACGTACCGCTGTGGTGCCGGCCCAGCAGTACGCGTCCCCGGCCGTCCTCGACGATCACACCGACCCCGAGAGCCGCCTGGGCCGTGGGCGGGCGGGTGTTGCGGGCGGGCTCGGTGACAGGGTCGGCTGACATGGTGCTGGTTCTCCGCTCTTCGGTGCCGGGTCCGGCCCACCGTAGCGAAACGGCCCGGGCGGCCGGGGCGGTGGTGGCGGGTGCGCTCAGGTCACCAGGCGCAGCGACCTCTCCGCGATGCCGAGCCGTACGCTCTGCCCCCAGGTCAGCTCCAGGGCGTCGGACTCCATCCCGTCCCCGAAGACCACGACCCGGTCCGACTCCACGGTCAGCCGCAGCCGCTGCCCGCGCCCCAGCTCGCCCGCCACCCTGGACGTCCCGGTCGCCGGGGAGGGCCAGGCCTCGCGCACGAACCACAGGAGGCGTGCGTCGCACGGTGCGGGCAGCGGCAGGGTGCCGCCGCGCTCCAGCCACAGCGAGCGGAGCCACCCCGTGGCTCCCGTGCCGGTGCCGACCAGCACCCCGGAGGAGGCCTGCGCCTCCCCGGGGGCGCTCTCGCCGTCGGGCCCCAGACGGTAGCGGGCCGTCTGGTGGCCGGGCGGCCCGAGGTAGATCTCGTTCAGGGCGAGGAGGCGCTGCGTGTCGTCGGCGACGGCCTCGACCATCGTCAGTTCCTCGGCACTCCCTCCGGCGGCGGTCGCGGCGCGCAGCAGGGCGGCCGCGTCGGCGTGGCGGTGGCGGACCAGGACACCGGGGTTGCGCCCCGGGTCGGTGTCGATGCCCACCACCGGCTGCCCGGACAGGTACTTCGCGGTGTTGGCGACCAGCCCGTCCTGGCCGACCACGACCACCACGTCCTCCGGGGCGAACAGGAAGCGGTCCAGGTCCGCCCGCTCCACCCGGGAGCTGCGCCAGGTGAGCGGCACCGCCGCCGCCACCTCCCGCAGGGCCTGCCGGGTGTCCTCGTGGCGGCGGGCCACCTCGTCGATCGAGCGCCCCCGGCTGGACAGGAAGAACGCGGCCTGTCCGTGCGTCCCGTGCCGGGCGAGGAGCTCCTCGTACTCCGTCCGCCGGTGGACGAGCACCGCCCGGGGTGCCAGGCTCACGCGCCTGCCCCGCCTTCCGGGCGGCCGAGCTTGGCGAGCAGGCCGGTGAGCACGTCGGGGGAGAGGGTGATGCTCTCGACGCGCGGCAGGTTCTCCGCGAGCCGGGTCGCCGCCAGGGCGTGCAGCGTGGCCGGATCGGCCTCGCCGTGCACCCGCAGCCAGGCGGCCTGGGCCTCGGCCCGCGCCGCGCCCGTCTCGCGCGCCGCCTCGGCCTCCGCGCGGGCCAGGCGCACCTTGCGGGCCGCCTCCGCCTCCGTCCGTACACCGTCGGCCGCGGCCTTCTCCTCGGCCTCGCGGCGGGCGTTGGTGCCGCGCTGGTCGACCAACTGCTCCTCGCGGCGGGCCAGTTCGATCTGACTGGCCAGCTCGTTCTCGGCGATGGCGCGTTCACGCTCGACGGCCACGGCCCGCCGTTCGTAGGTGGCCCGGTCCGCCTCCTGCTGTATCTGCTCGCGGGCCGGGGTGCGCAGAGCGCGCTCGACCTCGGCCTCGGGGCGGATCGCGACGACGCGCACGGCCACCACGTCGATGCCGGTGGCCGGGAGGCGGGGCTCGGCGGTGAGACCGGTGGCGACCCGTTCCCGTACGGACGCGACCCCGTCGACCAGGGCCGCCGCGAGCGGGGTGCGGGCCAGTACGTCCAGCGTGTGCTGCTGCGCGGTCTCGGTGAGCAGGGTGGCGATCTGTTCCAGCGGTGCGCCGCGCCAGCTCCCGGTGTCCGGGTCCACGGAGAAGTCGAGCCGGTTCGCCGCCTCGGCCGGATCGCTGATCCGGTAGGTGACGGTGGCCTGCACGGTGACGTCCTGGAAGTCGGCCGTACGGGCGTGGAACGCCATGGCCAGCTCCCGGTCGTCGACCGGCACTTCGGAGAGCGCCGCCGACAGCGACCGGTACCAGAAGCTGAGCCCCTGGCCGTCGTGGGTGAGCCGGCCGCGGTGGTGGTGGCGGATGTGGGCGGTGGGCGCGGAGCGCAGGTGGCGCCAGCCGAAGCGCCGGGTGATATCGGCCATGATGAGGACCCCCTCGATTTCGTCAGTACGACGATAAAGGGTGAGGGTGAATAGAGTCAAAGTGACGAAAAGGGGGGTGTGGTCCGGCGGGCCGCATGCCTGGCCGGGATCTCGCCGCCCCCGTGCACGGCGAGATCGGCGCCGTTGACGTACGAGGAGAGGTTGCAGGCCGGCCAGAGGCAGGCCCGCGCCACGTCGTCCGGTTCCGCCAGTCGTCCCATCGGGATGATCTCCGCCGCCGTGGCCCCGTCGTCGTCGCCGTACAGCGCGGTGGCGTTCTCGGTGCGGATGAGGCCCGCGGTGATGTGGTTGACGCGGACCCGCGGCGCCCATTCGAGGGCCAGTGCCCGGGTCGGCCCGAGCAGGCCCGCCTTGGCGGCGGAGCAGTCGGCGGTGCCCGGCGGCGGGGCGTGGGCGGAGTCGCTGCCGATGTTGATCACGCACCCGCCGTCCGGCTGCTCCCGCATCACCGGATTCGCCGCCTGGGCCGTGTGGAAGGGGGGCTAGAAGGTTGAGCGCGACCGCTTTCTCGACGAAGCGCGGCGATGCGGTGGCCGCGTCCGCGTCCGGGGAGCCGCCGGCGTTGTTCACGAGCACGTCCAGTCGGCCGAACCGCCCGGCGGTCGCGGCGACGAGATCCGCGGCCGCCGAGAGGTCCCGCAGGTCCGCGGCCCGGAACGAGGCATCACGCCCCGCCCGTCGACGGCAGGGTGGCCGGCGTGCCGCGGCCGCAGACCATGACGTCCGCACCGCTCGCGAGGGAGGCCCTCGCCAGCGCGGCCCCGAGGCCCCTGGTGCCGCCGGTGATCAGCACCGCCCGCCCGGCGAAGTGCATCGCGTGGGGCTGCTCCATGGTCCGCCCTTCGTTCCTGGTCCCGGAGCCTCGCCCGGTCTCGTCCCGCGCACTCCTCCCGCAATCTACCGAGCGCTTGTTAGAGAACCCAGGGGGCTGACGGACCGGAAAAATTGGACCGGGATATAGGACCGGGAAATCGGGCAGGCCGCGAAGAGGTGCGGACACACGGGCGGCCGGTGGCCTCCGAAGAGGTCACCGGCCGGCCGGGCGGTGCGCCGCCCCCGTCCCCACGGTGCGGCGCGGGTGGACCGCCCCCCATCCGCTGGGGCGGGCGGTCCACGTCTGTCAGGACTCCGGCGCTCCCGCCGTGAGTCCGAGGCCCGGGAGGATCGCCGTCTCCACGAACCGGGTCAGATAAGCCGCGTCGGCGTAACGCCCCTCCAGCAGCGGCCGGGCGCGCATCACGCCGAGCAGCTGGGCCGCGACGAACTCGGCCCCCGCGAGGTCCGCCGCGATCTCGCCGCGCTCCCGGCCCCGCCGGACCATCGCGTCGATCGCCGCGATCTCCGGCAGGATCAGGGCCTCGCGCAGCGCGCACAGCAGCTCCGGGCTCTGGAGCGCGGCATGCCCGAGGGCGTGCATCAGCGGGGTGTCGCTGCCCGAGGCCTCGCCGATCGTCCGCGCGGCCTCCAGCAGGTCCCCGGCCAGCGTCCCGGTGTCGATGTTCGGGAGCCGCATCCGCCGGGTGCCGTGGAGTGCGGCCACGACCAGTTCCGGCTTGGAGCCCCACTGTCGGTACAGCGTCGACTTGCCGCACCGCGTGCGCGAGGCCACGCCCTCCATCGTCAGCGACTCGTAACCACTTTCCCGCAGCAGCTCCAACACTGCCCCGTAGAACTCCTGCGCCCGCTCCGGTGTGATCTTCGACCGGCGGGACGTGAGGGCTGACTCCTGCGCGGAATCGGGCGACGGCATGGGCTGTACCTCCTGCGGCGGTGCGGTGAGGTTCTCGATACGCCAGTGTACCGATACGCGCGTGTACCGATACGTCGCCGTATCGGTACACTGGCGTATCGATACGGCGTGGATCTGACCGGGCCGTCCTGACACCGCTTCGCATCCAAGGGGGCACCGGGTGACCTACGCCCGCACCGAGCCCACGGACCAGGAGCCGGACATACGTGCCCGACCGCCCCTCGTCCGCGAGTTCCTTCTCGTGGCCGGACTCTTCCTGGCCTACAAATTCGGCCGTCAGGCCGCCAACGGTCATGTCGAGGAGGCGTTCCGCAACGCGGGGAACGTATGGGACCTCGAACGTGCCCTGCACCTTCCCGGCGAGGGCGCGGTCCAGGGGCTGCTGCTGCACAGCCAGACCCTGATCCACGCGGCGAACACCTACTACGCCGCCGTGCACTTCCCGGCCACGGCCCTCTTCCTGGTCTGGCTCTACTGGCGCCGCCCCCGCCACTACGTCCGGTCGCGCCGCGTTCTCGCCGCGCTCACCGCCGCCGCCCTGGTCCTGCACCTGCTGTTCCCGCTGGCCCCGCCCCGGATGCTGCCGGTCGCCGGACTCGTCGACACCGGCCAGGTCTACGGGCCGACGGTGTACGGACAGACGCCCGCGACCGACACGATGGCGAACCAGTTCGCCGCGATGCCCTCGCTGCACGTCGGCTGGGCCCTGATGGTCGCCGTCGGCCTCATCGTCGCCACCCGTTCCCGGTGGCGCGGCCTGTGGCTGCTGCACCCGGCTCTCACCCTGCTCGTCGTCGTGGGCACGGCCAACCACTACTGGCTCGACGCGATCGTCGTCGGAGCCATGCTCGCCGTCGCCCTTGCCGTCTTCCGGCTGCCGCTGTCCGCCCGGACCGCCCCCGCGCGGCTGCTCCACCCGGCCCTGTGGGGCCGTGGCGAAGGGTCTCCCGTGCCGGCGTACGCGAGTGGCGCGGGGTCCCGCGCCTTCGCGTCGGCCGTCGCGGCGGGGCCGGTCACCGTGTCCGGGGTCTTCACGCCGGCCGGTCCGGCGGGGCCCGGGGGGCCGGTCACCGTGTCCGGGGTCTTCGCGTCGGCCGTCCCGGCGGGGTCCGCCAGGTCCGCCGCCGTGTCCGGGGTCTTCGCGTCGACCGGTCCGCCGCCGCCGTCCGCCGGGTCCGCCGGGCCCGCGACCGGCGCGGATGCCGGAGCACAGGCGCCCGCCGGGGCCGGAGCCGTGCGATGAACGCCACGCTGCTCGCCGTCGCGCTCTCCCTGGTCTCGGCCGGCGCCTACGCGGCCGCCGCCGTGGCGCAGTCCCGGCTCGCCGGCCGCACCGACCCGTCCACCGGAGTCCTTCGCCTGCTGGGCCGGGGCGCCTGGTGGTCGGCGGTCGGCCTCAACGCCGTGGGCGCGCTGCTGCACGTCGCCGCGCTCAACTTCGGCCCGCTCACCCTGGTCCAGCCGCTGGGCGCGCTCACCCTCGTCGTCGCCGTCCCGCTCGGGGCGCGCGCCGCCGGACGCCGGGTCGGTCGCGTCGAGTGGCGGGGCACGGCCCTGGCCCTGCTCGGCCTCGGCGCGCTGCTCCTGACCGCGGGCGGCTCCGCGCCGCACGAGACCCTCAGCCTTCCCGAGGCGCTGGGCGTCGGCGCGGCGACCATGGCGGTCGTCGCCGGACTCGGCCGGCCCGGGGCCCGCCCGGGGCTGCGGCACGCGGCGGCCTCCGGAATCACCTCCGGGGTCGCCTCCGCGCTCACCCAGACCCTCACGGTCGCGGTCACCGACCACTCCGGCGGCCCGCTGTTCAGCTGGCGGCTGCTGACGGTGGCGCTGCTCGTCTCCGCCTTCGCGATGGGCGGCCTGCTGCTCTCCCAGACCGCGTACCGGGGCGGGCTCGGCGCCCCGCTCGCGGTGGTCACCCTCGCCAACCCGGTCGCCGCCGCCGCTATCGGCCTGGCCCTCCTCGGCGAGCGCCTCCAGGGCGGGCCGGTCAGCCTGGTGCTCGCGCTCCTCGGTACGGCGGCCGCCGTGCGCGGGGTGATCCTCCTCAGCCGCGCCCAGGCGCGGAACACGGACCCGGCCGCCCCGCCCGAGACCGCCGTCCCGAAGGGCCAGGTGCCCTCCAGGGTCGTCATCGGCAGCCCTCGGCGCGCGGACCCCCCACCCCCGGCGGGCGTCCCGGAACCCGTCCCCGCGCACGCGAGCGGCTGACGGGCCGGGGAGCGGAAGCGGTCGGGGGTCGGGGGTCGGGGGAGCCAAAGCCGTCGGCGGGCTGCCCGCTCCTGCCGGTCCGATCGCTCAGCCGTCCAGGTCGGCGATGGCGCGGGTCAGCCAGCTGATCCAGAACGTCTCCAGGTCGATGCCGCCCCGCAGCACCAGATACCGCAGCCGGTCCTCGTCGGTCGTCGGCGCGGGGGTGAAGTTCCGCTCCTCGATCCCCCGGTACTCCGTCAACTGCCTTTGGTGCAGGGTGAGATGACGGCGCAGCTCCGTGCCCATGCCGTCCGCCCCGACGACCGCCGCCGCCCGCATCCGCAGCAGGAGCGGGTCGCGGACCGGCCGGGGATCCTCGGGGAGGGCCACCCAGGACGCCAGTTCCTCGCGGCCCGCGGGCAGGACCTCGTACTCCTTCTTCTGTCCCCGGGCGGGCACCGGCGCGGGCAGCGCCCTGATCCGCCCGGCCTGCTCCAGTTTTCCCAGCTCGCGATAGATCTGCTGGTGCGTCGAGGACCAGAAGTAGCCGATCGACCGGTCGAACCTGCGGGTCAGTTCCAGACCCGAGGACGGCTTCTCCAGCAGAGCGGTGAGAATCGCGTGCGGCAGTGACATGGGGTGCATCCTAAGGACGCGACGAGACCGGGAGCGCGCCGTCCTTCGTGGGCGCCCCCGGCCTCCGGACGTCCAGGGAGCTCACAGCGCGGCGGCGAGCTCCGTGCCCTGGCGGATGGCCCGCTTGGCGTCCAGCTCGGCCGCCACGTCCGCGCCGCCGATCAGATGGACCGGGACGGCCCCCGCGCGCAGCTCCTCGTACAGCTCGCGGCGCGGTTCCTGGCCCGCGCACAGCACCACCGTGTCGACCGGCAGCACCCGGCGCTCACCGTCGACGGTGAGGTGGAGGCCCTCGTCGTCGATGAGGTCGTAGGAGGCTCCGGCGATCATCTCGACGCCCCGGTGGCGCAGTTCGGTGCGGTGGATCCACCCCGTCGTCTTCCCGAGCCCCGCACCGACCTTGGTGGTCCTGCGCTGGACCAGGTGGACCGTGCGCGGCGACTTGGGACGCTCGGGGGCCCGCAGCCCGCCGCGCTCCGCGTAAGCGGTGTCGACGCCCCACTGCCGGAAGAACGTGTCCGCGTCCAGGCTCGCCGCGTCGCCGCCATCGGTCAGGAACTCCGCGACGTCGAAGCCGATGCCGCCCGCCCCGACGATCGCGACCCGTGC
This sequence comes from Streptomyces sp. MGP-P1, assembly GCF_057766565.1. Taxonomy (NCBI): domain Bacteria; kingdom Bacillati; phylum Actinomycetota; class Actinomycetes; order Kitasatosporales; family Streptomycetaceae; genus Streptomyces; species Streptomyces sp. MGP-P1. The sequence goes on along the minus strand of NZ_JBYMEM010000001.1, from coordinate 687,511 downwards.
GCCGACCGGCGCCCCGTCGCGCAGCACGTCGAGATAGCTGACGACGTTCGGGCGGTCCGTGCCGGGGATCGCCGGGGTACGCGGCTCGACGCCGGTGGCGAGCACGATCTCGTCGAAGCCGTCCAGCGAACCGGCGTCCGCCCGGGCGCCCAGCCGTACGTCGACCGCCAGCTCGGCCAGCCGCGTACGGAAGTACCGCAGCGTCTCGTCGAACTCCTCCTTGCCCGGGACCCGGCGCGCCACGTTCAGCTGCCCGCCGATCTCGTCCGCCGTGTCGAACAGGGTCACCGTGTGCCCCCGCTCGGCCGCCGTGACGGAGCACGCGAGGCCCGCCGGACCGGCGCCGACCACGGCGACGCGCTTACGGGTCCGGGTCGGCGCGAGGACCAGCTCGGTCTCGTGGCAGGCGCGCGGATTGACCAGACAGGAGGTGATCTTGAGGTTGAAGATGTGGTCCAGGCAGGCCTGGTTGCAGCCGATGCAGGTGTTGATGGCGTCCGCCCGGCCCGCCGCCGCCTTCGCGACGAACTCCGGGTCGGCCAGGAAGGGGCGGGCCATGGAGACCATGTCCGCCCGGCCCGAGGCGAGGATCTCCTCGGCGACCTCGGGGGTGTTGATGCGGTTGCTCGTCACCAGCGGTACGGAGACCGCGCCGCGCACCTTCTCGGTCACCCAGCTGAACGCGCCGCGCGGCACGGAGGTGGCGATGGTCGGTATCCGCGCCTCGTGCCAGCCGATGCCGGTGTTGATGATCGTCGCACCCGCCGCCTCGATCTCCTTCGCCAGCGTCACGACCTCCTCCAGCGTCGAGCCGCCCGGCACCAGGTCCAGCATGGAGAGCCGGTAGATCAGGATGAAGTCGTCGCCGACCCGTTCGCGGACCCGCCGCACGATCTCGATGGGCAGACGCATGCGGTTCTCGTAACTGCCGCCCCAGCGGTCGGTGCGGTGATTGGTCGCGGAGACGATGAACTCGTTGATCAGATAGCCCTCGGAGCCCATGATCTCGACGCCGTCGTAACCCGCGAGGCGTGCGAGACCGGCCGCGCGCACGAATTCCTCGATGGTCTCCTCGACCTGGTCGTCGGTGAGCGCGTTCGGGGTGAATCCGCTGATCGGGGCCTTGAGCGCGCTCGGCGCCACCAGGTCGGGGTGGTGCGCGTACCGCCCGAAGTGCAGGATCTGCATCGCGATCCGGCCGCCCGCCGCGTGCACCGCCGAGGTGATCTCCCGGTGCTGCTCCGCCTCCGCCTCGGTCGTCATTTTGGCCCCGCCGGGAAAGGAGCAGGCCCGCTCGCTGGGGGCGATGCCACCGGTGACCATGAGGCCGACGCCGCCCCGGGCGCGCTCCGCGTAGAACGCGGCCATCCGCTCGAAACCGCGCTCGGCCTCCTCCAGACCGATGTGCATCGATCCCATGAGCACCCGGTTGGGCAGGGTGGTGAACCCGAGGTCGAGGGGGCTCAGCAGGTTCGGGTACAGGGTCACGAGGTCTCCTCCGCACAGGGTCGTCGGGTCAGTTGTAGACCACCGCCAAGTCCTTATGCAACAAGTTGCACAATGATCTGCGTCGCACCCCGCGCTTGGGGCGACGGGTCCGTGCCACGGACGGCGTACCCGGCCGCGCCCGCTCGTCACCCGCCGACGATAGTGGGATCCGTACCCCAACCCCCCACCCCGGGAGTCCTCATGGTCTGCGTCAACCGGCGTGATCTCGGTCTGCTCGCCCTGCGCGTCGGCACCGGCGCGGTGCTCGCCGCCCACGGCAGTCAGAAGCTGGCGGGCTGGTTCGGCGGCGGTGGCATCCAGGGCACCACGGCCGCGATGGAGGCGATGGGGTTCCATCCGCCCAAGCACAGCGCCGTGGCCGCCGGGCTCGGCGAGACGGGCGGCGGCGTCCTGCTCGCCCTGGGCCTCGCCACCCCGGCGGCGGGCGCGGCGGCCGCCGGGGCGATGGCCGGCGCCGTGGCCGTGCACGCTCCCGCGGGCTTCTTCGCCCAGGGCGGCGGCTACGAGTACCCGGCGTTCCTCGGCTTCACCGCGGCGGCCATCGGGCTGACCGGTCCCGGGCGCTACTCCGTGGACCATGCCACCTGCCATGTCTTCGACCGCGCCTGGATGGTCGCGCTGGCCTTCGCGGGCAGCGCGGTCGCCGCCGCCGCGGTGGTCGGCAAGCGCACGAGGGCGCAGTCCGACCGGGCTCAGGAGGAGTCCTGATGGGCGAGGACCCCTCCCGGGCCGCCGACCCGTCCGGCCCCGGCGCCCCGACGCCACCGGACGGCCTCGCGCAGGGGCCCCGGAGCGGGCCCGGCCGGGGGGACACGCCGTGGCAGCGCGCCGACGGCCCGTCCGGCCCCGCGCCGGCACCCGATCCGGACAGCCTCTGGGTGACCGGCGGGGTGCTCTTCGCCGGGATCCTGATGCTCTGCCAGGGCGCCGTGGCGGCCCTGGAGGGCATCGCGGCCCTCGCCGACGGAGACGTCTACGGCGACGTCGGCGCGTACCTCTACCGGATCAGCCTCACCGGCTGGGGCTGGATCCACCTGGTGCTCGGCGTCTGCGTGGCCGTCACCGGGGCGGCGCTGCTCAAGGGGGCGGACTGGGCGCGGGTGGCCGGCATCCTCTTCGCCTCCCTGAACCTCTTCGCGCACTTCCTCTTCCTGCCGTACGCGCCTCTCTGGTCGGTGATCGTCATCGGTCTGGACATCTTCGTCATCTGGGCCCTGGCCGCCTACCGGGAGCCGGACCCGGACCCGGCCTCCGCGACCGCGCCGCGCTGACCGTCCGTCCCGTCCGACCCCTCCCGGCTCAGGGCCCCCGGCCACCACGCCTTGGGCCCGATGTCCCGTACCAGCGCCGGGACGAGGAGCGACCGGACGACCAGCGTGTCCAGCAGGACGCCGAACGCCACGATGAACGCGATCTGGAGCAGGAACGCCAGCGGGATCACGCCCAGCGCGGCGAAGGTGGCCGCCAGGACGACACCGGCCGACGTGATGACCCCGCCGGTCGTGGTGAGCCCGCGCAGGATGCCCTCCCGGGTGCCGTGCCGCAGCGACTCCTCCCGGACCCGGGACATCAGGAAGATGTTGTAGTCGACGCCCAGGGCGACCAGGAACACGAATCCGTACAGCGGCACCGACGAATCCGTGCCGCTGAAGCCGAACACATGGGTGAAGACCAGCGAGGAGATGCCGAGGGTGGCGAGGAAGTTCAGCGCCACGGTCGCCACGAGCAGCACCGGCATCAGCAGTGACCGCAGGAGGAAGACGAGGATCACCAGAATGATCGCCAGCACCACCGGCACGATCAGCATGCGGTCGTCCTCCGCCGTCCGCTGGGTGTCGTACTGCTGCGCGGAGTAGCCGCCGACGAGCGCGTCCGAACCGGGCACGGCGTGGACCGCGGTCCGCAGCGCGGCCACCGCCTCCTTGGCGCCGTCGCTGTCGGCCGCGTCCTCGAGGGTCGCGTCGACGCGGACCCTGCCGTCGACGACGAGGGGTTCGCCGCCCGGCCGCCCGCCCGCGCTCACCGGTGCGACCGAAGCCACTCCTTCGGTGCGTTCGGCGGCCTCGGTGACCTCGGGCAGACGGTCCGCCGCGGCGATGATCACCGCCGGGTTGCCCGAACCGCCGGGGAAGTGCTCGCTCAGCGTCTCCTGGGCGGCCACGGACGGGGCGTCGTTGACGAAGATCTCGTCGAGTGGAACCCCCTTGGAGGTGAGCGTGGGGGCGAACGCGGCACAGGCGATCAGGGCCGCCAGGGTGATCGCCCACACCTTGCGGGGCGCCCGGTCGACGAGGGCCGCGACCTTGTGCCAGATGCCGTGACCGCCGGACACCTTGTCGTCGGCGGGCTTGGGCTTCGCCGGCCAGTAGGCCTTCCGGCCCAGCAGCACCAGGGCGGCGGGCAGGAAGGTGAGGGCGCTCAGGACCGAACAGACGATGCCGATCGCACCCACCGGACCGAGGGCCCGGTTGTTGGTGAGGTCGCTGAGCAGCAGGGCGAGCAGCCCCGCGGCCACCGTCGCGGCGCTGGCCGTGATCGGGCCGAAGGACTCGCGCAGCGCGACGCGCATCGCGGTGAACCGGTCGCCGTGTACGGCGAGTTCCTCCCGGAACCGGGCGGTGAGCAGCAGTGCGTAGTCCGTCGCCGCGCCGATCACCAGGATCGACAGGATGCCCTGTACCTGACCGTCCACGCGCACGATGTCGTGGTCGGCGAGGACGTAGACGATCGCGCAGGACAGGGCCAGGGCGAACACGGCGCCGAGGATGATGACGAAGGGCAGCAGCACACTGCGGTAGACCAGCAGCAGGATCACGAGCACCGTGATCAGGGCGACCCCGAGCAGCAGCCCGTCGATGCCCGCGAAGGCGTCGGACAGGTCGGCCTGGCTCGCGGCGGGCCCCGCCAGTTGGACCGTCGTGCCGGGCACGGACGCGCCCGCCTTCTCGATCCTGTCCAGCGCCGTCGGCAGTTCGTCCCCGAGACCGGGGCTCAACTGCACGATGCCCTGGAGGGCGAGGCCGTCCTTCGAGGGCAGTGCGGGGGAGGGCGCTCCGACGACGCCGTCGCTCCCGGCGAGCGAGGCGAGGGCGCCGGTGGCGGCCTCCCGCTGCTCGTCGCTCACCGGCGCGTCCTTCTCCGCCGATGTCCAGACGACGATGGCCGGCAGGGTCTCGTCCTGCTCGAAAGCCTTCTGCGCCTCGATGACTTGGGTGGACTCGGCGTTCTGGGGCAGGAAGGCGGCCTGGTCGTTGGTGGCGACCTCGCCGAGCTTCCCGGCGTACGGGCCGAGCCCGCCGCCGACGCCGAGCCACGCGATCAGCAGCACGACGGGGACGAGCCAGCGGATCGACCGTGCGGAGCGTGCAGGGGTGGACATGTCTCTCCCGGGGGTGGAGATATCTCAGTAGTGAACAATCTCAATCGTTGAAATACATTACGTGACTGCTCGTGCGGACAGCCGCAGGGGGTGGGTTCGACGGCCGCCCCGTCCTCCCCGTGTGCCCCCGCGGGCGCCCCGACCCCTCAGGGAAAGCTCAGCGACGCGCCGGGGGAACCTCGCCCAGCTCCTCGTTCATGGCGGTGAGGAAGCGCAGGACGGTCGCCAGCTCCGTCTCGCTGAAGCGCGCCCTTGCTCGTGCCGTGGCCTCGGCGAGCGGCATGAAGTAGTCGCGGGCGGCCGTCCGGGCGCTCGCCTCGTAGTGCACGTGCACGACCCGGCGGTCGGTGCTCTCCCGGGCCCGGCGGACATGACCGGCCCGCTCCAGCCGGTCCAGACAGGCGGTCACCGCGCCGGAGGTGAGACCCAGATGCTCACGCAGCGCCCCCGGGGTGAGGGGCGACGGGGCGTCGAGGATGGCCGCGAGCGCACTCACGTCCGTCGGATGCAACTGCTGGTTCGCCGCGAAACCGTGAGTCATCCGGTTGATCTCGCCGTTCATCCGGCGGAGCTCCACCGCGAACGCCTGGAGGTCCGCGAGCGGCGCCCCGGGTTCCGGGGAGCCGCTGCGGGTCGGTCGGTCGTCGGCGCTGGTCACGCCCTCAGCGTATAGAACAGGCGCGCGGAGGGCCGTGCCCGGACCGTCGCGCCGTGCCCGGACCGTCGCGGGGTCCGGGCACGGGATCCGCTGTGCGCGGAAGTGGCGCAACCGTCTCTAGGACGGCGGCATGAGCACGGTGTCGACCAGGTTCACCGTGGCGTTGGCCGTCGGCACGTTGCCGCAGACGATCTTCGAGGAGTCGTTCACCGTGAACTCGGCGCCCGAGCCCTTCGTCGTGAGTTCGCCGCCCTCCAGCGTCTTGAAGGTGCCGTCCTCCATCTGCTGGGTCGTGACCTTCTCGCCCACCACGTGGTACGTCAACACCTTGGTGAGCTTGGCCTTGTCGTTGAGGAGTGCCTCCAGATCGGCCTGCGGGATCTTCTCGAAGGCGGCGTTGGTCGGCGCGAACACCGTGATGTTCTTCGCGTTGTTGAGCGTGTCGACCAGGCCTGCCTTCTTCACCGCGCTGACGAGGGTGGAGAGCTCGGGGTTGTTGGACGCGGCGGTGGCGACCGGGTCCTTCGCCATGCCCTCCAGGCTGCCCGCGCCCTCCTTCGGTACGGAGGAGCAGGCGGGGCCGTACGGTTCGGCGGGCGCCTCGGCCTGGGCCTGCGGGGCGAAGAACGCCAGAGAGGCGGGAAAGGCCAGTGCCGAGGCCGCGGCCGCGGTGCGCTGCAGGCGGGTGATCGTCATGATGTCTCCTCCGGCGAGCGGGGGTGGGTCTTCTGCTTCTCTCCCACGCTGACGCACATCCGCCCCTACCGCCCGCCGCGTCGTTTCTGCGTCGAAAATCACCTTCCGGCGCGCTCATGACATTGATCCGCCGGACCGGGGCAACTGGCATTCATGAATACCCGTTCAGTAGCAGCGCAGGGACGCGGCCAGGCCAAGAGAGCCGCGAACAGCACCGCAATGGAGGCCGGCGCCCGCGCGGGCTTCGTGGCCCGTGGGGTGATCTACATTCTGGTGGGCGCCCTCGCCCTGCAGATCGCGCTGTCCGGAGGCGGTGGGAAACAGGCCGACCGGGGCGGCGCGATCGGCGAGATAGCCGAGAAGCCCTTCGGGAAGATCCTGCTGTGGGTGCTGGGCATCGCCCTGGTGGGAATGGCCCTCTGGCGGCTTTCGGAGGCCCTGTTCGGCGCGGCCGGGTCCGACGGCCGCAAGCCCACCAAGCGGGCCATGGCGGCGGGCCGTGCCGTCTTCTACGGATTCGTCGCCTACTCCGTCCTGTCCTTCGCCGCCGGTGACTCGGGCAGCGGGGGCGGATCGTCGGACCAGCAGTCGAAGGACATCACCGCCATGGCGCTCGGCTGGCCCGGAGGCCAGTGGATCGTGGGGATCGTGGGGGTCGGGGTGGCCTGCGCCGGTCTCTGGATCGCCGTTCGGGCGCTCCTGCGGAAGTACCACAAGCACCTGAAGATGTCCGAGATGTCCAAGCGGGTCCGGCAGGCGGTCGACTTCACCGGAGTCTTCGGCGGCACGGCGCGCGGCATCGTGTTCGCCACGGCGGGCGGATTCGCGGTGGGCGCCGCGATCAAGCATCAGCCGGACGAGTCCAAGGGCATGGACGACACCCTGCGCTCCTTCACCGAGACCCCCGTCGGCCCGTGGCTCCTGGTGGTCATCGCCCTCGGACTGGTCGCCTTCGGCGTCTTCTCCTGGGTCAACGCCCGCTACCGCAAGGTCTGAGCGCCTTCCCGTCCGAGCCGTCCGCCCGCCGCCGCACTCCTGCGGGTGGCGGCGGCCTCGCGGTCCGCCTGCTCCGGGTGGCGGCGGAGCCAGTACGGATTGTCGTGCGGCAGGCCGCCCGCCACCCGTCCGTACATGCCGAACGTGAGGATCAGCAGCCCCATCACGAAGCTGAAGACGACGTTCGACATCCCGAAGTCCAGGATGTTCGCGGCCCGGTCCAGGATGAAGAGGTGGCCGAAGCCGCTCAGCAGGAAGAGTGCGCCGATCGTCATGTTCAGGGTGGACGCGACGTTTCCGCCCACCGCGGCCCCGGCGATCAGCAGCCCGCCGACGACCACGGAGATCAGGCTCAGCAGGCCGTTGGTCGACAGTCCGGCGATGTGATCGCCGCTGGTGTCGAAGAAGCCCAGCAGACTGGTGAAGCCGAGGATGCCGAAGGCCAGCAGGATGGCGCCGCAGAGACCCGCGCCGATCCGGTACACCTTCGCCAGCCGGTGATCGACGGGGAGTTCGTCGCTCAGTTTCATGGCCGTCTCCTGTCCATCCCGCAGAGGGTCGAAGCGGGGCGATGTGGCGGGTGGGCATCGCACAGAGCCCCGGTGCCTCAAGCGAACCGCGGGGCGACGGACGGGGCAACACGCACCGTTCGTGCGTCGTATCGTGGAATTCATGGACCCCGTGATGGACCCTGCCAAGGACCTCGTGGCGGACTCGGACCTTGTGGTGGACTCGGCGAGGGGCCCGGCGGGCCGCCGCGCCGGCGGTCGGCTTCCGCGGGCGCCGGCCGACGGAGGGCTGACCACCGGTGCGGTGGCCCGCCTTCTCGGGGTCGCGCCGACGACGCTGCGCTCGTGGGACCGCCGCTACGGCGTCGGCCCGGCCGCACGGGAGGACGGCCGACACCGTCGCTGGACCGGGGCCGACATCGCCGCCCTGCGGCACATGTGCCGCCTGACGAGCGCGGGCCTGCCGCCGGCCGAGGCCGCTCGTGCCGTCCTGGCCGGAGGCCCCCGCCCCACGGCCGCGCCCCGGCGCGGACACCCGCACAGGGCGCCCGGGGCGCTTCCGCTCGGCAGCGCCCGCCGGGACTGCCGGGGCCTGGCCCGGGCGGCGCTCCGGCTGGACGCGCCGGCCATGGAGGAGCTGCTCACGGAGGTCCTCGACCGCTACGGGCTGCCGGCCGCCTGGGACGAGGTGATGGCGCCGGCGCTGCACGCGGTGGGCCGCAAGTGGGAGACCGCGGGGGAGCGGTACATCGAGGTCGAGCACCTGCTGTCCTGGCACGTCTCCGGCGCACTGCGCGGGGTCCGTGCCGCCGGGCCCCCCACCCCCGGCGCCGGCCTCTCCCTGCTGGCCTGCGCACCCGGTGAGAGCCACACGCTGGCCCTGGAGGCACTCGCCGCCACGCTCGACCGACACGGACTGCCGGTCCTCATGTTCGGCGCCGCCCTGCCCGTCGAGGCGCTGGAGGAGGCGGTCCGGCGCACCGGACCCGACGCGGTGGTGCTCTGGGCTCAGTCGCACGGCACGGCGAGCCGATCGCTCGCCGTCCGGGTGCAGGCGATCGAGTGGGGCGTACGGGGCGCGCGCAGGCGGCCTGTCGTCTTCACCGCCGGGCCCGGCTGGGCCGGGCGGCAGCCGCCGGGGACCCGGCACCCGTCCGGGCTCGCCGACGCGGTGGCAGCACTGGCCGCACTCGGTGCGCGGTGACGGCGTCCGCCGTCACCGCAGCCAGTCCGCCAGGCCCGTCAGGAGGCGCTCCACGTCGTCCGTGTCGTTGTACGCGCAGAGTCCGACGCGCAGGCCCCCGCTGTCGCCGAGCCCCAGGTGGCGGGAGGCCTCCAGGGCGTAGAAGGAACCGGCGGGCGCGTGCACCCCGCGGCGGGCGAGGGAACGGTAGGCGTCCGCCGCGTCCCTGCCGTCGAAGGTGAGCAGCAGGGTGGGGGTGCGTTCGGCGGCACGGGAGTGGACCGTCGCCCCGCCCAGTTCGCCGACCGCCTTCTCGATGCTCTCCCGCAGTGCCGTCTCGTGGGCGTCGATCGCCGCGTACGCCGACCGCAACCGCGCCCGACGCCCGCCCACCGCGTCCTCGCCGGCGCCCAGGTCCGCGAGGAAGTCCACCGCCGCGCGGGTCCCCGCCATCGACTCGTAGGGAAGGGTGCCGAGTTCGAAGCGTTCCGGCACGGCGTCGGTGGACGGCGCCAGCTTCTCCGGACGGAGAGTGCCGAGCAGTTCGGGACGGGCGGCGAGCACCCCGTGATGGGGCCCGAAGAACTTGTACGGGGAGCAGACGAAGAAGTCCGCCCCGAGCCGTTCCACATCCACCGCGTGGTGGGCTGTCAGATGGACCCCGTCCACGTACAGCAGCGCGCCGGCCCGGTGGACCAGTTCGGCGATGGCCGGGATGTCGGGCCGGGTGCCGATGAGGTTGGAGGCGCCGGTCACCGCTACCAGCCGGGTCCGGCCGGTGATCTGCGCGCCGACGGCCTCGGGGGAAAGCTCGCCGGTCGACGGATCGAAGTCGGCCCACCGCACCACCGCCCCCGCCCGCTCGGCCGCCTGCACCCACGGCCGGATGTTGGCATCGTGGTCCAGTCGGCTGACCACCACCTCGTCCCCCGGGTTCCAGGCCCTGGACAGGGTGCGCGAGAAGTCGTACGTGAGCTGGGTGGCGCTGCGGCCGTACACGATCCCGCCCGGGTCAGCGCCCAGCAGGTCCGCCATCGCCTGTCGGAACCCGCGGACGATCTCCTCCGCGTTCACCTCCCCGGGCAGCTCGGCGCCCCGGATCGACAGGGGCCCGCTCATCGCTCCGCCGATCGCGGCGATGACGGAGGCCGGGGTCTGGGTGCCGCCGGGCCCGTCGAAGTGCGCCGTACCGGACCGCAGGGCGGGGAACTGTGCGCGCACCGCGCCGACGTCGTACGACAAGGAGGCTCCTCGATTCGTTCGCTGATGTGCTGCCGGATCTCACTGTGATCATCGCAGGGCGGAGTCCTGCGGTGGAAGGAGCGGGAGACCCCAGGTGGATCCCCGCTCCGAGGCCTCCCTTCGGGGGGCGCTTTCGGGAGTCGGTTCCGCGCGGGCGCACCGCTCCCTCTCCGGCATACGCCGGAGCGTGGGGCAGCGTCTCCCGGCGCACGGAAATGCGCCGTACTGAAACGTCACGATGATCCTAAGAAAGAATTGTTCGCACAAATGAACTCACCTCGGTTGCGCGATCCTTCTCGTATTCCCGTCACGAACAAATGCGCCGGATGATTTCTCCGGGTCGGGCGTGATTAAAGCGGTGGGAACGGGAAATAGATGATCTGGGCTGATGGGGTCGGGGGCATCAGTTCACGCCACGGCCGGATTTCATCGAGGTCGGGTGTCTGAAAGTCGCCAGTGCGGGGGCCGTGGCCGCCGCCCGGGGTTTCCTGTCACGTCCTGAGGATGCTCTGGCCTGCTCTGATGCGATGTGAGGGTCTCTCTCCCCAGCACTGTCATTTGTGGAGGGTCACGGATGGACGAGCGCGAGCACCCCGCCGATGGCGGAATCTATTCGGCCGGGTATTCGGTCGGCCGGAAGGGGCGGTCCGGTAATTCCCCCGCTCGACTTCTTCGCGTGGCTGCGTACCCGGTTCTCCTCTCCGCGGTCGTATCCGTAAGTGTGGCCGCATTGTGGCTGGAGTGGGATCCGGCCTGGGTCAGTTCGCTTTTTCTGGTCGGGGCCATCGCCTATCTCGCTCTCCTGGAACGGCTGATTCCTTATGAGCGGAACTGGCACCCCGGAAAGGTCGAATGGCGCTGGTACGGCATCTACTTCCTGCTCACCACGGCCGGCAGCGGACTGGCACAACTACTGGTCGCGCTGGCCGTCGGCCTGATCTCGCCCGCGGCATCGGACCGCCATCTCGGCATCGAGATCCCGGGCGCGCTCCTCGCCGGATCCCTCGTCAGCTACGCGGTGCACCGGCTGGGCCACCGGAACGCCCTGTTCTGGCGGCTGCACGGAGTGCATCACGTGCCGGAGAAGGTCAACGTCGCCAACAACGGGGTCAACCATGTGCTGGACATCGTCCTGGCGCAGGCCCTCGTCCAGCTGACCCTGGCGTTCGTGGGATTCTCCCGACCCGCGGTGCTGGTGGTCGGACTCTTCGTCGCCGCCCAGGGCTACTTCATCCACGCCAACATCGATGTCCGCATCGGACGGCTCAACCATCTGCTGGCCAGTCCCGAGCAGCACCGTCTGCACCACAGCACCGATCTGTCCGAAGCCGGCCACTACGGCTCCGACCTGTCGTGCTGGGACCACCTCTTCGGCAGCTTCACCTGGTACCCCGGCCGCGAGCCCGCCGCCGTGGGCCTGCACGACCCGGCGTCATTCCCCGGCACCGGCGAGATCCTCGCCTCCCTCGCACATCCCTGGCGACGCCGACCGGCACGGGCCCCCGGGCCGGAGTGACCACCGCCTCCTGACGCTCCACCACGACTTGCTCCACCACGACTTGAGGAGTTCGACATGGCCGACGCGAACAACCGGGCGTTACGGAACAAGGTGGCGATCATCGGGATGGGCTGCCGCCTGCCCGGCGGCGCCTCGGACCACCGCACGTACTGGCGCAACCTGGTGGAGGGCAAGGACTGCATCACGCCCACACCGCCCGACCGGTACGACGTCAGCACGCTCGGCAGCCGGTTCCGCGACAAACCCGGACGCCTCGTCGGCGGCCGCGGCGGATACATCGACGGTTTCGACGAGTTCGACCCCGCGTTCTTCGGCATCAGCCCCCGCGAGGCCGACCACATGGACCCGCAGCAGCGAAAGCTGCTCGAAGTGGCGTGGGAGGCCCTGGAGGACGGTGGCCAGCGTGCCGCCGACCTCGCCGGCGGCAACGTCGCCGTCTACGTCGGCGCGTTCACCCTGGACTACAAGATCCTGCAATTCGCCGACCTGGGCTTCACCTCGCTGGCGGCCCACACCGCGACCGGGACCATGATGACGATGGTGTCGAACCGCATCTCGTACTGCTTCGACTTCCGCGGCCCCAGCCTCTCCATCGACACCGCGTGCAGCTCCTCCCTGGTCGCCGTCCACCTGGCCTGCCAGGCACTGGACAACGGGGAGAGCGACCTCGCGCTGGCCGGCGGCACCCTGCTGCACATGGCCCCGCAGTACACCGTGGCGGAGACGAAGGGCGGGTTCCTGTCGCCCGAGGGCCGCTCCCGTACGTTCGACGCCGCCGCCGACGGCTACGTACGGGCCGAAGGCGTGGGCCTGGTGGCGCTGAAGCGGCTGGACGACGCCGTACGGGACGGGGACCGGATCCACGCGGTGATCGTCGGCAGCGGCGTCAACCAGGACGGGCACACCAACGGCATCACCGTGCCCAACCCCGACGCCCAGGTCGACCTCATCCGCCGGGTCTGCGCCGAGGCGGGCATCACCCCCGGCGACCTCCAGTACATGGAGGCGCACGGCACCTCCACCCCGGTCGGCGACCCGATCGAGGCGAACGCCCTGGCCCGCGCGCTGGCCGTCGGACGCGCTCCGGGCGCCCGCGCCTACGTCGGCTCGGTCAAGACGAACATCGGCCACACCGAATCCGCCGCCGGGATCGCCGGGCTGATCAAGACCGTCCTGAGCATCAAGCACCGCACGATCCCGCCCCACATCAACCTGGAGAACCTCAACCCCGCCATCGACCCGGCGACCCTCCCCTACGAGATCCCCACCCGGCCCACCGCCTGGCCCGAACACGAAGGGCCCGCCCGCGCCGGGGTCAACTCCTTCGGATTCGGCGGCACCAACGCCCATGTCGTCCTGGAGGAGGCCCCCGAGGTCCTGCCGGACGTCCGCCCCTCCGCGCCCGCCGGGCGACGCTGGAGCATCCTGCCCCTCAGCGCCCGCAACCCCGACGCCCTGACGGAGATGGCGGCCGGGATCCGGGGCGAGCTGGCGGGCGACAACGGCCCGGCAGTGGCCCTCGACGACCTCGGCCACACCCTGGCCCACCGCCGCCAGCACCTCCCCGAGCGGCTTTCCGTCGCCTACACCTCGCGCGCCTCCCTCGACGAGGCCCTCGCCGCCCACGCGCGCGGCGAGGCGCACCCCCGGGTCGTCCACGGCCGCGCCCGGGACGCCGCCGACCGTCGGCTGGTGTGGGTCTTCACCGGCATGGGCCCCCAGTGGTGGGGCATGGGCCGCCAACTGCTGGAGGAGGAGCCGGTCTTCCGCGACGCCGTCGCCGCCTGTGACCGGGCGCTGCGGGAGTTCGCCGACTGGTCCCTCATCGAGGAGATGACCGCCGACGAGTCCGTCTCCCGGATGGCGGAGACCTGGCTCGCCCAGCCCGCGAACTTCGCCGTCCAGGTCGCCCTGGCGGCCCTGTGGCGGTCCCACGGAGTGCGCCCGGACGCCGTGGTCGGCCACAGCACCGGGGAGATCGCAGCCTTCCACGCGGCGGGCGTCTACTCCCTGCGGGACGCGGCCAGGATCGTCGTGCACCGCAGCCGCCTGCAGCAGACCCTGGCCGGCACCGGCGCCATGCTCGCCGTCAGCCTCTCGGAGGACGAGGCGGAGCGCCGGGTGCGCCCCTACAGCGACCGGGTCTCCATCGCCGCCGTCAACAGCCCCACCGCGATCACCCTGGCCGGGGACGAGGCCGCGCTGACCCTGCTGGCCGAGGAGTTGCGGTCCGAGCAGCAGTTCGCGAAGTTCCTCACCGTCGAAGTGCCCTACCACAGCGTCGTCATGGAGCGGATCAAGGACGAACTGCTGGCCGAGCTGGCTCCGTTGGAGCCGCGAGAAGCCCGGGTTCCGCTGTATCTGACGGGCGTCGAGGGCAGGGCCCGGGGCGAGGAGCTGGACGCCGCGTACTGGTGGAAGAACGTCCGCGAACGGGTGCGCTTCCGCTCCGCGGTCGACCGCATCGCCGACGACGGCCACCAGGTGTTCCTGGAGATCGGCCCGCACCCGGTCCTCGGCCACGCGATCCGCGAATGCCTCGACACGGGCGGGACGAGCGGACTCACCCTGCCCTCGATCCGCCGCCGGGAGAACGAGAGCGAGCGCTTCGCCGCCTCCCTCGGCTCGCTCCACAACCTGGGCGTCCCCGTCGACTGGAGCGTCCTCCAGCCGTCCGGCCGGCCGGTCACCCTGCCCCGCCATCCCTTCCGGCGCGACCGTCACTGGACCGAACCCCGGCCGGTCGCCCAGGTCCGGCTCGGCCACCGCGACCACCGACTCCTGGGCCGCCGCACCGACCGTACGGAGCCCACCTGGCAGGCCCGCCTGGACACCGAGGACCTGCCGTACCTCGCCGACCACCGCATCCAGGACACCGTGGTCTTCCCCGCCGCCGGGTATCTGGAAATGGCCGCCCAGGCCGTCCTGAGGCTCACCGGCGGCACCACCGCCGTCCTCGCCGACATCGATCTGCGCAAGGCACTCTTCCTGCCCGACGGCGAGGACCGGACCGTGGAGGTGTCGCTCTCCCTGGAGAACGCCGCCTTCACCATCGCCTCCCCGACCGGGGACGACGGGGAACGGGCCGTGCACGCGAGCGGGATCGTCCGCACCGGGCAACGCCGCCGCGCCGCCCCGCCGCTCGACGCCCCCGCGCTCCGCGCCAGGTCCCTGCGGCACCTCGAAGGCCCCGACTGCTACACCGCGCTGGCCGCCCTCGGCTACCACTACGGCCCCGCCTTCCAGGCCATCGAGGAGGTCTGGATCGGCGCCGGAGAGGTCCTCGCCCGGATCCGCCCGCCCCGGGCGATCGGCGACGACGCCGCAGGCCACCACCTCCACCCCGTCCTCCTCGACGCCTGCTTCCAGACCCTCCTGACTCCGCTGATCCCGCCGACCCCCCAGGATCCCGCACCGGTCACCGGGATCAGGCTGCCGCTCTCCCTGGACGAGGTCGCCCTCGAACCCATCGGCGACCAGCCGTTCTGGGCCCACGCCACCCTGCTCCCCGGGGACGCCGACAGCACCCTCGGCAACATCGCCCTCTACGCGGACGACGGGGCGCCGCTCGGCCGCGTCCTCGGCTTCCGTGCCGCCGACGTGGAGAAGGCGGCCACCGCCGTCGCCCGGACCACGATCGACTCCTGGCTCGCCGAACCCGTCTGGACCGACTGCCCGCCGCTGCCCGCCCACGCCCTGCCGCAGGACGCTAACGACGGTGACGTGAACGACGGCGACCTGCACGGCGACGCCGTACGCGGCGAAACGTCGGGAAGCACCCCCCAGCGCCGACCGGCACCCCCGGCCCGCTACCACGACTGGCTCGTCCTCGCCGACACCGGCGGCGTCGCGGACGCCTTCGCCGCCCTGGCCGCCGCCCGGGGCGAACGCTGCCGCCTGGTACGCCGGGGCGCCGCCTACACCGCTTCCGGCGACGGCGCCACGTTCACCGTGGACCCCGCGTCCGACGCCGATCTGCGCCGGCTCCTCGCCGACCTGGACCGCGACGGGGGGCCCTTCCGGGGGGCCGTCCTGCACCTGTGGAACCTCGACGCACCCGCCCTCGCCACGTGCGACCGGACCTCCCTGACCGACCACACCGGCGCGGGAGCGTACTCACTGATCGCCCTCGCCCGGCTCCTGTCCGCCCGGGGTTCCGGAGGCCGCCTGCACATCGTCACCCGCGGCGCCCAGCCGGCCCTGCCCGGCGAGGGGCCCGAACCCCTCGGGGCACCGGCCTGGGGCATCGGCCGCGTACTGCGGCACCAGGAACTGATCGAACACCCCGGCAAACTCATCGACCTCGACCCCGGGCGGCAGCCGGGCCCCGACGGTGACCGGGCCGAGGCCGAAGCGCTCCTCGGCGAAGTCCTCAGCGACGACGAGGAGGAGATCGCCCTGCGCGACGGCGGCCGCCGCACCAGCCGCCTCCGCCCCGCCGAGGGTCTGACCCGGCCGCTGCCGCTGCGCCTGCGGCAGGACGGAAGCTACCTGGTCACCGGCGCGTTCGGCGCGCTCGGCCGACTGCTGTGCCGCACCCTCGTACGCCGCGGGGCCCGCCGGATCATCCTGGTCGGGCGCACCCCCGTCCCGGCCCGCGAGAAGTGGGCCGGCACCGATCCCGCCACGGCCGAGGGCCGGGCCGTCGCCCTGCTCCGCGAGCTGGAGGCGCTCGGCGCTCAGCCCGTCCTCGCCACCCTCGACATCACCGACGAGGACGCCCTGGCCGGCTGGCTCGACGCCCACCGGCACAGCGGGGCGCCCCCCGTACGCGGGGTGTTCCACCTCGCGGGACAGGTCCGCGACACCCTCGTCGCCGATCTGGACCGGGCCGCCTTCGACGCCGTCCACGACCCCAAGACCGTCGGCGCCCACCTCCTGCACCGGCACCTGCGCGACGAGCCCCTCGAACACTTCGTGCTCTTCGCCTCCATCGCCTCCCTGCTGACCACGGCCGGCCAGACCAACTACGCCGCGGGCAACGCCTTCCTGGACGCCCTCGCCCACCACCGCCGCGCCCAGCAACTGCCCGCGCTCAGCCTGGACTGGGGCCCCTGGGCCACCGGAATGATCGAGGAGCTCGGACTGGTCGACCACTATCTGCACAGCCGTGGCATGAGCTCGCTGTCCCCGGACGCCGGCATGGCCGTCCTGGAACGCGTCATCGGCCAGGACCACGCCCAACTGGTCGTCGCCACCGTCGTCGACTGGCCCGTCTTCCTCGCCTGGTACCCGTCCCCGCCGCCGCTGGTCGCCGACCTCGCCGCGGCCGCCGCCCCGCCGGCCGACGCCGCCTCGGGCAACGGATTCCTCGACACCTTCCGCGCCGCCGACGAAGAGACCCGCCGCACCCTGGTCGCCGAACGGTTCGCCGCGCTCTCGGCCACCGTGCTGCGCACCGGCACGGACCGCATCGACCCCGCCACCGGCCTCGGCGAACTCGGCCTCGACTCGCTCCTCGCCATGGAGCTGCGGGCCCGGATCCACGCCGAGCTCGGCGTCGCCCTCCCCGTGGTCGCCCTGCTCAGCGGCACCCCGGCCGGGGAACTCGCCGCCCAGCTCCACGACGGCCTCGCCGCCCTGGCCTCGGCCGACGCCCCCGACGGGGCCCCGGGAGCGGTGGAACTCCACAGCGACGAGGGGCAGTACCCACTGACGCAGAACCAGAAAGCGCTCTGGTTCCTCAAACACCTCAACCCCGATGGTTACGCGTACAACATCGGCGGGGCCGTCGAGGTGACCGTCACGCTCGAACCGGACCTGATGTTCGAGGCCGTCCGCCGGCTCATCGCCCGGCACCCCGCGCTCCGCACCAACTTCCTGCTGGTGGACGGGCAGGCCGTGCAGCGGGTGTCCGAGAACGCCGCGACGGACCTCGCCCTCTTCGACGTCCAGGGAGAGGACTGGGAGTCCATCCACGCGACGATCGTCCAGGAGTACCGCAAACCCTACGACCTCGCCCACGACCCACTGGTCCGCTTCCGGCTATTCAAGCGGGGCCCGGACCGCTGGATCATCATGAAGGCCGTCCACCACATCGTCTCCGACGCCATCTCCACCTTCACCTTCATCGAGGAACTCCTCGCCGTCTACGAGGCGTTGCGCCGCAACCAGGAACCCCAGCTCCCGCCGATCGAGGCCCGCTACCTCGACTTCCTCAACCAGCAGAACGCCTTCCTGGCCGGGCCCGGGGCGGCGGGCATGCTCGACTACTGGCGCGCCCACCTGCCGGCCGAGGTCCCGCTCCTCGACCTGCCCGTCGACAAACCGCGCCCGGCGGTCCAGACCCACAACGGGGCCTCCGAGTTCTTCGTCCTGGACGACGCCCTCAGCGCCCGCGTCCACGCCCTGGCCCGCGCCCACGGCGTCACGCCGTTCATGGTGCTGCTGAGCGCGTACTACCTCCTGCTCCACCGCTACTCCGGGCAGGACCACATCATCGTCGGCAGCCCGGTGACCGGCCGCACCCGGCAGGACTTCGCCTCCGTCTACGGCTACTTCGTCAACCCGCTGCCCCTGCACGCCGACCTGTCCGAGGACCCGACCGTCGCCGAACTGCTGCAACAGGTCCGCCGGACCGTGCTCGGCGGCCTGGACAACCAGGAGTACCCCTTCGTCCTCCTCGTCGAGGAGCTGGGCCTCCAGCACGACCCCAGCCGCTCCGCCGTCTTCCAGGCGATGTTCATCCTCCTCACCCACAAGGTGGCCACCGAGCAGTACGGCTACCGCCTGGAGTACATCGAACTCCCGGAGGAGGAGGGGCAGTTCGACATAACACTGTCCGCCTACGAGGACGATGCCGAGGGCCGCTTCCACTGCGTGTTCAAGTACAACACCGACCTCTTCCTCCCCGAGACCATGCGCCGCATGGCCGCCCACTACACCCGCCTCCTCGACCGGATGACCCGGGCGCCGGGCGAACAGCCCGCCTCACGGCTGGAGATGCTCGGCGACCGGGAGCGCGAGCGGCTCGTCGGGGAGTGGAGCCGTGCGGCCCTGCCGTCCGCCGGAACCGGGGCGGAGCCGTTCGTCCCGGTCCAGACACTGATCGGCCGCGTCGCCGCCGCACACCCCGCGGCCGTCGCCGTCACCCTGCCCACCGCACACGGCGGGGCGCACCGGCTGACCTACGCCGAGCTGGACCGGCGGGCCACCGACACCGCCGCCCGGCTGCGGGCGCTCGGCCTCGGCGAGGGCTCGGTGGTCGTGCTCTGCCTCGACAAGTCGCCCGAGCTGATCGTCGCCCTGCTCGGCGTCCTCAGGGCGGGCGCCGCCTACCTCCCGCTCCGGCCCGACCAGCCCGCCGACCGGCTCGCCCACCTCGTGACGACCACCGGCGCGGCACTCGTCCTCGTCGCGGACGACGCCCCGCCGGAGCAGACCGGAGCCCTGACCGCCCCGACACTCACCCTCGCCGCGCTCGGGCGCACCGAACCGCACCCGGAGGGGCCGCCCGCCGAGGCCGGCCCCGAGGCGCCCGCGTACGTCATCACCACCTCCGGATCCACCGGCCGCCCCAAGGCCGTCCGCGTCAGCCACCGCAACCTCGCCTCCGTCCAGGCCGCGTGGCGCCAGGAGTACCGGCTGGACACCGACGTCCGCACGCACCTCCAGATGGCCGAACCGTCCTTCGACGTGTTCACCGGCGACCTGGTGCGCGCCCTGTGCTCGGGCGGCACCCTCGTCCTGGCCGACCGCGACCTCCTCTTCGACACCACCCGGCTCTACCGCACGATGCGTCAGGAACGCGTCGACTGTGCGGAATTCGTCCCCGCCGTCGTCCGCGGCCTGATGGACCACTGCGCACGGGAGGGGCTGCGGCTGGACTTCCTGCGCCTGCTGGTGGTCGGCTCGGACGCCTGGAGCGTGGGGGAGTACCGCCGACTGGCCGGGCTCTGCGGACCCGGCACCCGCCTGGTCAACTCCTACGGCCTCACCGAGGCCACCATCGACAGCGCGTACTTCGAGGGGCCCGTCGACGACCTGGAACCCGGTGCCATGGTCCCGATCGGCCGGCCCCTGCCGGGCAGCGCCCTCCACGTCCTCGACGCCCACGGCGAACCCGTCCCGCCCGGCGTGCCCGGCGAACTCTGGATCGGCGGCGACGGCGTCGCCCTCGGCTACGCCGGAGACCCCGAACAGACCGAGGAGCGCTTCGTCACCCGGACGCTCGGCCGGGGAGCCGACGCCCGGCCCGAACGCCTCTACCGCACCGGCGACATCGCCCGCTGGGACGCGCACGGCCGCGTCCACCTGCTCGGCCGCACCGACGGACAGGTCAAACTGCGCGGCCACCGCATCGAGATCGGCGAGATCGAGGCGCAGCTCGCCCAGTGGCCCCCGCTCGCCCGGGCCGTCGTCACCGTACGCACGGACACCGGGGGAGAGGCGACCCTCTGCGCCTACTGCGTCCCCGCGCCCGGCGCGTCCCTGGACGTCCGGGCCCTGCGGCGCCACCTGGCCCGCTCGCTGCCCTCGTACATGATCCCGTCCCACTTCACCGAAGTGCCCGCCCTGCCGCTGACGGCCAACGGCAAGGTCGACACGGCCGCCCTGCCCGCCCCCCGGGCCGAGGCGGGGGCCGGCCGCACGAGGAGCCCGTGACGCTCTACGAGGTCAGCGTCGCCCGCCACTGGAAGACCCTGCTCGGCCGCGAACAGATCAGTCTGGAGGACGACTTCTTCGAACTCGGCGGCAGCTCGATCAAGCTCATCGAACTCCTCCACCACCTGCGCACCGAGTTCGGCGTCGGCGTCCCCGTCAGCAGGCTCTACCAGGTCACCACCCTGCACGGCATGGCCGCCACCGTGGAGGACGTCCTGCTCGGCACCACCGCCGACGAACTGCCCAGCCTCACCTTCAACGCCGGACAGGCCCCCGCCCTCTTCTGCTTCCCGCCCGCCGGCGGCCACGGACTCGTCTACCGGGGGCTGGCCGCGCAGCTCCCCGACTACGCCGTCACCGGCTTCAACTACCTCCCCGGCGACGACAAGGTCAGCCGGTACGCCGACCTGATCGAGGCAGACCGGCCCGACGGCCCCTATCTCCTCCTGGGCTACTCCCTCGGCGGCAACCTCGCCTTCGAGACGGCCAAGGAGCTGGAGCGGCGCGGCCGAGACGTCGCCCACGTCGTCATCCTCGACTCCCGCCGCATCCTCGCCGCCTACGAACCGGACGCCTCGGGCATCGCCGCCTTCGAGAGCGAACTCGCCGACCACGTACGCAAGCACACCGGCTCCGACGCCGTCGCCCACGAGACCCTCGCCCACGCGGCCGAATACCTCGCCTTCTGCGGGCGCACCCCCAACACCGGCACGGTCGCCGCGACGGTCAGCGTGATCACCGACGAGGAGAAGGCCGCCCTCTACGCCGCCGGCGAGCACGGCACCTGGCACGGCAGCTCCACCGGCGCCACCGCCGTACTGCGCGGCTCCGGCATCCACGCCGACATGCTCGACGCCAAACACCTGCCCCGCAACGCCGAGCTGGTGCGCTCCGTCCTGAGGGGAGACGCGGCCCATGGCGGATGACGACCCCACCGACTGGACCAGCAGGGAACGCGCCCCGGGCACCCCGCCCCGCGTCATCGTCATCGGCGCGGGCGTGGCCGGCCTCTCCACCGGCGTCTACGCCCAGATGAGCGGAGCCAGGACCCGCATCTTCGAGAAGCACGTGCTGCCCGGTGGCTGCTGCACCGCCTGGTCGCGCGACGGGTACCTCTTCGACTACTGCATCGAATGGCTCATCGGCACCGCCCCGGGCAACGACGCCCACCGGGTGTGGAGCGAACTCGGCGCACTCGACGGCAAGACGGTCACCAACTTCGACCTGTTCAACAAGGTCGAGGACGCCTCGGGCCGGTCGGTGACGTTCTACAACGACCCCGACCGGCTGGAGGCCCACCTCCTGGAGGTCTCACCCGCCGACGCCCCGCTCATCCGGGCCTTCACCCGGGACCTGCGGCGCTTCATCGACGTCGAGCTGTACCCGTTCCTGACCGCGCCCGCGCTCAGGACCGTAGGGGAGAGGGCCCGGACCCTGCGCACCGTGCTCCCCGTGTTCCGGCTGTTCTGGCGGACCGCCGCCACCCCGATGCACGTGTTCGCCGACCGGTTCCAGGACCCGCTGTTGCGCAAGGCGTTCCGCAACATCTTCTTCCAGGACCCCGAGGGCTTCCCGATGCTGCCGTACCTCTTCAACATGGCGGCCGCCCACCACGGCAACGCGGGCTTCCCCCAAGGCGGTTCGCTCGGCCTCGCCCGCTCCGTCGAGGAGCGCTACAAGAGCCTGGGCGGAACGATCACCTACCGGGCCCGCACCGAGCGGATCCTGGTCGAGGACGACCGGGCGATCGGCATCGAACTCCGCAACGGCAGAAGGTACTTCGCCGAACACGTGGTCTCCGCCTGCGACGGCCACACCACCGTCTACGGACTCCTGGGCGGGCGGTACACCGGCCCCCGGATCGACAAGCTCTACACCGACCTCCTCCACCGCCCCGGCACCCTCTTCCCCGCCGTCGTCTCCGCCTTCGTCGGTCTGCGCGGCGACCTGGAACCCGAGGAGGCGCACAGCACCACGCACCTCCTCGGACCGGACGACGCGGCCCACCTCCCCGGGGCGCTCCAGGACAGCTTCGTCGTGCAGGCACGCTCCCGCTACTCCGGCGGCTTCGCACCGCCGGGCCACTCCGTCCTGCACTGCACCTACTTCAGCGACTACGCCCACTGGAAGGACCTGCGCACCAGGGACCGCAAGGAGTACCGCCGGCGCAAGCGCGAAGTCGCCCACTTCGTCCGCGACTTCCTGGAGCGCCGCACCCCCGGCATCGCGGACCGCATCGACATCGTCGAGGTCGCCACGCCCGCCACCACCCACCGCTACACCGGCAACCTCGGCGGCTCCATCCTCGCCTGGAAGGCGTTCTCCGAGGCCGACGACGTCGCGGCGCGCCTCGTCGGCAAGGACCGGATGCGGCTGCCGGGACTGAGCGGCTTCTCCATGGCCGGACAGTGGGTCGGCATGGGCGGCCTGATCCGCGCCGCCTCCACCGGCCGCTTCGCCGTCCAGTACCTCTGCCGCGACCTGGGCCTGGAGTTCCGGGCCTGGGAGAGCAAGGGCGCCGAGCCCTGGCACCCCGGGAAGCTGGGACACCTGCCCCAGCTCGACCGGTGGTCCGCACGGGAGAGCGAGGGCGCATGAGCGACACGAACGGACCCCGGGCCGCCGGCGCACGCCGGCCGCGGGAGACGATGATCATCATCGGGGCCGGTCTCGGCGGGCTCTCCACCGGCTGCTACGCCCAGATGAACGGCTACCGCACCCGCGTCCTGGAGATGCACGAGATCCCCGGCGGCTGCTGCACCGCCTGGGAGCGCGGCGGCTTCACCCTGGACGCCTGCGTCAGCTGGCTCCTCGGCAGCGGCCCCGGCAACGAGATGCACCAGATCTGGCTGGAGCTCGGCGCCCTCCAGGGCAAGGAGGTCCGCCACTTCGACGTCTTCAACATCGTGCGCGGCACGGACGGCCGGGCCGTCCACTTCTACTCCGACCCCGACCGGCTCGAAGCCCACCTCATCGGCATCTCGCCCGCCGACGCCCGGCTCGTGCGGAAGTTCTGCGCGCAACTGCGCAGCTTCCGCAAGGCGCTCGCGGTCTACCCCTTCCTCAAGCCCGTCGGACTGATGGGACGCCGGGAGCGCTGGCGGATGCTCGCCTCGTTCCTGCCGTACTTCAACTCCGTCCGCACCACGATCACCGTCCTGATGAGCGACTTCTCCCAGAAGTTCAAGGACCCCCTCCTGCGGGAGGCCTTCAACTTCATCCTGTACGAGAAGCACCCGGCCTTCCCCGTCCTGCCCTTCCACTTCCAGCTCGCCTCGCACGCCAACCTCTCCGCCGGAGTCCCCGAGGGCGGCTCCCTCGGTCTAGCCGAGTCGATCGAGGCGCGTTACCGCCGACTCGGCGGCGAGGTCTCCTACAACACCAAGGTCGAGACGGTGATCGTCGAGGACGACCGGGCGGTGGGCGTCCGCCTCAGCGACGGTCAGGAACTGCGCGCCGACATCATCGTGTCGGCCTGCGACGGCTACACCACGACCATGAAGTTCCT
Organism: Streptomyces sp. MGP-P1; assembly: GCF_057766565.1. NCBI lineage: Bacteria > Bacillati > Actinomycetota > Actinomycetes > Kitasatosporales > Streptomycetaceae > Streptomyces > Streptomyces sp. MGP-P1. Next base: position 663,708 of record NZ_JBYMEM010000001.1, on the reverse strand, counting down.
GGAGGGCAGGTACCTGGGCGAGGACTACCGCAAGCTCTACACCGAGACCATCCACGAACCCGGCATGGTCTTCCCCGGCTACTTCACCCTCTTCCTCGGCCTCTCCCGCCCCTTCCCCGAGGGCGACCCCTGCACCACCTACCTCCTCGACGAGGCGACGGCCGCCGAACTGACCGGCATCCGCCACCCCAGCATCAACGTCCAGTTCCGCAGCCGCCACTACCCCGAACTGTCGCCGGACGGCACCACCGTCGTCTACGCCACCTACTTCTGCGACATCGCCCCCTGGCGCGCCCTGGACGAGGGCCCCGAACAGATCACCCGCACCCGCGGCGGACAGGAGCTGCACACCCTGCCCGTACGGCACGGGCGCGGCTACTACGCGGCGAAACGCCGGGCCCGCGAAACACTCGTCGGCTTCCTGGAGCAGCGCTACCCCGGGCTGCGGGACGCGATCGTCGTCCGGGACGTCTCCAGCCCCCTCACCCAGGTCCGCTACACCGGCAACTACGACGGCACGGTGCTGGGCTGGCAGCCCTTCGTCGAGAGCGGCGAGACCCTCGAAGAGCTGATCAAGAAGCACGGCCCGGGCCTCCCCGGACTGCGCGACTTCTACCAGTCCGGCGTCTGGGCCACCACCGGCGGGCTCATCCGGGCCGCCGCCGCCGGACGCCACGTCATGCAGTTCGTCTGCCGCGACGACGACCGGCCCTTCACCGCCTCGATCGACCTCACCGCACCCCCACCGACCCACCGGGTCATCCCCGTGCCCGTGCGCCCCGCCGCACCGACCGAGAGGAAACCATGAAGATCGCGAAATGGGTGGTCCGCGAACACGTCGAAGGAGTCCCCGACGTGGACCGCGTCTACGAGAAGGTCGTCGAGAACGTCCACGTCACCCTCGCCCCCGACGAGATGCTCCTGCGCACCCTGTACGTCTCCGTCGACCCCTACCTCCAGGGCATCGCCCTCGACACTCCGATCGGCCGGCACATGGGCGCCGACTCGATCATGGAGGTGGTGGAGGCGGGACCGCGCGCCGCCCACCGCGTCGGCGACCTCGTCCAGGGTTTCGGCGGCTGGCGCACCCATGTGATCAGCACCGGCGTCCCCGAACTCTGGCAGACCGGCACGTTCCCCATGGTCTTCCCCGCCTACCGCAGACTCGACCCCCGGTGGTACGACGACGCCCTGCCGTTGACGACCGCCCTCAGCGTGATGGGGGGCCCCGGCATGACCGCCTGGGGGACCCTGACCAAGTACATGACGATCAGCCCCGGCGAGACCCTCGTCATCAGCGGGGCCTCCGGCTCGGTGGGCGCCCTCGTCGGACAGCTCGCCGCGCTCGCCGGCGCCCGGGTCGTCGGCACCACCTCGTCCCCGGAGAAGGCGGACTACCTCACCGGGCTCGGGTTCGACGCCGTGGTCGTCTACCGCCACGGGGACGGTGCGGAGACCGTCCGCGACGCACTCCTCCGGGCCGCCCCCGACGGCGTCGACCGCTACTTCGACAACCTCGGCGGCGCGGTCACCGACGCCGTGTTCTCCATGCTCAACATCGGGAGCCAGGTGGCGGTGTGCTGGCAGTGGGCCACCCAGGTCGGCAACGAGGGCACCGGCCCCCGGCTCCTGCCCTACCTGATGTTCCCGCGCGCCACCGTGCGCGGCATCTTCTCCCTGGAATGGTTCACCGAACAGAACTGGCAGGACCTCCACACCGACCTGGGCGGCCGCGTCCGGCGCGGCGAGGTCGCCTGCGACCACACCCTGCACCACGGCTTCGACGCGATCCCCGCCGCCTACGGCAGCCTCTACGGCGACCGGACGGCCAACCGGGGCAAGGTACTCGTCGAACTCTGAGCGCCGTCCTCCCTCCGCTCGATCCAACGGCGCTGCCCAGGAGGCACGTTGACCACCACCGACCCCACGCATCCGGCCCCGGAGCCGCTCCACCGCCTGCATTTCGAGGAACCCGGGCCGCCCCGCCCCGCCGAACTGCCGGGCGGCGGCCCCGCCTGGCTGGTCAGCCGGTACGAGGACGTCCGCCAGGTGCTCTCGGACCCGCGGTTCGGCCGGGCCCAGCTGTACGCCCCCGACGCCCCCGCCCTCTCCGGCGTACCCGACCTCGTGAACGACCCCGACCTGATGTTCAACCAGGACGGCCCCGACCATCTCCGGCTGCGCCGCACCCTGCGACGCGCGTTCACCCCGAGGGCCGTCGCCCGCTGGCGCCCCTGGATCGCCGCGATAGTGGAGGAGCTCCTCGACCGGCTGGGCACCCGGTCCCAACCGGTCGACATCGTCGCGGAGTTCGCCCTCCCGTTGCCGGCGGCGGTGATCAGCCGCCTCATGGGGCTCGACGAGTCCGCGTGGGACCGGATGAGGCACTGGAGCGAACACGCCTTCTCCGACGGCACCCACGAGCGCGATCAGGTGGCAGCGGTCCTCGAGGAGTTCAGCGCGTTCGGCGCGCACCTCCTCGCGGAGCGGCGCCGGACCCCGGGCGAGGACCTGATCAGCAGTCTGGTCGCGGCGGCCGACGAGGAAGGGGGCGTTCCCGAGAGCCAGTTGGTCAGCCTGGTGTGCGGACTGGTCGTCGGCGGCCACGACAGCACGATGACCATGCTCGGCAACGCCCTGCTCTACCTGCTGGGCGAACGCCGTGAGACCTGGTCCCGCCTCGGCGCCGACGAGGAGGCCGCGGGGCGTCTCGTGGACCGCCTCGTCCACCTCGTCCCGCTCGGCGACGACCGGGGCAGCACCCGCCACGCCGCCGAGGACGTCGAGGTCGGAGGAGTGAGGGTCCCGGCGGGCGCGATCGTGCTCGCCGACTGCGGCATGGCCAACCGCGACCCGGAGGTCTTCCCGCCCGCCACCCTCCACGACCTGTTCGCCCCACTGGAGGCCCCCACACTCTCCTTCGGCGCCGGCCCCCACTACTGCCTCGGCGCCTGGCTGGCCCGCACGGAGCTCCAGCTCGCCCTGCACCGCCTGGCCGCCCGCTTCCCGGAGCTGCGCCTGGCCGCCCCCGTCGACACGGTCGTGTGGCGGACCGGGACGACCTCCCGCAGTCCGCAGGGGCTCGGCGTCGGTTGGTAGGGGGGAGGGCCGAGGTGCGCCGGTTCGTCCGGCGCACCCCGGCCGCCGTCAGCCGCGTGCGACGGCGATCGAGCCCCCGAGCCGGTCGCCCGCCTCGTAGACCAGGTACGGCACGCCCCGGTCCGTGCCGAAGCTCGGTGAGGCGGCACGGCCGTTCGTCGTGCGGGGCGTAGTAGGGGTAGTAGCGGCCCGGCGGGTTCGCGGGCTTGTCGTAGACGCCCCGGACGCACGGGAAGGTGATCTCGCCCGTCGGGTTGTACTTCAGCTGGGAAGGCGTCAGCAGCGATCCCCGATGGCGGTAGTCCGGGATTCCGCCGGGAGCCGCGACCGCGCTCGACGCGTTGGGGACGCGCGGGCGCGTTCTGCGTACTCCGTCCCCTTCTCCATGGGCTTGCAACGTTCTTGCCCCATGGCTTCGTCTCCGGCGGTACCGCGATACTGCGACGAGCCGTTGACCCGAAAGGACCCACGTGACGCACCCCTTCTCCGCGACCACCCGGCTCGGCCTCGGCGGCATGGCGCTCCTGCTCGTCCTCGCGGGCCCCGCCCTGCCCGCCGCCGCCTCCCCGGCGGACGCCGCCCGCACCCCCGCGCCGGCGACCGTCGAGGAGCAGCGCCTCGATCGGACCGCGCCGCAGGAGATCCTGCGGCGCAGCGGCTTCGACTCCCTCGCCCCGCGCTTCGAGCGGGCCCTGCGGGGCTCCGACGGTTACGCGCAGGCCGAGCGAACGGTCACCCGCCACGCCTCGGCGCTGTGGCGGCGTGCCGTGGACCGCGCCCAGGGCCGAGGCCCGGCCACGGGCGACTTGAGCCGGGGCGATGACCGCCCGCTGTACTGGGCCCGACTCGCGCTCAGCCGTGAACTCCGCTCGTGGGAACCCTGGTTCGGGCTGAGCGACCAGCAGCGCAAGGCCTTGCACACCGCCCTGGAGACCTCCTCGCGCGGTCAGGACGACATCCGCTTCCCGGGCCACCGGGTGAAGCGGGTCCTCGTCACCGGCTTCGACCCGTTCACGCTGGACAGGGACGTCCGGATCGGCAACCCCTCGGGCGCGAGCGCGCTCGCCCTGGACGGCACCCTGATACGGACCGCGGAGGGACCGGCCCGGATCGAGACGGTCGTCTTCCCGGTGCGCTGGGCGGACTTCGCGGAGGGAGCCGTCGAGCGGGCCCTCGCTCGGCAGCTGCCCCGCCTGGACCTGTTCACCACCGTCAGCCAGGGCCGGCAGGGCCGCTTCGACGTGGAGCGCACCAACGGCGCCTGGCGCGGCGGCTTCCCCGACAACGAGAACGCGGCGAGCACCGGGGCCGTCCCCGTCGACGACCCCGGCTCGCAGCCGCAGTGGACGACGACCACGCTCCCGTACCGGCAGCTCGCCCAAGCGGACACGGGCCGCTTCCCGGTGTACGACAACACCGAGGTCACCGAGATCCCGGCGGGCGGCAGCCGGCCGGTGACCAGGCCGGACGGACCCACGCCCGGCTCGGCGTCGCGGGCCGGAGGCGGCGGCGACTACCTTTCCAACGAGATCGCCTACCGGGCCACCCTGCTGCGCGACCGACTGGTCCTGCCCGACCTGCCGGGCGGTCATCTCCACACTCCGGTACTGCGGTTCGGCGCGGAGAACACGGACCCGCGGACAGGCGCCATCACGGACCCGGACTTCGAGCGGAACCGGGCGGACATCATCAGCCAGGTGAGGGAGTTGGTGAAGACGGCGGTGGGCGCCTCCACTCCGCGCCCGTAGCCCTCGTCACTCGCAACCGGAGGAGATCTCCTGGAAGTTGTCGTAGTGGTCGCCGGTGTACCAGACGGTGTGCGTGGCCTGGTCACGGACGACACGTTCGGCGTCGCGGTGCTCCCCCCGGTTGCGGGGGTTGACGTCGTACTCGCGGTAGCGGCCCTCCAGCGGCAGGTCCCCGGAGCGGTTGCGGTAGACGTTGCTGCCGCGGATGACCAGACGGGTGTCCGCCACGGGGTAGTCGGTGGGCCGGGAGGACTGCGGCCACGTCAGGTCCTTCCAGATCTCGCAGGCTTCCTGGACCTGCCCGGGGAACTCCTCGACCGGCAGAGCCGGTTCGATGATGTCGGCCGACCGCACCGAGGGATGTGCCGGGGCCTGGAGGGGAGCGGCGGAAAAGGCGGCCGGGGCCGCGAACACGGTCAGGAGCAGGGCGGCGGCCGCCCCACGGCGAAGGTTGCGCAGAGTAGTCATGCTTTCTGCAACCGCAGGCGAGCGCCGGGGACACGGCTCACTCCGGCTGAACTTCTTCCGTCGCTGGTCATCGACGTACGGGGAACCCGAACGGCGCTACCACCGGGCGGGCCCCCTTGTACGGGTCAGCGGTACGGGCGGTCCGGATAGGATGCCGATATGACGGAAAGTGAGCTGCTGATCGACCTGCGTGGCCGCCGGATCGAGACGCTCGATGATTTCTGGGATGCGGTGACCGGGCCCTGCGGGCTGCCCGACTGGTTCGGCCGGAACCTCGACGCCTGGGCGGACACCATTGACGGACGGGGTATCTCCGACGTGATCGACCGTCACAGCACCCTGTCCGTCCACGTCGACCGGACAGGGATCTTCGCCGCGAACGACCCGGACGCCCGAGGCCTGGGCGAGGTCTTCGACGGCGAACGGAACAAGCTGGTCGTCCACGCAGTCTGAGCGGCGGCTCGACCGGCGTCGGCCGGTTCGGTGACCCGCGACGCCGGTCGAGGTTACGCGTCGGCGCTACGGGTTACGGGAAGGTCGGGAACGCCGGCGGCGTCGCCGCGCCCGGGACGTAGTCGAAGTTGGGCGTGAGCGTGCCGAAGAGGCTGCCGGCCCGGGGAGCCGTCGCTCCGGTGGCCGTCGCGAAGAGGTCAGCGGCCTCCTGAGTGACGTAGAACGGCGCCTTCTTGATGCGGAAGCCCGTGGGACTCGGGCGGGCGCCGGCCATGACCTCGACGTACGTGGACTCGGCGATCACCACTTCCTCGCGGAGCTTCTCGCCGTCGATCGACACGCCCGCGGAGTAGGCGGGTGTCGGCATGACGCGGATGAACGTGGACTGCAGGGTGATGCTCTTGCCGGACGCCTGGTGCTGGATCCTGAGTCCACCGGGGTAGAAGATGCGCCCCTTGGCGTCGAGCCCGTCACCGGCCGTCGAACCGATCGGCATGCTGAAACCCCGGCCGTCGGCGTCCATCACGAACGGGCTGATGGCCTCCAGGGTGATGCCCTCGCGCTCCATCCAGGCGAGGGTCTCGTCACCGATCGCCACCTGGGGAGCCCCACGGGGAGATGTAGGCGCCCGGCAGCGGGGCGGCGGGCGCGGTCCTGACGGCGCCGGCCGGCTGCTGGGCGGCAGCCCCGGACGACGTCAGCCCGAGCGGGACGGAGAGCGCGGCCACGGCGGCCACGGCGATGAGACGGCGGATCGCGTGCATACCCATGGGGGGTCCAGTCTGTGAGGAGGGTGGGGGGAAGGCGTCAGATGCTCTTCCCGAAGGGTCCACGAACGCGGGAGCGAGAGAGAGTTCGGCGTCGTGACGACAAGCCGGTCGAAGATCGACTTCGCGATGAGTATGCCTGGCCATGCATGGTTTTTCGACCATGCGGGCCGGTCGTTGGTCCATCCGGTGGGAAAGTTCCACGCGGCGAGTGATGCGCGACGCGGAGGAGTCACTCCAAGATCATTCGCGCCGTTGGCTGGTGTGACTCCCTTCCCACGACAGCCCTGGAGACTCGCGTGCCCAAAACCCCCAGAACGTCCGCGACCGGCTCACCGGCCCGTTCCCGAATCGGTCTCGCCGCCACCACGGCCGCGCTCACCGCAGCCGCCCTGTCCGGACAGTTCATGGGCGTCGGCCGAGCGGGCGGCCACATCGACGCCCCCTCGGCCGTGCTGGACTCCCCGGCGGACCTGACCGACGTGTACGCCTTCACCAGCCCGGACGACACGGACATGGTCACGCTCATCGCGAACGTGCGCCCTTTCCAGGTTCCCGGCACCGCGGCCAACGCGCTGGTGGACTTCCCGTTCGCGACCGGCGCCCGGTACGAGATCCACACGGACGCCGACGGCGACGGCGCCTCCGACACCACCTACCGCTGGACCTTCCGGGACGAGGACCGTCGGCCCTTCGGGGTGGGCCCGAAGGTCGGGCCGCTGCCGGTGAACTCACTGGACGACCGGTCGCTCGGCGTACGCCAGAAGTACACCCTGGAGAAGATCGAGGCGGGCGGCGCCGGCCGGACGCTCCTCAGGGACGCGATCGCCTCACCCACCCACACCGGGTGGACCCTGATGCCCGACTACGGGAGACTGCGGCAGCAGGCGACCCGCCAACTCCCCGGCGGAGGACGGACCGTGGCCACCCAGGCGGCGGAGGCGTTCAAGGCGGACACCCAGGTCTTCGGCCTGTACACGGTCGGCACCAGCGGACCCGTGCCCGGATGGCTGCCCGATGCCCAGCCGCTCTCGGCGCTGAACGTGAACAGCCTGATCCTGCAGGTCCCCAAGAAGGAGATCGCCCTGAAGGGCGACCCGGAACGCAACCCGGTCGTCGGCGTGTGGGCGTCCGTCTCCCGGCAGGGCGCGGACCTGGAGCGCAGCCTCTCGAAGCAGGCACCCACCTTCCGGCAGGTGTCCCGGCAGGGCACCCCGCACCTCGCGTTCGCCCTGTTCGGCTCCACCGTCGGCCTGGCCCGGCCCGGCGGGCCCGAGGACCGCTTCCAGGCGCGTCTGCCGAAGGACGACCACCTGGAAGGCGACTTCCTGGCCGCCACCCTCGACCCGGCACCGCCGCACCGGATCGAGAGGGCCCAGGGCCGCACGGCGCCGGCCACCCCGCGCCGTGACATCCAGGCCCTGTTCATGAAGGGCATCGGCAAGGACAACGGATCCACGTTCGGCTTCGACCTCAACGCCCACACGATGAACGCCGACGCGGCCCCCGGACGCATCGTGCTCGCCGAGCAGTTGCGCCTGAACCTCAGCACTCCCGTCACCGCGGATCCGAAGAGCCAGGGTGTCCTCGACGGCGACCTCCAGGGCTTCCCGAACGGGCGGCGGCTGAACGACAACATCGACGGGCCGCTGATCCGCATGCTGGAGGGTGAGCCCGCCGGGCCTTCCGCCGCGGACCTGCTCCCGCGGCCGGTCCTCAGTCTGCAACCCGCGGACGCGCAGGCCACGTTCCCGTACCTCAATCTGCCCCACGCGGGCCCGTGAGGCGTCTGATCACCGCCGCGGGCGCGGCGGCGGCCGTGGCCGGGTGCGTGGCGGGACTCCTCCTCCTCGGTCCCGACACCTCCCGGCCGTCGGCCACCACCGCGCCCGCGGGCGCCTCCAGCGAGGGCTCCGGCTCCGCCGACACCATCCGCAGGAGGACAGAGACCCACCCCGAGGACCCGACGGCCTGGGCCGACCTGGCGCACGCCGAGATCGAACGGGCCCGCACCACCTTCGACGCGCACCTGCTCGATGGAGCCGACACGGCGCTGCGCCGCTCCCTCGCCCTCGACGGCACGGACAACTACCGGGCCGTGACAGGCCGGGGACTGCTCGCCAACGCCCGGCACGACTTCGGCGAGGGACGCCTGCACGGGCTGCGCGCCACCCGGATGGCTCCCGACCGGCCGGACGGATACGCCGTACTCGCGGACGCCGAGATCCAGCTCGGGAACTATCCGCAGGCCCGGCACGCCGTACAGCGGATGCTCGACATCGCCCCGGGCACGGCCGCCTACAGCAGAGCCGCCTACGACCTGGAGACCGGCGGGCGGCCCGAGGACGCCGCCATCGCACTCCAGCGAGCCGTGGACAGCGCGGTCACCCAGGACGAACGAGCCTTCGCTGAGGCGCGCCTGGGCGACCTGGCCTGGTCCCGGGGCCAGATCGACCGGGCGGCACGACACTACGGGCGCGCCCTGGGCTCCGTGCCGACCCACCCCTACGGGCAGGCCGGACTGGCCCGGGTGGCCGCCGCGCGAGGTCACCCGGACAAGGCGCTCGATCTGTACACACGGCTCGTCGAGCGGATGCCGCTGCCCCAGTTCCTGCTGGAGAGCCTGGATCTTCGGCGCGCGAGCGGGAATTCCCACCGGGGAAGCGAACGGGCGGTCCTGGCGGCGCAGCTGCGGATGGCCCGTGCGGACGACGGACCCGTGGACCCGCATCTCATCCTCTACGCGGCCGACCACGGCGACCCCGAGGTCGCGGTGGAGCTCGCGCGCAGGGAGTGGAAGCACGTCCGAAGCGTCATCGTCGCCGATGCGCTGGCCTGGTCCCTGCACCGCGCGGGCCGCGGTACCCAAGCCCTCACCTATGCGCGCCGGGCGGCCGCCACCGGCTGGAAGAGCGCTCTGTTCCGCTACCACCGGGGCACGATCGAGCAGTCCCTCGCCCTGCCCGAGGGAGCCCGCCGCCTGAGCGAGGCCCGTGCCCTGAACCCGTATCTCTTTCTGTACCGACCCGACGCAGATGGGTAGTCGATGAAGTTTCCCTGCCGTGCGGCGGTCGTCGCGGCGCCCCTGCTCGTGCTGTCCGGCCTCACCGCGGCACCGACGGCGCAAGCCCACCCCCTGGGCAATTTCAGCGTCGACCACTACGACGGACCCGCAGGCCTCCAGGGCGGCCGGCACCTTGTCCCCGAGGTACCGGCCGACCCTGAGCGGCGGGGCTCAGGCCGCCTTCTTCCATGACGTGAGATGCGCGAAGACCACCACGTTCGCCGAATATCCCGCCTTCTCGTCGAAACGCCCGCCGCAGGTCAGCAGCCGCAGTTCGGGCCGCCCGGTCTCCCCGTACACCTTGTCGTCGGGGAACTTGTCCTTCGTGTACGTCTTCACCGCGTCGACCGTGAACACCGCGGTCTTGCGGTCGGCACGCACCACGTTGACCTTGTCGCCCCGGCGCAGTGCGTTGAGGTTGAGGAAGATGGCGGGGCCGGTCCTGGTGTCCCGGTGGCCCACGAGCAGCGCCGTGCCGTTCTCACCGGGCGACGGCCCCTTCTCGTACCAGCCCGTCAGCTTGGGCTTGCTCAGCGGCGGGGCCCCCAGCCGGCCCTTCGCGTCGAGTCCCAGTCCGGTGACCGCCGCCTCGATGAAGATGGCGGGGATGGCGACCTTCAGCGGGCGGGAGGGCACCAGGGGGGCGTGCGAGGCGGGCACGTGTTTCTCCGGTTCGTGCGGTGCCCGCCGGAACGGCTCCCGCCCGCCGCCCGCGGCGTCGCTGCCGCGGGCGGAGGCGACCGTCCGGGTGTCCTCGGAGGAGCCCGAGGACACCCAGACGATGCCGGCCACCAGGGAGAACGTCACGCACAGCGTCATGGTGAGACGGCACGCGCGCGTCGGTCCCCGTCGTCGCCGTCGGCAGCGGGCGTTACGCCTCGCCACGGGCACGGCGACGTGCGGACCGGCGCATCATGACCAGGCCCGCGGCTCCTGCGGCCCCGGCAGCCAACGCGGCGGCCGCTCCGACGTTCGAGCCGCTCTCGGAGCTGACGGGCTCCATGTCCGGGACACCGCCGCCGCCCGCGGGGACGCCGCCGATCGGCCTCTGCGGCTTGTGGGGCTTGCCGCCGCCGTGACCGCGGTCGGGGCACTCGACCTTGAAGCTCTTCTGCTTCGGGCCCGCCGGGACAACCCACACCAGCTGGTACGTTCCCTCCGGCAGCAGGTACGTCTCGCTGCGCGCACTGCCGTTGATGAGCGGAAGCCTGTCCATCAGGGTGGTGCCCGGCGGCACGGTCGGGGGCTGCTCGGTGATCGTCCAGGGGACCGAGGGGAACGACTCGAAGTTGCTCGCAGCCAGCACGAACTTGCAGACCTCGACTCCGTCGCGGTCACTGCGCGAGTGCCAGCTGACCGAGCGGATGTCGATGTTGCCGCTGTCGCCGGGGAGGGCGTAGGCGGCGGGTGCTCCGGCCAGGGTGGCGCCGGCGACCGCGACTGCGACGGCGACCTTGGCGCCCGTGCGGGCGCTGCGGGAGCGGACGGAACGGGAGATGCGCATGAAGGCTCCTTCAAGCCGAGATGATTGTCGTACTGATCACCTGATCGCCTAAGACATGCCATGAATCGTCGTAAAAGTCAGATATGACACGAAAAATGTGACGGAAGTTCCCTGATCGGCAGGCAGCATACGAGTGGCGTTCGCGCGGGCGCGGGAGCGTACCTTCGTCGACACAGCAGCCACGGGACGAGTCGGCACGCGGCCAACTGACCGTTGCCGTGCCCGGGTGGCCGGAGACCGGCGACCGGGCCGCGCTGGGAAAGCTGCGGCGGCGCAGCCGCACAGCGCATAGCGCCCCACCCGGCCGGACCGCTCCCGTCAGCCGAAGCTCCTGTGCGACTTCGGGTACGGCGGCCCATGCGAACGCGCTCGTCCGCACTCACATGGTCCATCCGAAGGCGTCGAGGACGGCCGGTGCTCTCAGTGGCCGCGCAGAAGGGCGAGGACTTCGCCGTCCGTCACCTGGTCGAAGTCGTCGTACCACTCACTCACGGACCGAAGGCCCGGCGGCTGTTGGAGGCAGAGGACGTCGTCCGCATCCCCGCGCAGGCGGTCTCGGCTGCCGGGAGCGCCGACCGGTACGGCGAGAATCAGCCGGCCCGGAGCGTGACGGCGTATGTGGCGCAGGGCGGCAAGGGCGGTGAGGCCAGTGGCGAGGCCGTCGTCGACCAGAACCACGGTCCTGCCGGCGACCCGGGGCTCGGGCCGGCCGTCCCGATAAAGCTCCTCGCGACGGCGCAGCTCCGCGCGTTTCCGGGCCAGTTGGGGGCCGAGACGGTCCTCGGAGAGGCTGAACACCTCCAGTTTCGGTGGGAGCCGGCGCCTCCGGAATGGGCTCACTCCGCCTCGCCGGGGACCTCCAGTTCTTCCAGAGCGCGTGTCGCCGGCCCCTGGAGCACAGTGCCGTCGGTTCCGAACCGGGAGCCATGACACGGACACTCCCAGGTGGCTTCCGCGTCGTTGAAGGACACCAGGCAGCCGAGGTGGGTGCAGCGGGCGGAGACGGCCCGCAACGTGCCGTCCTGATGCCGGTAAACGGCGCAGCGCCGCCCCTTCACCCGCACGACGGCGCCCGTGCCCGGCAGGATGTCACCCACCGAGTCGACGTGGGTCACCCTCATCCGGTCCCCGGCGAAGTGCTTGGCCACCTCGGCTTGCTGCTTCAACAGTGCCGCGCCCTCGCGCAGGACACCCGCGACACGTCGGGGATCGTACAGCTCCGCCCAGGCCGGCCGGGGTTCGGACTCGGTGATCAGAGCGGTCAGCAGCCGACCCGCGAGGACACCGCCGGTCATTCCCCAGCCACCGAAGCCGGTCGCCACGTAAGTATGACGAGCCCCGACATGGAGGGGGCCGATGAGTGGCACCGTATCGCTGGGGTCGTTGTCCTGCGCCGCCCACCGATGGGTGGTGGCGCCCACCGGAAAGCGTTCGTGCATCCAGGAGTCGAGACGGCGAAAGCCCTCCCGCGGATCACCCGTTCCCGGTGTGAAGCTTTCCCCGGTGACGATCAGCAGACGGCGGCTCTCGTCGAGCGGCGCGGTACGCACCGACCGCTTTCCCTCGTCCTCGGTGATGTACATCCCCTTCGGGGCCCGGTCGCTGGCCACCGGCGCGGCGACCACCAACTCCCGCCGGGGCGAAAGCCGCGCGAAGAGCATCGCGCGGTCGAAGATCGGGTAGTGGGTGGCGACGACCACGTCCCGGGCCGTCACCACCCGCTGGTGCTCTGTGGTCAGTCGACACGGCTGCCCTTCCGAAAGTCCGGTGACCCGGGTCCGTTCGAAGACGAGACCTCCGAGACCCAGCAAGTCCTCGGCCAGAGCCAGGAGGTAGGCGCGCGGGTGGAACTGCGCCTGTCCGTCCAGGCGTACCGCGCCGCCGACCGGGAAGGGCAGCTCCGTCTCGGTGACGTACGAGACCTTGAGACCCGACGCGGCAGCGGCACGGGCTTCAGCTTCGACGGCCGCGCGTGAATCGGGCCCAGCCGCGTAGGAGTAGGCGCTCACCCGCTCCAGATCACAGGCGATGCCCACCTCGTCGACGATCGCCGCCAGCCGTTCCACCGCGTCCAGCTGCGAGCCGGCGTACAGGCGGGCGGCCTCGGGGCCATGAGCCCGCCGCAGCCGGTCGTACACGAGCGAGTGCAGCGCCGACACCTTGGCCGTGGTGTAGCCGGTGACGCCGGACGCGATGCGGTCCGCCTCCAGCACCGCGACCCTCCGGCCCGCCCGGGCCAGCTCCCACGCCGTGCTCAGACCGGCGATGCCGCCGCCCACCACAGCGACGTCCACGGCGATGTCCTCGGTCAGGCGCGGGTAGGGCGACGCATCCGTCGTATCCATCCAGTAGGACTCGTCCTGCCCGGAGAAGGGGCGGGGGTCGGTCATGACGTCATCTCCCCAGATCGGTCGCGGCTCGGCGGAGGTGTCCGCGGGGTAGCTCACCACGCGTGGTGCGCGCGACGTGGTGCGTGTCGAGCGGCCCTACTGTCGCCGGGTACCACCGTGGTCAGCTGCCAAACGCTGGAGCGGGGCCGGGCGCAGTCGGGGGAAGTCGGCCGGAACCAAGGTTCAGGACGCGGGGACCAAGCTGCTCCCCGACCGGGCGAAGGATGCTCTGCCCCGCGGAATGCCGCAACCCGGACCGGTCGGCGAAGGGGCGCCGGGAGAGGCGCGGAAATGAGACGTCCTCCTTGATCAGTGCGGAGACTTGATCAGTGCGGAGACGCGTTTGAGAGGAAGCCACTCGGGGACTCGGGTGGCACACCGATCCCAGCGGAGGGAGCGATCGCGATGTCGAACCCGCAGCAACCGGAACAGCGGCGCAGCGACAAGGGTGGGGCCACCCCGCAGGACAGCGCCGAAAGGAAGGCGCGAGAGCCTGGAACACCCCGCGGGGGCGGCGCGCACGCGCACGGAACGGACAAGGGAGGCAAGGGCGGAGGCCCCGGTGGCGGGGTCCCGCCCGAGGAGCGCCCGGATCACCCGTGAGCGACGCCCGCGCACCGCGTGACGGCGCTGATCGAGCGGCGCCGTATCGGGCCTTCTCCGAGGAGTCGCCGGTGGCCTCCTGTGTGAGGCGCCGCCCCCCGGTGCCCGCCGACGGCCCCCGGCTCGGAGCCGGGGGCCGTCGGCGGGCACCGGGGGCGGCAGTCGCCCCGGGATTCCGCACCGAGGCGTGTCGGAGGGGTGGCGGGCGGCCTCACCCACCCATGATGTCCCCGGAGGAACGGTCGGTGGACGGAGACACGATGGGGTATTGCCGCTCCCCGCGAGCATGTCCGGCTCCGCTACCGGCTTCACTGCTCGCGGCGACGCTCCTCCTGACGGGGTGCGGCGGGGCGGGCGGCCGCACGGCCGAGGTGCGGGACGCGGCCGTGGCCTTCCGAGAAGGGCTGCGCACCAAGGACGCGGCGGCGACGTGCGCGTTGCTGGCCCCCGCGACCCGCGACACGCTCGAATCCTCCGAAGGGAAGCCATGTGTCGCGGTCATCGCGGGCGAAGAGCTGCCCGTGGCCGGCCCGGTCCGTCGCGTTGACGTGTACGGGAATCAGGGCCGCACCGTTCTCGACGGTGACACGCTGTTCCTGTCACGCTTCCCCGACGGGTGGAAGGTCGTGGCCGCCGGCTGTACGCCGGACCCGGGGCGGCCGTACACCTGCGTTGTCGAAGGCGGCTGACCGTGACGAGAGCGCTGTTCGTCCTCTGTCTCACCGTCGTCGTCTGCGGGCTCGCCTACTTCACCGCGCTGGGGCTGATGCACAGATGAGAGGGCTGCCGCCTCGTCGACGAGGACGTGCGACAGGGAAGGCCTCGTCGGATGCGTAGATTCCTGCGGGACAACTCGCTCACGCTGGCTTTCGCCTCGGCCTTCCTGCTCACCCTGGCCGGACAGGCCCTCGTGGGCCGCGCCGAGTTCAACAACGGGCTGCTCGTCGACTCCCTGGCGCCGGTGTCCCTGACCGCTTACCTGATGTCGTCGGACTTCGCCGTCGATGTGACCGAGAATTGGCAGTCGGAGTACCTGCAGTTCTTCCTCTACATCTTCGGCACCGTCTGGCTGCTCCAGCGTGGCTCCCCCGAGTCGAAGGAGTTGGACAGGGTGGGACCGGAGGACGACGAGACGCAGCGGGTCGGAGCACACGCCCGTGACGACTCGCCCCGCTGGGCGGCGGCCGAGGGGATCCGCCAGAAACTGTTCTCGCGCTCGTTGGGCCTGGTCATGGCGGCGCTGTTCTTCTTGTCGTGGCTGGCTCAGTCCGTCGCGGGCACGGCAGCCTACAACGAACAGCGGCTCCGGAACCTTCAGCCGCCCGTCGACTGGAGCGGATACGTTCTGTCGGCCGACTTCTGGAGCCGAACGTTGCAGAACTGGCAGTCCGAACTCCTCGCGGTGGCTTCCATGGCCATCCTGTCGGTCTACCTGCGCCAGCGTGGTTCCCCGGAATCCAAGCCGGTCGGCGCGTCGCACGACGCCACCGGCGTCGAGGGCTGAAGAGCCGTTGTCGGTGGGGGCTTCCCGCGGAAGCGGGCGCCGCGGTCATAGGAGCAGGGCGTAGACGAGGAAGAAGGCAGCCACCATGGCAGTGACCGTGATGATCGCGGTCAGCGGGCCCTTGGCCCAGCCCTTGGGCGGTGCGTGACGCGGTCCTGCTTCGGAGGTGCTGCTCTCACCGGGGGGAGTGTCGCCGGGGGTGACTCCGCCGCCGGGCTCCAGGCCTGGCGTATCGCGCGGATCCGGGTCCGGGTTTCCTGTGCTCATGCACTCCGAGTACCCCTTCGCGCCGAGGCACACGTGGACTCAGCAACCTTTCCCGGCAACCGAGCTTCGTTCCGGGCCCAGGGACGCAGGGCACAGGGCCTGCCGAGCCCGCCGAGCCCGTCGAAGCCCGTCGAGCCCGCCGAGCCCGTCGACGCGGCGGCACGCGCCCTGTAGGGGCCCTGCGGGTCGCGTACGCCCGGCTCTTCCGTCCGGGCGTTAGGAACGTCTCCCGCGGGGAACCCGCCGCCCCACGGGCGATCCGCACTATCCGCACGATCCCAGGAAGGGAACGAGACCCATGACTACCGCACGCGAGATCATGACCAGCGGCACCGAGTGCGTCGGTGAGAAGGAGAACATCCTGGACGCCGCGAAGAAGATGAAGGACCTCGGCGTCGGCGCTCTCCCGATCTGCGGCACCGACAACAAGCTGAAGGGCGTCCTGACCGACCGCGACATCGTGATCAAGGTGCTCGGCGCGGGCAAGGACCCGGCGGACTGCACGGCCGGCGAGCTGGCCCAGGGGGAGGCGGTGACCATCGGCGCCGACGACCCCGCCGAGGAGATCCTGCGCACGATGACCTCGCACAAGGTCCGCAGGCTGCCGGTCATCGACGGCCACACCCTGGTCGGCATGGTCGCCACCGCGGACGTCGCCCGCGCCCTGCCCGACCCGCAGGTCGGAGACCTCATCGAGGCGCTTTCCACCGGCTGAGGCCACTGCCCCCGCATCGCTACGGGCCCGTCCGTCGCTCACCCGTCGCAGACGGGGAACGGGCGGGCCCCCGCGCGTCCTGCCGATGGAGCACACGTCCACCGCGGCGGGGCCGGCCGGGGGGATCCCGCAGAAGTGTTCCATGGGCCGCCGGCGTCGGCCTATTTTCGGGGTGCGCAGGGTGGGGCGTACATGGTCAGGCCTTTGGGCGTCGGTGTGAGTTCCAGGCTCACGCCGATCTTGCGGCCCGGCCGCGCCGGGCGCAGCGTGCGCGAGCCGCACAGCGTCGCCAGGGCGACGGGCAGCATCGCATCGGCCGCGGCTGCGCCGGGGCAGTATCGGGGACCCAGGCCGTAGGCGAGCAGGGCGGAGGGGGCCGGTGGCGGCTCGGCGTGGGGGAGCCAGCGCCGCGGGTCGAACACGTCCGGGTCGCGGTAGCGGTTCCTGTCGCGGCGCAGGGCCCCCAGGGGCAGAGTGACCACGGCTCCGGCCGGGATGCGTACACCGCCCTGGCTGGTCTCGTGGCGGGTGCGGCGGACCAGGAACGGGATGCCGTGGAGGCGGGTGACCTCTTGAACGAAGGCGGTCGCGAGCGGGAGCTGGTGTGCCTGGAGGCGGTCCGTGTCGGGCGCGGCGTCGGCTTCGTCCCGGAGAGCCCGCTGGTAGTGCGGGTGGCGGCCCAGTTCGTAGCAGGCCCAGGCGAGGGTGGAGGCGCTGGTCTCCATGCCGGCGATCAGCAGAGCGCGAACGTCCCGCTGCACCACGTCGGGGTTACCGGGAGCGGCGGCTTCGAGCAGGGACACCAGGTCCTGGCTGTCGGGGTCGGGCCGGTGGTGGGCTCGCACCTGGCGGACGGCCTCGTCCAGTTCGGCGAGCGCACGACGGCTGGCGCGGCGCCGGGGCACGGGCACCCAGGGCCAGGGTGCGAGGGCGTAGCGCCAGAAGATGCCGCCGGACAGGGTGGAGCGGGCGGACGCGATCCTGGACAGGGTGTCGGGAGTGAGCTCGCTGTTGAGGACACAGCTGACGAGGAGGCCGCAGGCGAGCCGGCTCATCTCCACCCGCATGTCGAGCGGTCGGTCCGCGGGCAGCTCGGCGAGAAGCTGCCGGGTACGGGCCTGGACACTGGGCCCGAGAGCGGTGAGCCGGGACGCGGTGAACGCGGGTCTCATCACGGCGCGCCGCTCCCGGTGGGCGGCGCCCTCGAGGCCGACCACCCCGTTCGCGGTGAAGTCGCGCAGGCTCGGGTCGGGGCCCCAGAACCGGAACGTGTCCTCGTCACTGCCGACCTTGCGCAGCAGTGCCGGGTCGTTGACCTGGAAGGCGGTCGCCGGGCCCGTCCTGGTCGGGACGACCGGGCCCGCCTGTTCGAGACGGGCCGCGAGGTTGGCCGGGTCGAGCCAGAACCGCAGGGCGCGGGAGGGGGCGAGTACCCCCGCGCCGGGCGGCACGACCGGTTGTCCGGGGCAGGCTGTCCTGTCCACGCTCATCAGCTTCGCTGTCCTGTCCACGTTCGTCGGCCTCCGCGGCTCCGGCCGCCAGTACCGTATGGGCAACGATCAACCGCTGGGGCGGTCACGGGTGGACCGGTCGGCCCTATGCGAACCCTTGAGCGCCCGACCGGACCTGCCTGGTACCAGACAGAGACCGTCGTCCACGCCCAGCAACTCCGACGCCGGCCACCCCGTCCCCCTCGGCACACAGGTCCACCCGTACGCGCGCAACACGCTGATCGACATGCATCTGTCCCTGGCGCATGTCTCGCGGCTCCTCGACCGCCTCCTGAACCGCTTCTTGGCCAGGCTCCGCCAGGGCACGCTCGCGCAGAGCCGGCACAGCCGTACGGAGCGGGCCACGCCATGCGGGTCAGGCGCGGGTCGCCCTCCCCGTGGGGCCCGCGGCAGATGGTGCCGCGACATCGCTGATGACGAATCCGCTGCGGGGGGCCGTCGGGATCCTCCGCAGCGGGATCCGCAGGTCCTGCTCGGTGACGACGTACGCCAGCCGCGCCAGGAAACGGGCCACCGTCGCGAGGACGGCGACGGTCACGTCCTCCCCAGGGCAACGGTGGCCGTCCACCGGGCCGCCGCCCTGGGGGACCAGGGCGTCGGCCGGTGCGGGGCCCGCCAGGAAGCGCGTCGGGTCGAAGCGATAGGGCTCGGGCCACAGATCCGCGTCGTGATCGAGCCCGTACAGGTCCAGCAGCACCATCGTGCCGGGGGTGATCGTCTGCCCGGCCCACTCCAGCCGCTCGGCGGCCAGGCCCCCCACGAAGGGGGCGAACGGGTAGAACCGGCGCACCTCCTGGGCGAACGCCCACGCGAAATCGGGGCCGTCGTCGCCCGCCAGGGGTTCCCGGTGTTCGGGGTGACGGTGCAGCGCGTGCGCGGCGAACACGGCGAACCAGGTGATGGCCACCGTCGGCCGCAGCACATTGAGCAATTCGACCGCGGCGGTGCGCGGCGTGAGCGGCGACCCGTCCGCGTTCCGGTGTCCCGCGATCGTCCGGAACACCGTGGGGCCGGGTCCGGGGCCGTCGCCAGGACCGGCGTCGGCACGAGCGGCCTCCACGAGGGATGCCAGCCGCTCCTCCTGGCGTCCGCGGGCCCGACGTGCCGCGAGATGACGGGGGCCGACGGCGGCGAAGCCGTCGACCATGGCGATCAGGTCGCGCGACGTGCGCGTCAGCGCGTTCTCGTCCAGGGGGACGCCGGCCCAGGTGTGCACCGAGCGGGTGAGCACCTTCGCCAACTCGTCGAAGAGGACGACGCGGTCCTCGCGCGACCATTCCGGCCGGGCCCGTTCCAGTTCCACGCCCACCTGCCGCGAGAGCTCACGCACGGCCGACGGGTCCTTGAGCAGGCCGGTGAACAGGGCCTTGCGCACCCGGTGGCGCTCGCCGTCCAGCGTGTGGACCGCGCCCCGGCCGAACAGCGTGTCGATCACCGGCTGCGGCAGCGCGTCGTGGCGCCGGATGTGCTTCTCGTCGTAGAAGAACCGCACCGCGGCCGGGCCGTGCAGGGCGATGGCCTTCTTCCCCAGGAGGCGTGTACGCACAGGCGCTCCGCCGCTGCGGCGCCTGCGGTCGGGAAGCCAGGCGTAACCCTGGAGAAGGAGCGGGAGAGTGCTGTCGACCATGGTTCCTCCGTGGTGCGCGCGGACGGGTGCTGGCGGGGGTGGTCGCGTCAGGGGCGGCGCCAGTCGTCGGAGCGCAGGTGGGAGCCGGCCTGAGGCCCCATGCGCAGCATTCCGCCGTCCACCGCCCACGAGGCTCCGGTGGTGTAGGACGACTCCGGGCCGGCGAGGAAGGCGACCACGGCGGCGACCTCCCGGGCGTCGCCGGGTCGCCCGAGCGGGATGCCCGGCCGGTCCACGCCCTCCACCTCGGTGTCCTCCTGGCCCGTCATCGGCGTCGCGATCTCCCCGGGGGCCACCGCGTTCACCGTGATGCCGTACTCGGCGAGCTCCAGGGCCATCACCTGCGTCAACAGGCCGAGCCCGCCCTTCGCGGCACAGTAGGGGGCCGCGCCGACCCGGGGCTGATGCTCGTGCACCGAGGTGATGTTCACGATGCGTCCGCCGTCCCCCTGGGCGATCATGCGGCGGGCCGCACGCTGGGAGCACAGGAAGGGGCCGATGAGGTCCACGTCGATGACCCGCCGCACCGTGGCGTGGTCCAGGTCGAGGAACCGGGTGGACGTTCCGGTGCCCGCGCAGTTGACCAGTACGTCGACCCGGCCCAGCTCGTCCGCCAGGGCATCCACCACGTCGGCGGCGGCCGGCAGTTCGGTGAGGTCCAGCCGGGCGACCACGGCGCGTCGGCCGGCGGCGCGGACCTCGGCGGCGGTGTCCTCGCCGCCCCGACGATCGCGGTGATAGGTGATGCCCACGTCCATCCCCTGCCGAGCGAGCCGGACGGCGACCGCTCTGCCGATGCCCGAGTCCGCCCCGGTCACCAGGGCGACCGGGACGCTGTCGTCGGTCATGTCTCCTCCAAGGGCGGTATCGGGGAGGGGCAGCGGCCCGCTCCCGCTCCGGGCATCGGCGGGTACCACCGCCGCGCGGAGGCAAACGTGCGGATCACCCGGTCTCCATCGGCGGGCCGGCCACCGCCGAAAGGCGTGCGCCGTCGACGTACGGCGGCGCTGCCCGCGGGGACAGGCACCGGGTTCACCAGTGGTCCAGCGGTACGGTGGTCAGATTCTCACTGCCCACCGTCGTCGGCCAGCGCAGGATCCCGCGCTGGCCGTGACCAGGGCGCCCATGAAGCCGTGTGCCCGGTCACCGTGAACCGGCCCGCACACGAACAGCAACTGCTCATAACGCGACGGGAGCGCCTCGTCGAGGCTCGGTCCGCCGGGGACGAACGCCGGACCCCATGCCCTCTCGTGCACGATGCCCAGCTGGTCGAGCGAGGCCGGGACGGCCCGATGGGCGAGAGCGTCGCCGGCGGCGACCTCGCCCTCCGCGAGGCTGAACCAGCCGGTGACCAGGACGCGCCCCGCCCCGCCCCGGGCCCGAGCCGGTCGTCCAACCGGGTGCCGAGGGGCGACGCGGCATCAGAGCGGCCCCTCTCCTCTTGGTGCACGGGCGGGCGGTACGTCCGCGTCCGCTCCGTCGGGTGCGAGGTCGTCGAGCAGCGCCTGGCAGTCGGCCGTCAGGCTGCCGAGCGCGGCCCCGACCTCGGGGCCCTGACCGTGCAGATGTTCCTTCAGGTCGGCGAGGGCTCGATGGGCAGCCGCCAGGGCATCGTTCCTTCGGCCGCACCGCTCCTCGTCCGCGCCGTACGCCATGATGGGTTCGTCGGCCGAGCACACCTCCGCCGCGGCCGACAGGAGCCCGCCTATATCGGTCAGGGCGCGGCGCGGCGGCAGGGGGAGGCCTCGCTCCTCGGAGGCGGTCTCCCACAGCGTCAGGGTGAGGGCGAGCAGCCGATTCGCCACCCGGGCCCAGACGATGTCCCACGCGGTGGACGGAACGGGTGTCCGGCGCCGGAGCCGGTGGCCGGGGTTGAGCCGGAAGCTCTCGGAGTCCCACCCCCGGGCCACATGGAGCTCGGACAGCGCGGCCAGCAGGTCGTGCGCGCTCCGGTGCCAGTGCTCCGCCCGCTGCGCGTCGTACTCCCGCATCCCGTCGCCCATGTCTCGCAGCAGCTCGGCGCAGTCGCGCGGCAGCGCACACGCCAGCCTGCTGACGTGGAGCGAGTGGACGGGCGGCAGGACCGCGGCGTTCACCGCGATGCCCACGGCGGCTCCCACGGCCGTCTCCAGCAGTCGGTGCCCGACGGCCGGCAACGAGTACGAGCCGTAGGCCAGCACGAAGAGGGCGGTGGTCGGCGCGTACAGGCCCTGGCCGCCGACGGGCGCCAGGTTGCCGAGCAACACGGTGAGGGGGAGGGCGATGACCATGGCCGCCATCGTGTTTCCCGTGAGGGCGGCGGCACCGGCGGCGAGCAGGGTCCCGGCCGTGATCATCAGAAGGAGCTGGGTCGCGGTGCGCACGGACCGGTAGACGGTCCCGAGCACCAAGGCCACAGCCGCCCAGGGAGCCATCAGCGCCATCGGCGCCGTCAGCCACCATCCGGTGAGCGCCCAGGCGATGATGGCCGCGGCGGCCGCCTTCAGGGACTGCGTCACCTGGTACGTGTCGGGCCGGTGCAGGCGCGGTGTCACGCGGGCGAGCGCCGTCCTCATGGCCTGCTTTCCGGCGCGGTGGGCTTGAGCGGGACCACCGGCCGCGGGTCACCCGGCCGCAGGTCGCCCGGCCTTCGGGGAAGCGGCGTGGGCGCGGTCATGCCGCCCCCTGGAGGGCGTCGTCGCGCAGCCGCTCGCAGGACTGGCTGAGCAGGCGCGAGACGTGCATCTGGGAGATGCCGAGGCGTTGGGCGATGCTCACCTGCGTCATGTCGCGGAAGAAGCGGAGGTAGAGGATCGTGCGCTCCCGCTCCGGCAGCTTGCGCAGGCCCGGCTTCACGGCTTCCCGGTCGACGGCGACGTCCAAGGCCCGATCGTTGGACCCCAGTCGTTCGGACAGCGGGCTGCCGCCATCCGGGCCCGCCGGTTCGGCGTCCAGGGAGAGGGCGCTGTAGCTCTCCAGCGCCTCCATGCCCAGCAGCACGTCCTCCTCGCTGAGCCCTGCCGCGGAGGCTATCTGGGCGCAGGTGGGCGCGCGTCCACCCGCGGTCTGGCTCAGATCACGCCGGACCGCCCTGACCCGGTTGCGCAGATCCTGGACGCGACGCGGTACGTGGACATCCCAGGTGTGATCGCGGAAGTGCCGCTTCAACTCGCCCGTGATGGTCGGAACCGCGTACGTCTCGAACGCCTTGCCGCGGAGCGGGTCGTAGCGGTCCACTGCCTTGACCAGGCCCATGGCGGCCACCTGTCGAAGGTCGTCCATCGTCTCCCCCCGGTCGCGGAACCGTGACGCTATCCGGTGAGCCATCGGCAGCCACGCACAGACCAGATCGCTGCGCAGCTCGTCCCGCTCCGGGCCCGGAGGCAGCGCGCTCAGCCTCTGGAGAGCCTCGTGCGCGGCCGAGTCTTCCTCGTCCGCGCGTCGTTCGTGGCCAGGTGCAGCCTGCATGAGAGTTCACTCCTCGACGACGGTTACGTTGAGTCGCCGTAGGAGCGCGCGGAGTCGGACATATGCCGCCCGGAACTCCCACGGGCGCGCCTCATGTCCGAAGCGCAATATTCGCATACCCGCACGAATGAGGAGCAAACGTGTGGAACGCGACTAGAGGCAGAAACTCGCCGTCCAGTCCGGTCGCGGTGCCGCCGACCAGACCGGTGCGAGGGCTGGGCCGCGAGCGCTCCCCCTGAACCCGTGCTCCGCGGGCCGACGCCACGGCGCACCGCCCGGCCGCCAAGCCGCCGCGTTCCCTTCCGCAGGGAACCCAAACAGGATCACTACACGCTGTGCGTGACCACCGGTACTCGGGACATCGCCTCGGCTTACTCGGACATCGCCTCGGCTCTTGTGGCCGCGCGAAAGCAACTGCGCCGCCTCGTACCGGAGAGGACCTCCGCAGCCGTGTCCCGACGGGTCGCGAGCCGACGGGAGCCGGGAGCGGAGGCCGTTGAACGCTACTTCTCGGGGTCGTGGCCCCAGTTCATCAGGGAGTAACGCCACGGTGTGTCGCTGACGTCGCCCTCGGGGCGTTGTTCCGCATGCCGCCGCACGTAACCGGTGACCTTGCGCATGTGCCCGAGGTCATCGTCGCTGAGATCGCCCTGGCGGGTGCGCAGCAGCTTGACGATCCGTCGGCCGGAGGCGTGCCCGGTGGACTCCCCACCCCCGTCCTTCTGCCCCACCTCTCGTGACTGCTCGGTGTCGAGCCACTTCTCCAGCTCACCCGCGGTCATGTTCACGGCCTCATGGAAGCGGTCGAGGGTCACCTGCCTTTCTTCGTCGCTCATGACCGGCCTCCGTCCTTCTTCCGGTCCAGTGACTCCGGGCGGTGGACAGCCTTTCTGCCCGTCTTGTCGCTCCGTACTTCGTACTGCGGTTCCTTCCGGGAGGCGTCGACCTTCCGGCCGGCCCTCTCGGTCCGCTTCTCGATCCTCCCGGTCACCGTGCCCTCGACGTCGTGCCCGTGGCTCCGCCAGACGACATCGTCGCCCTTGGACAGCTTCTTCTTCGCCATGGTGCGCTCCCTTCTGTGCTTCATCGTCCGTCGATGCCTGCTGGTGGCCCGCCGGGCGCGTGTCCGAACCGGACCGACGAGCGCTCAGCCCAGTGCGGACAGGAGGTCGTCGCACGCCTGCTCGCAGCGCCGGCACGCTTCGGCGCAGACACGGCAGTGAGCGTGTCGGTCCGCATGGGCCTCGCACTCCTCGGCGCAGGCCTTGCAGACGGTGGCGCAGGCTCGGAGGAGCGCGCGGGTCACGTTCGCGTCGTACCCCGTGTGGCGCGAGAGCACGGCCGCGGTCGTTCGGCAGACGTCGGCGCAGTCCGTGTCGGTACGGATGCACTTGGTCAGCTCGGCGACCGTCTCCTCCGACAGGCACGCGTCGGCGCAGGCCGTGCACGCCTGGGCGCAGGTGACGCACTCCTCGATACAGCGGGCGAGTTTCCGGCGGTCCACCCCGCCCAGGTCGGCGGGGTAGGTGTTGAGCATCTCCTCGACCACGGTGGTCATGAGCGCCTCCCGGCGAGTAGGTCTCCGGTGCGGCGGAGTGCCGCTGTTCCGTACGGGTAGGCCGATCGCGGGTCGCGAAACGCCTGGGCGTCGGGAAATGCGCGCGATCACGGGGGGCCCGCCGGTCCGCGAGGGGACGGGTTTGTTCTCCGGTATCGGTGGTACCCAGTAGCGGCAGGACGTCCGGCGTTCGGGACGCTCCGACCGACGAACCGAGGAGGAACATGGCCGCCCGTCACCATCTCATCGACCGCCCCCCGTCCGCCGTGTGGGCGGTGCTGGAGGACGAAGGTCTGTACGGCAACTGGGTGGTGGGGACCTCCGGGTCCCGCAGGGAGCAGGGCGACTGGCCCGAGCTGGGTTCCTCGATCACCTACAGCGTGCGGCTGGGGCCCAAGGAGCTCACCGGGCGCACGGTGGTTCGGCGCGTCGAAAGGCCCCGGACCCTGGAGCTGGAGGCCGAAGCCGGTCCGCTGGGTTCGGCGCGCATCGCCCTGGACATCCGGCCGTGGGGCGACAAGACGCTCGTGACCGTCGACGAACACCCGCTGCGCGGCATCGGCGGCACGCTCCACAACGTCCTGTTGGACTCGCTGATCCAGATTCGCCATCGCACCATGCTGGCCCGTCTCGCCCGGCTGACCGAGCGCCTGACGCCGAGGGCGGGCGGAGGGATCGTCGCGCCGGCCGACCGCCCATGAGTTCCCGCTGTACGCGAACCCCCACGGTGAGGGGTTCGCACCGTCGAAACGGAGGATGAGGCTCCCATGGTCGACGCAGTAGTGGTCGGCAGCGGCCCCAACGGTTTGGTCGCGGCCAATCTGCTCGCCGACGCCGGCTGGTCGGTGGAGGTGCTGGAGGCGCAGGACGAGCCGGGCGGCGCGGTCCGCAGTGACCGCGGTGTCCACCCCGAATACGTCAGCGACCTGTTCAGCTCCTTTTACCCCCTGGCCGCGGCCTCTCCGGTCCTGGCCAGGCTGGACCTGCACCGGGAGGGGCTTCGCTGGAGCCACGCGCCCCAGGTGCTCGCGCACCCGCTGCTCGATGGCGCCTGCGCGGTGCTGGACCGGGACCGATCGGCGACCGCCGCCGGCCTGGACCGCTTCGCACCCGGCGACGGCGAGGGCTGGCTGGCCCTCTGCCGGATCTGGGACCGGCTGGGCGAGGACATCGTCGACGCCCTCTTCTCGCCCTTCCCCCCAGTCCGGGCCGGGACCGCGCTTGCGGCACGGCTCCGGGCGGCGGGCGGGCTGCGGCTGGCCCGCAGCCTCATCCTCCCGGTGCGCAGGCTGGGCCAGGAGGAGTTCGCCGGGGAGGGCGGGCGGCTGCTGCTGGCGGGCAACGCCCTACACGCCGATCTGGCGCCGGAGGCGGCGGGCAGCGGCGGCTTCGGCTGGCTGATGTCGATGCTGGGGCAGTTCCATGGTTTCCCGGTCCCCGTCGGCGGCGCGGGGGCTCTTACCGCGGCGCTGGTGAGCCGCTTGCAGCGGCGCGGGGGAAGCGTGCGGTGCGGGCAGCGGGTCACCGAGGTCGTCGTGCGGCGGGGGCGCGCCGTCGGCGTCCGTACGGCTACCGGAGAGGCGATCCCCGCCCGCAGGGCCGTGCTGGCCGACGTGTCCGCCCCGAGCCTGTACGGGGCGCTGGTCGCCCCGGAGCACCTGCCCGGCCGGCTTCTGGACGACATGCGACGGTTCGAGTGGGACTTCGCCACGTTCAAGGTGGACTGGGCGCTGAACGGCCCTGTCCCGTGGAGCAGCGCGGCCGCCGCCTCGGCGGGCACCGTCCACCTGGCCGACGGGGTCGACGAACTCACCAGGTGCGCGTCCCAGATCGCCCGCGGCCTGATCCCGGACCGCCCGTTCCTCCTGGTGGGGCAGATGACCACCGCCGACGCGACCCGGTCGCCGCTGGACACCGAATCAGCATGGGCCTACACACACGTGCCCCACGCGGTGAAGGCGGACGCCGGCGCCGACGGGCTCACCGGCGGCTGGGACGCCGACGAGCGGGAGCGGATGGCCGACCGGATGGAGGACCAGGTGGAGCGCTACGCTCCCGGCTTCCGCAGCCGGATCCGGGCCCGGCGGATCCTGTCCCCGGCGACGCTGCAGGCCGCGGACGCCAATCTGCGTAATGGCGCCATCAACGGAGGTACGGCCTCGATGCACCAGCAGTTGGTGTTCCGGCCGGTGCCGGGAACGGGCCGCCCCGAAACACCCGTGAAGGCGCTGTACCTGGCGTCCGCGTCAGCACATCCGGGCGGCGGGGTGCACGGCGCTCCGGGCGCCAACGCCGCCCGTGCCGCCCTCCGCTCCGGCCGGGGCACCACGACTGTGCTCTCCGCCGCGCAACGACTGCTGGCCCGCCGGAACAGGACCGGTGAGCCGGACCAGTGAGGAAGCGGCCTACCGGTCGAAGTAGGACTCCAGGCTGCCACGGCGACGGATGTCGAGTGTCGCGCAGTGGAAGGATCCGCCGAAGGGCGCGTAGTGCAGCAGGTCGCACGGGATGGGTTCGAATCCCCAACCCTCCAGAGCGCGCAGCATGGTGGTGTGATGCCGTTCCGCGATGACGCGCTTCTCGTCGACCATGAGGATGTTCATGCTGAGCCACTTCCCGCACAGGGAGGTGAGCCGCAGGAGCGGATCGCGAATCGGATCGGGTTGGGGCGCGATGAGAATGTCCCAGGAACTCAGGACGTCGGGCAGGCGGTCGACGTCGACGTACTCGGGGTTGATCAGGGCCTTGCCGGGGGCGAGCAACAGAAAGGTGGTGTCGATGTGCATGGGGGTGCGACATCGGCTCTCGATCTCGTGGACCCGGTAGTCCGGGCCCAGGTGGCGTCGCACCCACTCGATGCCCATGCGATTGGTGACGTTGCTCCGGGTGACGAACAGATCCCGGCCCGCACGGACGAAATCCGCCGCGTCGAACACGGGCTCGAACTCGGTCAGGAGGTAGCGCATGGGTTCGCCCGGCCGGGGAGTCCGGTAGTCGGGGTCGTAGAGCGCATCGGTGAGCTGCGGTTTCGGCGCGGCGGTCCAGCGTGCGCCCCTCCGGAAGTAGTCCTTGAGCAGGGCACGGTAGGAGTGGGTCTCGAAGTATCTGCACGGCCAGGCCATCGGGGTTTCGATGATCTCCTCCCCGATCACCAGCATGCTGTCCCGGGGGCAGGTGTTGCAGAACCCGCGCGACGACCAGTTCGGCGTGGAGAACCGCCGCCGGTGGTCGACCGCGTCGGGGCGGGTGACGGTGATGCCGAGGGACTCGAGAAGCTCGATGAACTGGTCGAGTTCCCGCTGAGCCGGCCCGATCAGGGCCCGTGGATATCTGCGTCCGGCGGTGAGCCGCTGGAACCGTGCGGCCAACGGCGGGACGTTGCAGGAGACGACGGAATGCCGTGAGGGGGTGGTGGCCCCGTCGAGACGGCCGACCACGACCTCCTCGAGAGGATCCCATTCATTGTGCGAAGCGACGGGGGAACGCGGAGTCTCCGCAGCACCGCCGGTGGGCGCCTTCGACGCGTCATTCATGCGTGGCCCCCTGACGTCGGCAGGAGGTTCAACGGGTACGAGTTTCTTCTTCCCATCGCTCTCACCATGCTCCTCCGCGTCGTCCGCGTCCTGCCGTCGGCACGGCTTCCGGCCGACCGAGAGACGGCCCAGTAGGGGGTATCCCGTCGAATTGGTCCGTAACGTCCCGTCCTGTTCAGGCTTCTCAAGGACTCGGACCGTGGTCGTGGACATGGACTGCTCGTCCTACGGGTCGGATGGGGGAGCCGAGCGGGAGGCCCGGTAGGAGTTCCAGTCGGCGCGCCCTCCGGCGCCCAGGACCGTGCCGCTGGAAGACGCGGCCCCGTCGGGGTGGTCCCGTAGTTCGCGGCGGGCGGTCCGGGCGACGAGGGCCGGGAACAGGGGCCGGAGCGGCTGGCACCAGCGGAGCCAGGGCGGGGCGTAGAGGTGACGGCTGCGGCGGGCGATGCCTCGGGTGAGCCACTGGGCGACCTGGGCGGCGCTGTGGACGCGGCGGGCGGGGCGGGGCTGATTGCGGCGCAGCGCCGCGAGGACGGGGTCGTCGTCGATGCCGGTGAGCATGTCGGTGCCGGTCCAGTGCAGGTAGGCGATGCCGACCTGGACGCCGACCGGTTCGACCTCGCCGCGCAGGGAGAGCGCGAACGACTCCGCTCCCGCTTTGGAGGCGCAGTACGCGCTCATCATGGGCGCGGCACCGAACGCGGCGGTGGAGGCGATCTGGAGGAAGTACCCGCGGGTGGTAGTGAGCTGGGGAAGGAAGGCGCGGGCGGTGTTGGCGGAGCCCGTGAGGTTGACGTCGATGACGCGTTGCCAGAGCTCGGCGGCCGTACGGTCGAACGGGCCGCTCACCGCGATGCCGGCGTTGGCCACGACCACGCTCGCGGGCCCGAGCTCCCTCTCCACGCGGCGTGCCGCGTCCGCCAGCGCCGTGCGGTCGGTGATGTCGCACTCGACGCACATGCTCCGGCCGGGAAGGGCCTCGGCGGCCTTCAGCAGGGTCGCCCTTTCCCGGCCGAGCAGGGCGACCTGCATGCCGACGCCGGAGAGGCTGCGGGCGAGCGCTTCGCCGACACCGCGAGCGGCGCCGGTGACGACCGCGACCCGCCCGTGAAGAGGGTGGACGGGCGCACTCCGGGCCCGGCGCCCGTCTGGGCTGTCGTGCATCGACTTTCCTCGCTTCCTGACGACCGCGCCGCTGTGGGCCGCGCTCCCGGCACCACCGTCACGCGAAGAGTCGGCCCACGCAACCGGGCCGGCAGCTCGGGGACGGGGCCGGGCCGCACACGGAGCCGCGCTCGGGTATGCGCGGCGAGCCCGTCACCCATCCTGCTCGTCACCGGCGGTGAGAAGCTGCGGGGACAGGTTCTTGATCATGGTGGTGGACCACTGCATCTGGCGCAGCGTCCGGGGATGGCAGAAGGCGTTGAGCAGGGCCACGTTCGTCCCGCCGCGCGGAGCGAGATGGACGGTCGCACGTCGTGCGACGGCTGTCGGGCGTGGGTCGATACAGATGAGCCGCGGAGGATCGGTGCTATCGAGCCGGTCGAGGATGCGCATCCACTGCACGGGTTGCGTCTCCGCGAGGTTGTGACCGTACAACGCGATGACGTCGGCGTGGTCGATGTCGTCGTAACTGCCGGGCTGGCCGTCGCAGCCGAAGGACTCCTTCAGGGCCTCGGCCGCCGTTGAGGTGCACAGCCGGGTGTTGCCGTCCAGGTGATTGGTTGACCCGGTCCGAGGCCCTGCCCCGTACGCCGACCATCGAACCGTTCCTGACGGCGACGTCCATGGCATCACCGTCGGAGTGCAGGATCGAAGCGGTCTGCACCCACCGCTCGACGTCCGAGGACCTCACCCCCTCGGCCAGGAAGGTGTCGACCCTCGTCGGCCAGGTCTCGTGCCGCCCGTACGGCGTGCGAGTTCCCCACGGCTCAGCGATCCGGTCCACCGGCATATGCACCAACTCCCTCGACGTTCCTGACGACCTCGGCCTCGCCGTCGCCGCCAGCGCGGATCAGGCTGCCGGGTAGGGGCTCCCGGTGAGTCGGCGGGCCAGGTGCACGGCGTTGGCCGCGAGGGCCTTGGTGGTCGAGGCGACGGCTTCGGGGGTCTCGTCCAGGTCCTGGTAGTCGGTGCCGTGCATGGCCTCGCCGACCCAGTACGTGACGGCTCCGGGGGCGAGCGAGAAGCCGACGTCGTTGAGTCCCTGGAACACGTCGGCGCTCACCTTGTGCGCGCCGTCCTCGTTGCCGACGACTGCCACGGCGGCGACCTTGCCGTACGTGTGGGGGCGGCCCTGGTCGTCGGTCTCGGACGACTCGGCGTTGAGGCGCTCCAGGACCAGCTGGCAGACGCTGGAGGGGTGCCCGAGCCAGATGGGGGTGGCGATGAGGAGGATGTCGGCGGCCAGGACCTTCTCCCGCAGCGCCGGCCAGGCGTCGCCGTCGCCCAGGTCCACCCCGATCCCCGGGCGGACGTCGTGGTCGGCGACCCGGACGACCTCTCCCTGGACGTCGTGGTCGGCGAACTGGGCCATGACCTGCTCGGCGAGGTACTGGCTGCTGGAGGGGGCGGGTGAGGCGTTCAGGGTGCAGACGAGGGCGAGAGCACGCATGGCGGGGGCTTCTCCTTGATCTGAAGGGGTGCGGTGGGGGCTGGGTCCGTCACGGGTCTTCCCGGCGACAGCGTCGGTCGGACCCGGAGCTGATCGGGCCTGGTTCTCAGGGGTCCTCGGTGCGGACGCGGACGGTCTGAAGGGTGGGATCGGCGGGGTCGGGGATGTTCATGCCCGCCTCGAATCCGGAGCGCAGGTAGCGCAGGAGGGGTTCGGTGATCCGCTCGCCGGGCAACACAGCTGGAATGCCGGGAGGGTAGGGCGTGAGCATCTCGGCGGCGACGCGGCCCACGGCCTCCGACGCCGGGACGTCCTGCGTCCGGGCGAAGTAGGCGTCACGCGGCAGACATACCTGGTCGGGACGGAGCTCGGCGGGCGTGGGCACACACACCTCGGGAGCGGGGCGGAGCGTGTGCGCGTGGCGGGCCAGGTCGCGCAGGGCCGTCAGCAGCCGGTCGGCGGTGTCCTCGTCGTCGGCGTGGGTGAACTGGGCGCTGATCCGGCGGTGGTCCACGAGGTGCATGTCGATGCGGTGGTGCTCGCGCAACCAGTCGGCGGCCCGGTAGCCGGTGGTGCCCAAGGCCTCGATGTCGATGATCACGGGCAGCGGGTCGAATTCCGCTGCCGCACCGGGTCCGCAGAAGTCGTCCGGCCCGTTGACGTGCATGCCCTCGATCTCCTCGATGCGGCGGCGCACCGTCGCCACGAGGTCGAGCGCTCGGGAGAGCAGTCCGTGGCCGTCCAGGACCATCTGCCGGCGCGAGCCGTCGATCCCGGCGTAGAGCAGCACGGAGGGGCTGGTCGTGCCGAGGAGGTCGGCCCGTGAAGCCAGGGTGTCGTGGTCCACCAAATCGCCCTGGAGGTGGAAGACGGAGCCTTGTTCGAGGCCGCTGCCCATCTTGTGGATGCTGGTGACGCAGACGTCGGCGCCCGCGTCCATGGCCCAGGACGGCAGGTCCGGGTGGAACGGCAGGTGGGCCCCCCAGGCTTCGTCGACGATCAGTGGCTTGGAGCGCCGGTGGCAGATGTCGGCCATGGCGCGCAGGTCGGCCGCCGTGCCGTACGGGGTGGGGCTGGTGATCAGGGCGCCGCGCGCGTCCGGGTGCCGGGTGAAGGCTTCCTCCAGGGTGGAAGGGGACGGCGGGTGTGCGAGATGCCGCTCCTTGTCCCACTGGGGTTCCAGCCAGACGGGCTCGATGCCGCAGAGGATGAGGCCGGCGATGACGGACTTGTGGGCGTCCCTGCCGACCAGCAGCTTCTGGTGGGGTGCGGCGACGCTGAGCATGGCGGCCTTGACCGAGAGGGAGCTGCCGCAGGTGGAGAAGAAGGTGTGCTGCGCGTGGACGGCGTCGGCCATGAGGTCTTCGGCCCGTTGCAGTACGGAGGACTTCTCCCGGCGGTCGTCCAGCCCTCCTATGGCGAGGACGTCTCCGAGGAACATCGCGTCGCCCAGTACGGCGCGCACGGCTGGGGCCGCGCCTCGCGCTTGTTTGTGACCGGGCGGGGAGAAGCCCAGCTCGTCCCGGTCACGATAGGCGGTGAGAGCGTCAAGAACCGGCGTTTCATGATGGTTCATGGTCATACGACACGCCTTCCCGGCCGACGCGCGGTCAAATCAGCCTCCTTGCCCCGGATCACGGGAGCGGTGTACCGCCGGTGGCGTTCATGATCTCGCCGGTGATGAACGAGGCGTTGGCCGAGGCCAGGAAGACGTAGGCGGGCGCCATTTCCGCCGGCTGCGCGGGCCGGCCCAGCGGGCTCTGCTTCCCGAACTCGGCGGTGTCGGGCAGCGTGGCCGGGATGAGGGGCGTCCAAACGGGGCCCGGCGCCACGGCGTTGACGCGGATGCCGTCGGAGGCCAGCATCTGCGCCAGGCCCTGCGTGAAGGTGACGATCGCCCCCTTGGTCATCGCGTAGTCCAGGAGGTGGGGGCTCGGCTTGTACGCCTGCACCGAGGTGGTGTTGATGATCGACCCCCCTGCCGGAATGTGTGGCAGGGCGCTCTTGCACAGCCAGAACATGCCGTAGAGATTGGTGCGCAGCACGCGGTCGAACTGCTCGGTCGAGATCGCGGAGATCCCGTCGGGCTGCGACATCTGATACGCCGCGTTGTTGACCAGGACATCGATGCGGCCGAACTCGGACACCGCGCGCTCGACGAGCGAGCGGCACTGCTTCTCGTCCCGGATGTCACACAGGACGGGCACCGCACTGCGGCCCGCCTGCTCCACCAGGCGCACGGTCTCCCGAGCCTCCTGCTCCTCCTCGGGAAGGTGGGTCAGCAGGACGTCGGCGCCCTCGCGTGCGAAGGCCAGCGCCACCGCGCGGCCGATCCCGGAATCGCCCCCGGTGATCACGGTTTTCCGGCCGTCGAGCAGGCCGGAGCCGCGGTAGGACTCCTCGCCGTGGTCGGGCGGCGGGTCCATCGGTCCGGTCCAGCCGGGATGCGCCTGGTCCTGCTGGGGAAAGTCGGGGCGCGGATGGAGCGTGTTGGGGTCCTGCGGCTGTTCACTGTTCGCCATGGTGGTCCTTCCTACGTCGTCGGTCGTCGTAGATGCCCAGTACATCGGAGGCTCCCGGAGCTTGCGGACCGTGCGGGCCTTCCCACTGGAGTTCCGCCGACGGCACGGGCGGGTGGCTCAGCCGATCTTCCGGCCCGCCAGCGGTGCGGTGTTCTCGCCCGCGCCGGTGCGTACGCCGCGCAGAAAAGCGCTCAGCGCGTCTTCCGCCGTACGGGTGGGCCGCCAGCCCAGTACGTCGCGGGCCCGGCCGGAGTCCAGTACGGGCAGACGCAGCACCGCGTCGAACAGGTGCGGGGAGGCCGGTACGGCATGGGCCCGCCAGGCGGCCGAGAGCGCGGTCCGCACCAGCGCCCTGGGGATCCGCACGATCCGGGCGTCGAGCAGGCCCGCCAGCGTGCGGGCGTCGATGACCGGGTCCGCCGCGAGGTTGAAGGGGCCCCGTACATCGTGGAGCACGGCCAGCCGGTAGGCGTCGGCGGCGTCGTCGGTGTGGAGGACCTGGAAACGCAGCCCGTCCAGGTCGGGTACGAAGGGGAGCAGATCGGGCCGCAGCAGGGGGCCGGGGGCGTAGCGGCCGGCGAAGATCCGCCGCTGCTCGGGGGCGGCGGTCTCCTTGAAGAGGAAACCGGGCCGCATCCGGACCACCCGGATCTGCGGGTGGCGCAGCTCGAAGGTGTCGAGGACACGTTCCAGGTAGGCCTTCTCCCGGCAGTAGGCGGCGTCCGGCCAGCCGTGCGTGGGCCACTCCTCGTCGACGCCGGGTTCGTCCTTGGGCCCCGGGGAGTAGGCGCCGACGGACGAGGCGTGCACCAGGGCGGGGACCCCGCCGCGTGCCACGGCCTCGAAGACTCGCCGGGAGCCCAGCACGTTGCTCTGCCACGTCACCACAGGGTCGTGGGTGGGCTGGAAGCGCCACGCCAGGTGGACGACGGCGTAGGCACCTTGCAGCAGACCCGCGAGCCGGTCCTCGCTGTCGGCCCGGGACAGATCGACGGTGTCCCACTCCACCTTCGGGATCTCGAGGGATGGCTTTCTGCGGGCCAGCCCGAGGACGGACCCGATCTCCGGTTCCGCGGCGAGCGCGCGGACCACGCTGGTTCCCACATTGCCGGTGGCGCCCGTGACCACCACGCGCTTGCCGGGATGCCGGCTGTTGTTCTCGTTCTCCATGCCCGGGTCTCCTTCCTGCCAGTGGCCCCGGTTCCCGTCGCCGGATCAGGGGATGAGCAGGGTCTTGATCATGCCGTCGGCCTTCTCCCGGAACGTGTCGTACGCCTGGGGTCCCTCTTCGAGCGGGAGGTGGTGGGTGGCGAAGGAGTCCACGCCCAGCGGGTCGTCGTCGGTGAGCAGGGGCACCAGGTCGTCGACCCAGCGCTTGACGTTGGCCTGGCCCATGCGGAGCTGGATCTGCTTGTCGAACATGGTGAGCATCGGCATCGGGTCGGCGGAGCCGCCGTACACCCCGGAGACGGAGATCGTGCCGCCCCGGCGCACCAGGTCGATCGCCATGTGCAGTGCGGCGAGGCGGTCGATGCCCGCCGTCTCCATCATGCGCTGCGCGAGGGTGTCGGGGAGCAGCCCGACCGCTGTGTGCGCCGCCTTGGCCACGGGGGAGCCGTGGGCCTCCATGCCGACCGCGTCGATCACGGCGTCCGTGCCGCGCCCGTCCGTGAGGTCGCGGACGGCGTCACCGAGGTTCTTGCCGTAGCGGCGCAGGTCGAGGCAGGTGGCGCCGTACCTGCTGGCCCGGTCGAGCCGTTCGGGGACCAGGTCCACCCCGATGACGAGATCGGCGCCCCGGTGGCGGGCGATCCGGGCGGCCATGGCGCCGATCGGGCCGAGGCCGAGGACGGTGACGCTGCCGCCGGGCGGGATGTCCGCGTACTCCACTGCCTGCCAGGCGGTCGGCAGGACGTCCGACAGGTAGACGAACCGGTCGTCCGACGGGCCGTGCGGGACCTTGATGGGCAGGTCGTTGCCGAAGGGCACCCGCAGGTACTCGGCCTGGCCCCCGGGCACCTGCCCGTAGAGCTTGGTGTAGCCGAACAGGGCGGCGCCCATGCCGCGCTCGCGCACCTGCGTCGTCTCGCACTGCGAGTGCAGCCCCTGACCGCACATGTAGCAGTGCCCGCAGGACACGTTGAAGGGGATCACGACCCGGTCCCCCGGAGCGACGCCGGTCACCTCGCGGCCGACCTCCTCCACCAGCCCCATCGGTTCGTGGCCGAGGATGTCGCCCGGGTCGAGGTAGGGCCCCAGTACCTCGCCCAGGTGGAGGTCGGATCCGCAGATCCCGGTCGACGTGATCTTGACGATGACGTCCGTCGGGTCCTGGATCCGCGGGTCCGGGACCGTCTCCACCCGGACCTCCCGCTTTCCCTGATAGGTCAATGCGCGCACGGGTCCGCTCCTTCCGTCGCCGGTATTCAGTGGGCGAGTGTGCCGGGTTCCCACCCTGCCAACCGTGAAACGCCCAGGCAGGTCGTGGGCCGGAACACGAGTGCTCCCTTTGCGATGATGCATGGATGAGGAACAACGCGCTCATCGTGGTCGACATGATCAACACGTACGATCATCCCGATGCCGACCTGCTCGTTCCATCCGTCCGCAGCGCACTGCCCCACATCGCGCGGCTCATCGCGCGCGCCCGATCGGAGCACGTGCCGGTCATTTATGTGAACGACAATTTCGGAGAATGGCGGTCCCACCATGGAGAGATCGTCGAGAAGACTCTCGCGGGAAAGAACGCGGAGCTGATCGAACCCATCCTGCCGGACGATGAATCCCTCTTCGTCGTCAAGGCCCGGCACTCGATCTTCTACGAGACGCCGCTCAGCTATCTGCTCTCCCAACTGGGCGCCGACCACCTCGTGCTGTGCGGGCAGGTCACCGAACAGTGCGTCCTGTATTCAGCCCTGGACGCCCACATCCGGCAGCTGCACGTCACCGTCCCGCGGGACGCCGTGGCACACATCCACAGCGACCTCGCCGACGCGGCTCTGCGCATGATGGAACGCAACATGGGAGCCAGGATCATCCCCACGGACGACGTCACCTTCTGACATCGGTACTCGAAGGCGCCGCGGTATCGTCCCGCCCGCGGCGGGCCGGCCCTCCCGAACCGCGGAGTTCAATCGTGATCGAGGTAGTGGGCGTGTCCCTGGTCATCGAGGCCCACGGAGCCGGGGCCCTCGGGGATGACGCAGAACTCGTTGCCCTCGGGGTCGGCCATCACCAGGAAACCACCGTCGGCGTCCTCCTCCAGGCGTCGTCCTCCGAGCGCCTCGACCCGCCGCTGCTCGGCTGCCGGATCGGGGGAGGAGATGTCGAAGTGCATGCGGTTCTTCCCGGGCTGGGGCTCACCGGCCTGTTGGAAGCCCAGGCCCAGCCCGTTCTCCCGCCGCAGCCAGACGTAGGGGCCGGTACGGTCCACGATCGGACGGCTGAGCAGCTCGGACCAGAACGCGGCGAGCCGCTCGGGGCTGTCAGCGTCGATGACGAGGGCGTTGATCCACAGAGGTGCTGCTGTCATGCGTCGCTCCTTTGTCACCGGGCGGCCTCGTGCCATGCCCGCGGTCGCAGCCTCGGACGACGACCCGCCCGGGGCCCGGCTTTCAGGTTCACGCGCTGTTCGGCTCCAGCTGTCGGATGCGCGCGTCGAGCTCACGCTGGTAGAAGTCGATGAAGCCGTCGGGGTCGGGGCCCGCGTTCTGCATGACCAGCCTGTCGAAACCCGCGTCGACATAGCTCTGGGCGACCTCGACGTAACGTCCGGGATCCGCTCCGCAGGCGAACTTCTGCAGAATGTCCTCCTCGCGCACGGTGGTGGTCGCGGCATCGAAGTTGACCGGATTGGGCAGCTCGCTCATCACCTTCCACCCGGTCAGCGCCCACCGCGACGTCTCCAGGGCGGCGCGCGCGGCGTTGTGCGCGTCGGGCGCCCAGGCCATCGGAACCTCGCCGTAGCACGGGCCGGTTCCGCCGGCGTCACGGTAGTGCTGGACGATGCTCGGCTTGTCCTCCGTGGCGAACAGGCCGTCGCCCAGCTCGGCGGCGATGCGCGTCGACAGGTGACCGCTGGCGGCCACGGCGATCAGAGGCAGTTCGTCGGGGAGGTCGAAGACCCGGGCGTCCCGCAGCCGCAGGTGCTTTCCCTCGTAGGACCGGTACCCCCCGCTCCAGAGCAGCCGGATGATCTCCAGGGCTTCCGTGAGCATCTCGTGCCGGGGCTGGACCGCGTCGGGGAATCCGGGACCGACGACGTGTTCGTTCAGCCGCTCCCCCGAGCCGACACCGAGGACGAAGCGGCCTTCCGAGAGCAGGGCGAGTGTCGCGGCAGCCTGAGCGATGATGGCGGGGTGGTAGCGCACGGTGGGGCACGTGACCCCGGTCGCCAGACCGATCCGCGACGTCTTGGCCGCGATGCTTCCCAACACCGTCCAGGCGAACGGCGAGTGTCCCTGGTTGTCGAGCCAGGGGTGGTAATGGTCGCTGATCTCGACGAAGTCGAATCCCGCCTCCTCGGCGAGCACGGCCTGCCTCACCAGCTCCGCCGGGCCGAACGCCTCCGCCGCCAGCTTGTATCCCACCTGCATGTGATCCTCGTTCCGCACGTGTCATGGCTGTCTCTTCCGCACAGGGGTACCCCTCGATCTCCGTACATAACGGTCGAGGGTGTGGACAGGGCGGGACGAGGCCGGGGTCTGGCCCGTCAGGGCCTAGGCCGTCCTGTCCAGCCCGCACGGCTACGCGACGGGAGGTTCGCGGTCCGCGCGTCAGTCGGGGCCCGGCCCGAACGGGCTGTCGTCGAGGCGGTCGAGCAGATCGGCGACATCCTGGTAGACCGCTTCCGCTCCGGCCCGCTCCAGGTCCGCGCGAGGGGTACCGCCCGACAGGAGAGCCACCGCGGTCACCCCGGCCCGGGCCGCCGCCTCCATGTCCCACACCGTGTCGCCCACGAACACCGCCTGCCCCGCACCGACTCCGGCCAGTCGGCACGCCAGCTCCACGGGCTCCGGGGAGGGCTTTCCCCGGTCGACGTCGTCCGAACTCGCCGTGGCCCGGACCGCCTCGTCCGCATCCACCGCCCGCCGCAGAGCCGCGAGCTCCGTCCCGCTCGCCGAAGTGGCGAGGACAACCTGCCAACCGCGGTCTGCCAGGGTGCGTAGCAGGTCGCCCGCGCGCCGAAAGGCGGGGAGACGGTCGAAGTACGTCGCGTAGAGCACCGTGTGCGCGGAGCTGATGGCCGCGTCCTGCTCCGCGTCACGGTCGGGCCCCAGCAGCCGCTCGATCAGATCACCGGAGCCGAGGCCGACCGCCCGGTGGATCTCCGGCATCGGCACGGTGTGCCCGGCCTGCCGAAAGGCCTCCCACCAGGCCACCACATGGAGGTGATTGGTATCGGTGAGCGTGCCGTCCACATCGAAGATCGCCGCGCCAGTCATGGTCTCCCACTTTCACCGGCCGTCAGGCCTCGCGCCCCTGGATGTCCGCCTCGTCCGTGACATGGACGGCCGCTTCCTCCGCCGACGCCGCGCCACCGTCGACGCCCACGTCCTCGGCGAAGACGTCGTTCTCCCGCCCGGCCGCGTCGTCCGCCGCGCTGAGCCGGCCTGCCCGGGGCTCGCGCTCGGTCCCCTCCAGGGGTTCGCCCTCACCCTCGGCGAGGTCGCCGATGCCGTCGCCGTCGGGCGGTTCCACGTCGTCGGTCTCCTGGGCGAGCCGCTGGTCCAGGGATTCACCGTGGCGCACCTCGGCCCCGGTCGTGCCGAACTTGTTCACGGCCAAGGGGCGTTCGGGCGGGGAGTAACCCTCTTCCATCCGATCGTCCAGGTCTCGTTCGTCGAGCGTGTTCTCCAGGTCGAGCTCGTCGTTCGGCGGATCGCCGCCGTCGTCGTCCTGGGGCTGGTACACGTCGTCGCCGCGTGCGTCTGCGGGCATGTCCTGTTCCCTCCGTCGGGTGGCGGCCGGCCCCGGACCGCCGATGGGTGTCAGCGTCCGAGGGCCTTGCGGAGCTGCTCCTTGTTCATGGAGGAGCGCCCGTCGATGTTCTTCTTCTTGGCCTCCGCGTAGAGCTGGTCCTTCGTGGGCCCCTGCGCCCCCTTGTGGGAACGTTCGCCGCCGCGTTCGTAGGCGGACTTCCTGTCCTGCGTCGACGTCTTGCTCGCCGTCTTCGACTCGCCCGACCGGGCGCGCTCCTTGTTGACGGTCCGGGCCGCGATCTCCTTCGCGCGGCTCTGCGACGCGCCCTGCTCCTCCTGGCTCTCCTTGATGTGCTCGTACTGCCGCTCACGCTTCTTGTTGGATCCAGCCGGCATGGCGTACTCCTCCATTTCCGTCCCGGGTGTGTCGGGACATCGCGTTTCCGGTACGGATCCCACTAAACAACGCCCGCCGCGACAGCGCCCCCGCAGGCAGGACCACGAGTGGCACCCCCGAAGCCGGCGGGGAAACCAGCTCGGCGAGCAGCTCGCGCTGCTCATCGACGGCGCCGCGGCCCGCACCCGGGTCCTCGACGCCGACGCCTTCCCCACCGCCGCGGCCATCGCCGCCGTCCTCATCGGCAACGCTCTCCCCGCCACTGCGGGCCACGACCGCCGACGGGAGGAATCGTCGAGCTGACCTGGCGCCTTGTCGGCGAAGGCCTCCGACCGTCCCGAGAGCGGCCGTACCTCTTGGTCGGCATCGCCTCTCGTTGTAGGGTGAGGAAACAGCCCTTGACCTGCACATACGCAGGCAGGGAGCAGGCAAACCGGGAGTTTCTCCATGCTGCGCACCATGTTCAAGTCCAAGATCCACCGGGCCACCGTCACCCAGGCCGATCTGCACTACGTCGGTTCCGTGACGATCGACGCCGCCCTGATGGAGGCCGCCGACCTGCTCCCCGGGGAGCTGGTCCATATCGTTGACATCGACAACGGCGCCCGCCTGGAGACGTACGTCATCGAGGGCGAGCGCGGCTCCGGTGTTATCGGGATCAACGGCGCGGCCGCACACCTCGTGCACCCCGGTGACCTGGTCATCCTGATCAGCTACGCACAGATCGACGATGCCGAGGCCCGTGCCCTCGTGCCGCGGGTCGTGCACGTGGACGCGGAGAACCGGATCGTGGCGCTCGGAGCCGACGCCTCGGCTCCGGTTCCCGGGACCCGTACGGAGCGGAGCCCGCAGGCCGTCGTCGCGGGCGGTTGAGGTCGCCGTCCGTGTTTCCGGGGCGAGCGACGTCCAGGGTCACGAACGAGAAAGCGGGAGTCATGGCCGAGAAGGCAGCTGTGGAGATCAGGGACGACCGGGAGCACGGCAGCCTCGTGGCGTACGAGGACGGCAAGCCGGCCGGGACCATCGCGTACTTCGTCATGGACCCGGCTCCCGGCGCGCTGGTGGCCGTACACACCGTCGTCCGGCCCGAGCACGAGGGCAAGGGCGTCGCGGGGGCGCTGGTCCGGGAGTTCTTCACCATGGCCGCCCGCGAGGGCGTTCCCGTCGTTCCGCTCTGCCCGTACGCGGCGAAGTGGGCACAGCGT
Organism: Streptomyces sp. MGP-P1; assembly: GCF_057766565.1. NCBI lineage: Bacteria > Bacillati > Actinomycetota > Actinomycetes > Kitasatosporales > Streptomycetaceae > Streptomyces > Streptomyces sp. MGP-P1. The sequence goes on along the minus strand of NZ_JBYMEM010000001.1, from coordinate 622,791 downwards.
CACCCCGACGAGGCGCCCGAAGCCCCGGCCGAGCTCGTCCAGGAGGCGGAGCGGCAGCTCAGGAACCACCCCGAGCTGTTCTGAGAGCTGATACCCGGGACCGGTACGGGTGTGGCGGGGGCGTTCGGAGCGGTCCTCCGGTCGCTGTTCCCCGCACGCTTCCCGTCACGCCGTAAGCGCCGTGGCCGATCCGTTCCGGGGTGCGAGGTCCCGGCGGATGTACCACTCGGTCCCCAGCACCTCGCGCTGAACAGCCGCAGGAAGCGAGGCGATCCGGCCGGGCGCCGCTCCGCGGTCCACCTCGCTGCGGTGCGCGAGGATCGCGGCCAGTTTCCGCGGGAGCCAGGGTCCGACGTCGACGGTCGTGGTGATCCACGCGTCCTCCGAGCAGTACAGGGCGTCGGCCGGGGTTCCCGGCCGGGCCCGCCGCCCGCCCACCGGGACAGCGGCCGAGCGGGGGTGCGTGGCGAGGTAGAGGGCGCTCGGCTGCCAGGGCTCACCGGACCCCGGACAGAAGCGGGGGAGACCGGCGGCCCGGACCGCCGGCGCGGTGATCCGATGGGCGTGCACATGGTCCGGATGGCCGGTCATGCCTCCGTAGGCGTCCACCGTGATGACGATCTCCGGCCGGACGTCACGGATGTGGCCGACGACGGCTTCCACGGCCTCGTCCAGCGGCGCGTCGAGGAACCGGGGCCGGCCAGGGGCCGACCCCGGCATGCGGGCGTCCGCGTAGCCGAGCAGCCGTGGGGGACCCGCGCCCAGGGCGTCGAGGGCCTCGGCGAGCTCGGCGGCCCGGTGCGTGCCCTCCGCCCAGGTCGCCGTGACCACCGCGGTCCGGGCACCGTCGGCCGCGTGCTGAGCGAGGACGCCTCCGCAGAACAGGGACTCGTCGTCCGGATGGGCGTGGACGGCGAGAACGCTCGGCAGGGGCATGAGGGACACCTTTCGCATCGACGGCGCCGGTCGCGGATCCGGACGGAGCCGGCCAGGTCCAGGCAGCTCGCCGGAGTCCTGCCCACTCCGGACGGTCCCGCACACACCGGCTCGCGGGCCGCGGTCGCCAGGCGCAGGTGTGGACTCGGCAGGCGCGGGCAGCCGCTCCGGGAGACGGTGGAGGAAAGCTCCATCTGTCCATTTCGTGCCGTTGTGGAGGATCGCGATGACCCACCCGTACCCCGACCCCGTACCGCCTTCGCCGACCCCTCCGCCCGTACCGGGCCCGCCCACTCCGGTACCCGGCCCGCCGCCCGTGCCGCCGGGCCCGGGGCCCGGACCCGCGCCGGACCCGATCCCGCAGCCGCCCGCGCCCGGGCCGGACCCCGTGCCGGATCCGGAGCCCGAGCCGCAGCCCGCCGGAACGTGACCGGCGGCCGGCCGGCCGTCCGCGTCTTGGCCGGTCGGCCTGCCGGCCTCGGCCGTACCGGCCCCGCCCGTTCCCTCGCCCCGCCCGTTCAGTCGGCCCGTTCGATCAGCGCGTCCGCGTGCGCGAGACCGCTCTCCGCCGCGATGTCGTCCAGCGACTGCGCGTCCCGCACCGTCACGAACGACACCTGCCCGTCGTGGCCCGAACCGTCCATCAGCCCCGCCCCCGCCCGGAAGCCGTACACCGCGGGGCGGGGCAGGCTGTTGTACGCCCACGGGGTGGAGAAGTAGTACGCCCCCGTGTCGTACAGCACGACGACATCGTCCTCGGCCAGCTCCGGCAGCTCCCGGCCGTACGCCACCACGTCCCCCGCGAAGCAGCACGGCCCCGCGATGTCCTGCGCCAGCGGCGGGCCGCTCTTGGGCGTGCCGTCCGGGCCGAACGCCCCGATCCGCAACGGCCAGGCGTCGGGCATGAGGACGGTACGGGTGGCGGTCTGCGCTCCCGCGTGGGTGAGCGCGATCCGGCGGCCCCCGGCATCCTTCGTGTACTCCACCCGGGCCCCGATGAACCCGTTCTTCGCCAGCAGCGAGCGGCCGAACTCCGTGACCAGGGAGTAGCGGCCGGAGAAGAGGCCGGGGGCTGCCGCCGTCAGCGCCGCCACGTAGTCCGCGTAGCGGGGGCGTACGGTCTCGTCGGCGAAATTGACCGGAAGGCCGCCGCCGATGTCCAGGCTGGTGACCTGTCGGACGCCCAGCGTCGCGTTGATCTCCTCGGCCAGCTCGTACGTCCGTGCCACCCCGTCCGCGATCAGCTCCAACGGACAGCCCTGGGAGCCCACGTGGGCGTGCAGCCGGGTCAGCCACGGCCGCCCCCGGAAGGCCCCCACGATGGCCTCGCGGGCCCCCGGGTCGCGCAGAGCGACCCCGAACTTCGAGGTGTCGGTCGCCGTGCTCATCGGCCCGATGGAGCCACCGCCCACCTGAGGGTTGACCCGGAGTCCGATGACCGAGGCGGTGCCCGGGTTGCGAAGCGCGTCGATGCGGCGCAGTTCGTCGAGGCTGTCGGCGTTGACGGCGACGCCGAGGGCGAGCGCCAGCCGGATCTCCTCGCGGGTCTTGGCGGGGGAGTCCAGGACCACACAGGACGCGGCGAAGCCGGCCTCCATGGCCAGCCGCAGTTCACCGGGGCTCGCCACCTCGCATCCCATGCCGCAGTCGGCGAGCAGCCGCAGCACCGGGACGAGGGAGCAGGCCTTGGCCGCGAAGGTGTGCATCACCTCGGGCGTGGCGGCGAAGGCGTCGTGCAGGTCGACGACGGAGGCGCGCACGCCGTCCGTGTCGATGAATCCGGCGACCGGGCTGCCCTCGCCCAGCAGCCCCTGTCCCACGGCCGCCCGCACTACGGTGTCGAAGCGGGCGGCCGGCGGTGTCGTGCCGCCCTCGTGGTGCGCGGAAGTCGTCTGCGTCATGCGGCCAGGGTCCCTGATGGCTGCCCCCAGGTCTTCGGCGGAACAGGGGCGCTCGGTCGCCCGGACACGCGCCGGTGAGCGCCCCCGGGGATCAGGCGATCAGGCCGACCACGGCCTCCGGTGTCAGCATCCGGAAGGTGAAGGCCTGCTGGAAGTAGAGGTGGATGCTCGTGGCGTCGTGGTCCGCGTAGCCGATCGACAGGTCCTGGCCGAGGCAGAGCTCGAAGTCCCCGCCCCGGGTGGACAGGAGCACCCCGCCCTTGACCGCGGGCGCCCACAGGATCTCGTCGTCCACCAGGCGGCTCAGGTGTGTCTTGACCGGATACCCGTGGTCCGAGGTCTCGGCGGCCTCGGTGAACGCGTCCGCACCGAGCAGCAGCCGGTACGGTCCGTCCACACCGGCCAGCCGCAGCCGCGTCACGGCCTGGCTGACCGCCACCGGATAGTCCCGCGCGTCCGCGGGCAGCGGGAGGGGAGCGTGGGAGGAGCCGTCCCGCAGGCCGGTGATCCCGGCAGCCCCGTACCCGTCGATGATCGCCATGTCCTCGGCGAACGCGCAGGTGCGTGCCGCGTCCTTGACGGGCTGCCAGTCGCTGTCGGCGGAGCCGCGCTCCACGTCGTCCACGGCCTGTCGGGCCACCGTGAACGGCACCCGCCACTCGATGACCGGCATTGACGTCCGGGCCCGGGCCGCCACGTCCGGGGTGGGCGGATCGATGTCGTTCAGATGGCCGTCGCCGACCGCGGCCAGTGTCGGACCCGCCGGATCGGACACGTCGACGACGCGGCGGCCGGCGACGTGGCGGCGGAAGGTGCGCCGGGCCTCCTCCTCGATCTCGTCCCAGGCGGACGGGGTGACCGGCGCGAGTTCGCGATGCAGATTGTTCATCACTGGGCGCTTTCTTGCAGGCTGCCGATGCGCAGCGAACCGTGGTCCGCCCCGGCCGCGAGAGGCCCCTGCCGGACCGGTGCGGGCGCCGGTTCGGGCCGGTCCCCGGCGCGCGTCAGGACGGGCGGGGGCGGCGGAGCGTCGAGGAAGTCGGCGCGGGGGGCGAAGAACAGGGAACCGGTGACCGCGGTGGAGAAGTCGAGGATGCGGTCGTGCGTGCCGGGCGGATCGCCGAGGAACATGTTGCGGAGCATCCGCTCGGTCACGTCGGGATCGGCGGCGTAACCGATGAAGTACGTACCGAACTCGCCCTTCCCGAAGCTTCCGAACGGCATGTTCGCCCGCAGGATGTCCCGTTCGGTGCCGTCCGGGTCGGTGATCGTGTTGAGCGTGAGGTGGGAGTCGGCGGGTTTCTCGTCGTCGGGGAACTCCACGTCGTCCACCTTGGTGCGGCCGATGACGCGTTCCTGTTCCTCCACGGAGAGCGCGTTCCAGGACGTCAGGTCGTGCAGGTATTTCTGTACGACGACGTAGCTGCCGCCCTCGAACTGCGGGTCGTCCTCCGCCCCGACGAGCGCCGCCGAACGGGCGTCGTCGCCCACCGGATTCTCCGTGCCGTCCACGAAGCCGAGCAGATCCCGGTGGTCCAGGTAGCGGAAGCCGTGCGTCTCGTCCACGATCCGCAGCGCCCCGCCGAGTTTGTCGAGCAGTTGGGCCGCCCACGCGTAGCAGACGTCCATCCGCTCGGCGCGGATGTGCAGCAGTACGTCGCCGGGGGTCGCCGGGGCATGGTGGAGAGGGCCTCGCAGCTCCGGGAACGGGTGGAGGCGAGCCGGGCGCGGCCCGGCGAACAGCCGGTCCCAGGCGCTGGAGCCGAAGCCCGCGACACAGGCGAGACCGGCGTCCGGGTAACGGAAGCCGAGCGACCGGGCGGCGGCCGCGAGATCCGGCAGCACGTCCAGCACCGCGCTCTCGCCGCCCGGCTCGATCGTGCCGACCAGGAACAGCGCCGCGCTGGTCAACGGCGCCACGACGGGCTGGACGGAGACGGGGTCGGGGACGGCGTCGGGCATACGCGCACTCCACTACGACGGTGTACGGACGGCGGTGGATCGCCGGTGGTGAACGGTCGGCGGTCGCGGACCACGGTGAACAGGGCTCGCAGCCACTAACCCACGTCCCGTCCCCGCCCGCACGCCGGGAGCGCCCGGCCGGGCGAGCACGCCCGGGCACGGACCGGGGGAAGACGTTCGCCGGCCCCGGAAGTGATTCCTGGGACCGGCGGCACCTGCCGTGCGCGAGCAGCCGGTGGAGCGGGGGCCGCCCTGTTTCGGTCAGGAGACTACGGGCCCGGGGACAGTCGCGTTCAGGGGCGGGCGCTCGCCAACGGCCTGTTCACGGCGAGGGCGAAGCGGCCCCGCCACCGGTGGAGGGGCTGGTTCCGGGCGCAGGACCGGCCTCCAGGAGGGCGTCGTCCCCCGGCTCGGGGATCACATGCATCGCGGCCTCCTCGGCCGACGCCGCCGCCCCGTCGATGCCCACGTCGCTGGCGGTGAGGGCGGCCGGGACGCTTCCGTCCGCCTGCTGGGTCAGCCGCCCCGCGCGGGCGACGCCGACCTCGTCGTCGAAGGGCTCGCCTTCGCCGCCCACCAGATCGCCCACGCCGTCGCCGGCGAAACCGTCCGGCTCGGGCACTTCCCTGGTCAGCCGCGCTTCGAGGGACTCGCCGGTGTGCCGCTCGTTGGCCGTGGTGCCGAGCCCGTCGACGACCCAGGGGCGGTCCGGCGGAGCGTAGCCCTCGTCCAGCGGGTCGCCGGTCCCGGACGGATCCATGAGCGTGTCCCCGGCGTCGAGCTGTTCGTCGGGGTCGGAAGCCTCGGGTTCCTGGGGCTGGTAGACGTCGTCCCCCCAGTCGGTGTCGCTCATGGCGCGTCCTTTCCTCCGGGAGTACCGCATACCACTGTCCCCTGTACGCAATTCCACTCCGGTCCCGCTCCGGCCGCAAAGGGAAGATCGGGTCCCGGCGCCGCGGACGCGCCTCGCGGACCGGCCCGTACGCAGGTCGTGGCCCGTTCGCCGCGCATCCGGGGGTCGAGCCGCGCCAGGGGCCGCGCCAGGGGCCGCACCCGGGGCCGTCCCCGGCCGTCCCCGGCCCCGGAGCGCCCGGCGGCGGACCGGGACCCTTCCCACCGCACGTACACTCGGCCCATGGGACGCAGCGCCGAACCGAGGACCCGCCCGCACCGGGCCGCCTCCGCGCTGCCCCCGGCCGCCACCCGCGCGGCTGTGCTCCCGGTGCCCGCGGACGCGGCGCCCGGAACGGGCCGTACCGCACTGCACGGCCACGGCTAGCGGCCCACGCCGCGGTTCCCGACAGCAGCGTCCGGCGCGCCCGGCCCCCGGCGTAAGAGCCCCGGCCCGCCGCCTCCTCACCCACACCAACACACCACCGCACCAGCACACCACCACTCCGGCCCGCTGAGCGCCGGACCTCACCGTCGCCTCCGGCGCTCGCCGGACGCGAGAGTCACGAGCGGCTCCACAGCACCACGCGGCCCACGGCGCACCCGCCCGTACCGCTTCCCGGCGACGGCCGCACCAGCCGGACGGCGCCGCACTCGAAGGGATCATCGTGAAGCTGAGCGACCTCATGGCCGGGCAGGACCACCACGTGCTGCGGGGAACCCCCGCCCGCACCGACGTCACCGCCGGAGCGACGTTCGACGTGGACCGGGTCACCCCCGGCTCCGTCTACGCCGCGGTGCCCGGCCACACCGCCGGCGGCCCGGAAGCCGTCGCCCCGGCGGTCGCCCGCGGAGCTGTCGCCGTACTCGTCGACGAACAGGCGCCGCCGCTGCCCGCGGCACTGGGCGATGTGTGCGCCGTACGCGTCCCCGATGTGCGCAGGGCCGCGGCGGTCCTCGCCTCGCGCTACTTCGGCGAGCCGGGCCGGGCGATGGACCTGATCGCCATCACCGGCACCAACGGCAAGACCTCCGTCTCGTACATGACCGAGTCGGTGCTGCGGATCGCCGAGGGGGCCCGGGTCGGGGTGATCGGCACCGCGGGCAGCCGCATCGGGGACGAGCCCATCCCGATGCCCCCCTCCGTGCTCACCACCCCGGAATCGCCCGATCTGCAGCATCTGCTGGGGCACATGCGCGACCGCGCCACCGGGAGCGTCGTCCTGGAGGCCACCTCGATGGGGCTGCTGACGCACCGCCTCGACCGTACGTTCATCGATGTCGGCGTCTTCACCAACCTGACCCAGGACCACCTCGACGACCACGGCACCATGGAGAACTACCGGGACGCCAAGCTCCGCCTCTTCCAGGGGCTGTGCCGGCGCGCCGTGGTCAACGCCGACGACCCGGTGGGCGCCGGGATTCGGAAGCTGATGCCCGATGCCGTGACCACGTACGCGCTGGACGGCGACGCGGACTACCGCGCGAGCGATCTCACCGTGGACGCCTCGGGCACCCGGTTCACGCTGCACCACGACGGCCGCAAGTACCCGGCGGCGATCCCCTCGCCCGGCCGGTTCTCGGTCTCCAACGCGCTGGCCACCGTGGCGGCCTGCCACCTCCTCGGCCACGGTCTGACCGGGCTGGTCGACGCGCTGGAGCGGATGCCGCAGATCCCCGGCCGCTTCGAACGCCTCCACACCTCCAGTGGCACCTCGGTGATCGTGGACTACGCCCACTCGCCGGACTCCCTCAGCAAGGTCCTCACCACGATCCGGGGCTTCGCCCGGGCCCGCGTGATCACCGTCTTCGGCTGCGGCGGCGACCGCGACACCACCAAGCGCGCCGAGATGGGCGCCATCGCGGGCGACCACTCCGACCTGTGCTTCCTCACCTCCGACAATCCCCGCTACGAGGACCCCGAGGCCATCCTCGACGAGATCGCCCCCGGCATCGCGGCGACCGGAACGCCGTTCGAGCGGATCACCGACCGCCGCCTGGCCATCGCCGCGGCGCTCGCGGAGGCGGGGCCGGCCGACATCGTGCTCATCGCGGGCAAGGGCAGCGAACCGCACCAGAGCATCCGGGGCGAACTGCTGCCGTTCAGCGACATGGCCACCGTGCGCGAACTGATCGCCGGATAGGCGGACAGGGGACTACGCAGGCCGGCGGGAGACCGGGGACCGGGCCAGGATCAATCCGGTGGTGGTGGCGCCGGAGGTCCGGCATGCCGGCCCGGCCGCGCCGAGCGTCGGACGAGGCAGCGACGGGGGAGTGGGAGCCGTGGACGTCTTCACGACGAGGTCCGGGAGGGTACGGGGGCGACGCGCCGCCCGGGACCACGCCATCGTCGCCGTACTCGGACTCCCTTACGCGGCACCGCCGTTCGGCGCCCGCCGGTTCCGGAAGCCGCAGCCGACGGAACCCTGGGACGGCGTGCGGGAGTGCACCGCCTTCGGGCCGGTGGCCCCCCAGTCGGCCGAACTTCCGGGCGCGCCGGGCTGGTCGCCCGGTGACGAGGACATCCTCACGCTCAACATCTGGACGCCCGCCGACGGGCCGGGCGACCTGCCCGTGCTGGTCTGGATCCACGGCGGCGCGTACGTCTTCGGGTCCTCGGCCCAGCCCGACTTCGACGGCACCGCGCTGGCGGGCCTGGGGCTCGTCGTCGTCACCCTCAACAGCCGCCTCGGCTTCGAGGGGTTCGGCCACGTGCCGGAACCTCCGGATGTCGTCAGCGGCATGCCCGGGCCCGACGCCGACGGCGGTGCCACGAACCTCCCCGGCAACCGTGGCCTCCTCGACCAGATCGCCGCCCTGGAATGGGTCAGGGACAACATCTCCGCGTTCGGCGGCTCGCCCGACCGGGTCACCCTGGCCGGACAGTCGTCGGGCGCCACCTCCGTGGCCTGCCTGACGGTGGCCGACCGGGCGCGCGGCCTCTTCCGCCGCGCGGTCCTGCACAGCGCCGTCAACGCCTTCGCCACGGTGGAGCAGGCGGCCCGCACCACCGCCGAGGTCGCTGCGGCGGCCGGGGTGCCCGCCACGCGTGCCGGGCTGCTCGCCGCCCCGCCCGAGGCACTCGTGGCCGCGACGGACCGGGTCTGCGAGCGGTACGCACAGGACCCCGGCTCGGGGCGGCGCCACTACGACCCGGCGATCTTCGGCCCGGTCGCCGACGGCGTCCTCCTGACCGCCGACCCGCTGGAGGCACTGGCGGCCGGAGCGGGCGGCGCGGTGGAGCTGCTGGTCTGCCACACCACGGAGGAGTACTGGCTCCTGGACGCGGTCGGCAGCAGCGCGAAGGTCACATCGAAGGAGCGACTGGCGGTCTTCGCAGCCGACTTCGGGCTTCCGGCGTCGCTCGTCGAGGGCCACCGGGAGCTTCTGCCGGACGCGCCGGTTCTCGACGTCTACCTGGCCCTCTGCTCCGGCCTCCTGTTCGCCGAGTACAGCACCCGCCTCGCCGAGGCCCACGCGCTGGCGGGCGGCCGGGCCTTCCTCGCCCGCTTCGACCGCCGTCGGGACCGTGCGGGGCGGCGGGTGCGCGCCTGGCACTGCGCGGACGTTCCGTTCGCCTTCGGCAACCTCCACGAGGAGAGCGTCCACTTCCTCGTCGGCGGCCCGCCCGGCCCGGCCGACGAGGAACTCTCCCGGCGCATGACCCGTGCCTGGGCCGGGTTCGCCGCCCACGGAGACCCGGGCTGGGCGCCCCTCGACGGGCCCGCCGACAGCGGGGCTACGGTTCGGGTCTGGCGTACGGCGGCGGAAGGGCCCGGGGCGGAGCACGGGTTCCGCGACCTGTGGCGTACGGCCGGACTGCCGTTGCTGGAGCCCTGAGGCTCCCTGCCCCCCAGCGATCCGGCCCCCTTTGCCCTCAACCGGCCGGGGAGCCTGACGCCCGGGCCCGCGTGCGACTGCCGTCCGGGCAGTGGCGGGTCCCGCCGCCGCGGATCCTGGCGGGCCTAACCCGTGCACGGGGTCGGGACGGACCCCGTCCACCCCAGCCCGCCCGCGCGGGCCGGCCAGCGGCCCGCGTGCCGGGACACCTCGATGGGGCGGCCGAAGCAGGCGGTCATGCGCTCCTGTGTGAGGACGTCCTCGACCGCCCTCGCCGCGAGGACGCGCCCCTCACGCAGGAGCAGGGCGCGACCGATCTTCGGCGACAGCTCCTGCCGGTGGTGCGTGGCCGTCACCGTCGACGACTCCGGTCCTGGCCACCCCTACTCGTGACCCGTCGCGGTGGACCTCAGCGCCGGGCCAGGGCGAGCAGGCTCAGCCCGAACATCAGCACTCCCAGGGGGAGATGGACCGACGGGAGGTGCGCGATACCGACCGCGACCTGGACCGAGGCCAGGACCAGGAAGCCGGACGCGTACAGGATCGGCCGGGGCGGGCCGCCGCCCGGCTTCCAGGCCAGCACCGCCGCGAGTACGTACAGCATCGACGCCCCGTGCATCACGCGCGCACCGACGCTGTGCAGCGTCTCCCCGTAGGACGAGGTCATCAGCAGTCCGGAGGTGACCGCTTGAAGGAAGATCGTCAGAGTCTGCAGCGCGATCGCGATCCGCAGGAACGAGAACGCGTGCCGTGCCGGAATCCAAGTGGCCATGCCGCGCCCCTTTTTCCGCCCGTGGGCAGTCGATCGATAAGGTCTCACCAACCCGACGACACGGGCCGGCGAAAGGTAAGGCGAGGGGGCCGGAGCATGGGGGCGGCGAGGCCGGAGGTGGAGGGGCCGGCCGGTGAGCGCGGCCGACTGATCAATGTGGCCTACCGGTTGCTCGGATCGCTCGCCGAGTCCGAGGACGCCGTGCAGGAGGCCTTCGCGCGCTGGTACGCGCTGCCGCCGAGCCGGCGGGACGAGATCGTGTCACCCGGCGCCTGGCTGACCACCGTGACCGGCCGCATCTGTCTGGACGTGCTCGGCTCGGCGCGGGTCCGGCGCGAACGCTACGTCGGCGCGTGGCTGCCCGATCCCCTGCCCGACCCCGTCGAGCGCGGCGGCGGCCGGGGCTCCGACCTCGCGGACCGGATGGTCCTGGACGAGTCGGTGACCATGGCCTTCCTCGTGGTCCTGGAGACGATGACCCCCGCCGAGCGCGTCTCGTTCGTCCTGCACGATGTCTTCCGCTACCCCTTCGCGGAGATCGTCGACGTGCTCGGCCGGACCCCCGTCGCCTGCAAGCAGCTCGCGTCCTCCGCCCGGCGGCGGGTGTCCGACGCCCGGACTCCGGTGGCGGCGGACGCGCGGCCCGATGTGGTGCGGCGGGTCAAGGAGGCCTGGGAGAACAAGGACATCGCGGCCCTCGTCGATCTCCTCGACCCGTCCGCCGTGATGACCGCCGACGGCGGCGGTCTGGTCGGTGCCGCACTGCGCCCGATCGAAGGAGACGCGCGCATCGCCTCGTACATGGTCGCCATCGCCGACCGGGCCCCGGGGCTGGAACTCCTGGAGCGGTCGGTGAACGGTGCGCCGGGCCTGGTGGCCCTGCGGGGCGGCGTCGTCCTGACCGTGGCCTCGTTCGACGTGACCGACGGCCGCGTCGCCCGGATCTGGGTGGTCCGCAACCCGGAGAAGCTGCGGCCGTGGGTGCCGCGGGGGTGACGATCGCCGCTACCCGCGCAGGTCGAGCCGCATCAGGACGCGGGGATGGCCGGCCAGCACCGAGGTGGTGTCGGCGGCGTGGGTGAACCCGGCGCGCTCGAAGTTCTTCCGGATCCCGGGGTACGCCATCGTCACATCGACCTTGGCGTCACCGCTGTCGAGCGGGTACGCCTCGACCGCCGGCGCACCGTGGGCGCGGGCGAACTCGGCCGCACCGGCGATCAGCTCGTGCGAGATCCCCTTGCCGCGGTGACCGGGGCGAACCCGGATGCACCAGAGGGACCAGACCGGCAGGTCGTCGACGTGCGGGATCTTTCGGCTGCGGGCGAAGGAGGTGTCCGAGCGCGGCGCCACGGCGGCCCAGCCCACCGGCTCGTCACCGTCGTAGGCGAGCACCCCCGGCGGAGGCTCCGCACGGCACAGCCCGGCGGCGTACTCACCCCGCGCGGGACCGCGAAGCTCGGTGTCGAGCTTGGACGGAATGCGGTAACTCAGGCACCAACAGACGTTGGCCTGCGGTGACTTCGGGCCGACCAGGGTGCGAACATCTTCGAACACCGAGGCCGGGCGAACGGCGATGGTCATGGCGCCACCATCCCACGACACCTCCGGCGACGCCCGCGGGAAACCGTCCTCGCCCGCGCCGGGAGCGAACAGCGGGGGTTCCGGGGCGGCCCGTCCTCAGTACGGCGCGCCGGAGTCCCGGGGAGCCCCGTCCTCAGTACGGCGGCAGCCGCAGCATCCCGGTGCCCTCGCGTACGTCGTGCACGAGCCGGATCCTCCCCACCGGAGTGCCGTGCTCGTCCGTGGTCACCAGGGCCGCGTCGTCGCTGTTGACGCACTGCCCGCGCGCGTCCGGCTCGGGGCAGAACAGTACGTAGCCGGTCTGCCGGTCGACGCGGCCCGGCTCCAGTCGCCAGATCCACTGGTAGGTGCTCATGACCACCCGGGGGTAGGCGGCGCGCAGGCGCTCCTTCACCGCGTTCTGCACCGTGTCGCCGAACTCCTGGCGTTCCCGGAACGGGCGGACGACCCGGGCGCGGCCCGTGGTGTCCACCCGGCCGGCCACGATCTCGTAACTCGCCGAGAAATAGGTTTGCTCGGTGAGCGAGGCCAGGAGGTCCTGCCGGGTCAGCCGCATCACGGTGGGCCACGACGCCTCGCCCCGGTGACGCCGTTCGGCGACGGACGGGGAGACCACGTTCACGTACGCCCCCTGGGCCCTCGTCAACGTGCCGGCGGCCCCGCTCGCCGTGACCCAGCGTTGGACGCACTCCCCGATCTCGCCCAGCACCTTCGCGACGGTGGCGTTCGTCAGCTCGGCCACGACGTAGGGCGGGGCGCCGGTCGGGCCCAGGGCGACGACCTCATAACCGCAAGCGTCGAAGGCGCCCTTGAGCATACGGAACTCCTCGGCCTGCTGCCGCCCGCGCTTCACGGCTTCGGTCAGGGCCCCCGCGCAGTCCTCGCGGTCGCACGTGCCCTCGTCCGCGCTGTCCGTGTCGATGCGGAGCCGGACCACGGCGTCGCGGTCGTCGGCCACCGCGAACGTGACCTCCGAGCCGCCGGAGCCCGGGAAGAGCGTGCGTGCTCCGATCGCCTCCAGCTGCCCCGGGAAGTGCTTCTCGGCCAGTTCCTCCGCCGCCCGGCGGTCGTCATCGGTGTCGACCACTCCGCACGCGCCCACCAGCACGACCAGCGAACCCGCCAGCGTGCCGGTCAGCGCGGCTCGCCACCCTCTGCGGCGTGATCCGGTCATGATCAGCTCCTCCATCTGGCCCCGTCCCCTGTTCCGGTGACAGTAGGACGCGTGCCTGCGGGCCGGATGAGTACGCCTACTCACCCCGGTGTGCGGCGTTCGCGCTCACCTCTTCCGACCCATCGTCTCCATTGGCATGGACCTGACTATCGAACTCCGCTACAGTCCGGGACGGCGCATCTGAGAGCGCTCTCAAACGGCACGATCGACACACGCTCCCGGACGCCTCCCGTTCCACCCCCACGTCGCTGGAACAACAGGAAGGGTCACTCCCTTGAGACACGCAACCGTGCTGCGGACCGGTCTGTCCGCACTCCTGCTCCTCGGTGCCTGGGCCGTCGCCGGCCCGTCGTCCGCCTCCGCCGCCCCCACCGACTCCGCGGAGGCCCCCGCTTCCACGGCCCTGCTCACCGCGATGCAACGCGACTTCGGCCTCACCGAGGGCGAGGCCGTCGCGCGGCTCGCCGACGAGAAGGCGGCCACCGCCCTGGAGCCGACCGTGCGGCGCGCCGCGGGCTCCGCCTTCGGTGGATCCTGGTTCGACGAGAGGACCGGCAAGCTGGTCGTCGCCGTCACGAACGCCGAGAAGGCCGAGGCCGTACGGGCCTCCGGCGCCGACGCCCGGGTCGTCGAGCACTCGGCGAAGCGGCTCGACGCGGCGAAGGCCCGCATCGACGCCCTGTCCGCCCCGTCCGGCGTGAGCAGCTGGCACGTCGACCCGGCGACCAGCAGCGTCGTCGTGAACGTCGTCGCGTCCGAGCAAGGTGACAACGATGTCCGGTCCTTCGTCGCCAAGGCGCGCGAGGCCGGCCCCGTGACCGTGGAGACGACCGCGGAAGCGCCGCAGACCTTTGCCGCGGGAACGGTCGGAGGCGACCCGTACTACACGGGCAACGTCCGCTGCTCGATCGGCTTCTCCGTCCACGGCGGCTTCGTCACCGCCGGGCACTGCGGCGGCGCCGGCCAGTCCGTGCGTGGCTGGGACGGCTCGGCCATCGGCAACTTCCAGGGCTCGTCCTTCCCCGGCGACGACTACGCCTGGGTGAACGTGGCCAACGGCTGGTGGACCGTGCCGGTCGTCCTCGGCTGGGGCACCGTCTCGGACCAGCTGGTCCGCGGTTCGAACGAGGCGCCGATCGGCGCGTCCATCTGCCGCTCCGGCTCCACCACGCGCTGGCACTGCGGCAGGGTCCTCGCCAAGAACGAGACCGTCAACTACAGCCAGGGCGCCGTGCACCAGATGACCAAGACGAGCGTCTGCGCCGAGGGGGGCGACTCCGGCGGCTCGTTCATCAGCGGCGACCAGGCCCAGGGCGTCACCTCCGGCGGCTGGGGCAACTGCTCCGGCGGCGGGGAGACCTGGCACCAGCCGGTCAACGAGATCCTCAACCGGTACGGGCTGACTCTGCACACCGCGTGATCCGGGGGAGCCGTCCCGCCGTCCTCCTCGGCGGCGCGGCTCCCGCCGACGGGTGAGGGTGCCGGGCCGCGAGCGGCCCGGGGCCGCCGGATCCCGTCGGCTCGGCGAAGGCACTGTGAGCGGCCCCGCCCGACGGCGGGGCCGCTCTCGTGTGCGGGTCTGCCGGGAGAGCGTTTTCCCGAAGCCCAACAGCCTCTGCCCAGCGCATCGTTCACCAACTATTGACACTCTCTCGACGCGGTCGACCCGAACCACCCGGTCACCTCGACGGACGCGTGGACCGGAGCCTGGCCGTACTACAAGAAGAACGCGCCCGACCTCGACCTGTACGCCGTGAACTCCTACGACGCCGTCTGCGACATCGAGGAAACCTGGGAGAGCGGCGGCTACGACAAGCCCTACATCGTCACCGAGGGCGGGCCCGCCGGCGAGTGGGAGGTGCCGGACGACGCCAACGGCGTACCGGACGAGCCCGGCGACGTGGCGAAGGCCGAGGGCTACCAGCGGGCCTGGGACCGCGTCGACGGGCACGAGGGGGTGTCGCTCGGCGCCACGCTGTTCCACTACGGGACCGAGTACGACTTCGTCGGCCGTCTGGTTCAACCTGCTCCCCGCGGGCCAGAAGCGGCTCTCCTACTACGCGGTGAAGGAGGCGTTCGGCGCGGACACCTCCGGCGACAACACCCCGCCGGTCATCAGCGGTATGACCGTCGACGACGCCTCCGCCGTCCAGGCGGGCAAGCCGTTCACCTTCAAGGCGTCCGTCTCCGCCCCGGACGGTGACCCGCTCACCCACCAGGTGCTGGTCAACTCCAAGTACATGGACAACGGTGGCCAGTTGACGGAAGCGGCCTTCACCGACCGGGGTGACGGCACGTTCGAGGTCACCGCACCGGACAGGCTCGGCGTCTGGAAGGTCTACCTCAAGTCGACCGACGGCAAGGGCAACGTCGGCATCGAGACGAAGTCCCTCAAGGTGGTGCCGCCCCGGGTCGACGGGGTGAACCTGGCTTCCGGGAAGCCCACCGAGGCCTCGTCCTTCCAGCCGGACAGCGTCGGCTGCCCCTGCCCGGCGGCCAACGCCGTCGACGGTTCCTTCGACACCCGCTGGGCCGGCGACTGGGCCGACCGGCAGTGGATCCAGGTCGACCTGGGCGCGACCACCTCCTTCGACCACGTCCAGCTGGCCTGGGAGGCGGCCTACGCCAAGGCGTACACGGTCCAGACCTCGGACAACGGGCAGGACTGGAACACCGTTCACACCCAGACGGCGGGCGACGGCGGCATCGATGACATCGAGGTCGCGGGCGACGCCCGCTACGTCCGCGTGAGCACCTCCGAGCGCGGCACCCCGTGGGGCTACTCGCTCTACGAGTTCGGCGTCTACCGGAGCTGATCCGACAGGGCCGAGAATCCCTCCGCGCCGTCCCATCCCCGCTGTCGGCGCGGAGGGGCCGGCGGCGGTCACGGACACCCGTGACCGCCGCCGGCTCGCGTTCGCGCCCTCGGCCGCGCCCCGTCGGCGCGTCCCGGAAGGTAGCGTGATCGGCATGGACCTTCGAACCACCGTTGAGCGCGCTCAACGCCTCAAGCAACTGCACGCCGAGCACAGTCCCCTCGTCCTGCCGACCGTCTGGGACGTCTGGTCGGCGCGGACAGCGGCCGACGCCGGGTTCCCCGCGCTGACGGTCGGCAGCCATCCGCTCGCCGATTCCCGGGGGGCCGCCGACCAGGAGGGACAGACCTTCGAGGAGGTGCTCTCCGCCGTCAGGCCGATCATCGCGGCGGTCGACGTCCCCGTCTCCGTGGACCTGGAGGCCGGCTACGGACGGCAGCCCGCGGATCTCGTCGCCGGTCTCATCGAGGTCGGCGGCGTCGGCCTCAACATCGAGGACACCGTTCACTCGGAGGGCGGACGCGTACGGAGTACGCAGGAGCACGCGGCCTACGTCGCCGGCCTGCGCGCGGCAGCCGACGAGGCGGGAGTCCCGGTCTGGATCAACGGGCGCACCGACCTGTTCCTGCACGCGGAGGACGCCTCCGCCGTCCTCGACGAGGCGATCGAGCGACTGCGGGCCCTGGAACAGGCGGGCGCCGACAGCGTCTACCCGGTGCGCATCCAGGACAACGACGAATTGCTCGCGGCGGTGACGGCAGCCGTCTCCGTGCCGGTGAACTCCACGGCGCATCCGGTCAAGCACGATCTCGACCGCTTCCGCCGCCTTGGCGTCGGCCGGATCACCTACGGTCCGCTGCTGCAGTTCGCGATGACCGACGCGATGAAGGACATGCTCGGGCCGTGGGCGCCCCAGGCGCTCTAGGCCCTGTTGTCGAACTCCCGTCTGCCCCGCGGCGCCATGCACGCACTCTCGCCGCACCGGGCCCACGCCCGAGTACGTCCAGTACGAGGACGTGAGCCCGGCACGCCGAGAGCACGCACCTGACCCGGCAGGGCCGCCCTCCGGGCGACGACGGGAGTTCGACGACAGGGCCTAGACGCGGGTGTTCCGCGGGCGACGGGAAAACCCTCCGGCCGCGGCGAAGGATTCGCCGCGGCCGGAGGGGGTTGGCAGGAGCCGGGGGAGGAGCGTCAGACGGCCGCCCGGCCGCGCTGCTCCGCGTGCTTCCGGACCAGCTCGGCGTACCGGCGTCCGCTGCTCTTGACCGTACGGCGCTGGGTCGCGTAGTCCACGTGGACCAGACCGAACCGCTTGTCGTAGCCGTACGCCCACTCGAAGTTGTCCAAGAGCGACCAGGCGAAGTACCCGGCCAGCGGGGCTCCCTTGTCGACCGCGCGGGCGCAGGCGGCGAGGTGCTCCTCCAAGTACCGGACGCGTTCCGGGTCGTGGACCGAGCCGTCCGCCGCGACGACGTCCTCGTACGCCGAACCGTTCTCGGTGACGTAGATCCGCTGGACGCCGTACTCCTCGGTCAGGCGCAGCAGCAGCCGCTCCAGGCCCTCCGCGTGGACCTCCCAGTCCATGTGGGTGAGCCGGGCGCCGGGGACCGGGACCTGCTTGGCGTGCGGTGCGGGCCCGTCGGGGTCGGCGGTGACGATCTGCCGGAAGTAGTAGTTCAATCCCAGCCAGTCGAGCGGCGCGGCGATCGTCTCCAGGTCGCCGGGCCGGACCGGGAGTTCGACCCCGTACAGCTCCACCATGTCCTGCGGGTAGCCGCGGCCCAGGATCGGGTCCAGCCACCAGCGGTTGATGTGGCCGTCGGCGCGGCGGGCCGCGGCGAGGTCGGGCGCGCTCGTGCTCGCCGGCTTGATCGGGCTGAGGTTGTTGACGATGCCGACCCGGGCGTCCGAGGAGGCCGCCCGGATCGCCCGCACGGCCAGACCGTGGCCCAGGTGCAAGTGGTAGGAGGCGCGCACGGCGGCGGTCAGATCGGTGAGACCCGGCGCCATCCGGCCCTCCAGGTGACCGATCCAGGCCGAGCACAGCGGCTCGTTGAGCGTCGCCCAGTCCTTGACGCGGTCGCCGAGGCGCTCCACCACGTGGGAGGCGTACGCGGCGAAGTGCTCCGAGGTCTCCCGTACGGTCCAGCCGCCCCGGTCCTGGAGCGCCTGCGGCAGGTCCCAGTGGTAGAGGGTGGCGAACGGGGTGACGCCGGCCTCCAGAAGGCCGTCCACGAGCCGGTCGTAGAAGTCCAGGCCCGCCTTGTTGACCGGTCCGTCGCCGCCGGGCACCACGCGCGGCCAGGCGATCGAGAAGCGGTAGGCGTCCGCGCCGAGCTGCTTGATCAGGCCGATGTCCTCGGGGACCCGGTGGTAGTGGTCGCAGGCCACGTCACCGGTGTCGCCGTTGTCGATCGCGCCGGGGGTGTGCGAGAACGTGTCCCAGATCGAGGGGGAGCGGCCGTCCTCGGCCACGGCTCCCTCGATCTGGTACGCGGCGGTGGCGACGCCCCAGGTGAAGTCCGCCGGGAGGGCGTTGAGGTCGGGCACGTGCTGCCTTTCGGTCGGGGGCGACGGACGGCTCTCGCCGGTGGGGGTCACTTCACGGCTCCCGCGGTGAGACCGGCGACCAGATAGCGCTGGAGGAGCAGGAACCCGGCGACGATCGGGACGCTGACGACGAGGGACGCGGCCATGACCTGGTTCCAGTACACGTCGTTCTGCGTGGCGTAGCCCTGGAGCCCGACGGAGAGGGTCCGGGTGGCGTCGTTCGTCATGACGGAGGCGAAGAGGACCTCGCCCCAGGCCGTCATGAAGGAGTACACCGACACCGCCACGATTCCCGGGACGGCGGCCGGCACGACGACCTGGAAGAGGGCGCGGACGGGGCCGCAGCCGTCGACCAGGGCCGCTTCGTCGAGGTCCCGGGGGATGGAGTCGAAGTACCCGATCAGCATCCAGATGGAGAACGGCAGCGAGAACGTCAGGTACGTGAGGATGAGCCCGCCGCGCGAGCCGTACAGCGCGACGCCGGTGCTGTTGCCGATGTTGACGAAGATGAGGAACAGCGGGAGCAGGAAGAGAATCCCCGGGAACATCTGTGTGGACAGCACCGTGACGGTGAAGACCCGCTTGCCCCGGAACCGGTAGCGGCTCACCGCGTAGGCGGAGAACACCGCGATCGTCACCGACAGCACCGTCGCCGAGCCCGCCACGATCAGCGAGTTGACGAAGTACTTGGCGAGCGGAACGGTCTCCCAGATGTCGAAGTACGGCTGGATCGTCAGCGTCGACGGGATCCACTGGAACTTCCCCGACACGTCCTGGAGCGGCTTCAGCGAGCTGCTGACCATCACGTAGACGGGCAGCAGGACGAAGCCGGCGAGCAGGGCCAGGACGATGCGGCGGGTCCAGAGGAAGGACTGCGGCGCGGCCATCGGCGAGCGGGCCCGCGACCGGGTGGTGCGGGTCGGCCGCGTGAGGCTAGACATCGGCGCCCTTCCTTCCGCGCGAGGTGAGGAACAGGTACACGGCGGTCACGACCAGCAGGAAGAGCAGCAGCAGGACCGACATCGCGGATCCGGTGCCGAAGTTCCAGGTGACGAACGACGACTGGTAGATGTGGATCGAGATCAGGTCCGCGCTCTCCGGGGCCGATTTCCCGAACAGGACGTACGGGGTGTTGAAGTCGTTGAACGTCCACAGGAAGAGCACGAGGACCAGGACCTGGTTGACCGGGCGCAGCGACGGAAGCGTGATCCGGCGGATCTGCTGCCAGATGCCTGCGCCGTCGATCGAGGCGGCCTCGTACAGCTCGCGCGGGATGTTCTGGAGCCCGGCCATCAGCATGAGGAAGGCGAACGGCCAGCCCTTCCACACCGAGACGATGATCAGGGCGTAGATGCTGTTGTCACCGATCAGCCAGAACGACGGTTCGTCGGTGATGCCGAGCTGGTCGTGCAGGACGTGGTTGATCATCCCGTTGTCCCGCTGGAACATGAACGCCCAGGTGATGACGGCCGCGTAGACCGGCAGGGCGTACGGGACGAGGAAGATCGCCCGCAGGATGCCCCTGCCCCGGAAGGTCTCCTGGAGGAGGATCGCCGCCGCGGTGCCGAACAGCCAGGCGAACCCGACCGAGAAGAACGTGAAGACGCAGGTCACGAAGAACGAGTGGAGCAGGGCCTCACCGATCGGCGCGTCGAAGTCGACGGCGATGCTGTAGTTGTCGAGGCCTATCCAGGGCGCCGCGCCCCAGTTGCTGATGAAGAACTGCGTGAGCTGCCGGAAGCTCATCACGATCCCGATGACCATCGGGATGATGTGGATGAGGAGTTCGAGCAGGACGGCGGGCAGGAGCAGGAGATAGGGCAGTCCGCCTTGGCGGATCCGGTCGGGGATGCGCGGCAGTCTCCTGCGCGCACCCCCGGTGCCCCGGCTCGTACCCTTGTCGGTCGACGTGTCGACCTCGGGGTCCGTGGTGACGGTGGCGGTCATGGATCAGGGCCTCACTGCTGCATCGTCTGCTGCGCCTTTTCCAGGCGCGCCTTCACGGATTCGTCGGTCACGGGGCGCCCGGCGGCGGCGTCCGCCCACAGCTCCTTGACCGCGGTGCCGACGGCCGTCTCGAACTGCGACTCGTTCGGGACCTGGGGGAGCGGGGCGGCGCTGGTGGCGAGGGTGTCGCGCAGGACCTTGAGGTCGGGAGCGCCGAAGGCCTCGTCGGCCTGGGCGGCCTTGACCGGCGGGATCGAGCCGTAGGTCTTGTTGAGCAGCTTCTGCTCGGCGTCGCTCGTCATGAACTTCACGAACTTCTTCGCGCCGTCGATGTTCTTGGTGTTCTTGAAGACGGCCATGTTGATGCCCGCGACCATGGAGTTGGTCTGCTTGTCCGCGCCCGGCGCGCCCGAGGGGACCGGCACCGGGGCCGCGCCCCAGTCCTCGGGCTTCATGCCCTGGGCGGCGAAGGTGGAGGCGGCGGCCTGCCACAGCACCATCGCCGTCTTGCCCTGGGCGAAGTCGGTGAGCGACTGGTTCTGGGCGTACTCCGCGTTGCCCGGAGCGATGATCTTGTCCTTGGCCATGAGGTCGATGTACTGCTTGACCGCCGCGACCGCACCGTCGGAGGTGAAGGTCGCCTTGCCGTCCGCGTCGAAGAAGTCGGCGCCGTGCTGCTTGGCCAGGACGAAGGTCTGGTGGATGTTGTTGGAGAGGTTGCCGCCCTCGGCGCCCAGCCCCCACTTGCCGTCCTTGGATACCTTCTTGCCCGTCGCGACCAGCTCGTCCCAGGTGGCCGGGGGCTTCTCGACGCCCGCCTCGGCGAACATCTTCTTGTTGTAGTAGAGGGCGTACGCCAGCGAGTAGAGCGGCACCGCGGCGGGCGGCTCCCCCTCCTTGCCGGCCGAGGCGACCGCCGAGTCGACGAAGCGGTCCCGGCCGCCGATGGCCTCGAAGTTCTTCTCGTCCCACGGCAGGAGCGCGCCGGTGGCCTGGAGCGAGGCCGACCACGTGTTGCCGATGTTCAGCACGTCCGGGCCCTGGCCGGAGCTGGTGGCGGCGAGGATCCGGTTCAGCAGGTCGGCCCAGGGCACGACCTCCAGCTTCACCTTGATCCCGGTCTCCTTCTCGAACTTCTTCAGCTCGGGGGTGAGGATCTTCTTGTCGGCCTCGATGCTGGGGCCCTGGTTGGACGCCCAGTAGGTGAGGGTCTTCGGCGACTCGTTGCTGCCGCCCGAGGTGGTCCCGCCGCCACAGCCGGTGGCGGCTACGGCGATGGCGAGTGCGAGGGTGGCGGCGCTTGCGGCTCTGACGTGACGCATGTGAGGTGGCCCCTTTCCGGGGATGGCTGCGTTCGGGAACCGAACGGCCTCCATGACTTAATTTATGCCGTGATTTAAGAGGTGAAAGAAGGTCGCGTCAAGGTCTGGGACCGGGGTATGTTCCTGGACGGGAAGGAGCAACATGGCCGAGCGCAACAGACGGACCGTGCGTGACCTGCGGCGAGGCAACCGGGCGAGGGTATTGCAACGGTTGTATTTCGACGGCCCCTTGAGCCGTCAGGAGCTCGGACCGGTCACAGGTCTGAGTTCGGGATCCATCAGCAACGTTGTCGCGGAACTTTCCGCCGAAGGACTGCTGGAGGAGGCCGGAGTCGTCGACTCGGACGGCGGCCGCCCCCGTACGCTGCTGCGCGTCGCCCCGGACGGCGGACTGCTCGTCGGCATCGACATCGGCGAGACGCGCGTCCGCGTCGAGCTGTTCGACCTCTCCCTGACCGAACTGGCCCGCACCGAAAGGCTGCTGGCCCAGCACGGCTACGACGTCGACCGCATCGTCGCCCATGTCCGCACCGGCGTCGCGGACGTGCTGCGCGACGCCGGAGCCGACCCGAGCCGGCTGCTCGGCATCGGCATCGGGGTCCCCGGCATCATCGAGCGCGACGGACCCGAAGGGCCCGACGGCTCCCGGAGCGCGGTGGTCCACGGCCAGACCATCGGCTGGCGCGCGGTCCCCTTCGAGCAGTTGCTGCGCGAAGCGGTCGACGTGCCGCCCGAGGTGCCGCTGTTCATCGACAACGGCGCCAAGACGCTCGGCCAGGCCGAGATGTGGTTCGGCGGCGGCCGGGGCGCGGGCGCCGCCGCCATCGCCCTCATCGGCTCGGGGGTGGGGGCCTGCGTCGACCACGGCGACATCCTCGACGAGGACCGCATGAGCCTCGCCCTCGAATGGGGGCACACCACCGTCCAGTTGCGCGGCCGCCGGTGCCGCTGCGGCTCCATCGGCTGCCTGGAGGCGTACGCGGGCGCGGAGGCCCTGCGCGAGCGCTGGCGCGAGGCGGGCGGCCCGCTCCCCGAGGACGCCGACGACGAGACGGCGCTCGCCGCCCTGCTCGCCGCCGCCTACCCGGGAGGAGGCGGCCCCGCCCCGGACCCGGTGGCGCTCTCGCTGCTCGACGAGACGGCCGAATGCCTCGGCGCGGCCCTCGCCGACCTGATCAACCTCTTCCTGCCCGAGCGGATCCTGATCGGAGGCTGGGCGGGCCTGCTCATCGGCCCCCATCTGCTGCCCGAGATCCGCCGGTACGCGAACGAGTACGCCCTGCGCCACGCGGCGGCCCGCACCACCATCGAGATGGGCCGTCTCGGCCCGGACGCGGTCACCGTGGGCGCTGCGACGCTCCCGCTCGCCGACTTCCTCACCCGCGGCGGCAGCCGCCCCGGGCCGGGCGACTCCGGCACGCCGCCCCGTACCCCCGTCCAGGCGGTCCGGGAACGTCACCGCACCCCGACGGGCTGAGCGGGCCACCCGCGTGACGCGTCCGCCACCCGCATGCCGGCCGACGCGTCGCCCGGCACACGAGCGGCGTGGCTGCCGCCCCTCAGCGGGCCGTGTCCCGCGCGCGGCCGGGGCCCCCGGCCGCGCCGCCCGAGGCCATCCAGCGCGGGTCCACCATGCCCAGCCACGCGTCCTGGGCGTCGGCCGGCGGGTGCTCCAGGGGGAGCGGCGCGAACCGGCAGGCGAAGCGCATCCCCGTGTCGGACCCGTCGCCGCGGACCCGGTGCTCCCACGCCGCCGGCCCGTCCGAAGGGGCGTCGAGCAGGAGAAAGGTGGTCATCCGGGGCTGTCCGGTCTCGGGGTGGGGCCGCTCGTCCACCGTGATCCGCCGGACGACGCGGGCCCCGGTCAGCCCGGTCTCCTCGGCGACCTCACGCAGGACGGCTCGCTCCGGGTCCTCGCCCGGCGCGACGCCGCCCGCAGGCACCTGGGTGCCGGCCTCGGGACAGTCCGCATGGTCGAACACCAGCAGGGCGGGGCAGGGATGACGCCGGATCACATAGGCGGCGACCCGGAGCCGGGGCCCGGCCTGGGGAGAGGTCATACGGGCATCCTCGCCCATGTCCGGGCGGCCCCGCCCGCCGGGCCCGGTGGCCGCACCCCGGTCACGCCGAGTCCCGCACCACCAGCTCCGGTTCGAAGACCACGGAGGTCACCGGAGCGTCCGGCCGGGCCAGCCGGTCCAGCAGGAGGCGCGTCATCTCGGCGGCCATCCCCTCCACCGGCTGGCGGACCGTGGTCAGCGGCGGGCGGCAGGCCAGGGCCGCGCTGCTGTCGTCGAAGCCCACCACCGCCACGTCCCCCGGAATCGAGCGGCCGTGCTCCCGCAGGACGTGGCAGGCCCCCAGGGCCATCAGGTCGTTGGCGGCGAAGACCCCGTCCAGGTCCGGATGGTCCGCGAGCAGCCGCGCCATCGCCGTCTCGCCGCTCTCCTGGGTGAACCGGCCCTCGACGACGGGGATGTACGGGTGCCCGTGGCGTGCCATGGTGTCCCGGAAGCCCTTCAGGCGGGCGTGGCCCGCCGGCACGTCCAGCGGACCGGTGATCGTCGCGATCCGGCGGCAGCCTCGGTCCAGGAGATGCTCGGCCGCCAGCCGCGCGCCGTCCTGGTGCGCGAGGTCGACATAGCTCACCGGGACCGGCCGCGCCGGGCGCGCGTACAGGACGGCCGCCAGGCCGGCGTCCGCGATCAGCCCCGGCAGCGGGTCCTCGGCGTGCGTCGAGACGACCAGGGCCCCGTCCGCGCTACCCTGCCTCAGGTACGCCACCACCTCCTCGCGGGCCCGCGAGGTCTCCGCGAACATCAGCACCGGGTGCATGCCGCGCGGACGCAGGTAGTCGACCACGCCGGTCACCACCCGGCCGAAGAACGGGTCGGCGAACACCTGCGCGGTGAACGAGCCCGAACTCCCGTGGCTGTCCTCGTCCTTCCCGGAGGCCCGGGTGCCGGACCAGGACCCGGACCTGCCCCCGTCCCCGGACGCTCCGGTGCCGGAGTCCCGCCGGGCAGCCTCCCGCTCGACGCCCGCGCCCGACACCACCAGGGCGATGGCGTCCGCCCGTCGGGTCACCAGGGACCTGGCCGCCCGGTTGGGGGTGTAGCCCGTCATGGAGACCGCCTGACGCACGGCCTCCTGGATCACCGGGTCCACATTGCGCACCCCGTTGACGACCCGGGAGACGGTGGCGCGCGAGACGCCGGCCGCCCGCGCCACGTCCTCCAGGGTGGGCGCTCCGGCCGAGCGCGGATCATCCGTCATGAGCGCCTTTATAGCACTCGCGGAGAGCGCTCTCCATCGATCTTGTCCAGGCGGGGCGAGGTAAGGAGTCCGGCCGGGCAGCAGCGGGAGGGGCCCCGGGGAACGGCCGAGCGCGACGGACAGGCCGAACGGGGAAGCGACAGACGGCAGGAACGCGTTTCGGGCGGAACTCGTCGGGCGGAACGTGTCGGGCGGAGCGGAAGCCGAGGCCGACCGGACGGTCGAGGATCGGAATCCGGCCATGGACCGGCCGACTATCACGTTTCGCTTGTGATCAGTCACTGTGCGGACCTACGTTGCCCCTTGCGACATGACCCGAAGCCAGTGGGGGAGCCACGTATGGCCGCGAACGGACGGCACCGCAGATACCAGCCGAGCCGGATCAACCGTGCCTCGCTCACGGTGACGGCGAGCGGCGCGGGCATCGCGCTTCCTCTCATCACCGCGGCGTCGGCGGGGGCCGCGCCGGTCGAGGTCTGGGAGAAGGTCGCCGCCTGCGAGTCCAGCGGCGATTGGGACGTCAACACGGGCAACGGCTACTACGGCGGCCTGCAGTTCAGCGGGTCCACCTGGTCGGCCTTCGGCGGCACGCAGTACGCGCCGCGCGCCGACCTCGCCACCCGGGACCAGCAGATCGCCGTCGCGGAGAAGGTGCTGGACGGCCAGGGCCCCGGCGCCTGGCCCACCTGTTCCGTACCGGCGGGGCTCACCCGGGACGGGGACGCGCCCGGGGCCGCCCCGGAGTCGGGGACCGACACCCAGAGCGCGGGCAGCCGGACGGTCCGGGCCGCGGCGCCGCAGAGCGCGCCGCCCCGCCAGCCGCGGACCCGTCCCGCAGAGGCGACGCCCACCCATGTGCCGGGCAAACGCGACTCGTACACCGTCGCGAGCGGCGACTCCCTCTCCGGCATCGCGTCCGCCCAGCGGGTGCGCGGCGGCTGGCAGGACCTCTACGCGGCCAACCGCACCGTCGTCGGGGACGACCCGGACCTGATCCTCCCCGGGCAGCGGCTGAGCCTCGACCAGAGCCGGGCGGGGAAGGCGGGGGAGGGGAAGAGCTCCGGACAGCCCCCGCGGAAGACCGCCCCGAAGCCCCCGGCGGCGACGCCGGAGGCGAAGAAGGCGGATCAGCGCAAGGCCGAAGCCAAGAAGGAAGCACCCGCGCAGGCCGCGCCCAAGGAGAAGGAAGCCCCGAAACAGCGGGCCCCTGAGAACACGGCGCCCAAGCAGCAGGCGCCCAAGCAGCAAGCCCCCAAGCAGCAGGCGCCCAAGAAGGAAGCACCTAAAAAGGAAGCGCCCAAGAAGGAAGCGCCGAAGAAGGAGCGGCCCGCTCCGGAGCGGGCCGTGAAGCACACCGGTTTCAGCGCCCCGGTCTCCGCCGGCACCGGCACTCCCTACCGGCAGGCCGGCGGCTGGTCCAGCGGCTATCACACCGGCGTGGACTTCCCCGTGCCCACCGGGACATCGGTGAAGTCGGTGGCTCCGGGCCGCGTCGTCTCGGCGGGCTGGGCCGGAGCGTACGGCTACGAGGTCGTCATCCGGCACAGCGACGGCAAGTACAGCCAGTACGCCCATCTCTCCGCGCTCCACGTGCGCGCCGGGCAGTCGGTCTCCGGTGGGCAGCGCATCGCCCGCTCCGGCTCCACGGGCAACAGCACGGGCCCGCACCTGCACTTCGAGATCCGTACGGGCCCCGGCTACGGCTCGGACGTCGACCCGCTCGCCTACCTCCGGGCAGGCGGCGTCAGGGTCTGAACCGTCCGGTCGGAGCGGGAGCGGCGCAGGGTGGCTCCACCGCGCCGCCGCTGCTTCGTGAGGGGGCCCGGGGTGCCGAACTCCATCTGCGGCACCGCCTGCCCCGGCGGCAGGGGCGAGGGCGGCCGCGTCACGGGGAGCCGCGCCGACGCCGGTTCCGGCACGATCGGTGCCGGCGAGGGGGCAGCCTCCGCGCTGGCGTTCGTCCACGGCTCCTGGGCGTGCTCCGTGCGCAGCCGCTCCCTCGTCAGCATGATCAGTCCGCCGGCGGCCAGCGCCCCGCAGGAGAGGGCCAGGACGGTGCCCGGGACGCCGAGGCGGAAGTGCTCGCCGAACAGCGTGATGCCGATCGCGGCGGCCACCACGGGGTTGACCACCGTCACCGTCGCGAGTGGAGCGGTGAGGCCCGCGCCGCGGTAGGCGGCCTGGGAAAGGAACAGGCCCGCCGCCGCGAGCGTGGCGATCACCAGCAGCGGCAGAGCGCCCGAGCGCAGCGAACCGGACGTCCACTCCACGGCCACGGTCTTGGTGAACACCGAGGCCATGCCGAACGCCGCGCCCGCGCCCGTGGCCAGGACGATGCTGCGCAGGACCGGCCGGCGCAGCGTACGGGCGAGCACGACGAGCGCGCCGACCGCCCCGAACGTCACCGAGGCCAGCAGCGCCTGCTCGGGACCGTCCAGGGTGTGCGGCTCGGCGTTCCCCGTGAGCGCCAGCAGACCGCCGAGCCCGGCCGTCGCCATCAGGGCGCCGCGCCAGGCCGTCGCCCCCGCCCTCCGCCCGACGAACAGGGCCGTCATCGGCAGGGCGAAGACGATCGTCAGCGCGCCGAGCGGCTGGACCAGGCTGAGCGGACCGTACGCGAGCGCCACGACGTGCAGGACCGCACCGGTCCCGTTGAGGAGGACGGCGGCCCACCACACGCCGTTGCGCAGCAGGGCCTGCCACGCGTTGTCACCGGTCGCGGCCACGCGCTCCTGGACGATCGCCCCGGCCGCGTAGGCGACCGCGGAGATCAGTGACAGCAGCACGGACAACGCAAGGGAGCTCATGTACACCACGATGTCCCGTCCGGGGCCCCGCGTCGTCGTCCTTGAGACTGCACTTCGGCCTACTGCCCCAGTAGTACGCCCGACGGACCGACGTCCTCCTCCCGACGGTAGTCCTCTTGTCCCCGGGCGTCAGAAGTTGTCGCCCGGCGGATACGGTGAGCTGCGAGGGCGGCACCGCCGGTGGCCGTACGGCGGGTCACGGGGGCGGGCCGGAGGCGTGCCGGAACCGAGGGGGGAACAGGACGTGGACCTGGAGCTACTGGCGTCGGTCGGGGGATTCTTCGCGCTGCGGACCACTCCGGTGCCGGGCGGCGGGCACCGTCCGCTGGCGGAGTCGTACGCGGGGGACGGCGGCCCTCTCGCCGCGCGTGTCGACAAGGTCGCGGCACGCCTCGCGGCCCCCGAGCGCAGGGTCGCCGCCTCCATCGCCCATCTCGGTCTCGCCGCCCGGCTCTGGTCCCTCGCGCTGGGCCCGGCCGCGCTCTTCGGGCGGATCCCCGCGCTGCCGTCCGACGCCCTCCACTGGGACCCGTGGGCCACCTCGCCGGACGACCTGTGGCTCGCGGGGACGGCCGAGCTGCCCGGTACGGCGGCCAGGATCCGCGAGGTGGTCCAGCACGGGCACCTGGACCCGCTGTCCGAGGCGTTCCGGCGCGACGGCGCCATCTCCCCACAGCTGCTGCGGGGCAACGCGGGGTCCGCGCTCGCCGGAGCCGTGCGCGAACTCGTCGCCTTCGCGCGGGCCCACGACCGGCCGGACGTGGCCGCACGGGCCCGCGCGCTGGCGGCCGAGCTCTTCGACGACGAGGCGCTGCGCCACACCGGGGCCCCGCACGGCCCGGCGTTCCGGCGGCGCAGCTGCTGCCTGTACTGGCGCTGCCCGGGCGGCGGGCTGTGCGGGGACTGCGTGTTCGACCGGGCGCCCGGGCAGCGGGCCTAGGGACGGTAGCCGTCCCTAGGCCCGCTGCCCGGGACCGGGACCGTCAGGAAGGCAGTGCGGCGTCGATGGCGGCGTCCACCGAGGGCAGGACGGGCAGGGCGCTGTCGAGGCCGATCATCCCGATCAGGCGGCGCATGAACGGGGACGGGGCGGCCAGCCGCAGCCGGTCGCCCAGCACGGTGTGTCCCTGGAGGAGCACATTCACCGTCGTCGAGTCCGCGAAGCCGACGCCGGAGAGGTCCACGACGACCGGGCCGGAGCCGTTGTCGGCCGCCGCGGTCAGCGCGAGACCCAACGGTGCGACGCTGTCGATATCGAGGTCACCCGACACGGTGAGGACCGATGCGTCCCGTTCCTGCCGGGTGGTGATTCTGACGGCTCTGTCTTCGTTGGGCGATGAAAGCACGGGAGGCACCTCGGGCGGATCGGAACGGACGGAGAGCCGTGTCGCCGGACGGGCCGACATGGTTCCGTCCCTGGTCGGGGCGGGGTACGGGCTAACGATAGAAGTAACAGTTGCCATTTGACAACATTCTCCATTGGGTAACAATCTGATCCCCGACGGTCGCCCGGCCGGCCTGCCCAAGGGCGGAGAACCGATGGACGCGGAAGCAGGAGCTGGATGGAGCTAGGCGCTGTCCGCGACATCATCGCGGAGTGGGGAGGCGGCCGTACCCCTTTGCGGGGAAAGGCGCTCCGAAGCGGCTGCGTGGAAGGCCGCGAGGCCCTCGGCGAGGGCGGCGAGAGCGGCGGGAGCCATCCGTTCCAGCACGGCGTTCAGTTCGCCGGCGCGCAGGGCCCGGTACTCTTCCAGAAGGGTGCGACCACGCGGACTCAGCCGCAGTTCCACCTCGCGGCGGCTGGTCGGGCTGGGCGCCCGCTGGACCAGCCCCATCGCCTCCATCCGGTCGCAGAGCCTGCTGACGGACGGGGCACGCGAGCCCAGGGCTTCGGCCAGCGCCCGCAGATTGGTGCCCTCCTGCTTCTCGATCACGAGCAGGGCCCGAAGCTGGGAGGGCGATACGGTTCCCGAAGCGGCGGATTCCTGGCCCCTGCCCCACAGCACCTCCAGCAGCTCCGAGGCCGCGACGGCGTCGGCGGACGCCTGTTCGCGACTGCTCGGGCGGAATCCTCGGTGGGGCATTCAGCCACTGTGTCACCCGTCGGGCCTGCTTGTCAGCCCGGCCCCGCCCCCTACCACGTCGCAGGACGAAGATTGTGCGAGAGACCGTGAACCGAAGAACGGACATCGAGGCCGCTGTACGGGCCGCCGCGCCGCACGCCCTGCTGGCCACCCTGCGCACCAAGCTCAGCAGCGCCTACGGGGCCCTCGCGGTCGAGCTCCACCTCGCCGACTACAGTCTGCGGGTCCTCAAATCCCTGGACCGGCCCGATGACGACAGCGAGCCGCTGTCCCTCCACAACAGTCCCGAGGGCCGGGCGTTCGGCAGCCAGGAGCCCCGCGAACAGCAGGTCCGGCACGACGACGCCGTCGATCACCACCTGCCCGTGACCGTACGGGGCGAACGGCTCGGCATTCTCACCGTCCGGCTGCCCCAGGCCCTGTCCACCCCGGAGCTGGTCGGTGAGCTGTCCCACATGGCGGACCTGCTGGGCCACGAGATCCTCGTCGCCGAACGGGACACCGACCTGTACCAGCGCGCCCGGCGCACCACCCGCCTCACCCTCGCCGCCGAGATGCAGTGGCAGCTGCTGCCCGCCCGCGCCTGTACCGCCGCCGAGTTCGCGATCGGGGCCCAGTTGGAGCCCGCGTACGCCATCCACGGCGACAACTTCGACTGGGCCGCCGACGCCGACGAGCTGACCCTCGCGGTGACCAACGGCATGGGCGAGGGCATACAGGCCTCCCTCCTCACCAATCTCGCGGTCAACGCCCTGCGCAACGCCCGCCGGGCCGGCATCGGCATCGCGGACCAGGCGGCCCTCGCCGACCAGGCCATCTACGACCAGCACCGTGGCGCGTCCCACGTCTCCACCCTGCTGCTCCGCTTCGAGCTGGCGACGGGGAAGGTCGGCGTCGTCGACGCGGGATCGCCGCAGCTGTGGATGCAGCGCGGCCGGGAGGTCCGCCGGATCGACCTGGAAGCGCAGCTGCCGCTCGGGATGTTCGAGGAGTCGCAGTACACGGTCCAGGAGTTCCACGTGGAGCCCGGCGACCGGCTGCTGCTGCTCAGCGACGGCGTCTACGAGGCCGTGTCGCCGCTCGGCGAGGCGTACGGGGAACGCGCGCTGGCCCGCGCCATCCAGTCGACACGGCTGCTTCCGGCCGCCACCGTTCCGCGCGCGATACTCGGCGAACTGGCGGAGTACCGGGGCACGGAGACGATCGACGACGCACTGGTGCTGTGCCTGGACTGGTTCGGCCGGCCGGAGAGCCGGGACGTGGCCTGAGCCGCGTCGGAGAAGATCTCCCGCGCCGCCGAGTCCACGTCCCGCAGATCCGCGTCCCTGCGGCGAGCCGCTGAACTGCTGGGTCACCATCAGGTTCCCTGGTCACCGAAAAGTGCGTTCTTCCATGTCAGCGGCGACTCTCCTACGGTTCCCGAGTAACCACGAGTGACCGGGAATCGGCCGGTCCGGTGGCAGGAGGGGGGCACGGCCCCCCGGGACGAGGAGGCGGGCAGCATGGCCATCACCCTGGTGAACCCGAGCGGACTGCCGGAGATCGGCGCCTACAAGCAGGTATCGGTCGCGACCGGATCGAGGCTGGTCTTCGTCGCCGGGCAGGTCGCCTGGGACGCGAAGGGCGCCACCGTCGGCGAGGGCGACCTCGCCGCGCAGGTCGAGCAGGCCTACGTGAACATCGGCACGGCCCTCGCCGCGGTCGGCGGCACCTTCGACGACGTGGCGAAGCTGACCGTGTACGTCGTGGACTGGACGCCCGAGAAGATGCCCGCGTTCCTGGAGGGCGTGGACCGGGCCGCCGCGCGACTGGGCACCACGCCCCGAGCACCCGGCACCCTGGTGGGCGTCGCGGCCCTGGACCTCCCCGAACACCTGGTGGAGATCGAGGCCACCGCCGTGCTCGACGCCTGAGGGAAGCCGACC
Organism: Streptomyces sp. MGP-P1; assembly: GCF_057766565.1. Classification (NCBI taxonomy): domain Bacteria; kingdom Bacillati; phylum Actinomycetota; class Actinomycetes; order Kitasatosporales; family Streptomycetaceae; genus Streptomyces; species Streptomyces sp. MGP-P1. The sequence continues at coordinate 591,004 of NZ_JBYMEM010000001.1, read as the reverse complement.
GGGCTCAGATGCTGAGCTGGAACTCCGCCCGGATCCGCTTCCCCACCGGCACCCGCTCGGCCGTGAGCCGGTCGCACAGGGCCACCACGATCTCCATGCCGTGACCGCCGAGGCGGGAGGGGTCCGGGGCGTACAGCACGGGCATCGCGGTGCTGCTGTCGTACACCGTGACGCTGATGAGCTGCGCGGTGCCCTCCAACTCCAGGAGATAGGGGCCGTGGCTGTAGCGGTCGGCGTTGGTGACCAGCTCGCTCACGGCCAGCATCAGGTCGCTGCGCGTGTGCTCGCCGATCGGGGCAAGGCACTCCACAGCCAGTCGCGTCAGGAAGCGGTCGGCGAGCGCACGCGCCAGCGCTATGCAGCCCGGCTCGCCGTCGAAGACCTCGGCGCTGAGCAGTACCTCGGCGGAAGCCGGCCCCTGACCCGTGTCTTCCGGTGGGGAGGTGACCTGTTCGTTCATGTGCTCCAGCCAAGGCGCCGCAGTGAGGTCGGAGACCTTTTCCGCCATTCGTCTACCCCTGGCGAACGATCCCACTCCAGGAGATCCGGACCGATCCTACGCACGTCCGGGCAGCCGCACCACGGTCACGAAGAACTCGTCGATCTGGCGCACCGCGGCGATGAACTGGTCGAGGTCCACCGGCTTCGTCACGTACGCGTTGGCGTGGAGTTTGTAGCTGCGCAGGATGTCCTCCTCGGCCGAGGACGTGGTGAGCACGACCACGGGGATGAGGGCGAGTTCGGGGTCGCTCTTGATCTGCTCCAGCACCTGACGGCCGTCGTACTTGGGCAGGTTCAGATCCAGCAGCACCAGGTCCGGGCGGGGGGCCTCGGTGTACTCGCCGCGCCGGTAGAGGAAGTCCAGCGCCTCCTGCCCGTCGCGCACGACGTGCAGGGTGTTGCGGATCTTGTTGTCCTCGAAGGCCTCACGCGTCATCAGCTCGTCGCCGGGGTCGTCCTCGACGAGCAGGACCTCGATGGGCTGGGCAGGGGTGTTCACGAAGGATCTCCCGGCTGGCTGGTGAGCAGGGCGGGAGCGAGCAGCTCCGCCGTGGTGTGCGTGGGCACCTCGGGCGCCACGGGCAGGGTGAAGTGGATACGGGTGCCTTCGTCCGGTTCGGGCTCCAGCCAGATCCGGCCACCGTGGAATTCGATGATCTTCCGGCAGAGGGCTAGACCGATGCCCGTGCCCTCGTACTCGTCACGGGCGTGCAGCCGCTGGAAGATGACGAACACCTTGTCCGCGAACTCGGGCGCGATCCCGATCCCGTTGTCCGACACCGTCAGGTGCCAGTCCTCGTCCTCGCGGACGCAGGCGACCGAGATCCGGCCCGGGACGCCCTCCCGGCGGAACTTCACCGCGTTGCCGACGAGGTTCTGCCAGACCATGGTGAGCGCGGTCGCGTCCCCGAGCAGTTCGGGCAGCGACTCCGGCCGCTCGATCACCGTCCCCGACTCCTCGATCGCGAGGGTGAGATTGCCCAGGGCACGGTCCAGGGCGTGGTCCAGATCGACCGGCTTCCAGCTCTCCTGCACCCGGCCCACCCGCGAGAACGTGAGCAGGTCGTTGATGAGGACCTGCATCCGCTTGGCGCCGTCCACGGCGAAGGCGATGTACTGCTTGCCGCGCTCGTCGAGCTCCTTGCCGTACCGCTTCTCCAGGAGCTGGCAGAAGGACGCGACCTTGCGCAGCGGCTCCTGGAGGTCGTGCGAGGCGACGTACGCGAACTGCTCCAGCTCCGAATTGGAACGCCGCAACTCCTCCGTCTGCTCGGCGAGCAGGGCCTCGCGGCTCTGCGCCTCGGCCAGCTCGTCGGCCAGCCGCCGCCGCATGTCCTCCACGGCCCAGGCCACGGCCTGGACGTCGGACGGTCCCTTGATCTCGATCCGCGTTCCGAAGGCCCCCGCCCTGACACGGTCGGACGCGGCGCGCAGCCGGTTCAGCGGGACGCCCACCACCCGGTGGAGCAACAGGCTCAGCGCCGCGACGGTGGCCACGAAGACGGTGAGCAGCGCGACCCCCACCCGGTCGCGGGTTTTGCGCGCCGTGTCGAGGTCGGTCCGCGCCTGGTCCCGGGCCTCGGCGAGATGCCCCTGCTGGGCACCGTACGCCTGTCGCAGCTGGTCGAAGTCCGCCTTGCTGCGCTGCAACTGAGCGGAGGTGGCGGCCCCGCTCGGCCCGCCCTCCCGGACCGTCGCGATCAGCGGCTCGGCCTTGCCGCGCCGCCACTTCTCGGCGGCGGATGCGATGGCGTCGAGGTCGTCGGCGTACCGGGTGCCGGGGCCCACCAGCCGCCGTACCTGTGCGAGGCGCTCCTGCTCGGCGGCCTTCCCCGCCTCGTAGGGTTCGAGGAAGGAGTCGTCGCCGGTCAGCGCGAACCCCCTGATCCCGGTCTCCTGGTCGAGCAGGGAGTTCTGGAGCTGGAAGGACGCGGACCTGGCGGGCTGGATGCGGTCCACCAGCTCGGTCGTGCGGTCGGAGATCCGGGCCATCACGATCCCGCCGATCACCAGACAGGCGCAGACCACCACGATGAATCCGCCGAGTATGAGATGGACCCAGTTCTGCACCGACAGCCGAGCCGCGAGGCCGCCCGGAGCCGGTTTCTTCGTCATGTCATCGTTCATCGGATTCCGATCCCCAACCCAGATGCAGCACGGCCACATCGTCCGCGAGGCCGCCGTAGGGGGCGGCCCCCTCGGTGGCTCCCGCCACCAGAGCGTCGATGAACGAGCGGGCCGGCAGATGACCGTTGGCCCGCGCCATCGCGAGCAGCCCTTCCTCGCCGAGTCGGCTGTCGGGTCCGTCGCGCCCCTCGAAGAGCCCGTCGGTGAAGAGTACGAGACCCGCACCGGGCGTCAGCGGGATGTCGACCGTCGGCCACCGGCCGGCCCCGGGCAGCAGCCCGAGCGCCATGCCGCCCTCGGGCTCGACCCAGGTGACGTCCGTGCCCTCACGCAGCAGCAGGCCGGGGTGACCGGCCCGCAGGACCTGTGCGTGCCGCTGCCCGGGCGGGAACGCCAGCGAGGTGACGGTGGCGAACACGTGCGAGTCCGAGCGCTCGGCGACCAGGATCTCCTCCAGGAGTGCTATCTGCTCGGGGTGGGACGTACCGCACAGCACGGCGGTGCGCCAGGCCACCCGCAGACACACACCGAGCGCGGCCTCGGCGGCCCCGTGCCCGGAGACGTCGCCGATCACCGCGTGCACCGTGCCGTCCGCGGTCTGCACGACGTCGTAGAAGTCACCGCTCAGCAGCCCGTGGACCCGCCCCGGCTCGTAGCGGGCGCGCGCCCGGAAGCGGTCGTCCCGCAGCAGGGGGACGGGCAGCAGCCCGCGCTCCAGCCGGGCGTTCTCCTGGGCGATCAGCCGGTTGGCGCGCAGCGCGGCGGCGGCCCGTTCCACTTCCTTGCGCTGCAGGGCGTAGCGGACCGCGCGCGACAGTACCTCCGGGCCCAGGCGGCCCTTGACCAGGTAGTCCTGGGCGCCGCCGGCGACCGCGCGGAGCCCGGTGCCGGACTCCTCCAGACCGGTGAGGACGACGATCGCGGCGTCGCTGTCGGACTCCAGGATCTGGCGTACGGCGTCCAGACCGTGGACGTCGGGAAGGTGCAGGTCCAGGAGGACGCACACCGGGGAGGTGGCCGCGCTCAGGAAGGCGCGCGCCTCGGCCAGGGTCTTGCACCAGGTGAGGGCGGAATCCAGCTCGCTGTCGGTGAGCATCTCCTCGACGAGCAGCGCGTCACCCGCGTCGTCCTCCACCAGCAGGATCGACGCGTTGACACTCCAAATCGGGGCCTCGATGTGCTCCGAGGCCCCGACCTGTTGGGAGGGAATTCCGGAGATGCCCACAGGAATCGAAGCTGTGCCCAGGGGCGACCCGGTCAACCCTCCACCCCCTCGTCCGACGGCGCGGTTCGTCCGGCCTGCTCGTCAGAAAGCATAATCGAGCGAGGGACCCGTCAGACTCATGCCTCGACGCTCATCCCCTTGCGCAGCTGCTGGACGATCCTGCTGAGCAGCCGCGACACGTGCATCTGCGACACCCCCAGCTCCGCGCCGATCTGTGACTGCGTCATCTCCGCCCCGAAGCGCATCTGCACGATCCGGCGCTCCCGGTCATCCAGCTGATCCAGCAGCGGGGCCAGCGTGTGCAGGTTCTCGACGGTCTCCATGCCCGGGTCCGCCTCGCCGAGGACATCGGCGTACGCCCGCTGGTCCTGGCCCGAGTCGCTGTCCGCGGAGGGGGTGTCGAGGGAGCCGGCGGAGTAGCCGTTGGCGGCCACGAGCCCCTCGATGATCTCCTCCTCGGAGAGGTCGAGGTGGGCGGCCAGCTCCTTGACGGTGGGGTCGCGGTCGAGTTCCGCGGAGAGCTGCTCCTTCGCCTGGGCGAGGGCCACCCGCAGCTCCTGGAGCCGCCGCGGCACATGTACGGACCAGGTGGTGTCGCGGAAGAAACGCTTGATCTCCCCGACGATGTAAGGCACGGCGAAGGTCGCGAACTCGACCTCGCGGGACAGGTCGAACCGGTCGATCGCCTTGATCAGGCCGATCGTGCCGACCTGGATGATGTCCTCGGTGTCGTCGCCGCCCCGGTTGCGGAACCGGGATGCGGCGAAACGCACCAGGGAGAGGTTCATCTCGATCAGGGTGTTGCGCGCGTACTGGTGCTCACGGGTGCCTTCCTCCAGGACCTGGAGCCGGTCGAAGAAGATCTTCGACAGGGCCCGTGCGTCCTTCGGGGCGATCTTGCCGGCGTCCTCGACCCAGGGCAGCTCTCCGGTGGTGACGTCCGCCGTCCGCGCACCGGTTCGGCTGTCGCTGTCGCTCAGCGTCGTCGTTCCCGTGGCTCGCGCTGACATCGCCGTCATGGTGTCGCCCTCCCTGCTGCCCAATGTGTCGGACGGTCGTCTTCCCGGTCCTCGGGAAGTCATGCGTCCCTGATTCCGCTTATTTTCGCAGGGCTCCGCGGCGCCCCTCCGCCGGGGGGCTCTCCCGCCCCCTCCGCCGGGGCCGCGCTCGTGCGCCGCCCGTACGCCACTCGAACGGAGCAGTGGCCCGCGCATGGCAAACTTGGGCGGGGTGTTTCGGCCTGCGGTGATCCACGATCCGCGGCGAGAAGATGACAGAGGAACGGCAATGACGGTGACAGAGGACAGCCCGGAGCTCGCTCCCGGAATCGAGGAGTTCGGTCCCGGTATCGACCCGGAGCGGCTGGCCGTCTGCCTGAGCGTGCTCGACGAGCTCGACCGGATCGAGGTGGACCACCCGGACGCCATCGCGGTCCGCCGCGCCACCGCCGGGATCTACCGCACCGTGAAGCAGCGCCGCCGCCAGGAGCGCCGCGCCGCGAAGACAGCCCACGACCGGGCCGTCACCGAGGCCACGGCGACCGGCTCGGCCGAGCGCATCGACGACGAGACGCAGGGCGTGCTGCCCTCCTCCTCCGCCCGGGCCGAGATCGCGGGCGTCCTCCAGCGGCCCCGGTCCTGCTACATCTGCAAGACGCGCTACGTCGAGGTCGACGCCTTCTACCACCAGCTCTGCCAGCCGTGCGCCAAGGAGAACCGCTCCCGCCGCGATGCCCGCACCGATCTGACCGGACGCCGGGCACTGCTCACCGGCGGCCGGGCGAAGATCGGCATGTACATCGCGCTGCGGCTGCTGCGCGACGGCGCGCACACCACCATCACCACCCGCTTCCCCAACGACGCGATCCGCCGCTTCAAGGCGATGGAGGACAGCGACGAGTGGATCCACCGGCTGAAGATCGTCGGCATCGACCTCCGCGACCCGGCCCAGGTCGTCGCGCTGGCCGACTCGGTCGCCGCCGAGGGCCCGCTGGACATCCTGATCAACAACGCGGCCCAGACCGTGCGCCGCTCCCCGGGCGCCTACGCCGAGCTGGTCAACGCCGAGTCGGCCCCGCTGCCCGCGGGCGAACTGCCCGTCGCCGAGGTCATCGGCACCTTCGGCAGCGGCACGGTCGACCGGGTCGCGGCTCTGCCCGCCGCCCGCAAGGAGGGGCTCAGCGCGCAGGAGGTCACGGACCTCGCCCTGGTCACCGGCTCCGCCTCGCCGGCCCGGATCGCGGCGGGCACCGCGATCGACGCGGGCGGCCTCGTCCCCGACCTGCACGACACCAACAGCTGGGTCCAGACGGTCGAGGACGTCGAGCCGATCGAGCTCCTCGAAGTGCAGCTCTGCAACTCCACCGCGCCGTTCATCCTGATCAGCAGGTTGCGCCCGGCGATGGCGGCGACCGCCGCGCAGCACGCGTACGTGGTCAACGTCTCGGCGATGGAGGGCGTCTTCAGCCGCGGCTACAAGGGTGCCGGCCACCCGCACACCAACATGGCCAAGGCCGCGCTCAACATGCTGACGCGCACCAGCGCCCAGGAGATGTTCGAGAAGGACGGCATCCTGATGACCGCCGTGGACACCGGCTGGATCACCGACGAGCGCCCGCACCCGGACAAGATGCGCCTCGCGGAGGAGGGCTTCCACGCGCCCCTCGACCTGGTCGACGGTGCGGCCCGGGTCTACGACCCGATCGTGCGCGGTGAGGGCGGCGAGGCCCTCTACGGCTGCTTCCTCAAGGACTACGCCCCCGCCAACTGGTAACCCGAACGGCTCAACCGGCCCGTCGGCCCCGCGCGACGGCCGGGAACCCGGCCCAGGATGTTCCCTGGGCCGGGTTTTCGCTGTACCCAGTGGCCGAAAGTGACCTACCGCACACGTTCTATCGAGCGCGGTGGCGCTCATTTGGTTAGGGTGAGGCGAACGGACGTCATCGAAGGGCCCACGAAGGTTCCTCGACCGTCCTGGGACATGGTCGGTAACCCGGCCGCTGTTCCGCCCCGAACCGGCGCCACCGCGACCGACATATCCCATCCCTGCCCCGCGCGGGGCGGTCGCGCCCCGGCATCGCCGCCGGGGCGACGGCGGCGCCCCGGGCGACGCGACACGAAGGAGTGCGCGGTGACGACACCGGAACTGACCGAGCGCGACATGCGCCCCGCCGAACGGAACGCGGGGCGGCCAGGCCGCCCCGAGAAGCTCAGGAACATCGAGGTCTGGGCCAGGTCCGCCCCGATCCGGCTGGCCGGATACGAGGACGACCTCGCCGAGCCGCACATCCTGCCCGGCATCGACTGACCGCTCAGCGCGTTCCGCGGCCCGTCTCCCCGCCCTTCCGCTCCGGCGGCAGCGGCCGGGAGACGGGCCGCAGGAATTCCCGGACATAGGTGCGGCGCCACCAGCATCCGGTGGCCCGCAGCTCCCGGAGCCCGGTGAACCGGTAGCGGAACACCCGGGCGCGCACCTGCCGGGGCGGTCCCTCGGGGAACGGGTTGTGCCCGAGCAGCCGGAGCGTGTCCCGGTCGCCGTCGAGCAGCCGCTCGGCGAAGGGCCCGAACCACGGGCGGGCGTACGCGGGGGAGAGTGCCGCGAACCACATCATCCAGTCGAGCCGCAGGTGGTACGGGGCGAACAGGCGCGGCAGCCTGCGTGGATCGCCCGGCTTGCCGCGGAAGCCGTACTCCCGCCACTCGGCCCCCTCGCGCCCCACCGGATCGGCGCTGCCCTCCACCACGACCTCCAGCCGCATCCGGCTGATGGAGCCGAACGCCCCGTAGGTGTTGACCAGGTGCAGGGGATCGTAGGACCGGTTCATCGCCTGGCGCCGCGAGAGCAGATTGCGCACCGGGCGGTAGCTGAGCACGAGGACCAGGGCAGCCACCGCGATGACCACCATCTCGTACCAGAGGGGCGGCGCGACCCGGGCGGGCGGCGGCCCGGTCAGAGGGGTCCAGTCGATCGCGGAGAGCGCCAGCGCGATGGTGAGCCAGTTCAGCCAGGCGAAGTTCCCCGACAGGACGAGCCAGAGCTGGGTGAGGATCATCAGGCCGGCCGCCGCGCTCGCCACCGGCTGTGGGGTGAACAGCAGGAAGGGCACCAGCAGCTGGGTGACGTGGTTGGCGGCGACCTCCACCCGGTGCACCGGCCTCGGCAGATGGTGGAAGAACCAGCTCAGCGGCCCCGGCATCGGCTGCGTCTCGTGGTGGTAGTCCAGGCAGGTCAGCTTCCGCCAGCACGCGTCCCCGCGCATCTTGATCAGCCCCGCGCCGAACTCCACCCGGAAGAGCAACCACCGCAGCAGCCACAGCACGAGCACCGGCGCGGCCGTGTCCCCGGTGCCGAGGAAGACCGCCAGGAACCCCGTCTCCAGCAGCAGCGACTCCCAGCCGAATCCGTACCAGACCTGCCCCACCTGGACGATCGACAGATACAGCGCCCACGGCAGCGCCCAGAGCAGCATGCCGCCCCACAGCGGCAGCAGCCCGTCGAGACCGGCGATCAGGGCCACCGAGACGGCGCAGCCGCTCCAGGCGACGACGGCGAAGAAGCGGTCCGAGTAGTGCAGCCGGAAGAGCCCCGGAGCGGCCCGCCAGGGTGTGCGTCGCAGCAGCTCGGGAACGGGCAGCATGCCGCGCTCGCCGATCAGCGCCCGGAACTGCAGCGCGGCGGAGAGGAAGGCGACCAGATAGACCACGGCCAGAGCCCGCTGGAAGATCAGCCGGCTCAGCCAGGAGCCGTCCGCGGTGAACCAATCCATCCCTGCCAGTATCGGCCAGGGCGCGCCCCGGGACCTGCCGGTCGTGGCCGGGCGGGTCAGCTCGCGGCGACGATCCGGCGCAGAGTGCGGCCGAGCCTGCGCGCGTACCAGTGCTGCACGAGCGGCACCAGCGGTCCGGCGAGCCGGGTGTACCAGGACGCGGGGCGCGAGAACGCCAGCACCGTGAACCACACGGTGCCGTCGTCCGCGAGGTCCACCACGAAGCACTCCTCGCCCCGCTCCGGATGCCCGGCGAGGGTGCCGTAGCCGAAGCCGGTGCGGCCGTCCTCCCCGTACGCCGTCCAGATCACCTCGCAGGGTGCCGTGAAGCGCAGCGGACCGAGGCCGAGGGAGACCCGGACGCCGCCGCCCGGCTCCGCGCGGCGCCCCGAGGCCTCCACCCGCGCGCCCGAGGCGCGGTGCATCCGCCACTCGGTCACCGCCGCCCCGGCGGCCGCGAAGTCCGCCGCGCCCCGGCCGATCCGGGTGCGGTGGTGGAGGTGGTGGTAGCCCCGGGGGAGCGGGCCGAGGCGGGTCGCGCCGACCTCCGGGTAGGTGAGGGTGCTCATGCGGTCCTGCCTCCGGTGCGGTCGGGTTCCTCGGTGCGGATGCGCCGCCAGGCCAGCAGCGAGCAGAGCGCGAAGCCCAGCGCGTTGCCCAGGCCATGGGTGGCGGCCATCCAGGTCAGGGTGGGGTGGGGCAGTCCGGTCGCCTCGCCGAGCGCCCAGCTCAGCGCGAGCAGCATCGTCGCCACCAGGACGGCGGCGGAGGCGAGCAGCAGGAGCCGGGTCGTCCGGCCCCGGCCGTCGGCGCGCCCCATGCGCCAGGTCAGCAGGCTGACCGTCCACATTCCGGCCGTGAGCACGAGCGCCCCGGCCAGCTCGGCCCAGTCGCCGATGAAGTACCCGACGAGGACGAGCAGGGTGCCCAGCGGCACGCTCAGCGCGGCGAAGCGGCCCGCCGGGCCGTCGGAGACCCGGCAGACCAGCCCGGCGATCAGGGCGGCGGCGAACCCGGCGAAGTGGAAGTGCGGCACGGTCAGCGCCAGGATGCCGAGGTCGAACCCGAAGAGCTCGTGCCCCGACCGTTCGGCGACCAGGGCGACCGCGGCGACCGCCGGGGTGACCAGCGCGGTGAGCAGCGCGATCCCCGCCGGGTCGAGGTCCCGGCCGCGGACCGCCCGGCGCGGGGCGTGCAGGGCGAGCAGGACGGCTCCCAGCGCGTAGCAGCAGGCGAGCGCCGTGGCCGCGGTGGAGCGCGGCAGCCAGAGGGCGACGGCGCCCGGCACGGCGAACAGGGGCCAGAGCCGCCGGATCCGGTCCAGCTCCTGCCGGCCGGTCAGCCGCAGTCCCGCCGGCACGACGACGAGCATGCCCAGCATCACGATGGTGTTGACCAGTACGGACATGACTTCCCCCTGCTTCGAGCGCCCCGCTTTGAACGTGTTCAAGTCCCGAGGTTGAGAGTAGAGGTTTTATTGAACACGTTCAAGGCGGGGTTGGTGGGCAGTCGTCCGCTTGCGGGACCGCGCTCGGTGCGGCACAGATGGTGACACCCATCCGTTCCCCAGGGACAGGCAGGAGAGCTCTGTGCGCTCACCCGGACGTAACCGGCGTTCCGCGCTCGCCGCGCTGTCCGCCGGAGTGCTGTTGGCCGTCGCCGGCTGCGGAGGCGGCGACGACCGTACGGCGAAGGGCACCACGGGCACCGCGGAGGCCAAGGACGTCCTCCTCCAGCCGCTCGCCTCACCCGGCCCCGGCCCGTTCACCGCTTCCACGGCGCTGGCGACGGCCTCCCCGGCCCCCACCGGTGCGCCGGACCCCGAACCGTCCTCGGCCACCCGGACGGTCCATCCGGTCTCCGGAGCCGTACCGGGGCTCTACGGCGGCACCCGGTCGGTCGCCGCCTGCGACATCGAGCAGCAGACCTCCCTCCTGGCCGACGACGAGGACAAGGCGCGCGCCTTCGCCGACGCGTCCGGCATCGAGGCCGTGCAGATCCCGGGCTACCTGAAGTCCCTCACCCCGGTCGTCCTGCGCGCCGACGCCCAGGTCACCAATCACGGCTACGGCGCCGGCTCGGCCACCGCCTTCCAGGCCGTGCTCCAGGCGGGCACCGCCGTCCTGGTCGACAGCCGGGGGATGCCCCGCGTCCGTTGCGCCTGCGGCAACCCCCTGGCCCCGCCCGTGGTCGCCGACGGGGAGGTCGCCCACCGGGGGGAGCGCTGGCCCGGCTACGATCCCGCGCGCATCGTGGCCGTCGAGCCCGGCGTCAAGGCGGCCACGAGCCTGATCATCGTGAACGCCGACGACAACACCTGGATCGAGCGGGCCATGGGCGACAGCGGCGGCCGCGACCGCACCCCGGACGACCCGCCACCCTACGAGCCCGACGCCGACCTGCTCTTCCCGTCGCCGGGCCGCCCCTCCGAATCCGCGCCCCAGGACACCGTCCCGTCCGAGCCGGCCCCCTCCGAGCCGGCGGAGCCCACGGATCCCGGACCGCCCGAGCCGTCCGACGACTTCGGTGACACGCCGCCGGAGGACCCGTGGGAGTACGAGGAGGGCGACCCGGACGTCGCGCCGGAGCCGACCCAGGTCTTCCCCGGCGAGCCGGACGAGCCCGTGGGGCCCGACGGCCCCTTCGAGCCGGAGGCGCCCGCCGAGCCGGACGTGCCCATGGAAGCGGGCCTCGACGGCGTGTTCACCGGCTGAGCGGACCGGACGCCGGGGGCTGCGCCTCCTGTCGGCGGAGCCCGGCCGGCGCGGCCCCGACCCCGTACGAAACCGTCGGCGAATCGGACGAGAAGAATAGGATAAAGGGTGGCAGAGTGGCCCACATGGATGATCGGGTAGCGGGTGCCCTGTCACTCCCCGACGACTGGCCCGCCCACCCGGACCTCAGATTCGCCCTGAACCGTATGGGCAGCTTCGACTGGGATCTCGACACCGGCCTCATGCACATGGACCAGGCCGCCCTCGACGTGTTCGACCTGACCGCGGACGAGTACGACGGCCGGCCGGCGTCTCTGGCGCCGCGCGTGCCGACGGACGAGGCCCAGCGGCTGGACGGGCTGGTCTCGCACGCCCTGAAGAGCGGGCGCACCGACTACGGCGCCTACTTCCGCATCCAGCGGCGCGACGGCACGCTGCGCTGGACCCACACCCAGGGTTTCGTCCGCCGGGACGGCACCGGCCGCCCGCACCGCATCATCGGGATCGTCCGCGACGCCACCCAGGAACTGGCCGACTCCACCGCCCGGCGCGAGCTGGACGAGGATCGCCGCCGGCGAACCAGCCTGGTCGAGAGCACCACCGCCGCGCTGGCCCACGCCCGTACGGTCAAGGACGTCATCGCCGTCCTCAAGAACTCCCAGGGGCTCGCCCACCTCGGGGCCACCAGCCTCGTCATGGGCCTGCTGGAGTCCGGCCGCATCCACCTCGTGGCCGACGGCCCCGAGGGCGCGTACGTCCCCGGCACCCGGTACACCCGGGTGGACGAGCAGTACCCGATGAGCGAAGTGGTGCGGACCCTGGCCCCCCGCTTCATCGAGTCCGCCGACGACTTCGCCGCCTCCTACCCGATCCTGTGGAGGAACATCAGCCACCTCGGGATCACCTCCGCCGCCTACATGCCGCTGATCGCGCAGGCCCGCCCGATCGGCGCACTCGGCCTCCTCTACCGGGACAAGGGAGGCTTCACCGCCGACGAACGCAACCTGCTGATGGCGCTCGGCACCTCGATCGCCCAGAGCCTCCAGCGCGCGATGCTCTACGAACAGGACCACGACCTCGCCGAGGGCCTCCAGCAGGCGATGCTGCCGCGCAGGATCCCGGCCGTGCCCGGGGCGCAGGTCGCCGTCCGCTACCGTTCGGCCCGCCTCGGGCGCGACATCGGCGGCGACTGGTACGACCTGATCCCGCTGCCTGGCGGCCGGGTCGGCGCCGTCATCGGGGACGTCCAGGGGCACGACACCCACGCGGCCGCCGTCATGGGGCAGCTCCGGATCGTCCTGCGCGCGTACGCCGCCGAGGGGCACAGCCCCGCCACGGTCATGGCGCGCGCCTCCGTCTTCCTCCACGAACTGGACACCGACCGCTTCGCCACCTGCACCTACGCCGAGGTCGACCTCACCACCGGCGTCGTCCAGCTGGTCCGCGCCGGACACGTCGACCCGCTGGTGCGGGACGTGGACGGGAGCTGCCGCAGGATGCCGTCCGAGGGCGGGCTGCCGCTCGGCCTCTCGGCGGAGTTCGGCCGGCTGGAGTACCCGGTCGGCACGGTCGAACTGGACCCCGGCCAGACGATGGTCCTGTTCACCGACGGCCTCGTCGAGCTGCCGGGCCTCGACCTCGACGAAGGCATGCAGCACCTCACCGCCCTCGTCACCAACGGCCCCCAGGACCTGCAGAAGCTGGCCGACCAGCTCTGCGACGCCGTCGACGAGCGCGGCGGCCAGGACGACGTCGCGGTCCTGCTGCTGCGCCGCCGTGCCGCGCACGCCCCGCAGCCGGGCGGCCGGCTCCAGCAGCACGTCGCCCAGAACGACCCCGAGGCGCTGAGTTCGTCCCGGCACATGATCCGGGCCGCGGTCCGGGCCTGGGGAGCGAAGGACCGGGCGGATGAGATCGAACTCGCGGCCGACGAACTGATCACCAACGCGCTCATGCACACCGACGGCGGCGCCGTCGTGACGATCCGGGTGCTCGCCGGAGGCGAGCGACGGCTGCGCGTCGACGTCGAGGACCGCTCCAGCGCACTGCCCCGGCGCCGCGACGCGGGGGAGTCGGGAGTGTCGGGACGCGGCCTGATGCTGGTCGACCGGCTGGCCGACGTCTGGGGCGTGGAATCCCGTGGCAGCGGCAAATGCGTGTGGTGCGAGTTCCTCATTCCGGCCCGCTGAACCGCGCACCGAAATGTAACAGTACGTAACATGTCTGTGCTTGACCGTAATCGACCGCGAACGATTGACTGCGCGGGACCGGCCGCACCCCGGCCTGCCGCCTTCGACGACATGAGGCCCCCGTTGGGTACCGAGCTCCTCGCCCCGCTCGATCTCGCTTTCTGGCACCTCGAATCGGACGCCCATCCCATGCACCTCGGCGCGCTCGCCGTCTTCGCGCCGGCGCCCGGCGCCGCCCCGGAGCGGATCCTCGACCTGCTCGGCACCCGCGCCGCCGCGATCCCCCGGCTGCGCATGTGCGTACGGGACGTCCTGCTGCCGGTCGGCGGCAAGGCCTGGACCGTGGACAAGGACTTCGACGTGCACCGGCACGTCCAGCGCGTCGTCGTGGACGACGGCGACTTCATGGCGGAGGCCGGCCGACTGGCCGGCGAACTGATGGAGCGACCGCTCGGGCGCGGGCTGCCGCCCTGGCGGATGTATCTCATCGGCGGCGCGGCGGGCGGCCCCTTCGCCGTCCTGGTCAAGCTGCACCACGCCCTGGCCGACGGGATGCGGGCGGTCGCCATCGGGGCCGGGATCTTCGACGAGATCGCCGCCGTCACCAGCGCCCGCACCGCCGCCCGGGGCCGCCCCGCCGTCCCGCCCCGCTCCTGGCTGCCCGACCCCCGGGAGATGGCGGGCATGGCCCTCGGCCGGATCGGCGAGGTCGGCCGGGCGCTCGGCGTGGGGGCCTCCCTCGTCCGCGCGGGCCGCCTCGACCTGCGCTCCACGACCGCCTTCACCGCACCCTCCAGCGGCACCCGCCGCCTGGCCACCGCCGACCTCGACGCCGGGGACCTCCAACGGATCCGGCGCGCCGAGGGCGGCACCGCCAACGACGTCCTCCTCGCCGTCGTCGCCGGTGCGCTGCGCCGCTGGATGGCCGGGCGCGGCGAACCGCTGTCCGCCGCGGACCCGCGCGCCCTGGTCCCCGTCTCCCGCCGCCGGCCCGGTGGCGCCTCCGCCACCGGCAACCGGCTCTCCGCCTATCTGCTCGACCTGCCGGTCGCCGAGGCCGACCCGCGCGGGCGGCTCCGGGCGGTCCGGACGGCGATGGACCGCAACAAGGCGGCCGGCCCCCTCAGGGGCGCCGGAGCCGTCGCCGTACTGGCCGACCAACTACCCCCGCTGGCACACCGGTTCGGCGCACCACTGGCGGCCGGCGCCGCCCGCGTGCTCTTCGACGTACTGGTCACCAGCGTGCCGCTGCCCCGCTCCGCGCTCTCGCTGGGCGGCTGCCGGCTGACCGCCCTCTACCCCATGGCCCCGCTGGCCCGGGGCCAGTCCCTGGCGGTGGCCCTGACCACCTACGGCGGCCGGGTGCACGTGGGACTGGTCGCCGACGGCAAGGCGCTGCCCGACCTCGACCGGCTCGCCGCCGCGGTCGAGGAGGAGTTCACCGAGCTGGGCGCCGTCATCACCGGCACGGACCGCGCACCGGTCTCCTGAGAGGCAGCCGCCCACCGGCTGCGGCAGTCTGGAGCCATGCCCGAACTGCCCGAAGTCGAAGCCCTGAGGGTCTTCCTCGACGACCAACTGGTCGGCAAGGAGATCGCCCGCGTCCTCCCGCTGGCGATCAGCGTCCTGAAGACGTACGACCCGCCGCTGACCGCCCTGGAGGGCACGGTCGTCACCTCGATCGCCCGCCACGGCAAGTTCCTCGACATCGAGGCGGGCGGCCTCCACCTCTTCACCCACCTGGCCCGGGCCGGCTGGCTCCGCTGGAAGGACTCCTTCCCGGCCGCCCCGCCCCGCCCCGGCAAGGGACCCCTCGCCCTGCGCCTGGTCACCGCCGACGGCGACGGCTTCGACCTGACCGAGATGGGCACCAAGAAGCGCCTCTCCGTCCACCTCGTCCACGACCCCATGGACGTCCCAGGCATCGCCCGCCTCGGCCCGGACCCCCTCGCGGACGCCTTCGACCGTGACGCGTTCGCCGCGCTGCTCGCCGGGGAGCGCCGCCAGATCAAGGGCGCGCTGCGCGACCAGTCGCTCATCGCGGGCATCGGCAACGCCTACAGCGACGAGATCCTGCACGTCGCGAAGATGTCCCCGTTCAAACGGACCGCCGACCTCGGCGAGGACGACGTCACCCGTCTGTACACCGCGCTGCGCGCCACGCTCGAGGACGCCGTGACCCGCTCCAGCGGGATTGAGGCCGGAAAGCTCAAGGCCGACAAGAAGACCGGGATGCGGGTCCACGGGCGCGCCGGGGAGGCCTGCCCGGTCTGCGGGGACACTGTCCTGGAGGTCTCCTTCAGCGACTCCTCGCTCCAGTACTGCCCCACCTGCCAGACCGGCGGGAAGCCGCTCGCGGACCGCAGGCTCTCCAAGTTCCTGAAGTGAGTCCGTGTCGCGGCGGTACGGGTACAACCCGGGATTCGTTCACGCCCCGGCCCTGATCCGCCCCGCACCCCCTAAACTCCGGCCTCATGCTGCGCGTACTCGCCGTCGACGACGAACAACCCGCCCTGGAGGAACTCCTCTACCTCCTGCGCGCCGACCCCCGTGTCCGCAGCGCCGAGGGCGCCACCGGCGCGACCGAGGCACTGCGCCGCATCGGTGGCGCGGTGGACGCGGGCCCCGACGACCCGTCCGCGATCGACGTGGTCTTCCTCGACATCCACATGGCCGGTCTCACCGGCCTCGACGTCGCCCAGCTCCTCGCCGGCTTCGCCGCGCCCCCGCTCATCGTCTTCGTCACCGCGCACGAGGGCTTCGCCGTCCACGCCTTCGATCTCAAGGCCGTCGACTACGTCCTGAAACCGGTCCGCCGCGAACGCCTCGCCGAAGCCGTCCGACGGGTCGCCGAGCAGGTGGGGGAGCGGTCCGCGCCCGTCCACGACAGCGCGGGCGACCAGATCCCGGTCGAACTGGGCGGCGTCATCCGTTTCATCCCCATCGACGAGATCGCGTACGCCGAGGCGCAGGGCGACTACGCCCGCCTGCACACCGCCACCGGCAGCCACCTCGTCCGCATTCCGCTCACCACCCTGGAGGAGCGGTGGCGCTCCCGGGGCTTCGTCCGGATCCACCGCCGCCACCTCGTGGCGCTCGGCCGGATCGACGAACTGCGCCTGGACGCGGGCAGCATGAGCGTACGCATCGGGGAGGCGGAGCTGGCCGTCAGCCGCCGCCACACCCGTGCCCTGCGCGACCTCCTGATGCGCCAGGGTGGCCGCTGACCAGGGAGGTTCTTCGCCGAGCCCTTCCCAGTACGGCACGCCGACGCCTACACTCCGAGCCCATGTCCGCAGAGCCACCGCCCCGGCGCGAAGTGGTCACGGGGGAGCCGCGGCGGGTGCGCCCGCTGCCCCGTTACCGCACCCAGTCGGAGATCGACGAGCAGACCGCCCTCGGCGGCGCCTATGTGCGATCGCTGATGCGCGGCCAACTGCGCGCCGGGCTCACCGTGTTCGGCGTCCTCGTCCTCGTCGCGGGCACCCTGCCGCTCCTCTTCGCCGCGCTGGACAGCTCCGCCCTCGTCTGGGCGGTGCTCGGCTTCGCCACCTACCCGCCGCTCACCCTGGCCGCCTGGTGGTACGTCCGCAGGGCCGAGCGCAACGAACGCGACTTCGCCCGGCTGGTGGAGGGCCGCCCCGCCCCGTGAGCACCCCCGACCACGCGGCGTCCTGGGTGGCGGTCGCCCTCGTCGTCCTCGCCACCGTCCTCGTCGGCGGCTTCGGCCTGCGTATCTCCCGTACGACCTCCGACTTCTACGTCGCCTCACGCACCGTGCGACCCCGCCTCAACGCCGCCGCGATCAGCGGCGAATACCTCTCCGCCGCCTCCTTCCTCGGCGTCGCCGGGCTCGTCCTCGTCCACGGCCCCGACATGCTCTGGTACCCGGTCGGCTACACCGCCGGATACCTGGTGCTCCTGGTCTTCGTCGCCGCCCCGCTGCGCCGCTCGGGGGCGTACACCCTGCCGGACTTCGCCGAGGGACGGCTCGAATCACGGCAGGTCCGCAGACTGGTCAGCGCGCTCGTCGTCGGCGCGGGCTGGCTCTACCTCGTGCCCCAGCTCCAGGGGGCCGGCCTCACCCTCAAGATCCTCACGGGCGCTCCGGGCTGGCTCGGCGACGTCCTCGTCGCCACCGTCGTGACCGCCGCCGTCGCCGCCGGCGGCATGCGCTCCATCACCTTCGTCCAGGTCTTCCAGTACTGGCTGAAACTCACCGCGCTCCTGGTGCCCGCCCTCTTCCTGGTGCTCGCCTGGCAGGGCGACGGCCGGCCCCGGGTCAGCTTCGACGAACAGCTCGCCGTTTTCCGCGCCGACCATCCGCTGTACGCCACCTACGGGCTGATCGTGGCGACCTTCCTCGGCACCATGGGTCTGCCGCACGTCGTCGTGCGCTTCTACACCAGCCCCAACGGCCGCGACGCCCGCCGCACCACCGTCGCCGTCCTCGCCCTGGTCGGCCTCTTCTACCTGCTGCCGCCGATCTACGGAGCCCTCGGCCGGCTCTACACGCCCGAACTGCGTTACGGCGGCGACGCGGACGCCGCCGTCCTCCTGCTGCCCGCCCGCGTCATCGGCGGACTCGGCGGCGACCTCCTCGGGGCGCTGATCGCCGGCGGGGCGTTCGCCGCGTTCCTGTCCACCGCCTCCGGGCTCACCATGGCCGTCGCCGGAGTCATCACCCAGGACGTCCTGCCCTCGCGCGGAGTACGCCACTTCCGGCTCGCCACCGTCCTCGCGATCGCCGTACCGCTCGCCGGTTCCCTGCTGGTGAGCCGGGTGCCGGTGGCCGACGCGGTGGGCATGGCCTTCGCCGTCTCCGCCTCCTCCTTCTGCCCGCTGCTCGTCCTCGGCATCTGGTGGCGGCGGCTCACCCCGCCCGGGGCCGTGGCGGGGCTCCTGCTGGGCGGCGGCTCCGCGCTCGTGGCGGTGGCCATCACCGTCAGCGGAGCCGTACGCCCGCCGGGCTGGCCGCACGCCCTGCTCGCCTGGCCCGCCGTCTGGTCCGTCCCCGTGGGGTTCCTCGCGATGATCCTCGTCTCGCTCGCCACACCGGGGCGGATACCCCCCGGCACCAACGCCGCCATGACCCGCTTCCACCTCCCCGAGGCCCTCTCCTCGGCCCGGTCGGCCGCGGGACGGGAACGATGACCGGGGCCGCGATCGCCGTTCTCGTCGTGTCGGCCGTGCTGCTGCTCGGCGCCGGGTATCTGGTGGGCCGCCGCACCGCCCGCCCGCTGCGCCCCAGCGATGTCGGCACCCCCGTCGAGCACGCCACGTTCGAGACGCTGCACACCGCGTCGCTGGCCGCCCCGCCGCTGCGGGCCGGCCTCACCGAGGAGAGCGCCCGACGCGCCGCCCGCCGGCTGCGCTCCCTCCTCGGCACCGACGCCCTCTGCCTCACCGACCGGGACCGCGTGCTGGTCTGGGACGGCGCCGGTCACCACCACGGCAAGGACGTCATGGAGCACCTGAAGGCGCTCCTGGACAACGGCCGCCGCACCGCCTTCGACAGTGGCTGCGCCGACCTCGACTGCCCGCTGCGCTGGGCCGTCGCCGTTCCGCTCACCGTCGAGAACCGGGTCCTGGGTGCGCTGGTCGCCTATGCCCCGCGCGAGTCGGCGGTACTGGCCCGGGCGGCGGGGGAGGTGGCCCGCTGGGTCTGCGTCCAGCTGGAGCTGGCCGAGCTGGACCGCTCCCGCACCCAGCTCATCGAGGCGGAGATCAAGGCCCTGCGGGCGCAGATCTCCCCGCACTTCATCTTCAACTCGCTCGCCGCCATCGCCTCGTTCGTCCGGACCGACCCCGAACAGGCCCGTGAACTGCTCCTGGAGTTCGCCGACTTCACCCGTTACTCGTTCCGCAGGCACGGGGAGTTCACCACGCTGGCGGACGAACTGCACTCCATCGACCAGTACTTGGCCCTCGTCCGCGCCCGCTTCGGCGAACGCCTCGCCGTGACCCTCCAGGTCGCCCCCGAAGTGCTGCCCGTCGCGCTGCCGTTCCTGTGCCTCCAGCCGCTGGTGGAGAACGCCGTCAAGCACGGCCTCGAAGGGGCGGCCACCCGCAGCCGCATCACCATCAGCGCCCTGGACGCCGGCTCGGAGGCCGAGGTGGTCATCGAGGACGACGGAACCGGCATGGACCCCGAACGGCTGCGGCAGATCCTGCGCGGCGAGGGCGGAGCCTCCACCGGCATCGGCCTGCTCAACGTGGACGAGCGACTGCGGCAGGTCTACGGCGACGACTACGGCCTGGTCATCGAGACCGGGGTCGGGGCCGGCATGAAGATCACGCTGCGGCTGCCCAAGTACCGTGCCGGGGTGCACGGTTCCTGAAGCAGGGGATCAGCACAGGTGGACGGCCAGATGGCCCAGCGGCAGCCCCAACTGCCAGGCGGGCGTCCAGACGCGTACCTCCTGGTCGTCGGTCTCCCAGGACCCGGGGCCGATCGCGTCGAGGTCCGCCGCGAGCAGCTCGGTCTCCTCCAGCCACCGCCAGGCCGCCCGCGCCAACGCCAGATCGGGGTCGCCGGGCTCGGTGTTCCGTCCCGCCTCCGTCAGCCGCTCGCAGATCCAGGCGCGCCAGGTGCACTCGTACGCCGTGAGGCTCCGCAGCTCGTCCACCCGCGGCCCGGGCAGGGCCCGGGGGGCGGGAGCGTCCCGGGGGACTCCGCACAGGAACATCGTCAGCGCGAGGGCGTCGCGTCCCGCCCGGAACTCCAGGGTCGCCGGTTCCATCAGATCGCCGGTCCGTAACAGGTCGTCGGCGAGGTACTCGGTGCACAGCCAGGTCATCGGTACCTGGAGGTCGTTCCCACCGGTCCCATCCGTATCCTCGGGACGCATCCCGTCTCGCCTCTTTCCTTGCTCGGTGCCGGGCTTCACGCAGCATTGAACCGGGGGCGGGCGCCCCGCGTGGGCAGAAGGGGAGGATCGCCCAGGAGATGCGAGGCAGTGAATGAGTGTCGACCCCGGCGACGACGGGCATGTGCGCCTGCTGCTGGGCGCGTACGTCCTGGACGCCCTGGACGCCGAGGAGACCTGTAGGGTCGCCCGCCACCTCCGGGGCTGCGACGGCTGCGCCCGGGTCTACGTGGAGGTGGCCGAGGCCTCCGCCCTGTTGGCGCTGTTCCGGGCGGAGGACCTGCGGGAGTAGCCGGGCAGCGTCCGCGCGAGGACCCGCAGGGCGTAGTAGGAGCGGGACTTGACGGTCCCCGCGGGGATGCCGAGCGCCTCGGCCGTCTCGCCGACGCTCAGCCCGCGGAAGTAGATCTGGACCAGGACCGCGCGGTGTTCGGGGCTGAGGGTGCGGACCGCCTCCCGGACGTCCAGGGCGCGGACGGCCGAGTCCGCGGTGTCCAGGGCGTCCGGGGTGCTCTCCAGCACGGTGTCGCTGACCTCGACGGGACGGGCCTGCCGGGAGCGCCGCGCGTCGATGGCGAGGCGGCGGCCCACGGTGAAGAGCCACGGCCGCATCGAGGCGTAGGGCGCGTCGAAGGCCTCGGGGTGCTGCCAGGCGCGTACCAGGGTCTCCTGCACCAGGTCCTCCGCCCGCTGCCGGTCGCCGAAGGTCAGGCCGAGGAGGAAGTGGAACAGTGCGGGGCCGTGTTCCCGCTGCAACTCGGCGAGGGTCCGCTCGTCGGTCGTCGTGGTGGTCTTCATGAACGCCCTCTCCCGCCGCGGCCCCTGGTGGCCTCGTTGCCGACTTGGCGTATCCGAACGCATTCGGCGGCGCGGGAACAGGCGGTGCGCCGAGGCGTGCGACGAGCGGTCGCTCAGTGCGGCGAGTGGTGCGGTGAACGGTCGAGGGGCCGTCGGGGTCGGCCGGTACGACCAGTTCAGCTAGGTATGCGGCAATGCTCCTTGCATATCCGGTATGAAAATCTATGTAGTCGGATGGTCGTAATCATCCGAACATGGAGTCGAGCAGATGACGCAGCGCATCCGACCGGGCACCGCGGCCGCCATCGCCCTCCTGCTCGCCGCGGCCACCGGCTGCACCGGGCAGCAGTCCTCGTCCCCCGGGCCGAGCGGGCCCCCCGCCGCCCGGGGCGCCGGCGGCCAGGATGCCGAGGGGCCCCGCCCGTTCACGCTCCTCGCCGCGGGCGACATCCTGCCGCACTCCTCCGTGATCGACCGGGCCGCCGTCGACGCGGGCGGCACCGGTTACGACTTCGCCCCGATGCTGGCGGGCGTCGCCCCGGTCGTCTCCGCCGCGGACCTGGCGTTCTGCCACATGGAGACGGTGTACGGCGCGGAGGGCGGCCCCTATACCGGCTACCCGAGCTTCAAGTCGCCGCCCGAGGTCGCCACCGCCCTGCGCGCCACCGGGTTCGACTCCTGCTCCACGGCCTCCAACCACACCCTCGACGACGGGGCCGAGGGGGTCGCGCGCACGCTCGGCGCGCTGGACGGGGCGGGCGTCCGGCACGCAGGCTCCGCCCGCACCGCCGCCGAGGCCGCCCGGCCCACGATCCTGCCCGCCGGGCCGGGAAAGGGCGCGGCCAAGGTCGCCCACCTCGCGTACACCTACGGCACCAACGACGTCCCGGTCCCCGCCGACCGCCCCTGGACGGTCAACGTGACCGACGAGCGCAGGATCATCGAGGAGGCCAGGGCGGCCCGGCGGGCCGGCGCCGACGTCGTCGTCCTGTCCATCCACTGGGGCACCGAATGGCAGGACGAGCCCGACGCCCGGCAGCTGGAGCTGGCCGAGCGGCTCACCGCGTCCGCCGACGGCGGCCGCCCCGACATCGACCTGCTGGTCGGCACGCACGCCCATGTGCCTCAGGCGTACGAGAAGGTCAACGGCACCTGGGTCATCTACGGCATGGGCGACCAGATCGCCGGAGCGATGATCAACTACGAGGGCGTCCAGGATCCGCGCGGCAACCAGAGCTCGATGGGCCGCTTCACCTTCGCCCCGCCCGCGAAACCGGGCGAACGCTGGACGGTGAAGAAGGCGGAGTTCGTCCCGCAGTGGTACGACACCGCCACCGGACGCGCCGTCAACCTCAACGCCTCCCTCGACGACGGAGCCGAGCACCTCCGCGAGGTCCGCGACCGCATCCGTACCGTCGTCCTCGGGCGCGGAGCGGAGAGCGACGGGCTCCTCATGGGCAAGTGAACGCTTTCTACGGCACCACGGTGACCGGCCAACGCCCCGCCTTCACCAGGCGCACGGCCACCGAACCGACGAAGCGGTGACCGGCCGACTCCGACGCCCCGACCACCACCGCGTCCGCCTTCAGCTCGTCGGCAGCCGTCACCAGCCCGTTGTACGGGTCGCCCCGGAAGGTGTGGAACTCCCAGCGCATGTCCCACGCGTCACTGAAGCGCTCGGTCGCCTGGCGGATCTCGGTGACCAGGTTCTCCGCGACCTCGCCCGTGGTGTCGCCCACCGGCACGCCCAGCGCCGCACCCGCCGTGATGACGGGCTGGACGTACACCAGGGCCAGCATGGCGTTCTGCCGACGGGCCAGTCCTGCGGCGTAGGCCGCCGCGCGCATCGACGAATCGGAGCCGTCGAGCCCCGCGACGATCACCTTGGGCCCGTCCGTGCCGCGTTCGAACCGGTGAGGCTGCTGCTCTGTCACGGCTCCGAGGCTATCGACTCGTCCCGGCGGGGAGGCTCCGGGACGCCGACCGACGTGAATGAGATGAACATACTGCGTCGATCGTGTACAAAACGGGCGGTGGTCGGTGTCGGCGGTGGGAACGGACGTCCGGCCGTGCGAGCAGTTGGCCATGAGAAGTGATCACACCGGACCCGAGCGCCGCACCCTGCTGAGGGTCGCCCTGGGCCTCGGAACCGCCACCGCCGTGCACCTGATCGCCGCCGATCCGGCCTCGGCGCCCGGTCGCTCCGCTCCCGCCGCGAAGACCCCGCCCGCCGCGGCCGCGGGACCTCCGGGACACGTCCGGGGCCGACCCTCCCCGTACCGGCTCGAACCGATGACGGCGCATACTCCGTCCCGGTTCGGACCGGCCAGGCCGCCCGTGCGCGTCCGGCCCTTCGAGCATCTTCCCGAGATCGGTCACTCGATGGTCCTGAGCTTCGACGACGGACCCGATCCGCTCTACACCCCGGACATCCTGGCCACCCTGCGCGAGCACCGGGTCCGCGCGATGTTCTTCGTCTGCGGGGAGATGGCCGACGGAAACCGGGACCTGCTGCGCGAGATGGCCGACGACGGGCATGTGGTCGGCAACCACTCCTGGTCGCACCCGCTGATCCCGAAGCTCTCCCGCCCCGCGATCCGCGAGGAACTGGGGCGCACCAGCGAGGTGGTGGACCGGGCGCTCGGGGCCCCGCCGCTCTGGTACCGCGCGCCCTACGGCGCGTGGAACCGCAACTCCTTCGAGATCGGGGCCGAGCTGGGCATGGAGCCCATGGCCTGGACCGTGGACACGCTCGACTGGAAGACGCCGGGCACCGGCCGGATCGTCCGCCGGGTGCTGGACGGAGCGGCGCCCGGCGTCGTCGTCCTCTCGCACGACGCGGGCGGCGACCGCTCGCAGAGCGTCGCGGCCCTGCGCCGCTATCTCCCCCGGCTGCTGGACTCCGGCTACCGCATCACGGTGCCGCGCCGCCTCTGAGCCGGGAACGCGTCCGCGCACGACGGCGCCCCCGGCGGCCTCGAGTTCCCGAGACCGCCGGGGGCGCCGTCGCGTGAAGCGCCCGCTGTCAGCGGGTGTCGACGAGCCGGGCGAAGACCACCACGTTGCCGTCGTAGCCGCCCGCCTTGGAGTAGCCCCCGCCGCAGGTGATGACCCGCAGCTCCGCGTGGCCGGTGTCGCCGTAGACCCGGGGGCCGGGGAAGTCGTTCTTGGAGAAGACCTCCACCCCGTACACCTCGAAGATCCCGACCCGGCCGTCGTAGCGGTCGACCTCGACCCGGTGCCCCTTCTGGAGCGAGCCGAGGCCGTAGAAGACCGCGGGCCCGGACATGTTGTCGACGTGGCCGACGACCACGGCGGTGCCGCGCTGGCCGGGGGCGATGCCGTTCTGGTACCAGCCGGCGAGGTTGGGGTCCTCGGCGGGCGGGGCGTCGATCCACCCGTTGGCGTCCAGGTCGACGTCGATGACCGGGGCGTCGACGTCGATGGACGGAACCTTCACCCGGGAGGCCGGGGCGTACGGCAGCGGCTGCACCGCCTCGCCCTCCACCGGCGGTCCCGCGGTGTCCTTGCCCAGGTCCAGCGAGGCGGCCGCCGCGGGCTGCGGGGGGCCCGCCTCCCCGAACTCCGTGCCGTTGCGCATGAGGGCGAGGCCGCTGAGCAGCACCAGGGCGACCGCACCCCAGGGCACACGTCTGGTCCGCTCGGCGCCAGCGTAGTCCCGGCCCATGGTTCTCCCTTCGTCGCGACGCTGTGAACGCTAAGGGCGTCGGGTCCGGGCGGCGATCAGAGCGGGGCGAACGGGTGGCGGCGGGGCCGGGCACCTGCCGGATGCCTGCCCATCGGAGTAATGAGCAGATAAAAGTTCTGACGGTCCGTGACCTGCGGCTCCGTCAGTTCCGCGGGTTTTCGTACGGCGTGTCGCGTCACCGGGGTGGAGCAACGCCGAAGTGCGAGCCTTTGATCCGCTGGTGAGTGTTCGTCATGGGAGGCGTTCTCGTCGATCAGCCCGGGGGACAAGCCCCCGGGGGGCGTTTCCCGCTGGAGGTTCACACGATGCGTGTCTCACGCGCTCTCGCGGTCACCGCGACCGCTTTCGCGGCCGTCGGGCTGGCGGCTCCCATGGCCGCCGCCACCAACGGCCCGGTCAACGTCGCCGTCAACCCTCACTCCGTCCACCAGGGCGGCACGCTGAAGATCACCGCGCAGGGCTGCGGTCACGGCGGCAAGGTCTGGTCGAACGCGTTCCCGACGACCACCCTCTCGCCGGGTGACGGCACCAACTACGCCCATGCCCGGGTCCGGAACAACACCACGCCGGGGCAGTACCACCTCTCCGTGAAGTGCAACGACAACGACCGGATCGCGACGCACAAGTTCACCGTGCTCGCCGGCAACCCCTCGCAGGGCGGGCTCGGCGGCTCGATGGGCCCGAGCTCCGTCGAGATGCAGGTCGGCGGCGGTCTGGTGGCCGCGGCGGCCGTCGGCGGCGCGGTCTTCCTCGTCCGGCGTCGGCGGACGAGCCATGCGGCGTTCTAAGGCGTCGAACCTCCCGCCCGGCCCGATACGCCCGTCGCCCCGAGTCCTGGACCAGGACCCGGGGCGACTGCCGTGCGCCGCATGCTCGCGGTCAGTGGCGGCGGTCGGCGGCGCGGCGGCGCGCGAAGTAGAGGGCGCCCGAGGCCGCCACGGCCACCAGGGCCGCTCCGGCGGCGACCTCCACCGTGTCGGTGGAGCCGGAGCTTCCGCCGAGGCCGCCACGCACGCCGCCCGGGACGAGCGCCGTCGAGCTGGCCGTCGGAACGGTGGTGGGCCTGGGGGTGGGGGTGCTCGTGGCGCCGCCGGTGATCGTCAGGTTGACGTTGCGGGAGGTGCCGGTGGAGCCGCACGCGAACGTCACCGCGTACACGGCCCCCCGGCGGGCGTCCGTGTCGATGGTGGCGGTGGCCGTCGTGGAGCCGCTCGGGATGGTGGCGGTGTCGAAGATGCCCGAGGAGACGGTCGTCTCGCCCGTGCAGCCGCCGGCGCCGAGGGTGACCCGGCCGCCCGGTGCGATGACCGACGGGGTGATCGTCGGGTTGAACGTGCTGGTCGCCCCGTCCGGCGCGGCGTGGGCGGCGGACGGGGCCAGCAGCGTCAGGGCACTGGCGCCGAGCAGGGCGAGCGGTGCGACACGTATCGCGCGCATGGTGGATCCTCCGGTGTTCCCCGAGGGGCAGCTGCGGAACCATTTTCCACATAGCAGGAAAAATGCACCTCGATGCCCGACACGCTAGGAGGGGTCCACCCGGCCCGCGATCGGGGTCCGGCGAATGGGTCAGCGGTGTCCCCCGGCCGGCTCACCGGTCGGCTCACGGGCCGGGCCGGCTCACCGGTCGGCTTACGGGCCGGGCCGGCTCACCGGTCGGCTTACGGGCCGGGGCGCGGACTCAGCGGGCGGCCCCCGGGAACATGTCGAGGAACGGGTCCGCGGTGGCCGAGATGCCCCGGCCGAAGGGCGCGTCGAAGTCCCAGATCAGGAAGAGCAGGAAGGCGATCAATGCGCTGAACAGGCCGGCCAGGAGCAGTTCGCGGAACGTTCTGCGGATCTGGAGGGCGAAGATCAGACCCACGGTCACCAGCGCCCCGATGATCAGCCCGAACCAGACCACCCCCGGCATCGTCGCCCCGGCGTTCTGCGCGCGTGTGCTGCGGGCGTCGTCCGCCGCAGCCACCTGGTCGACCAGCGGCTGGTAGGCCTGCCCCTCGTGATCGGTCCTGGGCGCGTAGTCGGTGACGTCCGCCCGCACCTTGTCCAGCAACTCGGTGCCGCGCTCGGTGAGCGTGTTGTGTTCGGACATCACCTTCCACTCGTCGTGCACCACATGGTCGACGTAGGCGTCGACGTCCGCGCGGATGCGGTCGCGGACCTCCACCGGGTAGACGGAGGCGCGCGCCTGCACCTCGTGCAGCGCCTGCGCCTCGATGCGGACGGACTCCTGGGCGGCGCTGCGTCCCTCCCAGACCCCGGCGATGGCGAGCCCCAGGACGATCGCGTAGACCACGCCGATCATCATCGTCATGTACTCGATGACGTCGGGCGTCTCGGACGGGTCGTCGTCATCCCCGATTCGCCGGTTGTTCAGAACGGCGATGGTGAGGACGACCGCGCAGGCGGACGCCATGGCAATGCTCAGGACGAGCCATTCGGACATGCATCTCTCCTGGTCAGCGGGATGATCGCGGC
Source organism: Streptomyces sp. MGP-P1 (assembly GCF_057766565.1). Lineage (NCBI taxonomy): Bacteria > Bacillati > Actinomycetota > Actinomycetes > Kitasatosporales > Streptomycetaceae > Streptomyces > Streptomyces sp. MGP-P1. The sequence goes on along the minus strand of NZ_JBYMEM010000001.1, from coordinate 563,632 downwards.
CGCAGCACCGCTACGGCGAACACCGCCGGGGCGGTGATGAGCAGCGTCAGGGACACCAGCGACGGTCCGCTCCGTGGCTGTTTGCGGGCCGGTTTGCGGTACGTCGGCAGCGCGACGGGCCGGGGGCGCGGTGGCTCGGTCCGCTCCGGTGGCTTCGGGGACGGCGAGGGTTTCGGTGGCGGCTCGGGCGCAGGCGCAGGCGCGGGTGCCGGTGGCGGTGGCGGGGGAGGGGGCGGCGGGGCAGGCGGCGGCGAAGGAGGAGGCGGCGGGGGAGGAGGCGGCGAGGGTGGAGATGGCGGAGGCGGCGGTTCCGCGACCACCGGTGGCGGTGGAGATGGTGGCGGTGGCGGTGGAGGTGGGGGCGGCGGGGGAGGTGGCGGTGGCGGTGGAGGTGGGGGCGGCGGTGGCGGTGGTGGGGGCTCGGAGACCGCGACACAGTCCCCGCCGCCCGCCACGGCGACCGACGAACTGCCGTCTCCCCGCCCGATCGTGGCCACCGCGCAGCTGTCGGCGGTGGCGGGCAGCGGTACGGCTGTCAGCCAGAGAAGTGCGGCGACCGTCGTGAGCCGCGCGATGCGTGATCCGTACACGTCCGCGAGCATGATCCACGCTGCCGGGGAACACGCGGTACCTGCCGATGATTCGCCTGATCGTGCGGTTAATGGGCCATTCGTGTTTGTCCGGTGGACGTCGCGTCGCCGAATTCTTCCGGCATTCCTCCGAACGCGCCCCCGTCGGCGTTCCGTACCCAGGGCCATGAACGGCGCGGCCCGGCGCCGGCCCGGAAGCAGCCCGCCGACAGTGGGTACGGATCCGTCGGCGGAGGATACGGACCGGGGCCGACGCGGAGGCGGAGGCGGCGGAACCCGAGGAGGCCGGTCAACTCGGCGTCCGGGAGAGCGAGAAGCTCGGGAGGGTGCTCACCGACCGTGCGGGCTTCGCGCCCTACCGGTTCGGCGAGGACACACCGCCCAGGAGCCCCAAGTGGCCCCGAATCACAGGGAAACGGCGTCCGGAGTGCCGGTCCGTCGCTGTTCGCATACGCGCAGCGACGGACCGGCCGCGGATGCCACCGGAGTGTGACCAATAACGGATCGCTAATTTCCGTTTCCACTCGCTCTCTTGGCGGCCGATCAGTAGCCTCTGGTCAACACTGACCATGAACATGGCCGGATCGCCGTGGCGACTTGTTGGAGACATCGATGGAGCGTCCCGCCTGGGCACCGCAGGGCATTGACATTTCGGTGCCAAGCGTGTCTCGCATGTACGACTTCTATCTGGGCGGATCGCATAATTTCGAGGTGGACCGGGAAGCCGCGCGCAAGGCCATGGAGTTCCTTCCGGGCCTTCCCAAGATCATGCAGGCCAATCGGGCCTTCATGCGCCGGGCCGTCCGCTACGCCGTCGACACCGGCATCGACCAGTTCCTGGACATCGGCTCCGGCATACCGACCTTCGGCAACGTCCACGAGGTCGCCCAGGCCGCCGACCCCGGGGCCAAGGTGGCCTACGTCGACCACGACCCGGTCGCCGTCGCCCACAGCCGGGCCGTCCTGAAGGGCAACGACCGCGCGGTCATCGCCGCCGCCGACCTGCGCCGTCCCAAGGAGATCCTGACGAACCCGGAGATCACCGGGCTGCTCGACCTGGAGCGGCCGGTGGCGCTGCTGCTGGTCGCGGTCCTCCACTTCGTGGAGGACGCCGACGACCCGCGCCGCGCGGTCGCCGAGCTGCGCGAGTCACTGGCCCCCGGCAGCCTGATCGTCCTGACCCACGCCTCGTACGAGGGCATCCCGCTGCCCAAGGAGGAGGCGGCCGGCACGGTCGGCGTCTACCGGAACATCCGCAACCCGCTGATCATGCGCTCGCGGGAGGAGATCGGCCAGTTCTTCGAGGGCTACGAGATGGTCGAGCCGGGGCTCGTGTCGATGCCCGAATGGCGGCCCGACACCCCGCAGGCGCCGGAGCAGGAAGACCCGTACGCCTTCTCGGGCTTCGCAGGGGTTGGGCGCAAGGCGTGACCATTCCCGCCCAGGCGTCCGGGGAACCGGACGCGGAACCCGACGGTCCGGAAGGCCGGCTGCGGAGATTCGCCAGAATCTGGAGCCGGGCCATCTTCCCCCTGACGGCCACCTCCCTCACCCGGCCCGAGTTCGAGCAGCATCTGCTGCCCCTGGCACGCGAGCTGAACGGCATCCTGCACGCCCACCCCTTCGACGCCTCGCCCGCCCAGCGGATCGGCGAAGCCCTGATCGACGCGCACTGCACCGACCCGGACGCCCTCAGCTCCACGCTCGGCGTCGTCGACTCCTACCTCGTCCTGTACTGCGGCGGCACCGGGCCCGGCGCGCTGTCCACGGAGGACGGCCGGGCCCGCTGCGCCCGGATCCAGCACACCCTCGCCGCCGGCTTCACCGGGGCCCTGCGCGAGCGCACGCTCGCCGAGCAGGAGGCCATCGCCCGCTCGGCGCTGACCGCCCGTTCGGAAGCCGAACAGGCCCTGCACGCCACGGAGGCCCGGTTCCGCGCGGTCTTCAAGGACGCCGCCATCGGCATCGGCGTCGCCGACCTGGACGGCAACATCCTGGAGATCAACGACACCCTCACCAAGATGTTCGGCGGTCTGGAGAACCACGTCCGCAGCCACAAGGTGAACGAGTGGGTCCACCCCGAGGACTCGCCGCAGGTGTGGAAGTACTACGACGAGTTGGTACGGGGCGAACGCGACCACTACCGGGTCGAGAAGGCGTACTACCGCAACGACGGCACCGTGCTGTGGACCAACCTCACCGTCTCGCTGCTGCGGGACTCCGAAGGCCGTCCCGAGTACCAGCTCGCACTGATGGAGGACACCACCGAGCGGCGGCTGCTCAATCTGCGCCTGCGCTACGAGGCCACCCACGACGCGCTCACCGGGCTGCCCAACCGGACGCTGTTCTTCGAGCGCCTGGAGAAGGCCCTCGCCGCCCAGGAGGGAATCCGCTTCGGCCTCTGCTACCTGGACCTCGACGGCTTCAAGGCCATCAACGACAGCCTCGGCCACGCCGCCGGCGACCGCCTCCTGGTCGAGGTCGCCGACCGGCTCCAGAGCTGCGCCACCGCGCCCGGCGAGATGGTCGCCCGACTCGGCGGCGACGAGTTCGTCGCGCTCACCACAGGCCCGGACACCGCCGAGGAGGTGGACGAGCTGGCCGGCCGCATCCTGGGCGCGCTCGCCTCACCCATCCGCCTCGACGGCCGCGAGCTGACCGTCCGCGGCTCCATCGGCGTCGTCGAGGGGCCCTCCGGGGAGCGCAGCGCCGCCGAGGTGCTGCGCAGCGCCGACATCACGATGTACCGGGCCAAGGCGGCGGGCGGCAACCGCTACCAGCTCGCCGACGCCGAGGCCGACGCGCGGGCCATCACCCGGCACGGGCTGACGACCGCGCTCCCGGCAGCCCTGGACCGGGGCGAGTTCTTCATCGAGTACCAGCCGCTCGTGCACCTGGGCGACGGCACGGTGCACGGCGCCGAGGCCCTCGTACGGTGGTGCCATCCGCAGCACGGGGTGCTCGGCCCCGACCGGTTCATCCCGCTCGCCGAGCACACCGGGCTCATCGTGCCGCTCGGGCGCTGGGTGCTGGAGGAGTCCGTACGGCAGGCGAACTTCTGGCAGGAGCGGCACAGCGACGGAGGGCCGCTGCGGATCAACGTCAACCTCTCGCCGACCCAGCTGCACCACCCCCGTCTCGTCGCCGAGACCGTCGACGTGCTGGAACGTTCCGGACTCGAACCGGGAGCCCTCTGCCTGGAGGTGACCGAGTCCGCCCTGATCGGCGCCGACGACGATCTCCTCAAGCCGCTGCGGCAGCTCGCGGAGATGGGCGTCGACATCGCGCTCGACGACTTCGGCACGGGCTACTCGAACCTGGCGAACCTGCGCAGGCTGCCGGTGAGCGTGCTCAAGCTGGACCGTTCCTTCACCCGGGGCATGCAGCAGCACCCGGCGGACCCGGTCGATCTGAAGATCGTCGAGGGCATCGTGTCGCTGGCCCACAGCCTGGAGCTGGCCGTCACCGTGGAGGGCGTGGAGACGGGCGCCCAGGCCGAGCAGCTGCGGCTGCTGGGCTGCGACACCGCACAGGGCTGGTACTACGCCCGCCCCGGGGCTCCGGACCGCATCCACTCCCTGCTGCTGGCGGACGCCGTCTGAGCCCCGCCGGGGCGCGGAGGATCCTTCGCGCCCCGGCCGGTCAGCCCGAGGCCGGCCGGTGCTCCAGCAGCATCCGCTGGAGCTCGCGCGCGGCCCGGGGCGGAGCCACGTCGCTGCGGTGCGCCAGCGCGATCGTGCGCCGCAGCCCGGCGCCGGCCAGCGGGGTCCTGCGCAGGTCGCTGCCCGCCCGGGCGGCGGTCATGCTCGGCACCACGGCGATGCCGAGCCCCGCCCGTACGAAGCCGAGCACCGCGTCCATCTCGCCGCCCTCGACGGTGAACGTGGGCTCGAAGCCCTCCGCGCGGCACGCGGCGACGGTCAGCTCCCGCAGGTTGTACCCGTGCCGGAACATCACCAGCGGCGCCCCCTCCAGATCCGCGATCCGGATCCGGCCGCCCCGCCCCGGGGGCGGCTCCGCCGCCGAGGACACCACCACCAGGTCCTCGTGCAGCAGCTCCACCGTGGTCAGCGCGGGAGAGGCGGCCGGCATGGGCAGCACCACCAGCGCCAGGTCGAGCGCGCCCCGCGCCAGCTGACGCACCAGGTCGTGCGAGCCGCCCTCCTCCAGCAGCAGCCGCACCCCCGGATGACGGTCGTGGAAGGCGCGCAGCACGTCCGGCAGCAGTCCGGTGCACAGGCTCGGCGTCGCCCCCAGCCGCACCCGGCCGCTGCGCAGCGAGACCAGCTCCTGGACCTCCTGCCGTGCCGTCTCCGCGTCGGCGAGGATCCGCCGGGCGAGCGGCAGCAATGCCTCGCCCGCGTCGGTGAGGGCGATGTTGCCCCGGGCCCGGCTGAACAGATCGGCGCCCAACTCCGTCTCCAGCGCCCGGATCTGCTGGGAGAGCGAGGGCTGCGACACATGCACCGTCTCGGCGGCCCGGGTGAAGTGCCGGGCCTCGGCGACGGCCACGAAGTAGGTGAGCTGTTGGAAGTGCACCCTTCGACCCTACCCACTGTCGATAGTGCATGCCTATGGAGATGAGCCAGGCCATGTCTTGGACTGATCGGGCCGTTCGCCCTACCGTCGTGTCCATGGCATTGGCAACGCGGACGGACCGACGGCCGTCGATGACGCGTACGCTCTGGGACTCGACCGTCGGCAAGAAGACGATCATGGCCGTGACCGGTCTGGTCATGCTCGGATATCTCGTCGCCCACATGGTGGGCAACCTGAAGATCTTCTTCGGACCCGGCGAGTTCGACGGGTACGCCCACTGGCTGCGCACCATGGGCGAACCGGTACTGCACTACGAGTGGGCGCTGTGGATCGTCCGGGTGGGGCTGGTCGCGGCCGTCGTGCTGCACGGCGTCTGCGCGTACCAGCTGAGCCGGCGCGACATCAGGGCGCGCCCGGCCAAGTACGTCCACAAGAGGGCCCGGGCGACCTACGCCACCCGGACCATGCGCTGGGGCGGGATCATCCTCGCGCTCTTCATCGTCTGGCACATCCTCGACCTGACGACCGGCACCGTGCACACCGGTTTCGAGGCCGGGCACCCCTACCAGAACGTCATCGACACCTTCTCGACCTGGTACGGCAACGTCATCTACATCGTCGCCGTGCTCGCCATGGGCCTGCACGTCCAGCACGGCTTCTGGAGCGCCGCGCAGACCCTGGGCGTCGGCAACGCGACCCGCGACCGCATCCTGAAGACCCTCGCCAACCTCCTCGCGGCAGTGCTGACCGTGGGCTTCATCTCCGTACCCGTCGCCGTCATGACCGGAGTGGTGAGCTGACATGCCCGACTACACGCAGTACGCCACGGGCGAGCCCGTCGTCGACACGAAGGCCCCCGAGGGCCCCGTCGCCGAACGCTGGGACACCCGGCGCTTCCAAGCGAGACTCGTGAACCCCGCCAACCGGCGCAAACACACCGTCATCGTCGTCGGCACCGGTCTGGCCGGCGGAGCGGCCGGCGCCACACTCGCCGAACAGGGCTACCACGTCGTCCAGTTCTGCTTCCAGGACTCACCCCGACGCGCCCACTCGGTGGCCGCCCAGGGCGGCATCAACGCCGCGAAGAACTACCGCAACGACGGCGACTCCATCCACCGGCTGTTCTACGACACCGTCAAGGGCGGCGACTTCCGCGCCCGGGAGTCCAACGTCCACCGGCTGGCCCAGATCTCGGTGGAGATCATCGACCAGTGCGTCGCCCAGGGCGTCCCCTTCGCCCGGGAGTACGGCGGCCTCCTCGACAACCGCTCCTTCGGCGGCGTCCAGGTCTCCCGTACGTTCTACGCGCGCGGCCAGACCGGACAGCAGCTCCTCCTCGGCGCGTACCAGGCGCTGTCCCGGCAGATCGCGTCGGGCGGCGTCGAACTCCACGCCCGCACCGAGATGCTCGACCTGATCGTGGTCGACGGCAAGGCGCGCGGCATCGTCGCCCGCGACCTGGTCACCGGGAAGATCGACACCTACTTCGCCGACGCGGTCGTCCTGGCCACCGGCGGCTACGGCAACGTCTTCTACCTGTCGACCAACGCCATGAACTCCAACGCCACCGCCGTCTGGCGGGCGCACCGGCGCGGCGCGTACTTCGCCAACCCCTGCTTCACCCAGATCCACCCCACCTGCATCCCGCGCACCGGCGACCACCAGTCCAAGCTCACCCTGATGAGCGAGTCGCTCCGCAACGACGGCCGCATCTGGGTCCCCAAGGCCAAGGGCGACGACCGCCCGGCCAACCGGATCCCCGAGGACGAGCGCGACTACTACCTGGAGCGGATCTACCCCGCCTTCGGGAACCTGGTGCCCCGCGACATCGCCTCCCGCGCCGCCAAGAACGTCTGCGACGAGGGGCGCGGCGTCGGCCCCGGCGGACAAGGGGTCTACCTGGACTTCGCCGAGGCCATCGGCCGGATGGGCCGCAAGGCCGTCGAAGCCAAGTACGGCAACCTCTTCGACATGTACCAGCGGATCACCGACGAGGACCCCTACACGGTCCCCATGCGGATCTACCCCGCCGTGCATTACACGATGGGCGGCCTCTGGGTCGACTACGACCTCTCCACCACCATCCCCGGCCTCTTCGCCATCGGCGAGGCGAACTTCTCCGACCACGGGGCCAACCGCCTCGGCGCCTCAGCCCTGATGCAGGGCCTCGCCGACGGCTACTTCGTCCTGCCCTCCACGATCAACGACTACCTCGCCCGCAACCCCCACACCGACACCGTGGACGAGGCACACCCCGCCGTCGCGGAGGCCGTGGCGGAGACCGAGGACCGGATCAACCTGCTGCTCTCCGTCGACGGCGACCGCACCCCCGATTCCTTCCACCGCGAGATCGGTGAACTCATGTGGGAGTACTGCGGGATGGCCCGCACCGCGGACGGTCTGCGCAAGGCGCTCGCGAGGATCCCGGAGATCCGCGAGGAGTTCTGGCGCCGCATCAAGGTCCCCGGCACCGGCGAACAGTTCAACCAGTCGCTGGAGAAGGCGAACCGCATCGTCGACTACCTGGAGCTCGCCGAGCTCATGTGCCTCGACGCCCTGCACCGCGCCGAGTCCTGCGGCGGCCACTTCCGCGCGGAGTCCCAGACCCCGGCCGGCGAGGCCGAGCGGCGCGACGAGGAGTTCTCCTACGCCGCCGCCTGGGAGTTCACCGCCACCGGCGGCGCCCCTGTCCTGCACAAGGAAGACCTCGTCTTCGAGTACGTCCACCCCACCCAGCGGAGCTACGCATGAAGCTCACCCTGCGCGTCTGGCGCCAGCGGAACGCCGAAGAGCCCGGCGCCATGGCCACCTACGAAGTCGACGGCATCTCCGCCGACATGTCGTTCCTGGAGATGCTCGACACCCTCAACGAGGAACTCACCCTCGCCGGGGACGAGCCGGTCGCCTTCGACCACGACTGCCGTGAGGGCATCTGCGGCGCGTGCAGCCTCGTCATCAACGGCGACGCCCACGGCCCGGAGCGCACCACCACCTGCCAGCTCCACATGCGGTCCTTCGCCGACGGCGACACGATCGACATCGAGCCCTGGCGGGCCTCCGCCTTCCCGGTCATCAAGGACCTGGTCGTGGACCGCTCCTCGTTCGACCGGATCATCCAGTCCGGTGGCTACATCTCCGCCCCCACCGGCACCGCCCCGGACGCCCACGCGACCCCGGTGCCCAAGCCGGACGCCGAGCTGGCCTTCGAGAACGCCGAGTGCATCGGCTGCGGCGCCTGCGTCGCGGCCTGCCCCAACGGCTCGGCCATGCTCTTCACGGCCGCCAAGGTCAATCATCTCAACGTCCTGCCGCAGGGCGCACCCGAGCGCGAGACCCGCGTCCTGGACATGGTGGCCCAGATGGACGACGAGGGCTTCGGCGGCTGCACCCTGACCGGCGAGTGCGCCACGGCCTGCCCCAAGGGCATCCCGCTGCCCTCGATCGCCGCGATGAACAAGGAGTGGCTGCGGGCGACCCGCAAGGTCCGCCGCTGACACGGGTGTTGATCCGGGCGTTGATCCCGTACGGCTCCGGAGCCGTACGGGATCAACGCGCTGCCGGCCGTCGGCTCAACGCCGCAGCGCCTTCGCCAGATACGGCGCCGTACGGCTCCCCGCGGCGCGCGCCACCTCCGCCGGGGTGCCGGACGCGACGATCCGGCCGCCCCGGTCACCCCCCTCGGGCCCCAGGTCGATGACATGGTCCGCGCCCGCCACCACGGCCATGTCGTGCTCGACGACCACCACCGTGCTCCCGGCGCCGACCAGGGAGTGCAACTGCCGCATCAGCACCTCCACATCGGCCGGATGCAGCCCCGTCGTCGGCTCGTCCAGCAGATACAGCGTGTGCCCGCGCCGGGTGCGCTGGAGCTCCGCCGCCAGCTTGATGCGCTGCGCCTCGCCACCGGAAAGCTCCGTGGCGGGCTGACCGAGCCGCAGATAGCCGAGGCCCACGTCCAGCAGGGTGGTCAGCGCGCGCTCGGCGGCCGGCGTCCCGGCGAAGAAGGACGCCGCCGACTCCACGGTCAGCTCCAGGACCTGAGCGATCGTCAGCCCGTTCAGAGTGACGTCCAGGGTCTGCGGGTTGTACCGCGCGCCGTGGCAGTCCGGACAGGGCGCGTAGGTGCTCGGCAGGAACAGCAGCTCCACCGAGACGAACCCCTCGCCCTGGCAGGTCTCGCACCGCCCGCCGCTCACGTTGAACGAGAACCGCCCCGCCGTGTACCCCCGCTCCCGCGCCGCGTCCGTCCCCGCGAAGAGCTTCCGCACGGCGTCGAACAGACCGGTGTACGTGGCCAGATTGGACCGGGGCGTACGGCCGATGGGCTTCTGGTCGACCTGTACGAGCCGGTCCACTGCCTCCAGACCGGTGGCCGCCGCGCAGTACCGCGCACCCGGCCCGGGCTCCTCGCCCGCCTGCCGGTCCGCCAGCACCCCGGCGAGCACCTGGCCGACCAGGGTCGACTTGCCCGAGCCGGACACCCCGGTCACGGCCGTGAACACCCCGAGCGGGAACGCCGCGTCCACGCCCCGCACATTGTGCCGCTCCACGCCGGAGAGCCGGATCCACCCGGTCGGCACCCGCGGCTCCCGTACCGGCGCGGGCCCCTCCTCGAACAGGAACCGGCGCGTCGCCGACTCCGGCACCCGGGCCAGCTCCTCGGGCGGCCCGCTGTGCAGCACCCGCCCGCCGTGCTCGCCGGCCAGCGGACCCACGTCCACCAGCCAGTCCGCCCGCCGCACCACGTCCATCTGGTGCTCCACCACGAAGACCGAGTTCCCGGCCTCCTTCAGCCGGCCCAGCACCCCGAGCAGCGCCTCGGTGTCCGCCGGGTGCAGCCCGGCCGACGGCTCGTCGAGGACGTAGACGACGCCGAAGAGTCCCGACCGCAACTGTGTTGCCAGCCGCAGCCGTTGCAGCTCCCCCGAGGACAGCGTCGGGGCCGTCCGGTCCAGGCTCAGATAGCCGAGCCCCAGCTCCGTCACCGTCCCGATCCGCGCCAGCAGATCACCTGTCAGCACCCGGGCCGTCTCCTCGCCGCCCGTCCCCGCATCGTCCAGCACCTCGGCCAGTGCGGACAGCGGCAGCCCGGCCAGCTCCGCGATCGTCCGCCCCGCGAAGGTCACCGCCATCGCCTCGGGCCGCAGCCGGCTCCCGCCGCACATCGGGCACGGGGCGCTGGTCAGAAAGCGCTCCGCCTTCGCCCGCAAGGCCCGGCTCTTCGTATCGGCGAAGGTGTGCAACACATAGCGCCGCGCGCTCATGTACGTGCCCTGGTAGGGGCGTTGGATCCGGCCCGCGTCCCGCACCGGATGCACCGTCACCACCGGCTGCTCGTCGGTGAACAGGATCCACTCCCGGTCCTCCGGGGGCAGCTCGCGCCACGGGCGGTCGACGTCGTGGCCCAGCGCGTCCAGCACATCGCGGAGGTTCTTGCCCTGCCACGCCCCGGGCCACGCGGCGATCGCCCCCTCCCGGATCGACAGCGAGGGATCCGGGACGAGCAGCTCCTCGTCCGTCCGGTGGACGCGCCCCAGCCCGTGGCACTCCGGGCACGCCCCGACGGCGGTGTTGGGGGAGAAGGAGTCGGAGTCCAGCCGCTCGGCCCCCGGCGGGTAGTCGCCGGCACGGGAGAAGAGCATGCGCAGCGAGTTGGAGAGCGTCGTCACCGTCCCGACGGACGACCGGGCCCCCGGGGCGGAGCGCCGCTGCTCCAGCGAGACGGCGGGCGGCAGCCCGGTGATCTCCCCGACGGCGGGCGCGCCCACCTGATGGATCAGCCGCCGGGCGTAGGGGGCCACGGACTCGAAGTAGCGGCGCTGGGCCTCCGCGTAGATGGTCCCGAAGGCGAGCGAGGACTTCCCGGACCCCGACACGCCCGTGAACACGGTCAGGGTGTCGCGTGGGATGTCGACCTCGACGTTCTTGAGGTTGTGCTCGCGGGCGCCGCGCACGCGGACGTACGGATCGTGGGGGGAGTGCATGGGGCTCGGCTCCGTACGGGTGGGTTCTGACGCCTGACAGGACAAACAGTCCGATTCTAGGCTTCGACCCCGAGAGCGGGCCCCGGGGACCGGCGGCTATCGGACGTCGAGGGTCCGCACCGGAGCCCGCCCGTCGGCCCGGTCCCGGTCCCGATCCCGGGGTCGCGCGATGCGGGAGAGCCGCCGCAGCGAGTCCACCAGACCCTCCCGGTCGTACGTACTGGTCGTGACGAGCACCTCGTCCGCCCCGGTCTCCTCGATCGCCCGCTCCAGCTGACCGGCCACCTGGGCCTCGGTGCCGTGGACATGGCCGTCGAGCCCCCGCTCGTACAGACTCCGCTCCTTGGCCGTCATGGCGAGGTCCTCGACGTGCTCGGCCGGGGCCAGCGGCGGAAAGTCCCCGCGCGTACGGGAGTACGCCATGGCCCACGCCTCCGGTACGAGCAGCCGGCGGGCCGCCTCCTCGGTGCCGGCCACGGCCACCGTGCCCGCGACGATCACCTCGGGCCGCTCGGCGCGGGCGGAGGGCCGGAAGTCGCGGCGGTAGACCTCGATGGCGCGCAGTACCTTCTCCCGGCCGCGCAGATCCCCGATGACGAGGGGGAGCCCCGCGGCAGCGGCGACCGACGCGCCTTCCCCGATCGCCAGGACGTAGGCGGGTATGCGCAACCCCTCCGCCGGGCGGGCGTGCACCCCGGGGTGGGCCTGCTGGGTGCCGTCGATCCAGCCGAGCAGTTCGGCCAGCCGGCCGGGGAAGTCCTCTGCGTCCTCCTTGCCGTGACCGAGCGCCCGGCGGACGCCGTCGGTGAACCCCACGGAGCGGCCGAGCCCCATGTCGATCCGGCCGGGGAAGAGGGAGGCGAGCACCCCGAACTGCTCGGCGACGACCAGCGGCCGGTGATTGGGCAGCATCACCCCGCCGGTGCCGACCCGGATGATGGAGGTCGCGGCGGCGACGGCGGCGGCCAGCACCGTCGGCGCGGACCCCGCGACCCCCGGCACGCCGTGGTGTTCGGAGACCCAGAAGCGGTGGAAGCCGAGCGCCTCCGCCTCCCGGGCCAGGTCGACGGTGTCGCGCAGCGCCCGGGAGGCGTCGTGCCCCTCACGGGTGCGGGAACGGTCCAGGACGGAGAAGCGGGTCGAGGCGATCACAGAGCTCACGCTCCCTTCAACACCGCCGCTCACCCAGGATTCCCGTGAACGCCGCGGCTCTCGGATCTCCTCGCGGGGGACGACGCCGGGGGCCGACGGGCTTCCTAAGCTGGTGGAGTGGACAACGACGCACGGCCGCTGGCCGTATTCGACCTGGACGGCACGCTCGCGGACACCGCGCACCGGCAGCACTTCCTGGAAGGCCCGAAGCGCGACTGGGCCGGCTTCTTCGCCGCGGCCGTGGAGGACCCGCCGCTCGCGGAGGGCGTACGGATGGTGCTCGCGAGCGCCGAGGAGTGCCGCATCGTCTACCTGACCGGACGCCCCGAGCGGTGCCGTCGTGACACCGTGCAGTGGCTGAGCCGTCAGGGTCTGCCCGAGGGCACGCTGTTCATGCGGCGCAACGACGACCGGCGCCCCGCACGCCGGACGAAGCTGGACATCCTCCGGCAGCTGGGGCGGAAGGGGCAGGTGCGCATGCTCGTGGACGACGACGAGCTGGTCTGCGACGCGGCCCAGGTGGCCGGATTTACCGTGGTGCGCGCCCGCTGGGCCGACCCGTCGGCGGCGCTGAAGGATGCCCAGGAACGCGAGGGGCGTACCTGATCAGGCGCTTTCGTCGAGCCGGAAGCCTACTTTGAGGCCGACTTGGTAGTGAGCGATTCGGCCATCTTCGATATGGCCTCGAACTTGGTTAATCTCGAACCAATCGAGATTGTGCAACGTTTCCGCCGCTCTTGCGACGCCGTTCCGGATCGCCTCGTCGATGCCCTCCTCGGAGGTTCCTACGATCTCGGTGACCCGATAGGTGTGATTCGCCATTGTTTGTCTCCTTTCCTGTGACCACGTTGCCCCAATCCGGGCTCTCCCGCGAGGGGGAGGACGGGGCGAATCGGGACGGGTGTCCGCCTTGACCTTCTGAAAGGTCCATACCAAAATTCAGCCAACCACCCGTGCGAGCGCCGCCCGCAATCCCCCCACACCGGGTCCCGATTTCGTTTGTGCCGTTTCGCAGAAGGTGACCACCACGTGAAGAACCGCATCTTGGCCGGAGCCATCGCGCTTGTCTCGTCCGTCGCACTCGGTGGATGCGGCTTCATACCCGGCTCGGGCAGCGGTGACCGCACGGTGACGGTCTGGCTGATGAAGGACAGCGTCTCGCCCGGCTTCCTGGACAAGTTCACGCGCTCGTACGAGGAGGAGAACCCCTCGATCGAGCTGGACTTCAAGATCCAGGAGTGGAGCGGCATCGGACCCAAGGTTCTTTCCGCGCTGGAGGGCGACGCCCCGGACGTGATCGAGGTCGGGAACACGCAGGTCGCGCAGTACGCGGAGAGCGGCGGCCTGCGCGATCTGACCCTCGAATCGATGCGCGACCTGGGCAGCGAGGACTGGCTGCCCGGCCTGGCCCAGCCCGGCAGCATCAACGGCGTGCAGTACGGCATCCCCTGGTACGCGGCCAACCGGGTGGTCATCTACAACAAGGAGATCTTCGAGGAGGCGGGCATCGACTCCGTCCCCAAGACGCGCGACGAGTGGGTCGCCGCCACCGAGAAGCTCAACAGAGCGGGCAACCAGGGCATCTACCTGGCCGGTCAGAACTGGTACGTGCTCGCCGGTTTCATCTGGGACGAGGGCGGAGAGCTCGCCGACGAGAACGGCGGCGACTGGCAGGGCGCCCTGGACTCTCCGGAGGCCCTGGCGGGCATGGAGTTCTACCAGGAACTGCAGGCGCTCGGCGACGGACCCACGGACGCCGACGAGGAGAAGCCCCCGCAGACCGACGTCTTCGCGAAGGGCGACGTCGCGCAGATCATCTCGACTCCCGGCAGTGCCGCGCTCATCGAGCAGAAGAACCCCGAACTCAAGGGGAAGCTCGGCTACTTCCCCATTCCCGGCAAGTCCTCGAAAGCCCCCGGCTCGGTATTCACCGGCGGTTCCGACCTCATCGTCCCGAAGAAGGCCGACGAACGCACCGCCGGCATCGCCGTCGTCAAGGCCTTGGCGAGCGAGAAGTGGCAGACGGAGCTCGCCCGGGGCATGAGCTACGTCCCCAACAAGCCGAGCCTCGCCCATGTCATCGAGGGCGACGAGGGCACCGCCGCGATGGCCGAAGGCGCCACCCGCGGCCGCGCCACCCCCAACTCGCCCCAGTGGGCCAGGGTCGAGGCGGAGAACCCGATCAAGCCCTACATGACGGCCGTGCTCGAGGGCGGCGACCCGGCCCGCGAGGCCAAGGCCGCCTCCGAGCGCATCACCGCGCTGCTCGCCGGCAGCGGCTGACTCCATCCGGACGGAGTCCACGGGACAGGGAGTCCACGCGGGACGGAGTCCAGGCGGCACGGAGTCCACGGGACAGGGAGTCCACGCGGGACGGAGTCCAGGCGGCACGGAGTCCACGGGACAGGGAGTCCACGCGGGACGGAGTCCAGGCGGCACGGAGTCCACGGGACAAGGAGTCCACGCGGGACGGAGTCCAGGCGGCACGGAGCCCACCGGACAAGGAGTCCACGCGGCACGGTGCCCCCGGCGAACCGTGTCCCTGGGATTCAGCCGTCGCACATCCCCGCTCTCCACAGCGGTCACGTCGAATCCAGCCGGTGACGGAAGAAGTAAGGGGCCGGGCCGTCGCACCCCGCGACAGCCCGGCAGCGCCCCTCACTCTTCCGTCCCCGGAGACCGCCATGACCGTGCTGCCCGTCGCCCCGCTCCCCGCCTCAGCCCCCGTCCCCGGCCTCGCCGGCATCCCGGCGCCGGCCTACCGGGTCTCCCTCGCCGACTGCCAGGAAGACATACGAGCCGCCCAGCGCCTGCGCCACCTCGTGTTCGCCGGGGAGCTCGGAGCCCGGCTGGAAGGGCCCGAACCCGGCCTGGACAGCGACGCCTTCGACGCGTACTGCGACCACCTCCTGGTCCGCGAGACCGCCACCGGGGAGGTCGTCGCCACCTACCGGCTGCTGCCGCCGGACCGGGCCCGGATCGCCGGACGCCTCTACGCGGAAAGCGAGTTCGACCTCACCCGGCTCGCCCCGATCCGCGACGACCTCGTCGAGGTCGGCCGCTCCTGTGTCCACCCCGCACACCGCGACGGCGCGGTCATCGCCCTCGTCTGGGCCGGACTCGCCCGCTACATGCAGCGCACCGGCCACACCTGGATCGCGGGCTGCTGCTCCCTGCCGCTGACCGACGGCGGCGCCCTGGCCGCCCGCAGCTGGAACACCGTTCGTGCGGGCCACCTGGCGCCGGAGAAGTACTGGGTCACCCCGCACCGCCTCTGGGACTCCTCCGCGCACGGCCCGGAGACCGGCTCCCGGGCGGACCTCCCGCCCCTGCTGCGCGGCTACCTCCGGCTCGGCGCCCAGATCTGCGGCGCCCCGGCGTACGACCCCGACTTCAACGTCGCCGACCTGTACGTCCTGCTCTCGCTGCGCCGCACCGACCCGCGCTACCTGCGCCACTTCCTCTCCCTGGCCCCGTTGCGATGAGCCCCTGGCTGCCCGTCGCCCCCTGCACCCCGGACGGCTGCGCCCGGCACGCCGGAGCCGTACGCGCTCCCCTGCCCGCCGCCCTCCTGCTGCTGGCCGGCTGCGCACTGGTCCTGCTGGGGGTGGCCTGCGTCCCGCTGGTACGGCTGCTCGGGCCCGCCCCGCGGCGTCGCCTGACACGACGCTGGGCGCGCGCCGTCCCCCGGGCCTTCGGCGTACACGTCTCCGTGCGGCGGCACGCTCCGGGAACCGCCGCGGGCGGCGAACTCGTCGTCGCCAACCACATCTCCTGGCTCGACATCCCGCTGATCGCCTCCGTACTGCCCGGCCGAATGGTCGCCAAGAGCGAGATCCGGCGCTGGCCCCTGCTCGGCCCCCTGGCCGCGCTCGGCGGCACCCTGTTCATCGAGCGCGACCGGCTGCGCGCCCTGCCCGCCGCCGTACGGGCCGTCGCCGCGGCCCTGCGTTCCGGCTCCCGGGTCGTGGTCTTCCCCGAGGGCAGCACCTGGTGCGGACGGGACGGCGGCACTTTCCGGCCCGCCGTCTTCCAGGCGGCGATCGACGCCGGTGCGACGGTCCGGCCGGTCCGCATCGCCTACCGCACCGCGGAGCACCGCTTGGGACCGGCCGCGGGCGCCGTCGCGTTCGTCGGGGCCGACCCGCTCGCCGCCTCCCTGTGGCGGGTGGTGCGGGCGGCCGGACTCACCGCCAGGATCGATGTCCTCGCGCCGATCCCCGTGGACGGCGAGGACGGCCGCCGCGCCCTGGCCCGCAGAGCGCGAGCGGCCGTCCTCGAACCCGAAGGCCCTCTCCGGTCCCGTCAGACCGCCGTGGCCAGCGACAGGGCGAACCGGCCCGCCGAGTCCGTCCACCACTGAGTCAGCCGCATACCGGCGGCGGCCAGCTCCGCACGGACGTCATCCTGCCGGAACTTCGCCGACACCTCCGTACGCAGCTCCTCACCGGCCTCGAACGGCACCACGAGGTCCAGCTCCCGGATCTTGACGCTCAGCGCCCGGCGGGCCCGCAGCCGCATCTCGATCCAGCGGTCCCGCGGATTCCACACCGCGAGGTGATCGAAGTCGTCGAGCGGGAAATCGGCCCCCAGCTCACGGTTGACGACGTTGAGGACGTTCTTGTTGAAGGCCGCCGTCACCCCGGCCGCGTCGTCGTACGCGGCCACCAGCGTCTCCTCGTCCTTCACCAGGTCCGTGCCGAGGAGCAGCGCGTCACCGGGCGAGAGCAGCGAGCGTACCGACCGGAGGAACGTCGCCCGCTCCTCCGGCAGCAGATTGCCGATCGTGCCCCCCAGGAACACCACCAGCCGGGGCCCGGGCGTCCCCGGCAGGGCCAGGCCCCGGGTGAAGTCCGCGATCAGCGCGTGGACGGACAGCCCCGGGTGCTCGGCCAGCAGCGACTCGGCCGCCCCCGTCAACGCGCTCTCGCTCACGTCCACGGGGACGTAACTGTGCAACCCGGGGAGCACGTCCAGCAGGTGACGGGTCTTGTCGGACGAGCCCGAGCCCAGCTCGATCACCGTCCGGGCGCCCGACGCCGCGGCGATCTCCTCGGCACGCGTCCGAAGGATCTCCCGCTCCGCGCGGGTCGGGTAGTACTCCGGCAGCCGGGTGATCTCCTCGAACAGCTCGCTGCCGCGGGCGTCGTAGAACCACTTCGGCGGCAGGGTCTTGGGATGTCGGGTCAGGCCGCTGAGGACGTCGGCGCGCAGCGCCGCGTCCGTCGCGTCCACCGGCAGGGTGCGGGTCAGCAGGAAGGGACTCACGCGGTGGGCTCCTTGAGCGGGGTGAGCAGGACATCCGTGGAGGTCGCGACCAGCAGCGTGTGGTCGGGGACCTCGCGCCAGAGCGGGTCGTCGTCGTAAGGCTCCGAGGCGACCGCGGTGCGGTGGCCCGGTGTCGTGAGGTACCAGAGGGTGTCGCCCCAGGCGGTCGCTGTGATCGTCTCCCCGTCGGTGAGGAGCAGATTCAGCCGGGAGCCTGGCGCGGCGGCCGCGACCTCCCGCACGGTCTCCGCGACGGCGCGCGGCATATCGTCCCCGGCGTCGGTCCGGTGGCGGATCAGCGCCCAGATCAGCGCCGAGTCGTTACGGGCGGCCAGTGACAGGAGCCGCTCGGCGGGCAGGGCGGCGGCGGCGTCGGCGAGTGAGCCGGGCCACCCCCGAACCATTCCGTTGTGGCTGAACAACTGCCGCCCGGCGGTGTACGGCGCGGCCGCGGCCTCCCCGTCCGCGCCCGCCTCGGTGGCATCCCGTACGGCGGCGAGCAGCGCCGTGCTGTGGACCACCCGGGCCAGATCGGTGAAGGTCTCGTCGCCCCATATCGGTCCCTGACGGCGGTAGCGTCCGGGCACCGGGTCCCCGTCCGTGTACCAACCGACGCCGAAACCATCCGCGTTCACCGTGCCGAAACGCTGCCGGCGCGGCGCCCAGGACTGCCGCACCAAGCCGTGCGGGGGCCGCAGCAGAATGTCGCCGAGCGCCACCGGCTCGCCCACATAGGCGATATGACGGCACATCAGACATCCCTCGCGGTGCGGAATCCGGAGAAGATCTGCCGCCGCACCGGAAGGTCCCAGTTGCGGAAGGTGCCCCGGCAGGCGACCTCGCCCACGGCGAAGGACCCGCCGCGCAGCACCTTGTGCCCCGGCCCGAAGAACACCTCCGAGTACTCGCGGTAGGGAAACGCCACGAACCCCGGATAGGGCAGGAAGTCGCTGGAGGTCCACTCCCACACGTCGCCGATCAACTGCCCGACCCCGGCGGGCGAACGTCCCGCCGGATACGCGCCCGACCGTGCCGGACGCAGGTGGCGCTGTCCAAGATTGGCCCGCTCCGGCGTCGGGTCCTCGTCGCCCCACGGGTAGCGCCGGGAGCGGCCGGAGGCAGGATCGTGGCGGGCGGCCTTCTCCCACTCGCTCTCCGTGGGCAGCCGCCGCCCCGCCCAGCGGGCGTACGCGTCCGCCTCGTACCAGCTGACGTGCAGCACCGGCTCGTCCTCCGGTACCGGCTCGGTCACCCCGAACCGGCGGCGCAGCCACACTCCCGCCTCCCGCCGCCAGAACAGCGGTGCGGTCAGGTCGTGTTCACGGACCATGGCCCAGCCCTCGGGCGCCCACCAGCGGCTCTCCCCGTACCCGCCGTCCTCCATGAAACGGAGGTAGGCGCCGCAGGTGACCGGCGAGGCGTCCAGACGGAACGCCGGCACCTCGCACCGGTGCGCGGGCCGCTCGTTGTCCAGGGCCCACGGCTCGGCGGAGGTCCCCATCGTGAACGGGCCCCCGGGAATCAGGACGTCGTCCCCGAGCGCCTCGGCACCGACGGGCGGGGGCGGCGCGGGCGCGGTGAGCGCCGCGGGACCCGCGCGCAGCTGATGGGTGATCAACATCGTCTCGTCGTGCTGCTGTTCGTGCTGGGCGATCATGCCGAAGGCGAACCCGGCCCGCTCCAACGGGCGCCCGCCCTCGTGCAGCGGTGCGCCCTCCAGCAGGTCCAGTGCCCGCCCCCGTACGTCGGAGGCGTACGTCCTGGCCTCGGCCGGTGCCAGCAGCGGCAGCGAGGGGCGCGAGGCGCGCGAGTGCTCGAAGGCGTTGTACAGCCCGTCGATCTCCGGGCGCAGCGCCTCCCGACCGCCGACCGCGCGCAGCAGCCACTGCTCTTCCTGGTTGCCGATGTGCGCCAGGTCCCAGACCAGCGGCGACATCAACGGGGAGTGCTGTGCGGTCAGTTCGCGGTCGTCCACGCTGTCGGTGAGCAGCGCGGTGCGCTCGCGCGCGGACAGCAGCGCGTCGAGGGCACCTCGCCGCAGCGACTCCGGATCGACGCCGGGTGCGACGGTGAAGCCGGTCGACGCGGTGGCGCCGGCCGGATCGAAGGCGTCGGAATGCTCACGGTGCCGGGTGTCTTCACGGTGCTCGGTCATGCGGAGGCCGCCTTTCCGGGACGCGGCGGGGTGCGATCGTTCGGCAGGCTCGAACCGCTCGGCAGGCTCGGGCCGCTCAGCAGGCTCTGATCGGCCGACAGGCTCCGAGCGGTCAGGTCGCCGGGCTCGGGCAGGTCGTCGGCCGGACATCGGCCGCGGGCGACATAGCGGTCGGTGAAGGCGGCCACGGTGTCGCGCACCGCCCCGCTCGCTCCCATCCGCTCCAGCGCCGGGAGCGCCGCCCCGAAACAGGCGATTGCCGCGGCCCGCAGCTCCGGGTCGGCGAGCCCCTCGCGGGCGGCCGCCGTCCAGAGCGGATTGCGTGGTGCGGCCGGTGCGCCCGACGTCTCGGCCAGCGGCTTCACGGTGCGGTACACGGTCTCGGCGGCCTCCGGGTCGTCGAACAGGGCCGTGGCGACGGCGAGCGGCACCAGCCACCCGTCGGGCCCGCTCTGCGCGTCGATCATGCGGAGTTCGAGGTGACCGCGCGGCCGGACGGGCGGGAACAGCGTGGTGAGGTGGTAGTCGAGATCGGCCCGCACCGGCGGCCGGGGCGACCCGGTACGGATCCACTCGCGGAAGGTCAGCCCTTCCGGCACCTCCCAAGGGCCCTCCTCGCACCGGATGCACAGCACGGTCGTGTCCAGCACGTGCGCGGCCCAGGCCTCGCGCGGGGGTCGCCCGGAACCCGGCGCGAGGGTCCGGCCCGGATCCAGATCGGCCCACAGCGACTGCCGGGTCGAGCGCCAGCCGGTCCGGCGGCCCTGCTGGAACGGCGAATTCGCGAACGCGGCCACCAGCACCGCGCCCAGCAGGTGCGCGAGCTGCCAGCGACGCCCGTAACCGAGCGGCCCCGGCTCCTCCTCGCCCGCGTCCAGGCAGACCTGGACCGACGCGGAGGTGCACATCATCGCCCGCCCCGCCGGCCCCGTACGGTCCAGCGCGGCCTCCATCGCCTCGTAGCGGGGCTCCCGCAGCCTGCGGCGCGGCGCCTGCCACGGGTCGACGCCGAGCCCGACCGGTGCGAGCCCCGCCGCGCCGAGCGTGGCGCGGACCGCCGCCAGATCGGCCGCGGTGGTGTCGACGCACTCCATGAGGGAGCCGGCGGGCTGCGAGCTGAGCTCCAACTGCCCACCCGGCTCGAACGTCAGCGCCGCGCTCAGCGGCAGTGCGCGGACCGCCTCGACGGCGCTGTCCAGCCGTTCCTGGCCGACCGGGAGGTCAGGGCGTTCCCGGTCGTGGATGAGCCATTCGAGTTCCACCCCGACGGTCCGAGGCGGACCCGTCTTGAAACATATGCCGCGCAGTAAATCCTCTGCCCCGCTCTCGTCGAGGGGGGCGGCGTCCGGGCACGTGCCGGTTGCGCCGGGAATATCCAAGCCCATGGGGCCTCCTTCTCAGCCGCGTACCTACCAGCCAAACCCGTACCCGGAGATCGCACAAGGGTGCCCCCGAGCCAGAAGAATCCGTTTGCGCCCAGGCCGGGTTCCCCGTCAGCATGCCCCGTATGCACCACACGGGGGAGCGCCGGTGAGCGCGCGGCTGCGCGGAATCGCGCGCGGGACGGAAGCGGTCGTCGAGGCCGGGACCTATCGCAACGCGGCAGGTCAGGACGTGTCCATCGCCCGGGCCGTGGCCGCCGCGCTGTCCGGTACCAGGCTCTACGGCCCGGACCCGGTGCCCGTCGCGGCCCTGGACTCCGACCGCACCCCCCGCTTCGAGGTCACCGGCGAGAGCAGCCTCGTCGCGGCCCGCAGGATGACCGGCGAGGCGCCCGGCCGGGTCGCCGTCCTCAGCTACGCCTCGGCCCGCAACCCCGGCGGGGGCTACCTCAACGGCGCGCAGGCCCAGGAGGAGGCCCTGTGCCGTGGCTCGGCCCTCCACGCGACCCTCCTGCGCGCCCCCGAGTACTACGCGCACCACCGCGCCGAACGCAGCGCCTTCTACACCGACCGGGTGATCCACTCGCCCGGGGTCCCGGTCTTCCGCGACGACCGCGGCGCCTTCCTGGACGCCCCGTACACCGTAGGTTTCCTCACCTCGCCCGCGCCCAACGCCGGGGTGATCCAGCGGCAGACCCCCCAGGAGGCCCACCGCGTCCCGGCGGCGCTGGCCTCCCGCGCCGAACGGGTGCTGGAGGTCGCGGCGGTACGGGGTTATCGCAGACTGGTCCTGGGGGCTTGGGGCTGCGGGGTCTTCCAGAACGATCCGGCGCAGGTGGCAAAGGCGTTCCGGGCGCTGCTCGGCGAGGGCGGCCGGTTCGGCGGCCACTTCGAGCAGATCGTCTTCGGCATCCTGGACCGGGACCCCGAATCCGCCGTCCGGGCCGCCTTCGCCCGGACCTTCGCCTGACCCGGGGATCGCCGTCCGGGCCGTGCGCCGGGGACCGCCGTCCGGGCCGTGCCCGGCGGGCCTCACCACCGCCCCCGCCCACTGCCGCACCGCCTCCCGCCGCGTCGGAGCCTCCCGCCGCCTCGCCCCCGCCCCCGCCGCGTCGCCGCTCAGCTCCAGCCGTACCGCTCGCGCAGCCGCCCGGCGACCCGGTCGAAGCGCTCCCGGTCCAGGGCGCACGCCTCCCGGCGCATCCCGTCCTCGTGGACCCGCAGCACTCGCTCGAGGCCCGCCCAGGAAGGCCGCCCCGAGCTGTCCCAGGGGCCCGCGCCCAGCGCCACCCACTCGTGTTCCCGCTCGTGCTGCTTGCTGGAGAGCTGGACGGCGAGCAGCGTGCCCGCCTCCTCGCGGGCCACGACGAGCACCGGCCGGTCCTTCCCCCGCCCGTCGTTCTCCTCGAAAGGCACCCAGGTCCAGACGATCTCACCTGGGTCGGGATCGCCGTCGCGATCGGGGGCGTAGGAGGTGCGCACGGGGCCCACGTCATCGGCGTCGGCCTGCGTCGTGGCGGTCGGCCCGCTGCTGCCGGGCACGTCAAAGGGGTTGTCGGAACGGTACGCGCTGTCGTGGAACATCATCGCAACACCGTAGAACCTCCACCGCCCGATCCCGGGAGCGGGGCGTCGGACCGGGACCGCGGGGCGGCGTTCCGGCCACCGTGACCGAAGCTGCGGGCCCCGGACCGAAACCCGCTCCCGCGGGTCTGGAAGACTGCCCGACGCCATGAGCCAGTTACCCAAGCAGCCCGCCGAAGTCTCCGTTCCGACCAGCGCCGATGTCGCGCGCCTCGCCGGAGTGTCCCGGGCCACCGTGTCATACGTACTGAACAACAACGCCACCGTCCGGATCAGCGAACCCACCCGACGCCGGGTCAGGGAGGCAGCCCTCCAGCTCGGTTACGTTCCGCACGCGGCTGCCCGCAGTCTGCGCGCCGGACACAGCCGTATGGTCCTGCTGCCCTCCGGCCACATACCGGCGGGACCACTGCACCAGTACTTCTTCGAGGAACTCCAGTCCGGGCTGCGCCGCCTGGACTACACCGTCGTCCAGTACGGCAGCGTCGGTCTCACCGCCGACGAGGCGGCCACGGCCTGGGCCGAACTGCGGCCCGTCGCCGTCGTCGTACCGCCGGGCATCGCCCTCACCCCGCACGGCACCGGCATCCTGACCCGCTCCGGCGCCAAGGCGGTGATCACCCTGGGCCCCGGCCCGGTGGCCGGAGCGCACGGCCTGGTCATGGACCAACGCCAGGTCGGCGCCAGCGCGGTGGAACACCTGCTGGCCCGCGGCCGTCGCCACATCGGCGTGGTCATGCCCCAGGAACCGGGCCGGGTGCCTTTCTCCGAACCCCGCCTCATCGGGGCACGTCGCGTCGCCGAACCGGCGGGGGCCCGTGTGTGCCCCCTCCCGCTGCTGTACGAGGAGGAGTCCGCTCACCAACTGGCCGCCCGCTGGCCGGAACTGGGGTTGGACGCGGTGTTCGCGTACAACGACGAGTACGCCATGCTGCTGATGCGGGCCCTCCAGGACGCCGGGGTGACCGTGCCCGCCGACACGGCGGTGATCGGCGCCGACGACTCCCTCATCGGCCGGCTGCTGCGTCCCCGGCTGAGCACGGTCCGGATGGAGCTCGCCATGCCGCAGCCGCTGGCCGAGACGATCGACCGGATGGTCCAGCACCCGGGCGGGCCGCCGGTCCATCAGGACCTGCTCCGCACCAGCGCCGTGCACCGGGAATCCAGCTGACCGCCTCCGGCGCGACGACATGCGCCACGCACGGCGGATGTCTAGCGTCGGAGGCATGAGCCACCCGCAGAGTTACGAACTCCTCCTGATCCCCGACCACAGCAGGACGCGGACCGGAGCCCCCGGCCGGCCGATCCGGTCCGCGGTCGTCGCCGCCACCGGCGAGACGGGGGCCTCGGGCTACCCCCGGTACGCGGGCGAGGGCATGGCAGCGGACGTCGACCCGGAGACCCGGACGGTGGAGGCCGTGCTCATCGACGGCGAGGAACTGGACTACGGCATGTCGGTCCGCGTCGCCGGGGCCGAGGGGGAGCGCCCCGCGTCCTGAGAGCACGAAGGCGGGAGAGCGAGAGGGCGAGGAGAGAGGAAGGGTTGGGGAAATCCTGGCTCGACGCCCCGGGCATGACGAGGGCCCCGACCGCGTACACCGTCTCCACGGTGTCGGTCAGGGCCCCAGGGCCGTGCCGGGTGCGGGGGAGGCCGACTACGGCGTCTCCGGCTGCGCCTGGCCCGCCTCGGCCGCCCGCTTCTGCTCCTCGACGGACTTGCGGACCTCGTCCATGTCCAGCTTCCGGGCCTGCCCGATGACGTCCTCCAGGGCCGCCTCGGGCAGCGCACCGGGCTGCGAGAAGACCGCGACGTTGTCGCGGACGATCATCAGCGTCGGGATGGAACGGATCTCGAAGGCCGCCGCCAGCTCCTGCTGCGCCTCGGTGTCCACCTTGGCGAAGACGAGGTCGGGGTGGCGCTCGGAGGCCGAGTCGTAGACCGGCGCGAACTGCCGGCAGGGGCCGCACCAGGAAGCCCAGAAATCGATCAGAACGAAATCGTTGTCGCTGACGACCTGATCGAAGTTTTCCTTGGTGAGCTCGACGGTGCTCATACGGGGGATACCTCTTCCTCTGCCGGTGGGGTCCTCACGGGTCCTGTCCGGCACAACGGTGACTGCACGTGCGCTATTCCGCCTGCCCATGTGGCCGGGGCGCACACCCGCGAGGACACTGTTTCCATGACTGACGCAGGCAAGAACTCCGAGCACTCCGAGTACGACGTAGTGGTCATCGGCGCGGGTCCGGTGGGGGAGAACGTGGCGGACCGGGCCCGCGCCGCAGGGCTCTCCGCAGCGGTGGTGGAGTCCGAGCTGGTCGGCGGCGAGTGCTCCTACTGGGCGTGCATGCCGAGCAAGGCGCTCCTGCGCCCCGTCGTCGCCCGCGCCGACGCCCGCCGGGTGCCGGGACTGAGCGCCGCGGTGCGGGGCCCCCTCGACGTGGAGGCCGTACTCGCCCACCGGGACGCGGAGGCGAGCCATTGGCAGGACGACGGCCAGGTCGCCTGGCTGGAGAGCGTCGGAGCGGACGTGTACCGGGGTACGGGCCGGCTCACCGGCCCCCGCGCGGTCACCGTCACCGGCCCCGACGGCACGGAGCACCGGCTCACCGCCCGGCACGCCGTCGCCGTCTGCACCGGCTCCCGGGCCGTGGTCCCCTCTCTCCCCGGCATCGAGGAGGCCCGCCCCTGGACCAGCCGCGAAGCCACCAGCGCCAAGGAGGCTCCCGGCCGGCTCGTGATCGTCGGCGGGGGCGTCGTGGGCGTGGAGATGGCGACCGTCTGGCAGGCGCTGGGCTCCGAGGTGACGCTGCTGATCCGGGGCGGCGGTCTGCTCCCGAAAATGGAGCCCTTCGCGGGCGAGCTGATCGCCGAGGCGCTGGCGGAGGCCGGGGCCCGGATCCGTACGGGCGTCTCGGTCACCGCCGTCCACCGCCCCGCACCGGACGGCCCGGTCACCGTCGACCTGGACGACGGCGACCGTATCGAGGCCGACGAGATCCTCTTCGCGACCGGCAGGGCCCCGCGCACGGAGGATCTGGGCCTGGAGACGATCGGCCTCGAACCCGGCTCCTGGCTCACCGTGGACGACACCTGCCGCGTCGACGGAACGGACTGGCTGTACGCGGTCGGGGACGTCAACCACCGCGCCCTCCTGACCCACCAGGGCAAATACCAGGCCCGCATCGCGGGCGCGGCGATCGCCGCCCGCGCCGGGAACGGCCCCCTGGAGACCGCCCCCTGGGGCACCCACGCGGCCACCGCCGACCACACGGCCGTCCCCCAGGTCGTCTTCACCGACCCGGAGGCCGCGTCCGTCGGCCTCACCCTCGCCGAGGCCGAACGCGCGGGCCACCGCGTACGCGCCGTCGACTACGACCTCGCCTCGGTCGCCGGCTCCGGCCTCTACGCCGACGGCTACCGGGGCCGCGCCCGGATGATCGTGGACCTGGACCGCGAGATCCTGCTCGGCGTCACCTTCGTCGGCCCGGGCATCGGCGAACTCCTGCACTCGGCGACGATCGCGGTCGCGGGGGAGGTCCCCATCGCCCGCCTGTGGCACGCGGTCCCGGCGTATCCGACGATCAGTGAGGTGTGGTTGCGGCTGCTGGAGACGTACCGAGGTTGAGTGCTGACGGCACAGACACGGTGGACCCTGGCCGGCGGGCAGGGTCGCCGGGGTGCTTGAGGCGCGAGGGATCCGGGCCATGGCTGTTGCGACGGTCTCGTCGGTCGGGTCGGGGAGGTCATCGGGTCGGGGTGGTCACGTCCGGGCGACGGGCCGACCGTACACAGCTGGACCCGGTACTCGGCAAGGCTGGCTGGGCGGACCGCGCGGACAGAGGAACACGCGGCGGAACGTACGCGTCGCCGTAAACCCACCGGGGCCGGTGAGGCGGTCGATGTTCAGGTATGCCGATGACTGACGGGGCAGTGGGCGCGGATCACGTCGTGGTTGCCGGGATGGAGTCGAGATCGGCGATGGTGATTGCCTGGTGCGGCAGCTGCTGGTTGGTGGCGGCGTCATGCGCCAGGCTCGTGGGGATGCGATGTGGGGCAATCACCATGCGCTGATCATTGACCTCGACGGCCGCCGATGGGTTGCCGACGCCGGTATCGGAGACGGGTTCATGGAGCCGCTCCACCTACGCGCAGGGCCCCACAGGCAAGGGAGGTTTACCTTCCGGCTGGAGCGGCTGGCCTCGGACACCTGGCGCTTCCACCACCACCCGGGCGCGACGATCGGCTCCTACGACTTCCGCCTCCAGCCGCGCGGGCCCGCCGATTTCGCCGCCCGCTCGCACGAGCTCTCCACGTCTCCGGGGTCGCCCTACGTCACCCCGCTGATCGCCGCGCGGCCCACTGCCGGGCACACCTTGCTCCTGCTGTCGCGGACGGTGCGGCAGTACAGCGCCGACGGCAGGAGTTCCCGGACCATCACGAACGTCGAAGAGTTCGCCGCGACACTCCGGGAGAAATTCCTCGTACCGATCGAGGACCTCGGACCGAACGGAATCAGCCGGCTCTGGGAGAAGACCAGTGCCCAGAACGACCTCTGTCGGACGCGCACCCAGGAGGTCGACTGACACCGACCAACGGCGGCCCCTGGTACCAGCCGGTACCTCCGGCCCCCGAAGGGGAGCCGCGAGGGCTCCGCGCCCGCGGAGCCGGGCCGGGTTGCGTTGCACTGATCCCGTTGCCATTCGTCATCCAATGGACGACAATTCTGATGTCGTCGGCCCGCTGACAAGGCAAGGGAGGTGTCGTGAACGCAGCAGACCAGTCGGACGCCGCCGGTAACGGCGCCCACAGCCCGGCGTCCTTCATCGCCGCCGCGGCGGCTCTTGCCGCCATGGACGACGCTCTGCGCGAAGCGCAGAGCGAGTCCCCGGACGCCGTCGCCCCTGGACCCGAGCAGGCGCTGGCCTCCCTGATGCTGCTGCGGCAGGTGCGCGAGCATCTCGCCGGCTGGGAGACCGGCCTGATCGAAACCGCCCGCGGCGCGGGCGCCAGCTGGGCCGATCTCGCCCGCCCCCTCGGTGTCGCCAGCCGTCAGGCCGCCGAACGCCGCTACCTGCGCGGCCGCCCCGGCGCCGCCGGAACCACCGGCGAGCAGCGCGTGGCGGCCACCCGTCGGGCAAGAGCCGCCGACCGCGCCACCGCCGACTGGGCCCGCGTCCACGCCGCCGACCTGCGCCGCCTCTCCGGGCAGATCG
This sequence comes from Streptomyces sp. MGP-P1, assembly GCF_057766565.1. Lineage (NCBI taxonomy): Bacteria > Bacillati > Actinomycetota > Actinomycetes > Kitasatosporales > Streptomycetaceae > Streptomyces > Streptomyces sp. MGP-P1. The sequence continues at coordinate 535,764 of NZ_JBYMEM010000001.1, read as the reverse complement.
CCGCGCTCGCCCACCTCGCGCCCGACGCGCGCTCGGCCCAGGACGCCCTGCATGCCGCTCTCGGCGCCGCAGACGCGGCTGAGCTCATCGCCCCGCTGGCCGGCATCCGCCCCTACCTCGATGCCCGTCATGCCCGCCTCGTCGAATCCCTGGACGCCCTGGACGCCCAGGCGCACTGCCACGCGGCCGGTGATGACTGACTCCCACCACGCAGAGGCACGCCATGCGGGTGTGGCCCGATCCATGCCGAACCACGCCGGTGACGGTCAACGACCCGTCCCGGCCCTGCTCCGATTCCCTTCATGACGTTCCCACGGAAAGAGATCCACATGACCGGCAGTGTCGAGACGCTGGAATTCCAGGCGGAGACCCGCCAGTTGCTCCGGTTGGTGATTCACTCGATCTACTCGAACAAGGACATCTTCCTGCGCGAGCTGATCTCCAACGCCTCCGACGCCCTGGACAAGCTGCGGCTGGAATCGCTGACCGACTCGAGCCTCGAGATCGAATCGGCTGACCTGCACATCGCCCTGGAAGTCGACCCGGAAGCCCGCACCCTGACCGTCCGTGACAACGGGATCGGCATGACCCGTGAGGACCTGGTGGAGCTGATCGGCACGATCGCCAAGTCCGGCACCGCCGGCCTGCTGGAGAAGATCAAGGAGTCCAAGGACGCCGCCACCGCCGAGAACCTGATCGGGCAGTTCGGCGTCGGCTTCTACTCGGCCTTCATGGTCGCCGACAAGGTCACCCTGGGCACCCGGCGGGCCGGCACCGACACCGGCACCCGGTGGGAGTCCGACGGCGAGGGCACCTACGCCATCCAGGCCGTCGACGGCCTGCCCGTGGGCACCTCGGTCACCCTGCACCTGAAGCCCGCCGACAGCGAGGACGGCCGCGCCGACTACCTCTCCGAGCCGAAGATCCGTCAGATCGTCAAGCAGTACTCGGACTTCATCCGCTGGCCCATCCGCATGGCCACCGAGCGTACCTCCGCCGATGGCGCGACCACCCGCGAGACCGACACGCTCAACTCGATGAAGGCACTGTGGGCCCGCCCCCGCACCGAGGTGACCGAGGACGAGTACAACGAGTTCTACCAGCAGATCAGCCACGACTGGCTGCCCCCGGCCGAGACGATCCACATGCGCGCCGAAGGCACCTTCGAGTACGAGGCGCTGCTGTTCATCCCCTCGCAGGCGCCCTTCGACCTGTTCTCCCGCGACACCAAGCCCGGCGTGCAGCTGTACGTCAAGCGGGTGTTCATCATGGACGACTGCGAAGCGCTCATGCCCAACTACCTGCGCTTCGTCAAGGGTGTCGTGGACGCCCACGACCTGTCGCTGAACGTCTCGCGCGAGATCCTCCAGCATGACCGCCAGATCCACGGCGTGCGCCGACGCCTGGTCAAGAAGGTCCTCGGCGCCCTCAAGGACATGCAGTCCAAGGACACCGAGCGCTACGCGAAGGTGTGGGAGCAGTTCGGCCGGGCCCTGAAGGAAGGCCTGGTCGAGGACGCGGACAACACCGATGCCCTGCTTCAGCTGGTGTCGGCAGCCTCCACCCACGACCCCGACAGGACCACCACGCTGCGCGAGTACGTCGAGCGCATGAAGGACGGCCAGGACACCATCTACTACCTGACCGGCGAGAGCCGCGCGATGGTGGAGAACTCCCCGCACATGGAAGCCGTCGCCGCGAACGGCTACGAGGTGCTGATCCTCACCGACCCCGTCGACGAGGTGTGGGTCGACCGGGTCCCGGCCTTCGACGGCCACCCCCTGCAGTCCATCGCCAAGGGCCAGGTCGATCTCGGCGAGTCCACCGACGGCGAGAAGGAGGGCGACGCCGCCAAGGCCCAGCGCGAGGAGGACTTCGCCGCCCTGCTGCCGTGGCTGACCACCGCCCTGTCCGAACAGGTCAAGCAGGTCCGCCTGTCATCACGCCTGACCACCTCGGCCGCCTGCATCGTCGGCGACGCGCACGACGTGACGCCGACCCTGGAGAAGATGTACCGGGCGATGGGCCAGCAGATGCCCACCGTCAAGAGGATCTTGGAACTCAACCCCTCGCACCCGCTGGTCACCGCCCTGCGCACGGCACACGACGCGGACGCCGACGACCCCGCGCTCACGGAGGTCGCCGAGCTCATCTACGGCGGCGCACTGCTCGCCGAAGGAGGCGACCTGCCCGATCCGGCCCGCTTCACCCGGCTGCTCGCCGACCGCCTGGCCCGCAGCCTGTAGGCACAGGGTGCGGCTCGGAACCGATGCAGCCGCCTGCCCCGGCACCCCGTACGGGGTGCCGGGGCAGGCGGCTGCGGGGGCACCGTCGCGCTGTCCTCCGCTCCATGGGGCGGGTGCCGGCAGGGACACCGTTCACGTCTGCCGATGTGCCGAGGTGGTCGACTCGTGCCCCGTGGTGAAGTCATTTCCCGCCGAAGCCGATCGCATAGCGTCAGGGGCAGTTCTCCAGGTCGAGGATGATCGCGTCGACGTCCATCACCGTCGGACGGGAGGCCTGCGAGAGCGCGACCGGCAGGTTCATGAACCGGAGTGCCTCACGGGCGGCGCGCGCGGTCAGACCCGGGTCGGCGTGGACGCTCCTCGCCGGTCGTCCACCAGGATGCGCAACAGGGGCACCATCGCCTGTACGTAGGTCTCGCCGGGGCCCGTGGTGCGGCCCCGCCGCACCACCTGGCACTCCGCGACGACGTCACCGGCCCCCGCTCGCGTCATCTCCTCCCGTACGGTCTGCCAGGGCACGGCCCAGCCCCTGGCGCACGGTGTCCTGGGCCTTCAGGGCCGGTCCGTCCGTCATCACCTGCGCGACGGCGAGTCCGGCGACCGTGGCGTCGGATCTGACCCACAGGACCCACAGGGGACCCGCTGTAGCCGGGGCCTATCGCAATCCCGGTCAGGGGCCCGTCCACAGGGCAGCAGCCATCGTGCTGGAGGCCCGCGACCGTGTTCGCGTAGGTGATCGCGGCACCGCCACCATGCCAGGCCCGCAACTCATGCCTTCCAGCACGTCCGGCCAGACGACGGGCCTGGTCCAGTCGAGGGCGGGTTCGTCGAGGCCCAGCACTGCCAGGTCACCGCCCTACACGGGGCTGCCGGACCGTCGCCGGGGCGGCAGCCACAGCGAGACGCGGCCGGTTCCCACCCCGTCGGCCGCGTCGGCGCCGCGGAAGGAGACGGCGAACGCCCCGTCATGCCCGGGGTGTTCGGGGCTCGGCAACTCGCGGCCCGAGCGTCGTTGACGACATGGGCGCAGGTGAGGATGCGGCGGGCGGAGAGGAGCACCGCACCGCCCGCGGCCCTGGGGTCGCTCGTACGCGGCAGTGCGGTGTGGGAGCCGGACAGGGGCTCGGCGAACGCGGCTCGCCAGGTAGGCCGCCACCCCACGAAATATACCCCCGGGGGTAAGAGTGTTACGGTGAATTGCATACCCCCGGGGGTAATTTTTCGTCGGAAGGAGACTCTCGTGTTCTTCGTTGAAGCCATCGAGCTGGAGGGCTTGGGCAACCGCAGCTACCTGGCCGGTGGCCGGCAGGCGGCGGTCGCCGTGGATCCGCCACGTGACATCGACCGGGTGCTGGCCGCCGCGGCCCGGCGTGGTGTGGCGATCACCCATGTGGTCGAGACGCACATCCACAACGACTATGTGACCGGCGGTCTCGAGCTGGCCCGTATCACCGGAGCCGCGTACCACGTTCCGGCCGGCGCCCACGTCTCGTTCGCCCGGACCGCCGTGTCCGACGGCGACACCGTCGTCATCGACGCGGAACTGACCCTGGGGGCGGTGGCGACGCCCGGGCACACGCCGCACCACATGTCGTACGTGCTGAGCGAGGCGGACAGGCCGGTCGCGGCGTTCACGGGCGGTTCTCTTCTCATCGGTACGGTGGGGCGGCCCGATCTCGTGGAGCCGCGGCTCACCGAGCAGCTGGCCCGTGCCCAGCACGCCTCCGCCCGCCGCCTCGCGGACGCGCTGCCCGACGGGACCGAGGTGCTGCCGACGCACGGGTTCGGCAGCTTCTGCTCGTCCGCCCAGGCCGACGGGGAGGCGACCACGATCGGCAGGGAGAAGGCGGTCAATGCGGCTCTCACCGTGGATGTGGACACCTTCGTCGCCGAGCTGCTGGCGGGGCTGGAGGACGTGCCCGCGTACTACGCGCACATGAGCCCCGTCAATGCGGCCGGGCCCGCGCCCGTGGACCTGACCGTGCCGGCCGTGGCCGACCCCCACGACATCGCCGCGCGGCTCGCGGCGGGGGAGTGGGTGGTGGATCTGCGTAACCGCGTAGCTTTCGCCGAAGGACATGTCGCGGGGTCGTTCAACTTCGAGGCGGATGGCAAGCTCGCCACGTACCTCGCCTGGTTGATCCCCTGGGGCAAGCCGGTGACCCTGCTCGCCGAGTCGGCCGAGCAGCTTGCCGCGGCCCAGCGGGAGCTGGTGCGCGTCGGCATCGACCGCCCGGCGGCCGCCTCGACCGGCGGTCCCGCGGACTGGCTTCGCGCCGGCGAGAGCGCCGCGTCCTTTCCCCGTGCCACGTTCGCCGAACTGGCCGGTCGGGGGAGGGGCCGGAGCGTCGTACTGGACGTACGCCGCTCGTCCGAACGGGCGGAGGGCTGGATCGAGGGCTCGGTGCACATCCCGGTCCACCAGATCCACCGCCGTATCGACGACGTGCCCGACGGCACGGTCTGGGTGCACTGTGCGGGCGGTATGCGCGCGGCCATCGCCGCGTCGCTGCTGGACGCGGCGGGGCGGGACGTGGTCGCCGTGGACGACGGTTTCGACGCCGCGGCAGCGGCCGGGCTGACCGTCGTCACCGAAGAAAGGTGACGTCGATGTGCCTCTTCCGATTCCGAGGACGCGGAGGACGCCTGTCCGTCGGCGAGGCGTGCACCCGCACCGGCGGGGAGCGGCCCGCAGCCGTTCTGCTGGACGTGCGGGAGAAGTCCGAGTGGCGAACCGGCCACGCCCCCGGCGCGGTGCACGCGCCGCTGACCGCCCTGACCGCGGGCGCGCCGCTCCCGGCCTCGGCCGCGCGGGCGAGGCCGCTCGTGGTGATCTGCCGCAGCGGGCAGCGCTCGCGGACGGCCGTGAGCCTTCTCGCCGAGCGGGGAGCGGACGCGGTGGACGTCGAGGGCGGCATGATCGCGTGGGCCGCCGCAGGGTTGCCGGTGATCGACGAGCGCGGTGACGGCGGCTCGATAGCGTGAGCACCTTGGTTCTCGCCCTCGTCGCCGGGACGGTGATCGGGCTGGCGCTCGGTGCGCTCGGCGGCGGTGGCGGTGTTCTGGCGGTTCCGGCACTGATGTACTTGCTCGGCTTCTCGGCGGCCTCCGCCACCACGGCCAGCTTGATCATCGTCACCGCCACCTCGGCCACCGCTCTCTACGCCCACGCCAGAGACGGCCATGTCGCCTGGAAGGCCGGGGCGGCGATGGCGGCCGCGGGAGTCCTTCCGGCGTACCTCGCCGGAGCCGTCGCCGATCACCTGCCCGAAGCGGCTCTCACGGCCGCGTTCGCGGTGATCGCCGCCCTGGCGGCGCTGCGGATGCTGCGGCCCGCCGCGGCCGAGCCGACGGAGGGGGTGCGGCCTGCGAAGGCCGTCGGAACCGGCGCCGGTCTCGGCGCCGTGACGGGATTCCTCGGGGTGGGAGGCGGATTTCTCGCCGTGCCCGCCCTCGCCGGAGTCCTCGGCCTGCGGATGAAGCAGGCCGTGGGCACCAGCCTCCTGGTCATCACCGTCAATAGCCTCGCCGCCCTCGGGGCCCGGTCGGGAACCGGCGACGACCTTCGATGGGAGGTGATCGCCCCCTTCGCCGGAGCGGCGATCCTCGGAGCCTGGGACGGCAAACGGCTGGCGGCGAAGGTCTCCGGCGCCACTCTGCGGAGAGTCTTCGCCTACACCCTGCTCGCGGTGGCGGCCTTCATGATCATCGACGTGGTCGCCTGAGCACCAGGCCCTGTCGTCGAACTGCCGTCGTCGCCCGGAGAGCGGCCCCTGCGGGGTCAGGCGAGCGAGAGGAAGAGCTTCTCCAACCGGGCGCGCATCTCGTCCTGGGACTCGGCGGAACGCCTGCCCTCCTCCACCTCGGTCAGGCACTGCTGGAGCCCGGTGGCGATGATCGCGAACCCGGCCCGGTCCAGCGCCCGCGACGCCGCGGCCAGCTGGGTGACGACGTCCTCGCAGTCCCGCCCCTCCTCGATCATCCGGATCACCCCGGAGATCTGCCCCTGTGCCCGGCGCAGCCGGTTCAGGACCGACTTGAGCTCCGCTCCTGCCAGTTCAAGCTCCATCATCACTCCTCATGAATACCCCCAGGGGTAATGTACTCCCCCTTGGTGGGGGCCCCGCCGACAGAAAAAGGATGACACCCGCCATGACCACGCCCACCGCCCTCACGACCCACGAGACCCGCGGCCGCCTCGACGAGCTGACCGTCATCGACGTCCGCACACCCGGTGAGTACGCCGGCGGCCACCTGCCCGGTGCCCTCAACATCCCCCTGGACCGGATCCAGCGGGCCCTCGCCGATATCCGGCAGGCCGCGGACCGGGGTGAGGTCCTGATCGTCTGCGCGTCCGGAGCCCGCTCGGAGAACGCCTGCCGGATCCTCGCCGAGAACGGCATCACCACCGCCACGCTCAGCGGTGGCACCAGCGCCTGGGCGGCCGACGGCCACGACCTGCACCGCCCCCAGGGAGCCCCCCGTGCGGTGTGGGGCATGGAGCGGCAGGTCCGCCTCACCGCCGGAACCGTCGTCCTCCTGGGCCTGCTCCTGGGTCTGGTCGTCCACCCCGCGTTCCAGATCCTGTCGGCAGGCATCGCGGCCGGGCTGGTCTTCTCCGCCCTGACCAACACCTGCGGCATGGCCGCGATGCTCGCCAAGCTGCCCCACAACCGCACCGGCGCGGCCGACCTCGACGCCACTCTCACGGCACTGCGCAGGCGCTGACGGGGCGGGACGGAAGAGGAGCGCTCAGGACGGCGAGGCGGTGACGGGCGGGAGAGCCTGCGCCTCAAAGGCCTCGGCCCTCGGGGCGCAGGAGGCCGGGCCTCGACGGGTGGCCTCAGTCCGCCCGGGTATCCCGTGATGCCCGCTGCTGTGACCGCGCCCACCGCGACACCGGCGTGACACGTGGTTCGGGTACGGTGCCCGCTGAGTTCGTTCGTGGGGTGAGGAGAGGGGAAGTGCGCGTGGGCTCGGTGGACATCGCAGGGGGCACGGGCGGGTTGCGGCGTCGGCTGGGTGTGTTCGACGCGGTGGTGATCGGCCTGGGGTCGATGATCGGCGCCGGGATCTTCGTGGCACTGGGTCCGGCCGCGGAGGCCGCGGGTTCGGGACTGCTGCTCGCCCTGGCCGTCGCCGCGGTGGTGGCCTACTGCAACGCGACGTCCTCGGCGAGGCTGGCCGCCCGCTACCCCCGGTCCGGCGGCACCTACGTCTACGGCCGTGAACGACTGGGCGACTTCTGGGGCTACTTGGCCGGCTGGGCGTTCGTCGTGGGCAAGACCGCGTCCTGTGCCGCCATGGCCCTCACGGTCGGCGCCTACCTGTGGCCCGGTCAGGAGCACGCGGTGGCGGTGGTCGCCGTGGCGGCGCTGACCGCGGTGAACTACGCCGGGGTGCAGAAGTCCGCGCGGCTCACCCGGATCGTGGTCGCGGTGGTCCTGACGGTGCTCGCCGCCGTGGTCCTCGCCGCCCTGACCTCGTCCGGCGCGGACGCCTCGCGGGTGCGCATGGGCTCGGACGCCGGTGTCGGCGGGGTGATCCAGGCAGCCGGGCTGCTGTTCTTCGCCTTCGCCGGGTACGCCCGCATCGCCACGCTCGGCGAGGAGGTGCGGGACCCCGCCCGTACGATTCCGCGCGCCATCCCGGTCGCGCTCGGCATCACGCTCGCCGTCTACGCCCTCGTCGCCGGCGCCGCTCTGGCGGTACTGGGCCCGGGTGGAATGGCGGCCACGACCGCCCCGTTGGTGGACGCCGTACGCGCCGCGGGGGCCGGCTGGCTCGTGCCCGTCGTCCGTGTGGGGGGCGCCGTCGCGGCCCTCGGCTCCCTGCTCGCACTGATCCTCGGCGTCTCGCGCACCACCCTGGCCATGGCCCGTGACCGGCACCTGCCGCACGTCCTGGCCGCCGTCCACCCACGCTTCGGCGTCCCGCACCGCGCCGAACTCGCCGTCGGCGCTGTCGTCGCCGTGCTCGCCGCGACCACGGACGTACGCGGAGCGATCGGGTTCTCCTCCTTCGGTGTGCTGGCCTACTACGCCATCGCCAACGCCGCTGCCTGGACGCTCGCCCCCGAGGAGGGGCGGCCGAACCGGCTCGTCCCCGCTGTCGGCCTGACGGGCTGCGCGGTCCTCGCGTTCGCCCTGCCCCTGGACGCCGTGATCTCCGGTGCCGCGGTCCTCGTCCTCGGCGCCGCCGTCTTCGGTATCCGAGGGGCGGCGGGCCGCCGTTCGCTCCGCTGACCCGTGCGCTATACCCCTGCCGGGTATAACGTGTAGGTGGGCAAGGGCACACGGCACGGGAGGCGACGACCATGGACCACGGCACGCACCACGCCGACCACGACGACGGCGGCCCGCCGGTGCCCGCGGGTCATGCCGGACATCGGGAGGGCGGGGCGACGTGGGGGACGGCCGCGAAGGCGACGCTGCACTGTCTTACCGGCTGTGCCATCGGTGAGATCCTCGGCATGGTCATCGGCACCGCCCTGGTGTGGGGCAACGTCCAGACGATGGCCCTGGCGATCGCGCTGGCGTTCGTGTTCGGCTACTCGTTCACCCTGTTCGCGGTCCGGAGGGCGGGGCTGGACTTCAGGACCGCGCTGAAGGTGGCGTTGGCCGCCGACACCGTCTCGATCGCGGTGATGGAACTCGTCGACAACGGCATCATCGCCCTGACGCCCGGGGCCATGGACGCCCATCTTTCGGACGCGCTGTTCTGGACGGCTCTGCTGGGCGGCTTCGCCGTGGCCTTCGTGATCACGACGCCGGTCAACAAGTGGATGATCGGCCGTGGCAAGGGGCACGCCGTCGTTCACGCCTACCACTGACCGTACCCGCACGCCTCCCCGGCGCCGCGTCGACTTCGGGGCCGGGCCGGAGCGGGTTTCCCGCTCTTCAGGGGGGTGTGGACCGGTCCGTATGGTAGGCGTGATGTGACCTGATGCTGCGTCGGGCCGGTCAGGAGGAGCAACAGCCGCCCGCCGCGCTGCCGTCGGCCGGTGCTCCGGCACCGAGCCGGACCGCGGTGGGTTCGGGCGTCGCGCAGCAGCCTCCGGTGTCGGCCCGGGCGGCGGCCGGGTCGTCGAAGAGGCCTGCTCCGCCGCAAACGCCCGTTTCGGGGAGGGTGAGTTCGACGCGGTCGGCCGCTTCCAGGTCACCGGCGAGGGCGGCGGCCACGGAGCGGACCTGCTCGTAGCCGGTCATGGCGAGGAAGGTCGGGGCGCGGCCGTAGGACTTCATGCCGGCCAGGTAGATCCCCGGTTCCGGGTGGGACAGCTCGCGGTGCCCGTGCGGGTAGACGGTGCCACAGGAGTGCTGGTTGGGGTCGATCAGTGGGGCCAGTCCGATGGGGGCCCGCAGCCGATCGTCCAGGCCGAGGCGCAGCTCGTCCAGGAAGCCGAGGTCGGGGCGGAGGCCGGTCAGCACGATCACCTCGTCGACCGCGTCCAGGCGGCGTCCGTCCTGGCCCGCCAGCACGAGGCGGCCGTGGGCGTCGCGCTCGATCGCTTCGGTCCGGAAGCCGGTGACCGCGTCCACGTACCCCCCGTCGACAGCGGCTTTCGCCGCCTGTCCGAGTGCTCCGCGGGCGGGCAGCTGGTCGGCGTCGCCCCCGCCGAAGGTGGAGTCAAAGAGGCCCCGGCGCAGGACCCACACCCCCGTGGTGCCCGTGCCGTCGTCGGACCTCGCGAGGCCGGCGAGGGAGGTGAGGGCGGTGAAGGCGGAGGCCCCGGAGCCGATGACGGCGGTGCGGCGTCCCGCGTAACGGGCGCGGACGGTCGGGTCCGCGAGGTCGGGGACACGGTAGGAGACGCGGTCGGCGGCGGCCTTCTCGCCGAGCGCCGGCAGGCCGTCGGCGCCCGAGGGAGACGGTGTGGACCAGGTGCCGGAGGCGTCGATGACGGCGCGGGCGAAGAGCCGCTCCTCGCGTCCGTCGGCGTGGGCGATGTGCACGACGAAGGGCTGCTGTTCGCGGTCGGCGTCCACGATCCGGTCGCGGCCGGTGCGGGAGACGCCGGTGACCCGGGCGCCGAGGCGGACCCGGTCGCCCAGGGCTTCGGCGAGCGGCCGCAGATACTGCTCGGCCCAGTCCCCGCCGGAGGGGTACGTGTTCGGGGCGGGCCGCGTCCAGCCGGTGAGGGCCAGCAGCTTCTCGGCGGCCGGGTCGACGACCTCGCCCCAGGTGGAGAAGAGGCGCACATGCGCCCAGTCGCGCACCGCGGCGCCGGCGGCGGCGCCTGCTTCCAGGACCAGGGGTTCGATGCCCCGGTCGATCAGGTGGACCGCGGCGGCCAGACCGGTGGGTCCGGCTCCGATCACGACGACGGGCAGTTCGTTGATGGCGGGCGCGTTCACGGCGGCTGCTCCCTCTGTGTTTTGGCATCTGTCGATGCCTTGGGCGGCCCAGGATGGCACTTGTATCGATGAGCGTCAACATAGATAATTGTCGAAGTCGAGGTGCCGCCCGCGCGGCGCTTCGGGTTCTCGGTGGGGGCGGCCGGGAAGGGTTACTCGGTTCGTCGGGCCTCCTGGCCCGCTCTCGTCCGCGTCTCGCGTACGGGTGAACCCCTGCCGCCCTGGTTTGACGTATGTCAACATAGACGTATGTCGAATGCGAAGGTGCTGCCACTGATCGAGCCCGTCGGCGACCGGGGCGTCGTGCCGTGCTGTCCGCCCCTGACCGAACGCCCGATGACCGCCGAGGAGGCGCAGACGGCCGCGCGGATGTTCAAGGCGCTCGGCGACCCGGTGCGGCTGCGGCTGTTCTCCGCCGTGGCCTCGCACGAGGGTGGCGAGGCATGCGTGTGCGACATCTCCGATGTCGGGGTCTCCCAGCCCACCGTGTCCCACCACTTGAAGAAGTTGAAGGAGGCCGGGCTGTTGACGTCCGAGCGGCGCGGCACCTGGGTCTACTACCGGGTCGAACCGTCGATGCTGGCCGGGATGGGCAGGCTGCTGACGCGGCCGGCCGCCTGACCGCGAGGGTGACGGGATGGAGCGCGCGGTGATCGGGGCGCCGGGGGTCGTGATCGCACCGCTGACCGCGGACCACGCCGAGCAGGTGCTGGCGATCTACCGGGCGGGCATCGACGAGGGCAACGCCACCTTCGAGACCGCCCCGCCCGACTGGCGGAGCTTCGACGCCGCGAAGCCGCCCGGCCACCGCTTCGTCGCCCTCGGTGGGGTCGGCGAGGTCCTGGGCTGGGTGGCGGCCGGCCGGGTCTCGGACCGGTGCGCGTACGCGGGCGTCGTCGAGCACTCCGTCTACGTCGACCCCGCCGCGCGAGGCCGCGGGATCGCTTCCGCCCTGCTGAAGGCCCTGGTCGACTCCACCGAGCAGGCCGGGATCTGGACCCTTCAAGCCGGCATCTTCCCGGAGAACACCGCCAGCCTCGCCGTTCACGAGCGGGCGGGATTCCGGGTCATCGGCATCCGCGAGCGGATCGGGCGCCACCGCGGCGTCTGGCGCGACGTCGTTCTCGTCGAGCGTCGCAGCCCCGCCATCAGGTGACGGCCGGTTCGGCCGCGCCGTCCCGCGTACGGTGTCGCGCGGCGCCTGCGCCGCCTCACGGCGCCGTCGTCACCGCACTTGGAGCGAACCTGCGCCGCCAGGCGAGCGCGACGTACACCAGCCCGATCAGCACCGGCACTTCGATGAGCGGGCCGACGACACCGGACAGGGCCTGTCCGGAGGTGACGCCGAAGGTGGCGATGGCCACCGCGATGGCGAGTTCGAAGTTGTTGCCCGCCGCGGTGAACGCGAGCGTGGTGGTGCGGTCGTACGCCAGGCCGAGGCTCTTCCCGAGGAGGAAGGTCCCGAAGAACATGATCGCGAAGTACACCAGCAGCGGCAGGGCGATCCGTACGACGTCGAGCGGCTGCGAGGTGATCGTCCTTCCCTGGAGGGCGAAGAGAACGACGATCGTGAACAGCAGTCCGTACAGCGCCCAGGGCCCGATCCTCGGCAGGAACCGCTGCTCGTAGCGCTCGCGCCCCACCCTCTTCTCTCCGATGCGGCGGGTGAGGAAGCCGGCCAGCAGCGGGACGCCGAGGAAGACGACGACGTTCAGGGCGATGTGCCCTACGGAGACGTCGAGGCCCTGGCCGTCTCCGAGGTTCATCCAGCGGGGCAGCAGGTCGAGGTAGAACCAGCCCAGCAGGCCGAACGCGAACACCTGGAACACGGAGTTCAAGGCGACGAGGACGGCTGCGGTCTCCCGGTCGCCGCAGGCGAGGTCGTTCCAGATGATGACCATGGCGATGCAGCGGGCCAGGCCGACGATGATCAGGCCGGTGCGGTATTCGGGCAGGTCCGGCAGGAAGATCCACGCCAGGGCGAACATGACCCCGGGGCCGACGATCCAGTTGACGACCAGGGAGGAGACCAGCAGTCTGCGGTCGCCGGTCACGCGGTCGAGCCGGTCGTAGCGCACCTTGGCCAGCACCGGGTACATCATCACCAGCAGGCCGAGCGCGATCGGCAGGGAGATCCCGCCGATCTCGATCTTCGCGAGGGCGTCGTTCATCCCGGGGACGACCCGGCCCAGACCCAGCCCGACGGCCATGGCGAGCAGGATCCACACCGCGAGGTAGCGGTCGAGGGTGGAGAGCTTCCTGACGATCGAGTCGTCCCCGCCCTGGCCGGCGTCCCGGGTCGCGGTGGTGGCGGGCTCGGTGGAGGTCACGGGCAGGCCCTCTTGTTCTCGCCGGCGGTACGGGCGGACTCGGCCAGCGCCGCGAACCGCTCCGACAGTCCGGCCAGGACCTCGGGCCTGAGCCGGTAGTAGGTGAAGCGGCCGCACGGCTCGGTCTCCACCAGCCCGGCCTCGCGCAGCACCTTCAGATGGTTGGACAGGTTGGTCTGCTTGGCTCCGGTCTCCTCCACCAGGTGTGTCGTGCAGAGCGTCTCGCGGGCGAGCAGGGTCACGATCTGCAGGCGGAGAGGATCGCCCAGCGCCCGGATCACATCAGGATCGACTGAAGTCAGCATGCGCTGATATTCTCACATCACTGCTCGCTGATACCAGCGGGTGCTGAAGTCATCGGAGTCATCGGCGGCCCGGTTCCGCCGTGCGACGGGAGAGAGCGATCACCATGGCAGCGTCCTCCGGCAAGCCGTCCGTCCTGTTCGTCTGCGTCCACAACGCCGGCCGCTCCCAGATGGCCGCCGCCTGGCTGACCCACCTCGCCGGGGACCGCGTCGAGGTCCGCTCCGCGGGCTCGAACCCCCAAGACGCCGTCAACCCCGCCGCCGTCGAGGCGATGGCCGAGGCGGGGATCGACATCTCCGCCGAGACGCCGAAGGTGCTCACCGTCGACGCGGTCCGCGAGTCCGACGTCTGCGTCACGATGGGCTGCGGCGACACCTGCCCGGTCTTCCCCGGCAAGCGCTACCTCGACTGGAAGCTGGAGGACCCGGCCGGTCGTGGTGTGGCCGCCGTCCGCCCGATCCGCGACGAGATCAGGACCCTCGTCGAGGGGCTGATCGCCGAGATCGCGCCGGAGGCAGTGGCCTAGGTGTTTTGATCACGAACGTTGTCGACACGGCCGGGCTTGATCACGGCGAAGCCTCGTCGCCCTGCGCGGGCGCGGCGCACGGGCGGAGGACCATCAACGAGTCCTCCGGCGACGCGACCATGGCGAAGGGGAACCGGTCGAGTTCGAGGCAGAGCGCGACGTCATCCGGATGCGCTCCCTGCCGTACGCCCTCCGTCAGTTCGGCGGCGGCGCGCGACCGGGCGGCTCGGCGCAGGAACGGGGTCGCGTCCGTCCCGCCCCCGTCGGTCCTTCGCGCGATGTACTGAGCGCACGCCAGATCTTCCTCGGCGCGCCCCTCCTCGCCGGTGACCACGAACGTGACGGCCTCACAGTCCCGTTGACGTAGGAGCCGAGCCGTCGCTCCCGCCACCACGAAGCCGGCGCACAGCACCAGCGACGCCTCCTTGACCGCGAGGGCGCCGACCGTCCCCGCCGTGGTCTTCTGTACGACGGTCCGTCCACCGAGGTCGAGGGAGCGCAGCAGACCGGGCGAGTTGACGGTGTCGAAGCCGGGTGCGGGCGGACCGTCCTTCAGGGCCACCCAATCGGGATGGCGTGCCTTGAGCGCCAGTGCGGCGGCCGGGGACTCGGCGAGGACGATCTTTTCCGCGCCTCGGCCGAACGCCCAGGCGGCCACCGTGAACGCCCGCATGACGTCGACCACGACCGCCACGGACGGAGTTTCGGCCAGCTCGGCGATGCCGAGGAAACGAGCTTCCATCCGGTCATGATCGCGTACCTCCGGCCCGAAGCACCCGGTAGGTGAGGCGGTTCACAGCCGCCGTTCCGGAACGCGAGGCAAGCGGCCGTTCCGGAACGCGAGGCCAGTGGGCGCGGCGGACCGGGCCGTCGGAGTGCCCGTGGTCACTCCGCCTGCGCTCGGCCGGCGGTCTTCGCCGGGAGGTCCACGAACACCTCCGAGGACAGCCGGCGAAGGTCGACCGAGGACTCGCCGGCGAGCGGGTGGGCCGGGGAGATCGCGGCGATGAGCCGCTCCCTGACCAGCTCCCGGGCCTGAACACCCGCGGCCCGCTCCGCCGCGTCCAGACACGGGCGCGCCGCGGGCAGGAACGCCATGCCCGCCGAGGTCAACCTGCCCCGGTGGCTGGTGCGTTCGAAGCGCCTGACGCCCAACTTCTCCTCCACCCGCGCGATCTGGTGGCTGGGCGGGCGGACCGGACCACCAGGCAGCGCTGGGCGACCCTCGTGAAGTTGTTCTTCGCCTGATGGCCGCTAGACGGCGCCGGGGGAGGTCACGGGTGATCGCGGGCGTGTACGGCCGGCCGGTGGGCCCGGGGCCCGGGTTCAGGGCAGCCTCGGCCAGGGTGTCGACGGCGGGCCGTACGCCTCCACGAACGCGTTTCGGGCGGCTTGTCGCCCCGCTTGCCGGAACGCACGGGGGTGGGAGTCCACTTCGTGCACCTTGATGGACCGCAGGACGACCGCGACCGCCACCGTGGTGCCGGGGTTCAGCTTCGCGAGCTCCTCCAGCTCCTGGCGTACGCCGGAGCCGAAGGCCTCGTGCAGGGCTGCGACCTCGGCGTCCGGCCAGCCCGGCACCGTGCACGTGTCCGCAGTCTCGAACTCCACCCCCTCCCCCCAGGACCAGGGTTCGAAGTCCGCCACCGCCACGGCGACGGAGGACGGGCAGCCGGCCTGGCGGGCGTAGACGGCCTTGACCGCGGACAGGGGGCGGGGAGGAAAGGTCCTCGGCTCGGTGGTCATGCGCGCCACGGTATCGACCCCCCGGTGGCCTTCCCACGGAAAACCGTGGTCGAGGCCGGAGCGGGCGTCGGCCCCGGCGACGATCGCGACAAGGCCCGATCGTGGAAGAAGCGCCCTGGGATGCCGTCGCGGCGCCCTCCGCTTACAGCGGCGGATCCGATGCTTCTGGGGGGACGGCCAACCGGTCCGTGAGCAGAGCAAGGGGACTTCCCCAAGAGCGCAACGGCGCTTGTCCCTCGTGCCGGTTGAGTCGGCCGGGGTGACGGCTGCGTGCAAGGCCCCTTTGGTGGGAGGGGTGTTGAAGGCCGAATGTGTCCAGGCCGTGCCCAGGTCCAACCCGTGCCCGCTCTCGGAGGCCGATGGCGCCCGCCGCACCCCGGCGCTACATTCCGGGCGGACGGCCGGGGGCTCCCGGCGGCGATGTCCCACAGCCGTACGGCTCCGAGAAACCCCGCGCCCGCACAGCACACCGGACTCCGAAGGACGGACCGCCCATGCTCTGTACGCGACTGACCAACGCGCGCATCCTCACGATGGACCCCCGGCACCCCGTCGCCCACGACCTGGGTATCTGGCGGGGGCGGGTCGTCGGGGTGGACGAGGCCGTGACGTCCCTGCCCGCCCGCGAGGTCGTCGACCTGGACGGTGCCACCGTGCTGCCCGGTTTCATCGACAGCCATGTCCACCTGGCCTGGGCCGGACTGAAGGCCGGCACGCCGAGCATCGCCCCGTGCGAGCGGGTCGAGGACATCCTCGCCGTGGTGGACGCGGCGGCCCGGCGGCAGGCCCCTGCCGGCGCCTGGGTGGACGTCGCCGGGTACGACCAGCGGGCCCTGGGCCGGCATCTGACCGCCGCCGAGCTGGACCGGGTCAGTCACGGCCGCAAGGTCCTCCTGATGCACGACTCCGGGCACGCGTGCGTCGTCAACACCGCCGTGCTGGAGCTCCTGCCGGACGGAACGCCGCACGAGGACGGCTTCCTCGCCGAGAGCGCCATGACCACCGCCCGCCGGCTGCGGCTGCCCTACTCCCAGGAAGAGCTGGCCGACGCGATCGAGCTCGCCGCCCGCGGCTGCCTCGACGAGGGGATCACGGCCTGCGCCGAGGCGGGCATAGGCGGCGGACTCCTCGGTCACAGCCCCGTCGAACTGGGTGCCTACCAACTGCTCCGGGACCGCGGTCGACTGCCCCTGCGGGTCCAGCTCATGGCGTCCGGCGACACACTGCGCCCCCGCGCCACCCATGCCGACGACGGGTTCCCCCGGGCCCTGGACCTCGGCCTGCGCACCGGGTTCGGCGACGACTGGCTGTCCCTGGGCGCCCTGAAGATCTACACCGACGGCGGGATGATGGCGCGCACGGCGGCGCTCACCTCCCCGTACGAGGGCACGACCGACAACGTCGGCCGTTTCCAGGACGACCCCGGCCTTCTCACCGACCTCATCGTCGACGGCCACCTGGCGGGCTGGCAGCTCGCCGTCCACGCCATCGGCGACCGCGCCGCCGACCTCGCCCTGGACGCCCTGGAACGGGCCCAGAAGCTCCGCCCCCGCCCGGACGCGCGCCACCGCATCGAGCACGCCGGACTGATCCGCCCGGACCAACTGCCCCGGTTCGCCGGGCTCGGCGTGAGCGCCGTGGTCCAGCCCAGCTTCCTGCGCTGCTTCGGCGACGACTACGCGACGGTGATGGGGGAGGAGCGGGCCGGCTGGTTGTACCGGGGCCGGGGCTTCCTGGACCACGGGGTCGCCCTCGTCGGCAGCTCGGACCGCCCCGTCACGGACGGTTCACCGCTGCGGGCGATCCAGTTCATGGTCGAACGCGCCTCCGCGTCGGGCCGCCTCGTCGGCCCGGACGAGGCCGTCACCGTCGACGAGGCGCTGCGTGCCTACACGGTCGCCGGCGCCCACGCCTGCCACTGGGAGGCGTCGGCGGGCGCCCTCTCGCCGGGAACGCGCGCCGACCTGGTGGTGCTGGGCGACGACCCGCACCGCGTGGACCCCTCGCGGATCGGGGACATCGCGATCGTCGGGACCTTCGTGGACGGCCGGGACGCCCGCCTCGCTGGGTGACGTTCCAGGCTCGGCACCATGCGTGGGGAGAAGACGGAGAACGGGTCGAGCGCCGCGTGGGCGTGGGTGGCCGAGCGCAACGCCGGACGGGGTCTCGGGTACTGACGGGGCAACCACCCGCCTGCTCCCCTCAACTCCGTTCACACCGAGCCACTTCGAAGGCTGACGGACGGTCGACCCAGCTCCTCCCGGCCGCCGGGTGACGGCCCCGTGGCAGTCCCGGAGGCAGTCCGCGTTGAGCTCGGTGACAGAACAATAGGTCGCTCTTTTCGTGTTATTTAGGGTGAATGTGGACATTGGCCCGTAGGTTGGGGAGAAACGCCACCCGAGTGGCGTCCCGTGTCCCCCGACCCGCAACCGGCCCGGGGCCGGGCGGCCACCGTTCCACCGGCCGCCCGGAGTCCCGAGCCGCAGGTCATGAACGAGGAAAGGCAGGGCAGGTGAACGTGCTGGGGATCATCGCCTCCGGTGTGGCCGCGCTGTTCATCACGGTCGCACTCGCCAAGGGCGCCCGCCGTGCGGCGCCCCGCCCCCACGCCCCGGACGAACCGGGCAGGCGGGCGCCACGGGCCGCGGCGCTGCGCAGGGCAGGCGGTGCCACGGTCGTGCTCGGCGTCGGCACGGCGGTCGGCGGGGCCCAGTGGCTCGGAGTGGTGGACGACTCCGTCGGCCCCGTCGCGGGGCTGCTCGCCGGAGCCGGGATCGTCGCCGCCCTGGGGCTCGTCCACGACCTGAAGCCGTTCCCGGCCGCCCTCCGCCTCCCCGTGCAGACGGCCGCCGCGGTCCTCGTCGTCTGCCTCGCCGGACTGTCACCGGCGGCGGGCGTCCTGGCCGTGCTCTGGATCGTCCTCGTCACCAACGCGTTCGCCCTGCTCGACCACGCCGACGGACTGTTGTCCACCGTCGGGCTGGTCACCGCCGCCGGGCTGCTTGCGTGCGCCGCCGTCGGCGGGAGCCCCGCCCTCGCCCTGCTTCCGGCGACCCTGGTGGCCGGCCTGGCCGGCTTCCTGCTCCACAACTGGCACCCCGCCCGCCTCCGGCTCGGCGCATCCGGTGCCCAGTTCACCGGATTCGCGCTGGCCGCATCCGGCGCGCTGATCCAGACGGCGGCCCCGTCGGGCCGCGCCGCCTGGGCCGCGCTGCCCGTCCTGGCGACGGTGGCCCTGGCCGACACCGCCCTGGTCCTGATCTCCCGCCGCCGCGCCGCGCGTTCCCTGCTGCGCGACACGGACGACCACATCGCGCACCGCCTGCGCCGGGTCCGCGTCACCGTGCCGGGCACGGCGGTCCTCCTCGGCCTGTGGGCGGCAGTGCCGGTCACCACCGCGACACTGGTGTACGCGGAACTGCTGCACCCCGCGCTCCTCCTCCCGCCGCTGGCCGGGACCGCGGCCGCCGTCTTCGCGCTCCTGAGGATTCCGACGTACCCACCGCTCCGCGCGGCCCGCCCCCGTACCGCCGCCCGGCGCACCACGGCGACCTCCACCGGCGCCGCGATCCCCTCCGCCGCCTCCGCACAGCGTGTCGCGGGCCCGGCTCCGGGGAAGAGGGCGCCTGCCGGCACCGCCAGGACCGCCGCGGGGCACCCCACCGTGCCGCCCCCGCCCACCGGCCGGTCCGCCGCCGCGGTGGCCGCCGAGCGAAGCTGACGCCCGCCGGCCCCTGATCACCCCCGCAGCCGGCCGAGCGCGGCGCGGGCCGCGGCGCGCGCGTACGGGGCGAGCATCAGATACGGCGCCCACGGCCAGGTGTGCCGCAGGCAGTACACCCACCACGGGCGGAGCGGCAGCTCCTGCACGGAGGTCACGCGGCGCAGCGCCTCCCGGACGCCGATCCCCGGCTCCCGGGATCCGGGAACGCCCGGCCCGCCCACACACGCACCGGCATGTCCCGGGGCGACGAACGCGGCCACCCCGGCCCGCCGCGCCCGGCGGCCGTGATCGTAGTCGCCCATCCGGTGGCGGAAGACCTTGTCCGGGTCCCCGACTAGGTCGTACACGGCACGGGGCACCAGGATCACGCGCCCGTCGTACGTGTCGCAGGGCTCGGGCCGGTGCTCGCCAGGCTCGACGAGTGTCAGGGAACGGCCCCGCCGGCCGGAGTACACCGTGTCCCCGTACGCGTTCCGGACCGCGCCCACGACGACGGTCCCGGGCCCGGCCGCCCCGGCCGTCCGCAGCAGGTTCGCGAGGGCGTCCGGGAAGAGTTCGACCCCGTCGTCGAGCCAGAGCTGGTGCGTCCACGAGTGGGTCGGCCCGCCGGGTGCGCCGCCGAGCGGACCGCCGCCCCCGCCCCCGCCGCTGCGGCTGTTGCGGCTCGCGATGCGCAGCGCCAGGTTGGGGGGCGTGTCCGCGCCCACCGACATGACCTCCACCGCCGGATGCCGCAGCCGGACCGCCTCCGGCGTACCGTCGGTGCTGCCGGTGTCCACGAGATGCACGCCGACCGTCGCCCCGGCGGGGAGCCCGCGCTGCTTCTCCAGGGCGCGCAGCGCGGACAGCGTTCGCGCACGGCGGTCGTGACTCGTCATCAGCACGGCCAGGTGAACGGAGTGCACAGCGGCTCCTCGGCTACGGAGCGCACTGCGGGCTCCTCAGCTCTTGAATCTCATCATTCATACAGAAAAGCTGATATTCCGCATAGGCTGGGCGAGTGAGTGCCGAACCGACCGCGAACCCGCTCGGGCCGTCATGGGGGCCCGAGCCCCCGCGCCGGCCCGGCCGTCTCGTGCCGGTGCTCGCCTTCCTGCTGGCCGTCCTGTGCGTGACGACGGTCGCCCTGACCGCGACCGTCCGGTCCACGGTCGCCTCGCCCGGCTTCTACCAGGCGGTGCTGGACGAGGAGTCGGCCTACGACCGGCTCTACAGCGAGGTGCTCGTCGATCCGGAGATCTCGCCCGTCACCCGCGATCTGCTCGCGCACCTGCCCGTGCCCGAGGCGCTGGTGACGTCGAACATCAAGGTCGTGCTGCCGCCCGGCACGGTCCGGGCCCTCACCGACCAGCAGATCGAGGCGGTGACCGGCTATCTGCGCGGCGACCGTGACGAGCTCCGGCTGATCGTCGACCTGGCCCCGGTGCTGGAGAACCTCGCCGACCTCGCACGCGTCTACTTCGGCGACCTGGTGGCCAGTATCCAGGGGAGCGACCGGCCGGATTTTGAACGGTTCGCCGCCGACCTCGTCACGGCGCTCGACGCGCTCAAGGAGGGCCGCGCCCCCGACCTGCCCACGCTGCCGCTCACCGAGGACCAGGCCGACCGTGCCGCCGACGTCCTCCTCACGACGGTCCCGGAGGGGGAGCGGGCGGCGCTGCGCCCCGAGATCGAGGTGGCGCTGGAGGAGGGAGACGTATCGACCGCGCTGGCGGTCACCGCGGCCGCCGCGCTCTCCGAAGGCTCACGGACCGCCGCCGCCGGTCTCCGCACCACTCTCCAGGACGGTACGTGGGACCTCACCGGCACGCTGACCACCGCCGGGATGGACCTCACGGCCCTGGAGCGGGCCCGTGCCGCCATCAGGCTCCTGGTCCTGCTCCAGGTCCTCGCCCTCACCGTCGCCCTGGCCGCGTTCGCGACGCTCTGGTTGACCGGTCCCGCCGCCCCGGCCCGTCGGCTGATGCGACTGGGGCAGGCGCTCGCCTGCGCGGGAGTCCTGACCGCCGCGACCGTGCTTCTGGCCCGGCTGATCACCGGAGGACGCCTCCTCACCACACCGTCCTCCTGGGCCCCGAGCGTCGCCGCGCTCGTCGACGACCTCCAGCGCAACGCCGTGAACCAGGCGGTCGCCACCGGGCTGAGCGCCGCCCTCACGGCCCTCGTCGGCGGCGTGCTCCTCACGGGCGTGGGCTGGGCGTTCCTGGTGCGCCCGGGTCGGATGCCGACCCCGACAGCGGTGCGGACGACGGCGGCGGGCGCGGCCTGTGCCGCACTGGCCGGCGCACTGCTCGTGCCGCCCGTGTTCGGCCCGTCCGCACCCCGCGAGTGCCTGGGCAGCAGCCGCCTGTGCGAACTGCGTTACGACGAAGCCGCCTACCTCACCGCGCACAACGCGATGTCCACCACCGCGGACCGGTTCATCGGCCCTCTCCAGGACCCCGACATCACCACTCAGCTCAACACGGGCGTCCGGGCCCTCCAGCTCGACACGTACCGCTGGGAGCGCCCGCAGGACATCGCCGGGCGTCTCGACTCCCCCGAATTCACCCCCGAGCAACGGCGCCTGATCACCAGCGCCATCGACCGGGCGAACCCGCCGCGCGAGGGACTCTGGCTCTGCCACGGTGTCTGCCGCGCCGGGGCCGTCGAACTGGTTCCGGCCCTGGAGGACATCGGCGACTGGCTGCGCGCCCACCCGACCGAGATCGTGACGCTCATCGTCCAGGACGACATCAGCCCCGAGGACACCGAGGAGGCGTTCCGCGCCGCCGGTCTGGAGGACCTCCTGCACACTCCCTCGGCGGATCCCGACGCCCCGTGGCCCACCCTGGCGGAGATGATCGACAGCGGCCGCCGACTGGTGGTGTTCGCCGAGAAGGCCGACGACCCGGCGCCCTGGTACCGCAACTTCTACCGGTACGGGATGGAGACCCCGTTCGCCTTCCGGAGCCCCTCCGAGATGACGTGCGAACCCCACCGGGGCGGCACCGGGAAACGGCTCTTCCTGCTCAACCACTTCATCACGAACGCGGGCGGCAGCCGCCTGGACGCCGGCCGCGTCAACGCCCGCGACCGGGTCCTGGAGCGGGCCCGTGCCTGCGAGGCGGAACGAGGCGGTCCGGTCACCTTCATCGCCGTCGACTACACGACGGTCGGCGACGCGCTCGGTGCGGTGAACGAACTGAACTCCCGTCGAGCGGACAGCAATTGACGGAACGTCAATCGGAGTAGGCGCCCCGCCCGACGTGCCCGCCATCCGAAACCCGGAGGAACCGGGAGGGGAGCGTGAGAGGCTACGTTCCCAGCGGCTCCCCACCGTGCGGACGGAGCCGGACCACTGCCGACAGATGCGGAAAGCAGCGCCCATGACGCCTCCGAGCGACCCCGCACCGCACGGTGCCCCCGCCGCCGTTCCCGCCCCCGGCGACGGGAGCCGACGGCAGCGCGCGGGCCGTCTGCTGGCCGTGAGCGACCTGCACGCCGCGGTGACCGACAACCGGGCCATCGTGGAGTCCCTGCACCCGACGTCCGAAGCGGACTGGCTGATCGTCGCCGGCGATGTGGCGGAGACGCCCGAAGACATCCGGTGGACGCTCGGACTCCTCGCGGAGCGCTTCGCCCACGTGATCTGGACCCCCGGCAACCACGAGCTGTGGACCCTGGCCAAGGACCCGGTCCAACTGCGCGGCCAGGCCCGCTACGAGCACCTCGTCGAGCTGTGCCGGGACCTCGGAGTGACGACTCCGGAAGACCCGTTCCCCCTCTGGCCGGGCCCGGACGGGCCGGTGGCGATCGCGCCGCTCTTCCTCCTGTACGACTACACCTTCCGCGCCCCGGGAACACACACGAAGGAGGAGTCGCTGGCCGTCGCGCACGAGTCCGGCATCGTCTGCAACGACGAATACCTCCTGCACCCGGACCCCTACCCGACGCGGGACGACTGGTGCCGCGCCCGGGTCGCCGAGACCGGTCGCCGGCTCGCGGCACACGACCCCGGGATACCGCTCGTCCTCGCCGGGCACTGGCCGCTGGTCCGGGAACCCACGTCGGTGATGTGGTACCCGGAGTTCGCCCAGTGGTGCGGCACGGAACTGACCGCCGACTGGCACCGTCGTTTCAACGTCACCGCCGTCGTCTACGGTCACCTCCACATCCCCCGTACGACCTGGTACGACGGGGTGCGCTTCGAGGAGGTCTCCATCGGCTACCCGAGGGAGTGGCGCGAGAGGGGACACCCGCGAGGCCTGCTGCGGCAGATCCTCCCCTACGAGGGGCAACCCGCCCCACCGGCCCGCGGCGCCGACACCGAACCGTCCGCGCAGCCGCGCACCCCGGGAGGCTCCTCGTGATCGCGCGACTGCTCCCCGCCGACGTCCCGGGAGGCTCCTCGTGATCGACCGACTGTTGCCCGCCGACGTCTCCTGCGCCGCCACCCGCGCGGAGACCGTCCCCGACGGGACCCTCTTTCCGGAGGAGGAGGCGCTGGTCGCCAAGAGCGTGGCCAAACGCAGGAACGACTTCGCGACGGCCCGCGCCTGTGCCCGGCGCGCCATGGCCGGACTCGGTCTGCCGCCCGTGGCCGTGCTCCACGGTCACCGGGGACGACCGCTGTGGCCCGAGGGAATCGTCGGCAGCCTCACCCACTGCGAGGGGTACCGGGCGGCCGCGCTGGCCCGCGGGAAGGGCGTACTGGCACTCGGCATCGACGCCGAACCGCACGCTCCGCTCCCCGCCGGTGTACGGGAGTTGGTGACCCTGCCCGCCGAACGTGCGCGGATCGGTCTGCCCGCGCCGGTGGGCGAGAGCGAGATCCACTGGGACCGTCTCCTGTTCAGTGCCAAGGAGAGCGTCTTCAAAACCTGGTACCCGGTCACGGGCGTCGAACTCGACTTCGTCGAGGCCGACCTGACGTTCCAACAGACGGGCCATCAAGGCGACCAGGGCGATACGCCCCACGGGGGTACCGCGGCCGAGGGCACGTTCGCCGCGCGTCTGCTCCTCACGGACCCGGCCCTGCCGACCACGCTGCGCGGGCGGTGGCGGATCGAGGACGGCATCGTCGCCACGGCCGTGCTGGTCCGGCCCGACTGGCGGGAGAGCGAGGGGGCGTGACGCCCGGTCGGCCAGGCTGTGCGAGGACGCTGATGAAGGAGTGGTTCGACCGGGCGGCGAACGCTGGGCCGGACGGCTGAACCGAACCAGGGCGCTGCCGGGCCATGCGGTCGTCGGAGGAGTCGGGCGCCGGGGCGTCAGGGGTCATGGTGCCGGGACGGAGGGCAGGAGACCGGACGCGGAGGTCGTCACGGTGCGGGGGAGGAGGCGTCGTGATCGCGGAGACCGTCCTCCGTGCGGCGTGCCGCGTTGCCGACGATCCGTTCGAGGCTTTCCCGTACGTCGTGCTCCGCGCTCCCGTGCGGACCGTACGCGGACACCGTGAGCACGAGGTCGCCGTTCCACAGGAGGAGGGTGCGGCCGGGGCGCCCCTGGTCGTCGGCCGGTATCGCGTAGGCGGCGTCGTGGACCTCCTGGGGCCCGCGTCCGTGGGCACGGTCGAGGTCCTCCTTGACGCGGTACGCGTGACGGGCGGCCTCGGCGGCCTCGTACACCGACGCCCTGGTGCTGAGCTTCCAGAACGTGCCGTCGGGAGCCTTCAGGTCCGCGAGGCAGCCGGTCGTCCGGTAGAGCGGCCGCGCGCCGTTCTCGCCGATGTCCTCCTGGGCGTCGGGAGAGGCGGAGTCGGTGGTGCTGCCGAGGGTGAAGCCCTCGGCGGGCGCGTCGCCCGTGAGGAGATCGCAGGGTCTGCTGGTCCAGCTGTGGGTTCCCGGCGGGCGAGCGTTCTCCGCCGCCGCCTTCCGGCTCTTCCCGTCATCGCCCCCGGAGCAGCCGGCCGAGACCGCCACCGCCAGCCCGATGAGCGCGGCCGACCGCGCCCGGCCTAATGCGGCACTCCTGGATCCGTACATCTTCCACCCCTTCGTCCTGGAGATCCCATTGTCCGATGCTCGTACCGGTGGGTAAAGAAGACCGGGCCCGCACCGAGGGGTGCGGGCCCGGCCGGAGACACGGAGCCGCTCAGGGGCGCGTGGCTCCGGGGCCGAAGTCTCCGGTGAGGGCGGCGGCCATCCGCAGGTGCGGCGCAGCGTCGGCGGTCCGCCCCTGACGCTCCAGCGTCCGGCCCAGCATCAGGTGCGCGTAGTTCTCCACCGGGTCGAGCTCCAGAACGGCCCGGAGCTCCTGCTCCGCCTTGCCCAGCCGGGCGGAGTGGTAGTAGGAGCGGGCCAGCAGCAGTCGCGGCGCGACCTGCTCCGGCGCTTCCCCGACGAGTCCGCCCAGGATCCGGGCGGCCGTCAGGTACTCCTTGGCCTCGAAGAACATCTGCGCCCGGTCCCACCGGTCGGCGGCGGTGCCGAACTCGTAGTAGGTCTCGGTCTCGCTCACGCGTCCTCCTTCATGGGGTGCGGGTCGGCTTCGGGCCGCCCCGCCGTACGTTCAGCCATGACAACACCGCACAATGGTTGAACATTCCACTAAAATTCTGGCGTGGGACCCGGTGCTCCACGCCCCTACGGGAATAGGTTGAGCGCCATGAGCAATCTCGATCGCCAGGCCACGCCCTCCGTCTGCGGAGGACGCGGCTTCGTCGTCGCCGAGCCCGTCCGTGAGCTTCTCGCCCCCCGCCGCGTCCAGCTCGGCGAGGGCACCGAGGTCCGCCGTCTGCTGCCCAATCTGGGCCGGCGCATGGTGGGCGCCTGGGCCTTCGTGGACCACTACGGCCCCGACGACATCGCTGACGAGCCCGGAATGCAGGTCCCGCCACATCCCCACATGGGCCTCCAGACCGTCAGCTGGCTCCACGACGGGGAAGTCCTTCACCGGGACAGTCTCGGCAGCCTGCAGACGGTACGCCCCCGCGAACTGGCCCTGATGACCTCGGGCCGCGCCATCAGCCACTCCGAGGAGAGTCCGAAGGAACATGCCCGGCTGCTGCACGGAGCGCAGCTCTGGGTGGCCCTCCCGGAAGCGCACCGCAACATCGAGCCGCACTTCCAGCACCACACGGACCTGCCCGTCGTCACCGCTCCCGGCGTGAGCGCCACCGTCATCCTGGGCGAACTGGACGGTGCGGCCTCGCCCGGTACCGCGTACACCCCGATCGTCGGCGCCGACGTGACCCTGGCCGGCGGCGCCGAGGCCCGCCTGCCCCTGGACCCCGACTTCGAGTACGCGGTCCTGTCCATGTCGGGCGAGGCCGAGGTCGACGGCGTCCCCGTGCTGCCCGGCTCGATGCTCTACCTCGGTTGCGGACGCACCGAACTGCCGCTGCGCGCCGTCTCCGACGCCGGGCTGATGCTCCTGGGCGGCGAGCCGTTCGAGGAGGAACTGGTCATGTTCTGGAACTTCATCGCCCGATCCGGTGAGGAGATCGTACAGGCGCGGAACGACTGGGAGAAGGGCTCGCGGTTCGGCGAGGTGCGGGGTTACGACGGTGCTCGCCTGTCCGCCCCGGAACTGCCCGCCACCCCGCTGAAGCCGCGCGGACGAGTACGCTGACCTGCGGAAACCTGTAGACGGGCTGGTTGTGCTTCCACTGGCGGTCGCCATGCTGGGGCCCCGATCCGCATTCTGTCCTGGGCTCGGGGCTCGGGGGTCTATTGGATGTGAGAGGAGGCACGTCGAGTCTCGTGTTCGAGCTTATGTGTCAGGGTTCAATCGGATCGATGCTGACCTCTTGCTGACTTTCCTGATTGCCTGTCAGGTGCTGGTAGCCGTATGCCGGAAGCCGTGTGGCTTTGTCGACGTCACACGGCAGCGGTTGTCGACGCCCTCGGGAGGCACTCACCCGCGCCCGGATCTCGATGTCGACGAGAACGGGAGGCAACCGCCAGCACTCGGCAATGGCGGGACGATGGCCGGCAACTACGCCCGTAGCCAGCGCTTTTGTCCTGGGGCCCAACAACGAGCGGCCCCCGCGCCACTCCAGACGCGGTCCGAGGCAACCACTGTGGGCGCATCGCTCCTGTTCGCCGCAGCCGACCCCCCGTGGTAATCGACCGTTGATCACTCCGTGTCAACTGTGGTGGCCAGCTGACCCAGCTGTTGCCTGTTCTCGATCCTGATCCCCCACTTTGCCGACCAGTCCGACATCCGCGCCGACCGCAGTCGTCATCGGCGCGGATGTCATGGTCACTAGGCGACGGGCCGGCACATCCAGCACCACGTCGTCTTTGCTGTCGCGCGACGCCCCTGCGGTCAATGCCCTCGCGCGAGGGCATTGACCGCGGACCGGGCCATGTCGGGCTTGGACTCGGCGATGAACACTCCTCGGCCTGCGGTTACCATTTGCCGCCACCCAATGGTGCAGACGTCCAGGCTCCTGGACATCAGGGGGCTTCCCAGGGCCGCGTGACCGGTCGATCAACGCGCCGGGTCGGGTCCCGGGCCGTCCGGCTGCATGTTCGAGCAGTAGTCGAGCCACACCCAGGCACTTTGGTCGTCGATGGGCGCCCCGTTCGTCCACTTGAGCGCCCGAGCCGCGATGTAGGGCCCTCCGACGATAGTGCCGGGCGCGTAGCTCACGCCCTCCTCCCAAAAGACCGGACAGTGAACGGCCTGAACGCCCACTGACGCTCGCTCCGCGGCCGGTGCGGCTCCGGAGGTCATAAAGACTGTTGCCGCGGCCACGGCTACCGCCGCCGCGAAACGGGATCGGGAAGTGCTGAGCATTTGATTCCCCTTCTTTGGGTGTAGCGTCCGTGGATGGAGACTGTCGGGTGAGCATCGCATGGTCAACCCGTTGATATGCGTCGAAATTTCGGTACAAACAAATGCAGCAGCATTGCATGAATGAACCTTTTCAACGCTGCCCCTCCGGGGCCGGGGACCGCGGCGGTGATGTCCGTCATGCGGTCCTATCTTGTTCGAGGGTTGGCCGGGCCGTCGTAAGGTCCAGAGGCCCAGAGACACCGGGTACGGCTTTCATGCGGTTGCCCTCGATGGTTCCCCTAACCTGGCCGCCCGGTGTCTCACGACGACTCGGCCGTTGATTAGGAGCTGCGAACACCCGCGGGCGGATCGCTGAGTAGGACCACGCCGGCGAGGTCGTCCGGGAGAGCAGAGCTTCATACCTTCCTGCATATGGCTCCCCAGGAGACCCGCACCGAACGGGTCACCCTGGATGCGTCGCACTCCGTGCACAGGCTGACCAGCGGGACACCTGCCGGACTCCACGGCATCGCCTGGGAGTGGCCGGACTGACGACGGGGCCAGCTGAGCGCGTCCGGCCGGCCGTTCCAGCACCCCCGTGCTTGCTGCACGGGGGTGCGTCCATGAGACGACGGTTCCCCGCTTCAACTGTGAAAGTCGAAAAACGCGTACTTGCCCGTTGTGTTCGATCCGTTGTCACGTCCAGGTCGTCTTCATAACCTCTCGCATGGCATGTCCCGCACATGCTGGCCTACCCCCCTCATTCGGCGGTTTCACCATGCCTTGGTGCAGCCGTCCCGTTCAGGAGGCTTTCCCTTGCGAGGTCTTACGCGCAGAGCCATAACCGTGGCCGCTGCCAGCACCACTCTGCTCATGACGGCGGCCGTGGCTCCCATGAGCATCGCGAACGCCGCACCGGCCAAGCCTGCCGCGGTGACGGACACGCCGGCAGCCGTGGCCACCGAACGGATCGCCGTCACCTACAAGGCCGCGGCCGTCGAGGCGCGCTCTGACAAGGCCGCCGCGACGGATGCCGCCGACAAGGCCGAGGACGCCGGTCAGTCCCTGCGTTTCGAGAGCCGTATGCCCACCGGCGAGGCCGTTTTCGACCTCGGCGGCATGCAGTCCAAGGACGAAGTAGCCGACATCCTCGCGGAGTTCCGCGCCGACCCGAACGTCGTGACCGCCGAGCCCGACCTCATCATGCACTCGATGGCCGAGGAAGGATCGGACCCCAACGACACCGATTACACCAAGCAGTGGGACCTGTCCGAGCCCACCGGTGGCATGAACGTCCCCGCTTCCTGGGCAAAGAGCACCGGCAAGGGCGTCAACGTCGCGGTCATCGACTCCGGCTACGTCAAGCACAGCGACCTCGACGCGAACGTGGAAGGCGGCTTCGACTTCATCGGGCTCACGGATATGGCCCGGGACGGTGACGGCGACGACGCCGATCCCAGCGACGAGGGCACCTGGGGATCCGCGGAAGAATGTCGCGGCGAGCCCAAGAAGTCCTCGTGGCATGGCACACACGTGGCCGGCACCATCGCCGCCGTCACGAACAACAGCAAGGGCGTCGCGGGCATCGCCTACGACTCGACGATCACGCCTGTGCGTGCGCTCGGCAAGTGCGGCTCCGGCAGCGCCCTCGACATCTCCGCCGGAATCCTCTGGGCGGCAGGCGTGCCCCTGAAAAACACCCCCGACAACCCCAACCCGGCCGAGGTCATCAACATGAGCCTGGGCGGCAAGTCGGCGTGCCCGGGGTACTACCAGCAAGCCATCAACCGTGCAGTCGCCAAGGGGGCGACCATCGTGGTCGCCGCGGGCAACAGCAAGCAAGACGCCGCCCAGCACACTCCGGCCAACTGTGACAACGTCATCACCGTCGCCGCGACCGACCGCGGGGGCGACCGCGCGTTCTACTCCAACTTCGGTAACAAGGTCGACGTCTCCGCCCCCGGCGGCGAAGTGCGCCGGGAGACCGACCCGCCTGGCTCGGTGACCACCCCCGAGAACGGCATCTGGTCCACGGTCAACGCCGGCGAGACCACCGCCACCACCGAGGCGTACAAGCCGATGATGGGCACCAGCATGGCCGCCCCGCACGTCGCCGGCCTCGCCGCCCAGATGAAGGCCGCCAAGCCCAGCCTCACCCCTGCCCAGATCGAGCAGGCCATCAAGGACAACGCCCGCCCGCTCCCCGGCACCTGCACCGGCGGATGCGGCACCGGCATCGCCGACGCCACCAAGACCCTCGCGGCCGTCACCGGCACCGGCACCACCCCGACCACCCCCGCCACCCACACCAACAACACCCGCGTCGCCATCCCCGACAACGGCGCCGCGGTGACCTCCGCCATCACCGTCACCGGCCGGACCGGCAACGCCCCCGCCGACCTAGAGGTCGCCGTCGACATCGCCCACACGTGGCGCGGTGACCTCGTCGTCGACCTCATCGCCCCCAGCGGCACCGTCCACAACCTCAAGCCCTTCTCCAGCAGCGACGGCACCGACAACATCAAGACCACCTACACCGTCAACGCTGCCACCGAGAAGGCCAACGGCACCTGGACCCTGCGCGTCCAGGACAAAGCCCACCTCCTGGACGGAACCATCAACGCCTGGAACCTGACCCTCTAACACCCACCGGCGGTTCGCACCACGGAGCCGGGCCCCCCACGGGGCCCGGCTCCGATCAGCGGTCGCACACGCCTCACAGATCACGGACCCTCCTCAAAGAAGCTGACATCCCACTCGCCCCCGCTCCCGCCACGCAGTGCACGGGGAAGCTGATTTTGTAGTCGGGGTTCGCTGTCGCCTCCAGCCTGCGACACGACTCGCGGCGGCCGGCGGGAGAAGCACCCTCGCGGGGCCCCCGGGCGCCCCGCCATGACAGGCAGCTCCACCTGCTGCGGATGAAGGAGCGCTCCCTTCGGAGCAGCGGGATGTCTGCTCGAAGAAGCCGCCGATCGTTGTCACGTACTGGCTGCTGGACCGGCGCACGCGAGAGTTGAGCGTCACTTGTGCATGTGGCGCAGTGCGTCCATGGCGCTGTCGACGACTTGCTGGTCGGTGAGATATGCGTGGTCGTAGGGGGGCGGCAGGCGTTGAAGCCGAGCAGGACGGGTTTGCCGAAGGCACGGTGTCCGTTGAGCCACCAGGACCAACGGCCGGGGTCGGTGGGGTCGCCCCGGCCTCGGCACCCTGCGGCTCGCTCGGCGCGAACATCTCCACGGTGCAGCGGCTCCTACTCCTGGCCGAGCCCTGCATCCGGCCGGCACGCCTCACACGACTGGATATCCGGCAGCGTCACCGCGACCAGCGCATAGTCCCGGTCGATGAACCCGATCGGGGCCTGGAGCTTCTGGATCCGGAGTTCATCGAGTTCGGGGCTTCTGGGCGCCGGTGGGCCTCACCGTGACGAGCGGAGACTCGGTGCCCCCGGAGTCCCCGGTCAAGGTCAGCGAGATGACTGGCATCGCCCTCGCTCAGGGTGTCGTTCATCTGAGGTACTTCGCCGACAACCAGGGCCGCAGGGCGTGGCGGAGCTCTCTGTGGCGTCTGACAGCGACGGGCTGGCGAATGTACTTCCACCAGGCCACTTTGACCGGTTGAGGCACCCCCCCCCGTGGGCCGCGCGGGGCGGGCTGGGCGCTGCGCACCCGCCGGGCGGGCGGCTGCTTCACCGCCTGGTCCGACTCGCGTGCCGTACTGGACCGGGCCAGGCTGGAGGCGTGCCCCGTGTGCCGATCGTCGTGCACCGGCCCTCTGTCTCAGGTGGTCGGCGGGTCACCGTGCACGGCAGAGGCAGGGGCGCGATCCTCGGCACCGTCTACAGCGATCACGACCCGCAGTGGAGGGGGAGTGGCGCGACGGTCCCGCCCACGAGTTCAGTGCTGCGTGATCTCAGCAGGGACGCTGCGGCCGCCGGGCCGGACGGTGGGCGAGACGGATGAGTTGTCGGCGGTGTGGTGGAACACTCATCGAAAGCTCGTGAAGCGGGTGCAGGCTACGGTCCGGGATCTCCGGATCCCGCCTCTGGACCCTACCGACCCGCTCGGGGTCCTGGTCGCCGTGTTCGAGGAGCGCCTGGGCATCTCCATGACCGTGGTGACCACGGAGAACGGCAGCATTATCAACGGGGCGCTGGAGTTTCGGCCCGGCGGCGGCACGGCGATCGTCGTCCCTGCGGGCACCACAACTCCCAACCGCCTTGAGCACCACCGCCGACGTGTATCTCGTCGAGAAGGATGAGCAGATCATCGCCCGAGTTCAGGAGTACCTCGCCGACCGTGAGGAACGCGCGGAGCGCCCCGTGCCGACCGCCGTCGCGACCGGTTACGAGGCAAGCGACCTGGCCGTGCTGTTCGGGGGTGGCCAGGCGTGACGCGACAAGGAAGCCGCCGAGCCAACTCCGTCCGCCGGGCGGGAACCAGCCCCGCACCGGCGAAGCCGTTGTTCATCGCGCATGATCTCAAAGCGGACGGGGAACGTGTCGGCCCGCACGACCACCTCACCCGAGACGAGGTCCTGGGCCTGCTGCCGGCCTCGCCGCTCTGGCTGCAGCGAACGTACAGCTGCGGCATGTGGCCCGAAACTATCCGGCTCGCGGGGTCACCAGGTTGCAACTGGACCTCTTGGCAAGGGCACATTCCTTCGCCATGCTTGCCCTGGCCTTCCTGATCGCCCCCGCCACCGAAGCAGCCCCGAATGGCCCGATGACGCATACCACCCCGTCCGCAGCCCCGATCCGATCACGCTGACCGTCCCGGAGAACCGACTTGCGGGGCCCGGCAGTGGCCGGGACCCCGCAGTGCACCAGCAGGACGTGCGAATGACGGCGGAACGGTCCCGCTACCGCAGCTGCTGGTGGGGCGAGTTGACCTCACGCAGCATGTTGCGGAGCATCTTCATCTCCTCGGTCACTTCCGGGCGCTTCACCTTCCCACTCGGGACCAGGGGGTCTCCGACTTCGTAGACCTCTGTTTCGTCCGGCAAGGGCGCCGCCTGACACACGTTGAAGCGCCGGGCGGGCTGTTCGCCGGTCAGCAGATACTTCTTGATCGGATCGTCGACGCACGGTGTGCCGTACGGGAACATTCCGTGGCTACCCTCGTTGTCGACGCTGATCACCTTTACGCCGGGCAGCTTCTGGGCCGTGGCGAGTGCGCCCTCGTAGGCCGTCGCGCCGTCCAGCTCGGACTGGGCTATGAGCGCTTTGGGAAAGGTGGCCGGATCAGGCTCAGGCATTCGGTGGTTCGTTTTCCACAATGAGCACATCGGGGTGTGGTAAAACGGCGCCATCGACGATGCCTCACGCTCCAGGTGCTGCTTCCACTCCTCCCAATGGGCGGGGTCCTGGTTCCACTGGCCGTCCTGGCAGCGGATGGCGTCGAATGTGCCGTTGAACGTCTCGGTGGTGCCGGCCTGGGCCTGCCGCTTCTTAAGAGCTGCCAGAGCCTCGGTCCTCGCTCCCTTGACGAAAGCACGCTGATCGGCGTCAAGTCCTGCCCCGGAGAGAATCCGCTGGGTCAGCTTCTCCATCTTCGTCGCGGTGCTGCCCGGCCCCTTCAAGCCCTCCTTGGCGACTTCTACGATGGCCTTGGCGGCTGACGGGTACAGGCTGGTGTCGTAGGTGGCGGGGATGATGAAGAAGGCCATGGAGAACTGGCCCTCGAAGGTCTTGCTTCCCCCACCCGCCTCCCACTTCTCGCGGATGACGGCGGGGTCCGTGCCCAGCCCGTAGACGTCGTCGTGGCGCGCGATGTAGGGAAGCAGCGCGTCCTGGAACTGCCGTTCGCGTGCGATCGGCTGAAGGTCCCAGGTTCGCTGGAGCGAGCCGGACGTTGTGTCCGTGGCGGAGTCGAGCAGTACGCGGTGTGTCTTGCTCGGGAAGGTGGCGGCGTACCAGGCACCGAGCCAGGTGCCGTACGAGTAGCCGACGTAGCTCGTCCTGGGCTGTCCGAGCAGGACCCGGATGAAGTCCATGTCGTAGGCGGTCTGCTCGGTGGTGATGTACTTGGTCAGCGGATTCTTCTGGCACGCCTCGTACCGTCGACGCGTAACCTCGTCGTCGTCCCATTCGTCGGGCACGGTGTAGGTGCAGTTCAGCGGGGTGCTGGCCCCGACGCCGCGGGGGTCGAAGCTGACGAAGTCGATCTTGTCCCAGAGAGCGTCGTCGGCGAGGGCCAGTATGGTTCCTGAGCCCAGGCCCCGGCTGCCAGGACCTCCCGGGTTCACCAGGGCGATTCCCTGATGGCCGGGTTCGGACGTCTTCCTCCGAGCCAGTTCCAGGGTCACCTCGATGGTGTTGCCGTCGTCCGGGTTGTGCCAGTCGCGCGGCACGTCGATCGTGGCGCACAAGACGCCGCGAGGGAGCTCGGCTGACTTCCCGGCGGTCTTGGCCGGATGACTCGACGTGCGTTTCCCGGCGGTGCCTGTCTCCGCCCCTGCTAAGGCGTCCGCCTTCTTGGCTGCCGCCTTGGCGGCATCGCTGCCGTAGGGGCAGTCCTTTGTCCAGTCGAGCGGTTGGTCGACGAGGTCACCTGCGAGACGCTCGGTGTCCGGCTCGGCCGTGGACTTCGCCGGAATTCGGGGGGCTGCTGTGGAGCTGTCGGCGATGGCCAGCGGTGTGGCGACCAGAGCTCCGGCGAGCAGGGCAGCCGCGAGGACCTGGAGTTTGCGCCGGGATCGGTGATGGCTGGCAGGGATGGACATGTGGGGTCCTTCCTCTCGGTGGTGTCGCCTGTTGGGGCGATGACCCAGGGGGTGTGCCGTGCGTGGGAGAGCCGGAGGGAGATTGGCGCACGGTATGCGGCCGGGCCGGACCGGGCCGCGTCGCATTGCCGGCAAGTGACGCGATGGGACTGACGGCGGGGCGCTCTACCAGACGCCTGGTGCCACCTGTCTGTGCGGCGCCCCGCTCGTCGTTCGCCGATGAGCGCCTCCACGGGCGCTCATCGGCTGAGGTTGTCCTACCGGCGCGTGGTGCTGACGGCCTTGAGGGCATCGATGATGCCCTCGCCGTAGAGATTGTTGTGACCGTCGGTTCCGGTGCATCGGTTGTCGCCTGTGCAGCCGCGATCGGTGGCGTCGGTGTCCAGACGGTCACGGATCTGGGCGGGTGTGAGATGGGGGTTGGCACTGGCCAGAAGGGCCGCCACCCCCGCTACATGGGGGGCCGCCATGGAGGTGCCGCTAATGGCCTCGTACCTACCACCGGGGAACGTTGAGTAGACGCCTCCCGCAGAGGTTCCACCGGGCGCGGCGACATCGATGATGCCGTCACCGTAGTTGGAGTAGGAGGCAAGGCCGGTGTCCGTGCCGGTAGCGGAGACGGTGACCACACCGGGCAGCTCCGTGGGTATGTCGATGCAAGCGTTGGTGATGCGACGGTGGACGGGCGTGGAGTCGTTGGGGCTTGCCTCGTCCACACTCTTGTTGGCCAGGTCGACCGAGGAGTTGCCCGCGGCGGCCACTTGGAGGGACCCCTTGCGTTCGGCGTACTCCTGAGCGCGCCGCACGCCTTCGATGATGGCTGCCTGGTCCTTGTCGTCCGGGCAGTTGAACTCCCACGGGTCCGTGTAGTAGCTGTTGTTCGTGACATCGAAGCCACGGTCACCTGCCCACATGAACCCGCAGAGGGTGTTCTCGGGGAAGAACAGTCCGCTGGGCTGTTCGGCGATACGCACGGAGGAGATCCTCACTCCGGGAGCGACTCCGACAATGCCTCTGCCGTTCTTCGCGGCTGCGATGGTACCCGCCACATGCGTTCCATGGGTATCGATGTCGCGCCAGGCGCCGCGGCGTGTGTCGGCCTTGCCGTAGGCGCAGGAGACCGAGTCGGCTGCGTTGAAGTTCGGCGCGAGATCCTGGTGGCGGTCGTCCACACCCGTATCGAGGACACCCACCTTCACGGACGCCGAGCCGGAAGTGACCCTCCACGCCTGGTCGGCCTTGATCTGAGTCATGTCCCAGCGAGGAATCTCCCGCTCCGTGACAGGTCTCTGTGGTGCTGCCGCGGGGATCGCGGGGTTGTACGCGTCGGCGGGCACGTCCGAGGTGCGGGTCGCCCCGACCTGCTGGACCCCCGTGGCGGCTCGCACCTTTCCGGCGAAGCCCGCGGAGGTCGAGTGCGCCACGAGCACGCCGATCGCGTCGTACGCCGCGAACACGGTGCCGCCGTGCGCCTCCACCGCCGAACGCCCTCTCGCCACGTCATTCGGCGACGTGATCACGAAGTAGGCACGGGTACCAGCTGTCCAGGAAGGCGAGGAGCTCTGGGAGGACGCGGAAGCGGGCGCGGAGACCACAGCACGGCCAGAGGCCGGCTCGGCGACGGCAGCGCCACCCGGCGCCATGGCGACAGCGAACGAACTCAATACGGCGGCGGCGATCAGGGTGTTACGCCGGGATATGAAAGGCACGGGCAATTCCTCCTGCGGGATAACGAGGGGGCGGTTGCGATGACGCGAACCGTTGCCGACCATCCCGCGCCGCGCGAGCGAAGAGCAATAGCCCCAACGGCCGGTGCTTTTCGACGTACTGGGCAAATCTGTGAAAAGTTTCGAGACCGCCGTCTCAGCCGCGGGCCTCTGCTCGTTCTGTACCTCTGCCCACCGGTGCGGGCGGCCCCCGGGGGGCGGCAGCCGGGCTCGGTACTCCGGACAACAGGTGGAGCCACTGGTCCTTATAGGGGCAGGGCCGTCCGTCACTAGGCGTCGCGGGCAACCACTGGCGCGGGGCGCAGTACCTTGCCACAACTGTGAACGTCGAAATTTGTGTCTTACGGCTGGGCGTTCAATTCGTTGCCGCAGCATGAAGGTCTGCATAACCTCTCGCATGACATGTCACGTACATGTTGGCCTGCCCCCCATTCTCGGCGGCTTCGCACTGTGTTGCGCGGCCGCTGCATCCTGGAGGCTTTCCCGTGAGAGGTATTACTCGCAGGGCCATAACCGTGGCCGCTGCCAGCACGACGCTGATCATGGCGGCGGCCGTGGTTCCCGCGGCTACGGCGAACGCTGCGCCGACGGCCCCTGCCGCTACGGCGCAGGCGCCCTCGGCGGTCGCCGCCGAGCGTCTCGTGGTGACCTACAAGGCCGCTGCCGCTGAGGCACGGTCGGACAAGGCCGCAGCCGCTGATGCCGCCGACAAGGCCGAAGGTGTCGACCAGTCCCTGCGGTTCGACGGCCGCATGCCCACGGGCGAAGTCGTCGTCGACCTCGACGGTATGCAGTCCAAGGCCGAGGTGGCCGAGGTGATGGCGGAGTTCCGCGCCGACCCGAACGTCCTCGCCGTGGACCCCGACATCGTCATGCGGTCGATGGCCGAGGGCGCATCGGCGCCGAACGACACCGACTACGCCAAGCAGTGGGACCTCTTCGAGTCGACCGGCGGAATGAACGTTCCCGACTCCTGGCCGAAGAGCACTGGCAAGGGCGTCAACGTCGCGGTGGTCGACACTGGCTATGTCCAGCACAGCGACCTCCACGCCAACGTCACCGGCGGCTACGACTTCATCGTCACCCCGGACACCTCGCGCGACGGCGACGGCAGCGACCCTGACCCGACCGATGAGGGGGACTACGGCTCCAAGGAAGAGTGCGAGTCGGAGAACGACGAGACATCCTCCTGGCACGGCACACACGTGGCCGGCACGATCGCCGCCGTTACGAACAACGACAAGGGCCTCGCCAGCGTCGCACCCGACGCGAAGGTCACGCCCGTCCGCGCGCTCGGCAAATGCGGAATCGGATCCAGCCTCGACATCGCCATCGGCGTGCTGTGGGCAGCGGGTGTGCCGCTGGAGAACTGGCCTGCCAACCCCGATCCCGCCGAGGTCATCAACCTGAGCCTGGGGAGCAAGTCGGCATGCCCCGCGTACTGGCAGCGGACGATCGACCGTGCCGTCGCCCGCGGAGCGACCGTGGTCGTCGCCGCGGGCAACAGCAAGGAGGACGCCGCCAAGCACTCCCCGGCCAACTGCGACAACGTCATCACCGTCGCCGCGACCGACCGCGGGGGCGACCGCGCGTTCTACTCCAACTTCGGCAACACCGTCGACGTCTCCGCCCCCGGCGGTGAGACCCGCCGGGAGAGCGACACCCCCGGGACGGTGACCACTCCGGCGAACGGCATCTGGTCCACAGTCAACGCCGGCCAGACCACCGCCACCACCGAGGCGTACAAGCCGATGATGGGCACCAGCATGGCCGCCCCGCACGTCGCCGGCCTCGCCGCCCAGATGAAGGCTGCCAAGCCCAGCCTCACCCCTGCCCAGATCGAGCAGCTCATCAAGGACAACGCCCGTCCCCTGCCCGGCACCTGCACCGGCGGATGCGGCACCGGCATCGCCGACGCCACCAAGACCCTCGCGGCCGTCACCGGCACCGGCACCACCCCGACCACCCCCGCCACCCACACCAACAACACCCGCGTCGCCATCCCCGACAACGGCGCCGCGGTGACCTCCGCCATCACCGTCACCGGCCGGACCGGCAACGCCCCCGCCGACCTGAAGGTCGCCGTCGACATCGAGCACAAGTGGCGTGGTGACTTGGTCATCGACCTCGTCTCACCCGTCGGCAAGTTCTACAACCTGAAGCCGTTCTCCAGCCGCGACGACGCCGACAACGTCAAGACCACCTACACCGTGAACGCCGCCGACGAGAAGGCCGCCGGCACCTGGAAGCTTCGGGTGCAGGACAAGTCCGACCTCCTCGACGGACACATCAACTCCTGGAACCTGACCCTCTGATCCACCAGCACATAGCCCATCGGAGCCGGGCCCCTGCCGGGCCCGGCTCCCGCGCGTCCTGTCGCGTGCCCGGGGCGAGACCGACGATGACGGAACAGGACGGCGGCGTGCCGGGAGCCGAGGTCTTGTTCTCCGTAGAACCTGCGTCCAGCTTGGAGCGATTCCGCGCGGGTCGGCCCTCACCAGGAGGAATCGGCTTCAAGGGTGCTCCGACGAACTACATGGATTTGCTCTTATCATGACTTTTCCCGCGAGGCTGGCCAAAGCAGCGGACGGCACCACTCCAGCGACGCTCGCGCCTCACGAGAAAATGTGGGCCACGCAGACACGGCCGACGAACGCCTGACTGGGGCCAATTCCCCGTTCGCAGCGCTACTACGTCAGTCCCTACGTCAGCGTGGTCTCACGTTGGATCGAGTGCGTCAACGGCTGCTTGACCGGGGCCTTAGAGTCAGCCTCAGTACTCTCAGCTACTGGCAGAGTGGCCGCAGCCAGCCGGAGCGAACCTCCTCACTCGCCGCGGTCACTGCGCTGGAGACCATCCTGCAGTTGCCTCCTGGTGCCCTTCGTTCGCAACTCGGACCGCACAGGCCCCGCGGCGGCCTGGCAACTGCGCCACAAGTCTCGGCTGCCCTGCAGCACACTTACGGAGAGGAGGCGCAGCCTCGGCTGGCTCTGGGAGAAGACTTCGTTTCGCTGAACGCCGACGTCCGTCAACTGGTGATGGACACGACCGTGCGCCTGGACGCCAGCCGATGTCAGCGCGTCATCTCAGCGCGAATCGTCGTCCGGGCACTGCGGTCGGGAGTAGAGGGTTTCATCGACGTCTGCACGCAACGGGAATCTACGACCCGGCCACCGGACGTAGTTGTGCGCTTCGGAACTCTGGACAGCGTCCGCTACATTCCGCACCTCCGCACGACCGTTGTGCAGATTCTGTTCGGCAGACCACTGGAACGCAACGAGACAGCGATCCTCGACTACGACCTCGTGTTCGGCCCCGGCGAGGAGCTCACTGCTTCGTACGAGCACAACTTCCCGCCAGGGCGCCGTGAATCCCTTGTCCACATCGTGTTCGACCCTCAGGCTCTTCCGGCCTACTGCCGCCGCTACTATCGATCGGCATACGGGGCCGAGGAGACTCGTGCCGCGCGAATCACCCTCGACACGTCTCACTCTGTGCACACGTTGACCACAGGGTCACCCACTGGTTTGCACGGAATCGCCTGGGACTGGCCAGTCTGACCGTCTCACCGCCCAGGCGAGAAGCGCCGGACACTCGCGCCCCAGAATGACCGACGATACGCGCCAGAAGGGGCGCCGGCCGTCAGGCGTTGTCGTCCCCGTGCGGGGACGAGGAGAAGGCCTCAGCCGCAGCGTGAGTCTTCGACGCGAATGAGGTTGCGGCCTCGCAGGGTGTAGAGCATTCCGCGTTCGTCGGCGGAAACGTGGGGCTGACCGCCGTACCAGGCTCCGTCGAGGCCGTCGGCCAATACGAAGACTTCGAAGGTGCGAGGGTCGAAGCGGTAGAGAGCCTTGGCCGACACACCGTAGACCCGGTCGCGGGCGACGACCAGGTTCGACCGCTTCGCGGCCTGCGCCGTGATGTCGGCTCGGTGGACGATGGTCCGACGGGCCAGGTCCACGACGCGGAAACCACCGTTGTTGAGCACCACGTACAGGTGACGACCGCGCACGGCCATGCCTGTGACAGGGGCGTTGTGCTCGGGGTCGACGCGCCACAGAACACGACCGGTCATGGGGTCGAGAGCAGCGATCTCGCCGACGGGGCCGCTTCCACCGTCGCCACCGCCAAGGTAGGCCAGGCCGCGGTGGGCCACGATCGCCGGGATCGACTGGCCGGGCCCGAGAGGGTGTTCGTAGACGGTCATCCCGTCACGGGCGGGATCATAGACACCCAGGCAGCTGCCTCCGGAGGCATCGGCGAGTGCGACCACCAGGACACGCTTGTTGTCGTCGTCCCAGGTTACGCATTCGGGCCGGTTGAACTTCGACGGCAGTGGTGCTGCCTGCGCCGGATCCGCTTGACGGGCCGGGTCGTAGGACCACAGTCCCAGGCCGCTGTACTGCCCCATCCACAGTCGCCGGTCCGCCCATGCGGCGTCTTTGGTCTCGCCAGGCGCCACCAGGTTGACCACCTCGCCGGTTCGGAGAGAGTGCCGGGCGACGGCCCCGTTGCCGCTCACGAAGGCGTAGCCCCCGCCGGCGGTGACATTCATGGCGAGCTGCGGCTCGCTGGGGGCGCCTGCTGCGATCAGGTCGGTCCGAGTGGCGGTGCGGCCGGGGAGGTCGATGTGGGCGACGAAGCCGTAGGCGGAGACGGCATGCAACCGTTCCTCGGCGTAGGCCATACCCCACACTTCTCCGACGTCGAGGTCATCGATCACGACCGGGTCGACGGCCATGGTAGTCAGCGAGCAGACCCGGACCTGTCCCGCGCCGGCGAGGAAGTAGAGGTCGTCGTCGTGGGCGAGCATCGCCTTGGAGGTGATCCCCTCGTGCCGGACCACTCGGTACGACGTGGGGGCGGTGGTGTCGATGACCGCGATGTGTGAGCCGGTGGCGTTCGCTGTGCCGACTATCAGCCGGTCGCCGTGGATCCGGAGCTCCCGGACGGTGTCGTCCTCGGCCAGCTCGGCAGGAAGGATCGAGGTGAACCGGCCGGTGGACCGGTCGTAGGCCGACAGGACGGCTTTGCTGGCCTGGCCGCCACCCAGCGTGTTCCCGGCTCCGAAGTAGACGGTCGTAGCCGTGGCGACGATCGCCCTGGCACCGGTTGCTGTTGGTTCGGCGATACCGAGGGCGGTCACCTCACGTGTGGACGGGTCGAACTGCCACAGATTTCCGCCGGGTTCCCGGCCGCCGAAATAGACCACCCCGTCCGGGGCCACGTCGAGCGCCCAGATACGTACGTCGCCGGCCCTGCCGAGCGCCTCGGCCGGGGCGGCGGGGTTCTTGAGGTCCCATCGGTACAGCGTCGGGACGCCTCCGGCGGCATTCTCCGTTCCGAAGTACAGATAGCGGCCGGTGGGGTCTGCCGCCATGGCCTGCGTCGAGCGGCCGTCGGCCACGGAGGTCCGGCCGGTCACGGTGGCCGAGGGAATGTGGTAGGCGAGGATGTACATCGGCTCCAGGTTGCGCGACCCGATGTAGATCGTGTCCTCGAACTGGTAGGCGCTCTTGGAGCCGAACTGCACCACTCCCGGGCCCAGGTCGGTCTCCCTGACGCGAGGGCGGGGCGTCCCCTGCGCTGTTGCGCTCGACAGGCCGGCCGCCGCTGCGGCAAGGACGCCGGTCGTCCCCAACTGCAGTATGTGTCGCCTGGACAGGTGCGGGGTGTTCGACATAGCCAACTCCTACTTTCGTCAGTGACGAAAGTAATGTCCCCGCCCGAAGCCTCGGCGTCAAGGGGATGAACGTTGGTCCAGGGCGATCTTCGCGACTGCGCGCGGCGGACTCGGTGGGAGGCGACGAGCGGCCGGGGGAGGTGCTGCTCCGCAACCTGCGGTGCGAGGATCTGCGGCAGTCGCACGGATCGTGGGCAGTCGACCAGACCGCGCATGAGTCGGTCGGACGTTCGGCTGGGTTTCCCAGCCGAACGCCCTTGCCGCGGGTGGCGGTATACCGGGGTCAGGCGAGATACCGCGTGATGCCGCGTCCCCAGCCGCCGGTGACGGCGCCGAAGTCCACGGCTTCGGCAGTCTCGCGGCAGAGCCGCTCGGCACTTCGAGCGACATCGGCGACCACGTCACCGCGTTCGGCGATGAGACGGTCGTAGATCGGAGAGTTACCTTCTTCGGCAGCGTTCACGGGCTGGACTCCATCCCCGGGTTAGCGCATCAGGTGGCTGTGGCTATGGGCCGACGGCAGTGGACCCTCAGCTGATCGCAGGGGCGAAGCGCCCGCGGTACCGGAGGACGGTCGATGTGCTCGCCCCCTCCGGGGAAGGGCCGCGACGCCGTAGCCGCACTGGGGGCCGGCAGCCCGGTCGTGGACCTCGGCGGTGGCAAGGAGGGCCGACATGGTGTGGAACGGGGCGGCACGGGGCCTCAGTCGGCACAGTACTGTTGTTCCTTGCCGATCGACCGGTACATGCAGTCGGCGCTCTCGATGAGTTGCAGCACTGCGTCGCGGTTGCGACTGGTCTCGCGCTCGATGACCTCGTCGGGCGGGTAGAAGCCGCCGTCGCGGTTGCTGGACGGGTACATCTCGAAGGTGTAGCCGAAGACCTTCTGGTCGCCCCACAGCCAGTCGTCGATCGATCCGTCCGTGACATAGAGGTCACTGGACTGCATAGGCTTGTAACCGTTGCTTGCCGCCATCTTCCGGCCGACGGCGGCGAAGGCGTCCCGGTCGTCCCGTGTCATGCCAGGAGCCGTGTCGCCGGTTGTGAAGCCGTAGGACCAGAGCACCAGTTCGCTGTAGGTGTGGAAGTCGATTCCTGCCGTGATTTGCTGTTTGCCGTCGACGACTCGACCGCGGACGAAGTCGGCGACCACCTTGACCTCGGGGGCCGATTCCGGGGCCGCACCACGGTAGGTGTCGTCGCGGGGGGATGTGGACGAGCCGTTGCAGCAACCCCAGCGATAATCCCAGTTGCGATTCATGTCGGTGCCCCGGTGGGAAGATCCGCGGTTGGGCTGCGTGTTCTTGCGCCACATACGGTACGACCCCGTGGCGATGTCGTACTCACCGCCGTCCGGGTTGAGGTCGGGCAGTATCCATATCTCGCGGCCTGCTACCGCTTGGGTGATCCGGCTGTCCTTGCCGTAATCGTCGCCGAACTCCCGAAGCAGGTAGAGCGCCATTTCCACCGTGAGGTGCTCTCTGGCGTGCTGGTGGTGCGTGAGCAGCACTTCGGGTTCGTCCTCATCCGACGCCGGGTTGTCGCTGACCTTCACAGCGACGATGTCCCGTCCTTCGTAGCTCTTGCCGATCACCTGTTTGTGCATGATCTCAGAGTGAGCGGCGACCAGCCGGTCAATCTCCGCAGTGGCCTCGGCGTAGTTGTGGTACCCGGCGTCGGCCGACGGGAAGTCGAACGCCTTCGCGGCGGACGCAGACGGCTCGCGGGACGGAGCGGGCAGAGGCTTGAGTTCGTGCCCGAGGGTGCGGAGTTCTCGCGCCTGCGACCTGTCGGCGCTGACGACGAGCTTGTCCGGCTTCACCTCGTCGATCGAGACCCCGGTGGCGGCGATGGCCGACCGTTCCGACGGAGCGCTCTTACTTCGGATTTCATACTGTCCGACGGCCTCGGGGTCCGCTGCTGCGGGACTCCGCCCCGGTTGGCTGGCGCCGGCGGTCAGAGGGGCCGCGACGGCAAGAGCGATGCCTAGGGCGAGGGCGGCGGCAACCCGTCGATCTCGACGATTCCTGAGACGCATACTTCCTCCACGAGAGGGGCCGGGGGGAAGCGGAGCGGAATGACTGCTGACCTCCCGGATACGTCGTGAAGGCTAAAACCTTGCGCAATTCGACAACAGGCTGTGGACACAACTGTGCTGACGGGTTTTTCGGTTTTGACTTTTCCCGGCGCTCAAGATGAGACATGCAATGATTGTGCAGTGGGCCAGAACGAACCGTGGGTTCCGCCTATGGATTGCCGCGTAGTGTCGTCGCCGGAAGCGCGTGCTTGGTGGGGCTTTGCCGACTGAGGGCCGGTGACACGGCACTCGACCTCACCCCGAGCTGGGGGCTCGGGGTGAGGTCGAGGGTGGACCCCAGCCGGTTGCGAGGGGAGCTGGGGCCCGGATCATGACGGAACCGTGGGTCTACTTCGTGATGAGCTTCAAGCGGTAGTGCTTGAGCGCGTCATCGAGAGGCTGGAAGTAGGAGACTCCGCGGGAGTTGACCTCGCCGGTGCAGCGCT
This sequence comes from Streptomyces sp. MGP-P1, assembly GCF_057766565.1. Lineage (NCBI taxonomy): Bacteria > Bacillati > Actinomycetota > Actinomycetes > Kitasatosporales > Streptomycetaceae > Streptomyces > Streptomyces sp. MGP-P1. The sequence goes on along the minus strand of NZ_JBYMEM010000001.1, from coordinate 491,171 downwards.
GCCCCGTCGGCCCGCCCGAGGTCATGCCCTGGGCCTGGTTGCCGGAGATGTAGGCGCCGCCGCTGTCCCCCTGCTCCGTGCAGACGGTGGACTTGGCCAGGCCGCTCACCACGGTCTGGGGCTCGAGCCTGCCGTCGCCGTAGGTGACCGTGACGTTGTACGAGGTGACTGTGCCGCAGGTCCACCCGGTCGTGCGACCGGACTTGCACACCACGGAGCCCGGGGCGGCACGTTCACTGCCCTTCACGGCGATCGAGTTGGCCTTTCCGTGGGTGTACACCTGCGTTCCGATCGAATTGCCGCGCAGGACCTTGGCTATGCCCATGTCCATGCTCCGCTTGCCGACGGCGAAACGGCTGTTCACCGACTTGGCGAAGGCCTTCCCCTTGTAGGTCAGAGTGGGAAGCTGGTCGATGCAGTGACCAGCGGTGACGAGCAGGTCGTTGCCGGCCCTGTCCTCGGCACCGAAGCCGACCGAGCAGACAGTCCGGCCCATGCCCATCTCCCGGCCGGGAGGCACGACTGCCTGGGTCTCCAGCCGCTCCGCGCCGGTGACGACCCGCACCGCGTCGCCGTTCTTCCTGGCGGCGGCCAGGAAGGACTTGGCGCCGGGATCCGAGGGGTCGTTCACTTCGACGGTCACGGTGTCGGAGGCGACGTCGACCGACCACGAGGAAACCCCCTCGGGCACCTGCGTCTTGGCCTTCGCGTCGAGCTTCGCCTTGATGCTGTTGAGCTCCTTCTCACCGTTCTCGGCGATCCGGGCCTCAAGTCCGGCGTCCCGGATCTCCTTGACGGCTTCGTCGTCGACAGCATTGACGATCATGTTGCCATCGGCGTCAACGAAAGCGCCGAGAGTCTCTACCCCTTCCTTGCGGAGATCGGTGAGCTGTTCCTGCTGCTCACTCTCCTTGTCGAGACGGTCGACAGCTGCCTCTTCGCTCACGCCCATCGACGCTGCGAAAGCCTGCACCATGTCCGCCTCGTAGCGAGGGGGCTCGGGCTGCTCGACGGAGACGGCGTACGCACCAGTGGCGATGCCGGTCACCACGACACCGATCGCCGTGGCAAGCAGGTACTTCCGCGTCTTCTTACGAGAATGCTTCACGTGGTTGCTTTCTTCCTTTCATACGGTGGCAGTGCATCCGAGAATTGGTGGCATCGTGGAACGCGGCGCAATTGTCGACGATGCCGGAGGATGCCTGCCTGGCGGCTGTTATGGTCTCGCCGCATCACGCACTCTGCCGTACGTGGAACCTCGGGAACAAGCTCGACGGACAGGGTCTTCTCTACAGAACTCCGCCAAAACTGTGGGTGGTTCGTGGATGACCTCGATATGGCCGATAGGAGGCCCGAGACGATCAGAGATGTGCGTGCACCCCGGGCGCCAAGCGTGTGGCACCATGCTCCGGGTCAGTTCACCGGAGTTGAGGACCCTCCTGCGCCGGATGGCGAAGGGTTTGCAGGAACTGCGAGCGACTCGTTCTGCTTGAATCGGACGCCTCGGTACGGGCTGTCCATCTGCTCGGCTTCGTCATTCAGTAGGGCCACTCCCAGCTGATTCCCTGGTAGCCCGAGGGCGATCGAGTGTTCAGGACGTGGACGGAGTATGAGGCATCAAGAGGGACGGACCGCACGTGCGTCCGCTCTCCTTCGTACGAGGATCGACGGTAGCTTTCCGCTGCCAGGGGGAGAGCGTCGGGATGGAAGACGACATGCAGAAGTGATTCACGCAGCCCCTTTCTGATGTTCTGCTGAAAAAACGAGCAAGGGGCGCACGCGTCGGCAGCGCGGTAGTCGTAAGCCACCACCGCTGTCTCGTTGCGCGTCAGTGGATGCCCGAACAGGACATCGAAGACAGTGGTCCGCAATTCCGGAAGGTAGCGGATGCGACCTAGCCGACCGCTGGTGACGACGATGTCAGGAGGGGCTGCCGCCGATTCCTCTTCCACCTGGACCACGGTCATCGCGCTGACCCCTTCCCGCGACGCACGTACGACGTGGCGCTGGGACATGACAGCCAAGCCGCGCTTCGCATTCAGACGCAGCGTGGTGTCATTGATCATCTGGTGAATTCCGCTGTTCACTTCGGCGAGTTCAGCACCAAGCGCCCGCGCGATGGGTGAAGATTCGCCAGTGGTGAGCAGGAGCGACGCGGCATCTCTGTCATGCCGGAGCGCGCGCCCGCGAGGCCGGTGTGGGCCCAACTGGGACCGCAGGCTTCCTCGGGGCAGTTCCAGAATGTTCTCCAGGGCTTCCACGGCCCGCAGGGAGTCCGGCCGCTCCGGTTGGCTCCGGCCGTTCTGCCAGTAGCTGAGCGTGCTCAGGCTGATGCTGATCCCTTGGCACAGCAAACGCTGACGGAGCCGATCCAGCGTAAGGCCACGCCGAAGTACGGCGTTCCTCAGCTCTGTGGAGAAGGCAGAGGTCGTGCTTCTGCGAGTGAAGTGAGCCTCCCTGATCTCGTTGGGTGCCGTCCGTGGGGAGAGGAAAGACGACGGTGAGCTCGCCGTCGATCGCGTGGCAGAACCTGCACTGAGGAGTGGCGTCGGGGGCATGACGTCTCCAAGGTTGGACGTGAACACGGGGCGGCCTACGGGACTCGGAGTGCGCCTTGCGCCGGCGCGACCCCAGCTGCCGGGTGAGGCCGCTGGTTCCCCGACTCTCCATCCTGGCGGGGCGCCTCACAAGCTCTCTGCACGGCGTTGCCATCCACAGACTTGTCCGAAAACTGTGAAACATCCAGCGGCTGGCGGCGTGCGCCCTACCGGACTCGGACCGTCGCGCCTCCATCCTGCGGACACCGTTCACCGGGCCTTCGTAGTGCGTCGGCCAAGTCTGAGCAGCAGGATGGTGCACCCGCCGCGGCAGCGTGGGTCCGTAGAGAGCCCGTGAGGGCGTCCAACCTGTGTGCACGCTGTTAGGAAGCCTTGATCGGCGGATCCGCGGAGGCCGCTATCCGTGTCGGGGACAGCGGAGCCATGTGTACGTCCATCCGCCCGTCCGGCCCCACGCCGACAGTGGCCCGCACCCGGTAGACCCGCTCCAGGAGGGCCGTTGTGAGCACCGATTCCGGAGGACCCGAGGCGACGACCCGGCCGGCGTCGAGAAGAACCAGATGGTCGCAGTAGCGGGCAGCCAGATCGAGTTCGTGCAGAGCCGCGACCACCGTGGTGTCGATGTTCGAGAGCACTTCCAGGAGGTCGAGCCGGTGGCTGATGTCCAAGTGGTTGGTGGGTTCGTCCAGGAGGATGGCCGGGGTCTCCTGGGCAAGCGCCCGAGCGATGTTGGCCCGTTGTCGTTCCCCTCCGGAAAGTGTGGTCCAGGCGCGTTCCGCGAGGGCAGCCACTCCCATGGTCGCCATGGCCTGATCGACCGCGCGGACGTCGGAGGCCGTGGCGGCCCCTCGCCCATGGTGCGGGGCCCGGCCGAGCATGACGACCTGCGCGACCGTCATCTCCACCTCGGAGGCGGTCTCCTGGGAGACGAGGGCGAGGCGCCGGGCGACACAGCGTCTTTTCAGCGTTGCCACGTCGGCCCCGCCCAACGACGCATGGCCGGTCGAGGGCCGGCGGACGCCTGCGAGGAGGCGCAGCACCGTCGACTTGCCCGACCCGTTGGGACCGATCAGACCGGTGAAGGACCCCGGCGGCACCGTGAAGGTGACGCCGTCCACAATCGCGCTGCCGCTCACCGTCCACTCCAGGTGGTGGGCGCGGCACTCGATGCCGGCGGCGGCGCCCTTCACGTCGTCTTCGCACGTCGGCGCAGCAGCGCTGCGAAGGCGGGTACGCCGATGAGCGCGGTCAGTACGCCGACCGGCATCTCCTGCGTGCCGAAGGCGGTCCGGGCGGCGGTGTCCGCCCAGACCAGAAAGACCGCGCCGAGCAGGGCGGAGGAAGGCAGAAGCAATCGGTGGGGAGCCTGAGTGAGCATCCGTACCGCGTGCGGGATCAGGATGCCTACGAAACCGATCGCGCCACTGGCAGCTACGAGCGCCCCCGTCACCACAGCGGTCGTCGCGTAGAGCAGTCCCTCCGTACGGCGTGGGGAAAAGCCGAGACTGGCGGCGGTCTCACGGCCGAAGGCGAGGGCGTCGAGTGGGCCTGCGTACAGCAGGAAGACCAACAGGCCGGCCATGGTGGCAAGCGAACATATGCCAACGGAGACCCAGTTCGCCGAGGCGAGCGAGCCGAGCAGCCAGAAGGTCACTGCCCTGGTGCGTTCGGCATCGCCGGACCGCACGATGACCAGGCTGGTGAGCGCACTGAACAACTGGGACACCACGACACCGCAGAGCACCACCTTCGTCGTGGAGCCGAAGGAACGCCCGAGCAGGAGCAGGACACAGCTGAAGGCCGCGACAGCCCCGGCGAAGGCACCGACGGGGAGACCGAGGGCGCCGACGCCGAGCACCAGGACCAGTACCGCTCCGGTGGACGCTCCGGCCGATACGCCCAGCAGGTAGGGATCCGCCAGCGGATTGCGCGTGATGGCCTGGAGGACCGCTCCGCACAGGGCGAGGCCTGCCCCCACCAGTGCGGCCAGCAGGACGCGCGGGAGTCTCAGGTCCCACACGATGCTGTCGCGCAGCGGGGGCAAGGCTTGCCACGGTGCCCCGAGATGGACTCCTATGGTGCGGGCCACGTCCGCCGGCGGTATGTCAGCACTGCCTGTGCCGACCGCGATGAGCACGGACAACGGCAGGAGGACGCCGCAACAGGCGAGGACGAGCGCGCCCCGCAGGCGAGAACTCCGGAGCCCGCTCGTGGTCACGTTCTTCATGCTCATCGTCGCGCGAAGACCACGTAGTCGTCGAGGTACTGCCACACCGTGCCCACCTCGGCGAAGCCGGCGGTGCTGAGGGCAGCGAGGTGGAAATGGAGTGGGGAGTGCGGCTGCGGGGGGCGGTCCGCGAAGCGCAGCCGACGTTCGGCGACGAACGGGGCTGTCCCTGGCTGGGCGGTCGCCAGTTCGTACCAGGCGTCCCACGTGTCCGCCCCGGCGGTGAAGGAGGCGCGCTGCACCTCGGCATCATGACGTGCGGACAGGTCTTTGAGGGTGTCGTTGCCGGGTCCGTAGCGCAGGTGGTCGGCGTTGAGGAACAGGGCTCCGGCGGGCAGGAGGTCGGCGAGTGCGGTGTAGACGCCCAGTAGTTGGGAGGGGGAAAGCCAGTGCAGGGCGGTGGAGGAGACGACGGCGTCGATCCTCTGGCCAGCCAGCGGCTCCGCCCAGCCGGCCCGTACGAGATCGGCGTCCAGGACCGTGGCCCGGTCGCCGTGCTCCGCGAGCACCGCGCCGGCCAGACGCAGCAGCACGGGGTCGTAGTCGACAGCCGTGACCCGCGCCTGAGGGAAGGCGGTAAGGACGCGGTCGGCCAGGGAGCCGGGACCGCAAGCGAGGTCGAGGACATGGAACGGCTCGCTCAGGTGTAGACGCAGCACGTCCAGCATCGACTGGAAGCGCTGCTCCCGGTGGGCGACGTAGGCGGATTGCTGGCTGTCCCAGCGTTCCAGGAGGCCGCGCGGGGAGAGGGCATTTACGGTCATAGGTGTGGCCTCAGTTCTGGAGGAGGGTCGGGGCGGTGTTACCGGGGCGGAAGCAGGTAGGCGGTGTCAGCCGTAGAGCTTTGCCAGGCCCTTGCTGAGCTCCTCCACCAGACCGACGCTGCGAAGGGAGGGGTCCATGGCAGAGCCGGGCACCACAATGAACCGGTTCTCCCGCACGGCGCTGAGGCGTGAGGTGAGGGGGTGGGTGCGGAGGAACTTCCTCTTCGCCGCGGCACTGTCGCCGTCTCCTCCGCGCGTCAGGTCCGCCAGGACGATCACGTCCGGATCGCGCTCCGCGATCTCCTCCCAGTTGCCCTCGGGCCACTTCTGTTCCAGGTCGTCGAAGGCGTTGTCCAGTCCCGTCAGGTCACTGACCGTGGAGGGAAGGCCGCCATGCCCGGCGATGTGAGGGGTTGTGGTGCCGGAGTAGTACCACATCAGGTCCGCGTCGATATTCTTGGGAACCTCGCACACCGCTCGGTCGAGCCGGGTACGCAGACCCTCGACGACCTTCTCCCCACGTTGCCGGACACCGAAGACGGTGGCGATGTCCTCGATCTCGTTGAAGATGGCTTCGAAGCGCACTTCGTCAGGCGTCAGCCCGGGCTTTTCGCAGTCGTGGACGGAGAGATACGCCGGGACGCCGAGCTTCTTCCAGTCGGCGCGGGGGCCTGCGGCGTCGGCCGCGAACGCCGAGGAGAGCGTGGAATAGAGAAAGTCCGGTTCCTCGGCAAGCGTCGACTCGTGGCCGGCGTACTGACCCGCGAGCACCGGAACCTTCTTGTACTGGTCGGACAGTTCGGGGAGCACCGGGTCGGTCTGGTAGGAGGTGCCGGCCATCCTGTCCGCCAGCCCCAGGCTGAGCATGATCTCCGTAGCGTTCTGCTCCAAAGATATGGCCCGCCGAGGGGGACGAGGCACGTCCACTTCTGTCCCACAGCTGCGGATGACTGCACCGGGCTGAGGTGTCGCAGACGTGCGTTCCGGAGAACTGGCGCCATCAGTGCCGCAGGCGGCGAGCCCGGAGACGAGTAGGAGGGCACCTACCGAACCCTTAATGGAAGTGATTTTCATGTTCATGGAATATAGCCGCAATCCAGCCGCTCGTGGCCGGTTCGAGGCTCGGCGACAGGGGGTGGGTGCGGCGAGCTGGTCCTGACGTATCGTCACCAGCACGCTTGGTATCCGAGTTGGGCCCTGGCGGGATATTCGCCGGTGGTGGGCGATGGTCCACGATGTGTTGCACGTCACTTCAGGGTCCTCGCCATGCGTGCGGGCATGCTGCCCCCTTTTTTGGGTGTTGGGGCCCGCCTGGTCTGCCGACTCGGAATCGGAGACTCGGAGGTTGGGCGGTCTACCGGATGGTGGGCGATCGGCTTGATAATGGAAGCCATGTTCAAATAGCGTGATCGCTGTTGCTTCTGTCCCAAGAGCTGGCTTCGCGCGTTGCTGGCCTGCCCGTGCCGATGCATCCGAGCATGTCTCCCGGCTACCCCTCGGTGCACCCTTGGTTAACGCTTTGGTTAGTGACTAAAGTGCCACTGGTGCGGAGGCCTGCCCGCCACGGTCGGCGCTGAGGGTCCACGGGGCGCGCGAACCGGTTTCCGCGTATCCGTGCATCGCCCGGGGTGGCGTGCGTGCGGCACAGCGCCTCCTACAGAGAGTGAAAAAACTCGGTGAATGGTGCGATCAGCGAGATAACGGTGCTATCTGCCCGTCGCGGCGACCCTGCCGCGCGTGAGCGGCTGGCGGCCGACAGTCTCCCGTTGGTGTACAACGTGGTCGGCCGTGCGCTGAACGGGCATGGCGATGTCGATGACGTGGTGCAGGAGACCATGCTGCGCGCGCTGGACGGTCTGCCCGGCCTCCGGGATGCATCCAGGTTCCGCTCGTGGCTCATCGCCATAGCCATGAACCAGATACGCAATCGCTGGGCGCTTCGTCAGTCGCAAGCAGTTTCGTTGGCGGAGGCGGAGCGCCTCCCCGATCCGACCCTGGATTTCGCTGAACTGACGATCCTGCGGCTTGGGTTGTCCGGGCAGCGGCGGGAGGCGGCGGAGGCGACTCGGTGGCTGGACGACTCCGACCAGGAGGCGCTTGCTTTGTGGTGGCTGGAAGCCGCCGGGATGTTGACTCGCGCGGAGTTGGCGGCCGCGCTAGGGCTGTCGACCCGTCATACCGCAGTACGTGTACAGCGGTTGAAGGAACAGTTGGATTCGGCGCGCGTCGTGGTCCGGGCGTTGCGCGTGGAAGCTCGGTGCTCTGGGCTGGCGTCGCTGATCGCGACGTGGGACGGTGCACCGCGGCCGTTGTGGCGCAAGCGACTGGCGCGTCACGTGCGCGGCTGTGATCAGTGCGGCGACGGGGTCAAAGGCGCGGTGCCGCTGGAGGGGCTTCTCGCGGGGATCGGCCTCGTTGTGCCCCTGTACGCCGGCACGGCTCTTTGGGAAACGGTCCGTGAGGCGGCCCGACAGGGGCAGTCTCAGGCCGCAGGAGCCGTTCTGCCGTACACGGCCGGGGCCGTGACGCTGGCGGCAGCGGTCACGGTCGCACTGCTGATGTGGCCGTCGCCCCGAGAGAGCGTCACCGCACCGCCCGCGGAGCCGACGCGTACCGCCGCCCCGCCTCCTCGAACGGCCGCACCAGCCGCGAGGCCCCTTCCCAGCGCCAGAGCGGAAGTCGAGTTTTCGCCGCCGCCCCCGTCGCGGCCCTCTGCCCCGCCCGCCGCGGCAACGCCACCGCAGCGGCGACTGGTCGAGCAGGTCAACGCGCTGAGGAAACGCAATGGGTGTGCGGAGTTGATCGTGGACGCCCGTCTCACCGGGGTTGCTGAGCGGCACGCCGCGGACATGGCGGCGCACCGGCGCGTGGATCACACGGATTCAGCCGGGCGCGACACCGCCGAACGCGTGCGCGGTGCCGGATACGCGTGGTCCGCCGTCGGCGAGACCCTCGTCCATGGTCCGCGGAACCCGGAGGCCGCCGTGGACAGATGGATGCGAGAATCAGGCCAGAACCCGCAATTTGTGAACTGCGCCTACCGACACGTGGGGGTAGGTCGCGTCGAGTCGCCGAGCGGGCCGTACTGGGCTCAGGTTCTCGCCACGCCGAGCTGATATGCAGCTGCGGGGCCACATGAAAAGAGCGCCGACGCGCGCGTCATCCAGCACGGTGGATACAGCACGTGAGCGTTCACGTCGCGCTGGGTGTACTCCTTTTCGAGGCAGCGAAACAACGGTCAAAATCGAAAAGCTTCCGGCGGCATCCCTGCCCTGCGCCGTTGCCAGTCAACAAAGCGTTTCTCTATGCTCAAGTGGCATGTTCAAGAAATGACATGAAGGCCTCCTTGGCCACCCCCACGTTTTGGTATAGAGGAGTCTGCTGTGAGCAAATGCCTTTCCGGGACTGTGATCTTCGGGGAACGGAACGCAGGCGGACCGCGATTCGTCGGCATCCAGAGTCCCGGCCTCCTGGCGTGGGCCGGGACGTCTTGATGGCCGAGGGCAGTACGGCGGTCGGGCAGCTGTTGCAGGGCTTCGACGAAATGAATCTTCCGTCCTCGGTGTTGTTCTCCGCGGCGGCTCTCGACACCTTTCTGGAAGTCGCTTCGGACGTCTACGACCGCATCACTCCGTGCGATCCCCTGCCATGTTTCGCCGTCCTCCTGGGAACAGGCGACAGGGGACAGTGGTTCGTGGAGGACGTGGCCTTCGGCGAAAACGTCCGCGGTGTCCACCCGAGCGCCCGGGCGGAGTTCCAGGAGTCCATCGTGCCGCGGTTCGGGCCCGCCTACGAGAACCCGGTGCGGGCCTGGTGGCTAGACCCGCAGGACCTCCTGCGGATCACGAGGGAGGGCGAGAGCGGCGGGCTCGACGTGCTCGGGTCCATACACATGCATCCCGACTGGCACCGCATCGGTCCGGAGGCGGCCCGCGTGCATCCGCTGGACGAGCAGCCGACGGAGATGGACGCCTACGTGTTCCGCAACACGGCCTGGCCGGTGAACGTGGTCTGCTACCTCCAACGCGACGACGGAATCTACTGCTATGCCCTGTCGGCCTGGGACGCGGACTGCCGGGCTGTCGCCCTCCGACTGCGCCGGCCTGCCCGGGTCCCCGGGATCGGTGATGACCGTGCATGATGACGTCTCCTTGCGCGCCGTGTGGCGGACCATGGCCGAAGCGTGGAGCTCGGGCGACGCTGTGCTGTTCGGCAGCGTCTTCGCCGAGGACGTCGACTTCGTGACGGTCCGGGGCGAGGAACTCCACGGCCGACAACAGGTCGTGGACCGTCACGCTCACCTTTTCGCCACCGTCCACCGCGGCACCCGGCTGGAGGCCGACGTCCGCCCGGTCCGTGAAGTGGCTGACGACACATGGTTGGTCCATGTCGTCACCTTGATACGTCCGTCGGGATACGCCACCCACGCGCAGGCCCTCGTGATCCGTACGGCCGGCGCCTGGACGATCACCGCCTTCCATAACATGGAGTTCAGCGATGTCGAGCTCCCCCCGCCCACGGGAGAACGCTCATGACGCGCCCACGCCTTCGCCACCTTGCCCTGGTCGTTCAGGACGCAGCCGCTACGGCTGCCTTCTATCGAGAGACCTTGGGCATGGAGCAGTTTCACGCGGATCCGGACGGCAGCCGGTTCCTCACCGACGGATACATCAATCTGGCCCTGATCCAGCAGCGCCTCGACTCGGATATACCTGCCGGGTTCAACCACTTCGGTTTCGAGGTCGCCGATGTCGAAGACACCATGGACCTCATGACGGCTCGTGGTGCCCCCCGCCCTGAGCGACGCAGCGGCAACCGCCCCTTCGCCGAGTACCGGGCGACGGACCCGGAAGGGAACTGGTTCGATCTGTCGGAGCACGGGTTCCTGCCGCCGGAGCGCGAGAGCTGACCAGCAGTGTCGGGATACCGGAACAGCACTGTCGGCCGCGGGTCCCAACCGGGAACCGCGGCCGACCTGTTGGTCGCCTCCTCGTGCGACGTCAGCCGGTACCAATCGGCCGCGGACGCAGTCGTGAGGATCCCGGACCTGACACTGCGACCGCGATGGCCAGGGCCGAACGTGCACATCCACTGCGAACGCCGAGCAGCCCTCCACAGTTGTCCCCGGACTTTGTAGAGAAGCCGAGGGCCGGACGACCTTGTCGCCGGGTTTTCAGATAAGGCAGAGTGCGTGCTGCGGGGTGAGAATGTCGTGGCGGCCCGGCAGGTATCCCCAGTGATGCATCCGGACAGGATGCCGGGGCCCACGGATATTCGATTCTCCGCAACGCTGTCGCCGTACGGAAGGTATGTAGGGAACTCTGGGCGAGTAGCCAAGATTGCCCTCGTTCATCCGGCAAGACCCCATGCCATGCCGTGCACGCCCGGCGCGCACCGCGTAACCAGAAAATGCGCGCGGTCCGGAGCGTTCATCGCCAGGCACTTCTCTGTCAGGGGTGAGGCTCCGATCTGTTCGCTGTAGACGTGCCTGCAGGATCTCGGTGGCGCAGAGGAATGGAATCGGGCTTCCAGGAGATATTCGCGCACTGGTGATCCCTCCCAACGGCCGTAATGCGTTGACGGGTTGCCTGACGGCGTGACCTCGATGGTGTAACTGGTGACTTCTGTGGCGAGCTTGGCGAGCACATGGCCGAAATGAACATCGATGACCAGGAGGTTCAGGTCTTTCATGTACACGCTTCGTTCTACATATCCGGAAGTGACACTGATGTGTGGGGGCTCGTTTGCCTCGTGGTCGATAATATGAGCGAAAGTTGCCCGGGTGGCTCCGTGTCGATGTGCCCGGAGGACGGTGGTCGACGCCACCGCAGTCACCGCGCCGTCCGCCCCGACTTTGACCACTTCGTTGGCGACGAGTGCCTGCGTCCGCTGGTCCGCGTTACGCAGTACGGCAGCCAGCCCGTCTCCCATGGCCGTCTGCACGTGGCCGTGGGGGCCCGGATTCCGCCGAGGACTGTCCGCGACCCTGCCACGAGGCTTCCGAGGACCGAGCAGAGAGCGCAGCGTGCCGTCCGACAGGCCGAGCAACCCGTCCAGCGCGTCCAGGGCGCGCAGCGAGCGTGCGTGTTCGGGACGACGGTGACCGCGCTGCCAACTACTCAGCGTCGCCGGGCTGACGAAGAGCCCCTGGGTTCGCAGACGCTCGCTCACGCGGTCCAACGGCAGCCCGCTCCTGCGCAACGCTGTCCGCAGTGTTGCTGGAAACGCGCCGTCCGCGGCGTCTCCGCTGCCACCGGAGACGACAGTGGACGACTCCGTTGCGTCGTAACCGTCATGCATCGTGCTGAGCATCGGCTGCCCGCCTTTCGTGCCTCCTGCGCCCGGACCGGGCCGGCCCGGGCGTCCACGCTTCGGAGACAGGCCAAGGTCGGCCCGACAACGAAAACCGGGCGGGCGGTTCCCCTGGCCATGACCTGGCCCACCACTCACCGGTGTCCGGATGCTGCGAGCCACGCATCCAGGCACCTTGCGGCCTGCTACCGAAGCCGCCGGCTTACGGAGGACCGTTGACCGAGGTGAACCGAGACTTCCAGCGCAGTGCCGAGGGCCCTGACAAGGGAGGGCCCTCGCTGGCGGGTACGACATGTCCCGAGTGCGGTACGGACCTCGGGCCGCACTGGCCCGGCGGGCCGGAGTGTGATTGCGTCTGGAGTGCCGTGTCACAACTGCGCCGTGCGCGGCAGGCCGGCCAACGGACGGGCTCCGAGGGAGTTCCCCCAACGCTCTTTCCGGACCTGCGGCGCGCTGCCGAATGCGACGTCTTCGTCGAGCATCCGCAGGAGCACGCGCCCGGCGCGGTTGCCCAGCCACAGGGGGACGCCGGGACGAGTCCGAGGCTGCGGCGCGTGCCGGGTAGCACCGCCGACCGGTCGGTTCGCCCTGGGCGGGCCCGTAACTCCGGCCGTATCTCGCTCCGGACCGTCGCTCTCCTGGTCGCGGCGGCCGGTGCCGCCGGGATGGTGGTCGTGGGTGTTCTTCTGATGACCGACAACCACGAACCGGCAACGGCGGGTGAGGAGCCGCGCCCGTCCTTCTCAATGACCCCGCCCCCAGGCCCCTCGGAGTCGGCATCTCGGCGGACATCCACCGCCGTCCCCGCCGCCCCCACCACCGCGTCCTCCCGCTCGAAGCCCTCAGCCTCCGCCGAGCCGTCGATCAGCCCGTCGCCCTCTGCCTCTCCCGCTCCGACCATGACGGAACAGCCACGCGAAACACGACTGCCCTCACCATCCGCCGAGCCACTGCGATTCGGGGCCACGGGCGCGGCCGTGGAGGAGCTGCAGTTGAGGCTGACGCAGTTGTCGGCGTACCAGGGCCCGATCGACGCCAAGTACGGAATTGACCTCGCCCTGGCGGTCGGACAGTACCAGCGGACCCGCAGCATCGAGACCGACCGTCCCGGGCACTACGGCCCCGGTACGCGTGCGCGTCTTGAAGCGGAGACACAGTCGCCCCACCCGCAGCTCCAGGACGATGGCGCCGCCGGTAACGACCAGCGGAGCGGCGAGTGAAGCGACAGACGAAACACCCGTCAGCAAAGAAACTCCGTACAACTTTCTGTTGTCGCTCTTCGCCGCCTGGGTCTCCTGCTGTGTCCCCAGCAGTTCGTCCCTCCGAAGATCGACGAGGAGAAACGATGTCGCGTCACAAGGTCTTGCCTCGGCAGGCCGCTCACCGCAAGGCGACCCACAACAAGTCGCGACGTCTTGGAGCGATTCTCGTCACCGTGGTAACTGAGGTCATACGCCCCCACGGGAGGCGCCGTGCTCGGCGGAGATCTGGTACAGACACACCACCGGGCGACCCCTTCTGCTGGAGACGTTTCGTTGTCGACCACCACCGGCACTGCACGTGCACGTCAGTTTCACCGTCGTGAGAAGCGCTGTGAATCATCCCTGTGCAAATCCGGGATGTTCATCACGGAGTCCGGAACCAACCGTGAGGGCGGGCAACGGCCTCGCACGGTGGTGGGGAGAACGGTGAACCAGGCGGCGGGCATCGCACCGATGCCGAAGCCCTGGTGACCCGGTTCGAACAGTTGACGGGAGGACGCGATCTGCCTGCGGCGCACGCCGAGCTGCTGCTCTGCCAGGCCCTGATCGCCATGGCTGACGCCCCTGGGACAGCCGCTTCGCGATGTGACGAGGCCGCCGAGGCGTTCCGGCGTATCGGTCGCCCCTACGAGACCCTTCGGGCCACCGAGCGCGCCCTGCGCTTGCGCGCATCCTCAGCACCGTCCGACGACAGCATCTCCGGCCTCTCCGACACCGCCGACGCGTATGCCGTACTCGGAGCTGAGCACGATGCCGCCCGGTGTCGGCACGCCCTGCGCGTTCTCGGGCACGTGCAGCCGAACAGGCGCGGGCGCCGGGGCTACGGCTCGGCCCTGTCGCCACGCGAGCGGCAGGTCGCGCGGTATCTCACCGAAGGAGTCGGCAACCGCGAGATAGCACAAGCCCTGTTCCCGTCCCCGCGGACCGTGGAACACCATGTCGCCAGTGTTCTGCGCAAGCTCGGGCTCCCGCACCGTGACGCGCTCAAGGGCAGACTCCTGGACGATCCGTAGCCGCCGATCGCCGCTGCCACTCGCGCCATGATCGGCCCCGAAACGGCGCACCCTCGTGGGAGCGTGCCCGGTTCATTCAAAGCAGCTGGGCGGCGGTAAGTGCCGCGAGAGCCAGCACGGCGGCGCTTGCGACCACCGCCGTGTTCGGCCTCATGGAACGTGGCGTCTCGGCGCGGCACAGGGCAGCGATGCGGCGGTGAGCGACGAGCCAGAAGGCAAGCAGCGCGGCGACCGTGCCCGCGAGGAGGGGCGTCGGCGCAAGGGCATCGGACGTCAGAGCCTGGCGGCCGACCAGCGCTGCGGTGACTGTCCAGGTCAGGGTGGTGCGCCGCCAGGCGAGCCGCGTGCGTTCGGGCTGGAGCCCGGGGTCACGGGTGTGAGGCGTGGTCATGCACCGCCCATGGCCACGACGGCCACCACAGCGAGTGATACCAGGGTAACGAGGACGGACAGCACCGCCGGGAAAGCCGTCGCGGGCAGGTCCTCACCTTTGCGGATCGCCCGCTCGCAGCGGACCCAGTGGTGCACAGCCCGCAGCGCGCACAGCGCGCCGGTGCCGATCACCGCCAGGGCCAGCCCCGTGCGCACCGCGTCGGCGAGGTCCGGGAGGAACTGGTCGACGGCGAAGCCTCCGCCGATGAGCGCGAGCGCGGTCCGGATCCACGCGAGGAACGTTCGTTCATTGGCGAGCGAGAAGCGGTAATCAGGGGTGTCGCCGTCGTCGCGTATGAGCTCCGGGGAGAACCACAGCCTCAGGTGATGAGGGGAGCGACGCGGGCGTCGCTCCCCTCGCTTCCGGATCATCCCGCTGCGGCCGTGCCGCCGGTGTCCGCGTCGGACGTGCTGGCAGTGAAGAGCTGTGCCAGCACGGTGTAGGCGGCGCCGGAGGCGTGGTCGGAAGGACCCGTCGCGGCGAGTTCCAAGGAAGGGGGCGGGGTGGTGCTGTGGGTGTACTGGCTACGGAAGACCTGCTCGGTCCGGGCGGTGAGGGCCGGCACGTTCATCTCGGGAGTGAAGGCGATCACGACGCGCTCCGGGCCGAACATCTTGGCCGAGTTGGCCACGGCGACGCCGAGTCGGTCGGCAGCGCTCGCGATGACGTCGTCGTCCCGTCCGGCGAGACCTGCGGGTGTCTCTCCGCGCCGTTCCAGCTCGCGCTGGATGCCCCAGTGGCTGGCCCACGTCTCCAGGCAGTCCTGGGCGCCGCAGTGACAGGGGCGACCTGTCCCCGTACCGACGCACGAGTGCGCGAACCCGCCCGCGGTGCCGCTGAAGCCGCGGTGGATGCGCCCCTGCACCACCACGGACACGCCCAGGCTCGTTCCCACGCTGAAGATCATCAGGTTGCGGCCGGCCAGTCTGCCGTCGAAGAGCAGCAGGCCGGAGGCCACCGAGTTGACGTAACTGTCGAGGATGACGGGCGTCTCCATCAGGGCGGCGAGACGGCGCTGGAACGGTACGTTCTCCCAGCCCATCGATCCGCTGTGGCGGACGAGGCCGTACTGCTGGTCGACGACGCCCGACACCGCGACGCCGACGCCGATGAGGGCGGAGGAGGCCCTGCCCTCAGCGGCGAGCCGCATCGCACGGGCGACGCTCTCGCCGACGTCCTGCGGGTCCGTGGAGGCGAGCGGCTCCTGGTGGGAGGCGACGACGTCTCCGCGCAGATTGACCAGCACCACGTAGGCCTCCGTCGCCGACAGCCTGACGCCGGCGGCGAGGACCGCGTCGCTCCCCAGGTCCAGAAGCCGCGCGGGCCGGCCGCCGGTGTTGCGTACGGCCTCGGCCTCCGTGAGCAGCCCCGCACCGAGCAGCCGGGCCGTGATACCGGTGACCGTGGCCGGACTCAGTCCCGTCTCGGCCGCGATCCGTGCCCGGGCCACCGGTCGGTGGGCGCGGACGACGTCGAGGACCAGGGCTTCGTTGATCTCGCGGATCAGGGCTTTGCTCCCGGCGCGTGGCCTCATGGGTGACGGTTCCTTCTGGTGATCGATCAGCACGGAAAGGGTCTCCCTCGTCAGGGCGGGGAGCAACACTCTAATTTATTCGGTCATTGACAGAAGTTAACACGGTGATTAGCTTCCACGGCATGAGTCACCACCTCGGAGTGGGCCAGGGCCAACGGCCCGACGGCTCGCACATCCGGATCCTTCTCAGCGTCCCCCCGGCGGAGCGGGAAGCGTTCTTCCCTCCGCCGACACTCCGCGCCCTGGCAGCTCTCGGCGAGGTCACCGAGTGCGAACCCGCCGCACTGCACGACATGGACGCCTTTCGCCGGGCGCTCGACGGCGTGCACGTTCTCGTCACCGCCTGGGGCTTCCCCCGGCTCGACGCCGACCGCCTCAGCCTCGCCCCCGACCTGCGCTTCGTCATGCACGCCGCCTCCTCGATCCACTGGCTCGTGAGCGACGACTTCTGGGCCACCGGACTGCCCGTCTCCCAGGCGGGAGCTGCGATGGCTCCCGCCGTGGCCGAGCTCTCGCTCGGCTTCACCCTGTCCCTCCTGCGCCGCACCCACCGGCACGACCACGCCTTGCGCTCCGGCCACAGCTGGGCGACGGCCGCCGGGACCGGGCGGGCGCGCGAGATCAGCGGCGCCCGGATCGGAGTCGTCGGCGCCTCACGCACCGGAAGGCACTACATCCGGATGGCTCGGGCCCTCGGCGCGGAGGTGCGCGTCCACGATCCCTACGTCCCGCCCGGTGATCCGCTCGCCGCGTCCACCGTCGGGCTGCGGGAGCTGATGGAGACGAGCGACGTCGTCGCCGTGCACGCCCCCGCCACCCCGGAGACGCACGGCATGATCGGCGCCGACGAGATCGCGGCGATGCGCGACGGCACCCGGTTCGTCAACACCGCCCGGCCCTCCCTCGTGGACATGGACGCGCTGTTCGACGCGGTCGCGTCCGGCCGGATCGACGCGGCGCTCGACGTCTTCGACCACGAGCCGCTGCCCGTCGACGACCGCTGGCGCGGCCTGCCCAACGTGCTGCTCACACCGCACCTCGCCGGCGCCACCAGCGACTCGCGGCAGCGTGCCGGACAGATCGTCGTGGACGAGATCCGCCGCCACCTGGCGGGGGAGCCCCTGGAGCACGCGCTGACGCGCGAGGACTTGGCGAGGATGGGATGACCACGACCACGGCACGCAACATCCTGCTGCTCCACTGCCACGACCTGGGGCGGTTCCTAGGGGCCTACGAGGTCCCCACGGTCGTCACCCCGCACCTGGACGCGTTCGCCGCGCAGTCGACGCTCTTCGAAGCGGCGTTCGCGACCGCGCCCCACTGCAGCCCGGCGCGAGCCTCTTTGTTCACCGGTACCTATCCGCAGACCAACGGAGTCCTCGGCCTCACGCACGACCCCTTCGGATGGGATCTCACCGATCCTTCGACGCATCTCGCCCACCGTCTGGGCACGGCGGGATACACCACCGAACTCATCGGCGTGCATCACGAATCCCGGGTCCTGCCGGACGACGTCGTTGCCGGACGCCTTGGCTTCGACCGGGTCCGCACCGGCGGCGACCGTGACACGGTCGTCGAGCGCACCGTCGCAGCCCTCGACCGCGTCGCCACGTCGGACGCCCCGTTCTACCTCCAGGTCGGCTTCTACGAACCGCACCGCACACCGTCGGCGCGCGACCGCCCCGGAGTGATGGGCTTCCTCGGAGACTCCGTGACCGCGGACGATTCACGCGGGCTCACCGTCCCTCCCTACCTGCGCGACGACGACGGCTCCCGTGAGGAGATCGCCGAACTCCAGGGGGCCGTACGGCACATGGATGAGGGAGTCGGCAGCATCCTGGCACGTCTCGACGAGCTCGGTCTCAGCGACGACACCATCGTGGTGTTCACCACCGACCATGGGCTGCCGCTGCCCCGGGCGAAGTGCACGCTGTACGACCCGGGGCTGGAAGTCGCCCTCCTGATGCGTGCTCCCGGCCGGCCCGCATGGCGGGAGCGCCGCGTGGACGCCCAGGTGAGCCACGTCGACGTACTGCCCACCCTCTTCGAACTCGTCGGCCTGCCCCACCCGGGGGACTGCCAGGGCACCAGCCTGGTCCCCGTGGTCGAACAGGGCCGACCCGCCTGTACCCACACGTTCGGGCAGCTCACCCACCACATCTACTACGACCCCAAGCGCGCCGTCCGGTCCGCCTCGCACAAGCTCGTCGCCAACTTCGCCAACGCCCCGCTGGCAATGGACCCCACCCAGTCCTGGGTGCACCGCAGCCTGCCCGCCGCCCTCAACGGCCCCACCCTCGGCTCCAGCCCCGTACTGGAGCTGTACGACCTGGTGAACGACCCCCACGAAGGCGACAACCTCGCCCTCGACCCCGCACTCGCCTCCGTCCGGGCCGAGCTCGCCGCGGCCCTGCTCCGCTGGATGCACGACACCGACGACCCCCTCCTGAACCCGAACCCGCTTCAGCCTCGCCACCACGACACCCTCACCGCGCTGACCCACGCGGCACACGCCACCGCGCAACAGTCCGGCGAGCTCCCTTCCCCCGCACCGGCCTCGGCCGACCGTCCCGCCACCGCCGTGGGCCGTAGCGTCGCACCGCCCAGAGAAAGAGAAACAGCATGAGGACACGACCGCTCCGCTTCGCGGCACTGGCCGCCACCGCCTCACTCGTCTTCACCGCCTGCTCCGGCTCCGGCGGGGACGGCAAGGCCGAGGTGACGCTGTGGATGTACCCCGTGATCAAGGACGAGGCCGCGAGCAAGAAGTACTGGGCGCAGACCGAGGCCGCCTTCGAGAAGGCCAACCCCGACATCGATCTCAGCATCGAGCTGCAGACCTTCGACAAGCGGGACGCACAGATCTCCGCCGCGCTCGCCGCCGGCTCCGGCCCCGACATCGTGCTCATCACCCCCGACCAGGCCGCGACTTACCACAAGGTGCGGGGGCTGCTGCCCGTCGGCGACGCCGTCGACGACCAGCGGAAGGCATTCTTCCCGGAGACCCTGAAGGCGGCCACGCTGGACGACGAGCTCTACGGCGTGCCTCTCTTCCAGAACATCAACACCACCGCGTACAACACCAAGATCTTCGCCGACGCCGGACTCGAACTGCCCAGGACCTGGGACGACGTGCGCAAGGCCGCCCCGGTGCTCGCCAAGAAGGGCATCGCCGTCATGGACTACTCCGGCAGCCCGGAGCAGACCCTGAACATGTCGTTCTACCCCCTCCTCTGGCAGGCCGCCGGCACCGTCTTCACCGACGACGGCAAGGACATCGCCTTCGACTCGGACGCGGGCGTCTCCGCTCTCCAGTTCCTCGTCGACCTCAAGAAGATGAAGGGCCTGCCCGTCGACGCGGCCACCGAGGGCCCCGCGGTCGAGGGCGCCCCGATCGCCGCCGGCAAGGTCGCGCTGCGTCCCGTCACCTCTTTGCCGGAGCTGGCGCAGATGCGAGCGGCACTGGGGGAGGAGAACGTGTCCCTCGGCGCGCCGCTCCAGGGCGAGGTGCGGGCGACCTACGGCAACCCCGGTCTGCTCTCCCTGACCTCCATCAACGAAGAGGAGAACCGCGAAGCCGCCTACAAGGTGCTCGCCCACCTGAGCTCGCCCAAGGCGCAGGAGTCCCTCAACACCGCCGCGGGCAACTTCCCGACCCGGACCGATGTGAAGGCACCGGGCAGGGGCCCCGACTTCGAGGTTCTGAACGCGGCACTCAAGGACGCCAACCCCGGGGAGCCCTCTCCTGCCGCCCGCCAGGTGATGGCCATTCTCGCCCCGTACATCCAGGCGGCCCTCGGCGGTGACCTCTCACCGAAGGAGGCACTGAAGAAGGCCGCCGAGGAGTCACGCGCGCTGCTCGCCCGGTCCTGACCTGCTCGGTGGAGCGTGCGGCCCGGCCCCGGGACCACACGCTCCACCCGACCCGCCTCCTCCACGCTGATAGGCCGCCATGTCCGTGCACACACCTCCGAGCAAAGCCTCGGACAGCCGACCGCTCCGCCATCCTGCACCCATGCACCACACTCCCAGCAACCCCGCGGCCCGCCGCCTGCGGCGCCGTGAGGCGATGGCCGGCATCCTCTTCGTGCTGCCGACGCTCGTCATCTTCGCCGTCTTCAAGTTCTTCCCCATCGCCGGCGCCGGTGCCATGAGCATGACGCGCTACCGCCTCAACGGCGACGTCACCTGGCTGGGGGGCGAGAACTACACACGTCTTTTCTCCGACCCGCACTTCTGGAAGAGCCTCGGCGTGACGATGAGTTACGTGCTCATCTTCGTACCGCTCATCATCGTCGTCTCCCTCGTCGGCGCGCTGCTCCTGAACAAACTGGTGCGGTTCACCGGCACGTTCCGGGCGGTGCTCTTCCTGCCCTACCTCAGCTCCTTCGTCATGGCGGGCATCATCTGGTCGTGGATCTTCGCGACCGACGGTCCGCTGAACGCCGCCCTCGGCGGAATCGGACTCGGCCCCGTGCCCTTCCTGACCGGCGACCAGCTCCTGGTGCTCGCCTGCCTGGCCCTGGTCTCCGTCTGGAAGGGCTTCGGATACTCGATGCTCGTCTTCCTCGCCGGACTGAAAGCGCAGCCGGCGGAGGTGCACGAAGCCGCGCGCATCGACGGGGCGAGCAGCTGGCAGGCGTTCCGGCACGTGACGCTGCCCCTGCTCAAACCGGTGCTCTTCTTCGTCCTCGTGATCGAGACGATCATCGGCTTCCAGGTGTTCGACACCATCTACGTGATGACCGGCGGCGGCCCCAACCGGGCAAGCCACAGCCTCATCTACTTCCTCTACGACGAGGGCTTCAAGTTCCTCGACTTCGGCTACGCGGCGGCGATCGGCATGGTCCTCTTCGTCATCGTGCTGATCCTGTCCCTCATCCAGCGGCGCCTCGTCGAAGGCAAGGAGACCAAGTGACCACCTCCACCTCGGCTGTCGCCTCCCGGCGGACACGTGCCCACCGGCCACGCAAGTGGCTGCCCGCCGCAGCCCTGACTGTCATCTCACTGTTCACGGTCGCGCCGCTGCTCACCGTCGTCGTCCTCGCCCTCTCGCCCGAAGGCGCCCCGACGCTGCCGCACGCGATCCCCGACTCCCTGACCCTCGACAACATCACCAGGATCTTCGAGGTCGGCGAATTCCCGCTCTGGCTGTTCAACTCCTTCGTCTACTCGGCCGTCTCCGTGGTCGTCATCCTGCTCACCGCGTCCATGGCCGCCTACGCCCTCGTGCGCAAGCGGTTCCCCGGTCGCAACGCCATGCTGTGGGCGATCGTCGCCACTCTGATGGTGCCGATGCAGGCGACGCTCATCCCCACGTTCATCCTCGTCGCCCGCATGGACGGCGTGAACACGCTGTGGGGGCTGATCATGCCCACCCTCGCCAACGCGCAAGCCGTCTTCCTCATCCGGCAGTTCGTCCGTGACCTGCCCGACGAACTGTTCGACGCGGCCCGCATCGACGGGGCGGGGGAGTGGCGCACCTTCACCCGGATCGTGCTGCCCCTCATCCGTCCCGTGCTCGCCACGCTCGCCATCTTCGTCTTCCTGTGGCACTGGAACGACCTGCTCTGGCCCCTCATCGTCGGGCAGAGCGACGAGGCCCGCACCCTGACCGTCGGACTCGCCACGCTGCACACCGAGACCGTGTCGACGGCCGGCATCATGTCCGCCGCGTTCGTCAGCTTCATCCCGTGCCTCGTCATCTTCATCCTGCTGCAACGGCACATCGTCGCCAGCATCACCTCGTCGGGGGTGAAGGGATGATCCCCGGTTCGCCTGCCGCTCCGCTCCGCTTCGGACTCATCGGCGTCGACTCGCCGCACGCGCCTTCCTTCATCCGCCTCTTCGGTGACGGAGTCACCGGCACCGTCCCCGGCGGCACGATCACCGCCGCCTGGAAGGGCGAGGCAGCCGCGGATTTCCCACTCGGCCGGGACCGCATCGACTCCTTCGCCCAAGAGGTGACGACTCTCGGAGTCTCCCTGCGGGCAAGCCCCGAGGAGGTGGCCGAGCACTGCGACGCCCTGCTCGTCGTCGCCTCCGACGCCCGGACCCACGCCGGGTACTTCACGCGGCTTGCCTCGCTGGGGAAGCCGGTCTACGTCGACACGCGCTTCGCACTCACGACGCGCGACGCCCGCCACATGCTGAGCTGCGCCTCCGCGTCCGGATGTCTGCCGCTGGCCGGCTCGCCCAAGCGCTTCACCTCCGAATTCCGCGACGCCGTCGGCTCCGGCCGGATCGACCGGGTGGACCTGACCGGTCCGCTGCCCACCCAGCCGGGGCACCCGGTCCTCGACTGGTACGGCGTGCATCTGGTCGACCTCGCCGTCGCGGCACTCGGACCTGGATGCGTGGGCGTCGACGCGTCGTCGACCGGGGGCACCACGCTGACCTGGTCCGACGGACGGATCGCGACGCTCGGCGGGGACGAGGAATGGTCTCCGCTCACCACAGGACGCCTGAGCGGCCCGGCCGGAGACCGCCACTTCACCATCGAGGCGGGGCCGCCCATGCTCAGTGGCCTGCTCACCTCGATCGTGGACGCCTGCCGACGTGGCGTTCCCAACGTCCCCCTGGCCGAGGTGTCCGAGATCGTCGCCATCGTCGAGGCCGCCCGCCGCAGCCGTGCAGCAGGCGTGCCCGTCACGCTGCCCGGCTGACCCTCTTCTCTCCCTACTTCTCTCCGTACCTGACGGCAGAGCGACCCCCCTCACCCGGGCGTGCCCTTCCGTCAACCGTCCGTACCGAATCAGGTGTTGCCCCGATGCTCCAGACCTCGTGCTGCTCCGCAAGCCGTGCCACTGCGGCAGGGCCGGAGCCCCGTGTGCCGGACGCGCCGTCAGCGCGCAAACAGGATGCCGTAGAACGTCGGAACATGGCGCACCTCGCCGGTGGCACCTTCCTCATGGGTACGGACGCCGGCGACGGGTACGCGGCCGACGGCGAGGGCCCGGTGCGTGAGATCCACCTCGCGCCGTTCCTGATGGACACCACGACCGTCACCAACAAGGCGTTCGCCGAGTTCACCGACGCCACCGGCTGGGTGACGCTGGCGGAACGGTTCGGCACGTCCTTCGTCTTCGCCGGCCTGCTCCCCGAGGGTGCACACCACGGTCGCCCCGTACCGACGACACCGTGGTGGCGGGAGGTCGCGCACGCGGACTGGCGCCACCCGGAGGGCCCCGGATCCGGTATCGCCGCCCGCATGGACCACCCGGTGGTCCACGTCACCTGGCGTGACGCCCGCGCCTACGCGAAGTGGGCAGGCAAGCGCCTGCCCACCGAGGCCGAATGGGAGTACGCCGCCCGCGGCGGCCTGGCCCGGGCCCGCTATCCGTGGGGAGAGGAGCGCGAACCCGGCGGCGCACACCGGATGAACGTCTGGCAGGGAGAGTTCCCCGCACGCAACACCGGCGAGGACGGCTACCTCGGCACCGCGCCGGCCGACGCCTACGAACCCAACGGATACGGGCTGTACAACACCTGCGGCAACGTGTGGGAATGGTGCGCCGACTGGTTCCACCCCACATGGCACGCCACCGGCCCCCGGACCGATCCCACCGGTCCACCGAGCGGGGACCGCAAAGTGATGCGCGGAGGGTCCTACCTCTGCCACGAGAGCTACTGCTTCCGCTACCGCGTCGACGCCCGCAGCTCCAACACCCCGGACAGCAGCGCCGGCAACATCGGCTTCCGCTGCGTGACCGCAGTCGACTGACCGCGCCCCCGATTCCCGTCGTCCGGGCTCCGCCCACCTGAGAGCAAGCACTTTCCTCCGTGGGTGATCGGCTCGGGCGCCATCACCTCACTGAAGAAGGACACGCCTAAATGTCCCGCAATGTCATCGGCATCGTCATGAACGGTGTCACCGGCCGCATGGGCTACCGCCAGCACCTGGTTCGCTCCCTCCTGGCCATCCGTGAACAGGGCGGCCTGCCCCTGGGCGACGGCACCGTCATCTGGCCCGAGCCCATCCTCGTCGGCCGTAGCGCCCACAAGCTGAAGGAACTGGCCGACCGGCACGGTCTGGAGCACTGGACCACGGACCTGGGCGAGGCCCTGGCCCACCCGCTCGCCCAGATCTACTTCGACGCCCAAGTCACCCAGGCACGGGAGCAGGCCATACGGACCGCGATCGCTGCGGGCAAGCACATCTACACCGAGAAGCCGACCGCCGAATCCCTCGACGTAGCCCTGGAACTGGCGCGGCTGGCACGCGCGGCGGGAGTGTGCAACGGGGCGGTGCAGGACAAACTGTTCCTCCCCGGCCTGCTGAAGCTCAAGCGGCTCATCGACAGCGGATTCTTCGGCCGTATCCTCTCCGTACGGGGAGAGTTCGGCTACTGGGTCTTCGAGGGCGATTGGCAGAGCGCCCAGCGGCCGTCCTGGAACTACCGGGCCGAGGACGGCGGCGGCATGATCCTCGACATGTTCCCGCACTGGCGGTACGTGCTCGACGGCCTGTTCGGCGAGGTCCGGTCCGTGTACGCGCACACCGCGACCCACATCCCCGAGCGGGTCGACGAGCAGGGCCACGGCTACGCGGCGACAGCGGACGACGCCGCGTACGGCTTCTTCGAGCTGGAGGGCGGCATCACGGCCCAGATCAACTCCTCCTGGGCCGTGCGGGTGGACCGGGACGAGCTGGTCGAGTTCCAGGTGGACGGCACGGAGGGAAGCGCCGTCGCGGGCCTGCGCAACTGCCGCGTCCAGCATCGCTCGCAGACGCCGAAGCCGGTGTGGAACCCCGATCTGGCGGTGACCGAACCGTTCCGCGACCAGTGGCAGCAAGTCCCGGACAACGGCGCGTTCGACAACGGCTTCAAGGTGCAGTGGGAGCTGTTCCTGAAGCACGTGGTCACCGGCTCCGCGTACCACTTGGACCTGCTGGAGGGCGCCAAGGGCGTCCAGCTCGCCGAGCTCGGGCTGCGTTCCGCCCGTGAGGGCCGTCGGCTCGACGTCCCCGCGCTGGAGATCCGATGACACTCGAACTGCGCCTCCCGGGCGGTGTCCACCGCCTCCGGACACCGATCGCGCTCGCCGCGCCCGACCGCCCGATCACTTCCCGCCGCGTCTACGCCGCCGCCCATGTGGTGGCCGATCCTCTGGGCCAGAACAGCCCCGGAGCGCCGGCGGCCGTCGACTGGGACGCCACGCTCGCCTTCCGACGGCACCTGTGGTCCCTCGGCCTGGGCGTCGCCGACGCCATGGACACCGCCCAGCGCGGAATGGGCCTCGACTGGCCCGCCACCCGTGAGCTCATCACCCGGTCCGGAGCGGAGGCGCGCGCCGTCGGCGGGCTCCTGGCCTGTGGTGTCGGCACCGACCACCTCGCCGGGGCCGACCACACCCTGCGTGACATCATCGGCGCCTACCGGGAGCAGTTGGCCGTGGTCGAGGAGTCCGGCGCACAGCCGGTCCTGATGGCCAGCCGCGCGCTCTCCGCGGCGGCCAAGGGACCCGATGACTACCTTCACGTATACGGCGAGGTCATCGACTCGGCCGCGCAACCGGTGATTCTGCACTGGCTCGGCGACATGTTCGATCCGGCGTTGGTCGGTTACTGGGGCGGCGCGAGCCTGGACGACGCGACGGACACGGTGCTCGACCTGATCCGGGAGAACGCGCCGCGCGTCGACGGCATCAAGGTGTCTCTCCTGGACGCCGGCCGGGAGATCGAGCTCCGCCGGGCGCTGCCCGAGAGCGTACGCCTGTACACGGGTGACGACTTCAACTACCCCGAGCTCGTACGGGGGGACGAGGCCGGTCACAGCGACGCGCTGCTGGGGGTCTTCGACCCCATCGCTCCGGTCGCGGCTGCCGCGCTGCGTGCCCTGGACGCGGACGACACCGAGCGGTACGACGCGCTGATGACCCCGACGCTGCCCCTGGCCCGGCATCTGTTCGCAGCGCCGACGTACCACTACAAGACCGGGGTGGTCTTCCTCGCCTGGCTGGCCGGCCATCAGAGCCACTTCACCATGGTCGCCGGCGCCCAGAGCAACCGCTCCGTTCCTCATCTGACCGAACTGTTCCGGCTCGCGGACACGGCCGGTATCCTTCCCGACCCGGAGCTCGCCGTCCACCGGATGCGCCAGTTCCTCTCCCTGGCAGGGGTGGAAGCGTGAACGCCGCTCTTGGGCGCCTGTCGCTCAATCAGATCACCACCAAGCGGTGGAATCTCGCCGAAGCGGTCCAGGGGTGCGTTGACGCCGGCGTCCCGGCGATCGGCCTGTGGCGGGACAAGGTCGCGGAAACGGGAGTCGCCGAGGCGGCGAAGCTGGTCCGCGACGCAGGCCTGGCTGTCAGCAGCCTCTGCCGCGGCGGCTTCCTCACCGTCGATGGACCGGACGCGTACCGGACGGCCCTCGCCGAGAACTTCGCGGCGCTGGAAGAGGCGGCGCTGCTCGGCACCGACACCCTCGTCATGGTGGTGGGCGGCCTGCCGGAAGGCTCTCGCGACCTCGCGGGCGCCCGGGCTCGCGTCGCCGATCTGATCGCTGAACTCGCTCCACACGCCGACGACTTCGGGGTACGTATGGCGATCGAGCCGCTCCACCCCATGTTCTGCGCGGACCGGGCCGTCGTGTCCACCCTGGCCCAGGCGCTGGACATCGCCGAGCAGCACCCGGTGCACCAGGTGGGCGTGGTCGTCGACAGCTACCACGTGTGGTGGGATCCGGAGCTTCCGCGACAGATCGAACGTGCGGGACCGCGTATCGCCTCCTATCAGGTCTGCGACTGGACCTTGCCCCTGCCGGCTGACGCCCTCCTGGGGCGGGGCCATGTCGGGGACGGACACATCGACTTCCGCACTCTGACCCAGCAGGTCGCCGAGGCTGGCTACGCAGGGTGGATCGAGGTCGAGATTTTCAACGAGCAGATCTGGGACACCCCCGGCGATCGGACCCTCCAGACGGTCGTCGAACGGCACCTGGCCCACGTGGCCGGTCGATGAAGTCCGGCGCCATCGCCTCGGACTCCTCCCAGCTCACCTCCCCAGCAGCGCAGACGGAACACGCCCGCGCCCCGCACCGCATCCCGCGACCAGCGAAGGTCCTCGCCGGAGACTTCTCCGGCGAGGACCGAGGCTGAGCCGACCCCTCACCGGTGGGCCGCTCAAGGTGGTGCCCACCGGCTCACCCGCCCGACTGGACCAGGTCGACCACGCTTCGGTGGTGCGTCGAAGTGCCGTGCCAGGACGCGCTGTCAGTCCAGGTCGGTCACCGTGACGGAGTCGATGTGGACCGTGGCGACGGAGACGCCGATCGGGAAGTCACGGCCCTTGGCCGGGTTCCAGGACGGCCGGTAGATGCCGACCTTGAAGTAGGGCTCCTTCGGCTGGTGGAAATTGTTCTCCCCGGAGTCGTTCACCAGTTGCCGGCCGTCGCGGCACACCCGCAGAGCCCCTGCGTGGTCAGCGGTGGACCAGTCGATGTCGAATGTCCAGCTGTTCCACTTGCCGAGGCTCACGGTGCCCAGACGGTACTCGCGCCGTACGGGCTCGGTGTCGGTCGGGTTCTCCAGGTGGAACACGCTCAGCAGCCACTCGGAGTTGCGCACGGAGAGCGCGATGGGCGGATTGGTGTTGGACCCGTCCGACAGTGGCTTGCCGTGCCACTGCGCGACGATGGTGTCGAAGTTGGTCCGTTCCCAGTCTGCGGGCAGGTAGTTGGCGAAGCTGAAGCGGTACGCGCCGTAGCCCATGGCGTCGTTCGCCACTTCCGCTCGCCACGACTTGCCGTCCCCGGGCACGGTGAAGCGCCCCGACTGCTTGCCTGCCAGCGCCGGTGAGGTGGCAGCGGTGATCGAACTGCCGGCTTCAGCGCCGTCGTAGCGGTGCTTGACGAAGTTGAAGTTCTCCGCCGAGCCCTCGAATCCGTCGTTGAATACGGCCCTCCCGTTGGCAGAGGCCGTACACGAGGAGGGAAGAACTGACGGGGCGGCCGGCGTGCTCGCGGCGCCGAAGGCGACCGGTGTCAGAGCAGTCGCGCCCGCGACGAGGACCGCGGTGCAGATGAGGCGCGTTCGGCGGGATGGGCGGCGGCGGTTCCCGTGGGGGGCCGCGGTGGAATGGGTGATCTTCATGAAGCTCCTTCCAAGGAGCGGTGAGGGGTGGGCCGACCGAGCCCAGCGCACCTGTCGCCGAGGGCAGGGGTGGGCCGACGGGTGCCGACGTCGTCCGGACCTTCGTGCCGGACTGACGCCGCCCGTACGAGAGTCGGGCGCGGTCGACCAGGTGGGGGGCGCCTCGATTGCCAACGGTCGATGGTTTCGTCCGTGGCCTTCGAGTCGATGGCAGCGGATGTTTCCACGGCTCGCGGAGCGCGGTCAATGCTGGAGGCCACCGTGTCGCCACAGAGTCGGGGGGCCCGCGCGGCAGCGGCACCAGGGTAGAAGTCCCCTGTCGGAGCTCGCCGCGAAAGGTGGCTGCAGGACGACAGTACGGCGGAGCCGGACAACCACCTGTGCCCTCGTCCGAGGTTCGGACGAGGGCACAGGAGACCGTTGATCGAAGGCCCGCTTACTGGGTACGGCCTTCGGCGACGGGGGAGACGGTCAGTTGGTGTTGAGCGTCAGTCCGTAGTAGGAAAGGGTGTCGTTGAGCGGCTGGAAGTAGGACGAGCCGCGGGAGTTGACTCCGCCGAGGCACTCCTGCTCCCAAGGGCCACCGGAGGTCATGCCCTGGGCCTGGTTGCCGGAGATGTACGCGCCGCCGCTGTCGCCGCCCTCGGTGCAGACGGTGGAGCTGGCGAGGCCGCTGACCACTGTGGTGGGGCCCCCGTTGGGGTCGCTGTAGGTGACGGTGAGGTTGTACGAGCCGACCCTGCCGCAGGTCCAGCCGGTGGTGGCACCAGACTTGCACATCGCGGCCCCGGAAGCGGCACGGTTGCTGCCCCGAACGGCGACCGGGCTGGAGCTGCCCCAGGTGGTGACGTTGTTCGTGATGGAGTGACCGGCGTTGATGGCCGCGATACCCATGTCGACGCTGCGGGTACCTTGGGCGAAGCGGGTCCGCGTGCCCTGAGCGAAGGCCGTTCCGTTGGAGCGCAGGGTGGGCAGGCCTTCGACGCAGTGCCCGGCGGTGACGAGGTACTGCTTGCCGGCCCGGTCGCGGGCCCCGTATCCGACGGAGCAGTAGCCGGTCGAGTTGTTGATCGTCATCTTGCTGCCGGGGGCGACCGCCACCTGAGTCTCGAGCTTTTCCTGGCCTCGGACGATCTTGACGGCGGAGCCATGCTTCGCGGCCTTGGCCAGGAACGCCTTGGCGGCAGGCCCCCGGTCACTGTTGACCTTGACGGTCACCTGGTCGGAGGCCAGGTCCACGGCCCACTCGACCACGCCATCGGGGGTGCTCTTGGCAGCGGCGGCGTCCAGCGTGGCCTTGATCTTGTTGAGGTCGGCCTGACCGCGTACGGGGACCCGGGCGTTGAGGCCGGCCTTCTCGATCCGCGCCGCCTCGGCGGAGTCGTCGGCGTTGACGGTCAGCTTGCCGGAGGCGCCGAAGAAGGCTCCGTCGCCGGATATCCCGCTCTTTCTCAGCTCGGCGAGCTTGGCCTGCTGGGTGTCCTGCCGGTCCAGACGGTCGACCGCGGCCTCTTCACTCACACCGAGCGAAGCGGCCAACGCCCGGACCATCTCGGGCTGGTAGCGGGGAGCGGACGCCGTGTCCTGCGCCTGTGCCATGCCCTGGGTCCCCAATACGGCGGAGACCGAGAGCGCGGCGCTCACCGCGGCGACCCAGTACTTGCGAGAATTGCGCATGCTGATTCCTTCCAGAGGACAGCCAGAAGCCAGAGGGGGGTACAACGCCGGGGCGCATCAAGAACACGCCGACGTCAGGTAGTTCCTGTCTGACGGAGAGTTCGGAACTCGCCGCGCCCTGAACTATCGGCTAGTGACTGAATGAAGCTCAAGTCCCCCGGCGTCAGCCTTTTTCAACAGAGTTGCGCAGTTCTGTGAAATGAGGCCCCCTCTGGTAGAAACCGATGCCGCCGGGCTTGCTCGCTGTATGGCAGGCAGGCGGGACAGAAAGGGAGTTGACTGGGGCGTCCGCCGGCGCACTGAGGCGCCCCTCCGCGGCGCACGGCGCGCACTGCAGCGAACGTCACTTCTGCGGCTGGGCCGCCTTCGAGCTCGCCCATCCACTCCACGCGGACCCCGCGGTCGACGGTGACGGGTCTCTGCTGCACGCACTGATCCCGTCCGTCGAGGTGACCCTCTCCGGGGACCGGACCGCGATCCGCGCGGTGGACGAGGCGTGGCTCCACGTCCTCTCCGACCTGCTGGCCGAGCCGACTACACAACATCTCGCTCTGGACGGGACGACTCCGGAGGAGTCCGATCGGATCATCGCGGTCGCCACGGACGCCTATGGCAGCGCGGTGTCCCGAATGTCGAGGACATCCGCGCCGGGCTCGTGGAGAAGGCTGTTGCCTCCCGGAAGGTTCCGGTGCCAGATCCATTCGTGGATTTCCTGACGACCTATTCAACGGGTGGTGGGGCCAGCACTCCGGCCCGCTCCTGCCTGCTGGAACTCGAGGGCTACCGGGCGCCCGGGCTTAACCCAGACCGTCCTGGAGGTCGGTATGGATGGCCGCGTCAGCGCTCGACCCCTCACCGACCCCAAAGAGGTGCACCAGCGCGCCGTATCCGTACGACTCGCCTGGGACGAGATGGCGGCGGCGTGCCGGCCCGGTTCCGTCACAGTCGAGGAGTTCATGGCGGTTCGGCCGCGCGGTTCGGTGCAGCACCTAGCCTCACGGGTGATAGGCCGACTGCGGTCCGATGCCGAACCGTGGGACGCTTTCGTCTTGATCTTTCCGGCGATCACCGCCACTGGAGTCTTCAATCGCTCTGCCCTCCAGGCGCTGGCCCGCCATGAGGAGGGGCCACGCGGCCTGTACGGCGGCGCGGTCTTGGGGAGCACCGATGGCGCCCTCGACGCGGCCTTCGTCCTGCGCACCCTAATCGGTGAGGGCGGCGAGACGTGGCTCCCGCGTGGGCGCGGGAGCCACCGCTCAATCCATCCCCGAACGGGAGATAGGAGAGACCTGCGTGAAACTCCGCAGCGTCGCCCGCACCTGAGGTTCGCTATCCAGTACATTCCGCAGCCGACAGTGCAAACCGGAGCCGGTTAATGCATCCTCAGAAATAGTATCGACAATCGTTACCGATAGCACGCTGGGTAATGAGCCTGCTTGCCGAGGCGTGTTGTCTGTGGCAGCGTCGGCCGCGAGGGTAGAAAACAGGAGGACGCTGAAAGCTGCCGCCGCGAAAAGGGCGGTGTTCTGAATTCATGGAGATGAGTGAAGTGGCGACATCCCTGCAACATCAGCCGCACCTCGGTCATGACCACGTGCACGCTGCGGGCTGCGGGCACGTAGCAGTCCCTCACGGCGATCATGTCGATTACGTGCACGACGGGCATCTGCACCGTGAGCACGACGGTCACGCGGACGAGTGCGAGGTCGGCGAGCACCGGGAGCACTCCGATCACGCCCACGCGCACGGCGAGGGTTGCGGGCATGTGTCGGTTCCGCACGGTGACCACATGGACTACGTGCACGACGGCCACCGGCACGCGGCTCACGAAGGCCACTGGGACGACCACTGACTGTTTCGCATGCGCCATCCGCGAACGCAGAATGCCCCCTGTTCTCAGGGGTGCATTCTGCGTTCTACCTTATTCCCGCAAAGAGATTCTATGCAGGGTTGAGTGGCCGCTTCTCACCTGATCGACTGCGGAACGAGTGCCACTGCGTGACCCTTGTTGGATGAGGCACGGAACGACTTGAGCGCCGCCGGCTTCCTCGTCCTCCGCGCCATGAGCGGCCTATCTCAAGCAGGTATGCACCGGGCCGGACGGTGCCGTGGCTGCGACCACCGCCCGGCCCGGAGTTTCAGTGCCCCGCCACGGTGGGGAGGGGGTTGTGCTCGTGCGCGCAGAGCTCGTCGAAGCCGTAGGCGTCCCAGGCCGGGAAGGGATCAGTCGCTGGCTGGGCTTCGTCTTCCTGCATGAGGCACTCGGTCAGTGCTGCCCGCAGCCGCGCCGCATTGAGCTGGGTTCCGATGAAGACGAGTTCCTGGACGTGGGGGCTGTCGGTGTCGCGAGCGGAGTAGGGCTCGAAGCGCACCACTGAACCCGCTTGGGACCACAGCCCCGTTACGTGGGAGCGACTGGCGAGGGTGAAGAAGCCCTTGGACCTGAGGACCTGTCCGTAAGCGCCGCTGTCCAGTGCCTCCGTCACGAACGACCACAGTCGCCCGGGGTGGAAGGGCGTTGCGGAGCGGAAGACGGTCGAGGAGATGCCGTATTCCTCGGTTTCGGGAACGTGGTCACCGTTGAGTTCCCTCACCCAGCCCGGAGCCTGCTGCGCCCGCTCCAGATCGAACCTCGCGGTGCCCAGAACTTCACCGACCGGTACGCGACCCCGCTCGGCAGACACGACACGGGCCGCAGGGTTGAGTCGCGAGAGGGCGGCTCGGAGCAGGTCTGCGGAGGCTGTGTCGACGAGGTCGAGTTTGTTGACAACGATGACGTCGGCGAACTCGATCTGATCCATCAGCAGATCGCTCACGGTACGTTCGTCGTTCTCGTACTGGTCCAGGCCGCGTTGGGTTAGCTCGTCACCTCTGGCCAGTTCGGGCAGGAAGCTGGCGGCGTCCACGACCGTGACCATGGTGTCCAGACGGGCCAGGTCGCCGAGGGTGGCGCCGTCATCGCGGGCGAAGGCGAAGGTGGCCGCCACCGGCATGGGCTCGGAGATGCCGGAGGACTCGATGAGGAGGTAGTCGAAACGCCCCTCGCGCGCCAGCCGGTCCACTTCCTCCAGCAGATCGTCGCGCAGAGTGCAGCAAATGCACCCATTGGTCATCTCGACCAGGCGTTCCTCGGTGCGCGACAGGGCGGCCTCACCGCCGCGGACGAGGGCGGCGTCGATGTTCACCTCGCTCATGTCGTTGACGATGACGGCGACGCGCATACCCTCGCGGTTTCCGAGGACATGGTTGAGCAGGGTGGTCTTTCCGGCACCGAGGAACCCCGACAGGACGGTGACGGGGAGGCGCGGCGAGGGTGCGTCGTGCATGTGGGGTCAGCTTTCGGGGCGGAGCAGGCCGCGCTCGTACGCTTTGGCGAGCCGTTGGGGGACAAGGTGGGGAGTGCCGTCCACCGTGACCGTCACCAGCTGAGGTGTTGTGGCCTTCCACTGCGCGCGGCGGTGCCTGGTGTTGCTGCGGGACATCTTGCGTTTGGGTACGGCCATGGTGACCTCCGGGTGTGATCGGTGAGCGAGGCAGACGATACATGAAAATGAATGTCATTACGATCTCACTCGTGGAGGCGTAGCAGAGCGGATCGGCAACCAGGGGCTCGAGCACTCGCACCGGCTTTCCCGGAGGCTGCTCCAGGTGGTGGTGCCATCCGGGCGTCTGCCGATGAGGGATGTCTGACCGCGCTGACGCTCGCTCTGCTGAGGCGTCACGGCCGAGAGGGCGGCACCTTCGCTCAACGGGCGGTGCTGTCTTCTGCCTCGGAGGAACAGTAGGTTCTTCAGGTTGCTGAGAAGCTGCCTGGTTTCGGATGGCTGCTGGTCCTTGGTAGCCCGCAGGCTCGGCGGTCACGGGCGTAGAGAAAGTCACCTTGGTGCCCCGCCGTCCAGTCAGGCTTGAATGAAGAAGGCTGGCTCGTATACCTGTGCCGTGCTCACGTCTTCGTACACCACGGTCGGTCGCAGCCGGTTCCAACGGTGGCCGAGGAGGAGAGCGAGCCCCATGGGACAGGCGAGGAAAAGGTGGAGCCGGGGAGTGGCGCGGCTGGGCCGGCGCAGGGCATCGCGGATGCCGACAGCGAGCGCGTTGGCGGCGGGGCTGTCGAGGACCGAGCGGTCCTTTGGGCCGGCTGGTGGCGTGAGGATGAGGAGTCTGGATGCGGGGATGTTCTGTCCTTCGAGGTATCCGAGGACATCCTGGGTGAAGTCTTGTTCCTTGACCGTGACGTTGATGCCGACGGCGAGGTCGCCGCCTTGGCCGATGTCGTACTCCTTGACTGCGGGGTCGCATTCGGTGTCATAGGTGTCACGAGTGGACCACAGGTCTCCACGCTGGAGAACGGCGAGATCGGCACCGGTGACCATACGGAAAGATGTGCCGGTCAGGAACGCGGGGGCGAGGCGGAAGCTTCCTGATACGGAGATGTTGGTGCGGCCGGGCAGGCGGGCGGGGGCTGCCTCGATGTCGTCCTGGAGCTGTTCCCAGGTGGCCGGTGCGAGCGGACGCCGTTTGGTATACGCGGAGTCGGTTTCGAACCGGTCGATCCAGTTGATGACGTGATCAGCTTCGGCAGCGAGCGGGTCGGGTTTGAGGGTGGCGATCGACAAAATCGCGTGAGCGGGACCCGTCTTGAGGGCGAGGCCGTCGACGGCTGTCTTGACCATGTCGAGGGTAAGGGTGCGGTGGCCGTCGCGGACCTGCTGGGCGACCCAGTTGGCGCCCTCGTCGACCGCGTGGCTGTCGTTGCGGAGGCCGCAGACGGCCATCAGGAGCTGCAACTGCTCCTGCACGTGCCGTAGTTCTCGGGAGAAGTCGAAGCGCAGGCGGGAGAGGAGGTCGTGGAGTTCGCTCTCGTTCAGCTCGGCGTTCTGGGCCCAGCGAGTTCGTGCCTGGCCGGTTTTCGCGCGTGCGGTTCCATGAGCCGCCTTAGGTAGGAGTAGCTGAGTGCGTGAGTCCCGCACGGCGATGAGGGGGTCGTTGGGGTCCGGGGCCCGGTTGGTGATGATCGCAAGGTCGGCATCGATGCCGTCGGCGGTGAGAGTGCGCCATGTCGTGGCGATCTTTTTCAGGATCGATGGGCCGCCGGTGGGGCTCGGCTTGGTGAGGTAATCCTCGTTGACGGGCGTGGTGCTACTGACGGTGTATTTGACCTGGGCGTATGTGTGGGGTGGGGTGCGGCGGCGCAGGACGACGTCGTCGAGGTTGCCTGCGTCGTCGGCTTCGACGCCGACGGAAATGACGGGGTTGGCGGTGTGGATGGCGTTCTCGCGCAGGAGGGTGAGGCAGCCGGTCCAGGCGATGAGCCACTGGTAGTGGTCGCCGGTGATTCTGACACTGGTGGGGCTCGGCGCGGGCAGCGGTTCCATGGTCACTCTCCGGGTGCGGGGTGTGTGGGCTGCTGTGAAAGTCACGCTGCCGTTCGG
Organism: Streptomyces sp. MGP-P1; assembly: GCF_057766565.1. Lineage (NCBI taxonomy): Bacteria > Bacillati > Actinomycetota > Actinomycetes > Kitasatosporales > Streptomycetaceae > Streptomyces > Streptomyces sp. MGP-P1. Next base: position 455,866 of record NZ_JBYMEM010000001.1, on the reverse strand, counting down.
CCGTTACCGATGCCGCGGCTGATGCGGCAGGCCGTGCAAGGCGACCTGGGTGATCGTGTTGTTGCGGCAGGACCAGGCGGTGACGTCCCACTGCGGTCCCCGCGGACCGAGGATGACGGCGATAAAGCTGTGGAAGGCGAGTTCGGGGTCGTTGAGGAGCTGGTGGTAGGTAGATGCATCGCGGGAGCTGGGGAGGGGGCGGCTGGCGGGGTGGGTGTGCCATTCACCGATCCAGACGCTGTGGTCCTGGGCGTAGGCATCGTCGGCAAGGGCCTGGGCGTGGGCCAGGTCACGAAGGAAGTAAGTAGGAGTTTGAACCGCTTCGGGCCCGGGGGTTCCGGCGTGCTGGGCGGTCACCATGTTGTGGACGTGATGTCCCAGCAGGATGCCTCCGGTTTCCCTGCTTCTGTCGGCGGTTCGAAGTTCGTCGGTGATGACGCGCAGGGCCCCCTGGGTGAGGTGTACAGCGGTGACTGGGCGCGGGGTCATGGGGTTTCGCAGGTGGGGCATCCGGGGCGTGGTGGTGTGGCGGGGAGCCACCGGATTTCGCCGGTTCGGCTGAGGTCGAAGGGCGGTGCGCAGTCGGGCTGTCGGCGCAGGCTGATGAGGCCGTGTTCGCCGGGCAGTCGCTGGTCGGGGTGCCCGAGGCGTTCCAGCAGCGTGGCGATGGCGGTCTTGGCTGCGAGCTGGGCGATGAGGTGGAGGTCGGGGCCGACAGCGGTCATCGGACGGTGTCGTGTGCCGGTGCCGTATCCGGCGTCGAGAGCGGGTTCGGGGTCGATGCCGCCGTGCTCGGCGAGTGTCTGGCGCCTGCAGGTGAGGCATCCGTGCTGGCGCCAGGGCCTGAGCCGCAGGATTTCGCCCAGGGCGCCGTCCTGCAGGACGCAGGCCATGACAGCGGGGATTCCTGCGCGGTGGGCGAGGTGTCCGGTGACACGGCGGGCGGCAACGCCGTCGGCCGTGCAAAGGACAAGGTCGCTATGGGGAAGCAGCGTTCTGATCAGGTCGGCGTCGTCGATGACGTCGAGGACCAAAGGGGTGACGGTGGTGTCCGGGCGGAGCTCGGTGAGTTCCTCGGCGAGAGCTGTGACTTTGGGGCGGCCGACGTGGCGGCGGCTGGTGGTGTGGCGTACGAGGTTGTCCCAGGAGAGCCGGTCGGGGTCGACGAGGGTGAGGTGTCCGATGCCGTAGCCGGCGAGAGCATGTGCGGTGGCGGATCCGATGCTGCCGGCGCCGACGAGCATGACATGTGCTGTCTGGAGGTCCTTGACGGGCCAATGGTCATGGATTTGGCTGATGCCGGTGGTCGACGGCTCGACGAGACAGTTGAGGGGGTACGCGCCGTCGCGCCCGACACGCCAGGCGACGATGTCGGGCACGTCGTGTTCGGGAAAGGCATCTGTGAGGTTGGGCGCATAGGTCAGAGCCAGGTACGGGCTGGGACCGGGCTTCTTGTAGCCGCTGGTGAGGTGCTCCTGGAATGCGGGCAGAGGTAGCCCTGTACCGAGTCGGCCGTTCAGCTGACGCCAGTAGACGTGCAGTACAGGGGCCACGCGGTACCAGTATCCGGAAGCGCGTACGTCGCCGGTGGCCGCGATCAGGTTCTGGCCTGGGGAGGTGTTGACGGGGAGGATCGCGCTGTCGCGGGTGGAAACTCCTCGGATGACGGCCAGGTTCTCGTGGTTGCCGCGCAACGTCATCCCGCCCCAAGGGCCGGCCTGACGGATGGTGGCTGCGGCGTGGTGAGGGACGAGGATCAGCACGACGGTTCGCCCCCGGCGTCTGAGTGGTCCGGTGCACTGTCGGGCGGTGCCGTCAGGCTTGCGTGGGCGATCCCGTGGGCGGGTGGCCGGGTGAGATGGTGGTCGAAGCGGTCGTCCTCGACGATGCCGCAGTCGGACATCTGCGTGATGGCCTCGTGCTTCATCAGCGCGTACTCCACTTTCCACCCTGCGGCCTTCAAAAGCAGGTCGACGACAGATTCGCGGCCGGTCCACAGTGCGTCGGCGCGCAGGAGACACAGGGTGCGGTCGCCGTTGACATGCCAGCGTGTCTGCGTCCACTCGGCCGGCTCGGGAAGCGGGTCGAGAGGCCAGATGTGAGGGGGCACCATGGGATAGGCCTGCCGGTAGGCCATCACTACCTGGAGCCCTGTGCTTCCTGTCCACTCGGTGAGGTGTGCGGGCTGGGGTCGGTTGAACGGCCACAGAGGCAGCGTGCCGTGCCAGCTCCCGGCACCATCGTCGTCGTAGATCAGGTCGGGGAAGGCACTGGTGATCTCGCGTTGGTCCCGTTCGAAACGGTGTGGTTCACAAGCAGACCATGTGATGGGGACTGGCTGAGTCCCGAGGGCAGTCGTCATCCCTGGGGGGCGTCTTTGATCGGCCGAGGGGTGATAAGCGCGGGCGTGCCAGTGATCAGGGCCGGGGCTCCAGTCACTGGGTTTGCGGGCTTGGTCGGCGCGGCGGGAGCGGGGAAGGAATCGCCCAGGATCTCCTGCCACAGTCGTAGGGCCTGATCGGTCTCACCAGCTGCGGCGGCCGCGCACGCCCGGTCGGCGAGCTCGGCGGCGTCGGCAAGGGCGGCCTGCAGACCGTCGTAGTCGAGGTCGGGCTGGATCTCACCGCACAGCTCGGCCGGGTCTTTCACGCCCTCGTTGACGCGTGCTGCCGCAGCGGTGAAGAAGGCGCGCAGTCCGCTGGGCCGGTTACCGGATGTTGGCATGCAGTCGAGAGCGAGGACTTCGATGACGAGCGACTTGATCCGTCCCGTGACGGCGACGTCGTGACGCCACTGCTTCAGGACGCGGACCAGTGGACGGAAGTGCTCCCAGTCTTGCTGGCGGTCGGTCACGAGGTCGATCAGGTACTCGGGGTTGGCGGGCACCCAGGTCTGGGTGAGCTTCTCGGGGATGAGGAGTGTGCCGTCGGTCTGGCGGAGAGCCGGCATCACGTCGACGGTGAAGCCGGTGTCGTCGTCGGGATCGTCGAGGAAGCACTTGACCGCGTGATTTCGCGGCCGTGCCAGCCGGACTTCGTTGCTGTGGCTGCCGTTGGTCTTGCCCAGCAGTCGGTTGATCTGGTCACGGGCGTGGTCCAGGGCGTCTTCGGCGCTGAGACCGGCAGTACCCCAGTCGGGGTGCTGGGCGGCGTCGTAGACGACGATGATGTCGACGTCGTTGATGGGCTTGAGCTGAGTGCTGCGTTGCAGTGAGCCAGAGCCGAACGCCTCGGTGACATCGGGCTCGCTGATCAGCGCACTCTTGAACAGATCACGCCGCTCCCGGGCGAGCCGGGTCTGGCCCACCTCCTCGTTGACACTTCTCTGGAAGTCGTCGAACGCTTCGTCGATCCGCATGATGCCTCCTCGAGCTTGTGTGTCCAGCCCTGGTTCCACACCGAGTTCGGCCGCCTGGTGGGGCAGGCTTCGTCCGTGTTCGGGAGGCACATCGGGCAGCTGTCTGTCAGGGTAAGCGGTGGCACTGACAGCGCCCCCGAACTGGTCATTTCAGAATAAGTTCGACTGCACGGGCCGGCAGTTGGGGCTGGCGGCGGCAGAGGTGCACGGGTGTCGGATGAACTTGTGTCTGATGGCCTGTGGGAACGGGTGGCCCCTTGCTGCCTGCGCGCCTGCCGAGGCGATCGGTTGGAGCGGAGTGACGGCCTGGCGGCCCCTCCGGGACTGGGCCGAAGCTGGTGTGTGGCCTCGTCAGCACGAGATCCTCCTGGCGGAACTGCGAGCGGCGGGTCTGCTGGACATGGACGATGCGGCCGGCGACGGCTCGCACGTCAGAGCTCTCAAAGGGAGGCTCACACCGGACCTTCGCCGGTCGACCGCGCGTCCGGGTAGCAAGCACCACCTGAGCACCGATCGGCACCGCGCCTCCTTGGCCGTCTCGCTGACCCGCGGAAACAGGCACGACGTCACCCAGCTGATGCCCCTGCTGGACGCGAATCCCGGCATCTCCGGTGCACGCGGGAGACCGCGTGCACCGGCCGGCCCGCCTGTTCGCAGACCGCTGCCACGACTTCGACAAGTGCCGCCGCCTGCTTCGGGCCCGGGGAATCACACCGAGGATCGCTCGCCGCGGCGTCTCGCACGGATCCGGCCTGGGCAAGACCCCGCTGGATCGTCGAACGCACCTTCGCCTGGCTTCAGTAGTTCAGGTGGCTCCGGGCCCGCTACGAGGTACGCACCGACCTCCACAGCATCTGCTCAGCAAGGTCCGGGCGGCCCGGAGCCTGCAGGCGCGCGCCACCACTGACCCCGGCGGCTGGATTCGGGCAGGGGTTATGGCATATCAAGGTATGGTCACCCGCTTGAAAAACGCGACTGCACCCGTGATGGCCCGCCACGGCGTCTCCCGCGGCCTCGGACTGGTCAAGTTTCCGTTGGGCGGCGGTTGCGGGGCCTTTGTCACCTGCGAACTTCATTCTGAGGCGAGCAGCGGCCTGATCAGCCATTCCGGTGCAGGTTGTCAGAGCAAGTGCCGGTTGGGTGCCTGTGCGGCGTCCATGAACTCGAGCAGCGCAATGACCGTTACGTCGGCGTCTTCGAGGACCGCGGTGCCGACGGCATTGGCGACGAAGGTGTCGGGCTCGCTCCAGGCGGTGACGACACGGCGGAGGCCGGAGTCCCGGATGAGCTGGGCACAGGGGAGAGGGCGGGATGCCCGCTGGGAGCAGGGCTCCAGGGAGCTGTAGATCGTGGCGGTGGCGAGTCGAGCATCGTCGGCGGGGAGCTTGGCGAGAGCGCCTTCCTCGGCGTGGTCGTGGGGGTCGCTCTCGCGTGAGTAGCCGCGGGCGAGTTCGGTTCCGTCGGCCGCGACGATGACCGCTCCCACGCTGAAGGCTGTCGTCGAGGGCGGGCAGAGTGCGGCCAGCTCGCAGGCCAGAGCGAGCCAGTCCCGGTCCGCGGTGTTAGGCGTGCGGCCGGTGCCGGGGGCGTCGGCCGCATGAGTGGGGCTCATCTGGGCTCCATCGTGGTGTCCTTGGGTGCGTACCTCAGAAGTACCACGTCACCGATCTGACGAGTCTCCAGGAGCCTGAGCCGGGCGGCGGGGCCGCCGGGGTAGCCCACCGGACCGAGCATGCGTACGGCGTCGGGCTGGCCGACGAGGAGCGGGGCGATGACGAGCTGGAGCTCGTCGGCGAGCGCTGCTTCGAGAAGTTGCGTGTGGATGGTGCCGCCGCCTTCGACCATGAGCCGCTTGACGGCGTACACGTCGCCGAGGGCGTCGAGTGCGGTCGGCCATGTGTCCTCGGCAGGGATGCTCCGAACGGCTGCCAGGTCCCCAAGGTTGGTACGTGCCTTGGCCGCGGCCGCGTCGCCGACGGCCAGGACGAGCTTGTCCCCGCCGTGGTGCCAGAACTTCCAGTCGGGATCGAGGTCTCCCGTACCGGTGATTGTGACCTTCAGGGGGTAATCCGGTTGGCCGGCTGCGATTCGGGAGGCCCGGCGGTCTTCCGAGTTGACGAGGAGACGGGGGTTGTCGGCGCGGAGTGTTCCGGCGCCGACGAGGATGGCGTCGACGCTGGCTCGCACGGAGTCGACGCGGTCGAAGTCCTCTTTGTTGGACAGCATGAGCCGGGCCTCGCCCGGGCGGGTGTCGAGATGGCCGTCGATCGAGACGGCTGCGGACAGCAGGACGTAGGGGCGGGGCACGTTATCTCCAGACGGTGCGAGCAGGTCTGTCAGGCGGGGTGCAGGACGATACGGTCGAGGGAGGCTCGGAACTCGGCCACGCCATCCTCGCCGGATGCGGGGGCCAGCGCCTGGTCGAGATGGTCGAGCTGATGGAAGATCCGCGCGGAGGCGGTCTCGGCGGCGATGCCGACGGCCTGCGCACCGATTCGGGCGGCCAGGGACATGTTCCCCGTACCCGCGTGGGCACGAGCGGCACGAGCGAGGTAGACACCCCGGTCCCGGCGGTATGCGGGTGGCAGCATCGCTATCGCGTTGTCGAAGCCGGCCGCGGCCTGCTCGTAGGCGCCGAGCGCAGCAAGGGAACGCGCCCGGGCGGTGTTGACGTACGCGGTGTCGAGCCAGGAACCCCAGACGCCGTCGGAGTCCGCGCGACCGAGGAGGGTAAGCGCGGTTTCGTAGGCCCTATGGGCTTCACGGCCTTCTCCGAGCACGGCATGCGCGTGGGCCTCGTGCAGAACGGCGATGACCTCCAGACGGCTCCCGGGCCTGGCGGTGCGTCGGGCAGCGGTGGCGAGTCCGAAGGCGTCTGCGGGATGTCCCGTGTCGAGGGCGAGCTGGGCCTTGCGGGCGAGGATGTACGCCGTGAGATCGGAGTCGCCGGTGATGTGCGAGGCGTCGAGTGCTTTCGCGGTATGACCGTGGGCACTGCGTTCGTCGCCGATGTCTTGGGCGAACCAGCCTGCCAGCTCTTCGTACCGCGTCTCCAATGCGAGGAGTTGCATGGCGTCGACGCCACGGGCGGCTCGGCGTCTCGCGGAAAGAGAGGCCAGATGTTGCTGGAGCGCAGGCAGCACGTGTCGAGGGCCGATGAGGTTGTCAGTCTGGATTATCACTCGGCGGAGCTGCGCGAAATGCTCGAAAGGAGAGCCCATGGTGGCGAGTTCGGTATCGGCCATCGCCGTCGTGGTCGGGACGGTAGTCGCAGCCAGGCCGGCGAGCCCGGAGGCGAGAACGACACGGCGGGGCACGGGCACGAAGAGGATCCTTCCCTGAATTCGGGCGGGGACGACGACTGTGTCCGCGTCGTCTCCGAGCGAGACTGCCTGCTCGAACCCTCTCGCTGCCAGTGGCCCCATGCTGTTGGCCCCATGGCCCCGCACGTTGGCCCCATGGGTTGCGGTCTCGGCTCTGGACGCGATGACGGAGCCGTCCTGGGGGGCCTGAAGTGCCGCCTCGTCCCAACCTCGAACCAGTGCATCAGCGGCATCGAGCGCCTGGTCAAGGACGACGGCGGCGTGCCGCGGCACGGGACGCTCGGCGCGCTCGAAGCGCCCGAGATGTGAGCGGTCGATCAACGCCTTGCGAGCAAGAGCTCGCTGCGACAACCGCCGGGCCTCCCGGAACTGGCGCAGCTCGTACCCCCAGCGGTGCCATGGGCCAGCGCCCGGAGTCAGCTCGTTCGGCTGCTGCCCCACGCTTCCTCCTCCACCGCGGACTTCCGTTCGCGCCACTGATGATGCCGATGGCGCCGGCCAGCTCTCGATGGGGCCCGTGGAGCCTGCGTGCGGGGCTCCATCCGGGGACTCCCAACTGAGGCCCCCAGACGCTTTCATCGCTGATATGAGTTGGTCACACGGTAGCCGAACGACGCGTGTGGCAGCCCTGATTCACGTCATGAGCGCGAGAGCCAGCCAATGAAGGACCCCGCGCCTTTCTCTCAACTCGGGAGGCACACCGTGTCCCAGGCACCACACCGGTGTAACACGCTCGAATTGGCCGACACGCCCAGGTGCCTGGTGTGGGTAAGACACGGCTCACCACCGAATTGGAAGGCCAGGTCGCTTACCTTGAGCAGGCGCAAGCGGACCGCATTCTGGATGAGCTGCTGGAAACCCGGCCCGCTGCCGTTGTCGTGGACGACGCTCACATTCGCTTCGACGAGATGCGTGTGCTGCGGCGGGCGCGTCACGGGGCGGAGCATGCCTTCACCATCGTCGCGACTACCTGGCCTGACAGGGCAGATGAGGTAACAGCGGCCCTTCCCAGAGCTCTCCGCGTCGATGTTGACCTGTTGGAGCGATCCGACATGAACACACTAAGAAGCCATCTCATTTGGGCGACTCGGTATTCTGTGAGTCATGGTGGGGATCGTTGAGCGGTTGGTGCCGGACGAGTTGTGGGAGTTGTTCCAGCGGGTGGTGCCGGAGGCGCCGTCGCGGCCGCAGGGCGGTGGCCGGCGCCGGCACGGCGACCGGGAAGTGCTGGTGGCGATCGTCTTCGTGGCGACATCGGGTTGTACCTGGCAGCAGCTGCCTTCGGCGTCGTTCGGCCCGTCCGGCGCGACCGCCCACCGGCGGTTCTCGGAGTGGTCGAAGGCCAGGGTGTGGGCCAAGCTCCACCGCCTGGTCCTCGACGAACTGGGTGCCCGCGGCGAGCTGGACTGGTCGCGGTGCGCGATCGACTCGGTGAACATGCGAGCCCTGAAAAGGGGGACCTGACAGGTCCGAATCCTGTCGACCGGGGCAAGTACGGCTCGAAAATCCACCTGATCACGGAAAGGTCGGGTCTGCCCATATCCGTCGGCATCTCCGGCGCCAACCTGCACGACAGCCAGGCCCTGATCCCCCTCGTGAAGGGCATCCCGCCAATCCGCTCGCGCCGCGGCCGGCGACGGCGCAAGCCCGCCAAACTCCACGCCGACAAGGGCTACGACTACGCCCACCTGCGGCAATGGTTACGCGAACGCGGCATCACCCACCGCATCGCCCGCAAGGGAGTCGAGTCCTCGCAACGGCTGGGCCGCCATCGCTGGACCGTGGAGCGCACCATGGCCTGGCTCGCCGGCTGCCGCCGCCTCCACCGACGCTACGAACGCAAAGCCGACCACTTCCTAGCCTTCACCAGCATCGCCTGCACCCTCATCTGCTACCGCAGACTCACCAAATGAGATGGCGTCTAATCACCTCACTGAACGTCACCGGTCACCGCGCCCGGATGGTGGTCCTCGACCAGGCAGCCGGACGGCCGGGCTGGGCCCTCACCTTGTGTGAGATGTTCGCCAAGGGCGAGGGCAGCCAGGTGGCCAGCGGCGCAGTGCACCTGGCGAACGTAGAACGACACCTCCGCCGTATCACCGAGTCCGAGACGGCCGTCGATGCTCTGGCCTGTGTAGCGGCACTGGGAGGGGCTTCCAGCGAGACGCTGCACGCGCTCGCGCCTCTTGTCGGCGAGCCGCCGGCCAGCATGTCCGGCCTCATGGAGCGCCTCGCGCGCAATGGCCTCGTTGAGACTGTCAACGGTATCTGGCACCTGCAACCTGCACTGCGCGCACCGCTGATTGCCCGGTGGTTCTTCACACGGCCGGCAAGCAGGCCGTGGTCCACCCTCTGCGACGCCTTCCCGGACCGGGACCGTGACCTCGCCTCCGCCGTGATGTCCGCCGCCCGAGTCTCGGCCTCCCCTGACGCTCGGATGACCGCCGATACCTGGGTCCGAACGCTGCCCACCCCAACCGAGTGGGGCACCGGAACCTTCGCTGTAGTGTCCGAATACGCCCGGCTGGACCGGGCGCCGCTCAGTTCGCTGTCGCCCAGGCCTGTATGGTCCTCGCCAGCCCGCGCGAGACCGAGCAGACGTACGGGATCACCGTCGATCCGCAGGGCGATGCCGCTGCCCGTCAACTTGCGCAGTCGGCCGCTCAGTATCTGCTGCCCGAGGCAGTGACGGGCCTGCTCGACCTCGCAGTGGGAGACAACCGTCCACGCAATTCCACCCCTGAGCACCCGCTGCGCGTGCTCAGCGATGTGGCCAATGCCATAGACCCGGACTTCGGCACCGCGTTCGAGACTCGAGGGCTGTTGCTGCGACCAGTGCTGGAGTGGCTGCGTACTCACCGCGCCCCGTCGGACTGGGCCGTGGCCACCGAAGTGCTGGCGAGTGTCTTTGCCGTTGAAACATCGGGGAACTGGCCTGACCCGGGTGACCTGAACAAGGTCACCCTCGCCCAAGGTGTCGAAAGCGCCGAAAACCTGGCGCGACTCATCTCCTTGTGGGACGAGGTTGTGCCCCTTCTCGCAGATACCGAAGGACAGGATGACCTGAGCAACGCCCCGGCTGCGGTGGTTCCACTACTGGACCTGGCGGGCTCATGGATGCGGCTCGGAGAAGGATTCGTGCCGCACAACGGTGAACCGAGCGAGGCGCAAAAGGGCCAGGGAGCGGAGGGAGGAGCCCGCATCCTGGCCGCACTGCATCCCCTGATCCAGACCTTTCCTGGGTTGGCCCTCCGTGCCCGACGCATGCTCAACGCTGCATACGCCCGCAGTGGTGACAGGGGCCGTCGACTCCCGGAACTGGACGTCGACCCTGACTTGGAGTCTTTCACCGGCTGGAGTCGTTGGGGCGACATGGATACCCGCGATGAAGCCGCACAAGGCCGGGCCCACGCAGTGGAAGCCCTAGCACAGAAGATCGCGGCGCTCGGACCGCTCGACGGAGTCGTGAGATTCGACGCACTGATTGAGCAATCCAAGCTTGCTGGCGACCACGGGGGCGGCGTCTGGGTAGCCGACCGAATGGTGCCTCACCTCGCCGATCCCGCTTCTTGGCACGCAGCCGCAACCGCAACTGGTAGCCCAATCATGCTTCGCGCCGCATTGACCCGATGGCTCACCACCTCGCCCGGCACGTTGTCGGCAGATGTCCTCGCCGCTGCACTGGATGATCCCCGCTTCAGGACCGGCGTCATCTCGACCGTCCTCGGGCGAGGTGAAGATGACGAGGCTTCCGAGTTCGTAATCGAGGCAATGCGCACGGAGGACGCTTGGCTGCTCGACTCTCTGTTCATCCAGGACGAGCCGAACGAGGTGCTGCACCGTCTACTGCTCCATCCGATTCCCGCAATCGCCAGCAGCGCGGCGGTCACCTTTGCCGTTGGCCAACCCCACGGACCCTCACTGCCGGAAACTTGGCGCTCTGCTTGGCGCGGCGCTGTGCAGCACCTCCGCCCCGAGGATCTGTCCCGGCACGACCACTGGCGTGCAGACCAGTTGCTCGGTCATCTAGCCGACCATGATCCTGACCTGCTTGAAGCGTGGTACACCGAACGGCTCGGCGAAATGGCCAACCGCGGCTACTTCGCTGCCCCTGAACCCCACGGCTGCGATCTCCACCTGGACCGCCTTCCACAGGCGCATCGTTACCGGCTTTCCGTCCGATGCGCCGGCCTCCCGCGCATCGGCCATAGCCCACTCATCCAGCTTGTCGGTTCAGACCGCGACTTGGCGGAGCGTCTGCTCCGCGACTGCGCCGTTACTCCCGACAACCTCCTCGAAGCCCTCGTGGGACAGCGCAACGAGACCCTGGAGAGCCTCGGCCCGCTGCTCCTCGACCACGGCGTACCCCCCGCTCATATCGCGGCCAACGTCGCTTGGGTCGACTCCTGGTGGGGAGATGACTCTGCCAGACATCAGCACCTCATCGACTACTTCACTACCCTCTCAACTCGTGTCCCCGCCCTCGCCGCCGTCGCAGCAGCGGGACTGGCTCAGCAGGAGGCGTCACTGCGGGAGGCAGAGAGCAGAGAGCGCGCTGCACGGGTGCGGGGAGTCTGAGAAAGCCGGTTCCTCCCGCAATAAAGTGTGCCGCCGGCCGAGGCGCGTCGTACGCGTCCGCCCCCTGATCTCCATGGCTCTCCCTCGTCTATCACGGCGGCCTGCCCATCGTCTGGGCACTCAGGCATTGCCACGCCGCCGCAGTTGCACCGGCCTCGGCTCGGCGGCTTCAGCCGGGTGAAGTAGCTGAGAAATCGAACGAATGATCCAATTTCAGTGAATCGCGGATCTGGCCCCGTGGTGTAGCTGATACTGCATCAAATCAGTGTGCCTGTTGGGCTGGTGCGGCAGGCTAGGGGTGGAACAGCTCGGGAGATCCAGTGCAGTTGACCTGTGCCAAAGTGACGAACTTCCGCGCGTTGCAGTACGTAGAGGTGAAGATCGACAAGAAGGCCACGCTCGTAGTGGGTCGGAACAACAGCGGCAAGACGTCCTTCGCCAACCTCTTCGACAAGTTCTTCGGCAGCGACGACACCAAGTTCGTCCTGGAGGACCTGTCTGTAGGCAGGATCAAGGAGATCAAGTCAGCCGTGGAGGCCTACCGCACGGCCCGGGCGGTGCCGGAGGGCAGCAGCGAGACCCGCGAAGAGCAGTTGAAGGCAGCGGAAGAACTCATCCCAGCCATCAGTCTGCAGGTCGTCATCGCCTACACCGTAGAGGACGACCTCGCTTTGCTGTCCGGGATCATCCTGGACCTGGGCGAGGACTGCCTGGAGGCCCGGCTTGAGGCAGTCCTAAGTGTGAAGCGGCCGCGTGACCTCCTCGAGCAGGTGGACGCTGCCCTGGCCCGGCAAGGACCGGCCTTCGACTGGGGCAAGTTCCTCCGCAAGAACTTTTCCACGTTCTACGCCTCGTCCTACTGGGCGGTCTCTGCCCTGGACCCGAACGTCCGCCGGGAGATCGCGCCCGCTGCGGCGCGCAGGGTGCTGTCGGTGAAGTCCATCCACGCCCAGCCCCGTATCGACGACGTCCCCGCGGACCGGGCCCGCACGCTGTCCAAGACCTTCGAGACCTTCTACAAAGCGAACAGCGCCGACGAGGAACGCAATCAGAACGTCGAGGACATCGAGCAGGCGCTGGCCGTCGCTTCGAAGAGCATCGACACCAACTACGACGTGTTGTTCCGACCCATCCTCGACGAACTGCGCACCTTCGGCGTGGGCACTATCGCTCCGCTGCAAACGCCGGAGATTATCTCGCTGATCGAGTCTGGGGATATTCTCCGCGGCAGCACCCGCATCCAGTACGCCTCGCCTGGGAGCGACCATCCGCTGCCTGAGGGCCACAATGGCCTCGGCTACAGCAAGCTCATCAGCACCGTGGTCCAGGTTATTGGCTTTTACCACGCCTACCTGCGCTTGAAGCCCCGGCCGGCCCTGCAGCTGCTCTTCATTGAGGAACCCGAAGCCCACCTGCACCCCCAGATGCAGGAAGCCTTCATCAGTAACATTAACCGCCTCTTGGAGAGAGAAGAATGGGCCGTCCAGGCGGTCCTGACCACCCATTCCTCGCACATTGTCGCGAGTAGCGGTTTTGGTGCCGTGCGCTATTTCGACTCCAACGGCCCCACCCTTAAGGTCAAGGACCTCTCCGACTTCGAGCACACTACCAAGCAGCAGGCCAACGGGAAGACGACCCTTCAGTTCCTCGCCCAGTACATGCATACGCACCGCTGCGACATGTTCTTCGCCGACCGCATCATCTTGATTGAGGGGACCGCTGAACGGCTCCTCCTCCGCGCCATGATCAGCAAGTGTGCGCCGGAATTGGCAAACCAGTACATCTCGATCATTGAGGTCGGCGATGCATACGCCGCACGGTTCAAGAGTCTCCTGGAGTTCCTCGGCGTCCCGGCTCTGGTAATCACCGACCTCGACTCGGTAGACCCCGCCACCAAAAAACGTTGCGCGCCCGACACTGGCGGTGCCCTCACCTCCAATGCCACTCTCAAGGATTGGATGCCGAAGCTCAGCGAGGTCAAGGCGCTTATGCACGCTCCGGCAGGGGCGAAAGTCTGCGGGAACGTACGCGTCGCCTACGAGGTGCCGGAAGCGGACGGGGGGCCGTGCGGGCGCAGCTTCGAGGACGCCATGATCATTGCCAACGCCGACATGTTCGCCCGAAACCTGGGCACCCTGGCTCTGAAGAACGCCTTCACCAGCGAGGTTGGCATTATGCCGAGCCCCGAGACCATCGCTGCCGCCGCCTTCCCCATCGCCGAGCGACTGAGCCGCAAGAAAACCGACTTCGCGTTCGACATGGTCCTCACGGAGGGCTGGACGGTCCCTCGCTATATCCGGGAAGGCCTGCAGTGGCTGATGAGGTAGAAGTACGCGAAGGTATCCGCGCCGCCCTCGACGCTCGGAGCAACTTCCTCGTGGAAGCCGGGGCCGGGGCCGGCAAGACCACGGCCCTGGTGGAAGCTCTTCTCTACCTGCTCGACACCCGGCGGTCCACCCTGGAACAGGCCGGTAAGCAGATCGCCTGCATCACCTACACCAACGTGGCCAAGAACCAGATCAAGCAGCGCATCGCTGACGACCCCCTGGTGTACGTCGGCACGATCCACGAGTTCCTGTGGAGTCTGATCCAAGATCATCAGCGCGAACTGCTGGACGCCCTTATCGAGTACAACCAAGGCTTGCCGCGCCCCCAGGACATGGCAGAACTCGCTTCCGGTCTCCGGATCGAGTACCACGATCGGGGCCGGCGCTTCGCCGACGGGAAAATCTCCCACGACGAGGTCCTCGCGCTCGCATCCGCACTGATCGGCTCTCATTCCAAGCTTGCGAGGATCATCGCCCACCGCTACCCGGTGGTCTTCGTCGACGAGTACCAGGACACCTTCCCCGCCACCGTCACGCTCCTCTTGGACCACATCGCCACGGCGACCGGACCCGCCTGCACCGTCGGCTTCTTCGGCGACTCCATGCAGAAGATCTACAACACCGGCGTCGGCGCCCTGGAGCGGGACGACCTGATCACGCTCACCATGCATGGCAACCACCGCTGCGCGAAGCCGATCGTCGACGTCCTGAATAAGATCCGACCAGACTTGATCCAGCAACCGGACACGGACAAAACTGCAGGTGAGGTCCGTCTGATCCTCAAGCTGCCTGGTGCTGAGGACGAGAACCCGGTCCAGCGGGCCCGGGCAGTGCTCGACACCTGTGGCTGGCCTGCGACGGGGGTCAAGTACCTGAGCCTGACGCACCGCAGCATCGCAGCCGCTCATGGCTACCCCAACCTCCTCCAGCTTTACAGCAAACGAGGGAGCCAGGGGAGGGGCGACCTTCTGGAGGGAACTGAGCCTTACGCCCAGTTCATGAAGAGCATCGAGGAGCTGTGCGCCGCCTACGAAGCCCAAGAGTACGCCCACCTCACCTCCCTGCTCGGCACAGGGCCCCTCACCATCCGTAAGCACTCGGACAAAGCCAGGATCAACGGCATACTCCAGGAGATCACCGCTGTCCGGGCCACAGGCACCGTTGGCGACGTCCTTGACGCCGTTACCCGCGCCAAGCTGATCACTCCGCCGGGCAGGGTCAAATCCATTGAACGCACCATCGGCGCGGAGGACCTCGATGAACGTGCCCAAAGAGACGCTGACTTTGCGGCTGGCCTGCGCGCCATCAAATACAAGGAGGTCGTCCGTCTCACCGAGTACCGCAACGAGCTCACCCCCTTCTCCACCCAGCACGGCGTCAAGGGCGACGAGTTCGAGAACGTCGTGGTCATGATCGACGACAGCGCATGGAACCAGTTCAACGTCGACCGCATGCTCACCGGAGACGACCACCGCAAGGAACGAGCCTCCCGCTCCCGCAATCTTTTCTACGTCTGCTGCTCTCGGGCCATCAGGCGGCTCGCCGTCGTCTTCGTGACTCCGCTCTCCCCGCCCAGCGAAGCAGTGGCACGGCAATGGTTCAGCGGCGCTACGGTCCACGACTAATGCTCTGGCCGCGCAGCGCCGCCCGGAGTGACCTGCGACCACACGTTCACGGTGCATGTTGGAAACCAGGGTGGTCAGGGTGCTCAGCAACGGTGGCGGAACGGCTTGTAGAGGTCCGACAGTGACCGGTGCTCGTCGCTTGGGACGGGGTGACCTGGCGCCGCCAGTTCAACTGAGGTCGCGCCGGTGGGCCGCTGGCAGCTCCACCGGTGGACAGACGCCTTTGGACGGTGCAACACAGGGCGGCACAGGCCAACCTGCCGCACGTGTTCTGATCAGGAAAAACGTCACCACGCAGCACGACGAGGTACCAGGCAACACGAACGCTCGTGGTCTCGCAATGCGTAGGTCCCAGGTCCGCGTTGCCAGGGACTTTTCAGGGACTTTCAGCTCTGTCGGAGGGACATCCGAGGGAGTTTTCGCAGTACAAGAACGGAAGGCTGCGACAGCGCTGAAAGGCCCAGGGCTTCGGGCCCGCGCAGTCGCGCCGTCGCTCCGCAACGCTCCGGCATGGCGTCGGGTCGGCAAGAGGAGACGAGGCTCTTCGGGACGTACACGGTCCTGAACTGGAGGAACGTGCCCCGGCGGGCCTGCCGACGTGAGCGACGGGCCCGCCCGGGGGGACGGTCAGTAGGCGTAGAACCCCGACCCGGTCTTGCGGCCGAGGCGGCCCGCGTCGACCATGCGCTGGAGCAGCGGGGGAGCGGCGTACAGCGGCTCCTTGTACTTGGTGTACAAGGCGGCTGCGTTCGTCGCGAGTTCTCGGAGGGCCGTTAAGCGGCCGTCGACGCATCCTGATGTCCATCGAACGAAGCGGACTCACGCGGACGAACTGTGCTACTCGATGAAAGATGGCCGCAATGGGAGGAGCGGGTAGTTCCTCGTTCCCAACCGAACTCGACCGTGGTTCTTCTGGGCCGCGCCGGGGGTTACCCGCGAACTGACCGGCTGGTGTCCGTGGCACCCTCCAGGCTCTCCGAACCCTGTTGAAACACGGCTGTGAAGGGCGAGGAGGTTTTCCTAGCGCAGAATTTCGGTTCAGCCAAACGAGTCTCCGCGCGTGATTCTCTCCGGCAGATGCTGACCATCGTCGAGAGGAACCCCAGTGAGTCAGAATTTCATGACTGCCAAGGAGACCGCGAAATATTTGAACATGTCGGTGCCGTGGGTGTATCGCGAAGCCGCTCGCGCGGGCCTAGTCCCATACAGGTTCGGGAGTGGCCGGAATGCCAAGCTTCAGTTCAAGGTGGCAGAGGTTCAAGTGTGGGTGAAACAGCAGCGGTTGTCGGGTGATTGAGGTCGCCTGATCGAATGTGTGCGAGGTCCCCTCCTTGGCCAAGGAGGGGACCTCGCACGTTCAGGCAGCGAGATCGAGGTTCAGGACCTGGGCGGCGCGGCCGATCGAGCCAGGCATGAGGTGGCGGTAGATCTTGAAGGTGATGTCGAGGCTGCGGTGGCCCATCCATTCCGCGACGTCAGTGATGGGGATGTTGTGGGTGAGGCAGTTGGAGGCGAAGAAGTGGCGGAAGCCGTAGACGACCATGCCTTCGGGGATCTCAACGATGCCGGCCTTCTTCATGCGCTGCCACTGGTTCCCGATCCAGTAGTTGAGCATCGGCTTGGTCAGGTCTCGCGGGCTGCGGAGCAGGTAGCCGTCGACGGTGCCGTACGTGTCCGTGTACCACTCGATTGAGTGCTTAACCCGTGCCGGGAGCGGGACGTCGCGGTAGTCGCCGGCCTTGCGGTGCTTGAGGGGGGCGTAGGCCTTCGTGGTCTGGTTGACCTGCTCGGTGATCCGGTACACGTCGTCGGCCACGATGTTGTTGACGTTGACGGCCAGCGCTTCCCCGTTGCGCATGCCGCAGCCGCTCATGAGGTCGGCGACGAGGCGGAACACGTCGTCGCCCGCGGTGCGTATGCCGTGGAGCTGGGTGGGGGAGGGGATGACGGCGCGCGTGGGGTCGTACTGCGGGGGCTTGACGCCGTCGAGCGGGTTGTCGTCGTAGAGGCCGAGTCGGTGGGCGTCCAGCAGGATCGACTTGAGTTTGTCGAAGGCGTTGGACTGGATGGCCAGGCCGATGCCGTCGCGCTCCATGGTCTGGATGAAGGCTTCGACGACCTTGTGGTCGAAGGTGCCCATCCGGCGGCTCTGGAAAGCGGGGTAGAGGTGGTGTACGAGCAGTGAGTCGAGGTGTCGCATGGAGCTGGGGCTGAGGTCGCGCTGGCTGGCCTTCCACTCGGTGGCGTACTGCTCGAACCGCATCGGGCCGTACTTCTGGATGCGCTCGGCTTTGTGCTGGTTCTGTGGGCTGTTCTTCCGGGCCTGGTAGACCTCGGCGAGGCGGGCCTTCGCCTTCTCCTGGGTGGAGAAGCCGGATTCCTCGGCCTGCCGTCCGGCCGCGTTGCGGTAGCGGATCTTGTAATCGTGCGGGCACTTCGGCCATCGGCTTTCAGGGTGCTCGCACTCCTTGAAGAAGCTTCCCATGCCGCGGACGAGGTTAATGGTGGCCATGTTTTCGACTCCCGGGCGTCTTGCTGACCTTTTGCTGACCCCGGATGATCGATCAAGCCCCTGAGCTGGGATGAAACGGAAAATCGATGTTATGTTCTGGAACTTCATCGCCCGATCCGGTGAGGAGATCGAACAGGCGCGGAACGACTGGGAGAAGGGCTCGCGGTTCGGTGAGGTGCGGGGCTACGACGGCGCCCGCCTGTCCGCCCCGGAACTGCCCGCGACCCCGCTGAAGCCACGCGGACGAGTGCGCTGACCTGCGGAAACCTATAGGCGGGCTGGTCGTGCTTCCACCTGCGGTCGCCATGCTGGTGCTCCGTTCCCCATTCTGTACTGGGCTCGGGGCTCGGGGGCTGCTTCCAGGCCGTGATCATCGGCTCGATCCCCATCGCTCGTCCGCCTATTCGTTCGGGTACGGCTCTCGCTCCGTGTCCCGTATCTGGAACATCGGCATGTGCAACAGGTGACCCGCGCGACGGTCGTCACCACGATCGAGCGATCACGAACCGAGGACGGACTTACCGTCCGCTGAGGCCAACGTGATCTGTTCAGTCGCCGGCTTCGGACGTCTTCCGCGGCTGGGTGGGGTAGATCTCGTGCCAGTGCTGGGCTGAGCAGACCAGGTCGTCGATGACGTGGAGGAGGAACTGGCTCATGCTCTCCAGCCGGGCGCCGGCGGGGGTGGTGGTGCCGAGTTTCCGGGCTGCGGTCTTGCAGGCTTCGGCGATCTGGGTCTGGGCATGCGCGCTGGCCATGATGGACCGAAACGCTACGTCGTCGTCGATGGCGTAGCGTTCGGCGCGGCTGTGAGGGTCGCGCTCGCGTTTGATGAGTGCCTGGTTCTCCAGGTAGCCGACGGCCTTGGAGATGGAGGCCGGGCTGACTTCCAGGCGCTGCACGAGTTCCGCGGAGGTGAAGCTGCCGCTTTCGGTGGTGAAGAGCGCGGCGAGCACCCTGGCCATCATCTGCGGGAGTCCCGCCCGCATCATCAGCTCCACGCTCTGCGCGTCCACCTCGTCCACGAGTCGTGGATCGCGCCCGCCGAAGTGGGCTTTTCCTGGTGACGGTGTCGGTGCAGTGGTCTTGCGCTGACGCGCTTGTCGGTGCCGGCCCGGTCGGCCGCCTCGGCGTGGTAGCGTCGCGGCCCGCCGTTGCGCATCACCTCGCGGGTGACGGTGGAGGTCGGCCGCCCGATGCGGCGGCCGATGGCGGCGTAGGTCAACTCCTCGCGCAGTCCCGCGGCGATCTGCTGCCGGTCCTGGAGGGTGAGTCTGTCACCAGGCATGGTCCGTCCTCCGTAATCGGCTTCGAGGCCAGCTTAATGCAACGCAACGAAGTTGCATTGGCCGACATGGGTCACGCAATGATTTCAACGCGTCTACCTGCATGTTTGTTGTTTTCATCGCATGGATTCGATTGACGGTCTCGTGTATGCAACGTAACTTTCGCCAAGTCGTGAAGGCGTCTGTGCGGCGCCGAATCTCACCAACGGGAGTGATGCCGTTGACTACAGATCCAGGTCGACCCGCGGTCGCGGTGACTGCGTTACGCAAGGCGTACGGCGACCATGTGGTGCTCGACGGCATCGACCTCGACATCCCCGCCGGGTCTGTCTTCGCGTTGCTCGGCCCGAACGGCGCCGGCAAGACCACCGTGGTGCAGATCCTGTCCACGCTCATCCGCGCTGACGCCGGCGACATGCGGGTCGCCGGCCACGACGTGCTCCGGGACGCGGACGCCGTCCGTGCCGCGATCGGCGTCACCGGCCAGTTCTCGGCGGTGGACAGCTTCCTCACCGGCGAGGAGAACCTGCTGTTGATGGCCGACCTGAACCGCCTGCCCCGCAGGCAACGGCGCCAGCGTGCTGCCGACCTGCTGGCGCGGTTCGATCTGGTGGACGCGGCCCGCAAGCCCGCTGCGACGTACTCCGGCGGGATGCGCCGCCGCCTGGACCTCGCGATGACGCTGGTCGGCCGGCCCCGCGTGATCTTCCTCGACGAGCCGACCGCCGGGCTGGACCCGCGCAGCAGGCGGACCATGTGGGAGATCATCCGCACGCTGGTGTCGGACGAGGGTGTCACCATCCTCCTCACCACCCAGTACCTGGAGGAGGCCGACCGGCTCGCCGACCGGATCGCGGTGCTGCACCGGGAAAGCTGGTGGCGGAAGGCTCGCCGGAGGAGCTCAAGCGGCAGGTCGGCGGCGGCCACGTCACCCTGCGGTTCACCGACCCGCGCGGCTACGACCACGCGGCCCGGACGCTGGACGTGGTGTCCCGCAACGATGAGGCATGCACCCTGCAGATCCCCAGCCAGGGCGATGTCCGGTCGTTGCGCGCGCTGCTGGACTGGCTCGACCGTGCCTCGCTCTCCGTGGACGAACTACAGGTCCACACCCCCGATCTCGATGACGTGTTCTTCGCCCTGACGGGCAACCCGGTCACGGAACAGGAGCCCGCCCGGTGAGTGCCGTTTCAGGCAGCGTTTCCCCTACTCTGTCCCACGCCGTTGTCGACTCGGCGACCATGTTTCGCCGCCAGTTGCGGCACATGATGCGTTATCCGACGCTCATCCTGACGGCCGCCGGCGTTCCGGTGGTCTTCCTGCTGCTGTTCGTCTACGTTCTCGGTGGCATCCTCGGTACTGGCCTTGGCGGGCCGTCGGGCGGCCGGGACGCCTACGTGAACTACGTCGTCCCCGGCATCGTGTTGATGACTGTGGCGACCGCGGCCCAGGGCACGGCGATCTCCGTAGCCATCGACATGAATGAGGGCATCGTCGCCCGGTTCCGCACGATGGCCATCGCCAGGGTCTCTGTGCTCACCGGTCATGTGCTCGGCAGCCTGGCCCAGACCCTGTTGAGCATCGCTGCCGTCATCGGCGTCGCGCTGCTGGTGGGATTCGAGCCGACCGCGGGCTTCGGCGAATGGCTCGGCGCGATCGGTGTTCTCGTGATGATCATCCTCGCGCTCACCTGGCTGTCGGTCGCCCTGGCCATGGTCGCCAAGAGCGTCGCCACCGCGAGCAGCATGCTGACGCCGCTGATGATCCTGCCCATGATGGGCAGCGGGTTCGTCCCCACCGAATCGATGCCGGCCGGGCTGAAATGGTTCGCCGACTACCAGCCTTTCACCCCGTTCATCGAGACCCTGCGCGGGCTGCTGATGGGCACCCCGATCGACAACAGCGCCATCCTGGCGGCCGGTTGGTGCTGCCTGATCACTCTGGGCGGCTACCTATGGGCCAAGAAGCTCTACAACCGCGAGCCCACCAACTGAGTGCCTTCGTCGCGTCAGCCCGTGGACCGCACGAACTCCTCGGCATGCCCACCGACGAGGCAGTGGTCGGCAATCACGTCGCCGACCTCGTCCCCGTCGAAAGCGTCGACCACCGCCGGAGCCCACATCGACAAGCTCCGCCACCTTCTGCGTTGACGTGCTGCCCGCCCCGGCCTCCGGCGTTTGCCGGAAGCCGGGGCTTCGCCGTTCCCGCCTACGGCAGCGGAATCTCGAAGTGCACGGTGCCCACACCCGGCCCGTGCTCCCCGGTCGTGCGGGCGTCGAAGATCTCCTTGGCCATGCTGCGCCAGAACGCCTCGGCGCCCTCGACGTTGACGTTGGTGTGCAGGTAGACGCAGTCGTAGCCGGGGGTCGCGGCGGCGAAGGCGCAGGCCCGGTCCACCAGGGTGCGAGCCAGGCCGCGGCGCCGGTGGTCGGGGCGTACGTAGACGCGTACGAGCTGTGCGGTGGTGCCTGAGGGGTAGCGCTCGGCGAGCCAGCGGGGGTGCGGCGGATGGGACGGTCCCGCCGACCGGATGCCCGTCGTGGCGACGACCTCGCCGTTGTGCAGGGCGACCATCAGCACATGGCGCGGGTCATCCACATAGGTGCTCTCGATGTCGATGACGTCCCTGTGCCACGCGGGCACGTATCCGTATCCGAAGTCGCGGTAGAAGGTGTCGAGCATGACCTGACGGGCGGCTTCGGCGTCGGCCGAGGTGGCGGGGCGCACGGTGTAGGGGTGCGAGGGGCGGTGCATGGGCTCTCCTGTGAACGCCTGCGGTTCTGCGTGGGGCACGACGAAGCCCCACCCGCTAGGTGACAATGAAAACGATTATCGATAGTGTCCTGCTTGGTCAAGTGACGACACGGTCGCCATGACCGCTGAACACCTCAATCGCGCTGTGTGAAGGGGAGAACGTGGCTCATTTGCTGATGGTCGAGAGCTGGGTCGGATCCATGAGCAGACTGTTGCCGCGGGCCGTGCGCGAGGCCGGCCACGAGTTCACCTTCCTCACCCGTGACCTGCACCACTATCTGCGTTCCGCCCCCGAGGGCACGGCGCATCCGCTCCTCGCGGCCCGCCATGTGCTCACCACCGAGACCAACGACACCGACGCGCTGCTGGACTTCGTCGAGAAGGCCCACGCATCGCTGCGCTTCGACGGCGTGATCACCTCCTGCGACTACTACCTCCCGACAGCCGCCCGGATCGCCGGCGTGCTGGGGCTGCCCGGCCCCACGCCGGAGGCCGTCGGGAACGCGTGCCGCAAGGACGCGACCCGCCGAGTCCTGGCCGGGGCCGGCGTGCCGGGGCCGCGCTTCGCGGTGTGCGCGGACTGGGCCGAAGCCGCCGCCGAGGCCCGCGACATCGGCTACCCGCTGGTGCTCAAGCCCGTGGACCTGTGCGCCGGGATGTTCGTCCGCCGTGTCGACGACGAGGCCGCGCTGGCGCACGCCTACCGTGCGCTCGCCGCCTTCCCCGTCAACGCCCGCGGGCAGCGCCGAGCACCCGTCGTGCTGATCGAGGAGCTTCTCGACGGGCCGGAGGTGAGCGTCGAGACCGTGTCGTTCGGCGGAGCCGTGCACGTCATCGGCGTCACCGACAAGAGTGTCGGCGGCGCACCCGCGTTCATCGAGACGGGACACATGTTCCCGGCCGCCCTGGACGCCGCGGACACCGAGGCCGCGGAGGAGACCGCGCGCCGGGCACTTAAGGCCCTTGGCCTGGACGAGGTCGTCGCCCACACCGAGATCAAGCTGACGGCCGACGGGCCACGCCTGGTCGAGGTCAACCCCCGGCCGGCCGGCAACCGCATCACCGAGCTCGTACGGCACGTGACCGGCATCGACCTCGCCGCCGCCTGCGTGGACGTGGCCCTCGGCCGCGAGCCGGACCTGCGCCGCCGCGCCA
The DNA here is from genome assembly GCF_057766565.1 of Streptomyces sp. MGP-P1. Lineage (NCBI taxonomy): Bacteria > Bacillati > Actinomycetota > Actinomycetes > Kitasatosporales > Streptomycetaceae > Streptomyces > Streptomyces sp. MGP-P1. Next base: position 432,952 of record NZ_JBYMEM010000001.1, on the reverse strand, counting down.
CCGGACTTACCAGCGCCGCCATCGGTTTCCTGGTGCCCGACCAGGACGGAGTCCTGGAGACCGTCGACGGCGCGGACGTGGTCCGCGCGGCACAGGGCCTGCTCGAACTCCAGCTCGCGGAGCCCGGCAGGGCGGTCAGGGCCGCAGGGAGCAACAACGACTACCTCGGCCACGTCATGGCGGGCGACAGTCGTGGCCCGGGCGCCCGCGCGAGTGTCGACGTCCTCCTCGCACGGCTGCGCCCCCGGGTGGCGACCCGATGACCGCCCTCACCGGCGCGGGACCCGTGGCCACCTCGTACGACGACCTCGCAGGGCGCGTCCTGGCCGGTGTCCTGGGCCCCGACCCGCGCTCCCTGCGGATCTCGGTGGCCTTCACCACCCGGCAGGCGGTCCGGCACGAAGGCCGCGGCTCCGGTTACCGCAACGAAGTGCTCAGCCTGCGTCTCGACGCATCCGTGGGCTCCTGTGCCGTGGAGCCCGGGGAACTGCCCGACGGCGCCGCCGAGGACTGCGTCGGCGCGGACGTCGCCGGCCTGCTGGCACACCAGCTGACGCCGGTCCGCGTCGCCGCTCTCGACGCGTACCTGATGCACGTGCTGCCACACAGCCCCGCCCAGGGCGCCCAGCCCTGCCGACTGCCCGCCGGTACGTCGCTGGAGAAGTCCCGGGCGCGCGCCGAGGCCGTGGTCGAGCTGATCGACGCCGCGCCGGGAGCGACGGTGCTCATGGTCGGCGTGGTCAACTCGCTGCTGGAGGCCCTGCGGTCGCGCGGACTCGCGTACATCCCCTGCGACCTCAAGGGCGGCACGACCGAATGGGGCGATCCCGTACGCACCGACGCCCTGGCGGAACTGGAGCGCTGCGACGCGGTCCTGGCCTCCGGCATGGTCCTCGGCAACGGCAGCTTCGAACCGCTCCGACAGCACGCCCAGCACCGCGGCACGCCCCTGGTGATGTTCGCGCAGACCGGCAGCGCGATCCTGCCCCGCCTGATCGGCTCCGGCGTCACCGCCGTGTGCGCGGAGCCGTACCCCTTCTTCTGGCTGGACGGCGGCCCGGGGACCATCCACCGCTACAGGAGCACCCTGTGACCACGGCAGTCCTACCGACCACGAAAACCAGGGGCAACCGGGGACTCCTCGACCTCCTCGGCCGGACCCCGCTCGCCCACGTCACCGTCGATCTGCCGTGCCCGCAGCCCGGATTCTGGGCCAAGCTCGAAGGACTCGGCGTCGGTGGCATGAAGGCGCGGGCGGCCGTCTCCATGCTTCTGGGCGCTGAGGAGCGCGGCGAACTGCGCCCGGGCGCACCCGTGGTGGAGTCCACCTCCGGGACGCTCGGCATCGGGCTGGCCTTCGCCGGGCAGGCCCTCGGCCACCCGGTCGTGCTGGTCGGCGACATCGAGCTGGAACCCTCGATGCGGCAGCTGCTGCGTGCTCACGGGGTCCGGCTGGAACTCGTCGACCGTCCGGCGGCCGAGGGCGGCTGGCAGGCCGCGCGCCTGGCCCGGCTGCACGAACTACTGCCCCGGCTGCCGGGCGCGTACTGGCCCGACCAGTACAACAACCCCGACAACACCGCCGGTTACGCCTCCCTCGCGGCCGAACTGAGCGACCGGCTCGACCACCTCGACGTACTGGTGTGCAGCGTCGGAACCGGCGGCCACAGTGCCGGGATCATCGGCCCGCTCCGGCGCCGCTGGCCCCGCCTGCGGCTCATCGGCGTGGACGCCACCGGCTCGACCATCTTCGGCCAGCCCGCCCGCGCCCGGCTGATGCGTGGCCTGGGCAGCAGCATCCATCCACGCAACGTCGCCTACGAAGCCTTCGACGAGGTCCACTGGGTCGGTCCCGCCGAGGCCGCCGACGCGTGCCGACGGCTGGCCCGCTCCTCCTTCGTCAGCGGAGGCTGGAGCACCGGGGCCGTCGCTCTCGTCGCAGCCTGGGCCGCCCGCGTCCACCCGGGTGCCGTGGTCGCCACGGTCTTCCCCGACGGTCCGCACCGCTACCTCGGCAGTGTGTTCGACGACGACTTCGCCGCCACCCACGGCATCGACCCGGCCACCGCCGCCACGAGCCCCGTCGAGATACCGCACCCGAAGGCCGTGGAAGCCACGGGCTGGGCCCGGTGCGGCACGGTCACCGATCCGGTCGCCGCGATCCGGGAAGAGAGCCCGTGAAGGCAGCCCAGCGCACCGTGCGCCTCGAACTCACCGAACCGCTGCGCATATCCCGCTCCACCATGTCGGCCCGCGAGGCGGTCTGGCTCACCATCGAGCACGAGGGGCTGCGCGGTCACGGAGAGGCCGTCACCAGCGTGTACTACGGCCTGGACGCCAAGACCCTCGGGCGGCTGCTGCACACCCGATCCCGGTGGCTGGAACGCTTCAGTGACCCCGAGACCGCCCTGGACGACCTTCGGGCCGGCGCCGCAGGGGCCGCCGACCCTCCCTCCGTGACCGCGGCCGTCGAGGCAGCACTCCTCGACCTGGTCGGCAAGCGCGCGGAAGTCCCCGTGCACCGACTCCTGGACCCTTACGGATCGCCGCCCTCCGTCGCGACCGCCCACACCATCGGCATCACCACACCGGAACGAGCAGCAGAGCAGGCGAGACGCCTGGCGCGGGACGGCTTCTCCATCCTGAAGCTCAAGGCCGGCGCGCCGGACCCGGCCGAGGACCTGGCCCGCGTACGGGCCGTCCGCGAAGCCGCCCCCCACACCCGGTTGCTGCTGGATCCCAACGGAGCGTGGACCGTCCAGGAGGCCGAGCGACTGCTGCCGCTCTACGCCGAGTTGGGCGTAGAGGCCGTCGAGCAGCCCCTGCTCCCCGGCGCCCCCGAGGCGCTGGCACAGCTCGCGGAGCGGTCACCGTTGCCGGTCATCGCCGACGAGGACGCGATCGGCTTCGAGGACGCCCGCCGACTCGCCGGACGCGTCCACGGCATCAACGTCAAACTCGCCAAATGCGGGGGAGTGGGCGCCGCACTCCGCATCGCCGAACTGATCGCGGGCACCGGAACCGAGCTGATGCTCGGTTGCCTGACCGCCAGCACCCTCGGCATCGCCCCCGCCGTCCACCTCGCCGACCGCGCCCGCTGGGTCGACCTCGACGGTCACCTGCTGCTCGCCGCCGACCCGTGGACGGGCATCGGCGGCAACGACGGCACGGTACGCGTCGGCCGCGGCCCGGGCCTGGGCGTGCGCCGGCGCGATGCCCAGGAGCCTCCGGCATGAAGACCTGGCACGAGATACGCGCCTTCCCGCCGGCGATACGGCTCCTCCTCGTCAACCAACTGGGCGTCAACACCGGCTTCTACCTGCTGATCCCGTACCTCGCCCTGCACATGAGCGATAACCTCGGGATGTCGGCGGCCGTCGTCGGCATCGTGCTCGGCGTGCGCAACCTCAGCCAGCAAGGGCTGTTCCTCGTCGGCGGAACGGCATCCGACCGGCTCGGAGCGCGCGGCGTCATCATCACCGGCTGCGCCCTGCGCACCGTCGGCTTCGGCCTGTTCGCGCTCGGTGACGGGCTGCCCGTGCTCCTCGCGGCTTCCGTCCTCAGCGGCCTGGCCGGGGCCCTGTTCAACCCGGCGGTGCGGGCCTACCTCGCCCTGGAGGCGGGGGAGCGCAAGGTGGAGGCGTTCGCCCTGTTCAACCTCTTCGCCACCACGGGCGCCCTGATCGGGCCGATGCTCGGCAGCGCCCTGCTGCTGGTCGACTTCCGCGCCTCGGCGCTCACCGCCGCAGGGATCTTCGCCGTGCTCACCATCGCCCAGGCACTGACACTCCCGACCCGTCACGTCACGCCGACCGGGAACAGCGTGATGACCGACTGGCGCGAGGTGATCGGCAATCGGGGCTTCGTGGCCTTCGCCCTGGCCATGGTCGGCATGTTCACCCTGGAGAACCAGCTGTACCTGCTGCTCCCCGACGGGGCACGACGGGCGACCGGCTGGGAAGGCGCGGCAGGACTCGTCTTCCTCGTCGGCACCCTCGCCCACCTCGGTCTCCAGCTGCCCATCACGCGCGCGCTGAAGGGACGGGGAACCAGAGGGCGCTGGATAAGTGTCGGCCTCGCGCTGATGGCCCTCTCCTTCGTCCCGCCGATGACCCTGGCGGGCCAGGGAACGCCCCCGGTAGGCCTGGTGGAGATCGCATGGCGCGCACTCCCCGTGCTGGCCGGCGCCGTGCTGCTCCAGTTGGGCTTGATGACCGCCCAGCCCTTCGTGATGGAGCTGATCCCCGGCTTCGGCAGGCCCGAGCTCACCGGCACCTACTTCGGCCTGTTCTACGTGGTCTCCGGCATCGCCGCCGCCATCGGCAACACGGCCATCGGCTGGGCCATGGACGCGGGGGACCGCACGGCCTCTCCCTGGCTGCCGTGGGCATGCTGTCTGGCCTTCGGCGTCGCGTCCGCCGCCGGCGTCGCCTGGCTGAACCGTCGTCGGGTCCTCCCGGCCCTTCCCGCCCCCGTACCCGCGGCAGCATGAGGAGAGCGCCAAACATGACCGCCACCACGAACCTCCTCACCGACAACCCCGCGCTGTACGAGGCCCGCTTCCCCGACCCTCGACGAACAGCCGGGCGCTGGACCGAGGACTGCCTCCGCCAGTACGGGGCCCCCGGCCCCCGCGTCCTGGACATCGGCTGCGGCACCGGCCGGGACGCCGCCCACCTGCACCGATCCGGCCGGACCGTCACCGGCGCGGATGTTTCCGACGCGATGCTGGCGTACGCCGGCGCCCACCACCCCGGCCCCCACTACACACGCGCCGACCTACACGGATTCGACCTGGGGGAGGGCGCCTTCGACGCGGTCGTGTGCCTGGACAGCGCCCTGCTGTACTGCCACACGAACGACCAGCTCGACGGCTTCCTGTCGTCCTGCCGCCGATCTCTGGCGCCTGGTGGCCTGCTCGTCGCCGAGATGCGCAACGGCACCTTCTTCCTGGGCCGTACGGACCTGCTCGACACCCCGACCGTCAACCGATTCACCTGGCAGGGCACCGCCTTCCGCTCCATCACCACCCTGTCCGTGGACAGAGGGGCTCAGTTGCTGCGCCGTACGCGGGTATGGACCGCCGACGACGGCTCCCCTCCCACGGAGCAGCTCTCCGCGTGGCGTCTGCTCTTCCCCCAGGAGCTGCGCCACGTCCTTGCGGCCCACGGCTTCGAGGTGCTCGCCCTGCACGACGGGCCGGGCCCCCGCACCGAACCTCGCTGGCAGGAGGGCCACCAGCCCACAGGGACGTCCGACGGCGACCGGCTGCACCTGGTCGCCCGCCTCGCCCCCGTCAGCCGCCCCTGACCACCCCACACGTCCACCGGATCGACCGCAGCAAGGAACACGGCAATGAACGAAGTCCTTTTCAACTTCGACGATTCACGCTTCCCCGGCCTGCGCCGACGGGGCTTTCTCTCCGCTGCCAGTGGCGCTGCCGGCCTCGGCGCCCTCGCTCTGACCGGCTGCGCGGGCACCGGTCCGACCGCCGACAAGGCCGGGGGAGGCGGCAAACCCCGGCGCGGCGGGCGGCTGCGCGCGGCGTTCGCCGGCGGCGGCGCGAGCGAGACACTGGACCCGCACCTCGCCAACCTCTTCGCCGACGTGGCCCGCGCCAAGGCCCTTTTCGACAAGCTCGCCGACTACGGCCCCGACCTGTCCGCCCGGCCGCGCCTGGCCGCCGCGTGGGAGCCCAACGCGGGCCTGGACCGCTGGAAGGTCAGCCTGCGCGAAGCCCGCTTCCACGACGGCAGGCCGGTCACCGCGAAGGACGTCCTGTACAGCTACCGGCGTATCACCGACCCGAAGAAGGCGTTCCGCGCCAAGGCGTCCCTGGAGCCCCTCGACCTCGAAGCCAGCCGCGCGCCGGACGACCGGACCGTCGAGTTCGTCCTCAAGCGCCCGACCGCCGAATTCCCCAACGTACTCGCCGCGTTCGGCGCGTACATCGTGCCGGAGGGCGAGCAGGACTTCGACCGGAGCCCCGTCGGCAGCGGCCCCTTCCGGTTCGTCTCCTTCGCTCCGGGAAAATCCGCCGTCTTCCAGCGCAACGAGGACCACTGGGACGGTGCCCCGTACCTGGACGAGCTGGAGTTCGTCGTCGCCAACGAGGAGTCCGCCCGCGTCAACGCCCTCCTCGGCGGCCAGATCGAGTACGCGCACGAACTCAACCCGACGACGGCCCGCGCCCACGAGGGCAAGGGACAGATCGAGATCATCCGGCTCCGCAACAGCGCCATGCAGTCGTTCGCGATGAAGACCGACCGTCCGCCCTTCGACGACCAGCGGGTACGGCAGGCGTTCTTCCTGATCGCCGACCGCGAAGAACTGGTCGACGGCGCCCTGTCCGGCGCCGGAGAGATCGGCAACGACCTGTTCGGCAAGGGCTACGAGTACTACGCCGCGAGCCTCCCCCAGCGCGAACAGGACATCGACCGGGCCAAGGCGCTGCTCAAGGAGGCCGGGGCCGAAGGCCTCGAAGTCACCCTCGACACCTCGCCCGTCGCGGCCGGATTCACCGAGGCCGCCACCATCTTCCGCGACCAGGCCGCAAAGGCGGGCGTCACCATCACCGTCAGGACCGGCAGCAAGGACAGCTACTGGAAGGACATCCTCGACTCCGGCACCATCTGCTCCTACCGCTCCGGAGCCATGCCCATCGAGGCCCACCTCTCCCAACGCCTGCTCACCGGCTCCACCACCAACGCCACCGCCTGGCACCACAAGGACTTCGACGCCCTGTACCAGCAGGCGCAGTCCACCAGGGACCAGACCGCCCGCGCCGCCGTGTACGAGCGCATGCAGCGCCGCCTGCACGCCGAAGGCGGCTTCCTGATCTGGGGCTTCGCCGACTGGATCCTCGGCACCGCCCCGGGCGTCCGGGGCGTCGAGACCAAGGCCCCGGCCAACTCCCTCGACTGGGCGCGCTTCGACAAGGTATGGCTCGCGTGAGCGGACCACACGCCTGGGTCGCCAGGCGGCTGCTGCTCGGCGTGGCGCAGACGGCGGCCGTCGTGCTGCTCGTCTTCGCCCTCACCGAGGCGCTGCCGGGCGACGCGGCCGTCGCCCTCGCCGGCGACCAGCCGGACCCGGAGCGCATCGCCGCGATCCGCGAGGCGATGGAACTCGACCGGCCTGCCCACGAACGCCTGGCTTCGTGGGCCGCCGGGCTGCCGCACGGAGACTTCGGAACCTCCCTGGCCTCTGGGCGGCCCGTCAGCACGTACATCGCGGACGGCTTCGGACCGACCTTGCTGCTCGCCGCGCTGACGGTCGTGCTCCTGGTCCCGATCGGCGTCGGCCTCGGGGTCCTCACCGCCCGCCACGAGGGCGGACCCGTGGACCGTCTGGTCAGCTCGGTGACGCTCGGCGTCTACGCCGTACCCGAGTTCGCCCTCGGCATGCTGCTGGTGACCGTCTTCGCGCTGCGCCTGGGCTGGCTCCCGCCGACCGCCGTCGGCTACGGCACCGACCTCCTCGCCCACCCGGCCGCCCTGGTGCTGCCCGTGCTCGTGCTGCTCTCCCGCCCGGTGTGCTCCCTCGCCCGCCTCGTACGCGCCGGCATGATCGACGCGCTGGACGCGCCGTACGCCGCACACGCCCGCCGCTACGGCATCCCGGGTTTCCGGATCCGGTACGGGCACGCCCTGCCCAACGCCATGGCGCCGGCCACCCAGCAACTGGCGCGGACCATCGACTGGCTGCTGTGCGGTGTCATCGTCGTGGAAGCGCTGTACGTGATCCCCGGGCTCGGCACCGTCCTGATGAACGCCGTCGCGGAACGCGACGTGCCCGTGGTCCAGGGCCTCGCCGTCGTCTTCGGCGTGGCCACGGTCGTGCTCAACCTCGGCGCCGACATGGTCGCGCGCCGTCTCGCCCCCCGATCGGAAGTGGCCGCGTGAAGTCGCGTTACGCACTCGGCGTCGCTGTGGTCGGTGTTCCCCTCGCCCTGGCTCTCCTGGGGCCGATGTTCGCCGGGGGTCCCGGGCCCCGCGCCGCCTCGTTCACCCTCGGCGACGGGCACTGGCTCGGCACCGACTTCGTCGGCCGGGACGTCTGGCGCCAGGTCCTGCTCGGAGGGCGATCGGTGGTGCTCGTGGCGCTGGCCGCGACCGCCCTGGCCTACCTCGTGGCGTTCCCCGTCGGGCTCCTCAGCGCCCTCACCCACCGCACCTGGCTCGACGAACTGCTGATGCGCCCGCTCGACGTCCTGCTCGCGGTGCCGTCGCTGCTGCTGATCCTGCTCGCCGCCGCGGTCTTCGCACCGGGCGCCGTCGGGCTCACCCTGCTGGTGGCCCTCGTCAACATCCCCGACGCGGCCCGGATCGTACGGGCCGCGGCGGGGGAGGCCGCGTCGCGCCCGGCGGTCGAAGCGCTGCGCATGCAGGGGGAGACCTGGTGGCGCACGGCCGTCGGCTACGTCGGCAGGTCCCTCACCCGTACGCTCGCCGCCGACGCGGGCGTACGGCTGACCGGTGTGCTGTACCTCGTCGCCACCGCGGCGTTCCTCGGCGTCGGAGTCGAGCCGGACGCGGCCGACTGGGCGGTGATGGTGGACCGCAACCGCACCGGACTGTACGTCCAGCCCTGGGCGGTCGTCGTGCCCGCCCTGCTCATCATCGCCCTCACCATGGGGACCAATCTGCTCGTCGATGCCGGACTGAAGAAGAGGAACCGGACGTGAACCCCGTGAACGCGGTCGCCGAGATCGAGAACCTGCGGGTGACCGTCGGCGGCCGGGCGATCGTCGACGGAGTGAACCTCCGCGTGCTCCCCGGCCGGATCACCGCCCTCGTGGGCGCGTCCGGCAGCGGCAAGACGACCACGGGTCTTGCCCTCCTCGGGGAGTATCCGGCCGGTGCACGCGTGAGCGGAGACGTACGCGTGCCGGACGGCCTGGTCGGCTACGTCCCGCAGCACCCGGGCGCCGTACTCAATCCCGCGCGCCGCGTCGGCGCCCTGCTGCGGGACATCGCCCGCACGCAGGTAGGCCACCTGCCGCGGCGGGACCGCCGGGCCGCCGTCCGCGAGCGGGTCCTGCGGGCCCTGGCACTGGCCCAGCTCCCCGACGCGACGGCGATGCTGCGCCGCTTTCCGCACCAGCTGTCGGGCGGCCAGCAGCAACGCGTCGTCCTGGCGCAGGCGCTGCTGCTCGGCGCGAAAGTGGTAGTGGCCGATGAGCCGACGACCGGTCAGGACCCCCTGACCAAGCGGAGCATCGTCGACCGGCTCGCCGCCGTCTCACGGGAAGGCATCGCCGTCGTTCTGCTCAGCCATGACCTGGACGTCGTGCGCGCACTCGCGGACGAGGTCCTGGTCATGCGTGACGGGAAAGTGGTGGAGTCCGGACCGGCCGAGCGCCTGTGGCGTGCACCACGGCACCCCTGGACAGCCGAGCTCCTGGCGTCCGAGGCTTCCACTGCCCGTATCGAGCCGTCCTCCGCAGACACCGAGATTCTCCGCGTCGGCCCACTGACGGCCCACCACGGTCGCGCGGCCGTGCTCCGCATACCAGAACTGTCCCTCCAGACCGGCCAATGCCTTGCTGTCATCGGCCGTTCGGGCAGCGGGAAGACCACCCTGGCTCGCTGCCTGGCCGGCCTGCACCGGAACCACGACGGCGCGGTCCTCCTGGAGGGCACTCCTCTGGCGCGAAGTCTGCGGGGCCGCACCCGACAACAACTCGCGGCGGTCCAGTACGTCTTCCAGGACGCCGGGGCAGCCTTCGACGAGCACCGGCCGATCCTGGACCAGGTCGCGCGGACGGCGGTGCGGCTGCGGGGGGCGAGCGAGGCGGACGCCCTGGCCGAGGCGCAGGCCACCCTCACGGGCCTCGGCCTGACGGACGACCTTGTACGCCGCCGTCCGGGCCGACTCTCCGGCGGGGAGCTCCAGCGCGCGGCGCTGGCTCGCGCCCTGCTGGCCCACCCTCGGGTGCTGATCTGCGACGAGATCACCTCCGGCCTCGACACGGTCACCCGCCGGGCCATCCTCGACAAGCTCGCCGCTCTGATACGCGAACGGCGCGAACTGTCCCTGGTGATGATCACCCACGATCTCACCACGGCCGCACTGGCCACCCGCATCGCCGTCCTGGAAGCCGGCACCCTGGTCGAGGAGGGACCGGCGGACCAGCTGCTGACCGCTGCCCGGCACCCCTTCAGCGTCCGGCTGCTGGAGACCCCCGTGTCGCCACAGGGTCGGGGGGCCCGCGCGGCGACGGCACCAGGGTAGAAGTCCCCTGTCGGAGCTCGCCGCGAAAGGTGGCTGCACGACGACAGTACGGCGGAGCCGGACAACCACCTGTGCCCTCGTCCGAGGTTCGGACGAGGGCACAGGAGACCGTTGATCGAAGGCCCGCTCACTGGGTACGGCCTTCGGCGGCGGGGGAGAAGGTCAGTTGGTGTTGAGCGTCAGTCCGTAGCAGGAAAGGGTGTCGTTGAGCGGCTGGAAGTAGGACGAGCCTCGGGAGTTGACTCCGCCGAGGCACTCCTGCCCCGAGGGGCCGCCGGAGGTCACGCCCTGGGCCTGGTCGCCGGAGATGTACGCGCCGCCGCTGTCCCCTTCAGTTCAGTGACATCCCAGGCTCGGCTACGGTCCGCCCGGCTTGTCGACACAGGACTGCTGCTCGATCTCTGAGGGGGTAGGCCTGGATTCTTCGCGGACTTCGGAGGGCAGATACTCATCGAACGCCCTGCCCCACCTGTCGCCGCGCACGTACTTCGAGAGGGCCTCCTTGAGGTCTTTACAGTCCTCACGGTGGCCCTTCTTCATGGCAATGCCGTACTTGTTGGACTGGCCGATCTTCAGGTCTTTCACGACAGCAAGTTCCGGATACTCCTTCGCGAAACCGTAGAGAATCAACCGGTCGGTGGAGACGGCATCGAAGGATCCGTCTTTCTCTTGCAGCCCTTTGATGCACTCATCCGCGTTCGCCGCCGTGATGCGTTTAATGTCTTCATAAGCAGGCGTCGCCAGGAGGTCCTCAGAAGTGGTGCCTTCCCAGACACAGACAATCTTTTTATTGAAATCCTTTATTTTCTTGTATTTTCCTATGTCTCCCTTCCGCACGAGCATGCCCTGATGGGTGGACGCGTAAGGACCCACGAAGTCGAGCCCGCCTTCGCCTCCGGCCTTCGCCTGCGGCTTCATCCTGTTCGGAGTGATCGAGAAGGTGGACGCGACGATTTCGACATCGCCGTCCTGCAGGGCTGACTCTCGATCCCGGGAGAGAACACCTCGAAGAAGCGGTTTCTCGACCCCTACGTCATTGAGCACATCCTTGACGACCGTGACGTCGAAGCCTCGGTAATCGCCGTCGCGATACAAGAAGCTCGTGCCCGGCTGATCACCCTTGACACCGACGTTCACCTTACCGGCGAAAATCGACTCAGAATCCGAGGAGCAGCCGACCAGGGCCACCAGCGCGACGGTCATCGCGGCGGCTCCGGTGCGAATCCTTCGGGAGCGGCGAAGTTTTCTGTCCATGACAGTCCTTACGGTTGTCTCGGTTCAGTCGTTGTGCAGCATTCCGCGGGCCAAAAGTTTCACGAGGCATCCTGCGTCCGAGAGATTCACGTTGACTCTGAACCGAGCTCCTCGCTCCGGCCCGCCGAGCTCGAAGTCGGCGGGCGACTCCGAGTCCATGGTGGACTCGTTCGGGTCGGCGTCGTCGGATGTGACCGCCGCCGTGGCCTCGCCGACACAGGGCGACTGGTCCAGGTCCTTGTCGGTGATGATCAGTGTCAGCTTCAGCTTGTCCCTTACGTCGCCGGACGGCGGCGGCTTCATCGTCACAGTGAATACGCCGTTGGCCGTCTCCTCCCGGACGGCCAGCTCCACCTCGACCTCACCGGTGCGGTGGACGTCGACCCAGGTGAGCACGCTGCCTGCGCAGCAGAACGCGGCGACGCCGACAAGGACCGCGCGGACCGTCCTGCGCCGCCGCGCGTCGGCGCCGCGGCGCACAGCCCGACGTGACCGCTCGGTCCGGGAGGCGGCCGGGTACAGGGTGGCGGCAACGGCGGTCAGCAGGGCGAGGGCAACGAGGCGGTAGAACCACACGTACTGGCTCTCCGGGCCACCAGGCCATCGCACGGCGGCGAAGATGGTGAAGCCGATGGTCGCGATGATGACAAGGACGGCGGACAGAAGGAGCCACGCGTCCTGCGTCAGCGCGCGCCCGCGCACCCAGCTGAACGTGGCGTGGTCACCGACCGCCCCGATCGCGGGCGAGCCGGTACCGGCGGACTCGACCCTGCCGGTCTCGCGGCCCCCTCGCGTACCCCCTCCCGCGTCCCCGCCCGTGCCGCTGCCGGGGTCTGCGGAGTTCATGCCCCCGCCTCGTCCCGGCCGCTGCCGAAGTGGAAGGTGGCACCGCGGCCCACCGAGCCGATGGCGGCGGAGTTCGGGCCGTGCGCGGTGACGTTGTACGTGGTGGTGTGCGCCTTGGCCGCGATGAGTTCGGCCAACCGGGCCTCGCCCGGATGAGCCTCTTCCGGCCGGCGGTCCCGATGTTCACCGACCCACGCCGTCAGCGCCTCGGCCAGCCGCAGCCGGTCCTCGGCGGAGAGTGTGCCGAGCAGTTCGTCGGCACGCTCCTCACTGCGCCCCTCAGGCAGCTCGACCGGGGAGTCCTCGCCTCCGTCACGCCGGAAGAGCCTGCGGAAGTACCCCTGCCCGACCTCGATCGACCCGTCCGTGACGCGCTGCGCGGCACTCCCCACCAGGGCGGTACCCAGTGTTCCGGCCGCCAGTGAGAAGTACGTCGCGAGCTCAGCGGAGATTTCAGGAAGACTGATCATGGGGCCCCCGTAACTGTTCCCTAACGGCCTGTCACAACGCCGTCAACTCGTCTAATACAGAGCCTTGTTCATACCCAGAACGAATGCTTCAGGGGCGCATGCTACCTCGCACGGAGCTCACTGGCCTCGCTCTTTCGTGATCGGCCGTCAGCTTTGGCTGGAGGCCATTCTGCGTTTCGGAGTGTCTCTTGGGCATGGGTTCGGTCCGACTGTCGCATCGGGCTGGCGCTGGGCCGGTGCCGGGTGAATCCGAGGTGCCGGCGGCGGGCGGTGGTGGTGAGCTGGGCGGCAGCGGAGAACAGGCGAAGTCGCAGGCGGCGGGGGTTCCAGAGGCGGGGTTTGCCGGTCAGGGCGAGCATCGGCAGCCAGGTCAGCAGATCGAGGGAGAGCTGGATGATCTCCAGCCAGATCTGGTTCTGCGCGGTGTCGTGCGGGGGCAGGTTGCGCAGGCCGGTGGCGCGCGCGTTGCGGATGCGATCCTCGGCTCGTGCGCGCCGGCGGTGCCGTAGTTCGAGTGCGGCGATCGGGACGTCGGTGGTGTTGGTGGCGAAGCAGGTGAGTCGCAGTCCGTCGGTGTCGGTGAACCGCAACTGTGCGCCAGGATGGGGCCGTTCCTTGCGGACGACCAGGCGCATACCTGTCGGTCGGCCTTTCAGGACGTCGCTGTCTCGCTCGGCGATCCAGGCGCCGTCGCGGATCTCGCCGCCCGGTTCGACGGCAGGCGTCCAGGCGAAGGCGGGGACCTCCAGGACAGCCTGGTGAATGGCGTCGGTGAGGGGCATCCCGACCGAGTACGACAGCCACCGGCCCCGCTCCGCGAGCCAGACCACGAACTCGTGCGTCCCGCCACCGGAGTCGGTGCGGCTCAGAGTGGGTCGGCCCCGCCGGTACCTCTCGGGGAGCTGGGCCAGGGCGAGCTGTGGTGGTGATGTGTTCAGCAGCGGTGTTGCTGCCCGTGTTCCCAGGCCGCAGCAGGGCTGCCACAGGCTTTCCGGTGCCGCCGTGTCCGTGGTCGAAACCCATCAGCGGATGATGCCCGTAGGTCTTCTTCCAGGTCGTGGCGGCGGCATCTTGCTTGTCGGAGTGCGCCAGCACCAGCACCCCCGTCCAGATCCAGGATCACCTGGCCTGAAGCGTCCGGCGACGACGTCCCGGCCAACTTCCCCACGTGTGCGCGGACTTCGGGCCGGGCGGGCCGGATCGCGGTCAGAGGCTTCGGTCGGCCGCGGCGAGAGTGTCGTTCATGGCGGTCCGGCCGCGCGGTGCGGTGCAGCAACCCGCCTCACGGGTGACAGGCCGCCTGCGGCCCGATGCCAGACCGCGGGACGCCCTCGCCACGATCTTCCCGGCGATCACCGCCACCGGAGTCTCTGAACGCTCCGCCCTCCAGGCGCTGGCCCGACGCGAGGAGGGGCCAGCGGCCTGGTCAGGCGCAGCCATACGTCGGCGGACGTAAGAGCGCGATCACGGAGCCAATGCGCCACCGGTCCCGGAACGGTTCCGTACCAGGGCTGTTCACAGGAAGGCCGGCAGGTCTGCGACGGAGTCGAGGACGTGGTCGGCGCCCGCCTCGCGGAAGGCGTCGTCACCGTGCGCCCCCGTGCGGACTCCGGCAACCCATCCCGCTCCGGCGCGCACGCCACTGAGGACGTCGTACGAGGTGTCGCCGACGACAGCGGTCTGGCGCACCGTGTCGGCGCACTTGGTGCGGAGGAACGCCTCCAGCACCATGTCGGGATAGGGTCGGCCGCGGCCGCCGGCGTCGGCGGGGCACAGTGTCAGTGGTACCAGGTCGCGCCAGCCGAGGGCGTCGAGGACGGCGTCCTGGGTGACGCGGGAGAAGCCGGTGGTGAGCACGACGGTGCGACCTGTTGCGGCCAGTTCCTCGATGGTCTCGCGGGCACCGGGGACGGGGGCGATCAGGCCGCCGTCCACCAATTCGCCGTAGGCCTTCTCGAAGGCGGTGTTGGCGCGCTGAGCGCGGTCCTCGTCACCGAACAGGTGCCGGAACACGGTGATCTTGGACTCGCCCATGGTGGCGCGTACGTAGGCGAGCTTCTCGTCGTGGTCGGTGGTGCCGGGCTCCACGCCCAGCTCCTGGGCGGCGGCGCCGAAGGCGCGTTCGACAAGACCGCCGTCTGCAACGGTGGTGCCGGCCATGTCGAGAACGACGAGGCGGATGTCGTGGGCGGGGGTGGTCATGAGGGGTCTGTCCTTCGCGGTGACGGTTGCTTCGGCTGCTGACGACGTAACCCGGCTCGACTCGCGCCGAGCACGGTGAAGTTCGTACGCGTGGGAGTGGACAGGGAAGAGGCCGCGGGCCCCGTACCCCGTCGGTGCTCGTGGCGGCCGTGCCGTGTTCGACGCCGACGGGACGGTCGACGTGTCAGGTGAGCCTGCGGCGTACGGTGGCCGACAGCCGGTCGACGGCCACGATCAGCACCAGGACGACGAGGATGTGCGTCAGCATCTCGTCGAACTTGAAGAGCTTGATCGACTGGTTGATGAGGAAACCGATGCCGCCCGCGCCGACCAGGCCGAGGACGAGTGAGGACCGGACGTTGACGTCGAGCCGGTACATGAGCAGCCCGGTCAGCTGGGGCGTCACGGTGGGCAGCAGGGCGTGGGCCGCGATCTGGATGCGGCTCGCGCCTGCTGAGCGCAGGACCTGCACGGGTCCGGGATCGGCGTCCTCCAGCGCCTCCGCCCAGAGTTTGCCCATCACGCCGACGTTGTGGAGCAGCAGGGCCAGGACGCCGGGGAACGGCCCGAGGCCCACGGCGGTGACGAAGATCAGGGCGAACACCACGTCGGGTACGGCGCGCAGGAAGGACAGCAGGGAGCGGGCGGCCTGGTAGACGGCTGCCGACGGGGCGGTGCCGCGGGCGGCGAGGAGGGCGAGGACGAGGGAGAACGGTATGGACAGGGTGGTGCCGAGCAGCCCGATCCACAGGGTGACGAGGGCTCCCTCCAGGCTCGGTCGCAGCACTTCCCAGCTCAGGTCGGGTGGGATGGCCTCGCTCAGGAAGTCGGCCATGCCGCGCCAGCCTTCGGCGAGGGCTCCGAACGACATGCCGGTGGTGTCCCACGCGACCAGGTGAGCGGCGACCACGACAGCGGTGATCACCACGCCCACGGCGGCGGTGCGCGGCCTTCGGGGCTTTGCGGGGACGGGGAGTCTGCGCACGTCGAGGGGCAGGGTCATGAGGCGGCCTTCACCGTCGTGGGCTGGTACAGGATGTCGACGTTGTCCTGCGGCGGACCGTCCAGGGCCACGCGGCCTTCCCGCAGGCCGACGACGCGGTCGGCGTGCCGTGCGGCGAGGGAGGGCTGGTGCAGGACGGCCAGCACGGCGAGGCCCTCCTCGTGGGCGAGTTCGGCGAGCAGAGCGAGGACCTGTTCGGAGGCGGCGGGGTCCAGGGCGGAGACCGGTTCGTCGGCGAACAGCACGCGGGGGCGCTGGCACAGTGCCCGTGCCACCGCGACTCGCTGCTGCTGTCCGCCCGAGAGGCGCCCGGCACGGTCGTGAGCCCGGTCGGCGAGGCCCACCCGGTCCAGGCAGGCCATGGCTTCCTCGCGGAGTTCCTTGGGGAAGAACGTGGGGTGCAGGGAGTGGTGCAGCGGGAGGCGGCCGAGGGCGCCGGCGCACACGTTGTCCAGGACGGTGCGGCGCCGGACGAGGTGAATGTGCTGGAAGACCATGGCGATGTCGAGGGGATCGCAGGTTGCTCCGTCGAGGGCCACCTCGCCGGCCGCCATGGGCTCCAGGCCGGCGGCGGCTCGCAGCAGGGTGGACTTGCCGGAGCCGTTGGCTCCCAGGACGGCCAGGAGTTCGCCACGAGCGACGTGGACGTCCACGCCGTGCAGGACCTGCCGGTCGCCGTAACGCACGGTGATCGCGGTCAGGGTGAGCATCAGACGTCCTTCTCGGTGAGCTTGAGCGTCTCGGCGAGGTCGAAGAGGGGCTGGTAGGTGTTCTTGTCGACGGGGACGAGCGGTGCGGGCGGGTCGACGTCGAGAAGGGCGCCGATCTCGCCGACCTTGTCGGCGGGCAGGTTGAGCAGCGCGTCGCGTACGGCCTTCTTGAACGCCTTGTCGTGGTCGCCCCGGACGGTGATCGGGTCGTTGGGGATCGGGTCGGACGTCCAGACCTTGCGAAACTTCGACGGGTCGAAGGTGCCGGAGTCGGTGGCGCCGGCGAGCTGCTGGGAGTTGATCTCGGCAGCGTCCACGGTGTCATTGACGAGAGCGAGGAGCGCTTCGGGGTGGCCGCCCGCGTAGGTGACCTCGACGTCGCTCTTCTTCAGCCCGGCATCGACCAGGGCTTGGCGGGGCAGGGCGTCGCCGGAGGTGGAGCCGACGGAGCCGAGCGCCAGGGAGTGGCCGCGCAGCTCCTTCACCGAGGTGACCTCGGAGTCCTTGGGCACCCAGATACCGGCCGTGTAGCTGGAGAGGTTGCCCTTCGTGTCGCCGAAGGAGGCCAAGGCCTCGGCTCCGGCCCGTTTGTGGGCGAAGACGTAGCCGAGCGGGCCGAAGATGCCGACGTCGAGCTTCTGGTTCTCCATGGCGAGGACCGCGGCGGCGTAGTCCTCGGTGACGGTCAGCTCGACCGGGCAGTCCAGGCTCTCACCCAGGGCCTCGGCCAGGACCTTGGCGGCGGGGGTGAGCTTGGCGGGATCCTCGAACGGCTCGACACCGAAGCGGATCTTGCCACCGGGGCAGGAGGCGGACTCGGGCTTCTCGGCACTCTGTCCGCATGCGGACAGGGTCAGAGCGGCGACGACGGTGCCGACAAGGGAGAGGCGACGCAGGAACACGGTGAACTCCGGGGGAGGGGTGAGCCGAGGATTCGGCAGCGGGAGGCGGCGCAGGGCGAGCGACTCTCACCGGGCCGGCGACAGCCAGTTTTCGGCCATCGCCGACCCGGGTCAAGCCTTGTATGTACAAGTCGTGCACTGTTCATCTGGCGGTCGCCCGCCGGTTCGGCTGTCAGGCGGGATGCCCCAGTTCTGTGGCGGTGCGGGTCACTTCGAAGATTCGACGGCCGTCACGGTTGATCCAGGTCGCGGTCAGGGTGGGATCGCTCACGGTGGTGTCGGCGACGAGCTTCAGGAACACGTGGGGTTCCACCGCGCTGTGCACCAGGTGCGGGCTGGGCACGTTGAGACTGGGAATCGTGCTGCTGTGCATGGGGCTGACGATGAACTGCCACAGGTCGTACCCGACGCGCGGGCCGTAGTTCAGAGCGCGTGAGACGTGGATGTCGCCGCTGAGCAGGAAGCAGCCGGGGATCTTCTCGGCGGCGACGAAGTCGAGGATCGCGTCCTTCTCGTACTGGTAGGTGGCCCAGTCGTCGGACTCCGCGTTGCCCTTGTCGTCCCAGATCATTCCCGAGGCGATGGCCTTGAACGTGGCGGTGCTGGCCCGCAGCCGGGCGCGCAGCCAGTCCCACTGCACCTCGCCCAGGCAGGTCTGCCGGGTGGCGTCGGCCCAGCTCGGGCCGGTTCTGCTGAACCAGCGGGGGTCGAGGAGGAAGACCTCCACGGGGCCGCGGCGGAAGGAGGTGTACACCCCCAGACCCTCGGTCCTGGCCGTCAGACGGGTGCCGTCGGCCGCGTGGCCGAAGGAGGCGTTGGCGCGGTAGTCGACGAACGCGGTACGCGTGTTCTTCTTGCCTGCGAAGCCTCCGCTGGTGTCATTGCCGCCGAAGTCGTGGTCGTCCCAGGTCCCCCAGACCGGCATCGAGGCGGCCATGCGGGCGATCTCGGGCTGGGCGAGGAAAGCACGGTGTTTGGTGCGGGCGACGGCCAGGTCACCGGAGTCGACGTAGGGGGTGTCACCGAGCAGGACGAAGCTGTCGCAGCCCTCGTTCACGACGCGGGTCCAGATGGCGCTCGGGGTGGAGGGGGCGCAGGAGCCCATCCCCATGGTGACCTTGGCCGGGGCTCCCGCCGGTGGGGAGGTGGTGAACGAACCGGTCAGTGCGGCGAAGCCGGGTGCGGCGCGCTGCGGGGCGACGGTGAAGTCGTAGCGCGTGCCGGCCTCGAGGCCGCTCACGTCCACCAGCAGGGTGTCGTCGTTGGCCGGGGAAGACGCGCGGTGACGGTGGTCGACCAGCCGGATGCGGCCCGGACCGTGCAGGTCCAGTCGGTGTAGAGGGCCGCGTCCAGGCCAGGACGGGCCCACAGGCGGGCGCTGCCCTCGTCGACGTGACCCACCAGGGGTCCGGTCGGGGGCTGCGGCGGCATGGGGGTGGGGACGACCGCCGGCGCGGTGCCCGCGCGCACCCGTCCCACGTATGCGGCCAGAGCGGTGAAGAAGGTGACGCTGTCCCGCAGGGCGGACGCGGGCTGCACGGACGAGCCCGCCGCATCGAAGCACTTGTCGAGCGTGAGGCTGGAGACCAGGAACCGGCCTGCCCCGTGCGCCCCTTCCAGGAGACACGGCGCGGAACCCACCGCCGTACACGCCATCAGCACGCGCATCGCCCGCCAGGAACCCACCGTCTCCCAGCTGACGCGGATACCCGCGGCACGGCCCGTCAGCACCCGGCCCGAGACCACCGGAAGGGCCGCCACCAACGGGTGGTCGGCGGCGAACGGGAAGACCGTGTCGAAGTCGGCGTCGGTACGCACCGCACCCAGCGCCGAGGACAGGTAAGGCACCGCGGCGCCGAACTGGTCTGACTGCGCAAGATCGAGGACCACGCCCCCGCCCGCCGCGAAGTCCCGCAGAGACGCGGCGTGCTGACCCACGTAGGACGTGTAGCGCGCGTCGTTGTTGGTAAAGCTGCCGAACGCGATGAGGTCCACGCTCTGCGCCGTCGCGGGCCGAGACAGGTCCAGGGCCACCACCTGGAATCCAGCGCGCCGCAGCACCTCCGCCAGCCCCGTGGCCTTGGTCCAGGGATCCGCGAACTCCAGTACGGCGGCCCGCGGCCCCCCGGGGTCGGCTGCCGCGGTCGGGACGGATGCGCCGGTGACCGCCGCGGTCAGCGCCGCCACACCGCCGACCATCAGGGAACGGCGCCGGAATGCGTCGTTGATCATGTTTTCTTCCATGCGGCAACCGTCGCAGCGAGAACGGCGGACACACAACCACTTATATCTACAAGTCATGCGCTGTTCATGTCGGGCCACCGGCACGACGGTCATGCGCCGTCCACCTGTAGAGTCAGGTGCATGAGGGAGCCCTTGCACCGCACCGTCGCGGCCGAACTGCGTCGACGCATCCGCAGCGGAGCGATCGCCGTCGGGCACCCGCTCCCCTCGGAAGCCGACCTCTGCCAGGAGTTCGCCGCCTCGCGCGGCCCCGTCCGCCAGGCCCTCGCGGCTCTGCGCGACGAGGGACTCATCGGCGGGGGCCAGGGCAAGCGCGCCGTCGTCCTGGACGCCGTCCCCGCCCAGCCCTTCGAGTCCTTCCTCTCCTTCACCACCCGCGCCGAAATCACCGGCCACGTCCCCGGCCAGCGCCTCCAGGAGATCGCCCTGCGCCGCCCCGACCCGGCGGTCGCCGCCGCCCTCCAGATCGAACCCGGCACCCTGGTCGTCCAACTGCTGCGCCTGCGCCTGCTGGACGGCCACCCGGCGATGCTGGAGCGCATGACGTACACCGAGTCCGTCGGCCGCCCCCTCCTGGACGCAGACCTCGACGCCGGCTCGATCTACGCCCTGCTCACCGAGCGGGGCGTAGACCTCGCGTCCGCGCGCCACACCTTCGACGCCGTCACCGCCGACACGACCGACGCGGGCCTCCTCGAGGTGGACGAAGGCGCTCCCCTCCTGCGCGAGCGCCGGCTCACCACCGACTCCCAGGGGGTGCCGATCGAGTGGTCCGACGACCGCTACCGCCCCGACGTCGCCACGGTGACCGTCACCAACACCCGCAGCACTCGCACCGCCATGCTCTGACAGCCCCGAGCCGTGCTCATACCGGCAGGCCGCGCCCCGGCGCGACCGCCTGGCGCGGTGCTCCTCCTCGCCGTGCCGCCTCGAAGGCCGCGCCGACCTCTCCCAGCGCGTAGCGCCCCTCCACCAGGCCGGCGAAGGGGAACGAGCGATGGTGGGCGGCCAGAAAGTCCACCGCCCGCTGCAGGTCCACAGGACGGTAGTTGTGCACGCCGGCGACCGTGTGCAGCCCTCGCACCACCCGCTCGGGGTCCACTCCCACCGGCTCGCCCGGGGATACCGACCCCACCAGGACGGCTGTCCCGCCCACATCCAGGGAGTCCAGGCACACCTGCACGGCCGAGGACTGGCCCGAGAACTCCAGCGCCACGTCCACTTCCACGTCGGGTGCCGAGCCGTCGAGCACGCGATCGGCACCGAACGCCTGCGCCTGCTCGCGGCGGGCCGGATCGGGATCGGCGGCGATCACCCGGGCCCCCTCGGTCGCGGCCATGGCCACAGCGGTCAGCCCGAGCATGCCCGCCCCGGTCACGAGCACCCGCCTGCCCTCCAGTGGCCCCGCCGCCGCCAGAGCCGCAGCGACCGTGGCCGTCGCGCAGGACGCCGGGCTGGCCACCACGTCCGGCACCCCTGCCGGTACGGCGACCACGGCCGTACCCGACAACACCACACAGTGCGAGGCGAAGCCGCCCGTCAGGGGGGCATCCACCAGCAGCGGCTCGTGGCCGTACTTGCGCAACCGACGGCACTTCTGCGAGAGCCCGCGGGCACACCGGTCGCACGAACCGCAAGAACTGATGACCGACCAGACGACGCGCGTCCCCGGTACCACCGGGGTCCCGTCCACACGGACGACACCGCCCTCGCCGACGCCCACCACCGTGCCCACCTGCTCGTGCCCGAGTACCGCGGGGGCGGGCGAGCTCCGTCGTCCCGTCACGGTGTGCAGATCACTGCCACACACGGTGGCCATGTCCACACGGACCAGCAATTCACCAGGTCCGGGAAGACGGGAGACGGGCTGCTCCACCACCGCGAACGGGAGTCCCACGCCGTCCCACCGGGCATAACGGGCCAGGATTGAGTCCTTCGAATACCTCATGCGCGAAAGGTGTCACGGGGGACGCGCGCGAGCCAATACTTATCAATACAAGTTGATCCGATGTTCACCTTGCTCCCCGCCTCATGTGCGCGGTGAAGCTCCGCCGAGTCCCCTGCGACAGGTGCCGCCCGCGAGCGAACCCGGCGGCTTGCCACAGCGCCGTGCACGGGAACCTCGTCGGGCAGCAGAACCTGACCCACCGGCGGCACCGCCCGTTGTGGCACGGCCGACGGGCCCTATTCGCAGGCGACCCCGTCTCCGTCGCGGTCCAGGTGCCGTCCGTACCCGGGGTCGCCGGCACTGATGGGTGCGGCGCCGGCGGCGCGGACCGCGGTGCAGTTCTCGTAGTACGCCGACGCGTTTCCCGGGCCGCCACTGCCTGCGTCGTCCTCTTCGCGGGGCACTGGCTTCTTCTCGGGTTTCGGCTGCGGTGGTGCTGCTGTGACCGTCACCCGCACCTTCTTGATCTTCGTGACCGTCGGGGCCGGCTCCGGACTCGCGGTGACCGTGACCCTTGCCGTCTCCGTCACCGTCACGGTCACGGTCGGGCCCGGCTTCGTCTTCGCTGCGGCTGTCTGCACGTCCTGCGGCTGTTCACCGGTAGTGCCGATTCCCACGCCCAGGACGAACAGTGCGCCTGCGGCGGGGAGGACGACGCGCTTCCGCGCCCACCGTGGACCGCCGGGCGGAGGAGACGGGGCCGGCGTGACCCCACCGCCCTGCCCCCAGCCGGACTGACGCGACGGGTGTTGCGGGCTGTTCCAATCCATGGTCCCCCCAGGTTGCCTCGTGGAGGCATGAACATAGCGAGCTGGACAGCCACGGAGGATCCACTTCTTCCGTTAGTGACGGAGTTGTGATCAAACAGCGGGGGAGGAGTAAAGGGTGAACGATCCCGTGGCCGTGGAGCGCCGCCAGTTCCTGGGTCGGCATGAGGCGTCGGCAGGCGGATCGGTCAGGCACTGACTCACGGCCGCAGCGTGCGCGCGCCACGTGCTCCGCGCCGGCCGAAACGTATGGGACCGTGTCCTGCACGGCGGTCGAGGGCGTGCTGCGAAAATCCGGTGAGATCCCAGCGGGATCCTGCGACCCTGGGCGCATGCCTCGACGCATCATGTTTGTGCAGCTGAAAACGGGTTTCGACACCGACCGTGGGCCCTCGTGGATCGGGTGGGTGGACTTTTCGAAGACGTGGGGGACCGCGAAGTTCCACGGGCGAACGTTGCGCCGTGCAGGGGGGATGTTCGATGCCAACTTCTACGACATCGAGACCAGCGAGGAGTTCTGGGTCTCCGGTCCAAAGCGGGACCGTGCCGACACCCGCTACGCCCCCTCGGACCCTGAGGTCGAGCCGGAGGCGGCCGATGCCTATGAAGCCTTCCTGAACGGCGCGCCTTTGCCGGGCCGGGAGAACGGCTAGCGTCTGGAAGCACATGTGCCGGGTCGGAGCCATTCGTTGGGACGGCGACCAGGAGCCGATGCCGGGCGGCGGCACTTCCACCGCCCGGCCGGGCTCGGACGCGTGGGATCAGCGGTCGCCGCCGTGGAAGACGCAGCCGACCGTGGCGCCGCTGCCCATGCTGACGACCCCCACCGCCGGATCGGCGCTGCCTCGGACGAAGCCTCCCGCGTAGCCGTCGTCCTCGGCGCCGCGTGCGCTCAGGTAGAGGCCCCAGTTGAGGAAGAGTTCCCGCACGCCGCCGGCGCCGTCGGGAAACGGCTCGGCCGTGGGACGTACACGGCGCTGGAGTACGAACGGGCCGTCCATCGCCGAGGCGACCCTGCTCTCCCACTCGGCCGGGTCCACCGTCCAGCCGGCGGTGATGCCGTTGCCGCCGTGCAGCAGCGTCGGCTTGAGGATCAGCTCGTGCTGGTGCCCCAGGGCGTGGGAGAGCAGGTCGACCCGGGTGCCGCCGGGATCCGTGGCGCGGGGGCGCACATACCGCGTCCACGGCAGGATCCGGTCGAGGCACGCCAGTTCGGCGGCGTCGTACCGGTCGCGGTGCTCCTCGTCGGAGAGCATCGCCAGCGTGCCCTTGTTGCCGTACAGCTCGGCGTCCAGCCGGCTGAACAGGCCGAGCCGCCCCTGCTCGACCGCGGTCAGCAGCGGTTCCAGCTGGGCCGCCGCGGTGGGGTCGGTGAGGTCTTCCGGCAGGAAGTACCGGAAGACGACGTCGACGGTTCGGCCCGAGGCCGTCGGGCGGCCGTTCGGGTACGTGATCGAGCCGAGGTCGCAGGCGATCCCCTCGACCCCGAAGTCGGCCAGCTTCTCGGCGAAGACCCGGAGTCGAGGTCCCACGACGGCGAAGTTCTCCACCGTGTCCACCACGGCGACGACGGGGGCCCGGCCGGTGGGGATGTTCGCGGCGCACTCCGCGTACATGGTCCGCACCATGTGGCCCAGCGTGTCCTCGTAGCGCAGTCCGTGCCGCCGTACGAACTCCTCGAGCGGGGGATAGGCCAGCATCGCCCGGTTGATGTCCGCGTTCTCGAAGCCGCCGAGCGCACTGGTGATATTGAATTCGAGAAGCTTGAACCCCGTACCGTCGTGATAGAGATCGGCCCGCCCCAGCGGGAGGAGCGACCCGGTCCGGGCGCTCCGCGTCATCAGCGCCGACTGCGAAGGTTCCAGGCCGACCGCCTCGGCCAGTGCGGGAACGCTTCCGCCGAACCCGCGCTCCGGCAGCGAGCGCAGCAGCCCGTAGACCGTGTGGAGGTCTCCCACGAGGGTGCGGAGCTCACTCTCGCCGAGGAAGGCGGGGCCGATCAGGAACCGGTCCTGGTACGCCAGTCTCAGCGTGGCGGACTCCAGGGCCGCGGCCGTGGGACGGCCCGTCGGACCGTTCCGCGCGAGCTCCTCCCCGTACGCGTGGCCCAGCCGCGACCGGGGAGGGGTGCGCGGACTCGTGGTCGTCGTCATGGGGTGTCCCTTTCCGGAATGGGCACGTTCGGTACGGTCCCGCGTGCGGTGCGGTGCGGTGCGGTTCAGGGGGCTGGGGTGTCCGGTGCCGGTGCGGACCGGGGAGCTGCCGTGTTCGGTGCGGCCGTCCCGCGGCGCGCCGGACGGCTGCCCGCTCAGTCCGTTTCCGTCGTGCGCGGAGCCGGGTCGGCGCGGGTGATCCACCGCCGGCGGGCACCAACGAGGAGTCCCGCCGCGACCACCGCCATGACGACCGCGCCGGCCCCGAACACGGCCCGGGTGCCGACCTCCGCGGCGACGAACCCGCCGGCCGCCGCACCGACGGGCAGTCCGCCCCAGGCCACGAGCCGGTACACACTGTTCGCCCGCCCGAGCAGGTGCTGCGGCACCAGGGTCTGCCGCAGCACGACCACGACGACGTTCCAGGTCACCGTCCCACAGGCAAAGATCGCGAGGGCCACGCCGGCCGCGTACATCGAGGGCACGGCGGCGAGCACCGTCTCGCTCGTGGTGATCAGGACGGCGGTGGCGACCAACGCACCTTCCCGGCCGAGCCGTTCCGTCAGCGCGGGCGCGAAGCGTGAGGCCAGAACGGCTCCCACCGCCTGGCAGGCGAGCAGGACGCCGTACCCGAACGGACCCAGGCCGAGCTCCTTCCCGCTGTGCACCACGAGGACCGCGAGCATCGCGCTCCCGGCGAGGTTGATCAGACAGGACACCAGGGCGAGGCTGCGCAGCAGGTGATGCGAGAACAGCCATCTGGCGCCGGCCAGCATCTCCGACATCACGCCTGACCTGTCCGGTGCGCGCTCGACGGCCCTGGTGCGGCGGATGCGGCTGATCAGGACGGCGGAGCACAGGAAGGTGGCCGCGTCCACGCCGAAGGGCAGGGCTGTCGCCACACCGAACATCAGCGCGCCGAGGAGCGGACCGATGAAGCCGGTGCCGGCCTCCTGGGCGGCCATGATGCGGGCGTTGGCGGTGGAGAGACCCGCCTGCGGGGTGATGAAGGGGACGAGTACCTGGGCCGCGTTGCGGCAGAGGACCTCGCCGACGCCGAGCAGGAACATACAGACGTAGAGCAGCGGCAACCCGCCCCAGCCGCCGAGGATCCCGAGGGTGAGCACCGCCAGCAGGACGGCGCGGCCGACGTCGACGCGCACCATCATCGCCCGGATGTCGATGCGGTCCACCAGCAGCCCCGCCGGGATGCCGAACAGCAGGAAGGGCGCGGTGAAGGCGACCGAGGCCGCGCCGATCAGGCGGGGGTCGTCGGTCAGACGGGTGGCCAGCAGGGGCGCTGCGGCGATCGTGGCCCCGTCACCGAGCGACGACACCGCGGCGGACCACCACAGCCGGGAGAAGTCACGTCCCAGGACGGGCCGTTGTGCGTCGGCCTTGTCGGTCGTCGACGCGGTCATGAGCGCGCGTGGCAGCGCAACCGGCAGTACATGGCCTCCCCCTTCGATGTGGCCGCCCCGCCGTCGACGCCCCACCAGCCCGTCGTCGTGCGCCGAGACCCGCACAGCCAGGTGCACGGGGTTCCCGAGAGTAGTCGGCGTCCGCGGTGGAGTCGAGAGGAAGATCAGGTCCTGCGGGGAAAGGCAGGTATCCGGCGCTCATGTGTCCGGGAGGAGCCGCCGAGCGCCTCCCCCGAAGATCAACCCATGCACGAATGAGGGGGGTTGTGTCCTGCGGTCTTCTGATATGTTCACCGCCGCTGGGCGGGTGAATCGGCGGCCGGCGACGTGCGTGCAGGGGAGGACATGCCGTCAATGGGGCTTCAACACACCGAGTCAAGCCTCCGGTTCGCGCTCACGGCCGATTGTTTCGGCGCGACGACATGCGGCCGGTGATCCCTCGTCCTCCCAGCGCGACCGCGCATCGACCCACTGACGCCTCACCTCGCGGCAGCCGACCGGCACAGACGACTGACCGACGGCCGTCCGGGGCACGCAGGAGAGGCGGCGTGAGCGACCGCGTCGGCACACGGTCCGGAACGGACGGAGATCCCGGTGAGGCACCTGGCCGCCCGCGGCCAGGACCGCCACGGAGCAGCCGCGCGCAGATGGAAGGGTGGGAACAACGTTCATGAGAACCTACGAACCCGACGCGGCGAGACAGACGACCGGCGGCCGCCGTCGCTGCTCACAGCATCCGCCGGCCCCCCGCCTCCGGCGCCCCGGAGGCATCCGTTGAGTCTCGCGGCGCGCCTGACGAACGCCCGTCCGGACATCGTCGAGACCGTGACGGTCGCCGTCATCGGCACCGGGGCGATCGGGCGGGACCTGGTCAGCAAGATCGACCGGTCGCCCGGGCTGGACTGCCGGCTGGTCGCCGGGCGCAATCCGGAGTCGGCGGGCCTGCGGTACGCCGAGAGCCTCGGCTGCGCCACCACCGCCGCGGGCATCGAGGCCGTACTGGCGGCGCCGATCCCGTTCGACGTCGTCTTCGACGCCACCAGCGCCGCGTCCCACCGGGCCCACTGGCCGCTGCTGGAGCCGCTGGGGACGCTGGTGATCGACCTGACCCCCAGCAAGGTCGGGCAGATGGTGGCGCCCACCGTGACCGGGGTCGCGGCCGAGGCCGCGCGCAACGTCAATCTGATCAGCTGTGGAGGCCAGGCGTCCGTTCCGGTCGTGCACGCGCTCGCGGCCCGTTTCCCGGTGACGTACCTGGAGGTCGTGTCGACCGTGGCGAGTGACGTGGCCGGCCGAGCGACCAGGCTGAACCTCGACGAGTACGTGACGGCCACCGGTCACGCCGTGACGACGTTCTCCGGCGTGCGTGACGTCAAGGTGATCCTCAACATCAGCCCGGCGGTTCCGCCGGCCACCTTCCGCACCGTCATCCATGCCCGGGTGCCCGACGCCGACGCGGCGGCGGTGCGAGCGGTGGTCGACCGGGCGGCCGAGCAGGTGCGGTCCTTCGCCCCCGGGTACGAGGTCGTCGCCTGCACCGCCGCCGACGACCTGGTGACGATCGTCCTCAAGGTCACGGCGCACAGTGACGTCCTGCCCCCGTACGCGGGGAACCTCGACATCATCAACGCCGCCGCCGTCATGGTCGCCGAGCAGTACGCGGCCCGGCCGGACCGGGCGTCCCGGACGGGGGTGTCGTCATGAGACAAGTGGTGATCCACGACCCGACGTTGCGCGACGGTCAGCACGCCGTCCGCCACCAGCTGGGCCTGACCGCACTGCGCCGCTACGCGGAGGCGGCGGACGCGGCGCGGATCCCGGTGGTGGAGGTCGGCCACGGCAACGGTCTGGGCGCCTCCTCGTTGCAGGTCGGGCTTGCCGCGGCGACCGACGACGAGATGCTCTCCACGGTCCGCGAGGCGCTGAACCACAGCCGGCTGGGCACCTTCATGCTGCCCGGCTGGGGCACCTCCGACGACCTACGGCGGGCGATCGCCCACGGGGTCGACGTCTTCCGCGTCGGCGTGCACGCCACGGAGGCGTCCCTGGCCGAACATCATCTGGGCTTCCTCCGGGACGCGGGCGCCGAAGCCCACTGCGTCCTGATGATGAGCCACATGGCCTCCCCGGACGAGCTGGCCGAGCAGGCCGCACGGGCCGTCGGATACGGGGCGCAGGGTGTCGGGATCATGGACTCCGCGGGGCACTTCCTCCCTCCCGACGTCACCGCGCGGATCGGCGCCATCGTCGAGGCGGTCGACACCGTCCCGGTGATCTTCCACGGGCACAACAACCTCGGTATGGCCGTCGCCAACTCGGTGGCCGCCGCCGACGCCGGCGCCCTGATCATCGACGGCTGCGCCCGTGGATTCGGAGCCGGGGCGGGCAACACCCAGCTCGAAGTGCTGGTACCGGTGCTGGAGCGGAGCGGGTTCGCCACGGGCATCGACCTGTACGCGCTGCTGGACGCCGCCGACCTCGCCGAGCGCGAACTCATGCCGGCACCACCGGTGACCGCCTCGATGAGCATCGTCAGCGGTCTGGCCGGAGTCTTCTCCGGCTTCAAGCACCGGGTCGTCGAACTCTCCGGGGCCGCGGGCGTGGACCCGCGCGAAGTCTTCTTCGAGCTCGGCCGACGGCAGGCCATCGCCGGCCAGGAGGACCTGATCGTGGACGTGGTGGCGGAGTTGAGCGCCCGCGGGACCGACGGCTGACGCGACATGACACCCGGCGAAGAGAGGAGGACCAGCGACATGGCAGTTCCGCAAGCTGTGCCCGGGTCGAACGGGACAGCGGGGTCGAGATCACCCGTATGTCGTTCGACGAGTTCCTGGCCGTGGGCCCCCGGGGGCTCTACAAGGCCGACCGCCCCGTGGTGATCAAACTGCCGGCCGATGTGCAGGGACTCGGACGGGACGAAGTGGCCGCGCGCCTGGCCGAGATGACCGTCACCCTGTTCACCGAGCCGGGCGACAAGAACCACCCGGGGCGCTGGGAGACACGGGACATCAAGCTCCGCGACTTCTTCGCGGACGAGCAGCACCTGACCAGCACGGACACCTGGCACCGGGTGGTGTCGAACATCCGCAGCAGTCCGGCCGACGTGAACGCCGTCATCGGCTTCGACGCGGAGGAGTTCTTCGGCTACGGCGACAGCCTGTACGCGGCCAACCTGTGGATCAGCCACCGCGGCGTGTTCACCAAGAACCACTTCGACGAGTTCGAGAACTTCAACATCGCGCTGGAGGGCCGCAAGCGGTTCATCATCGCCCCACCCGGCGTTCGGGCCTACTACCCGAGGTCGGTACTGCGGGGGTTCGGCGACAAGTCGAACGTGGTCGACCTCGACGACGTCGACCTGTCCCGCTACCCGAGACTCGCGGCCAAGCTGGCCCAGCGCCGCGACTTCGTCCTGGAACCGGGCCACATGCTCTACCTGCCGCTCGGCTGGTGGCACCAGGCCGAGTCGCTGGGCGAGATGAACATCAACGTCAACTTCTGGCTCAAGTCCAAGAAGATCCTCCACCGGCCGCACGTGCTCGGCGTCGCCCTGTACACGTACGCCTACCGGCGGCTCAAGGGCGTCTACAGCTACAAGCCCACCGAGGGGAACTCCCGATGAGCGAGCGCAGGACCATCACCCCCGCCCACCGGTACCGCAACAACGACAAACTCATCGGGATCGGCAACGCCTTCTGGAACCAGTCCTACGAGAACGGGGTCGCCGGCATCGTCGGCGACCTGGAGGACGGCGTGTTCCACATGCCCGACGGGCATGAATTCGTCAACTTCACCGTCTGCTCCTACCTGGACCTGGACACGCACCCCAAGGTCATCGACGGCGCGGTCGCCTCGCTGCGCCGCTTCGGGGTGCTCGACCACTGCATCCCGCGCACCCGCGTCCAGACCCCGGTGCTGCTGGAGCTGGAGGAGTCGCTGGGCGAGCTGTTCGGCGCGATGGTCATCAGCGCGCTCTCCACCGCCGCGGCCAGCACCGGTCTGCTTCCGATGATCGCCTCGGGGCACCTCGGCAACGGCGTCAAGCCGCTGATGGTCTTCGACAAGAACGCCCACGTCTCCCTGGCCCATGCCAAGCCGAGCTGCGCCGACGAGAGCGAGGTCGTGACCTGCGGCCACCACGACCTCGACTTCGTCGAGGACATGTGCCGCACCTACGAACGCGTCTGCTACGTGGTCGACGGCTCGGACAGTCTCGGAGGCTACGCGCCCGTCGGGGAGCTGGCCGAACTCCAGGAGAAGTACAACCTCCTGGTCTTCTACGACGACTCGCACTCGCTGTCCGCGTACGGCGAACGCGGCATCGGCTACGTACGCACGCACTCCCCGGTGCTCGACGAGCGGACCATCACCGTCGCGACCCTCACCAAGGGGTTCGGAGCCGGAGGCACGGCGATCCTGCTCGACGGCTACCCCGAGGAGACGCGCCGGCTCATCGAACGGTTCGCGGGCCCGCTGGGCTACTCGCAGAAGATGAACGCCGCCGCGGTCGGCGCGGCACTCGCCTCGGCCGAGATCCACCGCACCGAGGAACTCACGCAGCTACAGGGGCGCCTGCGCTCCAACATCGCGCTGTTCGACTCGCTCGTCCTGACCGAGCAGGCCGACAGCACCTACCCGATCCGGGTGGTGCCGATGAGCGACGACACGGTCGTCGAGGCCGCCAAACAGGTCTTCGCGGCCGGGTTCTACACCTCACCGGTGTTCTTCCCGATCGTCGCCCGCGGTACCGCAGGACTGCGGGTCATGCTGCGGGCAGGCCAGAGCGCCGACCAGATCAAGCGGCTCTGCACCGCGCTGATCGAGGCCGGGGCGCGCCCGGCGGGCACCACGCTCCCCGGGGCGGTGAACCGGTGACCGGGGCGGCCAGGGCGATTCCGCGCAGCATCCTCTACACGCCGGCCCTGTCGCCGGAAAAGGTGGTGAAGGCCTGGTCGTACGACGCGGACGTCCACCTGATCGACCTGGAGGACTCCGTACCGCCCGCCGACAAGCAGGCCGCCCGCGCGGTCTGCCGGGCCGCGCTGGAGAAGACGCCGAGACCTGCCAACGTGGCCGTGCGGATGAACGGACTCGGCAGCCTCGCGGGGGTCCAGGACGTCCTGATGCTGGCCGAGGGCCCGGTGCTGCCCGGCATCGTCCTGATGACGATGGTGACCTCGGCGGACGAGGTCGGCCTGCTGCGCCGGATGCTGGCCTCGGCGGGCGCGTCCCCCGAGATCTACGTGACGGTGGAGACGGTCGAGGCGGTCACCCGCATCGACTCCATCGCGCGCTCCGCCGACGGCCTGGTGCTCGGCTCGGCCGATCTGGCCGCCACACTCGGTGTCGACATCAGCTGGGAGTCCATGCTGGCCGCCCGGCAGGCGATGGCGATGGCCTGCGCCCGGCACGGCACGGCGTGCGTCGACACCGCCAACTACCGGCTCGCCGAACCGGCGGTCCTCACCGAGGAGACCACCCGGGCGCGGGCACTCGGCTTCCACGGCAAGGCGACGGTCCACCCGGGCGAACTCGACGTGATCAACCGCCTCCTGCGGCCCCGGCCCGAAGAGCTGGGACAGGCCCGCCGCGTGGTGGAGGCCGTGGCGGCGGCCGACGGCGGGATCGCCGTCCTGGAGGGCAACATGGTCGGCCCGCCGTTCGCCCGCCTGGCCCGCACCACCGTGGCGCGCGAGGACGCCTGGACGAGCCGGTTCGGCCGCGCCGGAGGAACCGCGTGAGCGCGCCGGTGATGGTCCGGGCCGCCGACATGGCCGGAACCCGGCGGATGCTCCGCGTGGTCGACGTACTCGGCGAGATGTTCGTCGACCTGGCCGCCGGCCGCACCCGCTCCCCGGCCCGCACGGTGCTCGAGCACGGCGACCGGCGCGTCCTCCTGGTCAGCCCCGCCGTCTGGGAGCAGCGCGCGGTGGGCAGCGTCAAGATCACCACGCTCACCCCCGACAACCCGGTACGCGGGCTGCCGCTGATCCACGGGATCGTCGCGCTCACCGACCTGGAGACCGGGCAGATCACCGCCCTCCTGGACGGCGCCGAACTCACCGCCGTCCGCACCGGCGCCGTCGCCGCACTGGCGACCCGCTGGTGCACGCCCGACGACGCCGACGACCTGGCGGTGATCGGCGCGGGGGTCCAGGCGCGCGCCCTCGTCCGGGCGGTGACGGCGGTCCGCCCGATCCGTAACCTCCGCGTCCACTCGCGCACGCGCGCCGGGGCCGAGGAGTTCGCCGACTGGATCCGCGACACGGCACCACGGCCCGTCCACGTGACGGTCTGCGCCACCGCGAGGGACGCCGTCACCGACGCGGCGATCATCTGTACGGCCACGTCGACCGACGACGGCGCCCCCGTGGTGGAGGCGGACTGGGTGACCCCCGGGGCGCATGTGAACGTGATCGGCGGTACCCACCCGGACGCCGTCGAGCTCGCCCCCGCCCTGCTGGCCGACGCCGTGACCGTCGTCGAGGACCGGACCGCGGCGCTGGACGGCGCGGGTGAGATCCGGGCCGCACTGGCCGGCCGCCTGATCAAGGCCGAGGACCTGTACGAACTGGGCAGCCTGGTGAGCGGCCAGGTCGACGTCACCGGCCGGACCACGGTCCTGCGCACGGTCGGCATGGCCATCGAGGACACCGCCGCCGCGGTGGCGCTGTTCGAGGAGCGCCGTACGGCCGAGCAGACGACCGGCGGCCCGGCCGCCGTTGTGCCGACAGAGGAGGAAGGGCCGGATGGACACGCATGAGGACCTCGGTCCGGGCCACGGGCACCCGTGGTTTGGCCGCCACCGGCTGAGGCCCGCCGCGTCGGCCGGCGCGATCCGGCGGATGCTGCGGCACGAGCTGAGGGACACCGGCTGGCCGTACCAGAAGGTTCTTCCCGCGGCGCCGCTGGCGATCCCGCGCGCGTCCTACGCCGAGATCTTCCGGGTGAGCGTCGCGCTGGTCGATCTGCTGCGCCGTGCCGCCCTGGAGAGCGGGCGCACCACCGCCGACCGGCTGACCGCCTACGCGATGCCCGCCACCGAGGACCGGCTGTGGGCGCGCGACCCGTTCGTCGAGGAGCGGTACGCCGACTCCGTGGTCCGTCCGGATCTGGTCATCGGGCCCGACGGGCCGCAGTTCCTGGAGTTCAACGTCAGCGGTGCGCTCGGGGGAGTGGTGGAGACCCAGAGCCGTCTGGCGGTGTGGCGCGCGCTGCACGCCGACGAGGAGGGCCGGGCCCCGTTCCGGTCGCCGAGCCCGTTCGCCGTACGCGCCGAGATGTTCCGGTCGCTCAGCGCGGAGTCGGCGGTGGCGCCGAGGGTGGCCGTCGTCGGCAGCGCCCGGGTGACCGGCGTGGAGCGACGGTACTTCGAGATGGAGGCCGACTACTACAACAGCCACGGCCTGACCGCACGCTTCTTCGAACCGGAGGAGCTGTCGGAGGCGTGGGACTGCGCCCCGCACCTTCGCTATCCGGTCGGACTGCGGAACTTCACCATTCCGGACTGGCTCGACGCGGGCCTCGACACCACTCCGGTCCAGGACGCCCTGGACCACGGTTGCCTGCTGGTGGGCACCCAGACATCGACGTTCCTGCACAGCAAGCTCACCATGGGGCTCCTGTCGGAGGGACGGCCCTGGATGACCGAGGGCGAGCGCGGGCTCATCGCGCGGTACCTGCCGTGGACGCGGATCCTCACCGAGCGCAGGACCGACCGCGAGGGACAGCAGGTCGACCTGGTGCCGTTCGTGCTGAAGAACCGTGAGCGGCTGGTGCTCAAGGCCGCGCTCGGGGAGAGCGGACAACAGGTGATCATCGGCCGCGAAACCGATCAGGCCGCGTGGGAGTCGGCCGTCGGTGAGGCTGTGGAGGGCCGCACCAGCGTGGTGCAGGAGTTCGTGCGGCCGGAGACCTGCCGGGTCGCGTTGATCGCCGACGGGGTCGACGAGCCGTACGACGCCGATGTCGCCCCGGTGCTGGGGCCCCTCCTATTCGGCGGCCGGCCGGCCGGGCTGTTCTGCCGGTTCTTCGGCGACGGTTCCGCCGGGATCGTCAGCGTCCGGGGCGGAACGAGTAGCTCCGACAACGTGATGGTGGCGATCTGACCGCAGCACCGCTCGCGCCCCGCCCCGCGTACCGGTGCGCCCGTCCGCGCCGCCCCTGATCGAGCGACCTCACCGGAGAGATACCGCATGACCCTGCGTCACGTCAAGGACAACGAGTACGTCGAGGAGCACGGCGGGGACTACGAGGACTTTGAACCGGGCATGGTGATCCGGCACTGGCCGGGCCGTACCCTCTCCGAGGCCGACAACACCTGGCTGACCCTGCTGACGATGAATCAGCACCCGCTCCACTTCGACCAGCACTACGGCGCCGGCGCCGAGTACGGAAGGGTCCTGGTGAACAGCGGCATCACGCTGTGTCTGGTCGGCGGGATGACCGTGCAGGCGCTGTCGGCGCGGGCGGTGGCCAACCTGGGCTGGGACCGGGTCCGTCTGAAGAGCCCCGTCTTCGTCGGCGACACCCTCTACGCGACGAGCCGCATCCTCGACAAGCGGCTGTCCCGGTCCCGGCCGGGCCAGGGCATCATCACGGTGGAGACGACCGGCACCAAGTCGACGGGGGAGACCGTCATCGTCTTCGAGCGGTCCTTCATGGTCCGCTGCCGTGAGCTGCCCGACGCACCGACGGGCCAGGACCCCGAGGACGCGACCGCCGCCGTCGAGGGAGGCCCGCCCGCGTAGCGCACGGAACCGCCGTTCCCGTACCGCCCCGGGCCGTTCGCTTCCTGCGCGGCCCCGCCCGGCCGCGCAGGAAGCGCGCCCCGCGTACCCCGCGGCTACGCTCGAACAATGGAAGACAGCGGAGCCGGCTCCGGGCCGCCGCCGAACGGCCCCGACGCCCAGGACCCTGCGGTACAGGCCCGGCTCGTCGCCCTGGTGGAGGAGTGGTCCGCCGCGATCGTCTCGAACGACGTGCCGCGGATCAGCGCCTACATGGCGGACGAATGGGTCATCGTCTCCGAGTCCGGCATCACGGACCGGGACGGGTTCCTCGGCTACGTCGCGTCCGGCGACCTGACCCATTCGGCGATGCGGGCCATCAGCCCGTCGAGGGTCCGCGTCCACCAGGACACCGCCACGGTCACCGCGCGGATGACGAACACGGCCCACTACGGTGGCCGCCGCTTCGACGCGGACGAATGGGTCACGGACGTCTTCGTCCGGCGCGACGGCCGCTGGCTGTGCGTGCTCACCCACATCACCTCCGCCGCCCCGACGGACCCTCCGCCCGACGCATGAGCCGGACGCCCGGCTCCGCGCACCGGGGGAAACGCCTCGGCTACCCGGCCGCGGCGGCCGTCTTCGCCGTCGGCATGGCGGGCACCACGCTCCCCACACCGCTCTACGGCCTCTACCGGGACCAGCTCGGCTTCTCCGAGCTGATGGTGACTGTCGTGTTCGCCGTCTACGCCCTCGGAGTGATCGCCACCCTGCTGCTGGCCGGGAACGTCTCCGACGAGGCGGGGCGGCGGCCCGTCCTCCTGGCCGCCCTCGGCTTCTCGGCGGCCAGCGCCTTCTGCTTCCTCTTCGAGGGCGGGCTCCCCGCCCTCTTCGCCGGACGCCTCCTCTCCGGGTTCGCCGCCGGACTGCTGAGCGGCGCGGCGACGGTCACCGTGATGGAACTGGCCCCGCCGGGACGCGCGGCCCGGGCGGGGCTGGCCGCGACCGCCGCGAACATGGGCGGCCTGGGGTGCGGCCCGCTGCTGTCCGGGCTGCTCGCCGAATACGCCCCCTGGCCCCTGCGGCTCCCCTTCCTCGTGCACCTGGCGCTGATCGCCGTGGCCGCCGTACTGACCTGGTTCCTCCCCGAGACGGTCGCATCCGCCCGGGTACGGGGAGTGCGGATCCGGCCCCAGGGACTGGCCGTCCCGCCCGCGATGCGCGGCGTGTTCGCCACCTCGGCGCTGGCCGCCTTCGCCGGGTTCTCCCTGCTGGGCCTCTTCACCGCGGTAGCCCCCGCGTTCGTGTCCGAGACGCTCGACGTGCACAACCTGGCCCTGACGGGACTCGTCGTCTTCTCCGTCTTCCTCGCGTCGACGGCCGGGCAGGCGCTCATGGGGCGGGTCGGTGAACGGCGGGCCCTGCCGGGCGGCTGCTTCGTCCTGGTCGGGGGCCTCCTCCAGGTGGGCGCCTCATTGCTCTTCACGTCACTTCCCCTGCTCATCACCGGTGCGCTGTGCGGCGGCCTCGGCCAGGGGCTCGCGTTCCGGGGCGCGGTGACGGCGATCAGCGCCGCCGCGCCGGCCGAACACCGGGCCGCGACCGTGTCCGCGTTCTTCGTCATCGCCTACCTGGGCATCTCCCTGCCCGTGGTCGGCGTCGGCGCCCTCACTCTGGGCATCGGACTCAGGAACGCCGGACTGACCTTTGCCGGCTGTGTCCTGGCGCTCGCCCTCGGCGTCGGGCTGTACCTGGCGCGCAGACCTCCCACACCCCGCTGACGTAGACCTCCCGCACCCCGCTGACGTACCGGGGCAGCCCTGGCCGACGTACCGGAATACCCTTGCCGTGACCGCCGGCCACGGTGCGAGACTGGCTCCGTGGACACAGCGGCGCGCTTCCGTCGGACGGTCGTCTCGTGGGCCGCGGGCGACGCGGAGGCGCCCGCGCCCGCCGAGACCGCCCGTGAGCTGGCGGCCGGCCTCGGCCTGCGCACCGTGGTGCTCGTCGAGGGCGTCAGCGACCGGGCGGCGGTCGAGGCCCTCGCCGAACGCCAGGGGCGCACCCTGAGCGCCGAGGGCGTCGTGGTCGTGCCGCTCGGGGGCGCCACCAGCATCACCCGCTATCTGCGCCTGCTGGGCCCCGACGGGCTCGACACCCGACCGGCGGGCCTGTGCGACGCGGCGGAGCAACGCTTCTTCGTCCAGGGCCTGGAGCGGACCGGCTTCGGCACCGCCCGGACCCCCGACGATCTGGCGGCGCTGGGCTTCTTCACCTGCCGTGCCGACCTGGAGGACGAGCTGATCCGGGCGCTCGGCACGGACGGCGTCCAACAGGTCATCGACGACCAGGGAGACCTGCGCACCTTCCGGATCTTCCAACGCCAGCCCGCCCAGCGGGAGCGGACGGTCGAGGCGCAGTTGCGGCGTTTCATGGGGACCATCGGCGGCCGCAAGGAGCACTATGCGCGAGCGCTCACGGAAGCCCTGGACCTCGCACGCCTGCCGGAACCGCTGGGCGGACTCCTCTCCCACGTCTGACGGAGGCCGCGCAGCGCAGCCCAGGATGCCGCACCACCGACCGGAGGACGGAGAAGGGCCGCGTCCGGCTGACCGTGACCCTGCCCGTCAACAACGGTCTTCGCCGTCGCCGCCTGATCCGCCCACTTGCTGGAGCGCCCGGCCCGTCGCCCTCGTGGTCGAGACCGTCCTGACGCAGCCGTGCGAGCTTCCGCATATTCCCGAGGGGCCGCTCCGGATCGGCGGTCAGCGCGCCGTTGCTGCCCAGAAGGCCAGGACATCGGCCTGGTCGGCGGCGGAGAAGGCGATGTTGTAGCTCACGGGCGCAATGGCGCCCACGGGGGCTGACACATCCGTCGCGGATTGCGACACTTCCTCGGGCCGGGTAGCGGTGAGCGCGGCGGGACCAGTCAGCCCGGGAGGACGACAGCAGCGGGGCCTACGCGCGGGCCTGACGGTCCACATTGCTGCGTACTTCCTTCTTCGTGGCGCGCGTCCGGCCTCCACAAGCGCAGCCGGTCCGAAGCGTTCAGCTGCCGACGCGCGTGTAGGTGAGGAACACCGCGCCGCTCTCGAGGACGGTGTGGTCCGCGAGTGTCCAGGTGCGCGGGTCGAAGGCGGCCTTGCGGGAGAAGAGCGGAATCCCTTCGCCGATGGTCAGCGGGCCGAGTTTGAGAATGAGGGTGTCGATCTCGGCGTACAGGGAACCCGCGAGCTCGGCGCCGCCCAGGAGCCAGATGTCCTTGCCGTCCTGCCGCTTGAGTTCGCGCACGGTTGCCGCCGGGTCGTCGGCGACCAATTCGACGGCTGGGTCCGGGCTCTCGGCCAGGGTCCGGGAGAACACCAGGTGACGCAGGTGGGGGTAGGCGTCGGTGATGCCGGCCGCGAGACCGATCTCGTAGCTGCGCCGCCCCTCCAGCACGGTGTCGAAGTGCGTGCCCTCCGCCGTGACGGACAGAGCCTGACGGGCCTGGACGGGCAGCGTCTCCGGGTACTCGGCCACGAGGTGCTGTAGGTAGTCCTCCGGTATGGGCCAGAAGCCGTGGGGACCGGTGGGGTCCCCGCCGTCCGGGCCCGCGATGAAGCCGTCGAGGGTGGTGGCGATGTAGTGGACGAGTCTGCGCATGCCGGGTCCCCTCCGTTGGTCGAACCGTCACGCTACCGCCCGGCACTGCCGCGTGGCATGCCGAGGTGCGAGGCCGAAGTGCCCGGCGGAAATCCTGCGCAGCGGGTAGAGGAAGGCCGGCCCCGCTCCGGCCCCCCTGCGAGATGCGCTACCGGTGAGCGTGCTGTTCACGGGCGACAGCCGCAGCGCACAGTCCGCCCCACACCGCGGCGAATCCCGCGACCTTCAGACGTCGGGCCCGGCCGGTGAGCGCCGCTCCGAACAGGGCGGCGTCGGACAGGTCGGCGGCGACACGGCAGGCGGTCGCAGCCCGCAGCGCCCCGATGTCGGGGGCGAGGGCCATGGCCGTGCCGATGGCGGCATCGCGTGCTCCCACCGCCCGGATCAGCAGAGCGGTCGAAGGCGACACTGTGCCGTCCGCTCTCACCAGTCCGCACGGCTTGGCCAGCCACACCGGACGGATCATGATCGCGACGCTGTAGGCCGCGGTGGCAGCGCCCAGCATTCTTGGCATGGCTCCAGGCATCCTTACGCCCCTTTCCTCGTCCCTCTGCCGGGTACCCACGCCCGCGGATCCACACATGTGTCGCGCAACGTCCGCGGGCCGAAACCCACGACAGGCTGAGACCGAGCGGTAGGAGCTCGACGACCGACTGGGGGTGGGGTGCGAACGGGAGGGCATGGCAGACCTCTTCCGGGTGCCGGGGCAGATGTCCACAGCCCGCCCCCCCCTGCCGGGCTGTCGCCACCGGGCATTTGGAGGTCGACGTCGAGCGCGGGGTCGACCGGTCCGCCGCCGCTGAGCCGGCCTGGTGGACGGGGTAGACGAAGCGACTACCCCGTCCACCAGGCCGATCGCGCACCTGGAGCGGCGATGAGCAAGCGCGTCACCTCGCCGGAGGCGCGGTGACGCCCCGCCTTCTGTCCTCGTACCGCCGCCGTGTGACGCAGGCCCGGCAGGGCCTGCCCCGTGGCGCGGGGTGAGTTCGTCCGGGAACAGGAACCCGGCCGACCGGCTGGAAGGCTGATGAGGCCGCGCGGCCGACGACGGCCGCGCGGCTCCGGAACAGGGACAGCTCCGCGCTCACCCCTCGCGCCGCGACCGCCAGAGCAGCCAGATGAAGTACGGGGCGCCGATCACGGCAGTCAGCAGTCCGACCGGGATCTGCGCCGGCGCGATGATCGCCCGGCCGACCAGGTCCGACACGACCACCAGCAGCGCGCCGAGCAGCGCGCTCACCGGTATCACCCGCACATGGCTGCGGCCCACCAGGGCACGTGCCGCGTGCGGGGCCACGAGGCCGACGAATCCGATCACGCCGACCGCCGCCACGGCTCCCGCCGTCAGCAGGACGGCCAGGCTCAACAGCGCCAGCCGGGTGGCGCCGATCCGCACACCGAGCAGGGCGGGCGTCTCGTCGTCCAGCCCGATCAGGTCCAGCTCGCGGCGCATCAACGCCAGGACGGGCAGCGCGACGACCAGACCCACCAGCACCGGGATCAGCTCGGGGAACGTCCGCCCGTACGTCGAGCCGCCGAGCCAGGCCAGCGCCTTCGTCTCGTTGTGCGGGTCGGTGAGCACGATCAGCAGACTCACGAACGCGCCCGCACCGGCCTGGACGCCGATGCCGATGAGGACCAGGCGGTTCTGTTCCAGACCGCGGCGTGCGGCGAGACCGAACACCAGCGCCGCGGCGGCCGTCGCACCGGCCAGCGCTGAGCCGCCGATCAGCCAGAAGCTCGCCAGCGGAACGACGGTGAGGACGGCGACCGCCCCGACCCCCGCACCGCTGACGACGCCGAGGACACCCGGCTCCGCCAGCGGATTGCGCGACACCGCCTGGACGACGGCACCCGCGACGGCCAGCGCCGCACCGGCCAGCAGGGCCGCGGCGACCCGGGGGACCCGCGTGTCCAGGACGTAACCGACGAACTGCCCCGCCCGGCCGGTCAGCCAGTTGCCCACATCGCCCAGGAGCAGCGTCGCGTCGCCGAAGAGCGTCGCCGCCACCACCGCGCCGAGCAGCCCCACGACCGTCGCCACCAGCGTGAGGACGAACGCCCGTCGGCTGCGCAGC
The DNA here is from genome assembly GCF_057766565.1 of Streptomyces sp. MGP-P1. Classification (NCBI taxonomy): domain Bacteria; kingdom Bacillati; phylum Actinomycetota; class Actinomycetes; order Kitasatosporales; family Streptomycetaceae; genus Streptomyces; species Streptomyces sp. MGP-P1. The sequence continues at coordinate 392,344 of NZ_JBYMEM010000001.1, read as the reverse complement.
CGGGCGAACGCCGTCGAGCCGCTGTCCGTGCCCATGTCGCGCGACCGGTAGGCCAGGACGATCAGGACGAGCGCGCCGAAGCAGGTCGTGACGATGCCGGTGGGGACCTCGGCCCCCGCCTGGGCGCCGAACACCGCGCGCAGCAGCACATCCGCGCCGAGCACGACCAGCACACCCGCGAGCGCCGACGCCGGGATGAACGCGTGATGCCGGACCAGGCCCGGGATCCAGGTGCTGAGCAGGCGGACCACGGCGGGCGCGCACAGGCCGACGAAACCGACCGGCCCCGCGACCGCCACGGACACCGCCGCCAGCAGCACCGCGAGGACGACGGCGGTGCTGCGCGTCAGCCGGGGGCTCACGCCCACGACCGCGGCGCCGTCGTCGCCGAGGGCGAGGATGTCCAGCCGCCTGCCGAGCAGCATCAGCCCGGCGAACGCCACGAGCGCGACCGGGGCGAGCCGGTCGATGGACTGCATGCCGATCTGCGCGAGCGAACCGTTGCCCCAGGCGAACAGCCCGGTCGTCTGCTGGGAGCGCAGGAGCAACAGCATCCCGCTCAGCCCGGACAGGGCGAGGGTGAGCGCCGAACCCGCCAGTACCAGCCGGATCGGTCCGGCCCCCGCCCGGGAGAGGCCGAGGACGACGCCCGCCGCCAGCAGCCCGCCGAGGAACGCCGTGGCCCCGGCCGGCAGCGCGGGAAGCGTGATGCCGAACGCGGCGACGGCGACCACCGCGAGGTACGCGCCCGCGTTGACGGCGAGCGTGTCGGGGGAGGCCAGCATGTTGCGCGACACCGACTGGAGGGCCGCGCCCGCCGCGCCGAGCGCGCAGCCGACGAGGAGCCCCGCGGCGAGCCGGGGCAGCCGGGAGTCCAGGACGACGGCGGCCGTCTGCTCGTCGGCGGTCCGGTCGGAGGCGGCCCCGGTCGCCAACTGCCAGAGCGTGTGCAGGTCCACGGCTGCGGTGCCCTGGCCCACATGCACGATCGCGAGTGCGGCCAGCGCGACGATCCCCGCGACCGCGAGGAGGAACATCCGGCCGCGACGGGCCGGCGGGCCGGCCGCCACCGGGGGCTCGGCCCCGGCCGGACCGGCCGCGCCCGCTCCCGTCTTCACGGGGGCGGGCGGGGCGGTTGTGGTGCGTGTGCTCATCGTCAGGCGGTCAGCGCGCCGACGAGGGCGTCGATGTACTCACGCATCGACGCGGTGCCGCCGAACATCCAGATGCCGTCGGGCAGCCGGTGGACCTCGTCGTCCTTGACGAACGGGAGGGACTTCCACACCGCGTTGTCCTTGAGGCCGTCGGCGAACGGGTCGCCGCCGTCGGAGTCGTTGGCGATGTACGCGAACCGCGCGTCGCCGATCTTCGTGAGGCCCTCGACGTCGGTCGCCGCCAGGCCGTAGGCCGCGTCGCCCTTCAGCTTCCACGGGTCGACGAGGCCGAGCTCGGTGTTCACGTCGGAGAGCAGCGAGCCCTTGACGTACGGGCGCACCGAGACCTGGTTGCCCTCCTGCCAGCCGTCGGCGAAGGCGACCTTCTCGCCGTCGAGACCGGCGTCCGCGAGCTTCTTCTTCCCGTCGGCGACCGCCTTGCGGAAGGAGTCGACCTCGGACTCGGCCTCGTCCTCGTTGCCGGTGGCCTTGCCGATGAGTTCGACGGTGTCGACCATCTGGTCGATCTGCCGGCTCGCGTCGGCCGAGCGCACCACGGCGACTGGCGCGGCCTTGGACAGCTGCGCGATGGCGGAGTCGGACAGGTCGGTGGTGGCGATGATCAGGTCGGGCTCGAGACCGGCGACGGTGGCGACGCTGGGCTCGCCCCGGGTGCCTATGTCCTTGACGCCCTTGGTGAGCGGCGCGGCCGTGTTGTACGCGGTGTAGCCCTTGACGTCGGCCACGCCGACCGGCTGGACGCCGAGGGTCACGAGCGACTCGACCACGTTCCACTCGGTGCCGACGACGCGCTTGGCCGGCCCGTCGAGCGTGATCTTCTTGCCGCGGGAGTCGGTGATCGTCACCGTGCTGTCCCCGGCGGACTCCTTCTTCGGCGCCTCGGTGGTGCCGCAGGCCGTGAGGGCGAGCGCGGCCGCGGCGGCGAGGGCGGGCCACGTCAGGTGCTGGTTCTTCATGAGGGTGTTCAGGGCCTTTCGGAACGAAGGTGGTGGCGGCCGACCGCGCGGGTGCGCGGGATGCCGGTGGAGGAGTCGGGTTCGACGTCGATGCGGATGCCGTACGCGTCGCTGAGCCGCTCGGGGGCGTACACCTCCGCGGGCGTGCCCGCGGCGACGATCCGCCCGGACGAGAGGAGGACGACCTGGTCGGCCACGGCGGCGGCCTGGTCCAGGTCGTGCAGCACGACCCCGACGGTGACGCCGTGGCTGTCGGCGAGGTCGCGGACGAGGTCGAGGATCTCGACCTGGTAGCGCAGGTCGAGATAGGTGGTCGGCTCGTCGAGGAGGAGGACGTCAGTGTCCTGGGCCAGGCAGCAGGCGAACCAGACGCGCTGCAACTGCCCGCCGGACAGGCTCTCCACCCCGCGGTCGGCGAACTCGGCGAGGTTCGTGACGGCCAGCGCGTGCTCGACCATCCGGGCGCCGTCCGGATCGGTGCCCCGGAGCCGGCCCCGATAGGGGTGCCGGCCGAATCCGACCACGTCGCGCACGCTGAGGCCGGCCGGCGCGTTCCGGCTCTGCGCGAGCAGGGTGACCCGGCGGGCGAAGTCGGAGCGCGACAGGGCGAGGGCGTCGACAGGCGCGGCGTCCTCAGCCCCGGCCGCCACGGTCACACGGCCGGTGCGGGCCTTGTGCAGCCGGGCGACGGCACGCAACAGGGTGGACTTCCCACTGCCGTTCGGCCCGATGAGCGCGGTGACGCGACCTCGCGGAAGCCGGAGGTCGGCCCCGTGCACGACGTCGGTACGGTCGTACGCGATCGTCAGGTCACGGGCGTCGAGGCCGGCATCGGGTTCGGGGGCCGCGAAGGTCGTGGCCGGGCCGGGCTCGGCGCCGGGGGCCGCGGCGGTGGCACCGGCAGCGGGCGCGGAGCGCCGACGCGGCGGTGGGTCTTCTCGGTCGAGGGCAGGAGCGATCACGGCTGTGAGGTTAGCCTAACCTAAATTGCCCTGGTCAAGCGGGATGCGGAATCGTGTCCTCCGCGTGACCCTCGAGTGGTTCGCCGTCCGGTTGCCGGTCGCCGTCGAGGGGTGGTCGACGCTCGCGGAGGGGTTCGGCGGTCCCGGGTGGCGGTACTTTCTGGCCGAAGCGGCGATGTGGCGCATCGATGGTTTCTTATATACCCGCAGGTCAAGCGGTAGTTTTGTGGTGAACCACCAAGGTTCGTCCATATGCTGGACGGCTCGCGCGACGCGCCTGAGCTGCCCGAATGACCATTCGGTCGGCTCGAACGCTTACCTCCGGCTGGAAGCTGGCCGTCGACGTGCGCTTACTTTCCGCGTGCGTAAGACTCCTGACCGCAATCACGCACACGACCAAGGAGTCTTCACTCATGCGACGCAACCCTCACGCGATCTTCGCAACCATCACGGCGAGCACCCTGCTGCTCGGCGGATTCGTCACCGCCACCGCCCAGGCCGCGCCGACGGGGGCGGCGAGCCTCTACGCGCCCTCGGCACTCGTCCTCACCGTGGCCCGCGGCGAGGACCCGCTGACCGCCACCGTCGAGCGGGCCGTGACGCTCACCTGCGCCCCCACCGCCGAGGGGACGCACCCCGCTCCCGCTGCGGCCTGCAAGGAACTGGCCGCGGTCCAGGGGAGGTTCTCCGAGCTGACCGCCGGTCCGTCGAACCGGACCTGTACCCGCCAGTGGGACCCGATCGTCGTGACCGCCCACGGCGTCTGGCAGGGCAAGCAGGTCCAGTTCAGCACCGCCTACGGCAATGCCTGCGAGATGGCGGGCAGCATGAACGACAACGCCGTATTCGCCTTCTGATCCACCAGGGCGCGCCGACGCCGGGATGACGGAGCACGACTCCGTACCGCCCGACCGCGTCCGGCGACCCGCCCTGCCCGGCGTGCCCCGCACACGCCCCCGTTCGCGACGACCGGGAGTCATGCGGTCGCTCCAGCCGTTTCCGCCGCGGCCGGCAGCGATCCGTCCCGGTCGGTTCGTCCCCGGTGTCGATCGCGCGGTTCCCGCGTCGGCCGAGGCTTGCGCCGGTAGGCCGCGGTCCACCGGGTGAGCCGCCCACCGAGCAGCGGGGTGATCGAGGTGAGCGCCCCGCGCGCCCGGACGAACAGCGCCAGGCTCCGTCCGTTCCACTCCGCCGGGAACGCGGCGATGGCCACGGCGAGCGCGGCCGGGCACATCAGGACCGCGCCGATTCCCTGGGCAGCGCGGAAGCCGATCAGCCAGGCCTGCGCGATGTCCCCGGAGGGCGCCGCCCCGTGCGGAGGCGATGACGAAGACCCGGCATCACGCGGCGTGGTGGCGCCCGCTAATTGCCCGCCGCGGATCCGGTGTACGGCAGCAGGGCCATCTCGCGGGCGTTCTTGATGGCCGCGGCCATCTGCCGCTGCTGCTGGGCGCTGATCCGGGTGAGCCGGCGGCTGCGGATCTTCCCTCGGTCGGAGATGAACCTCCGCAGCAGATCGGTGTCCTTGTAGTCGATGTACGTGATCCTGGCGGCGTCCAGGGGGTTCGGCCGGTTCTTGAGCGGCTTGCGGGGGTCCTGCTGACGTGCCATGAGGGCTTCCTCCGTGCTCGGTGTGCGGTCGTCGGAGATCGTGCGGGGTGCGGGGGTGCGGGGGTGCGGGGGTGCGGGGGTGCGGGGGTGCGGGGGTACGGGGGTGCGTGGGCCGGGGCGTCAGTGCACCGGGTCGAGGAGGGCGTCGAACGCGGCGGGCAGGCTTTTCCATGTCTCCCGGCCGGAGCCGTACTCCTCGTCCGTGAGCAGGCAGGAGTCCAGCAGACCGGTCAGGCCGTCGCGGTCGAGGCCGGGGGAGACGAAGACCAGGTGCTGGCAGCAGTCGCCGTGCTCCGGGTGCCAGTCCAGCGCGGCGGCCGCCCGTCGGTAGGGCGGCACCATGGACCATGCGGCGTCCGGGAGCGAGGCGAGCCAGGGGCCGGTGCTCTCCACGCAGAGCGCGCCGCCCGCGGCATCCCACGAGAGCAGGGTGTCGGGCCGGTCCGCGAGCCAGAACCGGCCCCGGCTGCGGGCCGCCGCGCAGCTCAGGTCCTCCAGCGCGTCGAGCAGGCGCTCGGGGTGGAAGGGACGGTGCCGCCGCCAGACGAGCGTGCCCACCCCGGCCTCGTCGGCCTCCTGCGGAAGCAGCGCACAGGCCGGGTGCTGGCCCGCGTCCGCCGCCTCCACATCGAACCCCGCGAAGGCGAGCCGGGCCAACTCGGCCGATCCGGAGGCGGCCTGGCGGGCCGTCGGGTTCAGCTGCCGGATCAGGGCGCGGTCCTCGTCGTCGGCCGCCGGGCTCGGCGTCACGGCCAGTACGGGTGCGTACTCCACCTGCCGGGCCCAGGTGTCGCCGATGGTCCGCCGGTCGGCCGGCGCCGCCGCGAGACCGGCCTCGGCCAGATCGTCGCCGTTGGAGAGGCAGGGCAGAACCAGAGTGGGGTCGACCGCCGCGAACACGTTGGTGACCTCGGCGGCGGTGGTGTGCGCGGCGATCACCTCGGCCATGGACTTCGGCTCGACGGAGTCCCAGAGCTCCAGGACGGCCAGGCGGGTCCGTCCGTCGCCCGCGAGGCGTTCGAGTTCGGGGACGAGGTCCTCGCGCAGCGCGCAGCAGGCGCACGCGTTCACCAGTGGGGTCTCGCCGGAATCCAACTCACCGCCGGAATCCCGCAGGGAGCGACGTACGGTATGGCCGGTGGTGGCCGTGGACAGGTCGTGGTGCAGCGCGACGCTGTACGGGACGTCCCGCAGCAGCCCTTCCACCACTTCGCGGCGGGCCTCGGAGTGAAGGCCGCAGACGATGACGACGGGCAGTTTCGTGCGGTGCTCGCTCACCGGGCCTCCCCACGTCCGTAGCGGCGTTCGAAGCGCTCGACGCGTCCGGCGGTGTCCAGCACGCGGGCGGTGCCGGTGTAGAAGGGGTGGCTCGCGGAGGAGATCTCCACGTCGACCACCGGGTAGGCGTTGCCGTCCTCCCAGGTGACGGTGCGGTCGCTGGTCAGGGTCGAGCGGGTCAGGAACGCGAAGTCGGCGGCCTTGTCGCGGAAGACGACGAGGCCGTAGGAGGGGTGGATTCCGGGCTTCATGAAGGTGTCCTAGGGGTCGGGTCCGGGGCGTGTGCGGGGGAGCGGCCGAGCCTTTCCGGCCTCAGCGCTCCTCACGGAAGTCGACGTGGCGTCGGGCGACCGGGTCGTACTTGCGCAGCACCATCCGGTCGGGGTCGTTCCGCCGGTTCTTGCGGGTGACGTAGGTGTAGCCGGTCCCCGCCGTGGAGCGGAGCTTGATGACCGGGCGTACTTCGTTGCGAGCCATGGGCGCTACTATATGGCAATGGTTTCCATTTTCAATAATGGATGCGTCGAAGGAGAGGCAGGTAACGTTCCATGTCCGCCCACTGCCAACTGACAGGCGCCAAGCCGGGATTCGGCAACAACATCTCCCACTCGCACCGCCGGACGTCCCGACGGTTCGACCCGAACATCCAGCGCAAGCGGTACTGGCTGCCCGGCGAGGGCCGCTATGTGCGCCTCACGCTGAGCGCTCGGGCCATCAAGACCGTCGACAGCATCGGCGTCGAGGCCGCGGTCGCGCGCATCCGGGCGCGGGGCGGGAAGGTCTGATGGCGAAGAAGAGCAAGATCGCGCGGAACGAACGGCGCCGGGAGACCGTCGACCGCTACGCCGCCCGCAGGGCCGAGCTGAAGGAGATCATCCGCCGACCCGGTACGCCGGAGCGCGAACGGAGCGCGGCAGTGGAGGAGTTGCGACGTCAGCCGCGCGACGCCAGCGCCACGCGCCTGCGCAACCGTGACAGCGTCGACGGCAGGCCCCGCGGGTATCTGCGCAGGTTCGGGCTCTCCCGGGTCCGGATGCGTGAGCAGGCCCACGCGGGGTTCCTGCCGGGGGTGACCAAGTCCTCCTGGTGAGGTCCGAGCGCCGGGGGCGGGCGGTGGTTCGGCGGTCGCGCCGCGCCACCACCCGCGACGCGTCCCTCAGCGGCCGACCGGGTCGGCCTCCGCCCCGTCCCCGGGGGTGAGCAGGGCGAGGTGGCCGCCGTCGTCCAGGGGGGTCGGGACGGTCAGGGTCGTGAGCAGGTCCGCCCGGTCCGCGTCGAAGACGTGGACCTCGCCATGGCCACCCCTGCTGACCGCGACCAGACCCGCGCCGGGTGAGGCGGCGACGGCGCGCCGCTGCACGCCGTCCCAAGGGGTCCCGCCGGCCCGGGGCGCACCGGACATGGCGGGCAGGGGCAGCCGCGCGGCGACCTCCGGGCGGGCTCCGGCGACCGGGGGCACGGTGAGCAGGACGAGCTCGTCGCCGTCCGGATGGACACGGGTGTACGCGATATGGCGGGCGGTCACCGCGAGCCGGAAGACCAGCCCGGGCCCCAGGTCCAGTCGGCCCGTGACGCCGGTGTCGAGGTGGTGCCACCAGGCGTCGTTGGACCAGTCCGGCCACTGCCCGGGGTCGCCCGGTCCGCCGCGCACGCAGGACCAGAGCATCCGCCGTACGGGTTGAGCCGCAAGTAGTAGCCGCGCCCGCCGGAGCGCCCGTCGGCCGGCCAGGGCAGGGGGGCCTCGCCGACGAGGTCGTCCCCCTCCCGCCGAGCGCGATGCACCCCCGACCCCGCGGCGGCGAACACCCGGCCGGTGAGCGATTCGTGGGCGTCGCCGTGCCCGTCGTCGTCCGGCAGTGCGATCCGCCGGACCGGGATCGCCGGAGGACAGGCGGGGGCCGCACGCATCAGGTCGCGGTGCCGGTGGACCAGTAGCTCGCCCGGCTCCCGGTGGCGCAGCACCACGAGCGAGTCCGGCCCGCCGAGGACCGTGACTCCCGGCTCGCCCGTCCGCCCGCGTACGCGTACGGCGACGGCGCCGTCCGGTGCGTCGAGGTCGACGGCCGTCAGGAGCCCCGTCCAGGCCTCCTCGTTGCGGCCGAGACCGGTGGTCACCGCGAGGTGCCGCCCTTCCGGGTCGGCCGCGAGGTGTTCGGCGGGGACCGCGACCGGTATGCGCCGCCGGACCAGGGGCCGGCCGGCGCGGGGCCGTAGGGGTCGAGGACCAGCAGCTCGCCCGCCCGGTCGTCCACGCAGGCGGTGAGGCCGTCCGGCAGCGCGAGGAACCCCGCGTGCTCGGCGAGGTACCGGTGGTTCAGCTCGGCGCGCTCCGCGCCGTCGGGGAGGTCCAACAGGCTGATCCGGCCGGCGACATGGTCGGAGACCAGCAGGCGCGGCGGTGCGTGGGGTGAGGGGTGTGGGGACTGCGGCATGGCGAACTCCTGCGGTCGGCGGGGTCGGCGGGGTCGGCGGGGTCGGCGGGGGCCGGTGGGTTCCGGCGAGGACAGAGTGAGGACCCCGGCACTTTATTGGAAATGATAATCATGTGTAAGGTTTCCGTTTGTGGCGGGGACCGCTCCCGGGGCTCCGCCGCCTTCTCTGCCGCATCCCCGGGACCGCACAGGAACGTTGAGGGACCGTCGATGCCACGAACCGCGCTGAGAGTCCGCCGCTGGGCCGCGATCGCCGTACTGGGAGGCCTGCTGGCCGGCTGCGGAACCGGGGAGGCCGACACCGGAGGACCGGCCGTCGCTCCGGAGAGCCGGGCCGGCGCCCGCACGAGCACGGAGGTGCGGCCCATCGAGGCCGCCACCCGGATCACCGACGCCAAGGGCGTCACGGTCTCCCTGCCGAAGCCGCCGGAGAAGATCGTCTGCCTGGTCGCCCTCTGCGACGACATCCTCGTCGAGCTGGGCATGGCCCCCACCGCCACCAACTCCCAGGTGCTGGCGCACCCGAAGTTCCTGGGCGAGAAGAAGGCCGCGGAGATACCGGTGGTGCCCGGCGGCTTCCTCAGCCCCGAGGTCGAGGCCATCCTGTCCCACCGGCCCGACCTGGTGATCGGCCTGGAGGACACGCACGGCAAGCTGGCCCCCGCGCTGAAGGGCGCCACGACGTTCTGGCCGGTCCAGCCCGGATCCTGGCAGGACAGCGTCGGCTACCTGCGGCACCTGGCCGCGCTCACCGGCCGCACCGAGCAGGGCGAGAAGGCGGAGAAGACCTTCCGCACCCGCCTGGCGCAGGCGGAGCAGGGGAAGAGCGGCAAGACCGCGCTGATCGTCTACGGCAGCGACGAGAACTTCGGCGTGGCCACCCCGGAGTCCGACGTGGCGGCCGGGCTGTTCCCGAAGATCTCCCACTACCCCTGGAAGAGCCGGGGCGTCGACGGCAGTTACAGCCTGGAGGAGATCCTGGCGCGGGACGTCGACGTCCTGTTCGTGGAAACCCTGTCGTTCGGTGAGCCGGACGGCAAGCTCTCCGACAAGCTGGCGAAGAACCCCCTCTGGTCCCGCATCCCCGCCGTGCGGAACGGCAAGGTCATCGAGGTCGACTCCGAGGTGTGGGCCAAGGGGCGCGGCACCCGCTCCCTGGGCGTCGTCCTCGACGATGCGACGGCCGCACTGCGGTGAGGCGTCCGCCCGTTGCGCCGCTCTGCCTGGGCGCGGCGGCCCTGGCGGGCGCGGTCTGCGCGCTCAGCCTCGGCACGCCGTACGTCCCGCCCGCCAGGCTCCCGGCCATGCTGGGGGCCGACGGGCTCGCGGGGCTCGTCGTCACCGAACTGCGGCTGCCCCGCATGGTGCTGGCGCTGATCGCCGGGGCCTGCCTGGGGGCGGCCGGCCTCGTTCTCCAGGAGGCCCTGCGCAATCCGCTGGCCGTCCCCGAGATGCTGGGAGTCTCCTCCGGGGCCGCCCTGGGCGTCGCCGCACCGCTGGTCCTGGCCCTGGCCGTCCCCCTCGGACTGCAACCGTTCCTCGCCCTGGCCGGGGCCGCGCTCGGTGGTCTGCTCACCCTGGTCGCCGCCGGGTTCGGGCGGAGCCCCTCGGCCGTCCTGCTGACCGGAGCCGCCGTCGCCGCCGCGCTCCAGGCGGCACTGCTGGTGCTCATGGTGATGGCCGACCAGCTCGACCTCCAGCTCATCTACCGCTATCTGCTCGGCAGTCTGTCCGCCCGCACCTGGGACGACGTCACCGGTCTGCTGCCCTGGCTCGCCGTGGCCGTCCCGGCGCTGGTGCTGTGCGTGCCGGTGCTCGGTGTGCTGCGCCTCGGCGACGACGACGCCCGTGCGCTGGGCGTACGCGTCGAACGCGCGCGGGTCGCCGCGCTGGGCATCGCCGTCGTCCTCATCGCCCCCGTCGTCGCGGTCTGCGGACCGGTGGCCTGGGTCGGCTTCCTCGCTCCTCACCTCGCCCGCCGGCTCCGCCCGGACGGCGGCGCGGCCGGGTGGCTCGTCCGGTCCGCCGTGTGCGGCGCGATCGTCGTACTGTGCGCCGATCAGCCGGCCCGGCTGGCGCTCGCCCCGGTCGAGACCCCCGTCGGCGCGTGGACCGCCCTGGTCGGGGTGCCGGTCGGGGTCGTGCTGCTGAAGCGGGGGAGACGGCCCGCCCGGGACCGGGGGCCCGTGCTCCCCTCCCTGCCGGGGACTCCGCCGCACCTGCCCGCTCCCGTCCTGCGGAAGGCGGAACGATGACCCTCACCGACACCGTGCCCGGACCGTCCCGCCGGGCCCTGCGCGCACCGGGCGTCCGGATGGGCGGCCTGGCGCTGCTCGTCGCCGTGGTGGCCTGCGCCGATCTGTTCGCCGGCCGGGGCGTCACTCCCGATGGCGTCCGGGCCGTGCTGCTCGGCGGCGGTGACGACCCCACCGCCGCGCACATCGTGCTCCAACTGCGGTTGCCCCGACTGCTGGTGGCCCTGGTCGCCGGGGCGTGCCTCGGGGTGGCCGGGCTCGTGCTCCAGTCGGCCCTGCGCAACCCGTTGGCCGGGCCCGAGGTCACCGGCGTCACTCCCGGTGCGGTGCTCGGCGCGGTCGCCGCGACCGGTCTCGGCCTCGCGGGCTGGGAATCGCCCACGGCCGTGGTCGTGGCGGCCTGCCTCGGTGGCTTCGCCGGGGCGGGGCTGCTGTGGCTGCTCGCCGGGCGGGACCGGGGCGACCCGGAACAGACAGCCGTCTACGGAGTCCTCGTGTCGGCGGTGCTGGCCGGGCTCACCGCGGTCGTTCTCCTGGTGGCCCCCGGCGAACTCGGCAGCGTCGTCCAGTGGTTGATCGGTTCCACCGAGGGCCGGGTGTGGCAGCACTGGAATCTGCTCTGGCCGTGGGCCGCCTTCTGGGGCGCGGCGGCCTGGCTGCTCGCCGGGCCGCTGACCTTGTTGCGCTGTGGCGACGAACAGGCCTCTGCCGCGGGCCTGGCCACCGGCCGGGGCCGGGGAGCGGCGCTCGTGTGCGCCGTCGCGCTGACGGCCGGCGCCGTGTCGGCCGTGGGGGCGCTCGGCTTCGTGGGACTGCTGGTGCCCCATCTGGCGCTGGCCGTCTTCGGGGCCGATCTGCGCATCACCCTTCCGGGTGCCGCGCTGCTCGGCGCGGCGGTGGTGTGCGGGGCGGACGCCGCCGCCCAACTGCTGTCCCGGCTGTTGGCCACCGCGCTCGACGCGGACCGGCTGACCCTTCCGGTCGGCGCCCTGACCACCTTCGTGGGGGCGGGGCTGCTGATGGTCGTGGCGCGACGACGGGCGGACGAGCGGTGACGGAGAGCGGTACGCGGACGAGACGCGTCGATGGGGGTATCGGCGCGGGCGCCGGCATCGGCACCTGCATCGACGCCAACGCCGACGCCGACGGAAGTGGAAGACAGTGGATGAGGAGGGTGACATGCCGGAAGGCCTGACCGGACAAGTGGAGCCGAGCCCGGTGGAGGCGGCCGGGCCGGAAGCGGAACCGGACGTGATGTCCGGCCCCGAGGTCGTCCGGGCGGAGGGACTGACCTTCGGCTACCCCGGACGCATGGTCCTGCGCGGGGTGGACCTGAGCATCCGCACCGGCGAACTGGTCGCGCTGATCGGGCTGAACGGCTGCGGCAAGAGCACCTTCCTCAAGCTCGCCGCCGGACTGCTCACCCCGAGCGGCGGGCGCGTCCTGCTCGAAGGCGACGACGTGGCGCGGCTGCCCCGCCGCACCGCCGCCCGGCGCGTCGCCCTGCTTCATCAGTCGGCGCCCGCCGTACCGGGGCTGACCGTGCGTCAACTCGTGCGTCAGGGACGCTACGCCGCCCGGGGGCCGCTCGGGATGCTGCGGGAGGGCGACGACGAGGTGACGTCGCGGGCGCTCGCGGACGTCGGCGTCACCGCCTGGGCCGACCGGCCCGTGGACGCACTGTCCGGCGGCGAACGCCAACGGGTCCGGCTGGCCATGGCGCTGGCCCAGGACGCCCGCGTGCTCTTCCTGGACGAGCCGACCACCTATCTCGATCTGCGGCACCAGCTGGAGGTACTCCAGACGGTCGTACGGCTGCGCGCGGAGCGCCGGCTGACGGTGGTGATGGTGCTGCACGACCTCAACCACGCCGCGCGGTTCGCCGATCGGATCGTCGCGCTGCGCGAGGGCCGCGTCGCCGCCGACGGGCCTCCGGCCGAGGTGGTCACCCGGGCTCTGCTGGCCGAAGTCCTCGGCGTGGAGGGCCGGGTGGGGGTCGACAGCGAGGGCGGCTGGCCTGTCTGTTACCCAGATCACCCTCTCGATCCGTTCCAGCTATTGCGGAATGAAAATCATATTCATTAATGTCTGTGCTGCGGCACGCACCGACGCCGCGACCGAAACACCCATCCGATCCTTCCGAATGGAGATTCAACTCATGGAGAACAACAAGGTGTTCAGCCCGATCGCCGACCAGGGCCAGCTCGCGCACCTCTCCGCCACCCACTCGAACGCCCTCGTCGAGAACCCCTTCGACGACGCCGTCGAGGCCGACACCGCGACCGAGAAGTAAGCGACGCCTGCCGCTGACGGCAGGTTCCCCGCGTGGCGCGGGGGCGGGCCCGCCCGGTGACATGCCGGGCGGGCCCGCCCCGTTCAGCCCCGAACGTCCCGTCCCCGCTTACTGCTTTCCGCTTCGGAGGATTCCGTGACCCGCAGTCGACTCGCTCCCGGCACCGGGATCGTCACCGTCCCCGGTGAAGCCCCCGTGCTCCGGACCTCCGGAGGGGAGTTCCTGCGCATCGACACCGGCGGTGTCACCGGCGAAGCCCTGGTGCGCCGGCTGGCCGGGGAGGAGGCGCCGGACGGGGACGCGCCGGACGGAAGTGGGCAAGCCGCCGAACTCGCACGGCTCGTCGAGGCGTTCGAGGCGGGCGGGCACGCGGTGTCCGCTCCGCCCCGGGCCCGGCTCGCCGGCCGCACCGTCCATGTCCTCGGCGACGCCGTGCTCGCCGAGCCGCTGGCACGCTGCGCCGGAGCGGAAGGCGCCGAGATCCACCGGATCACCGCCGACCGCGTGGCGGAGCTCGCCCGGGCGGCCCCGGACCACCGCACCGAAGGGCGCGTCGCCGTGGTGTGGTGCCTCGACTCGCCCGTGCCCGAAGGGCTCTGGGACACGGCGGACCTGCTGCCCGGCCGGCGCGTCGCCTGGCTGCGCTGTCACCGCGAGGGCGCCCACAGCTGGACCGAACCCCTTGCCGCGGCCCCGGGCGACGTCACCTCCCGTCACGTCAGGCTCCGCAGACTCGCGGCCACCCCCGCCCATCGCGAACTCGCCGCGTACTGGGCCGGGCGCCGGACCCCCGACACCGGGCCGCACCCCACCGAAGCCTCCGCCGCCCTGATCGCCGCGCTCCTCACCGCCGATCTGCTCGCCTGGGCCGAAGCCGAAGCCGAAGCCGAAGCCGAAGCCGAAGCCGGGACGCGGGCCGAAGCCGAAGCCGAAAGCGAAACCGGGGCGCGGGCCGAGGCCGGGACGAGCCGGGTGACCGTTCTCCCGGTGCGCCGTCGGCTCCGCCGCGTCGACCTGCGCGATCTCACCTTCACCGAGCACCCCGTGCTCCCCGTCCCGGACGTCGCGCCCCTGCCCGCTCCGACGCCGGCGCCGACGCGCGCCGGGGCCAGGGCCAGGGCCGGGACAGCCGAGGCGCGCCCGTGAACACCACCCGCACCGTGTACGTCCCCACGCCGGACGGCACCGCGCTCGCCACCGACGTATGCCTCCCGGACGGTGATCGCCCCGTTCCCGCCGTCCTGATCAGAACCCCCTACGGGCGTGAGGCCCACCGCGCCGAGCTGCGCGGCTGGGCGGCGCACGGATTCGCCGCCCTCGCCCAGGACGTTCGCGGCCGCCACGGCTCACCGGGCGAGTGGCACCCCTACCGGGGCCACGAGGCGGTGGACGGCGCTGCCACCGTCGCCTGGACGCGCGCACAGGAATGGAACAACGGGGAGGTCGTCGCCGTCGGCGCCTCCTACGCCGCGTACTGCGCCCTCGTCACCGCACTCATCGCACCCACCGTCCGTGACACCGCCCGTGATGCAGCCTGCGACACCGCTCGTGATGCCAGCCCCGGCGCCGGCCCCGACGACCTGCATCGCGACGGAGTCCCCGACGCGGTCATCGCCGCCGTCCCCGCGCTCGGACTCGCCGAGACGGCGCGGGAGCCCGGGGGGCCCGAGCGGCTGTGGGCCCGGGCCGGCTGGTGGGCGGCCCACGGTGACCGTCGCGACTCCGACCCGGACGCGTTGGCCCGCGCCCTGGCGGACGACCCCCGGCTGTTCGAACACCTCCCGGTCGCCCGCCTCGCGGAGCGGCTGGCCGAGGGCCTGGGGCGCGAACTGCCGTCCTGGCCCTGCCTCTGGGCCGGCCGAGGGCGAGGCCGACTCGTCGCGCTGGGCCCCACCGCGCGTCTTCCGCTGCTCGCCGTCGGCGGCACCCGTGACCCCTTCGCCGACGACACCGTGGCCCTGTGGCGCGGCTGGGGCGGACCGTCGCGCCTGCTGCTCGGGCCCTGGGGGCACCGTCTCACCGCCGACCCCGCCGCGCCGGCCCGCGCCCGCGTCAACCTCGGTGCGCTGTACGTACGGTGGGCCCGCGCGGCCCTCGCCGGGCGGCTGGAGCCGACGCGGCGCGGTGTCATCGCCCTCGGCGACAGCGGTCGCTGGCACAGCGCCCCCGGAACGGCGATCACTCCCGACGCCACCCCACCGGACCGGCCGGAGACGGTGTTCCGCTGGCCCTTCGGCTCGCCCACCGGTCTGCGGCTGCTCCACGGAGCCGAGTTCATCGCCGACCCGGGCCGCCCCGTGCGCTCCGACGACCTCGCCGTCCCGGCCGACGGCGAGCGTGCCGACCGCTGTCTGCTCCTCTCGCCGCCGCTGCCCCGCCCGCTCGACCTGGCGGGAGCCGCCGTCGCCCGGATCAACGTCACGGCCGACACGCCCAGTGCCGACTGGGCCGTACGCCTGACCGCGCTCGACCCGTCCGGACACGCCGATCCGCTCGCCTTCGGCATCGTCCGGCGCACCGGCCCGCCCGGCGAGGCCGCGGACATCGCCGTGCCGCTCGGCACGCTGGGCCGTCGGCTGCCCGCCGGGACCCGGTTGCGCGCGGAGATCGCCGGACACCACTTCCCCGCCCACGCCCGTAACCCGCACACCGGGGAGGACCCGGTCACCGCCACCCGGCTCGCCCCGTCCCGCCGCACCGTGAACCCCCGGGGCAGCGCCCTCCACCTGCCCGTCGTCGCCCGACGCCGCTACGTCGAGCCCGCACCGGAGATATGCCGTTGACCAGCGCCCTGCCCATCGAAGCCCTCGTCGATCCCGTCGCCGGGATCATCCGCGACGTCGCACCCGTCGAGCACCCCACCGGTGCGCCGCCCCGCTACACCGCGATGACCGCCGACGTCGCCGACGCCCGCCGCCTCGGCGCCTGGCCCGCCGACCGCGTCTCCCTCGGCACCACGTTCGGCGACCCCCGGGGCGCGTGGATCGCCGCGGTGGCCGAGGCCGTCGAGCGCTACTGCGGCAACCGCCTCCCACCGTCCGGCCACCCCCAGGAGCCCCGCCGGGCCACCGCCGCCGAACTGACCGCCGAGGGCCACCGCGTCTACGGGCCCGGCGCCCTGCCGGCGTACGCCCCCTGGCAGTACGGCCGCCAGGGATTCCCGTACGCCGAACTCACCCACGACACACCGGCGTTGTGGAGCCTGGCGGTGGAGAACGGGCAGCCGTGCTGGGCGCCCGTCGCGCTGACCCACCTCAACTGGCGGCAGGGGAAACTGCGTTCGCTGCCCCGCACCCACCACCTCAACTACGCGGGCATCGCCACCGGGCAGGGTCTCGACGACGCCGTCGAGCGTGGGCTCCTCGAAGTCGTCGAGCGCGACGCCCTGGAGCTGTGGTGGCACCTCGACGGGCCCACCCGGGGCATCGACCCGGCGAGCGTTCCCGGGCTCACCGAGGACCTGGCCGGCTGCGAGCTGGACGTGCACATCGTGGAGATGCCCTCCGAGTTCGCCCCCTGCGTGGCGGCCCTCGTGCACGATCCCGGGCGCGGCATATACGCGGCCGGGTTCGCCTGCCGCTACGACCCGGCGGAGGCGGCCCGCAAGGCCGTCCTGGAGGCCGTGCACACCTGGGTGTTCACCCAGGGCGCGGTGGATGCCGACGGCTGGGTGTACCGGGCGGTCGAAGCCGGGATGCTCGCCCGTGGCCTCTACCTCGACCACCGTGCCGACCGGTGCTATCTCGACGACTGCGGACCCGAGTTCGCCGCCGTGCGGGATCTCGGGGCCCATGTCCAGGTCTGGCTGGACGACCGGATGTCCCCGCTCGCCCGCCGCTTCACCGAACCCGCCCTCGGCACGGTGCCGGTCACCGCGATCGCTCCCGGCGGCCGCACCGCGCTCGACGCGGCGCTCGCCGCCGGGGGGCACCGGGTGATCACCGCCGACCTCACGACGGAGGACGTCGCCGAGACGACCCTGCGCGTCGCCCGCGTCCTGGTCTCCGGGCTGATCCCCAACGCCCCGGCCGCCTTCGGCTACTTCGGCTGCCCGCGCCTCGCGGACGCTGCGCTCGCCCGGGGCTGGCGTACCCGACCGCCCACCGCCCCGGGGGACTTCACCCTGGCCCCGCCCCCGCACATGTGAAGGAGCGCCCGCCATGCACGACACCCCGGCCCGGACCGAGGCCTCCGACCCCCGGACGCGCCCCGCGTCCGGCCTGCTGTGCCGGGCCCTGGCAGACGTCCGCTCCTCGCGCGCGCCGGGCCTTACCCCGTACGTTCCCGAGCGCCCGTTCCCCTGGAGCGGGACCGGGCTGCCCTTGGCCGGGGACGAGGTCCGGTCCGGGGCGGGTCCTGGGGCCGGGGGCGGGGCCGCGCTCGACCTCGGCCGCGTCCTGCGGCTCTCGCTCGCCGCGCCCGTCGGCACCTCGGGCCGGCTGCGGCCCGTCCCCTCGGCGGGAGCCCTGCACCCGGTGCGCGCGCACCTGTTGGCCGGGCCCGGGTGTTCGCTGCCGCCCGGGCGCTACGCCTACGACCCGCGCGCCCACCGCGCGCACCCACGCGGCCCCGCCCCCGAAGGCATACCTCCGGGCGTCCTCGTCGTCCTCACCGTGGTCGCGGCCCGTACCGTCGCGCACTACGGCCACCGGGCCTGGCCGCTCCTGCTGCTGGACACCGGGCACGCCGCCGCGGCCCTGGCGCTGGCCGCGCCCCGGGCCGCCGACGTACTGGTCTGCCTCGACGCGGACACCGCCCTCCTCTCCGCCGCCGTCGGACTGCCCTCAGCTCGCCACTGGCCGGAAGCCTGGCCCGGCCTCGAACCGGAACTGCCGCTCGCGGTGGTCGGGTTGACACCCGTGGGCGTGACAGCCGACGCCCCCGGGGCGCTGATGGCCTGGGCCGGCCCACCCCGTACCGGAACCCCGTCGCCGGGACCCGGCGCGGAGACCACCCCGTCCCGTGAACTCGCGGCGACACTCCGCCTGTTGCACCACATCGCGGCATCCCCCGAGCTGCCCGGCGGCACCTGGCACCCGGCCATCCGCCCTGGACCGGTGACCGACAAGACCCTGGAGGCACGCCGGAGCGCCCCGCCCGACGACCTGAACCACCCGCCCGGCGAGGCGCAGCTCGCCCGGCTCCTGACCACAGCCGCGACAGCATGGCCGGACGGACCCGCCTGGACCGCCGCGCTCGGCGGCGCTGCCCCGGCCCTGTACGCGAAGGCTCCCGGCAGCAGCGGACTCGACGTCCGCGCCTCCGGGGACGCGCGTCCCACCCTCGCCCACTGGGCCGCGGGCCAGCAGTGGATCGGCGGCGCGGGCGCGGTGCTCCTCGCCCACGGCTGCCCCGGGGACGCCCCGCCGGCCGCTGTGCGCACCGCCCACCTATCCGCCGGGTACGCGGCCGGAGTCGTCCAGGCCCACGCCACCGCGCTCGGCCTGCGCTCCCGTCCCGTCGGATCCTGGCAGCGGGCGGACCTGGGCGCGGCGCTGGGCGAAGCCCCCGGAAGCGACTGGATCGTGCACGGCCTCGCGGTGGGAGCGCCTCCGCCGCCGGGCCCCGTCGACCCGAGCTCCGCCCGACGCCCAACGGCAGCCGAAACGCCGACTGCCCCGAGGCCCCCCGGCGCAGGGAGCCCCCTGCCGCCCGCCCCAACCTCACTCGCCCCCACGGCACCCGTCACAGCGAGCCCGAGGCCCGTCGCCCCGACGGCACCCGCCCCAGCGTCCCCGACAAGCGCCGCACCGGCGGCTCCGCCCGGCGAGGAAGAACGCCCATGATGCTCCACCCCGAACTCCTGCGCGCCGCGAACACCGCGCGCCGCCCGCTCGGCCTCGCCACCGCACTGCTCGCGGCGGTCACCGCCACCCACCTCGCCCAAGCCGTCCTGCTCGCCCTCGTGCTCGCCCGGATCGCCCGGGGAGACGGCCGCCCTCGCCCCCCTGCTCACCGCCGTCATCGCCGTCGTCCTGGTCCGCGCCGGACTCGGCCGCGCCCAGCGCCTGACCGCCGTCACGGCGGGCGCCGCCGTACGGGTCGGGCTGCGCGACACCCTGCTGGAGCGGCTCGGCGCAATCGGCCCCACCGCGATCACCGGCGCGCGCGCCGGAGCCGTGCGCGCCACGCTGGTGGACGGCGTCGAGGGCGTCGACGCGTACGTCTCGCGCTATCTGCCCCAAGCGCTCATCACCTGCGCCGTTCCACCGCTGCTGCTCGTCGCCGTCGCCCTCGTCGAGCCGTACGCGGCCCTCGCCCTCGGCCCCGCCCTGCTGCTCGCCCTGTTCGGGCCGCGCTGGTGGGACCGGCTGCTCGCGCGGCGGGGCAAGGAGCACTGGGACTCCTACGAAGCCCTCGCCGCCGACTACCTGGAGGCGCTCCAGGGGATGCCGACCCTGCGCGCCACCGGTGCGGTGGGCCGCGTGCGGGAACGGCTGGAGCGGCGGTCGGCCGCCCTGCACCGGACCACCGTCGCCAAACTCCGCGTCTCGCTCGTCGACACCGGCCTCACCGACCTGGCCGTCCAGGGCGGCACGGCCGTCGCCGTCCTCGTGGCGTGCTCGTCGGCGGCCACCGGCCGTACCGCCGCCACCGGCACCTACCTCCTGCTCCTCCTCGCCTCCGAATGCTTCCGCCCCGTCCGCGACCTCTCCCGCGAGTGGCACGCGGGCTATCTCGGGGTGTCCGCGGCCGACGGCATCGCCGCCCTGCGCACCGCCGAAGCCGCCGTGCCCGACCGGGGCACCCTGGCCGCCGCCTGGGAGAGCCCACCCGAAATCCGTTTCGAGGACGTGCGCTTCACCCACCCCGGGAGCAAGCTGCCCGCCCTCGACGGCGTCACCTTCACCGCCGCCCCCGGGCGCACCACAGCCGTCGTCGGACCGTCCGGGGCGGGGAAGTCGACCTTGTTGAGCCTGCTGCTGCGGCAACGGGACCCGGACAGCGGCAGCCTCACCGTCGCCGGGACGGCCACCGCCGCGTACACCCTCGCCTCACTGCGCCGGGGCATCGCCGTCGTCTCGCAGGACACCTACCTCTTCCACGCCACGATCGCGGAGAACCTGCGCATCGCCCGCCCGGCCGCCACCGACGAACAACTGCGCGCCGCCGCCCGCACCGCCGGGATCGACCAGGAGATCGCCCGGCTGCCGGACGGTTACGCCACCCTCGTCGGCGAACGCGGCGCCGACCCTTTCCGGCGGCCAGCGTCAACGGCTCTCCCTCGCGCGGGCGTTGCTGGCCGACGCCCCCGTCCTGATCCTTGACGAGGCCACCAGCGCGGTCGACGAACGCGGCCAGGCCCGCATCGTGCGCGAACTGTCGGCGGCCGGCCGAGGCCGCACCTGCGTCGTCGTCGCCCACCGGCTGGACGCCGTACGCCACGCCGACCACATCGTCGTCCTCGACGCGGGCCGTGTCGCCGCGGCGGGCGACCACACCACCCTGCTCGCGGGCGGCGGCGTGTACGCCTCGCTCGTCGCGGCCGGGCGCACCGCACAGGAGGAGCGCGCCGCATGACCCCCACCTCGGCCCCGACCGGCCCCGCCCTCCCGCCCGGCGCCTCCGCCACCGACGACGCCGCGCCCGGCGCCCTGCGCTCGCTCCTCCCGGCCCTCGGCGCGCACCGCGCCACCGTCCTGCGCACCTGCCTGGCGGCCCTCGTCGACCAGGCGGCCCTCGTCGCCCTCGTGACCCTCGCCGCGTACACGGTGGGCACGGCCGTGACGGAGCACCGCCCACCCACCCCGGGGACCGTCGCCGTCCTGAGCGGGCTGGTCCTGCTCCGGGCGCTGGCCACCTGGCGGGAGATGGACCTCTCGCACGACCTCGCCTACCGGGTCCTCGCCGAACTGCGCGTACGGGTCTTCGACGGGCTGGCCCGCAGCGCCCCCGCCCGGATCGCGGGCCGACGCAGCGGCGACCTCGCTGCCACCGCGCTCGGGGACGTCGAGGCACTGGAGTTCTTCTACGCCCACGCCATCGCCCAACTCCTCGCCTCCGGTGTGGTCTTCGCTGTGTCGGCCGCTGTGCTGGCCGCCCTCGGCCCCTGGCTGCTGCTCGCCGTCGTGCCCGCCGCGCTCCTCCTGATCTGGTCGCCCCTGTTCGAGGCGCGCGGACGGGCCGAACGCGGGGCGCGGACCCGGAGCGCGCTCGCCGAGGTCTCGTCCGAGACCGTGGAGAGCGTCGACGGACTGCGCGAACTCCTGATGACGGGGGCGCTGGACCGCAGGCGGTCCCGGCTCCGGTCCGCCGGACACCGGCTCGCCCGCGCCCAGCGCGCCGAACAGTCCTGGGAGACCGGTGCGGGAGCCACCCGCGACCTGCTGGTCGTCGCCGCCGTCATCGGGGTCGTCGCGGCCGCCGCTCACGCCGCGTCCGCCGGACAACTGGACGGGGCGTGGGCCCCGGCAGCCATGGCACTCGCCCTGGGAGCCCTGGCCCCGGTCGCCGAGTCGGCGGCCGCACTCGGCCGGGCCGGGGGTCTGCGCGCCGCCGCCGCCCGGGTCCGGGCGGCCGTGCACGCCCCCGCCGGAGCCCCCGCTCCCACCGCCCCCCGCCCCGTACCGCCGGGACCGCTCGGCCTGCGGCTGCGCGGAGTCCGGTTCGGTTACGGGGGAGAGGCCGTGCTGGACGGCCTCGACCTGACCGTCCGGCCGGGCGAGACCGTGGCCCTCGTCGGAGCGTCCGGGGCGGGCAAGTCGACCTGCGCCCACCTCCTGGCGCGTTACTGGGACCCCGAGGCCGGTGTCGTGGAGCTGGTGCCCCCCGCCCCGGCCGACCCCGTGGACCTGCGGGACCTCACCGAGGAGGACCTGCGCGCCGCCGTGTCCGTGGTGGGGCAGGAGGCCCCGCTCTTCCACGGCACTTTCGCCGAGAACCTCTGTCTGGGCACACCGGACGCCACGGCGGACGAACTGGGCGCGGTGACCCGGATCTGCGGCCTCGACCCCATCGCCGACGCCCTGCCCGACGGTCTGCGCACCGCCGTCGGCGAGCGCGGCGCGACCCTGTCCGGCGGCCAGCGCGCCCGGGTGGCCCTGGCCCGGGGGCTGCTGAGCGGTCCGCGCGTACTCGTGCTGGACGAGACGACGGCTCACCTGGACCACCGGGGCGACGCGGAACTGTCCCGGGCGCTCGCAGCCGACTCCGCCACCCGGACGACCCTGGTGATCGCCCACCGCCCGGCCACCGTCCGCAGGGCCGACCGGATCGCGGTCCTGGACGGCGGACGCATCGTCGAGGAGGGCACCTGGGACGAGCTGATCCGGGCCGGCGGCCCGCTGACCCGCCTCTTCGCCCACGAGGAAAGCCCTTGAGGACAGTCGTCGAGGAGAGCCCTTGAGGAGAGTCCGCAGAGGGCGGCCCCGAAGCGGTCAGGGGACGTCTCCGCGGCGGTCAGGGGACGTCCCGAAGCGGTCAGGGGACGTCCCCGAAGCGGTCAGAGGGCGTCCCGCGGACCGGGCCGGATCACGGAAGGGGCTGCTCCGCCCAGATGACCTTCCCGCTTGGGGTGTAGCGCGTGCCCCACCGATGGGCGAGCTGAGCGACGAGAAACAGCCCACGCCCGCCCTCGTCCGTCGTCCTGGCGTGCCGCAGCCGCGGCGAGGTGTTGCTGGCGTCGGACACCTCGCAGGTCAGCGCCGACTGGAACAGCAGCCGCAGCCGCACAGGACCCGCGGCGTACCGGATCGCGTTGGTCACCAGCTCGCTGACGATCAGTTCCGTCGTCATCGACAGCTCCGCGATCCCCCACGTCTCCAGCTGGCGGGAGACCTTGGCCCGGGTCTCGCCGACCGCCGCGGGGTCCACTGGCACGTCCCACGACACCAGGTGCTCGGGGCTCAGGCGGTGCGTCCGGGCGAGGAGCAGCGCGATGTCGTCCGGCTGCGGGACGGGCAGCAGCTCCTCGACCACCGCCGGACACAGGACCTCAAGCGGCATTCCGTTCCGGGACACCGCCCGGCCCAGACGGTCCATTCCGCGCACCAGGTCCTTGTCGGCCCCTTCGATGAGCCCGTCGGTGTAGAGGCCGAGGAGGCTTCCCTCGGGCAGCTCGATCTCGCGGGACTCGAAGGGCAGCCCGCCGAGTCCCAGGGGCGGACCCGCGGGCAGGTCCGGGAAGCTGACCGTGTGGTCAGGCATGACGATCACCGGCGGCGGGTGACCGGCCCGGGCCATCGTGCAGCAGCCGTTCGCCGGATCGTAGACGGCGTACAGGCAGGTGGCTCCCACCACCGTCGTCCCGCCCCGCTCCTCGGGTCCCCCGGCGCGCTCCTCCTCGCTGAGCCGGAGGACGAGATCGTCCAGGCGTGCCAGCAGCTCGTCCGGGGGGAGGTCCATGTCGGCCAGCGTCTGTACGGCGGT
The DNA here is from genome assembly GCF_057766565.1 of Streptomyces sp. MGP-P1. Classification (NCBI taxonomy): domain Bacteria; kingdom Bacillati; phylum Actinomycetota; class Actinomycetes; order Kitasatosporales; family Streptomycetaceae; genus Streptomyces; species Streptomyces sp. MGP-P1. Next base: position 369,014 of record NZ_JBYMEM010000001.1, on the reverse strand, counting down.
GCGCAGCCGGCCCATGGTCGCGGCGGCCCCGATGCCGTGTCCGACGACATCGCCGATGACCAGGCCGACCCGGCCCCCGGACAGCGGGATCACGTCGAACCAGTCGCCGCCGACCCCGTCCTTCGCGTCTGCCGGAAGGTACGACGACGCCAGGTCCAGCGCCGTCCCGCCGCGCAGCGTGTGCGGCAGCAGGCTCCGCTGGAGCACCAGTGCCGCGGTGTGCTCCCGGGTGTAGCGGCGGGCGTTGTCCACGCACACGGCCGCGCGCGCCACCAGCTCCCGGGCGGGCGCCACGTCGTCCTCGTCGAACGGCACCGGATTCCGCGACCGCATGAAGGTGGTCAGCCCCAGCACGGTGTCGCGCGCCCGCATCGGTACGGAGATCAGCGAGTGCAGCCCGAACTCGCGCAACCGGGAGGCCCGTTCGGGCTGTTCCACCGTCCACCCGTGGTGGTCGGGGTCGAGCGTCGGGAGCAGGACGGGGGCGCCGTCGAGGAGGAAGCGCGCGTCGTGCGGCGGTGGCACGAAGTCGACCGTCTCGCCGACCCGTACGACGGCCTCCGGGCAGCCCTCCCGTACCGAGCTCAGGCCCGCCCGGCGCATGGCCGGCCGCTCGCCCTCGGCCGGCGCCCCGGCCGGTCGCCGCCGAACGGGTTCTCCAGCAGGTCGACGAAGACGAAGTCCGCGAACCGTGGCACCGCGAAGTCGGCGAGCTCCTGAGCCGTGCGCTGTACGTCCAGGGTGGAGCCGATACTCGCTCCGGCCTCGTTCACCAGCGCGAGCAGCCGACGTGCGTTCCACCGGTCGGTGACGTCGAGGACCATGCAGCCGATGCCGATCTGCCGGCCCCCCGCGTCGGCCAGCGGGAAGAACGAGCTCGCGAACGCCCGCCGACGGCGCGGGTCGGGCCAGCTCCAGCCCACATACTCGTAGTCCGTGATCGCCTCGCCGGTCGACAGGGCCTGCCGCATCAACCGCTCCAGGGGCGTCGCCAGTTCCCTGGGCAGAACCTCGCTCGGCCGGCGTCCCAGACGCTGTTCCCGGGGCACGCCGTCGACCCGTTCCAGCGTGTCGTTCAGCCAGAGGTAGCGGAGGTCGGGGTCGAGCACCGTCATCCCGACCGGCGACCGGTTCAGGAAGTCGTCCAGCACGGACCCGCGCATCGTCCAGTGCGGGGTGAGTTCCCGCCCGGACACCAGGAAGCCCTCTCGCCCGGCGATCAGGAACGAGGCGGTGGCCCGTACGTCGATGTCCAGCGACAGGCCGTCCCGGGCCCGCAGGGGGACCAGTCCGCTCCACCCCGAACCGGCCCGGCAGCGGGCGGCCACCGCGGCCGTGCGCCGGGCGTCCGGCGGGCCGGTGAGCAGCTGGGAGGCGGACCGGCCGACCACCTCGGCCGCCGGATACCCGAGCAGCGCCTCGGCCCCGCGGGTCCAGCCGATGACCGTGCCGTCCCCGGCGATCACCGCCGCCGCGCCGTCGGTCGTCCGCGCCGGTCCGAGCCCGCCCCCGGAGGGCAGCGGGCCGGGCTCCGCCGGGGAGCCCTCATCGGCGGATGCCATTGCACCTCACCACCCTCTGTAGGTTTCCATGGTCGCTCGTCGCCCCGGACGGCGCCCGGTGCGGAGTCCGGGCGCGCGCTGTCCCTCGTTCGGCGGCGTGACGGAGCGGGCCGTGTCCGCGTTGGTGGAGATGACAAGCGGTTGCTTGTCCGCTTACCCCCGCGCTGGACCCGTGTGGGTGGACGGCTCCGGCTCCGACAGGAGGGCCGGAGCCGTTTCCATGCCAGGGATGCCAGGGATGCCAGGGATGTCAGGGATGCTTGAGATACCCGGGGCGCCCGGGATCAGTAGCGGAAGCAGATCTCGCGCTCCCGCAGCCACGGGCCCAGCCAGTCGCCGAACGGGACCGACACACACCACTCGCGGGCGGGGCGGCGCCCCGCCCCCGGATCCCTGGGAGCAGGCGCCACAGGGGACGGCGGGACGGACGCCGGATCCGTCGGGACGGCGGTAGGCGTAGGCGTAGGGGTGGGGGTAGGGCTGGGTGTCGGTGTCGGTGTCGGTGTCGGGCTGGGCGAGGGCGAGGCCGGCGCGGCCATCTCGGTCAGCATCGTCCGGAACACCTTCGAGGACCGCGGATTGCTCTTGCACTGCCAGACGCCGTGCGGGCAGTAGTCCGTGACCGTCTGGTACAGCGGCTCGTGCCGGTCGATCCACTCCAGCATCCGCCGCATGTACTCGGGGTTGTCGCCGTTGCGGAAGAGCCCCCACTCCGGGAACGAGATGGGCTTGCCGTGCTCCGCGGCGAAGTCGACGTGCTTCTGGAGCCCGTACGGGTCGGTGATCTGGTCGTCGAAGGTCTCGCCGGGCGGCTGGTCGTAGGAGTCCATCCCGATGATGTCGACGACATCGTCGCCCGGGTAGCACTCGGTCCACGGCACCGCGTCCCGTCCCCGGCTCGGCGTGAAGTCGAAGCGGAAGTCCTGACCGGGCACCGTGCGCATCGCCGTGACGATCCGCTGCCAGTACGCCTTCCAGGACGCTGGATCGGGGCCGCACCGATGGGTGTACGTGGTGCCGTTCATCTCCCAGCCGAGCACGATCACGGTGTCCGGAACGCCCAGCTCCACCAGCCGCTCCGCGAGCCGGGTGAAGTGCCGGTCGTAATCTCCGGCCGCGCCCGCCCGGAGCAGGGTGCGGACCTCGTCGTCCGGGACCCGCTCCTCGTTGCGCTCCAGCATCGGCACGTTCAGGACGAACATCCGTTCCGGGTCCCCCTGTCTCCACTTGGCCCAGGCGTCGAGGAAGTCGGGCGCCCCCTCGATGTTCACCCAGAGATCGCCCGGCAGGTACGTGTGCCCCACCCGTAGCTCCGCCCCGCCGAGCCAGCGCGACAGCTCGGCCATCCTGCTGACTCCTGCGGGCCCGTAGTCCAGATACGCGCCGTGCGCCGTGCTGCTCGCCGCCCCCGATGCGCCGGGGGCGGCGCCGTCGACGGAATCGGTGCCCGGCGGCGACTGCCCCGCGATGCCGCCGCCCGCCAGGAGGCTGAGAGCAGCCGCCGCGATGCACGAAACGATAAGACGGCGCTTGGCCGGCATTACTCCTCCTGGCTGCGGTGAATTCCGGCCGGTTCGGCCCGATAGGGAGAGAGTCGCATCATCGTGCACCGGGGGCATGTGCAGGAGTCCATTTATCGTATTCGGCGTTGCGTACGTGCCGTTCAGGTGAATGTGGGGCCGAACGTGAAGGGCAGCGAGCCGACGCGGTTGTCGAAATTCGAGTCCACCAGGTCCGGATCTCCCAGATTTCGCATGACGGGACGACGGGCGATCAGTTCGCGGAAGATCGCCGCCATTTCGAGCCGCGCCAGATGTGCTCCCAGGCAGTGGTGCGGGCCTCCGCCGCCGTATCCCAGATGGGGATTGGGCGACCGGGTGATGTCGAAGCGATCCGGCTGGGTGAAAACCGTCTCGTCGCGATTGGCCGACGCGTAAATGAGGGCGACTTTCTCCCCCGGGAGGAACGTACGGCCGCCCAGGGCGCATTCCGCGGTGACAGTCCTGCGGAACTGGATGATCGGCGTCGAATGGCGCACGATCTCGTCGACGGCGCCGCCGATGTAACGGTCGAAGTCGGACCGCAGCAGCTCCCGCTGCTCCGGATGCCGGTCGAGGAGGAACAGTCCGTGCGCGATCGCGTTGCGGGTCGTCTCCACCCCCGCCACCAGCAGCAGCGAGAAGAAGGCCCCGAGTTGCCGCCCGGACAGCGCCTCGCCGTCGATGTCCGCGCTGACGAGCGCCGAGACGAGGTCGTCCCCGGGGTGACGGCGCCGTTCCCGGGCGAGCCGCCCCATGACGAACTGCATCCGGGCCAGCGACGCCAGCCCGCGGCCGGGAATCCGCAGCCGGGCCCGGCCCCGGCGCTCGACGCCGACGTGCTCCGAGGCGTGGTCGATCTGCTCCGCGATCCGCGCCCGGTACGCCTCCGGTACGCCCATCAGGTCGCAGATCACCTCCAGCGGCAGCCGCGAGGCCGCCGACGGCATGAAGTCCCGGGGGCGCTCGGCGATCAGCTCGTCCACCAGCCGCCCGGCGAGCCGGCCGACGTTCTCCTCGACGTCCGCCAGCAGCCGGGGGGTGAACCGGCGCGCGATGATCCGGCGCAGCGCCGCGTGCTCGGGCCCGTCCATGTTGACCATCGAGTTCCCGAACAGCGCCTTCGCCCAGCCGGCCGGCTCCGGGGTGGTGACCCCCGGAGCGCTCGCGAACACCTGGGGCGTGCGGCTCGCGGTCCGCACGTCCGCATGGCGCACCAGGGCGTGGAACGGCTTTCCGGCGGTGCGCGCGGCACCGGCCCGCGGAGTGAACAGGACCGGCGCGTCCAGCTCCCGCAGCAGGGCGAAGGCCCTGAGCCTTATGGGGCGGGGCAGCCGCCAGAAGGCCGGATCGGCCAGATCGACGTCCGCCGCGCGCAGTACACGGTCCCCGGACAACTGATACGGAACGGTCATGCCCATCACCTCCACGGTTCGCCAGGCCATGGTCCGGCCCGCCGGCCACGAGGAGCCTCATCGACGCGGCCCGTAGCTCCCGAAGAGCCCGCACCCTCACGCGTTTGACGGAACGGGGCGGGCGCCTGTGCGCCGTACGCAGCACGCACGAGAACTGTTTCGTCACCGCCTCGTTGTCAACATCGCCATCAGAAGCACCTCGGACGAGTGAGCGAGTCACGAGTCGACGAGGCGAGTCAACGAGAGGCAGGCAGTCATCCCATGAGCCCCATCCCCGCGAAACCGGGCGGTGCCCGCGTTCCCTCCCGCCGGATCGTCCTGCGCGGAGCCTTCACCGCCGCAGTGGTCACGGGCACCGCGATCGCCCTGCTCCCGCTGCTCGACCGTGAGCGGGCCACCGCGGCCCGGCCCGCACCCGAGGCGCCCGCATCCGGCCCCGTACCCCCGGTGGAGGAGTTCGCCGAGATGTACCGGGGCCGGGAGATCCGGGTGACGGCGACCGCCGTCGTCCCCGCCGGCGCCACGGACGACGACCGGGTCGCGGTCGCCGCCGAACCGGGTGCCGAGATCCGCATCGACGGCAGGCCCCTGCACGTCATGAGGCGGGCGGACGGCACCTATCTGAGCGACGTCCGGCACTACGAGTCGTACCCGACGCTGTTGGGGGCGGCCCGTGCCGCCGTCGACGAGCTCGGAACCGCCCGGCTCGCGCACCCCGCCGCGCACCGCATGTGAACCAGGAGGACCAGCACCGGTGTACACCCGCAAGAACCAGCGCGACCTCACGCGCACCGAGAAGCGCCGGCTCGTCGACGCGATCCTGAAACTGAAGCGTTCGGGCCGCTACGACGACTTCGTCGTCATGCACCGGGAGTACTACGTCATGGACACCGAGCGGCGGCCGCGCCCGGCGCACATGACGTCCTCGTTCTTCCCCTGGCACCGCCAGTACCTGCTGGAGTTCGAGAAGGCGCTCCGTGGCGTCGACGCGGGCGTCAGCGTCCCGTACTGGGACTGGACCCAGGACGACGAGCCGACCTCGTCGCTCTGGGCGGAGGACTTCCTCGGCGGCAACGGCAGGACCGGGGACCGCCAGGTCACCACCGGGGCGTTCGCCTACGGTGCGGGCAACTGGAGCGTCGGCAGGGGCGTCACCGACGAGCACTACCTCACCCGCAACTTCGGCAGACCCGGCCGCGACCCGGTCTCCCTCCCCACCGGGAACGACCTGGCGCGGGCGCTCAAGGACCCCGTCTACGACACCGAGCCCTGGAACAGCGTCTGCACCGAGGGCTTCCGCAATCGCATCGAGGGGTGGGGGATCCGAGGCGTGCGCGGGGTGGGCCTCCACAACCAGGTCCACCAGTGGGTCGGCGGCCCGATGGCGGGCGCGGCCTCCCCCGAGGACCCGGTGTTCTGGCTCCACCACTCCTTCATCGACCTGCTGTGGGACCGGTGGCGCAAGGCCCACCCGAACTCCGCCTACCTGCCGGGCCGCAAGCCCGCGTCACCGGGTCCTGACCGCGACTACGTCTTCGGCCTCGACGACGCCATGCCCCCTTGGGGCGTGACCCCGCGCAAACTGCTCGACCACGGCAAGCTCTACCGCTACGCCTGAGCCCGGACGGAGGAACGGCCGGCCCCCTCCGCGAGGAGGGAGCCGGCCGTTCCGGTACTACGGGAGATCAGCGGCCGTGACCGTAGCCGCCCTTGTCGTGGTGGCCGCCGTCGGCGTTGACGCAGGTGTTGCCGAAGGCCGGGTTGAGCAGCCCGATCACGTTGACGGTGTTGCCGCAGAGGTTGATCGGCACGTGGACCGGAACCTGGATGAGGTTGCCCGAGAGGACACCGGGGGAGCCGGCGGCGAGGCCCTGCGCGCCGGCGTCCGCGGACGCCAGGCCGGCGCCGCCGGCGATCAGGGCGCCGGTGCCGGCCATGACAGCGGCGACCTTCGTCATGCGAGACATTCAGAACTCCTTGTACAGAAGGGGGTGTGCTGCGGACGCGAGGCCCGCACCCCCTGACAACGCGGGAGAGGCCGGACGGTAACGGATCAGCGCATAGGTGATATCTCCGACGCCCCCGTCCGGCGTACGCCCGTCGTGTCAGCGCCCGATCACCGGCAGCCCCGTCAGCCGCTCGTGCCAGTCCCGCGCCGCCGGGAACCGGGCCTTCACTCTCTCCACCGCCCGCTCCCGTACCGCCACCTGCGACTCGCGCAGCCGCAGCAGCGGCTCCAGGCCCGGCCGCGCCAGTAGCAGCCGCTGATTGACCACCGGCACCGGCCCCCAGTGGTTCTTGTAACTCTCCGCACCGCGCAGCAGGCTCAGCACCGCGCGCCCGCCGTCCGAGGCCTGCTGGGCGACCTCGCGCAGCAGCATCGTCGACACATCGACCTTCCGCTCGCGTAGCGCCGGGTCCGCACCGTACAGATAGCCGCCCGTCAGACGCCCGGACTGCAACGACAGGTTGGACGCCACCACCTCGCCGTTCAGCCGGAACTCGGTCATGGCCGCCGTACCGTCCCCCACCATCCGCCCCACCGACCGGATCAGATGGTCCGAGAACCGCGCCCGGAGATGCTCGGGGTTGACCGCCCGGCCCTCCCACTGCCGCTCGTGCAGCCGCAGCAGCGTGGCGATCGCGGCCGGCACGCCGTCCCGCGGGATCCGGCGCGCCTCGACGCCCAGGGCGTCGACCTTGCGCAGCTTGGAGCGCAGCCGCTGGCCCCGCGAGCCCGTCAGCCGTGCCACGGCGTCGCCCAGCGGCTCGGCCGGCAGCTCCATGCACGTCGAGTCCGTGAGGCGGCTCCGGGCCCCGGCCCACCGCCCGAACAGCAACTGCGCCGACGCGTCGGGCCTGACCTCCCGCAGGTCCACCACGGTGTGCCGGGCCGCCCGGTCCAGACCGCGTCCCAGCGCCCCCACCGCGTAACCGGCCTCCTCCTCGTCCAGCAGGATGTCGAAGAAGTCGGAGATCGCCCCGCCCATCGGGACGAGCAGCGGCATCGGACGGTGCACCAGCATCAGCGGCGCCGCCCCGATCAACCGCCCCGCCCGGCGGACCAGCAGCACCCGCAGCCGGCCCTCCTGACCGTAGGAGATCCACCACGAGTGCAGCCAGGCGTGGCTCTGGAAGGGGGTCGCGGTGGCGCAGCGGCGGTGCAGCGCGTCCCATTCCCCGGCGAGAGCGCCGAACTCCCCGAAGTCCCGGCACAGGGTCACGGAGAGGCCGCCCGCCCGGTGTCCCGTCATCGGACGAGCTCCCGGTCGTCCTGGGCGACGTTGCCGCCCCCGGCCGTCGGTGCGGGAACCTGCGCCGGGAAGATCCTGCCCGCCCGGCGCGGCCGGACCAGCAGCACGAGGCCGCCCAGCAGCCCGCCCGTCGCGGCCCCCACGGCGGCGCCCAGCGGCACGGACGGCGAGACCGCCTGGTCCGGCGTCATCGCGTGGGTGAACTTGATCAGCTTCACCCCGGTGTCCTTGGAGACGTGCCCGCTGCTCACGATGACGGCCTCGATGACCGCGTTGGCGATGTCGGCCGCCCTGCGCCGGTCCTCGGACGTGCCCGTCACCGCGATCATCGGCGAGTCGGGAGAGGTCTCCGACCGGACGTGGGAGCGCAGTTCGCGCACCGGCTCACCGGCCGCGCCCTGGGCGTACGAGAGCGTCGCGTCACTCGTCGTCAGCCGCCCGTACGACTGGGCGTACCCCAGGGCCGCCGAGGGGTCCGTCTCCGCCTCGGCGACCGCCATCGCATAGCTGGTGGCCTCGTACCGGTCCGCGGCGAGCGCACTGTACGAGAGCCCGGACGCGGTGCCGATCAGTACGGAGACGGGCAGCGGCCACCAGTGCGGCAGCCGGGCGAGAGCGGTGCGCAGCCGACGGACGACGACGTGTCGGCGCTGCTGCTCGGGTGAGTCGGTCATGAAAGGGCTCTCCGGTTCGGTGGGGCGGTGTCGAGGGCGTACGCGTACACGTCCATCAGGCGCTCGCTGCTGCGCCTGATGTCGTAATGGCCGACGGCCCGGGGCGGCGGCCGCCGGTCCGCTCCGGCCTGTATCCGCTGTCGCAGCCGGGCCGTCAGTTCCTCGGGGCTCCCGGCGATCCGGGTGGCGCCCGGTGCATGGGCGGCGGGCAGGTCGTCGATGGCCGGGCAGGCGTCGTGGAGCACGGGCAGTCCGGCGGCGAGCGCCTCCACGGCGGCGAGCCCGAAGGACTCCTCGCGGGACGTGGAGACGAAGGCGTCCAGGGCGCATAGCAGCGCCGGCACCCCCGGAACCGGACCGTCCCCGCGCTCGTCGCACTCCCCGAGGAACCGGATCCGGTCCACGGCCCCTAGGCGCAGGGCCAGCGCCCGCAGCGCCCCGGCCTCCGGACCGTCCCCGGCCAGCAGCAGACGGGCCTCCGGAAGCGCGGCGACCGCGCGGATCAGCACGTCGAAGCGCTTGCCCGGCACCAGCCGACCGACCCCGCCGACGACGAACGCCCCTTCGGGGACGCCCAGTTCCGCCCGCACGGATGCCCGACGTCCCGCGTCGAAGCGGAACCGGTCAGCGTCGATGCCGTTCGGCACCAGCCGGATCCGGTCGGCCGGCACCCCCCAGTCCCGCAGCCGGCCGGCCACGGTGGAGGAGACGGCGACGGTCGCCGCCCCGAGGCGTTCGGTCGCGAGGTAGAGGGCGCGGATGGGGCGGGTGAGGGGGCGGCCCTCGATCTCGGCCCGCCCCAGGGAGTGCTCGGTCGCGACGGTGGCCCGGGTCCCGGCGAGGCGGGCCGCGATCCTGCCGTACACACAGGCCCGGTACAGATGCGTGTGGACCACGTCGTAGCGGCCGTCGCGGATCAGCCGGGCCAGCCTTCCGACGGCCGACACGTCCCGGTTGCCGCGCATCCCGAGGTGGGTCACCCGGATGCCGTCGGACCGCAGCTCCTCGGCCACCGCCCCCGGGTTGGTGAGCGTCACGACATCGCACTCCACCGGCAGATGCCGCAGCAGCAGCCGCAACTGCCGCTCGGCACCGCCGACCCCGAGCCCGGTGATGACGTGCAGCGCCCTCACCGGGGGCCGCCCGCCCGCACCGGCCCTGTGGCCCGGGAGGCAGCACCGGGCGCCGCCACCTGCCGCAGCCCGTGCCGCAGGTCCTTCGCCCACAGGCGTACCCCCCGGTCCGCCTGGCTGATGTGGGTGCGGGGCAGCGCGAACCGGCTGAGCAGCGGGCCGGGAGCCAGCGCGCACGCGTAGCCGTAGCCCGCCGAGCGCGCGGCGTCGGTGACCCGGCGGTCGAGGATGCCGTACGGGTAGCAGAAGCCCTCCGGGAGCGACCCGGTGAGATCGCCGATCAGCTCCCGGCTGCGGGCGGTCTCCCGGCGCAACTCCTCGTCCGGAAGGGCTGTCAGGTCCTGGTGGTACAGACCGTGCGAGCCGACCTCCATGCCCGCGGCGGCGACCCGCCGCACGCCGTCGTGGGTGAGCAGCGGCTTGCGCGGGCCGAGCGGATCCCACTCGTTGACGCCGCCCGGCCGGCCCGGCAGAACGAAGACCGTCGCCCGGAAACCGTGCTTGCGCAGCACCGGCAGCGCCTCGTCGAGGAAGTCCGCGTACCCGTCGTCGAAGGTCAGCCCGACCAGGCCGCGCCGCCCCGCGTCCCCCGCCCGCAGCAGCTCGGACACCCCCACCCCCGTCAGCCGACGGCTGCGCAGCCAGGACAGCTGCTCGTCGAGGCGGTCGGGGGAGACGGTGATGCCGTACGGATCGTCGCTCGGATCCGTCACCGAGTGGTACGTGAGGATCCACGGCCGGCGGCGGGTGTGGGGGTGCGGGCGGAGCCGGGACGAGGGAGCGTCGGCGCGGTGTGCCGAGGATTCAGCGGCCATCAAGGAACCTCCGTCGGGTGAGTGCCAGCAGGGAGACGACCTCGGGCGAGCGCAGGGCGAGCCCGGTCAGGAAGAACACGGCGGGGACGAGGAGACACCCGGCGGCCAGACTCAGCACCGGATCGGGGACCAGGGGAGCGCAGGCCCAGCCGGCCACGCCCGCCGCCAGCGACGCCCCGGTGAGCCGGCCCAGCGAGAGCGTTACGGCCCGCGTCCGGATGGGCACCACCCGGGTGCCGAGGCCCATGAGGAGCAGCAGCGCCGTCGTGCTGATCCCGACCGCGTTGGCGGTCGCGATGCCGTCCACGCCGAAGCGGTACGTCAGGGCGTACCCGGCCCCCATCGTGACCACAAGCCCGGTGCCCATGGCGAACGCCGGGAACCAGGTGGGCCGCCCGGACGAGAAGAACGGCCGGCTCAGCGCGCCGACCAGACAGTGGCCGAGCAACCCCAGCGCGTACACCCGCATCACCTGGGCGGTGGACGCCGTGTCTGCGGTGTCGAACGCACCGCGCTGGAAGAGCACCTCGATGATCTGGGGCGCGTAGCCGAGGACGACCGCCGTGCCGAGCAGCACCACCATCCCGGCGAGCGCCAGGTCCCGCTCCACGCGCAGCCGGGCCTTCTCCCGGTCCCCCGCGGCCATGGCCTGCGCGACCACCGGGAAGGTCACCGTGCAGATCATCAGCGACAGGACCATCGGCAGCTGCGCGACCTTCTGCGCGTAGTTCAGATGCGAGATCGCGCCCCCCGGCAGTGTGGAGGCCAGGAACCGCTCCACCAGGACCTGGGACTGACGGCTCACCACGAAGAGGACCACCGGGGCCAGCACCGCGAAGCCCAGCAGCGGAACGGCCCGCGCCGCACGCCGACCCCGCCGGAACCTCGGCAGCCGGGGCCGCGCGAGCGGCACCAGCCGCAGGAACATGGGCAGTTGGGTCAGGATCATCAGCACACTGCCGACCGCGACCCCCACCGCCGCCGCCCGTACCCCCCACGTCGCGTGCAGCGCCAGCGTCATCCCGATGATGCCGAGGTTGTACGCGACATAGACCCCGGCGGGCGGCAGGAAGCTGCGGTGCGCGCGCAGCGCGGCGCTGAAGTAGCCGGTGATCCCGAAGGTGAGGACGGTGACCGCGGTCAGCCGCGTGCAGTCCACGGCGAGCCGCGGATCGGCGAGCCCCGGGGCCAGCACGCCCACGACCCACGGGGCGCCCGCGACCAGCAGCGCCGCGCCGCCGGAGAGCAGGAGGAACAGCCGGGGGAGCGTGGCCGCCACCAGATCCCGTACGGGGTCGGAACCGGGGACTTCCCCGCCCGCCGCCCGCCGGGTCAGGGCGAGACTGAACGCGGGGACCAGGAGGAGCGCCATCCCGTCCTCGATCAGCAGCGTCGCCGCCATCTCGGGCACGGTCCAGGCGATCAGAAAGGCGTCACTCGCGTCGCTCGCCCCGAAATACCGGGCGATGGCCTGGTCCCGCACCAGACCGAGGACGGCCCCCACCACCGTCAGCACCGCCGTGGCCGCCGCCGCGCGGGCGAGGAACGGCCCCAGCCGGGGCGCCTCGCCGCCGGCCGTCCCGGGCGCGACGCCGGGGGAGAGGGGCCCTTCGACTCCTCCTCCCGGGGCCGGGAGCAGCGGAGGGGCCGCGCCCGCCGGACGCGCCTCGGCCTCCGTCCCCGTGCCGGTGTCGCTCATGCGGCGCTCACCCGGTCCGGCCCGGCCAGCGCCCACCAGGCGGCCAGCCCCAGCACGACCCCGCTCAGCACCGTGGTGGGCCCGCCGATGTCCGCGTACAGGAAGTTGACGCTCTGCCAGGTCATCAGGGCGACCGCCGCCAGCCCGCAGTCCAGGGCCGCGTGTCCGCGCGAGCGGGCGACGCACAGTCTGCGGACCGCGCCGACCAGGATCGCCGCCCAGCTGCCGACGAGCGCGGTCAGACCGATGAGGCCCTGCTCGCTGAGGACGAGGAGATACATGTTGTGCGGGGAGAGGAGCGCCTGCCGGCGGAACTCCTGGCCCGCCCCGGCCGTGTCGCTGCCGGAGGAGAGCCCGATGGAGGCGTGTCCGTCACGGTGTGCGGGGAAGCCCTTGAGGCCGACCCCGGCGGCCGGCCGCTCCCGCCACATCGCGCCCGCCGCGCCCCACATCGCGTAGCGGTCGCTGACCGACCGGTCCGGGGTGCTGGTCACCCGGGTCACGCTGGCGGCCCGGTCCGCGATCATCTCGGAGCCGATGCCGAGCCCGCCGACCAGGACCACCCCGGCCGCGCCCAGCACGGCCAGCGACGTCCAGGCCTGGCGCCGCCCGGCCAGCGCCAGGACGACGAGGACCGCGACGACCGTGGCGATCCACACGCCCCGGCTGAACGACAGCGTCAGGGGCACGATCAGCGCGACGGCCAGGACAGCGGCGCACGGCCGCAGCCAGACGGGGGCGTTCCACGGCGTACGCAGGGCACAGGCGGCGGCGGCGAGCAGCCCGTAGGCGACGACGGTCGCCATCCCCATGATGTCGCTGGGCCCGAACGTGCCGACCGCACGGACGTCCTCGCCCATGTAGGAGGCGCCGGTCCCGGTGACGTACTGATGGACGCCCGTGACGCCCTGCACGACCGCCAGGAGGACGAGCGAGCCGGTGACGATCCGGAACCCGTGGGCGTCCCGGAGCAGCAGGTACACGGCGATCGGTACGAGGACGAAGACCTGGAGGTGGCGGACCAGCCCCGGCAGGGCCGCCGCCGGGTCCGCCGCGGTGACCGTGGCCACCGCGAAGCCCACGGCGGGCAGGCCCAGGACCAGCGCGGCGGTGGCGCTCAGCGGACGCTGCCGCAGATACAGCAGCCGCCCCACGCACACCAGCACCGCGAGGCCGGATGCCACGTCGGCCGGGCCGCCCCCGCCGGAGGACCCTGAGGGCAGGGCGGGCAGCAGGACGGTCGCGACCAGCGGCAGCAGCGGCCAACGGCTGCGCCAACCACCCCACGGGGGGCGGGCGGCGGCGCGGGGTCCGGCCGCCGTCGACGGCGCGGGCGGGCTGAGCACGGCGGCCATGATCAGCTGCCTCCGAGCCGGAACAGGGAGCCCGCGGTCCGCGCGAGCACGCACGCGTCCTGCCACAGCGACCAGGTCTCGATGTAGCGGTTGTCGAAGCGGGCGCGCTCCTCGATCGAGGTGTCGCCGCGCAACCCGTTCACCTGGGCCAGACCCGTGATGCCCACGGGCATCCGGTGGCGGGCCTGGTAGCCGGGATGGGTGCGGCTGAACTGCGCCACGAAGAAGGGCCGTTCGGGACGCGGGCCGACCAGGCTCATATCGCCCCGCAGGACGTTCCACAGCTGCGGCAACTCGTCGAGGGAGGTCCGGCGCAGCACCCGGCCGACGCGGCTCATCCGCCCGTCGGACGCGACGTTCCAGCGGGTGGCCGACTCCTGGACGTCGGCGGGCCGCAGCGTACGGAACTTCAGCAGGACGAAGGGGCGCCCGTGCCGGCCGACGCGTTCCTGACGGAAGATCACGCCCGGTCCGTCGGAGAGCCGCACGGCCAGGGCACAGACCGCCATCACCGGGGCCGCCAGCAACAGTCCGACCGCGGCCAGGGAGGCGTCCATCGCCCGCTTCGCCCCGTGGCCGACAGGACGGTCCGTCCCGTCGTTCAGCGGCTGGACGGCGAAACCCCACAGGTGATCGGGGCGGCCTTCCGCCGGGGGCCCCGCGACGGCGCCGGGACCGGTGACCAGCCACACCCGGCAGCCGTGAGCGGTGAGCAGAGTGAAGAGGGCGGCGCCGTCCGGGGTGGCCTCGGGCGGCGCCGTGAACACCGCGTGCCGCACGCTGTTCTGGACGACGGCCCGCCGCACCTCCTGGGGCGCGGCCAGGACCGGCAGCGGCACGGGGTCGGAACCCGTCGGCTGCTTCTCGTCCCCGGATGCCGGGGGCGCGACCAGACCGACCGGCCGCAGTCCGTAGGCGGGGTGGTCGTACAGGGCGGCCGTCACCTGACGGGCCAGTGGCCCCTGACCCACGACGAGCGTGGACAGCGGACGGCGGACCGCGGCCCACCGGCGCGCCCGGTACACAGCCGCGCGTCCCGCGCAGGTCAGCACGGTCTGCGTGGCGGCCCCGTACGCCAGTACGGTCCAGCCGATCGCCTGTTGCGGGGCCCAGGCGGCCAGCACCTCCATGGTCACGTACCACTGGAGGAGGGTGAGGCCGAGCAGGGCGGGGAGTTCGGAGAGGACCGAGGGGGACAGACGCATCCGGTGCAGGCCGCGTCGGGCGAAGATCAACACCTGCGCCACCGCCTGGACGGCCACCAGCGTCCAGGGCCACGGGGCCGGGACGACCAGGGCGAACGTCACGGCCGGCGCCAGGACGTCCACGCACAGGAGCGGCGCGAGACGGCCGTACCGGACGGTTCGGCGCTTGCCGGGCTGTGCCCGCGCACCGCCGCCGCTTCTTCGCGGCGGATGAACCGTGTGAGCCTGCACGGCTGTTGCCTGACCAGCGCCGGGAACCGGTGCACTCTCCATCGTCATCGCTCGGTGCGCTTCCTCGTGGGGCCGGACACGCCGACCAGTTCCTGGTAGAGACCGGCAACGGCCCCCGCGGTCCGTCGGACGTCGAAGGCCGCCCGGGTGTGGCGCAGGGCCCGGCGGGACAGCGCATCGCGCAGCTCCCGGTCGGCGAGCAGGGCGGTCAGCGCCGCGGCCAGTGCCGCCGGATCCTCCGGAGGCACCAGACAGTGGGCCTCGTGACCGGGCGGCAGGCTCTCCCGCGCCCCGTTCACGTCGGTCATCACGACGGGGCGCCCGCAGGCCATGGCCTCCAGCGGGGCCAACGCCATGCCCTCCCAGCGGGAGGGCAGCACGAGGACGTCCGCCGCGTGGATCCACGGCCGCACGTCCTCGCAGGCTCCGGTGAACAGCACGCCCGGCGGGGCCGACGCCTCCAGCCCGTTTCGGTCGGGTCCGTCCCCCACCAGCACCAGACGGGCCCCGGCCGCCGGCATCCGGCGCCAGGCGCGCAGCAGCACGTCCTGCCCCTTCTGCCGGGTGAGCCGGCCGACGCAGACGACCAGCGGGGCGTCCGCGTCGGCGCCCTCCAGCAAGGGCAGCGAGGCGCGGGCCTCCGCACGGTCCCCGCTTTCGCCGGGACGGAAACGGTCGAGGTCGATGCCGTTGTGGATGACCGACCAGCGGGCGGCGATGCCCGCCTCCTGTCCGGTGCGGCGTTCGGACTCGCTGACGCACAGGATGTGATCGGCCCAGCGCGCGCCGAACCGCTCCCAGCCGAGCGCGAGTTCCGCCGTGCGCCCGCCGACCGCCTCGAACGACCAGGCGTGCGGCTGGAACACGGTGGGGATCCGGCCGCGCACCGCGATCCGGCCGGCCAGTCCCGCCTTGGCGCTGTGGGCGTGCACCACGTGCGGGCGGCTCGCGCGGACGATCCGGCGCGCGGCGGCCACCTCACCGGCCAGCCGGGGCCCGGGGGCACGGGTGACGGACCAGCCGTGGACCTCGGCGCCCGCGGCCGCCGCCCCGATGGCCAGCGGGCTGCCGGGCGGGCAGGCCACCACCGGGCGCAGCCCGGACCCGGCCTGGGCCCTGACGAGATCGGTGACGACCCGGGCCACTCCGCCGTCCACGGGTTGAACCAAATGAAGGACCGTCAATTGGCTTTCTTCAGTACGACGCATGTGCAGCACGCACGGCTCTCTTCGCTCAATCCGGTGAGTAAAGCCGAAGTGCACTTTGGCAGAGTTATGGGGAAATCGTGCGCGTGACTCGCTCATACGACCACAGGGGGATGACGCGGGAAGGAGGGCCGTTCGGGTGGTCGCGCAGCAGATCGGCGCATGACCGTCGGCCCTTCACGGGCAGCAGGTGAAAGGGCTTGCCGAGAGTCCTGGTACGGAATGGCGGAGATGATCCGTACGCATCCGCCGCTTATATCTTCGGCCGTTTCCGGCATACCGTACTGCGCCGATCGCCGCACCGGATGGCGGCACCATCTATCGGCCGACTAGGCCGTTCTCGTGGTGGCGGACGGAGTGGCGAAAAGGACGGTCGCCGCGTGCGCCACGATTTCCACCTCGTCGCCCAGAGCCCATTCCGCGACCCGTGACGCCATCGCCGCCGGCACCACGTCACTGATGTCCGGCGCGGCCGGAATGTCGTACGTGGCGTGGGCGTCATGGGGCAGGACGACCCGGTAGTCCAGCTCCAGGGCCCGGCGGGCGGTGGCGAGCACGCACATCTCCGACATCACCCCGCACACGGCGAGCGCCCGGACGCCCGCCGCTCGCAGCTCGGCCTCGAGCGACGTCTCGTCGAAACCGTCGTCCTCGCTCTTGCGGATCACCGTCTCGGCCGGCCCGGTGCGCACGGGCAGGTGCAGCTCCCACCCGGGCGTCCCCGGCTCGTCCGGCTGCCCGGCCGGGCCGTCGTTCTGCAGGTGGACGACGAGCGCCCCGGCTTCCCGGGCCCGCCCGATCAGATCCGTCACCCGGTCCAGCAGCCGGGGCGCGTCGGGCACGGCCGCGTCCCCCGCGACGAACGCCGACTGGACGTCGACGACGAGCAGCGCCGTGACGGGAGCGGGAAGAGTAGTCACGCGGGGGAGTCCTCACGTCTTCGTGGCGGGTGCGTGGGCGAAGGCACGCCCGGGCCCATCGTGCCCTACGCGGGACCGTGGCCGCCCGCCGTTTTCCGGCGGGCGGCCACGGGTCAGCCGGTGCGCTCCACGAGGTACGGGATCAGCGTGAGCAGGTCCCCGCGCGCGCCCTCCGCCAACGGAACCCGGTCCAGACAGGCGCGGGCCGCCGCCAGGTGCTCGTGCGCCTCGGCGACCGCGGCCCGCCGCCCCCCTGCCTCGTCGATCAGCTCGGCCGCACGGCGCGCCGCCCGGTCGTCGAGCGGCCCGGCGGAGGTGAGCAGCGCATCGAGACGCCGGGCCGCCGGGTGGTCGGCTGACAGGGCCGCGAGCACCGGGTACGTCTTCTTGAGCCGCCGCAAGTCGCTGTGCACCGGCTTGCCGGTCACCTGCGGATCGCCCCAGATCCCGAGCAGGTCGTCCACCGCCTGGAACGCCACCCCCACATGCCGCCCCGCCTGGTCCAGCGCCTCGACGGTGCTCGCCGGGGCGTCGGCCAGCACCGCGCCCAGGGCAGCGGCGCAACCGAGCAGGGAGCCCGTCTTGTGGGTGGCCATCGACCGGTACTCGTGCGGCAGGACCGCCCCGGGCCCGGTCCACGGCCGGGACTCGAAGAGCAGGTCCTGCGCCTGACCGTGCACCAGATCGCCCAGCGCGCCCGCCAGTCGCCGGACCGCCGCCGCGCCGCCCGGCCCGGGAGCCTCCGCCAGCGTGGAGACGGCCAACGCGAACAGGGCGTCCCCCGCGAGGACCGCCGGGCCCGTGCCGTACGCCTTCCACAGCGTCGGCCGACGACGACGTGTCTCGTCCCCGTCCATGATGTCGTCGTGGATCAGGGAAAAGGTGTGGATCAGCTCGACGGCCACCGCGCCCAGCAGCGCGTCCGACCCGCTCCCGCCCGCCGCCTCCGCGCCGAGCACCGCGAGCGCCTGGCGGACCCCCTTGCCCTGCGATCCGGGCGCCGGCTCGCCGCCGGTCCCGCTCCAGCCCAGCGAGAAGGCCGCCGTCTCCGCGTGCCAGGGGTGCAACCGCCCCACCGACTCCACCAGGGCCGGACGCACCAGTTCGCGGCAGCGGTCCAGTATCTGCGGTGCGCTCGCCCGGCTGGTCGTGGAGAGCGTCATCGGCGACCGTCGCTCTCGCCCGCGGCGGCCGGTCCCACGCCGAGTTCGGCGTACGCCTTCTCGACCATCTCCTGGGCGTTGAGCAGTCCGATCCGGCTCAGCCTGCAGCGCAGTTCGTCCAGCTCGGCGGCGGTGGCTTCGCGGTCCCGGCCGAGCCTGGCCCGCGCCTTGACCAGGCCGAGCGAGGCGAGCGCCTCGCCCCGAGGCTCGTCCATCGCGCGGAACTCGCCGAGCGCCTGCTCGTAGACCTCGCGCGCCTCCTCGTACCGCCCGGCGCGGAACAGCACGTTGGCCCGCATCTTGTGGTTGTAGGCGAGGGCGCTGGAGAGGTTCATCTCGCGGCAGGTCACCTCGGCCTCGGAGAGCAGGTCGAGTGCGCGCCCGGTCGCCCCGTCCCGGAGGGAGACGATGTCCGCGATGCCGCGCAGGGCCCACGCCCGGCCGCGCCGGTCGTCCGCGTCGCCCGCCAGGACGGCCGCCTCCTCGAACATCTCCAACGCGGTGTCCAGCGAACCGGTGTTGCGGTGGATCTGCGCGATGCCCTCCAGCGCCCAGACGGTGTGCCGGGCCTCGCCCCGGGCACGGGCCTCGGCCAGCAGCTGTTCGTGCAGCGTGGCGACGGTCGCGTAGTCGCCCTGGATCCGTCCGGTCTCGGCGAGGCCGGCCAGCGAATAGCCCCGGGCGACCACGTCCCCGCCCCGCTTCCCCAGCTCCGCGGCGAGGCCGAGCAGCCTGAACGCGAGGCGCAGCGAACCGCGTTGGCGGGCCAGCGTGCCCCCGCTCCACAACGCCCACGCCATCGCCCCGGTGTTCCCGGCCCTCCGCGCGGCCCGGTAACTGGCCTTCCACGCCCGATCGGCCTCCGCGACCTGTCCGAGCCTGCGGTGCGCCTCGGCCACGGCGAGGCCCGAGCGCGCCACCTCCTCCTGCGATCCGGAGAGCTCGGCCTGCCTCAAGTGGCGTACGCCTTCGGCCAGTACGTCGGTGAGGGAGGCGTTCACCGACATCTTGGTGAGTGCTCCCTGGTACTCGGGCGCCAGTGCCTTGGTCTGCATGGGGGCCTTCCGCGCGGTGCCGGGCCGCAGCACGCTGACTATACCTTCCATGTATACGCGGAGAGTATAGTCCAGCGATCGTGCACGCCCGGATCTTGTGGGGGTTGGGCGCCGCACGTCACACGTGGCGCACCGTCCTGTCATGGATCAAGACGGCGGCCGGGCGAGGAGGGTTGCTCGGGAAGCCCAGGTCGTTCCGCATTCCCGCCGCGCGTCACCTTCTACGTTCTCCCCGTGCGCCGCAGGTGGCGTACGGCCCGCCGGGCCACCGGGCCGAGTTCGTCCAGCACCCCGGCCAGTTCGGCGAGCTGCTCCAGCGCGGCGAAGGCACGTCCGGCCCCCGCGGGGTCGAGGCCTCGTACAGCTCCAGGCCCGCGAACGACCCGCCCACGGCGCTTGCCAGGCCCACCGGGTCGGTGAACTCGCCCAGCGGCGAGTCCGCCAGGATCCGGGTGAGGGCCTTCTCGAACCCGGCGGTGCACAGGTCGAGCACGGATGCTCCAGGCGGGCGCGGAGGGACGGGGCGACGGCGGGACGGCCGGGCGGTCTGCGCAAGCAACGGCGGGCGGCCGTTCCTCGGCTCGGCACCCCACGCGACATCCTGGTACCGAGAACCGGCCGCGACGTCCCGTTCACCATCGAGAACGTGCCGTCCACCGACGCTCACGACCGGAAAACCGTGACCTTCGTCCAGACGTTCACCCTGATCAACGCCTCTGTGTACCGGCCCACGCGTGCCCCGGGTCGACCACGAAGGGGTTGAGCGGGTGCTCGACCTCCTCCGTGCCAGGACGCCACCAGAGGGGGTGAGCACTCGCTCAACCCCTCGAACGGCGGCCCCCGACGCGCGACGGAACCGCCGCCGCGCTCGAATGGACGGGTGACGGCGCCCCCGGACGACTGCCTCGCCCGCAACGAGTGGATCTGCGGGGCCTACCTTTCCAGCCGCCGCGAGATCCTCATGGACGCGGTGCTGCAACACCTCCAGCTGACGGCCGCCTCGGTGGCCATCGCGCTCCTGCTCGCCGTCCCCCTGGCGGTGGCCGCCCGTCGGTGGCGCTGGGCGGCAGGGCCGGTGCTGGGCCTCACGACGATCCTGTACACGATCCCGTCGCTCGCGATGTTCTCCCTGCTGCTGCCGCTGTACGGACTCTCGGCCGCGCTGGTGATCGCCGGGCTCGTCCTCTACTCCCTGACGCTGCTCGTCCGCAACATCCTGGCCGGGCTCCGGGCCGTCCCCGAGGAGACCCGCCAGGCCGCACGCGGCATGGGCTACGGGCCGCTGCGTCTGCTCATCGCCGTGGAGCTCCCGCTCGCCCTGCCCGCCGCGATGGCCGGGCTGCGCATCGCCACCGTATCCGCGGTCTCCCTGGTCACCATCGGGGCGATCGTCGGCCACGGGGGACTCGGCAACCTCATCTACTCCGGCATGAACACCTACTTCAAGGCCCAGGTGCTCACCGCCTCCGTCCTGTGCGTCGTCATCGCCGTCGCCGCGGACCTGCTGCTCCTGGGAGCGGGACGGCTGCTGACCCCCTGGCCCCGGAGGCGGGCGTGAACACACCCGGCAGGGGGGCGCGGACGTGAACACCCTCTCCGACACCTGGTCCTGGCTCACCACCGCCGCCCACTGGTCCGGCCCCGACGGCGTCTGGAACCGGCTCGGCGAACACCTCTACCTCACCGTCGTCTGTCTGCTCATCAGCTGCCTGATCGCGCTGCCCGTCGCCCTCGTCCTCGGCCACCTCGGCAAGGGCGGCGCGCTCGCCGTCAACCTCTCCAACGTCGGCCGCGCCGTGCCCACCTTCGCCGTACTGGTCCTGCTGCTGCTCACCCCCATCGGGACGCACGGGCAGTGGTCGACGGTCATCGCGCTCGTGCTCTTCGCCGTGCCGCCGCTCCTCACCAACGCCTACGTCGGAATGCGCGAGGTCGACCGGGACGTCGTCCGGGCCGCCCGGGGCATGGGCATGACCGGCCGCCAGCTGCTGCTGGGTGTGGAGCTGCCGCTCGCCCTCCCGCTGATCCTCACCGGCGTGCGGATCGCCGCCGTCCAGCTGGTGGCCACCGCCACCATCGCGGCGCTGGCCGGCGGCGGGGGACTGGGCCGGATCATCACCGCGGGCTTCAACCTCGCCGCCACCCCGCAGGTGGTGGCGGGGGCGATCCTGGTGGCCGCCTTCGCCCTCCTCGTCGAGAGCCTCTTCGAGGCGGGGCAGCGTCTCGCCCCCCGGCGCGACCGGGAGGCAGCATGAGCCGCGCCCGCCGGGCCCTGGCCGCGCTGGCCCTCCTCGCCGCCACGGCCTGCACGGCGGGCCCGGCGCTGGAGAACCAGGGCGAGGTCACCGCACCGCCCGGCGACAGCGAGCACCTCACCGTCGGATCGGCCGGCTTCACCGAGAGCGACCTGCTGGCCCAGCTGTACGCGCTGCTCCTGGAGCACGCCGGGTACTCCGCCGACATCATCTCCGTGACCAATCGCGAGATCTACGAACCGGCCCTGGAGAACGGCCAGATCGACGTGGTGGCGGAGTACGCGGCGACCTTCGCCGACTGGCTGAACGCCAAGGCCAACGGGGCCGACGCACCCCCGGTCGGATCGCCCGACCTCGCCACCACCATGAAGGAGCTGCGCTCGCTCGCCGCCCCGCGCGGACTCACCGTCCTCGCCCCCGGCCGGGCCGTCGACCAGAACGCCTTCGCCGTCACCGCCGCGTACGCGAAGGAACACGGACTGAAGACCCTCAGCGACGTCGGCGCCGCGAAACTGCCCGTTCGACTGGCGGCGGGCGACGAATGCGTCCAGCGGCCCTACTGCGCCCCCGGCCTGCGCAGGACGTACGGCATCGACGTCGTCGCCGTCGACCCGAAGGGCGTCGGCACCACCCAGGCCAAGCAGGCGGTGCAGAGTGGTCAGGACCAGATGGTCCTGACCACCACGACCGACGCCACCCTGGACCAGTTCGGCCTCGTCCTGCTGGAGGACGACAAGAAGCTCCAGAACGCCGACTACGTCGTCCCCGTCGTCAACCGCGCACGCGCCGGGAGCACCGGGGTGCGCGACGCCCTCGACCGGCTCAACACCGTGCTGACCACCGCCGACCTGGCCTCGATGAACGAGCAGGTCGACAGCTGGCGCAGGCTGCCCGAGGACGTCGCGCGCACCTACCTGGAGTCGAGGAAGCTCCTCCCGAAGGACTGAGCCGCCCGACGGCTCAGGAGGCGGGCGGCGCCGGGGGCCAGGGCACACCGGCCAGCAGGGGCAGGAGGTGCTCCTCCTCGTAGTCGAGGTGGGCGGTCAGGTCCGCGGTCATCCGGGCCAGTTCGGCGCGGAAGCGGTCCGGCTCCGCGACGGCGACGTCGGCCAGATGGGCCGCGAGCGCCGACTGGACGGCCCCGATGCTCCGGTGCTCCTCCCGCAGCCGGTCGAAGACGTGCCCCAGCTCGGGGTGGTAGCCCTCCATCGTCGGGAACATGTGACCGCCCTCGGCCGTGTGGTGGAACTCCAGGGCCTGGCAGAACGCCAGACAGCGCTGCCGGATCTGGAGCCCGAGACCGGGTGCGGGCGCCTCGCCCCCGCCCTGGTGTGCGGCCCGCGCGGCGAAGTGCGCCTCCGTCTCGTCGTGCACGTGGCGCAGTTGGCCGCGCAGCCAGGTGTGCACCTCCACCAGCTTGTCGGCGAGCGAATTGATCGCGGGGGCCGTCGCGTCGCGCTCGGGCAATTCCAGGACCACGACCGGCAGCACCCGGTCCGTCGCGTCCTGGTAGTCCGCGTACCCGGGCGCCTCGGCGACGACCCGGGCGAAGAGTTCGTCGCGCCGCTCCCCTTCGGCGGGTACGGCGAGGGACTCGAACTCCTCGTCCCCCAACTCGACCCGCACGGTGGGACGGGCGAGGAGATTGCGGTACCAGTCGGGATGGAGCGGTGCGCCGAGGTTGGAGCCGACGACGAGCAGCGAACGGCCGTCGCGCACGTATCCCAGTGGTGTGGTGTGCGGCTTCCCGGAGCGGGCTCCGGTGGTGGTGAGCAGCAGGAGGTCGGCGCCCTCGAAGGGGCCGCCGACCTTCCCCGCGGTCGCGCGGAATTCGGTGATGACGGACTGCTGGAAGGCATGGGACATGGAGGTTCTGGGTCTCCCGGAAGGAAAGCGGGCGGCGAAGGCCCGGCGTCGCGGGGGTGCGCGCCCGCGGCGAAGCGTTCGGAGGCTGCGGTGCTCAGAGGCAGGGGGCGATGAGTGGACTCACGGCGTCATCCCTGGGAAGAAGGTGCTGGCTTGACCGCCGGCCGGCCCAGATCTCTTTGGCCGACGTCACGCTGCACGCACCCATCACAACCCGGGCGGTGCGGGTCTGTCAACGCGAGGAGGGGCAACGCCGAAAAGGCGTTGCCCCTCCTCCGGACGGCTGCGACGCTTCCGGCCATGCCCGCTGAACAAGAGACCCTCGCGCAGCCGTCGCGGACCCCTCGGACCTCCCGGGTCGAAGCGCTCTTCTCGCACGGCCGCCTGGTCGCGATCCCGCGCAGGGAGGCCCGGCGGGGGCAGTTGCTCGTGCACCTTGCCGACACCCTGTTCGAGCGGGAGCGCTCGTACACCGAGCGCGAGGTGAACGACGCCCTCCTCACCGTTCACGAGGACTGCTCCGTGCTGCGCCGGTACCTCGTCGTGGCGGGGCTGCTGGTCCGGCCCCGGGACGGCAGCAGCTACCGCCGCGGACGCTGACCGGCGCAGGTGGGCGGGCCGGAAGTCAAAGACCCCGGCCGCGCGGATCCGCCACCCCCCTACGCGTCCGCCACGGAATCGAACTCCACCTCGTCACGGCCCACCCCCTGCGCGTCGGCGTCCACCGACCGGCGCAGCGCCTCGTGCAGCTTGGCAGGGGTCAGCACCCCGAGGAACCGGGCCCCGTCCAGCACCGCCACCCACCCCGCGTCGTGCTGGAGCATCTCGCTGAACGCCTGCTTCAGCGGGGCCCCGACCGGCACCCACGCGTCCATCCGGCGGGCCAGACCACCCACCGTCCCCTCCTCCCCGGCCGACCGCAGCGCGTCCGCCGACACCCAGCCGTGCAGCTCGCCCGCGCCGTTCAGGACCACCGCCCAGCGGGCCCCCGCCGCCGCCAGCCGGGCCGCCGCGGCCCCCGCGTGCTCCTCCAGCCGGGCCACCGGCGGCTCCTCCAGGTCCTCCGGCTCGATCGCCGTGACCGACAGCCGCTTCAGCCCCCGGTCGGAACCCACGAACCGGGCCACGTACGGGGTCGCCGGGGTGCCGAGCACGGCTGCCGGGGTGTCGAACTGCTCGATGCGCCCCTGCCCGTACACCGCGATCCGGTCGCCCATCCGTACCGCCTCCTCGATGTCGTGCGTCACCAGGAGCACCGTCTTGCGCACCCGCTGCTGGAGCGCCAGGAACTCGTTCTGTAGCCGCTCCCGCACCACCGGGTCCACCGCGCCGAACGGCTCGTCCATCAGCAGCACCGGCGGATCCGCCGCGAGCGCCCGCGCCACGCCCACCCGCTGGCGCTGCCCGCCGGAGAGCTGCGCCGGATAGCGCGAGCCGTACGTCTTCGGGTCCAGGCCCACCAGGTCCAGCAGCTCCGCCGCCCGCTCCCGGGCCCGTGCGCGCTTCCAGCCGACCAGCGCCGGGACGGTCGCGGTGTTGTCCAGGACGGTCCGGTGCGGGAAGAGGCCCACCTGCTGGATCACATAGCCGATCCGGCGGCGCAGCTTCACCGGGTCGATCCCGGAGATGTCCTCGCCGTCCACCAGGATCCGGCCCGAGGTCGGCTCGATCAGCCGGTTCACCATCATCATCGTGGTCGTCTTGCCGCAGCCGGACGGTCCCACCAGGGTCACCAGCTCGCCCTCCGCCACCTCGAAGGACAGCCCGTCGACCGCCGTCGTCCCGTCCGGATAGACCTTGCCGACCTGCTCGAACCGGATCATGCCTGAACGCTAGGAGCCCTCCGGCCGCACCGCACACGGGCCGGGACCGTCCGGGGCACCCCCCCGGCGACCCCTTCGCCGGACCGGTGCGGCCATGTGCTGAACTGGCCCTTTCGCCCGGATCAGTCCGCACCCGGATTCAGGAGTTCCCGTGATCAGTTACCGGCAGCCCGGCGTCGTCCTCACCGACCGGCGATTCACCGTGCCCCTGGACCACAGCGACCCCGGCGGCGAGCAGATCGAGGTCTACGGCCGGGAAGCGGTCGCCACCTCCCGGGCCGGCGAGGAGCTGCCCTGGATGGTCTACCTGGAGGGCGGCCCCGGCTTCGGCGCGCGCCGGTTCGTCGGCACGGAGGCCTGGCTCGGCCGCGCCCTGCGCGAGTTCCGGGTACTCCTCCTCGACCAGCGCGGCACCGGACTGTCCACCCCGGCCAACCGGCAGACCCTCCCGCTGCGCGGCGGCCCGCGCGAACAGGCCGACTACCTCGCCCACTTCCGCTCCGACTCCATCGTGCGCGACTGCGAGCTGATCCGGCAGCGGCTCACCGGCGGAGCGCCCTGGACGGTCCTCGGCCAGTCCTTCGGCGGCTTCTGCGCCGTCCGCTACCTCTCCTCGGCCCCCGAGGGCCTCGCGGCCATCCTGATTACCGGCGGACTGCCCTCGCTGGACGCCCACGCGGACGACGTCTACCGGGCCGCGTACCCCCGCGTCGAACGCAAGGTCGCCGCCCACTACGCCCGCTACCCCCAGGACGTCGAGCGCGCCCGCGCGATCACCGCGTACCTCGCCGAGCACCGTCCCGAGAGCGCCGGACACCGGCTGACGCCCGAGGGCTTCCAGTCGCTCGGCATCATGCTCGGCTCGGGAAGCGGCAGCCACCAGCTCCACTACCTGCTGGAGAACGCGTTCGTCCGCACCCCGGGCGCCACCGAACTCTCCGACGCCTTCCAGGAGGCCATGCGCACGGCCGCCTCCTTTGCCGGGCATCCGCTGTACGCCCTGCTCCACGAGGCCATCTACGGGCAGGGCGAGCGCCCCACCGCCTGGGCCGCAGAGCGTGTCCGCGCCGAGTTCCCCCAGTTCGACGCGGCGACGGCGCTGGCGGGCGACGGCCCGGTCCTCTTCACCGGCGAGACCATCCACCCCTGGCACTTCGACGTCGACCCAGCCCTGCGCCCGCTGCGCGAGACCGCCGAGCTCCTGGCGCAGCGCACCGACTGGCCCCTGCTGTACGACCCCGAGCGGCTCGCCGCCAACGAGGTCCCGGTCGCCGCGGCCGTCTACCACGACGACATGTACGTCGACACCGCGGACGCGCTGCGCACGGCGGCGGCGATCCGGGGGCTGCGGACCTGGGTGACGGACGAGTACGAGCACGACGGCGTGCGCGCGGGCGGCCCCCGCGTCCTGGACCGGCTGCTGGCGCTGGTCCGCGACGAGGCCTGACCGGCCGGGCGCGCGCCCGGCCCCGGGGCCGGCCGTTCGTGGACCGGCCGGCCCCGTCGGGTCAGCGCTGGAGCTCCTCCAGCGTGGCGTCCAGGTCGCCGGCGGCACGCGGGGCCCGGTTGTGCGGCAGCTTCGAGAGGACCGCGGCCATCCCGCACGTGTTGCTGAGCGCCGAGTACACCAGGCCCGTGCCGACGCCCGCGGACAGCCAGCGCGCCGCCGGGAAGCGGATGCCCGCGACCAGCCCAGCCACCACCAGCGAGCCCGCCGCGAGCCGCACCTGACGCTCCATGGGCCAGGTGGCGCGCGCGCCCTCGGGGCGGTCCAGGCCGCGGCCGTCACCCTCCCAGGCCGACGTGCCGCCGGTCAGCGTCACGGCCTCGATGTCCGCTCCGGAGAGGATCTCGCAGGCCCGGGTGGAGCGGACCCCGGAAGCGCACACCACCAGCAGCGAACCGCGCGCGGAGGCGGACTTGAGCGCGGGCAGCGCGTCCGGCAGCTTGTCGAGCGGGATGTTCAGGGCGCCGGGAACGTGTCCGGCGGCGTACTCGCCCGGAGCCCGCACGTCGATGACGGTGAACTCCTCCAGACGGGCTGCGGCCTGGGCGGGGGAGAGGGATGCGGGGCTGGGCACGAGCGGGTTCCTTTCGTTCGCCGGATCGGCTGGGTGCGGGGCGCCCCGCACCCAGCCCGGACGGGCCGGGCGGTCGTGTTCGCGGTGACCGTCACCGGACTCCAGCCTCGCATGCCCGGCGCCGGGGCCGGGGAGCCTGCCGTGCCGATGGTGCGTGGGGAGCCTGCCGTGTCGACGGTGCGTGGGGAGCCTGCCGTGCCGACATTGCGTGGGTAGCCTGCCCGTATGACGTCGCAGCGACTCGAACCCATGCCCGTCGACTGGCAGCGCGCACTGGCCGTGGTCGCCCACCCCGACGACCTGGAGTACGGAGTGGCCGCCGCCGTGGCGGAGTGGACAGACGGCGGCCGTGAGGTCGTCTACCTCCTCGCCAGCCGCGGCGAGGCCGGGATCGACACGCTGTCGCCCGAGGAGTGCGCGCCGGTGCGCGAGCGGGAGCAACGGGCGAGCGCCGCCGTCGTCGGCGTGCGGACCGTGGAATTCCTGGACCACCGCGACGGCGTGATCGAGTACGGCACCGGCCTGCGCCGCGACATCGCCGCGGCCATCCGCCGGCACCGCCCCGAACTGATGGTCACCCTCAACCACCGGGACACCTGGGGCGTGGTCGCCTGGAACACCCCCGACCACCGCGCGGTCGGGCGCGCCGCCCTGGACGCCGTCGCCGACGCGGGCAACCGCTGGATCTACCCGGAACTCGGCGAACGGGGACTCGACCCGTGGGACGGGGTGCGCTGGACCGCCGTGGCGGGCAGTGACCGGCCCACCCACGCGGTCGACGCGACCGCGGGTCTCGAACGCTCGGTCCGGTCGCTGCTGGAGCACCGCACGTATATCGAGGCGCTGACCCAGGAGGACCCGGAGCGCTACTGCCGGACCTTCCTGGAGGGCATGGCCCAGGACGCGGCCGAGCGGTTCGGCGGCCGCCCCGCGGTCACCTTCGAGGTCTTCGCCCTCTGACCGTATTGACAAACCGGCTTGCCGATCCTGCAATGGCCGCATGAAGGAACACGACCGGGACGACCCGGAACTGGAATCCGTCCTCTCCGGTGTCGGCCCCCGCCTGCGACGGCTGCGCAAGGACCGCGGTGTCACCCTCGCCGCGCTCTCGGCAGCCACCGGCATATCCGTCTCCACGCTCTCCCGGCTGGAATCCGGTGGCCGCCGCCCCAGCCTCGAACTGATGCTGCCGATCGCCCGCGCCCACGAGGTGCCGCTCGACGACCTGGTGGGCGCCGCACCCGTCGGCGATCCGCGCGTGCGGGCCAAGCCGATCGTCCAGCACGGCCGGACCATGCTGCCGCTGACCGCCCGGCCGGGCGGCCTCCAGGCGTACAAGCTGATCCAGGAGCCCGGCAGCGGCGGCCCGCCGGAACAGCGCACGCACGAGGGGTACGAGTGGCTGTTCGTGCTCTCCGGGAAGCTGCGGCTGCTGCTGGCCGAACACGATCTGGTGCTGGAGCCGGGCGAGGCCGCCGAGTTCGACACCCGGCTGCCGCACTGGTTCGGCCCGGCCGAGGACGAGACGGTGGAGTTCCTCAGCCTGTTCGGTCCGCAGGGCGAGCGCATGCACGTGCGGGCGAAGCCGAAGCGCGCCTGAGGCCAGGAGCCTTTGGAGCCCGGGCCCGAGGTGTTCCCATATCGGCAAGCGACCGCTTAGTATGCGGCGCAGCAGTGGTAATGCCGACCGCGGCAGCGGTTGAAGCCGACAGTGTTGTGGAGGCCCCTCATGCAGGCATGGCGAGTGCACCGGAACGGCGAGCCGGGCGAGGTGATGCGGCTGGAGGAGACGGGCCGGCCCACGCCCGGCGACGGGCAGGTGCTCGTCGAGGTCCGCGCGGCGAACGTCAACTTCCCCGACGCCCTGCTCTGCCGGGGCCAGTACCAGGTGCGGCCGCCGCTGCCGTTCACCCCGGGCGTCGAGGTGTGCGGGACCACCGAGGACGGGCGCCGCGTCCTCGCCACCCCGGCCCTGCCCCACGGCGGCTTCGCCGACTACGTCGTCGCGGACGAGGCGGCCCTGCTGCCCGCCCCCGACGCGCTGGACGACGCCGAGGCGGCCGCCCTGCACATCGGCTACCAGACCGGCTGGTTCGGCCTGCACCGCCGCGCCCGCCTCCAGCCCGGGGAGACCCTCCTCGTCCACGCGGCGGCCGGAGGTGTCGGCAGCGCCGCCGTCCAGCTCGGCAGGGCGGCGGGCGCGAAGGTCATCGGCGTCGTCGGCGGCCCGGAGAAGGCGGCGGTCGCCCGCGACCTCGGCTGCGACCTGGTCATCGACCGGCGGAGCGAGGACATCGTCGCCGCAGTGAAGGACGCCACCGGCGGGCGCGGCGCGGACGTCGTCTACGACCCGGTCGGCGGCGACGCGTACGCCAAGTCCGCCAAGTGCGTCGCCTTCGAGGGGCGCATCCTCGTCGTCGGTTTCGCCAGCGGCGTCGTCCCCGCCCCGGGCCTCAACCACGCCCTGGTGAAGAACTACTCCGTCGTCGGACTGCACTGGGGCCTGTACAACACCAAGGACCCGGCCGCCGTCCGCGCCTGCCACGACGAGCTGACCGAGCTCGCCGAGCAGGGCATCGTCAAACCCCTGGTCAGTGAGCGCGTCGCGATGGCCCGAGCGGCCGACGCCGTCCAGCGCGTCGCCGACGGCACTAGCACCGGCCGCATTGTCGTCCTCCCCGGAGGTCCCCGATGAGCCCCGCAGTCGACGCCGCCGAGGTCCGCCGCCGTACCCGCGAGCTGCTCGCCGCGCACCCGCCCGCCACCACCGACCGCACCGACTTCCTGAGGGCCCGCTTCGACGCGGGCCTGGCCTGGGTCCACTACCCGGTGGGCCTCGGCGGACTCGACGCGCCCCGCTCCCTCCAGCAGGCCGTCGACACCGAACTCGCCGCCGCCGACGCCCCCGACAACGACCCACGCCGCATCGGCATCGGCCTTGGCATGGCCGCGCCCACCATCCTGGGCTTCGGCACCGACGAGCAGAAGCGCCGCTTCCTGCGCCCGCTGTGGGTGGGGGAGGAGGTCTGGTGCCAGCTGTTCAGCGAACCCGGCGCCGGATCCGACCTCGCGGCCCTCGCCACCCGGGCCGTCAGGGACGAGAGCGGCGACTGGATCGTCGACGGCCAGAAGGTCTGGACGTCCAGCGCCCACCTGGCCCGCTGGGCGATCCTCATCGCCCGCACCGACCCGGACCTGCCCAAGCACCGCGGCATCAGCTACTTCATCTGCGACATGACCGACCCCGGCGTCGAGGTGCGGCCCCTGCGCCAGATCACCGGCGAGGCCGAGTTCAACGAGGTCTTCCTCACCGGCGTACGCATCCCCGACAGCCACCGCCTCGGCCCCGTCGGCGAGGGCTGGAAGGTCGCCCAGACCACCCTGATGAACGAGCGTGTCTCCATCGGCGGCTCCCGCATCCCCCGCGAGGGCGGCATGATCGGCCCGGTCGCCAGGACCTGGCGCGAGCGCCCCGAACTGCGCACCCCCGACACCCACCAGCGCCTGCTGACCCTCTGGGTGGAGGCCGAGGTCGCCCGGCTCACCGGCGAGCGGCTGCGCCAGCAGCTCGTCGCCGGACAGCCGGGACCCGAGGGCTCGGGCATGAAGCTCGCCTTCGCCCGGCTCAACCAGGAGATCAGCGGCCTGGAAGTTGAACTGCTCGGCGAAGAAGGCCTGTTGTACGGCGACTGGACCATGAGCCGCCCGGAGCTCGTCGACTTCACCGGGCGGGACGCCGGCTACCGCTATCTGCGCTCCAAGGGCAACTCCATCGAGGGCGGCACCAGCGAGGTCCTGCTGAACATCGTGGCCGAGCGCGTCCTCGGCCTGCCCTCCGAACCGCGCAACGACAAGGACGTCGCCTGGAAGGACCTGAGCCGATGACCACGCCCGCCCAGCCCCCCGCCACCCCCGACCTGCTCTACTCCAGGGACGAGGAGGACCTGCGCGCCGCCGTGCGCGCCCTCCTCGCCGACCGGGCCGACGCGCCGACGGTGATCGCGGCGACCGAGTCCGACACGCCGTACGACCAGCGGCTGTGGTCCTCGCTCGCCACCGGCATCGGCGCGGCCGGACTCCTCGTGCCGGAGGAGCTCGGCGGCCAGGGCGCGTCCCACCGAGAGGCCGCCGTGGTCCTGGAGGAGCTCGGCCGGTCCGTGGCCCCCGCCCCGTATCTGACCAGCTCCGTCGTGGCCACCGAGACGCTGCTCGCCCTGGGCGCCGAGAACGGTCCGGCCCCAGCGCTCCTGGGCGAGCTGGCCTCCGGCGCCCGTACGGCCGTGCTCGCCGTGCCCTTCGCGACTCCGCCCGCCGGGGTTGACGCGGTGCTCGCCTCACTGGACGGGACGGTACGCGGCGTCGCCGACGCGGCGGTGGCCGATGTGCTGCTGGTGCCGACCGCCGAGGGGCTGTACGCAGTCGAGGCCACCGACCCCGGCGTCGCCGTACAGCCGCTCGTCCCGCTCGACCTGACCCGGCCGCTGGCCGCCGTCACCCTGACCGGGGCCGCCGGGACCCTGCTGGCGAACGCGGACGCGAGCGCCACCGCGGTACGGCGCGGACTGCTCACCGGGGCCGGACTGCTCGCCTCCGAACAGCTCGGCCTCGCGGAGTGGTGTCTGACCGAGACCGTCCGGTACACCCGGGAGCGCCACCAGTTCAACCGGCCCGTCGGCTCGTTCCAGTCGCTCAAGCACCGGATGGCGCAGCTCTGGCTGGAGGTCGTCTCGGCGCGCGCCGCCGCCCGCAACGCCGCCGACGCCCTCGCCACCAGCAGCCCCGACGCCCCGCTCGCGGTCGCGGTGGCCCAGGCGTACTGCTCCGGCGTCGCGGTCCACGCCGCCGAGGAGTGCGTACAGCTGCACGGCGGGATCGGCATGACCTGGGAACACCCGGCGCACCTCTACCTGAAGCGCGCCAAGGCCGACTCGATCGCGTACGGCACGGCGGGCGGCCATCGTCAGGCCCTCGCGGAGCTGGCGGAACTTCCGGCTCCCTAGGGGGCCTAGGGCCTGTCTTCAAAGGTTGTTGATGGGGCATCATGTGGCGCATGGTGCGGCGACATGAGCTCTCGGACGAAGAGTGGGACGTTCTGTCGGGGCTGCTTCCGCGAACGGGCGCGGGGCGGCCCCGGCGGGACGATCGGGTGGTTCTGAACGGGATCGTGTGGAAGCTTCGGACCGGTTCGGCCTGGCGTGATGTGCCGGAGAGATACGGGTCCTGGCGGACGTTGTACACACGTTTCCGCAGGTGGGCGCTCGATGGCACGTTCACGCGGATGCTTGAAGCCGTTCAGGCTCAAAAGGAAGCGGCTGGGGATGTTGACTGGCTGGTGTCGGTGGACTCCACGATCACCCGCGCTCATCAGCACGCGGCCGGCGCCCGTAAAAAGGGGCAAGCCCTGCAGAAGTGGCACACGCTCACGCCCTCGGACGATCCCGTGGCGGACTGACGACCAAGATTCACCTCGCCTGCGACGGCCGCGGCCGTCCGCTCGGCTTTGTCGTCACAGGCGGCAACATCAACGACTGCACGCAGTTCGAGCAGGTCCTCGCGCAGATCAGGGTTCGCCGTCCGGGCCCGGGCCGACCGCGCAACCGGCCCGACCATCTCCTGGGCGACAAGGGATACAGCAGCCGAGGTATACGCAACTACCTGCGAAAACGTCGTATCCCGCACACGATCCCGGAACGCTCGGACCAGCAGGCGAACCGCCGCCGTCGTGGCAGCAACGGCGGCAGGCCGCCCGCTTTCGGCAAGGAGCGCTACAAGCAGCGCAACGTCGTCGAACGCTGCTTCAACGCGTCGAAGCAGTACCGGGCCATCGCCACCCGCTACGACAAAACCCGAGAATCCTACGAAGCGGCACTCACCATCGCGTCACTCCTGATGTGGATATGACCCTTTGAAGACAGGCCCTAGGGGCGCCCTCGGACACAACGGCCCTGGTGCACCCGTCTCGTCTGTCGAGGCGGGCTGTACCAGGGTCTTTTACGTGATGTTTAATTGCACACTGTTCGCAATAACAACCGATCTCGAACAGGGATGTGCAGACTATGACGGCCCGATCGATACGGGTGGCGGTCGCCGCCACGATGGCCAGCGCCCTGTCCCTGACCGCAGCCGGCTGCTCGAACCCGGACACCGCCAAGACCGGATCCGGGGCGGGGTCCACCTCGGCCGTCGTCGGCATCGCCTACGAGCCCGACAGCCTGAGCCCGCTGCTCGGCTACGGCAAGGACGGCAACTCCAAGATCTTCGACGGACTGCTCGCCCTGGACGCGGACATGAAGCTCCGCCCCGCCCTCGCCGCCGAGCTCCCCGAGGTCGGCGCCGACGGTCTGACGTACACGTACAAGCTGCGCCAGGGCGTCGAGTTCAGCGACGGGAAGCCGTTCGGGGCCAAGGACGTCGTCTTCACCTACCGCACCATCCTCGACGAGAAGACCAACAACGCCTCACGCACCGAGCTGGACGCCGTCAAGGACGTCACGGCGAAGGGCGAGGACACCGTCGTCTTCACGCTGAAGTACCCCTACGCGCCGTTCGCCCAGCGCACCGTCCTGCCCATCGCCCCCCAGCACATCGCGGGCGAGCAGGACGTCAACACCGGGGCCTTCGCCACCCGCCCCATCGGCACCGGGCCCTACGTCCTCACCAAGTGGTCCAAGGGCGAGAAGATCAGCTTCACCGCCAACCCCCACTACTGGGGCGGCGAACCCGAGGTGAAGAAGTTCACCATGGCGATCATCAAGGACGACGACGTGCGCGCCACCCGGCTGCGCTCCGGCGACCTCGACGGCGCGATCCTGCCGCCCAACCTCGCCAAGGGCTTCGCGGACGACAAGAGCAAGAAGACCATCGCCGCCACCACCTACGACTACCGCACGGTGACCCTCCCGACCCACAACAAGGTCGCCGGCGACACCGCCGTGCGCCGCGCCCTCGACGTCGCCGTCGACCGTCAGACCATGGTCGACGCCATCCTCAACGGCGACGGCAAGCCCGCCTACGGACCCGTCCCCACCGACAGCGAGTGGTTCACCCGGGGCACCGAGCGCCCCCACGACCTCGCCGCCGCGAAGAAGATCCTGGACGAGGCCGGATGGAAGCCCGGCAAGGACGGCGTCCGGGTCAAGGATGGCGTCCGCGCCGCCTTCCCGCTCTGGTACCTCACCGGCGACAAGCTCCGCCAGGAGCACGCCCTCGCCTACGCCTCCGACGCCAAGAAGGCCGGCATCGCCATCACCGCCGAGGCCGGCACCTGGGAGGTCATCGAGCCCCGGATGAAGCACGACGCCGTGCTCGCGGGCGGCGGCTCGCCCGCCGACCCCGACTTCGACCAGTACACCTTGCTCAAGTCCTCCCTGGCGGGCGACGGCTTCAACAACATGGCCTGGTACGACAACAAGGCCGTCGACGCCGCGATCGAGGCCGGCCGCAGGAGCGGCGACAAGACCGAGCGCAAGAAGGCCTACGACACCGTCCAGCGCGAGCTGGTGAAGAACCCGGGTTACACCTTCCTCACCCACATCGACCACCTCTACGTCGTCGATGACCGCTTCGGCCCCCTCACCACCCAGGTCGAGCCGCACGACCACGGGCTGGCCTCCGGCCCCTGGTGGAACGTGGAGAAGTGGTCCACCGAGGGCGCCGGGGGCTCGAAGAAGTGAGCCGACGCCTCCCCTGGGCGCCGATGGCGCGGATGGCGGGACGGCGGGCCCTGTTCGCCGTCCCCGTCCTCGGCGTCGTCACCTTCGGTGTCTTCGCCGTCGCCGCCGCGTCCCCCTTCGACCCGGTCAAGGCCTACGCGGGCACCGCCGGGCTCACCGCATCGCAGGAGAACCTCGACCAGCTGCGGGCCAACCTCGGCGTCGACCAGCCGCTCGTCGCCCGCTGGTGGGACTGGCTGACCTCGGCGCTCCAGGGCGACCTCGGGGACTCCAGCGTGATGCGCCAGCCGGTCGCCGACGTCATCGCCGAGCGCATGGGCTGGTCCGTCCTGCTCGCCGCCACCGCCTTCCTCGTCGCGATCCTGCTCGGCACCGGCCTCGGCGTCCTCGCCGCCCGCAGACCCGGCGGCTGGCTCGACCGGTGCGTCAGCTCCGCCGCCTACACGCTGGAGGCCGCCCCCGCCTTCTGGCTCGGGCTGCTCGCCATCTGGTTCTTCGCCCTCAAGTTGGACGTCCTCCCGGCCGGCGGACTCACCGACGCCGCCAGCGACGTCGTCTCCTTCGGCCAGGTCGCTTCCCACCTGGTGCTGCCCGCCGCCGTCCTCGGCGTCTCCCAGTTGCCGTGGTTCTTCCTGTACGTACGCCAGGGCGTCGCCGACGCGCTGGCCGAGGACCCGGTGCGCGGCGCCCGCGCCCGGGGGCTGAGCGAGCGCACCGTGCTCCTCGGCCACGCCCTGCGCTCCGGGATGCTGCCGATGCTCACCCTGATCGGCTCCCGCGTCCCCGAACTCATCACCGGCGCCCTGCTCGTGGAGACGGTGTTCAGCTGGCCCGGCATCGCCGCCGCCACGGTGGAGGCCGCGACCTCGGTGGACTTCTCCCTGCTCGCCGCGCTCACGGTGCTCGCCACCGCCGCCGTGCTGCTCGGCAACCTCCTCTCCGACCTCCTCTACGGACTCGCCGACCCCCGGGTGGCCTTCGATGGCTGAGACCGCGCTCGCCCTTCCCGGTCGCGCCACCCGCCGCGTCCGGATCGTCACCTCGGCCACGATCGTCGTCGCCGTCGCGCTCGCCGTCCTCGTCGTCCCGCCGCTGGCCCAGCTCGACCAGCAGGCCGTCGACCTGGCCAACAAGCTCGACCCGCCCTCCTGGGCCCATCCGTTCGGCACCGACGACGTCGGTCGCGACCTCCTGCTGCGCTGCGTCTACGGCCTGCGCGTATCGCTCCTCGTCGGCCTGGTCGCGGCCCTCACCGCCACCGTCATCGGCACCGCGATCGGCGCCCTCGCCGGGGCGTTCGGCGGCTGGACGGACCGGGTCGTCATGCGGGTCGTCGACGCCCTGTCCTCCGTACCGCACCTGCTCCTCGGCATCTTCATCGTCGCGATGTTCCGGCCCGGCGTCTGGCCGGTGATCATCTCGGTCGCCCTGACGCACTGGCTGTCCACCGCCCGGATCGTCCGCTCGGAGGTGCTCTCGCTGCGTTCGCGCCCCTTCATCGACGCGGCCGTCTCCGGCGGCGCCTCCCGCACCCGGGTCATCGTGCGGCACCTGCTGCCCGGCGTGCTCCCGCAGGCCGGTCTGGCGGCGGTCCTGATGGTGCCGCACGCGATGTGGCACGAGTCGGCGCTGTCCTTCCTCGGGCTGGGGCTCCCGGCCCACCAGGCGAGCCTCGGCAACCTCGTCCAGTCCGCGCGCGGTTCCCTGCTCGCGGGGGACTGGTGGCCCACCCTCTTCCCCGGCCTCTTCCTGATCATCCCGACCCTCGCGCTCGCCGGCCTCGCCGGAGCCTGGCGCGACCGGATCAACCCGCGCCGGAAATCGGAGCTGATGCTGTGACCCGCGCCCCTGAATCCGCCGAGCCCCCCGTCCTCGCGGTCGAGAACCTCTCCGTCCGCTTCCGGATGCGCGGCGGCCGGGACATCGCGGCCGTCACCGACGCCCGCTTCTCCGTCGCGCCGGGGGAGTGCCTGGCCCTGGTCGGCGAGAGCGGCTGCGGCAAGTCCGTCCTGGCCTCCGCCCTGCTCGGCCTGCTGCCCGCCAACGCGGCAACCACCGGCAGCGCGGTGCTCGGCGGGGACACGGACCTGCTCACCGCCGACGAGCGCACCCTCGCCCGCACCGTACGGGGACGGCGCATCGGCCTCGTACCGCAGAGCCCCGCCGCCCACCTCACCCCCGTGCGCACGGTCCGGGCCCAGCTGGAGGAGAGCCTGCGCGAGCTGACCGGGGTGCGGGGGCGCGAGCTGCCGAAGGCCGCCGTGGCAGCCGCCGACCGCGCCTCGTTCCCCGAGGACCACCTCGACCGCTACCCCCACGAGCTCTCCGGCGGCCTCGCCCAGCGCGCCGCCACCGCCCTCGCCCTGGTCGGCGACGCCCCGCTGCTGCTCGCCGACGAACCGACCACCGGGCTCGACCGGGACCTCGTCGAGCGGACCGTCGACGAACTGCGCCGCCACACCGACGACGGCCGGGCGCTGCTGATCATCACCCACGACCTGGCCGCCGCCGAACGGATCGCGGACCGGGTCGCCGTGATGTACGCGGGCCGGATCGTCGAGATCGCCGACGCGGCCCCCTTCTTCGGCGCACCGGGCCCCCGCCACCCGTACGCCAAGGGCCTGCTGGACGCCCTGCCCGAGCGGGACTTCGCCCCGATCCCCGGGATGCCGCCGGAGCTGGGGGCGCTGCCCGACGGCTGCGCCTTCGCCGCCCGCTGCGCGCACGCGGATACCCGCTGCGCCGGCGAACGCCCGGCCTTCGTGTCGGACCTGGCCTGCCACCACGCACTGCCCGGCCGGACGCACCCCCTCAAGGAGGCCGCCGATGCTTGAGCTGACCCGGATCACCGCCGGATACGACCGCCGCGACCCCGTCGTCCGCGATGTCTCCCTGCACGTCGCGGCGGGCGAGGCGGTCGGGCTGCTGGGCCCCAGCGGCTGCGGCAAGTCCACCCTGGCCAAGGTCGCCGCCCTCCTGCACCGCCCGGACGCCGGAACCGTGACCCTCGACGGCACGGTCGTACGCGGCTGGCGGCACCGGGCCCCGCGCGAGCAGCGCACGGCCGTCGGCGTCGTCTTCCAGCAGCCCCGGCTCTCCGCCGACCCCCGGCTCAGCCTGCGCGAACTGATCGCCCAGCCGCTGCGGTCCACCGGGCGCCGCCGGGACGTCCCCGAGCGGGTGGCGGAACTGGCCCCGCTGGTCGGTCTCTCCGAGGAGCTGCTGGAGCGCCGCCCGCACGCGGTGAGCGACGGCCAGCTCCAGCGGGCCTGCCTGGCACGGGCCCTGGTGCTGGAGCCCCGGCTGCTGATCTGCGACGAGATGACCGCGATGCTCGACGCCTCGACGACGGCCGCCCTGGTCGCCGTGGTCGAGCGCTACCGCTCCGCGTCCGGGGCGGCCCTGCTCGCGGTCGGCCACGACCGGGTGCTGCTGGAGCGCTGGTGCGACCGTACGGTCCGCTGGGGCGAGCGGACCGCGGGAAGCGAGCGCGTGGCGGTCGGCTGACCGGCGGCCGACGCCCGAGCGCGCCACGCGAACGGCGCGCAGCGAGCACTGAACGACGCGCAGGGAGCAGCGAACGGCGCGCCAGGAACGACGCGCCAGGAACGGTGCGCCAGGAACGGCCCAAGGACCGTGGCGCCCGGAGAACAACCGACGCGGCCCGGCCGACCGGCGGGCGACGGGTCGGCCAACTCTTGGCAGGTACCTGCCCAGCTCCGGGGGTGCGGCTCCATACTCGACGCGACCGTCCACCCCGCCCGTCCGTCGCTCAGGGAGTCCCCATGGCCCACCCCACCCGTCGCCGCGCGCTCACGGTCGCCCTCACCGCCGCCGCCGTGGCCGTCGCCGCCCCCACCGCGACGGCGGTCGCCGCACCCGCCCGCCCGCGCGGTCCGCGCCCGTTACGCCAGGCCCACGCGCACAACGACTACCTGCACCCCCGGCCCCTGCACGACGCGCTCGCCCACGGGTTCACCAGCGTCGAGGCGGACGTCTTCCTCGTCGGCGGCGACCTGCTCGTGGCCCATGAGCCCGCCACGCTCGACCCCGCCCGCACCCTCACCTCGCTCTACCTGGACCCGCTCGCCGCCCTCGTCCGCGCGGGGCACGGCAGCGTCCACCCGCACCACCGCGCCCCCTTGCAGCTCCTCATCGACATCAAGGCCGACGGCGTCGCCGCCTACCGCGAACTGGACCGGCAACTGCGCCGCCACCACCGGATCCTCACCCGCTACAGCCACGGCCGCGTCCACCCCGGCGCCGTCACCCCGGTCGTCTCCGGCGACCGCGCCGCCCGCGTCCCCATGGAGGCGCAGCGCACCCGGTACGCGTTCTACGACGGCCGCCTCGACGACCTCGGCACCGGGGCACCCGCCTCGTTCGCCCCGCTCGTCAGCGCCAACTGGACCCAGAGCTTCGGCTGGCTCGGCGCCGGCCCCTTCCCCCGGGCCGAGCGTGACCGGCTCCGCACCCTCGTCGCCACCGCCCACCGGGAAGGCCGCCGCATCCGCTTCTGGGCCACACCCGACCTGCCCGGACCCGCACGCGAGGCCGTCTGGTCCGAACTGCTCGCCGCCGGGGTCGACCACCTCAACACCGACGACCTGGCCGGACTCGAACGATTCCTCCGCGCTCGCGGGAACGGGGCCCCGACCCCGTAACGCCTCCCGGTCCGGAAGTACCCGTTCGGCCGACACGCGGGTGCGCCGAACAGCCCCTCCGCTGCGCCACACTGGCGGCCGAAAGCCGCAAATCCGGCGCGGCGGAGGAGGTTGGCCATGGCCGTTTCGATCTCGGTGGTCCTGCTCATGCTGATCCTGGCAGTGATCTTCCTGCGCAACGGCGGACTGAAGGTCTCCCACGCACTGGTCTGTGTCCTGCTGGGATTCTTCCTGGCCGGTACGAGCATGGCGCCGACCATCCACGACGGCGTCGGGGCCACCGCCGACCTGGTCAGCGGCCTTGACCCCTGACCCCTGACCCCGGCCCACTCCCGCCGCCGGGCTCGACGCGGAACCCGCCGCCGGCCCGGGCGGCGCCGGCGGCCCGTCCACGCCACGCACGGACATCCCGCACAATGGGCAGATGTCTTTTCCGCCCTCCGGCCGGCACTCGGGCGCCGCCCACCACGAGTACTGCAACACCGGCCTGTGCTGCCGGTGCCAGATGCGGATCTGGACGACGAAGGCGGGCAACGAGCGGCTCTGCGGGCCGTGTGCGGCCTGCTGCCAGTCCTGCGGCCGGGCGCCCGCGCCCCACCTCGACGGGCTCGACGGCGGTCTGTGCGCCGAGTGCCGCGGCCTGTGCGGCCGCTGCCACGCCCCGAAACGGCCCGACGGAACCTGTTTCTGCGACCGCTGGCGGGAGAACGCCAAGAGCAACCCGCGCGGCTACGTCCTCCAGGCGTTGCCGCAGCAGCTCCTCCAGGCGCTCGGCGGCCGGGTCCCGAGCACCGTCCACGACCTGATCCACCAGGAGCTGGCGAACCGCAGCGCGGGTCTCCTGCGGGAACGCATCGAACGCCGCTGGAACCTGCGCTGGGCCCACGCCCTCAACGAGAAGGACGAGGACGGCCGGCGCCGCTGGAGCGCCCAGGACATCGCCGAACAGTTGTTGATGCCCGGCTCGTGCTCCGACCCGCAGTGCGAGGACGGATACCGCGTCACCACCGACACCCCGTGCCCCCGCTGCCGGCAGCCGCTGCACCGCTTCGTCACCTCGGTCGCCGACCGGACCGCGACGCCGGAGCACGCCCGGGCCGCGGCGGCCCGCATCCGCCGGGCGATGCTGGAGAACCGCTCGCACAGGAAGCCACCGCCCCGCGGATAGGGCGCGGCGCGGTGTGTCGCGGGCGCTGCCGCACCGGGTGCCTCAGCCGTCCACCAGACGGGAACGGACGAGGAACCGCACCCCCTCCGGAGCCTCCAGCGAGAACCCACCGCCGCGGCCCTCCACCACGTCCACGATCAGCCGGGTGTGGGACCACGCCTCGTACTGGCTCCGCGACATCCAGAAGGGCACGCTCCCGGGCATTCCCTCGACGGTGAGGTCCGCCAGCAGCACATCGGCGTTCCCCGTACGGAACTCACCGGCCGGATAGCACATCGGTGCGCTGCCGTCGCAGCAGCCGCCCGACTGATGGAACATCAACGGGCCGTGGTCCGTCCACAGCCGTCGCAGCAGATCGGCCGCGGCCGGTGTCAGCTCGACGGCGGGAGATTTCGGGTCACACTCCATGGACCTGCCCCTTCCCGGCTACGGCGACGCCGCGACAACTGGACGCGAGTCAACTCGACCGGACGTTGCGACCGGGTTGCACGCCCTATGCTCGCGGCCATGGAGCAACGGGAAGTCGTGAAGCGCGTGATCGGCATCCTCACAGAGGCGCGCGAAATGCAGCGTCTGCTGGAGGCGGACCTCGAACGGGAAGATCTGGACACGGGAGCGGGCGCCGTCACCGCCCTGCTGAACGAGACGATGCCCCACATCGCCATCCCCGACGACTTCTCCGTGGAGGAGGTGGTCACCGTCGTCGGGCGCGAGGTCGGCGGTGCGGTCGAACAGCTCGTGAGCGCCTTCACCCTCGC
Source organism: Streptomyces sp. MGP-P1 (assembly GCF_057766565.1). Classification (NCBI taxonomy): domain Bacteria; kingdom Bacillati; phylum Actinomycetota; class Actinomycetes; order Kitasatosporales; family Streptomycetaceae; genus Streptomyces; species Streptomyces sp. MGP-P1. The sequence goes on along the minus strand of NZ_JBYMEM010000001.1, from coordinate 327,502 downwards.
GTTCACGATGCTGGCCCAGGTCCACGACTCCGGGCAGACCGACGTGTCGTCGGCGGACGTCCTCCAGGACCTCGCGCTGCGGGTCGAGGGCGGCGGACCGGACGACGACGAGGATCCACTGCTGTAGCGGCCTGCGTTCCGCCGCGCGGGTATGCATAGTGGAGAGAGAAGCGCGTATCTCCCTCGCGGCATGGAGGCAGCTGTGGGAAAGAGCACCGACATCGCCCGCGCCAAGGCGCGGAGGCTCAAAGGCATGATCAAGGAATCGGACGGCATCGCCCTCGAGAACGAGCGGCTGAAGGCCGAGGGCAGGAAAGAACAGGCCGAGGCCCGCCGCGAGGAGGCCCTGGCACGCGCAGCGCGGGCGGCCTCCGACCGCTGAGAGAAGCGCGGATGCCCGCTGCCGTCACGCACGGCAGCGGGCACCCGCGCGAGTTTGCCGTACCTCCCATCGCCGGAGGAAGCCCCAGCGCCCGGGGGCGCTACCGTGCGGGGCCGGACGGTGCCGACTACTTCCGGGCGTGCGCGTTCCCCCGGACCGTCTCGACGACGTCCGGGTCGAGGGCCGCCCTGACCAGCGCCGCGGCGAACGCCGCCCGGCTCCGGCCGTGCGCGAGCTGCGCCAGCGTGCCGGGGGAGGTGGGCAGACCGAGCCTCTCGGCTCCTTGCAGGCCCTTCGCACCGGCCCGGAACCCGGTCTCCGGCCAGAGGTCCTGTACCTCGCGCACGAAGATGTCGGCCCCGGCCGGTCCGATTCCCTGGACCCGCTGGAGCCCCGCACGCACCACCTCCCCATCGCCGTCCGCCTCCGCGCGGAGGCGACGAAGGTCGCCCTTCCAGACGTCGAGGACGAGGTGTGCGCCCTCCCCGAGCTGGGTGGAGGTCCGCTCGTCGTAGCGGCGGTAGCCGCCCTCGCCCAGCGCGTCGACGCGCTGCTGCCAGGTCGCGTCGGCCATTCGGCGCGGGGTGCGCATGCCGTCCGCGAACAACGCCCGCGCGGCGGCCACGGCGACCGACGCCCGGATCCGCGCGCTCAGCATATGACTCAGCACCAGGAGCTGGTAGAGCGGCTGCGGAGTGTCACGCAGTCGGATCCCCGCCTCCTCCGCATACGTCTGCCCGTACCCCTCCAGCAGCGCGTCGGTGATTCGGCGCGCCGATGCGGACACCTCGCGGCTCGTCACCCGTAACCGAAGATCCGGGCGAGGAAGAATCCGGCGACCATCAGCGCGCCGATCACGATCAGGGCGGTCCAGACGCCGGGGTGCTCCCACATCCCTCCGTCCGGGCGTTCCTCGTGGGCCTCCCCGATGGAACCCTCGGCCGGCGGTGTCTCTCCTGGGGGATTCAGTAGAACAGCCATGAGTCCAGGGTCCCTCCGATCGAGCCCCCGCGCACGCCGTCCGCTCCGTGCCCGGCTGCGGGGCCGTACGGCGGAGCCTGACGGGCGAAGCGCTGCGGCGAGGGAATTCGGGGCACCGTCAAGGAATGTCCCGAGTCTCCGCCCCCGTCGTCAAACTCGTGCAGCGCACCACCGAACCCGCCGGGGTGCAGACGCTGCGGTCGACGGCGGCCGCCGTCATCGCCTACTCCGTGGCCGTGTGGGCGCTGCCCGAACCGGCGCCCCTGACCGCGCCCCTCACCGCGCTCCTGGTCGTCCAGGTGACCCTCTACGCGACCCTCACCACCGGCGTCCGCAGGGTGAACTCGGTGGTCGTGGGTGTCCTCATCGCCATCGCCTTCAGCTCTCTGGTGGGGCTGAGCTGGTGGAGCCTCGGCCTGACCATCTTCACCTCGCTGCTGATCGGGCGGCTGGTCCGGGTCAACGAGTTCGTGCCCGAGGTGGCGATCAGCGCGATGCTGGTCCTCGGCGTCTCGCAGGTCGCGGACACCGCGTGGGACCGGGTGTGGGAGACCCTGATCGGCGCTGTCGTGGGACTCCTGTTCAACCTGCTCCTCGCCCCGCCCGTCTGGGTCGGCTCGGCCGGCTCCTCCATCGAGTCGCTCGCCGCCCGAATGGGCACGATGCTGCGCAGCATGGGGGAGGAGGTCGTGGGGCACAACCCCGTGTCCCGGGCCGCGGCCCGGCTCCACGAAGCCCGCAGGCTCGACCACGACATCGTCGAGGTCGACGCCTCCCTGCGGCAGGCGGAGGAAAGTCTCACCCTCAACCCCAGGGTAAGACAGGGGTTGCTCCACCGGGTCGTCCTGCGCACCGGGCTCGACACGCTGGAGATCTGTGCCGTCGTATTGCGCGTCCTGTCCCGCACCCTCACCGACCTGGCGAAGGCCCGCACCGAGGAGTCGTTGTTCCCGGCCGATGTGACGGAACTGCTCCAAGAACTCTTCGGCCACCTCGCCGACGCGATCGAGAGCTTCGCCGTACTGGTCACGACCCAGCTCGCCGCCGACGCGGAGGCGGCGGAGGACCGGCTCGCCGACGCGCTCGCCCGCAGCCGCGCCACCCGCGACCGGGTGGCCGACCTGCTGCTGGAGGATGTCCAGGAGCACCCGCGGCAGTGGCAGTTGCACGGCGCCCTGCTCGCCGAGGTCGACCGGGTGCTGGCCGAACTCGACATCGAGGAGCGCGCCCAGCGCCTCGGTGAGGAGCTGGACCGCCGCTCGGCGGAGGCGCACGCGCGCCACCCCGGGCTGCGCGCACTCCTGCGGCGGCTGGGCCGGCAGCCCGCCTGACCGCCCGCGCGGGAGCCGCACCCGATTCCGGCACGAGAACTCCGTGCGCCCGGGATGCGAAGGCGGCCGGTCGCTGGTTCTCTGGGGGCCGGGGTATGTCCGGCTCTGAACCGCCGGACACGCCGCAGAGGTCCCCAGCGTCCAAGGAGTGATGATGAGCGGTTCGGACGGACCCGCCGGCCTAGCTCGGCAGATGCGTGAGAAGGCCCAGCAGCTCTCGGAGGCAGCGGAGCGCGCGAGCGACCCGCACGAACGCGAGCGGCTGGAGAAGAAGTCCCGGACGATCCGGGACCGGAGCGAGCAGCAGAGCGCCATGGAGGCCGGGGACGTCTACCCCGAGAAGTAGCCCGGCCGACGCGCGCCCACCCGCCCGCCTCCGGAGGAACCTGGCGAACCTCCGGGGCGGGCGGCCGCGCACGTGGACCCGGGCCGACCGCCTGCACCCGCCGACAGCCGGGTGCATCCGTCCGCACGGCGACCGTGTGCCCCGCCCCCGCACGGAAGCCGCGTGCCCGCACGGCAGCGGCGTGCCCGGGATGCGGTCAGCACGGCAGCCGCGTGCCCGGGATGCGGTCAGCGGGCCCATTCCAGGAGCCGGTCCGCGCTCCAGGTCGTCACCACCCGGTCGGCCCGCACCCCGCACTCCTCGGCGCGGGCGCATCCCGACCGCTGCCAGGCGAGCTGCCCGGGGGCGTGCGCGTCGGTGTCGATCGCGAACAGCGCCCCCGCCGCGACGGCCGCGCGCAGCAGCCGCAGGGGCGGATCCCGCCGCTCCGGACGGCAGTTGATCTCCACCGCCGTCCCCGCCTCGGCGCAGGCCGCGAAGACCCGGTCCGCGTCGAACCGCGACTCCGGCCGGCCGCGCCCGGCCAGCAGGCGCCCCGTGCAGTGGCCGAGCACGTTCGCCCGCGGGTGGCGTACCGCCGCCTCCAGGCGACGGGTCATCGGCTCCGGGTCCATCCGCAGCTTGGAGTGGACCGAGACCACGACCACATCGAGCCGCTCCAGCATCGCGGGCTCCTGGTCGAGCGAGCCGTCCGGGAGGATGTCGCACTCGATGCCCGTCAGCAGCCGGAACGGGGCCCACACCTCGTTGAGCCGCGCCACCACCGCGAGCTGCTCCCGCAGCCGCTCCGGGGACAGGCCGCGGGCCACCGTCAGCCGGGGCGAGTGGTCGGTAAGGACGGCCCACGCGTGCCCCAGCTCCGCGGCGGTCCGGCCCATCTCCTCGATCGGGCTGCCCCCGTCCGACCAGTCCGAGTGCAGATGGCAGTCGCCCGTCAGCCGGGCGAAGAGATCCTCGCCCCCCTCGACGGGCGGCTCGGTGGCGGCTTCCGCCTCCAGCCGGTCCAGATACCCGGGCGTCTGCCCGGCCAGGGCCTCGCGGATCACCTCGGCGGTGCGGGGTCCGATCCCGGGGACCCGCTCCAGGGAGCTCGCGGCCACCCGCTCGGCCGCCTCCCCGGCGGCCATCGCATCCACGGCGGCCGCGGCCGTGCGGAAGGCCTTCACCCGATAGGTGGCGGCCTGGGAGCGTTCCAGCAGGAAGGCGATCCGCCGCAGGGCGATGACGGGGTCCATCGGCACCTCCACCAGGAGCGTCTGCGGCCGGCTCCGGCCCGCCGGGCGATCCGCCCGCCCCACCAGGATGGCCGTTGCCGGCCCCGGGCGCCTCCGCGCCGCTGCCGCCACGTCAGGACGAGGCGTCCGTGTCGTCCGACACGGACACCCAGCGGCCGGTGACCGTGTCGTAGTCGAGCACGGGCCGCCCCCGCACCCCGCTCGTACGGAACGGCCGCCCGCCGTCGTCGATGCGCACCGTGCCGGACCGGCCGCCGGCGCTCCAGGTCAGCTCCGCGAACCAGTCGCAGTCACAGCCGACCGTGCGACCCGTGATCAGGAGGACCTCGGGATCGGTGACGGAGACGCTGTACGGGAAGGCGACCGCCTCGATGGGCTCGCCCGAGTCGTTGCCCGCGACCGAGCGGGCGACGGGGCGGGGCGCGTCGAGATTTACGTCGAACATCCTCGGGGTGAGGGCACCGCCGCAGCCGGAGCTCATCCGGTAGACCCGGCCCCGCGCCGGCGAACGACGCTCGACCACGCGGATCCGCAGGGCTTCCAGCACCACGGCCCGCTCGTCCTTGCCCTGCAACGTGATCCGGACACCGGCCTCGCCCGCGTGCGCCGCGCCGAGCGATCCGGCCCAGGACTCCGCGTCCGCCTCCACCGGGGGCGGCGGGACGGCGGCAGGCGCCCGGTCGACGAGGTAGGAGTGGTCGCAGCCGTTCTTCCAGACGTGGTCGTCGGCGGTCCAGGTGAACGGCGCACCTCCGGTCTTCGGGGCCGGCGCTTCCCCGGACGCCCGGGGGAGCGCCTCCCCGCGCTGTTCGACGCCGGGCGGCACGGTCGCCGGCCGGGTGCCGGACGGCGTTCCGAGCAGGGTCCCGCTCGGCGTGCCCCGCGGCTTCCCGGGCGTGAGGGAGGCGGAAGGCGAGGGCTGCGGGCCGGCCGCCGGGGGCCCGTCCGGCCGCTGGGCCACCGACGGGCGCCGGTCCGTGCCCGGGAGCGACGTCCCTCCCAAGGCCGCGACCAGCGCGAGAGTGAGCACCGCCGCGGCGAGGACGCCGAGCCCCTGCCCGTACCGGCGCGCGCGACGCGACCGGGACACCGGCCCCCGGGGACTCCCGCCGATCGTGGCCACCTCCCCGGCGAGGGAAGCCGGCCCCGGGCGAGGACCGGTCTGGCCGGACGGCCCGGGAGCCGCGGAAGGCTGCGGCCCGGACACGGCCCCGCCGGACGGCCCGGCCCCGGCGGCGTGGGGCAGCGCCGCCCACCGCCCGGGCGACACCGTCTCCCCGGCCCGTACGTCCACCGGCACGACGTCCGTCGGATCCACCTCGGCCCCAGTTTCAGCGTCAGCCCCAGCCTCAGCGTCAGTCTCAGCGGCAGCCTCCTCCTTCGGCTTCGCCTCCGTCGCCCCCTGGCGATCGAGGCGTTCGCGGTCCGCCAGGATCCACAGACGGTGCAGTGCCTCCCGCTCCCCGGCCGGTGCGCCGCACAGCCGGGCCAGCCGCTCCACGGGGGCGAACTCCGCGGGCACCGTCCGACCCGTGCAGTACCGGTGCAGCGTCGAGCCGCTGACCCCGATCCGGCGGGCCAGCGACGCGTACGTCCGGCCCGACCGCTCCCGCAGCGCGCTCAGCCGTTCCGCCAGCACCGCCCGCGCGGCCCCCTCGGCGTCACCCGACACGCTCGACCTCCCCCGCAGCCGTTCCAGGGCGTTCCAGCCGCCCGAGAACACCCACGTCACCAGGGGTGGGACGGTTCCAGCCCGGCGGGAACCCGTGTCGCGCTTGTCGGCGTCCGCTGCGGCGGCCCAGGCTGGTGCTCGTTCCCGTAACGGCGTCGCAGGGCCCCTCGGCGGGCTCCGCGCATCTCGGCGCGACGCCGTACGACCACCTGACCGCACCATCCGAAACGGGGAAACCTCACCATGCGCACCCTTCGCACCGCACTGCTGACCGCCGCGGCCGCGGGCCTGGCCGTCACCGCACTGGCCCAGATGCCCGCCGCCGCGGCGGCGGCCCCCGCTCCCGTCCAGCCGAAGTTCCTGAGCGCGGGCCAGTTGCCCGCCGCCGGCATACCCTGGACGGCTGGTCCCGTACGCCAGGGAGTACCGGCGGAAGGGTCGGTGTGCACCGCCGGCATCGCCCCGGCGGCCGGCACCCGTCACCGCGACTTCCGCACCGAACTGGACACCGGCGCCCGCCAGACCATCACGGTCGCCACCACCACCGCTCGGGCCAAGGCGCTCGCCGCCGAGCTGCGCACCGCCCTGGAGACCTGCCTCGACCGGATGAAGGAGCAGGACCCCGGCCTGGAGGGGGAGGCGTTCTACCACGGCCGCGTCGACATCGAGGAGGGCGCGCACGTCTACAGCATCGACACGTCCTACCCGGAGGTCGGCTCCACCGACATCGGGCTCTACTCCGTGGGCCGCGACGGCAGGTCCGTGACCGTCGTCGAGTGGGGGCAGCTGGGCGAACTCGACGGCGCACCGCTGGAGGGCTTCAGGAGCACGACGCGCACCGCCGTCGCCAAGCTGTACTGAGGCCACGTCCGTGACCGGCCGTCGGGGGGCGGCCGGTCGCCGGAGGTGCGGGGTACCCGGCACCGGGAGCATGCTGGCTGTGTGACTCGGCACGAAACGCCCCGGCATCCCCCGCCCGCCGGAAACGGGGCCGCGGCCGGGGGACACGAGGGTGGCCGAGTGCCCGACGAACTGTCCCTCGTGCTCGCGCAGGCCCTCGTCAGCGCCGTCGAGTCGAGCGACGGCCACGCGGGCGGTGTCTACCTCCGCAGCCGGACGCCCGGGCTCCTGCGGCTCGCGGTGCTCGCCGGACTACCGGGCCCGCTGTTCCGGCCCTGGTGGCGGATGCAGGTGAACCGGCCCTTCCCGGTGTCCGAGGCCTACCGCTCGGGCCGGCCCGTGCTGCTCTCCGACGCGGAGGAGGCGATGCGCCGGTTCCCGCAGCTGATGGCCGGACTGCCGTTCCCGTTCGGTTCGCTGTGGGTGCCGATCACCGGACCCCACGGGAGCCTGGGCGTGATGGCGATCCTGCGGGCCTCCACGCCGGGACAGCCCGTCGCCCCCGCCGACGGCGACCGGCTGCACCGCCTGGGCCACCGACTCGGTGACGCGCTCACCGATCTGGACCAACGGGGCGTCGACTGCGTATGGGATACCGAGCCGGTCCCCGTGCAACTGCCCGCCGCCACCGCGCCCCCGGTCCGCGTCGGCCGCTTCGACTGGGACCTGCACTCCGGGCAGGTCACCGCCGACGACGAGCTCTGCGCGATCCTCGGCTTCGAGCCCGCCGCCTTCCCGGGCACCGTCGACGCGCTCGCCGAACGGCTCGTCCCGGAGGACGTGTACGGGCTGTGGGCGCTGGCCCGTCAGACGGTGGAGTCGGCCGAACCGGTCGTCCGGCGGATGCGGCTGCGCGGCCCCGACGGCCGGTCCCACCTGCTGGAGCTGTCCGGCCGCTGGACGCACCCGGCCGGCGATGCGTCCGCCAGCCGTCTGAGCGGCTTCCTGGTCGACCTCGGCGCGGGGCCCGTCGTGGCGGAGGCCGCCGACCGGCTGCCGCGCGGCATCCTCTCCCTCGACCGGCTGGGCCGCATCACCTACGCGAACGGCCTCGCCGAGGAGCTGCTCGGCCACACCAGGGAGGAGCTCGTGGGCCACGTCGTGTGGCAGGCCCTGCCGTGGTTCGGGCACGAGGCCTACGAGGACCACTACCGGGCCGCCCTGATGGCCTACGAACCCGTCCACTTCCTCGCCCACCGCCCGCCCTCGCGCTGGCTGTCGGTATCCCTGTACCCGGGCCACGACGGGGTGAGCGTCGTCCTCCAGAAGACCGACCGGCCGGACTACGCCCCGGGCTCGGTCACCGCGCCCGGCCTCGGCATCGGCTCGACCGCCGACCGCTCCTCGGCGCTCTACCGGCCGGTGGCCCTCGCCATCGCGCTGACCGAGGCGGTCACGGCACGTCAGGTCTCCGAGGTGGTCACGGAGGAGCTGCTGCCCGCGTTCGGCGGCCGCCGGCTCGCCATCTATCTCCTGGACGAGGGCCATCTCCACCTGGCCTTCGAGACGGGGTTCCCGAAGGGCTTCCTCGACCGCTTCGAAGGGGTCGAGCTCGACGTCAGCATTCCCGGGGTGGAGACCCTGACCACGGGCCGCCCGATGTTCTTCGAGTCCATGCAGCGCCTGGCCGAGGCTTATCCGGGCATTCCGATCGACGCGGACGTCGGGGCCCGCGCGTTCCTGCCGCTGATCGCCTCGGGGCGGCCCGTGGGCTCCTGCATCCTCGGGTTCGACCGCCCTCGCGGCTTCAGCCCGGAGGAACGCACGGTCCTGACGGCACTGGCCGGACTCATCGCCCAGGCCCTGAAGCGCGCCCGGCGCTACGACAGCGAGTCGGCCCTCGCCCGCGGACTCCAGAACGCCCTGCTGCCGCACCGGTTGCCCGAGGTGGACGGGGTGGACACCCTGGGGCGCTACCTCTCCGGCACCCAGGGCATGGACGTGGGCGGCGACTGGTACGACGTCATCGAGACCGGCCACGAACTCGCCCTGATCATCGGCGACGTACAGGGACACGGTGTCTCCGCCGCCGCGACCATGGGGCAACTGCGCAGTGCGGTACGGGCGTTCGCGCTGAGCCATCACGATCCCCAGGAGGTGATGAGCGGGACGAACCGGCTGCTCATCGACCTCGACCCGGGACAGTTCGCGAGCTGCTGCTACATCGCGCTCGACCCGGTGACCGGAGTGGCCCGCGCCGTACGGGCGGGGCATCCGCAACCCGTGCTGCGGCGGGCGGACGGCCGGACGGAAGTGCTGGACCTGCCCGGCGGCATCGTGCTCGGGATCGACGGGCAGGCGTCCTATCCGGTCACCGAGATGCGCCTCGAACCGGGCGCGATGCTCGCCCTGTTCACGGACGGGCTGATCGAGCGCCCCGGGACGGACATCGACGAGGGGATCGAGCGGCTGCGCGCCACCGTCGAACGCATCGGCGCGGTCCCCCTGGCCGAGACGGCCGACCAGGTCATCGGAGAGGCCAGGGCGGCCACCGACCGCCCCGACGACATCGCGATCCTGCTCGCCGCCCGGTGGGCCGGGACCCGGGAGGTCCGCCGGCCCCGGGAGGACGGGCGCCCGGCCCGGACCTGTGGCGCACGTTCAGGAGGCCGGACCCCGGGCGCACGGCGGGCGCACCGGATCCGGCCTCCGGAGAGACGTCCTGCTGATCAGACGCCGCCGAGGCCTCGATCAGGCGTCGAGGCCTTGATCAGGCGTCGAGGCGTTGATCAGGCGTCGAGGCGTTGATCAGGCGTCGGCCGACGGCTCTGCCGGCGCGGAGGCGCCGGAGGCCTCCAGCATCCCCTCGCGCTCCACGACCTTGATCCGCTCACGGCCCTGGGCCGCGCCCAGCGCCTGCTCGTGGGCGTCCAGCTTGTGCCAGCCCTCCCAGGTCGTGTAGTGGACGCCGCGGTCCTCCAGGAAGGCCTCGACGGCCTCCGGAGCGGGCGCGGCCGGCTCCGGCAGCCGGCCGGCCGCCCGGTCCTCCAGGACGCAGGCGACCGTCTCGTTCGCGTCGCCCTTGGTGTGTCCGATCAGACCGATCGGACCGCGCTTGATCCAGCCCGTGACGTAGACCGAGGCCATGTGCTCGTCGCCCGCGATGACGCGTCCCGCCTCGTGCGGCACGGTGCCGGAGGCCACGTCGAAGGGGAGCTTGGGCAGCTCCTCCGAGTAGTAGCCGACGGCACGGTAGACGCTCTGTATGTCCCAGTCCGTGAACCGACCGGTGCCCCGGACGTTGCCGGTGCCGTCCAGCTCGGTGCGCTCGGTGCGCAGCGCCACGACCTTGCCGTCCTCGCCGAGGATCTCGACCGGGGACTCGAAGAAGTGCAGGAACAGCTTGTGCGGGCGATCGCCGACATCGCGGATCGCCCAGTTTTCCAAGGTCTGCGCGACCATGTTGGCCTGCTTGTTCTCCCGGCGGGTCGCGATGGAGCCCTCGTCGTACTCGATGTCCTCGGGGTTGACGATGACCTCGATGTTGGGGGAGTGGTCCAGCTCCCGCAGCTCCATCGGGCTGAACTTGGCCTGTGCGGGGCCACGCCGCCCGAACACGTGCACCTCCAGCGCCTTGTTCTCCTTCAGGCCCTGGTACACGTTGTCCGGGATCTCGGTGGGCAGCAGCTCGTCCGCCGTCTTGGCCAGGACGCGGGCCACGTCCAGGGCCACGTTCCCGACGCCGAGCACGGCGACCTTCTCCGCGGTGAGCGGCCAGGTGCGGGGGACCTCGGGGTGCCCGTCGTACCAGGAGACGAACTCGGCCGCGCCGTAGGAGCCGTCCAGCTGGATGCCGGGGACGTCGAGGGCCCGGTCCGCCTCGGCGCCGGTGGAGAAGATCACCGCGTCGTAGAACGAGCGCAGATCGTCCAGGCCGATGTCGTGCGGGTAGCTGACGTTTCCGAAGAGCCGGACCTGGGGCTTGTCCAGCACCTGGTGCAGGGCCTTGACGATGCCCTTGATCCGCGGGTGGTCGGGGGCCACGCCATAGCGGATGAGGCCGAAGGGCGCGGGCATGCGCTCGAAGAGGTCGATGGAGACCCCCGGGTCCTGGCAGACCTCGGATTTGAGCAGCGCGTCCGCAGCGTAGATACCGGCGGGGCCGGCTCCGACAATGGCGACGCGGACGGGGCGTGTCATGGCGTGGTGATCCTTCGGGGCGGGCGAACGCGGGCAGGTACAGCGTACGTCGGAGGTAAGGGTGGGCTTACTAATCTCCACCGCACACCGTAAGCGATCGCCCCGCGGGCCCTTCGGCCGGCCCTGCCTAGAGTGTCCGATTAGCCCGTTTCCCTATGTCGATATGGGCGATTTGTTTCTTTTGGGAATTCTGCTCGATAAAGGGTCTATTGGGGCCGCTGGGGCATTTGCTTGACCTCGTTTCAGCCATCACCGCGAGGGAGTGGTGAGCGTCACGTCCGGGAGGGCGGACGCGGAACTGGAAGCATCGGTTCCCTTCTGCGCGAACAAAGTTGACGACGTGACGGAGTGCCCCGATCCGGCGATTCCGCTTTTCGATCTTGCGTGGAAAAGGGAATCCGGAATGCGGGGCTTGTTCTGTTCGGCGTTTCTCGCCTACGGTCACCCTCAATCCGGATGGAACGCCGAATCCTGCCGCCGTCCGGGAATCCGAAACCCACTCACGTACGGCAGGAGCGGGGGACCCAGGTAAGTCGCCGATCCGTAACCGGAACGGCTTGGGGTGAAGCCGCACGAGCGTGCGGCCAGACATCTCCCGTCTGAACCCGACAGCTCACCTCGCAGGCGCCGGAGAGGAAATCCCCCATGCCCGCACAGGGTAAGCACCGTCGTTCCCCGTCCACCTCGCTGCGCCGCGGCCTCGCCGCCGTGACCGCGGGTGGAGCCGTCCTCGCCCTCCCGGTGATCGGCGCCACCAGTGCCTTCGCCGCCCCCGTGCCCGCCGCCGCGCCGCAGCAGGCCGTGGCGCCCGCCTCGGTGGCCCAGGCGAATTCCGCCGTGGCGGCCGCGCCCGCCCAGCATTCCGTGGCGGCCGGTGAAACGCTTTCCAAGATCGCCCGCGAATATTCCGTCAGCGGCGGCTGGGAGAAGCTGTACGAAGGTAACCGGAAGATCATCGGAGAGAATCCCGATCTTATTCAGCCCGGTATCAAGCTGACCCTCGGAACTGCCTCTTCGGGCGGTAAGGCGGACAAGGCCGCCAAGGCTTCCCCGTCCGCCGCGCGTGGTGCCGAGGCGGACCGTGCCGACCGTTCGGAGCGCGTCGACGCCGCTCCCGTGGCAAAGGCCGCTCCGGCCGCAGAGAAGGCCGTCACGTACACGAACGACCTCGACGGCTGGATCAAGGAGTCGCTGGCGGTCATGGCCGAGCAGGGCATCCCCGGCACGTACGAGGGCATCCACCGCAACATCATGCGCGAGTCCTCGGGCAACCCGGCCGCGATCAACAACTGGGACTCCAACGCGGTCAAGGGCACCCCGTCCAAGGGTCTGCTCCAGGTCATCGACCCGACCTTCCAGGCCTACCACGTGCCCGGCACCTCGACCGACAGCTACGACCCGGTCGCCAACATCACGGCCGCGTGCAACTACGCGGCGGACCGGTACGGCTCGATCGACAACGTCTTCGGCGCCTACTGATCCTCCGCGCCCGAGCCCGAGTGGCCCCGGACCTCATGGTCCGGGGCCACTCGGGCGTACCGGGAAGTTACCCCCGAGTTTCTAGTGACTTACCACGCGATCGACAGGGGAACCTGTTGCACTCTGCTGAGAGTGAGGTGTGTCCATGAGCGACACCACCAGGCCCGACGACCGCTCCTTCTGACTGCGGACGCGGACCAAGCAGCCGCTGAGCAACTTCCTCGGCTTCCCCATCGACCGCACGTCCGAGTACGCGGCCGTCGCGCGAGTCGGTGATCGCGACGTTCGTGAGCGTCGCGTTGCCGCGCGCGCCGCCCATCGCCAGGATTCCGGGTCCGTTGTCGGACGTGTCGATCCGGATGTTCTCGCCGGCGCCACTGGCCGGCCGGGGTCCACACACGGCCGGCGACGACGGGCCTGCCTCGGGGCCGGATCGGTGGCCTCAGCCGCGCTCGCGGCCACGGGCAGGAGCCCGACCGAGACCATGCCGGCTCCATGAATGACAGACCGTCAGGTCAGTGGTTCGACGGGCTCGTTCAGGCGCCCGCGGCACCCCGGGCCAGCAGCAGCGCCAGGTCCACCGCGGCCACGGCCACCGCTCCGGCCAGGGCGGCCTTGCGCCACCGGCGGCCGAGCGCCGGGCCGACGAGCGACGCCGCACCGGCCAGGACGAGTGCCGCGGCACCCGCGGCGTCCACCGGTCCCGGCGGGCCGAACCCCAGTACCGCCGTGGCGCCGAGGAGCGGCACCGGCAGCAGCAGCCGGGTGCCCCGGTCGCCCAGCCGGTGCGGGAGGCCCCGGATCCCGGCTGCCCGGTCCGCCGCGATGTCCGGGAGCGTGTCGGCCAGATGCGCCGCGAACCCGAGCAGCGCGCCGGCCGCCACCGTCCACCACCGGGGCCACGGTCCGGCGGGCAGGGAGAGGGCGACGACGGCGGGCAGGGCGCCGAATCCGGCCACGTACGGCAGCCAGGACAGGGCGGTCGCCTTGAGCCGCAGGTTGTAGAGCCAGGCGGCGGTGACGGCGGCGAGGTGCACCGTGCCGGCGAGGGCCCCGCAGGCCAGCGACAGCGGTACGCACAGGGCGAGCGCGACGACTGCCGCGGCCCACACCGCACGCGCCCCGACCGTGCCGTCGGCCGCGGGCTTCCCCCGGCGGCCCGCATCGGCGTCACGCCGAGCGTCGTACGCGTCGTTGCACCAGCCCACCGAGAGCTGGCCGGTCAGCACCGCGGCCGTGACCAGCGCGGAGCGGGGGCCGCCGAGCCCGGAGCCGAGGGCGAGGGCGCACGCGAGCGCGGTCACCGCGAGCGCCGGCCCCGGGTGGCACGCGAGCGCGACCCCCACGACCCGTCCGCGTCGCCCCGCGCCGGCCTGCGCGGCGTCGGCCGGGTCCGCTCCGGCCTGACTCACCCTGTCCGTGGCGTCCATCGGGCGATCGTAGGGGCCTGGCGCCCCGTCAATGCGGCGACCGGGCGGGTCCTTTACGCCGTTCTCTCGCACCTTGTGGGCAGGATGGAGCCATGACGCCACCGAACCAGGAGGCAGAATGACCCGCATCGCCGCGGTTCACGGGGCTCTGCCGCCCCACCGCCACACCCAGCGCGAGGTCACCGACATGGTGGCCCGCACCTGCCTGCCGCCCGGCGCCGACCGCCGTGTCCTGGACCGGCTCCACGAGAACGCCCGGGTCCGCACCCGGCACACCGTGCTGCCCCTGGACGGCTACCGCGACCTCGACGGCTTCGGCGCGTCCAACGACGTGTTCATCCGGTCCGCCGTGGACCTCGGCGCCCAGGCCGTACGCGGCGCGCTCCGGGCGGCGGGGCTGCGGCCCACCGATGTGGACCTGCTGATGTTCACCTCGGTCACCGGCATCGCCGCCCCCTCCGTCGACGCCCGGCTCGTGACCCGCCTCGGCATGCGGTCGGACGTCAAACGGTTGCCCGTCTTCGGCCTCGGCTGCGTCGCGGGAGCCGCCGGGACGGCCCGACTGCACGACTACCTCCTCGGCCGTCCCGACGACGTGGCCGTGCTCCTGTCGGTCGAACTCTGCTCCCTCACCTTCCAGCGCCACGACGCGTCGCCCGCCAACCTGGTGGCGACCGCGTTGTTCGGCGACGGAGCGGCCGCCATGGTCGCCCTCGGCGGCCGCCGGGCCGTCGCCGGCCCCGAGATCGTGGCCACCCGCAGCCGGATGTACCCGGACACCGAGCACGTCATGGGCTGGGACATCGGCAGCACCGGCTTCACCGTGGTCCTCGACCCGGCGGTCCCCGACGTCGTCCGCCGCTATCTCGCGGACGACGTACGGGAGTTCCTCGACGAGCACGGCCTCAAGCCGAAGGACGTCGCCCACTGGGTGTGCCACCCGGGCGGCCCCAAGGTGCTGGAGACCGTCACCGAGGTCCTCGATCTGCCCGACGGAGCGCTCGACGTCACCTGGCGGTCGCTGGCCGACGTCGGCAACCTGTCCTCGTCCTCGGTCCTGCACGTCCTGCGGGACACCATCGAGCAGCGCCGCCCCGAGCCGGGCACCCCCGGTCTGCTGCTGGCCATGGGCCCAGGATTCTGCTGCGAACTGGTGCTGCTGCGCTGGTAGGACGGAGACCCCCCCCATGACCTCGACCACCTGGTACACCCTCCTGGTGCTGGCCGTCGCGGCCGAGCGCCTCGCCGAACTCGTCGTGGCCCGCCGCAACACCCGCTGGAGCCTCGCCCGGGGCGGCGTCGAATCGGGCCGCGGGCACTACCCGGCGATGGTCGCGCTGCACACCGCGCTCCTGGCCGGCTGCCTGGCGGAGGTCCGGTTCGCCGAACGCCCCTTCCCGGCCGCACTCGGCTGGACGATGGCCGCCGTCGTCGTGGCCTCGCAAGTGCTGCGCTGGTGGTGCATCCGCACCCTCGGCCCCCGCTGGAACACCCGGGTCATCGTGGTCCCCGGCCTGCCCCGGGTGACCGGCGGCCCCTACCGGTGGCTGAGCCACCCCAACTACGTCGCCGTCGCGGCCGAAGGCCTCGCGCTGCCCCTGGTCCACGGGGCCTGGGTGACCGCGCTCGTCTTCACCGGCCTCAACACCGTGCTCATGGTGGTGCGGATCCGGTGCGAGGACGGGGCGCTCGCCCGCCTCCCGGCCGCGGACGCACCCGCGTGATCGACGTCCTGGTCGTGGGCGGAGGCCCGGCCGGACTGGCCGCCGCGATCCGGGCCGCTTCGGCCGGCCTGGAGGCGGTGGTGGTCGAGCCGCGCACCACCCCCGTCGACAAGGCGTGCGGCGAGGGCATCATGCCCGGCGGCGTGGCGGCCCTGCGCGACCTCGGCGTACGGGTGACCGGCCACGAACTGCGCGGCATCCGCTACACCGACGGCCGGCGCAGCGCGGAGGCGGCCTTCCGGGGCGGCCCCGGCGCGGGTGTCCGCCGCACCGAACTCCACACCGCCCTGCACGAACGGGCCGCCGCCCTCGGCGTACGCGTCGTCGCCGCGAAGGCGGGGGAGATCCGGCAGGACGAGGACAGCGTCACCGCCGCCGGACTCACCGCGCGCTGGCTCGTCGCCGCCGACGGGCTCCATTCGCCGCTGCGCCGCACCCTGGGCCTCGACCGGCCCGTCACGGGGCCCGGACGCTACGGCCTGCGCCGCCACTACCCGCTCGCCCCGTGGACGGACCACGTCGAGGTGCACTGGTCCCGGCATGGCGAGGCGTACGTGACCCCGGTCGGCGACCGCCTGGTGGGGGTGGCCGTGCTGAGCCGCGACCGCCTCCCCTACGACCGGCATCTGGCCGCCTTCCCCGCTCTCGCGGCCCGGCTCGCGGACAGCGCGGGGGCCACCCCCGTACGCGGGGCCGGGCCGCTGCGCCAACGGGCACAGAGCCCCAGGGCCGGGCGCGTCCTGCTGGTCGGCGACGCCGCGGGCTACGTGGACGCCCTGACCGGGGAGGGCATCGCCCTCGCGGTGGCCACCGCGACGGCCGCGGTCGACTGCCTGGCCGCCGGGCGGCCCGAGGACTACCCCCTGCGGTGGGCGCGGGTCACGCGACGCTACCGCCTGCTCACCTCGGCCCTGCTGGGCGCCGCCGGCCGTCCGTCCTCGGGGCGGCTGATCGTCGCCGCCGCCCACCGGGCGCCCGTCCTCTTCCGCGCCGCGGTCCACGCCCTCCAGTGAAGCCGGACGCCCGAATGGCGGGGCTCCGGGTTCCGGCATAACGTCGGTCGGGTGAACGCCCGCGTTCATCCGACCGACGCAGAGACCGGCCGCCCCCACGGGGCGCACTGCCCTCGGCACGAGAGACGAACTCCACCATGACGGGCTCCCACGCGACACCCGCCGACACGGCCACCTCCGATCGGCACCGCGGCGGACTGGCACTGCTGGTCATCGCCTCATGCCAGCTGATGGTGGTGCTCGACGTCACCATCGTCAACATCGCGCTGCCGCACATGCAGAAGGACCTGGGATTCTCCACCGAGAACCTCTCCTGGGTCGTCAACGCCTACACGTTGACGTTCGGCGGACTGCTGCTGCTCGGCGGACGCCTCGGCGACATCCTCGGCCGCCGCCGGGTCTTCGTCTTCGGCGTGCTCCTCTTCGTCTTCGCCTCGCTGCTCGGCGGGCTGTCCCAGGAGGGCTGGCAGTTGCTGGCCGCCCGCTCGCTCCAGGGCGTCGGTGGCGCGATCGCCTCCCCCACAGCTCTGTCCTTGATCACCACCACCTTTCGCGAGGGCCCCGAACGCAACCGCGCGTTCGGGGTGTTCGCGGCCGTCTCGGCGGGCGGCAGCGCGATCGGGCTGCTCGCCGGCGGGCTGCTGGTGGAGTGGCTGGACTGGCGCTGGGTCCTGTTCGTCAACGTTCCGATCGGCCTGCTGATCGCCTTCGCGACCCCTCGCTACATCCCCGAGTCCGAACGCCGTCCGGGTCACTTCGACATCGCCGGCGCGCTCACCTCGACGGTCGGCATGGTGCTGCTCGTCTACGGCTTCATCCGCGCCTCCGAGGACGGCTGGACCGACGCGCTGACCCTCGGCTCGTTCGTGGTGGCCGTGCTGCTCCTCGCGGTGTTCATCACCGTCGAACGTGGCTCGAAACAGCCCATCACGCCGCTGTGGATGTTCCGCGACCGCAACCGCGCCGGCTCCTACGCGATGATGCTCAGCCTCGCCGCCGCGATGTTCGGGATGTTCTTCTTCCTGACCCTCTTCGTGCAGAACGTCCTCGACTTCAGCCCGCTGCGGGCCGGTCTCGCCTTCCTGCCGGTGAGCGCCGTCATCGCGGTCAGCGCGGGCCTGGCCTCCCAGCTGCTGCCCAGGTGGGGACCGAAACCCTTCATGGTGGCGGGCGCGCTGCTGGCCGCCGCGGGTCTCGGCTGGCTGACGCTGACCGACGTCCACAGCTCCTACCTCGGCTCGATCCTCGGCCCGATGCTCGTGTTCGGCTTCGGCATGGGCATGCAGTTCGTGTCGTTGACCCTGATGGCGGTCTCGGGCGTCGCCCCGAAGGAGGCGGGCGCCGCCTCCGGCATCCTCAACGCCACCCAGCAGGTCGGCGGGTCCCTGGGGCTGTCGATCCTGGTCACGACGTTCGGCACGGCCAGCCGCAACGAAGCCACCGACCAGGTGCCGAGGTTCCTCCAGGAGGGCACGCCCGCCCAGCTGCTGGAGTTCCGCAGGACCGGCGAGCTGCCACCGCCCTGGGGCGACCAGGTGCTCACCTCGGGCGTCTCCAGCGCCTTCGTCGTCGCGGCCTGCTTCGCCGTGGTCGCCGCCCTCGTCGCCCTGTTCGTCATCCAGGTCAGGCCCGCCGACCTCGCCCGCCTCCAGGGCGGCGCGGCACCGCTCGCCGGTGAGACGACGGACGACGCCGCGACGGACGGGGAACGGCCCGGCACCGACGGGACACGGCCCGGCACGAACGCGCCACGGCAGCCGGGCACCGACGAACCACGGCCCGACCCGGAGGCCGAGCGACCCGCGAAAGAGAGCTGACCCATGGACTGGACCCTCGAAGTGATCGTGCTGCCCGTGACCGACATCGACCGGGCCCGGGACTTCTACCGGGACGGAATCGGCTTCCACGTCGACCTCGACGCCGAGGTGATGCCCGGCGCCCGCGTCGTCCAGCTGACGCCACCCGGTTCCGGCTGCTCGATCGCCCTCACCGACGGACTGCCCAACCCGACGGGAACCCCGAGGCCCGGCACGTACCACGGTCTCCAGCTCTGCGTCACCGACATCGACGCCGCGCACGCCGAGCTCGTCGGCCGGGGTGTCGAGGTCTCCGAGCCGCAGCGGTACGCCCCCGACGACGGGGCGACCTTCATGTACTTCACCGACCCCGACGGCAACGGCTGGGCCGTGCAGGAGTACCGCCGCCGGAAGACCGAACCCCTGCACAAGGTCCTCGCCGACCTCGCCGCGAGCAACGAGGGGGACACGGTGGGGTGAACCGGATGCGGAGGTGGATCGCGCCGCGTCCGGTCCACCAGAATGCTCCCCGTATCGAGTGCAGAGATCCATCAGCGCAAGGGAGCGGCATCCACATGGGCGCCAACGCAGACATGGTGGCCTTCGTCCGGGCGCGGCTCGCCGACGAGGAACACGTCGCACTGGCCGCCGGCGGGGACCGATGGCGGTGCCCGGCCGATGTGCCGGGCGAGGTCCACGACCGCACCGGCGGGGTGGCGTTCACGGTGCGGGGCCGGGGCTTCGACGAGCACATCGCGCTCCAGGACCCCGCACGGACGCTGGAGCGCATCGAGACGCACCGGGTCATGCTCGGCGAGTACGTCGAGGTGGCCGACCTGGACACCGACCGCCCGGCCGAGGACTTCCGCTCCGGCCGAGCGGTGGGCCTGGGCTTCGCCGTACGGCAACTGGCCGCCGAGTACGCGGGCCACGTCGACTACCAGGCCCGCTGGCTGCCCCGGTTCATCCAGTAGCACCCGGGGGCCGGGCCGCCCGCCGATCCCGTAAGTGCCGGTGGGTCCCCTCCAGTTGCTGCTCGGTGTGTTTCCGGCCAATGTGCGGATGGCCGGCCACCGGCGTCAGCGTCCCGTCCGCGGCGGGTGGCGGCCCGGGTCCGGCCGCCCCTCCAGATGCCGCTGGTCCTGCGGGCGCGCGGTGCCGCCCGGGGCGCCGACGGCCCCTGAACGGACCGTAGTCGGTGTGGTACGAGCCGGTGACCGTGAAGGTGATCCACAGCAAAATGGCGTTGCTCTCTGGTGAGGAGTGATCCCGGCGTGTAGCGTCGCCGGAAGATGTCGTGGTTCGCAGTACCTGCCCGCGCCTGGCGCGGGCGTTTTGCTGTGCAGTGCCTGAGAACCAGGGCGATCACCTCCGGGTCCGCGCGGTGCGGATCCGTTTACTGCTGAGAGGTACGGGCATGGCCAGCGGAACCGTCAAGTGGTTCAACTCGGAAAAGGGCTTCGGCTTCATCGCGCAGGACGGCGGGGGTCCCGACGTCTTCGCGCACTACTCCAACATCAACTCCACCGGATTCCGTGAGCTCCAGGAAGGCCAGGCGGTGACCTTCGACATCACCCAGGGCCAGAAGGGCCCCCAGGCGGAGAACATCACCACCGCCTGATCCGGGTTGACCGACCCTGGAGCCCCGGAGCGCGCTGCGCTCCGGGGCTCCAGGGCGTACGGGGTGGATTCCTGCCGGGTGGTTCCCCGATTGGGAAGGCGCGTGCCGGGTACGCGGTGGATCTCGCACCGATCGTTCCGGAACTTCCGGAAGGTCTGTGGGGGATTGGAGGGCGACCCATGCTCAAGGCCATCGCAGATGTACTCCGCTCCATCGGAGGAGCCATCGCCACCGTGGTCACGCTGCCCTTCCGGGCCCTGGCCAGGCTGTTCGGCGGCGCGTCGAGCAGCGCGCGCGGCCACCACTGAGCGGACATGCCCGTGCCCCGGCCCGAAAACGGGCCGGGGCACGGGCATGCCGTGTGCGGTGAGCCGTCCGGATTCCTCCGGGCCGGTGGGACCCGGCGGAGCGTGCCCGCCCGGCCGGAAGTCCCTGACCGCGCACGTGCTCGTCAGCCCGTCGACTCGTCCGGGGTCGGATGCTCTTCCGGGTGCGCGCCCGCGTTGCGCGGGGCGTCCCGGCCGGCGCCGGCCTCGTCCAGGTCGGGTTGTCCGCCCTCGCGGGCCACCCGGTCCGGCACCGGTATGTCGAGAGCGTCCTCGCCCTCCTGTGTCTGCTGGTCCTGCATGTCCGCCGGAACGGGGGGCGGGCTGCCGGAAGCCCCGGTGTAGGCGGTGCCTTCCGGCCTGCGGTCGGTCATGAGAGCTTCCTTCCGTACTGCCCCGGTACGACCGGGGACGAGTGATGCGTCCTGGTGGGTACCCGCTGCCGGGCGAAGCAGTCCTGGGGTCCGGCGAGGACCGGCACCCATGCCCCGGCCCCGGAGACGGCCCGGGGAGAGGGCGGAGAAGATGCGGAGGCCCTGCCGCCCGGCCATATTGGAGCTCCGGCCACCGGCCGGGGGCGCGTCGCGCCGCACCGGAGCGGCGGACGCGGTGCCCTGGGGTGTGGCTTGCCCGTGGGCGGGTACTCGGTGCGGTGCCCACCCGGGCGAGCAGGACACCACGCGATGATTCCGGCGGAAGGACGCCCCGCATGCTGATGGCCCACCCCACGGTGCTGCGCAATCTGATCGAGCAGTACGAGGCACTGCGTTTGCTGCACGCGGAGAGCGGCGGTGAAGAGGCCCGGCAGCGCATGGACGACGTGGCGTACACGCTGTGCGTGTCGACCGGCACGGGTGACGTCGACAGCGCGCTGGTCGCCGCCCGCCACCAGCTGCCCGGCGCCCGGCCCGAGGACGACTCCGTCCTCTCCGCCTGAGCGCCGTCGACCGTGGAAGGGGAGGGTGCCGTGGCCCGCACGGTGGGTGTCGAGGAAGAGCTGCTGCTGGTCGACGCGGCGAGCGGAGAGGCACGGGCGCTGTCCTCGGCGGTGTTGGCGATCGCTGAGAGGGACGCGGTCGGAGAGTCGGCCTTCGAGTCGGAACTGCACCGCCAGCAGCTGGAGTTCTCCACGCACCCGTGCGCGGACATGGGCGAACTCGCCGCCTCCGTCCGCCGGTGGCGTACCGAGGCGGTACGGCACGCGACCGACGCAGGGGCGTCTGTCGCGGCCCTGGCGACCTCGCCGCTCCCGGTCAGCCCGAAGATCGGCACGGGGGAGCGGTACCGGTGGCTGGCCGAGCGCTTCGGGCTGACCGCCCAGGAACAGCTGACCTGCGGCTGCCACGTCCATGTATCGGTGGCCTCGGACGAGGAGGGCGTCGCCGTGCTCGACCGGATGCGTGGCTGGCTGCCCGTCCTGCTAGCCCTGAGCGCCAATTCCCCGTTCTGGCAGGGGCAGGACAGTCGGTACGGCAGCTACCGGAGCCAGGTGTGGGGGCGCTGGCCGTCGGCCGGCCCGGTGGAGGTCCACGGTTCCCCCGAGGAGTACCACGCCCGAGTGCGGTCGCTGATCGACACCGGGGTTCTCCTGGACGAGGGGATGGTCTACTTCGACGCGCGCCTCTCGCACCGCTACCCCACCGTGGAGGTCAGGATCGCGGACGTCTGCCTGGACCCGGCCGACACCGTGCTGCTGGCCACGCTGGTACGGGGACTGGTGGAGACCTCCGCACGGGAGTGGCGGGCCGGTGAGCCGCCCCAGGACATCAGCACGTCCGTGCTCCGTGTGGCGTCCTGGCAGGCGGGCCGCGCGGGCCTGGAGGACCGGCTGGTCCACCCCCGCACCCTGCGCCCGGAGCCCGCCCCCGACGTCCTGCGCGCCCTGCTGGACCATGTGCGGGACGCCCTGGAGGACAGCGGGGACCTGGAGGCCGCGGAGCGGGCCCTGGCGGACGTGGTCCGGCGGGGGAACGGGGCACGGATCCAGCGCGAGATCCTGACGCGGACCGGGAGCCTGCGCGAAACCGTCGCCGAATGCGTCCGGATCACGGCCGGATGAGCCGCCCCCGCCGGTCCCGCGCCGGCCGACACGACGAACGGGAGCCGCCGCGACCACACGACCGTACGAACGGCGACGGAAGAACGACACCACAGGAACGGAGCAGCCCATGCCCACCACCGCTCTCGACGACCGCCGCATCCTGGCCATCGTCACCAACTACGGAGTCGAGCAGGACGAGCTCGTCGTCCCCGTGAAACACCTGCGCGGACACGGGGCGCACGTCAGCGTGGCGGCGGTCTCCGCCGACGGGATCCGCACCCTCGTCGGCGACCGCGACCCCGGCGAGACCGTGCGGCCCGACCTCACGCTCGACGACGTCGACCCCGCCGCGTACGACCTGCTGCTGGTCCCGGGCGGCACGCTGAACGCCGACTCGCTGCGGCTGGAGGAGGCCACCACCCGGATCGTCAGCTCGTTCGCCGCTTCCGGCCGGCCGGTGGCCGCCATCTGCCACGGGCCGTGGGCGCTGGTCGAGGGCGGCTACGTCCGGGGCAAGACGCTGACCTCGTACGCGTCACTGCGGACCGACATCACCAACGCGGGCGGCACCTGGGTCGACAAGCCGGTGGTCCGCGACGACGCCTCCGGCTGGACGCTGATCACCTCCAGGAACCCCGGCGACCTGGACGACTTCCTCGGCGAGATCGACGCCGTGCTCGACGAGTCCTGAACCGTCCGCTACGGACGGTCCCGCTGCCCGGTCAGGGCGGCGACGGCGGCGGACGCCGCCTTCGCGATCAGCGTGTTGTCGTAGTCGGCGTCCGCGTCCGTCCGGTTGGAGAGCACCGCCAGCACCAGGGGCGCCGCGTCGGGCGGCCACACCACGGCGATGTCGTTGCGCGTCCCGTACGTACTGCCCGCCCCGGTCTTGTCGCCGACGGTCCACCCCTTCGGAACCCCTGCCCGGACCAGTTCGCCGCCGGTGGTGTTGGTGGTGAGCCACTGGGTGAGCCGGGCCCGCTCGGGCCTGCCGAGGGCGTCGCCCAGGACGAACGCCCGCAGATCCTCGGCCAGGGCCCGGGGGGTGCTGGTGTCACGGGTGGCGCCGGGAGTCCACTCGTTCAGCTCGGTCTCCCGCCGCTCCATCCGGGTCACGCCGTCCCCCAGTTCCGCGAGCACCGCCTGCAGCTTCCGGGGCCCGCCGACCGCGTCGAACAGCAGATTGCCCGCGGTGTTGTCGCTGAAGCGCACGGCGGCGTCGCACAGATCGCCCAGGCTCATTCCGGTGGCCACGTGCTTCTCGGTGACGGGGGAGTGGTCGACCAGGTCCTCACGGCGGTACGTCACGACCCGCTCCAGCCCGCCCAGCCCGCGCTCGCGGAGCACGGCCCCCGCCGCGAGCGCCTTGAACGTGGAGGCGTAGGCGAACCGTTCCCCGTCACGGTGGGCGACCGTGTGCCCGGTCCCGGTGTCGACGGCGTACACGCCGAGCCGCGCCGCGTACTCCTTCTCCAGCGCCGCGAAGGCGCGCCCGGCGTCCCGCGCCGCGGCCGAGGGAGTTCCGGCCGCCGTTCCGGTGGGCGAGGGCGAGGGCGAGTCGGATTCCGTGCCACAGGCCGCGAGCGGCACGGACACGAGGGCGCCGCCCAGCAGGCGGAGTACGGAACGCCGGGCGTGGGGGTTCGGCAGTCGGCTCACCCCGCCATGCTAGGGCCTGTCGTCAAACTCCCGTCGTCGCCCGGAGGGCGGCTCTGGGGGGTCAGGTGCGTGCTCTCGGCGTGCCGGGCGTACGTCCTTGTACTGGACGTACTCGGGCGTGGGCCCGGTGCGGCGAGCGAGAGTGCGTGCATGGCGCCGCGGGGCAGACGGGAGTTTGACGACAGGGCCTAGTGACCTGAGTCAGGGATTCATCGTTAGTCGGGTATGAGTCGTCCGGGTCCGAAGATTCCGCCGTTGTCGGTGACTGATGCCCAGCGGGCTGTGCTGGAGGGCTGGGTGCGTCGCCGGACGACGGCCCAGGCTCTGGCCCAGCGTTCGCGGATCGTGCTGGAGTGCGCCGAGGGGCACTCGATCCTGGAGGTGTCCCGTCGGCTGAATGTTGCTGCGGACACGGTCCGCACCTGGCGGCGGCGGTTCATCGAACGCGGTCTGGACGGCCTGTCCGACGAGCCACGGCCGGGCGCCCCGAGGAAGATCACCGACGCGGATGTCGAGCGGGTCATCGTCAGGACACTCGAGGAGAAGCCGAAGAACGCCACCCACTGGTCGACCAGGTCGATGGCCGCGGCCACCGGGATGTCGCAGTCGGCCGTCTCCCGAATCTGGCGGGCGTTCGCCCTGGCCCCGCATCGCTCGCAGACCTTCAAACTGTCCACGGACCCGTTCTTCATCGACAAGGTCCGCGATGTCGTGGGCCTCTACCTGGATCCGCCGGAGAGAGCACTGGTCCTCTGCGTGGACGAGAAGTCGCAGATCCAGGCCCTGGACCGGTCTCAGCCCGTGCTGCCGATGATGCCTGGTGTTCCTGAGCGCCGGAGTCATGACTACATCCGCGCCGGCACCACCACGCTGTTCGCCGCCCTGGAAGTCGCCACTGGCAAGGTGATCGGATCCCTGCACCGACGCCACCGGGCGGCCATGTTCAAGAAGTTCCTGGCCAAGCTCGACAAGGAAGTCCCCTCAGACCTCGAAGTCCACCTGATCCTCGACAACTACGCGACGCACAAGACACCCGACATCAAGCGGTGGCTGCTGGCGCATCCGCGTTTCCATCTGCACTTCACCCCGACAAGTTCGTCCTGGCTGAACCTGGTGGAGCGGTGGTTCGCCGAGCTCACACAGAAGAAGCTCAAGCGAGGTGTCCACCGCTCCGTCCAAGCCCTCGAGCGTGACATCCGCGGCTGGCTCGCCGACTGGAACGACAACCCCCGCCCCTTCGTCTGGACCAAGACCGCCGACGAGATCCTCGACAAAGTCGCCGCCTACTGCCACCGAATCTCCGACTCAGGTCACTAGGGTCTGTCTTCAAAGGGTCATATCCACATCAGGAGTGACGCGATGGTGAGTGCCGCTTCGTAGGATTCTCGGGTTTTGTCGTAGCGGGTGGCGATGGCCCGGTACTGCTTCAACGCGTTGAAGCAGCGTTCGACGACGTTGCGCTGCTTGTAGCGCTCCTTGTCGAAAGCGGGCGGCCTGCCGCCGTTGCTGCCACGACGGCGGCGGTTCGCCTGCTGGTCCGAGCGTTCCGGGATCGTGTGCGGGATACGGCGTTTTCGCAGGTAGTTGCGTATGCGTCGGCTGCTGTATCCCTTGTCGCCCTGGAGATGGTCGGGCCGGTTGCGTGGTCGGCCCGGGCCCGGACGGCGAACCCTGATCTGCGCGAGGATCTGCTCGAACTGCGTGCAGTCGTTGATGTTGCCGCCTGTGACGACGAAGCCGAGCGGACGGCCGCGGCCGTCGCAGGCGAGGTGAATCTTGGTCGTCAGTCCGCCACGGGATCGTCCGAGGGCGTGAGCGTGTGCCACTTCTGCAGGGCTTGCCCTTTTTTACGGGCGCCGGCCGCGTGCTGATGAGCGCGGGTGATCGTGGAGTCCACCGACACCAGCCAGTCAACATCCCCAGCCGCTTCCTTTTGAGCCTGAACGGCTTCAAGCATCCGCGTGAACGTGCCATCGAGCGCCCACCTGCGGAAACGTGTGTACAACGTCCGCCAGGACCCGTATCTCTCCGGCACATCACGCCAGGCCGAACCGGTCCGAAGCTTCCACACGATCCCGTTCAGGACCACCCGATCGTCTCGCCGGGGCCGCCCCGCGCCCGTTCGCGGAAGCAGCCCCGACAGAACGTCCCACTCTTCGTCCGAGAGCTCATGTCGCCGCACCATGCGTAACATGATGCCCCATCAACAAGCTTTGAAGACAGGCCCTAGGGCGCACACGCCGGATGGCCGGTCAGACCAACGTCTGCGTCAGTTCACTGCGCGTCGCCGTGTGGACGACCCGGCCCCGCGCCCCGTTGACCAGGGGGAGGTACGGCTGCACATGGCCGCACTCGACGTCGGCGACGATCGGCACGCCCAGCGGTCCGAGCGCGTCCAGCACCGCCTGACGCTGGGTGAGCGAGCCGCTGTCGGGGGCTGGAGTCCGGGCCACGAGAACGGCGTTGGCCGCGTCGAAGAAACCGGCCAGCCGCATCCCGTGCAGATTGCGGCAGATGGTGAACGCGTCGTGGCCGCCGGCCTCCACATACACGAGGAGGCCCTCCGGGGCATGGGTCCGGGCGAAGGCGGAGGTGTCGAGGTACGGCGTCCCGGTGAGGTTGCTCAGCATCTCGATACAGCCCCCTATCAGCCGCCCCTCGACGTCCACGTCGCCCTCGCCGTCCAGCCTTGTCCACCGGCCCGGGGTGTCGAGCGTGAACGTGCGGACCTCCGGGTGCTCCGCGTAGTCGTCGTAGCCCGTGGCCCGGTGACGCTCCGGCGGAATCTGGGTGAAGCGGTGGCCCGGCGGCGCGGCGACGACGTCGAGCCAGGACACCAGCCCTTCCGGCACCCGGTAGGGGGTGTCCATGAGGTTATTCCCGTGCACGGTCGCCTCCCCCGTGAGCAGGGTCAGCGGCGTCATGACG
The DNA here is from genome assembly GCF_057766565.1 of Streptomyces sp. MGP-P1. NCBI lineage: Bacteria > Bacillati > Actinomycetota > Actinomycetes > Kitasatosporales > Streptomycetaceae > Streptomyces > Streptomyces sp. MGP-P1. Next base: position 300,498 of record NZ_JBYMEM010000001.1, on the reverse strand, counting down.
GTCGACATGTCCGAGTAGCCCACCACCCAGGTGGGCTCGGCCCCGCGCAGCCGGTCCCAGTCGAGCAGGGGCAGCAGGTCGATGGCGGTCTCCCCGCCCCACGGGGGCACCACGGCCCTGATCGAGGGGTCCGTCAGCATGGCCGTCAACTCGGCCGCCCGGTCGACCGCGGGCGCGCTGACGTGCCCGCCGCCGTCCATGCACCGGCCGGTCACGACCTTGTACCCCCGTGCCTCCACATCGCGCACCGCGACGGCGAGCCGATCGCGCAGTTCCTCGGGTACTCCGCTGGACGGGGAGGTGACGCCGATCCGGTCGCCGGGGCGCAGGGGGCGTGGATATCGAACGGACATGCGTCGGATCTTGCCACAGCGCCCGCCCGTACGACCGATGCCGTATCGAACCGACGTGCGTGAAGGTTAGGCTGACCTAAGTCAATTCGGTTCTCTCGTCCCGGCGGGCGAGGCGCTCAGGCCGACCACCCGTACGAAGGGGCAGAGTCCATGACGATCCACCGAGCCGTCGTTGCCCGAGTGCAGCCGCTCAGCGGGACCATGACCCGCGTCACCCTCCACGGGGAGGGTCTGGCGGGCTTCAGGACCACGGGGGTCGGTGACGAGTACGTACGGATCTTCCTTCCGCACGGCCCGGACCGCACCGAGGTCTCCCTGCCCCGGACGACCGAGCAGGGCGGGTGGGAGACCCCCGAGGGGCAGCCCGTCGCGCCGATGCGCACGTACACGATCCGTGCCGTGCGCCCGGAGGCGGGCGAGGTCGACATCGACTTCGTGCTGCACGAGGGCGGCGTGGCGTCCGGCTGGGCCGCCGAGGCGCGGCCCGGGGACGTCGTGGGCGTCAACGATCCGACGGGCCTCTACAGCCCCCCGGCCGACCTCTCCTGGCAGGTGCTGGTCGCCGACCAGACCGGTCTGCCCGCCGCCGCCCGGCTGCTGGAGAACACGCCGGACCACGTCAGGACCCGGGTGGTGCTGGAAGCGCCCGCGCCCTCGGCCGTGCTGCCCCTGCGGGAGCCCTCCGACTCCAAGGTGACCTGGACGTACGGCGGGAACGGCCACGGCCCGAGCCGCCTGGCCGACCTGGTGGCCGCCGCCGTCCCGCCCGGCACGGACCTCGCGGGCGGGTACGTCTGGGTCGCTGGGGAGACCAACGCCCTGCGCTCGGTGCGCCGTTACCTCCGCCGCGACCTCGGGCTCCCGGCGGACCGCTTCAAGGTCGTCGGCTACTGGATACCGAACTCCGACACCTGGACCGAGCGCTACGAGGCGCTGCCCGACGCCGTGCGCTCCGAGCTGGAGGCCCTCTGGGACAACCCGGCCGGCGACTCCGAGGACCTCACCATCCGCTACGAGGCCCGCCTGAGCGACCTCGGGCTCTGACCGGGCCGATCTCGCCACCGGACCGGGCGTCGAGGCCGCCGGGGCGTTGATTTCGAGCCGTCAAAACCGGTGTTGAACAGAAGAGTTGTGAGATTCGGCGAGTCAACCGCGGAACGGGTGGGTAAGGTCGCCAGCGATCAAGTAAAGATACCCTTACCTACATGGATGGAGTTGCGGTGACCAATCCGTTCGAGGACGAGGACGGCGCCTACCTGGTGCTCGTCAACGACGAGGGACAGCACTCCTTGTGGCCGGCGTTCGCCGAGGTGCCCGCCGGATGGACCGTGGCCCATCCGGAGGACAGCCGCCAGGCCTGCCTGGACTACGTCGAGCGGAACTGGACCGATCTGCGGCCCAAGAGCCTGATAGAGAGCATGGCGGCCGATCCCACATGAGGACTCCTCCAAGCTGACGGGCCCGGTCGCCCGCCGGGAATTCCTCATCGGAGCCGGCGTGTGGGCGGCGCCCGGCACCGGACTCGCTCTCCCGGCGGATCCGGCCGAGTCGTGGCCGCCACCGCGCCACCGTGGTCCGCCTTGATGGCGGCGGCCCTCGGCGCCCCGCTCGCCGACCCTCGTGGGAGCGGTCCTCGCGGTCGCCAGGACGGGGCCGCCGGATCGTCCACCCCGCACACCTGTGTGCGGCACCCCCTAGGCTGCGACCCTGTACCGGCACCGACCCAGGAGCGCACCCGCATGCACGACCCCGCCCCCGGACTCCCCTTCCCCGACGCCCTCCACCCCGGGGCCTCTCCCGCGCCGCATCCGCTGCTCGCCCCGGTGACCGGATACATCGGCACCTGGCGGGGCACGGGCCGCGGCGAATATCCGACGCTGGAGGCGGACTTCGCCTACGCGCAGGAGGTCACGTTCAGCCACGACGGGCGGCCCTTCCTCGCGTACGAGGCCCGGGCCTGGCTGCTCGACGCGGACGGGCGCCCCCTGCGGCCGTCCGCCCGTGAGACCGGATGGTGGCGTCTGCAGCCGGACGGGCGGGTGGAGGCCCTGATCACCCAGCCCACCGGCATCGCGGAGATCTCGGTCGGCCACGCCCGCGACGGCGTCGTGGACCTCGCCACCGAGCGGGTGTCGCTCGCCCCCACGGCCAAGGAGGTCGACGCCACCCGCCGCCGCTACACCCTGACGGATCCGGACACGCTCGCCTTCGTCCACGATCTCGCCGCCGTCGGCCGGCCGCTCCAGCACCACCTGTCGGCGCGGCTCCGCCGGGAAGCCGCCGGCCAGGGCATTTAGAGCCTCTCGTTGCCGGAGTGTGACCAAGGGCGCGCATGGAGGACGGGCCACAGGGCAGGTGGACAGGAAGCCAGGAGAACAGGAGCACTTCCTCGATGTCCCTTCCCTCGTACCCGGATTCCCCGTACCAGGGGCAGCCCACCGCCGGCCATGACCCCTATGGTGGCCAGGCGCCCGCCCGGACGAACGGCTTCGCGGTCGCCGCGCTCGTGCTCGGCCTCATCGCCTGCCTGTTCTTCTGGACCGTGGTGGGCGGGCTGCTGCTCGGGCTGCTCGCCGTCGTCTTCGGGATCATCGCCGCGCTCCGTACCCGCCAGGGCCGCGCGCCGCGCCGGGTGATGGCGATAGTCGGCGCCGCGTTCGGGGCGCTCGGGCTCATCGGTTCCGCCATCGTTCTCGTGGTGGCCGTCTCCGTGCTCGACTCCCAGGAGTTCAGGAACCTCGAGGACTGCATGAACCGGGCGAACGGCCAGACGGCCGAGGACCGGTGCGCGGAGGACTTCATCGACGAGCTGACCAACTGACGGGTCCGCACACCTGTCCGTACCCGCCCGGCGGCGCGCCGCCGGTTGCACCCGCACCGGGTGTTTGCCACGGTGTCCATGGGTAGGCGGCCCGGTGATCCCCGGGCCTCACCGCCCGGTGGACCGTCCGCAACGGAGTACGGAGCAGAGAGAAGGAGGGTTCGATGTCATCGAAGCGACGTCGTAAGAAGAAGGCCCGCCGCAAGAACGCCGCGAACCACGGCAGGCGTCCGCAGAGCTGAGGCGACGCCGCGGCCCCACCGGGCGGAGGAGCCCGGTGGGGCCGCGGCGGTTTCCGTGGGCCGGGGGAGGGCCGTGTGGAACTCGGGTCCTGAGGGTGATGCCCGATGTGCGCCGGGTTCACACTCCGACCGGGGCCGGGGGTTCCGTTCCCGCCCCGGCGCAGACCGTCGAGGCCGTCGCGGCCGCGTACTCCAGCATCGCCCGTGCCTGCCCGGCGGACAGGGCCGGATCCCGGTCGGCCTCCGTCCTCAGCCAGGTCGGCATCCCCGCCATGACCAGCGCCTCGCCGAGCACGAGGACGGAACTGGGATCCGCGGCAGGCGAAGGCACGGAATCCGTCACGGCTCCACCACGATCTTGCGACCGATCCCCGCCTGAAAGCGCTCGATCGCCTGCGGGTACTGCTCCAGCGGCAGCCGGTCGCTGATGAACACCGACGCGTCCAGCACCCCGCTCGCGAAGAGCGCCGCGGCCCGCTCGTAACTGTGCAGGACCGCCATCGAACCGGTGATGGTGATCTCCTGGTTGTAGATCCGGTACGGCTCGATCACCGCGGTGGTGGCGTAGTCGGCGACCCCGAACTGGAGGAACGTGCCGCCCTTGGCGACCCTCCCCAGACCGTCCTGGATGGCCGTGGCGTTGCCCGTGGCGTCGATGACGACGTCCCAGCCGCCCGGACGGTCCAGCTCATCGGCACGGGCCGCCGCGCCCGTGCAGCCCAGGGTCGTCGCCGTGGCCAGCCGCTGCGCGTTGACGTCCAGCATGTCCACCGACGCGGCGCCGGTGCGCTTGGCCAGCTCCAGCATCATCAGCCCCATGGTCCCGGAGCCGTAGATCAGCACCTGGGCCCCGAGATTGCCGCTGAGGACGTCGTAACCCCGCACCGCGCAGGACAGCGGCTCGATCAGCGCCGCGTCCCGGACGTCGATGTGCTCCGGCAGAGTGACGCAGTTGGCGACGGGCGCCACCGCGAACTCGGCCGCGCCTCCGGGCACGGTGACGCCGATCGCCGCCCAGTTGTCGCAGAGGTTGCCCCGGCCCGAACGGCAGTAGCGGCACTCGTGGCAGTGCAGCGAGGGGTCCACGGCCACCTTGTCGCCGACGGACAGCTCCGTGACGTCCGCACCGAGGCCGACGACCTCCCCGGCGAACTCGTGCCCGGGCACGATCGGCAACGTCGGGGCGAACTCGCCCCGGAGTATGTGGAGATCGGTGCCGCACAGCCCGCACGACGCCACCTTGACCACCACGTCGCGGGGACCGGGCGACGGGTCCGGGACGGTGGTCACGGAGACCTTGCCGGGGGCTTCGACGATGGCTGCCCTCATTTGACTGCTCCCAGGGAGAGGCCCTGGACGAGTTTGTCCTGGGCGGCGTAGCCGGCGACGAGCACCGGCAGGGACACGACCACGGACGCCGCGCACAGCTGGGCGAGGAAGAGGCCCTGGCTGGTGACGAAGGTGGTCAGATGGACGGGGGCGGTCCCGGCGACGACGCCGGTCAGCACCCGTGCGAACAACAGCTCGTTCCAGCTGAAGATGAAGCAGATCAGGGCGGTCGCGGCGATGCCGGGACCGGCGACCGGCGCGACGACACGGCGCAGCACCGTCGGCAGCCGGGCCCCGTCGACCTGCGCCGCCTCGATGATGGAGACGGGGACGTCCGCGAGGAAGGACTGCATCATCCACACCGCGATCGGCAGGTTCATCGAGGTGTAGAGGAGGACCAGCAGCCAGATGTTGTCCAGCAGCCCCGTGTTCTTCGCGAACAGATACACCGGCAGCAGCCCGGCGACCACCGGCAGCATCTTGGTGGACAGGAAGAAGAACATCACGTCCGTCCACTTGCGCACCCGGCGGATGGACAGCGCGTACGCGGCCGGAAGCGCGAGCAGCAGCACCAGCACGGTCGAGAAGAACGAGGCCGCCAGGGAGTTGACCAGCGGCGGCCACGGCGTCGGGCCGCCCCCGCCGCCGAAGAAGGTGCGGTAGCCGTCCAGCGTCAGCGCGGCGGCGATCGACGGCGGGTTGGTCGCGGCGTCGGCCTCCGCGTGGAAGGACGTCAGCACCATCCACAGAGCGGGCAGACAGAAGCCGATCCCCACGACCCAGGCGGCCACACCCAGGGCGGCGGATCGCCGACGTGCCTTGCGCGTAGCGGCGTTGGCGGATGCGGATGCGGATGCGGATGTCGCGGTCGAGGCGCTCATGCGCGGCTCGCCTCCTCGCGGAAGAGGGAGGAGACCGTCCGGAGCGCGAAGGTGGCGATGACGATCGTGCCGATCACCACGACCACGCCCGCCGCTGACGCCAGCCCGTACTCATGGGCCCGGTAGAAGGTCTCGTAGACGGTGTAAGGGAGGTTGGCGGTGCCGAGACCGCCGGAGGTGATCGTGAACACCGCGTCGAAGTTCTGCACGATGTACACGGAACCGAGCAGAACGCCGAGTTCGAGGTAGCGGCGCAGATGCGGCAGCGTCAGATAGCGGAACATCTGCCAGGGCCCGGCCCCGTCCAGTCGGGCGGCCTCCATGATCTCGGCCGGCCGGCTCTGCAGCCCGGCCAGCAGGATCAGCATCATGAACGGTGTCCACTGCCACACGAGCGACGCCTCGACGGCGAGCAGCGGCATCTGGGACGTCCACTCGGGCTGCGCGATCGACTCGATGCCGAACAGCTCGCCGAACCAGGTGAGCGCCCCGTTGAACAGCCCGTACTCGGGGTTGTAGAGCGCGTGCTTCCACAGCAGCGCGGCGGAGACCGGCACCAGCAGGAACGGGGTGATCAACAGGGTCCGCACGAACCCCCGGCCGAAGAAGGCGCGGTCCAGCAGCAGGGCGAAGAGCAGCCCCAGCACCACGCTGACGATCACGACGGACACGGTGAGGACGACGGTCGTCACGACAGATTCGCGCAACGCCTCGTCGATGAAGACGGAGGCGTAGTTGGAGAACCCGGTGAAGTGGCGCTTCTCCGGCTTGAGGGAGTTCCAGTCGAAGAGCGAGATCACCAGGGTCGCCACGAAGGGCAGTTGGGTGAAGGCGATCAGGAAGACCAGCGCCGGCAGTAGGGGGGCCCGGGTCGCCCAGGCACGTCGCCGGCCACCACCGCCCGGCCTCTTCGCAGGGGTGGGCGGGGACGTTGTCTCTCTGGTTGCGCTGACGGTCATCGGTACTCCTCCGCGACCTTCTCGGCCAGCTTCTGGGAGGCGGCGAGCGCGTCGTCCACCGACTGGCGGCCCGCGATGGCGGCGCTGATCTCCTGCGCCACCCGGGTGCCCAGATCGGTGAACTCCGGTACGCCGACGAACTGGATGCCCGCCGTCGGGCGGGGCTGGGTGCCCGGATTCTTCGGATCGGCCTCGGAGATGGCCCGCTCGGTGACGTCCGCGAACGCGCCCGCCTCCGCCCGGTAGTCGGGGTTGGCGTAGGTGGAAGCCCGCTTGCCGGCGGGCACGTTGGACCAGCCGCTGGTGGCCCCGACGAGCTCCTCGTACTCCTTGCCGGAGGCCCAGGACACGAACTTCCAGGCGTCGTCCGCCTTCTTGGACGCCTTCTGCAGCCCCCAGGCCCAGGTGTAGAGCCAGCCCGAGCTCTCGGTCTGCTCCACCGGGGCGGGGACGTACCCGATCTTCCCCTTCACCGGGGAGCCCTCCGCCTCCAGGGACCCGGCGCCCGCCGTCGCGTCATACCACATGGCGGTCTTGCCCTGGGTCATGTTGTTCAGGCACTCGGCGTATCCGGACTGCGGGGCGCCGAGCTCTCCGTGCTTCCGCACCAGGTCGACGTAGAACTTCGTCGCCTTCTTGAACTCCGGCGCGGTCAGGCGCGGTTCCCAGTCCTCGGTGAACCAGGTGCCGCCCATCGTGTTGACGACCGTGGTGAGCGGGGCGATGACCTCGCCCCAGCCCGGGAGCCCGCGCAGGCAGATGCCCTTCATCCCGCGTTCCGCCCCGTCCGCCCGTTCGGCGAGCTTCGCCACCTGCTCCCAGGTCGGCTTCCCGGGCATGCTGAGGCCCTGCTCCTCGAAGACGTCCTTGCGGTACATGAGGAAGGACGACTCGCCGTAGAAGGGCTGGGCGTAGAGCTTGCCGTCCTCGGCGGTCAGCGATTCCCGCAGAGGCTGGAGGATGTCCTCCTGGTCGAAGGCGGGGTCGGCCTTCGCGTAGTCGTCGAGGGGGTGCAGCCAGCCGTTCTTCGCGAAGAACGGCAGCTCGAAGTTGCTGATGGTGGCGACGTCGTACTGACCGGCCTGGTTGGAGAAGTCCTGGCTGATCTTGTCGCGTACGTCGTTCTCGGGCAGCACCGTGAAGTGGACCTCGATGCCGGTCTCCCGAGTGAAGTGCTTCGCGGTCAGCTTCTGCAGTTCGACCATCTGCGGGTTGTTCACCATCAGTACGTTCAGCGCGTCGCCGCCCCCGAAGGAGGTCCCGCCCGCTCCGGCGCAGCCGGTGGCGAGCAGGGCCAGTGCGGCGGTCATGGCGCAGGCCCGGCCGCGTCCCCGTGGTCGGCTGCGGCGTCCTGGATGGGGCATGGGAGCTCCTGATCAGTCGTGGCGGCTCGGTGCTCGGGTCGTCGCGGGCATGGCGAAGCAGGCTCCGGCGGTGCGGGGGAGCGGTGATGCGGGTGCGGGAGCCGTGCGGTCGGCGGTGCGGCGGGCGGGTGGGCCGGTGGGGGCGGGCCGGTCGCGCAGGGGCGGCCGGCCGCGCTGACGGGGCCGGTCAGACGCGGATGACCTGGGGTCCCAGGAGGGAGTAGCGCTGAGCCTCGGCCGAGGAGAGCCCCGCGTCGGTGACGATCGCTTCGAAGTCGCCGACCCCGGCGAACCGGCAGAAGCTCACCGCCCCGAACTTGCTGTGGATCCCGGCGAAGATCCTGCGCCGCGAGCTGCGCAGTGCCTGCGCCTTCACCTCGGCGACGGCGGGGTCCGGGGTGGTGAGGCCGTACTCGCGGGAGATGCCGTTGGCTCCGAGATACGCGAGGTCGATGACGAAGTCCGCGAGCATCCGGGAGGCCCAGTGGTCCACCGTCGCCATCGTCGAGCCGCGTACCCGGCCGCCCAGCAGCAGCACCGAGGTCCTCTCGGCCCCGGCGAGGGAGGTGGCGACGGTCAGGGAAGCGGTGACCACGGTCAGGGGCCGGTCCTGGGGGAGTGCCTCGGCGATGAGCTGCGGGGTGAAGCCCTCGTCGACGAAGACCGTCTCGGCGTCGCCGAGCAGATCGGCGGCGGCGGTCGCGATCCTCGACTTCTGCGGAACGTTGCGTGTGGTGCGGACGGCGAGCGTGGTTTCGAAGCCGGCCGACTCCACCGGGTAGGCGCCGCCGTGGGTCCGGCGGACGAGTCCGTGCTCCTCCAGTACGTGCAGATCGCGGCGGACGGTCTCCTTGGCCACCTTGAACAGGTCCGCGAGGGCGTTCACTCCGACCGACCCCTCTCGCCGGGCCGCGGCCAGAATTCCCCGACGGCGTTCCTCGGTGTCCACGGCGCACTTCCCTGGTCGCTGCTGGGCCCGTCACGGGCGGAGCCGTCTGTCCGTTCGGGCTCCTGTGTCGTTTGTACAAGCAGTGCCGGGGCGACTACCAGCCGCTTCACCGGATCCCCTCAGCCCGATCGTGCCCGTTTCCCGCGTGCGACGGTGCTGGTCATGACCAGGACGGTCGCCGGTCCGGTCACCGGGGCTGCCCGCTCCCCTGCGATCCGTGCCCGAATGGCGCCCGAAGTGCGGAGCCCCGGCGTTCGCGGTGCCCGGCAAGGGGCACGCGCGGGCCGGGGCAAGGGGCTAAGTAGCGATGGGGCAAGGGGCGAGGGGGACGCCGGGGCAAGGGAGCGGGAAGGACGGGGTGCGGTGCCCGGGCGGGCTCAGGGGCGGCACTCAGGTCACGTCAGGAGAGAACGGCGCTGTCCTCGCCCTCGCTGCGGTGCGGGCGGGTCACCGAGGCCCTGCCCGGCGCCTCTGGATAGAACCGCTTGGCCCAGCGACGGAACGGCCCGATCGGTCCGTCACCGGAAGCCAGCCGGGGTGGCTGCTGATACTGCTTGTGGTGCCAGATCGGGAAATCGGCGGCGGTGAACTCGCAACTGGCCCGGAAGACGGGGCGGTCCAGGAGCCGCGCCGCGGAACGGCTGACGATCCGGGCGAGCCCGGGCGGCAGTCGGCCCGGCTCGTCGAAGGCGATGCGGTTCAGCTGCCGGAACTGCATCCGGTTGGGCCCGATGGCCGTCGGCATCACCATCGTGCACATCCGCAGCCCGAAGCGGGGTGTGTGGACGTCGGCGTGGAGACAACCGAGTCCATAGCCGTCCACCTTCACGTCGACGGTGAAGTCGCCCATGAGCGGCGCCGACTCATGGGCCCGCATGGCGACATGGAACATCGCGTCGTCGTACGCCACGGGGCCGTCGATCTCGGCCTTCGCCCAGCCGTGCAGGGTGGCGAAGTGTCCGAGGTCGACCGAGTTCTCGATCACCTCCTGGACGTTGCCGGCCAGCTCCCAGGCGGCGGTACGCGCGGGCCTGTGCCCGATCTCGTGCCACTGCGGGATGAACCAGTCCGGATCCCGGCCGTCGTGGTGCCGCCAGACGAAGACGCCTCCGTTCACCTCCTGGACGGGCAACTGCGTCAGCGGGGACCGCGGCGGCGGCGTGCCGTACCCCGTGCGCACACAGGTGCCGTCGGGTCCGAACGAGAAGAAGTGGAAGGGGCACGTGAGATCCTCCCCCTCGACCTTCGCCAGACCGAGATGGGCCCCCAGGTGCGGGCAGTACGGACGGACGGCGCGGAGCGCCCCCGTGCCCATGCGGTACAGGACGACGTCGCGCCCCGCGAGTGGCCGGGTGAGCACGGTGCCCGGCCGCAGCTCGTGCGAGAAGGCCAGGGCGGACCAGCCGCTCGGATAGGGCAACGCGGGCGCTCCCGCCGCATCGGCCGGTGTCGGACCCTCACTGATGGTGCGCCCGTACTCACGTGCCACTCCCACGACTCCCCCTCCACGGTCGGTTCGCACGGAGGCTTCCCAGAGCCGCCCCGAAAACCGCCCGACACGCCGCACCACACCCGAACGTGGCAATGGGTGCGACGTGTTGACGGTCCGGGCCCCCGTCTGTCAGAGCTCGTCGCCGAAGGCCTCGGCCAGCTCACGCCATGCGGCACGCGGCAGGCCGCCGCCGCCCTCCTCGGCGGTGAGCACCTGCAACGCGACGTGGTCGGCGCCGGCGTCGAAGTACTCCCGGGTCCGGTGCCTCACCTGCCCGGCGTCGCCCAGCGCGAAGAGGGCGTCGAGCAGACGGACGCTGCCGCCGCCGTCGAAGTCGCCTTCCGTGAATCCCAGACGCAGCAGATTGTCGGTGTAGTTGGGCAGCCGCAGATACATCCCCAGCATCGTCCGCGCGGTGGTGCGCGCCCGGTCGAGATCGGTGTCCAGCACCACCGTCAGCTCCGGGGCGAGCAGCGCGTCGGGGCCGAGCGCCTCACGGGCCTCCGCGGTGTGCTCGGTGGTGACGAGATAGGGGTGCGCCCCCAGCGACCGGCCGGCCGCGAGCTTCAGCATCTTCGGGCCGAGGGCGGCCAGGACCCGATGGCCGGAGCCCACCGGTGGTTCGGCGGCGTCGAGCGCGTCGAGGTAGGAGACCATCGCGCTGTACGGCTTCGCGTACTGCGGCACCATCGGACCGTGGCTGACGCCCAGACCGAGGACGAAGCGACCGTGCGCCGCCGGATCGATCGCCGCGATCGCGGCCGCCACCTCCTCGGCCGTGTGGTTCCAGATGGACAGGATGCCGGTGGCCACCGTGATGGACCGGGTGGCGGCCACGACGGCCGCCGCGTCCTCGGGCGTCGGGCTGCCCCCGATCCAGACGGTGCCGTACCCCAGTGCTTCGAGCTCGGCGAGCGCCTCCGCGATCGCCTTCCCGCCCGCGTCGTCCACCCGTGAAGCGTGCAGGGCGCCGCTCCAGATTCCCACGCGTCGAAATGCCCTGCCCGTTCCCGAAATCTCAGAAGTCATGGTGTGGTCAACCATGGCCGGGCCCACGTATTCCTGACCTGACGGCGATTCACTCGTCCGGACGCGCGAAGTGGGGGAGGCCTCCGGCGCGTGTCACGAGCGTCTTCACTCCCCCTGAACGTCCTTCCTAACGTCCTCATCAACGTCCTCATCAACGTCCTCATGAACATTCTCCGGAACGTCCTTCATGAACACGACTCCGTCGATACGGGCCAGGTGCGCCGGGTCGAGCGGGGCGTACCCGAAGTACGGGGAGGTGCGCCTGCCGAGGTCCGTGGCACCGAGGACGGCGGCCAGTTCGGTGGCGTCCACCAGGCAGGACTCCTCCGCGAGCGCGTACAGGGTTCCTTCGAGGGTGTCCGGCGGCGGAACGTCGACGCCCTGGTGCCTCATCGTGCCGAAGGCGGTAGCCAGGAAGCCGTACTCCTCGCCCAGACGGGCGTCGACGACGGCGCCCGCGCTCCACCACTCCAGCCGCCGGCCGCCCATCCGCATCGAGCTCATGTCCCGCTGGAGATGGCTGTTGTGGGCGTGCACCAGAACAGGCCCCCGCTCGGCGAGGGCGAGGAGATTGCCTGCCATCATCTGGTCCCGCAGACCCGTCAGCCGTGACAGCCGGCTCGGTGACGTGTCCGCCATCCAGAAGTGGTACCGCAGCAGCCCCGAGGCGGCCCGTGCGTACAGCAGCGCCCGGTCGAACGCGTCCCGCGAGGCCACCGCGATCAGGTGCGGCGTCCACGCGTCGAGCAGCGCGCCCAGGTCATCGGCGAGCAGGCGCAGTCGCCCGGCCTCGGACGACCGCCCGAAGGACGCGGACGGATCCAGCATCGCCGCGGGGTCGGTCCACCGGTCGTCCGGGCCGAGGAGGCGGTCGAGCGTCGCGGCGGTGCAGGGGAGCAGGCCCGGGTCCACGTGGGCGGCGAGAACGCGGTGGAGCGAGGTGAGGGCCTCGCGCGGGCTCGCCGCGTACGCCATTTCCAGCGGCCCGTCGAAGCCGGCGAAGCGGACCCGGTCGGGTGCGGGCCGGCCGTCGTTGAACGCGCGCATCCAGCCCACCAGTTCACGGTTGGCCGCCGACTCGCCGAGTCCGTGGCCGAACCCCCGCCCCATCGCCTCGTCGAGCGTGCCCGCGCCCGTCGTCACGTAGTCGTCCACCAGGAGCCCCGCCACACAGTCGCTCTCGATGGTGATGGTGCGGTAGCCCTCCTGTTCGACGAGCTGCCGGAAGAGCGCGTTGCGCAGAAGGAGAGGGGCGTCGACCCCGTGGGTGGGCTCGCCCAGGGTCAGCACCCGGGGCGGGGAGGCGAACAGCCTCATGACGGAAGCCGCGTCGACGGCGTTGGCGATGTCCTTGATGTCGTTGGCCATGGCTTCCACCGTATCGCTGAACCCTCGGTTGAAACTTTTACGCGATACCTTCGGATGTATGAGGCAGAACCCTCAAACAGCAGGGCGACTCCGGCCCGTAGATCTGGCCCGTCGGCACGGATTGTCGACGCAGGCCGTCAGGAACTACGAGGCGGCGGGAATTCTCCCGGCCGCAGGGCGCACTCCCCACGGCTACCGCACCTACGCGCCGTCGCACGCGTACGCCCTCGCGGCGTTCCTCGCGCTGGTTCCCGGGCACGGGCACGGGACCGCTGCGTCGATCATGCGGGCGGTGAACCGCGACGATCAGGAAGAGGCGTTCCGTATCGTCGACGAGAGCCACGCCCAGCTCCTGGAGGACCGGCGCACACTGCAAGCGGTCGAGCGGGCCCTCGGTGATCTGGGGCCGGGCGTCACCCCCGCACCCGACGGCGCGGCGAGCACCGACGGGATGTTCGTCGGACCGCTGGCCAGAAAGCTGGGAATCAGACCCGCCACGCTCCGGAAGTGGGAGCGAGCCGGACTCGTGACCCCGCGCCGCGACCCGCGGACCGGCTACCGGGTGTACGCCGAGGCCGACGTACGGGATGCCGGACTGGCCCACCAGCTCAGGCGGGGCGGCTACCGTCTTGAGCAGATCGCACCGTTGATCGCCCAGGTCCGGGCGGCCGGCGGTCTGGAGCCGCTGGCGGCCGCCCTGCGCGACTGGCACGCCCGGCTGGCCGCCCGGGGGAGGGCGATGCTGGCAGGGGCCGCCGAGCTGGACGCCTACCTCCGCCACGTACACGACATGCCCTGACGGAACAGCAGCGGGCCGCCGGCACGGCCCGCACGTCGGGCTGGGCAAGGTTTCCACCACCCCCCGCCCGGTCGCGTCGAGCGAAGGCTTCCACCCCCCGCCCCGCCGCGTCAGGCGGGCAGCCGCCCCAACAGTGCCGCGAAGTCCGTGCCCGCGGGAAGCGTGCCGAAGGCGAGCCCCTGGTCCCCCGCGAGACGGGACGCGCAGAACGCGTCGGCCACCGCCGCCGGTGCGTGGCGCACCAGCAGTGAGCCCTGGAGCACGAGGGCGGCCCGTTCGACGACCCGGCGGGCCCGGAGCTGCGCGTCCTGAGTGCGCGCCAGCTCGGCCCGCAGCTCCCGCCAGGCCGTGTCGAGGCGTGCGTCCGCCCCGGCCGCCGCCTCGATCTCGGCGTGGAGAGCCTCCAGCGACGCTGGCTCCCGCGTCAACGCCCGCAGCATGTCCAGGGCGTTGACATTGCCGGAGCCCTCCCAGATGCCGTTGAGCGGGGCCTCGCGGTACAGCCGCGGCATGCCGGACGCCTCGTCGTACCCGTTGCCGCCGAGGCACTCCAGCGCCTCGGCCACCGCCACGGGCTGCCGCTTGCACACCCAGTACTTGCCGATGGCCGTGGCCAGGCGCAGGAAGGCGCGTTCCCCGTCGTCCCCCCGGTGGGCGCGGTCGGCGGCCCCCGCCAGGCGCAGGGCCAGGGTCGTGGCGGCCTCGGACTCCAGGGACAGGTCCGCCAGGACATTGCGCATCAGGGGCTGGTCGAACAGCCGGGCGTCGAACACCGAGCGATGGCGCGCGTGGTGGGCCGCCTGCGCGAGCGCGGCGCGGATGCCGGCGGCGGAACCGAGCACGCAGTCGAGCCGGGTCATCGTCACCATGTCGATGATGGTGCGCACGCCCTTGCCCTCGTCGCCGACGAGCCAGGCCACGGTGTCGTCGAACTCGGGCTCGCTGGAAGCGTTGGAACGGTTGCCGAGCTTGTCCTTGAGCCGCTGGATGCGGAAGGTGTTCCGGCTGCCGTCCGGCAGCACGCGCGGCACCAGGAAGCACGACAGACCGCCGCGCGACTGGGCGAGCACCAGGAAGAGATCGTTCATCGGCGCGCTGGTGAACCACTTGTGCCCGCGCAGCCGCCAGGTGCCGTCGGCCTGCTCGGTGGCGGCCGTGGTGTTGGCGCGCACATCGGTGCCGCCCTGCTTCTCCGTCATCCCCATGCCGGCGAGCAGGCCGCGTTTGCCGGCGGGGGCGCTCAGCCCGGGCTCGTACACACGGCTGGTCAGGAGCGGTTCGTAGGTCTTGGCGAGCTCGGGGGAGCGGCGCAGCGCCGGGACGGCGGCGTACGTCATCGAGACCGGGCACAGGTGGCCCTGCTCCAGCATCGTGGCCAGCATGAAGCCGCCGGCGCGGGCGACATGGGCCCCGGGGCGCATCTCCGCCCAGGCGGCGCCCGCCAGCCCTGCCCGCACCGAGGCGTCCATCAGCGAGTGGTAGGCGGGGTGGAACTCGACCTCGTCGATGCGGTGGCCGAAGCGGTCGTGGGTGCGCAGCTCCGGCTCGTGGCGGTTGGCCTGGTCGGCCCAGTGCTGCGCCTCCTCGCTGCCGACGTACCGGCCGAAGCGGTGCAGCTCGTCCAGGTGCCATCCGGCCCCCTCGCGGCGTACCCCTTCGAGCAGCACCGCGTCGTCGGCGGCGTCGTGACCGGTGAGCGGAGGCGGCTGGTTCGTCACCTCGTGCGTCACGGCGGTCGGGTTGCTGCGCGGTGCGGCGGGCGTGGGCATCGGTTCTCCTCCGGGAGACGGGACGGCGGGTTGCGGCACACGGGGTACGGGGACGAGACGTGCGGCCCGGGTCAGGGAGGCGGGGAACGGTCGGGGGCCGCACCGGCGCAGCGCAGGGCCACGGCGGTGAGACGGGTGACGAGCCGGTCCGTGTCGTACGCGGCCGAGGTGCTCAACGGATACACGAGGACCTCGCCGATGGCGCCGGTCAGCGCCGCGGCGGTGATCTCCGCGTCCTGGTCCGGCAGCAGGCCTGCGGCGACCCCCTCGCCGATCACCCCGGCGAACAGTCCCCGGTAGCGGCGCCGGAAGTCGAGACGCTCCGCGCCGACCGCGGGTTCGGCCGGCGCCGCGAGCAGCGCGTACGCCAGACCGTGGTTCTCCAGGGCACGGCGGGCGAACACCTCCACCCCCCGGCGCAACCGCCCGGCGGGGTCGCCGTCGCTCTTCAGCACCTCACCCAGCACGTCCACCTCGCGCTGTGCGGCGCGCCGGAAGACCTCCACGGCCAGCGCGGACTTGGACGAGAAGTGCTGGTAGACCGAGCCGGCGGCGATCCCGGCCGCGTCGGCGACAGCGGTCACGGACGCCTGCGCCCAGCCGACCTCCGCCACGACCTCGGTGGCGCGGGCGACGAGACGCTCCCGGCCGGCTTCGAGCCGACGGAGCTCGGCCGGTGTCTTGCGGTAGGCCATGAATGAAGTGAACCACCATTCAGGGCTTCCCGCCACGCTCGGCCGGCGCCGGCCGAGGCGGGGAACGGCACGACCGCGCACGAACCGGTGCGGGTCTGCGCGGGTCAGTGCGGGGTGGGCCGGTAGGTGAGCTCCTGGGTACGGCCGTCGAGCGTCCGGCTCCCGATCAGTTCGAGGTCGAAGTCGGCCGCACCCCGCAGGACCGGTTCCGTACCGGTCCGACCCGTGATGACGGGGAAGAGCGTCACCTGGACGCGGTCGACCAGGCCGGCGGCCATCAGCGCCCGGTTCATCGACAGGCTGCCGTGCGAGCGCAACGGCACATCGGACTCTTCCTTGAGACGGGCTACGACGTCGACGGCGTCGCCGTTCGCGACGGTCGCGTCCGGCCAGTCGAGGGGCTTGTCCAGAGTGGTCGACACCACCGTCGCCGGCAGGCTCCTCATCCGCGTGACCCATGCGTCACCGATGCCGGACTCCTTCGTGCCCGGGCCCAGCAGCCGCACGAACTCCCGATAGGTGCGGGCCCCGAAGACCATCCGCTGCTCCTCGCCGTACAGCGACAGCCGGTGTTCGAGCAGTTCGGGCCCCTGCTTGCCCCAGTAGCCGCCCCAGTCGCCGTCGCCATTGTAGGAGCCGAAACCGTCGAGGCTGGAAAACACGTCGAAGGTGTAGGTAGCGGTCATGATGCTCTCCTGGTGAGTCCGGTCGATGGACATAGGTACAGACTGCGTCCGGTGGGAGAACTCATCGGGTGGAGGGCCGCGGGGCCACTGCCCTTCTGCCCCCGCCTCTCTGCCCCTGTCCTCGTCCCCCGTCTTTCTTCCCTCTGTGCAAGGAGTACGTACGTTGTCGTCGCCGTCCGGCCCGGTCGCCGCCATGGAACGCCATCAGGCCGCCGTCTATGTGGGAGCCCTGGCCGCCGGGGGCCTGGTGGGCCGGGTCGCGCCCGCTGCTGGGCCGGGCCTGGAGCACGCGATCAACCCGGTGCTGGCCGCCCTGCTGTACGTGACGTTCCTGCAAGTGCCCGCCGCCGAGCTGGTCCGCTCGGTGCGGGCGGGCCGCTTCCTGGCCGCGACGTTGGTGGTGAACTTCGTCGTGGTGCCGCTGGTGGTCGCCGCGATGTTCACCTTCCTTCCTGACGACCGGGCGGTCCGCCTCGGCGTGCTGCTGGTCCTCCTGGCCCCCTGCATCGACTACGTGATCGTCTTCAGCGGGCTCGCCGGCGGCAGCAGCGAACGTCTGCTCGCCGCCACCCCGTTGCTGCTCCTCGCCCAGATGGTGCTGCTGCCGGTCTATCTGTTCCTGTTCATGGGCCCGGACCTGGCCGACGTGGTGGAGGCCGGACCGTTCATCGAGGCGTTCGCCGTGCTGATCGTCATTCCGCTCGCGCTGGCCTGGCTCACCCAGGCCTGGGCCGCACGCCGCCCCGCCGGGCAGCGGGCCGCCGACGCGATGGGCGCGACCATGGTGCCGCTGATGGCCGCCGTCCTGCTCACCGTGGTCGCCTCCCAGGTACCGAAGCTCGGCGACGCCGGCAGCCTGGGAGACGTGGGCCGTGTCGTGCCGTTCTACGTGCTCTTCCTCCTCGTGATGGCGTTCTCCGGGCTCGGTGTCGCCCGCCTGTTCCACCTGGAAGCCCCGGACGGGCGGGCGATCGTGTTCACGGGCGCGACCCGTAACTCCCTGGTCGTCCTGCCCCTCGCCCTGGCGCTGCCGGACACGCTTGCCGTCGCCGCCGTGGTCGTGGTCGCCCAGACCCTGGTCGAGGTGATCGGCATGGTCGTCTACGTCAGAGCCGTGCCCCGGCTGCTGCCGCTGCGGAGCTGATCCCCCGCGTCGAGAAGGAGGACGAGGCGTACGAGTCGCCGCTGACGAACAGCGCTCAGGCGACCATCCGGCCCGAAGGAGAGATCCGCGCCCGATGGGGGATGTCGCCGACCACGACGGTCCGACCACGACGGTCCTACGGATGTCCAGCTCGCGGTCGAGGACGCTCACCTTGGTCTTCCGCGAGATGCCGGGGAGGCTCTGAAGCCGACG
Organism: Streptomyces sp. MGP-P1; assembly: GCF_057766565.1. Taxonomy (NCBI): domain Bacteria; kingdom Bacillati; phylum Actinomycetota; class Actinomycetes; order Kitasatosporales; family Streptomycetaceae; genus Streptomyces; species Streptomyces sp. MGP-P1. Next base: position 282,405 of record NZ_JBYMEM010000001.1, on the reverse strand, counting down.
ACGCCGGCGGTGCGCGCTCATCCGCCGCGCGCGAGCCCGTTGACGCCTATCGGGTCTTCTGTACGTGAGTGGTCTCGCTGTCCAGGGGGCGCCGTCCGCGCCGGCCGGCGTGAGGTCCGGCACGAGATCGCCGTGCCGGTCGACCAGGACGGAGTGGGGCTCGCCCGGCGCGAAAGCGTGCCGCTCGCCCCACTGCCGCAGCGTGAGGATGACCGGGAACAGTGCGCGGCCGGCGTCGGTGAGGGCGTACTCCCGGCGGCGGCCCGACGGTGCGGTGCGCTGGGCGAGGACCCCGTGGGCGAGGAGCTTGCGGAGGCGGTCGGTGAGGATGTTGCGCGCGATGCCGGTCCGCCGCTGGAACTCGGTGAACGAGGCCGCGCCGTCCATCGCGTCACGGATGACGAGAAGGCTCCACCGGTCGCCGACGAGGTCGAGGGTGCGGGCGACGGGGCAGTCGGGATCCGACCATTGGGCGTCCGGGGCGTCCGGGGCGTCCGGGTCGTGCAGGGGTGCGCCTGCCATGACACCTCTCAATCGGTTGCAGTTTGAAACCATCATGCCGTACCGTCCAAACGGTTGCGAAATGCTACTGATTGAATGGGGCTGTGATGAACGCAGGGCATCGAGTGCTGCTGGCGGTGGTGTGCGGCGTCGCTGTGGCGGGCGTCTACGCCGCGCAGCCGGTTCTGGGGCCGATGGGACGCGACCTGGGCGTGCCGCAGGAGCTCACCGGCTGGTTCGTGGCCACCGGTCAGTTCGGCTATCTGGCGGGCCTGTTGCTGCTGGTGCCGCTCGGCGACGTGGTCGACAGACGCCGCCTCATCGCCGTGCAGTTGGCGGTCGTCTCGGCGGGCATGATGCTCACGGCCTTGTCGTCGGACGCGTGGCAGGCGCTCGCGGGGCTCGCGACGGCCGGGGTGTTCGCGGTCGTGGTGCAGATCGCGGTGGCCCACGCGGCGTCGGCCTCCCCACCCGCCGAACGGGGACGGAACATCGGGGTGGTGACCACGGGCGTCGTGGTCGGCATCCTGGGTGCGCGGGTCGCTACCGGCGCGCTCGCCGACATGTGGGGCTGGCGCAGCGTCTACGCCGTACTCGCGGTGCTCTCCCTCGGGCTTGCCGCACTGGTGCCGGCCGTGCTGCCTCCGGACCCCCGTGTGACGTCCCCCGCGAAGTACCGGGAGGCCGCCTGCTCGCTCGGCCGGCTGCTGGGTTCGCGCACCTTCCTGACGCGCGGCCTCATCGCGTTCTTCCTGTTCGCCTCGTTCGGAACCCTGTGGAGCGGGCTGTCCACGCCGCTGGCGGGAGAACCCTGGCAGCTGAGCGAGACGCACATCGGGCTGTTCGGCGTCGCGGGCCTGGCCGGCGCGCTCGGCGCGGCGCGTGCCGGGCGGTGGGCGGACGCCGGGCGCGCGACCCCGGTCAGCGGCCTCGCGCTCGCCCTCCTGATCCTTTCGTGGGTGGCGATCGCCCAGCTCCCGTGGTCCCTGTGGCTCCTGATCATCGGAATCGTCGCCCTCGACTTCGCGGTCCAGGCTGTGCATGTGAGCAACCAGCACGTGCTCACCGCCACGTATCCGGATCGCTTGAGCAGCGTGATCGGCGGCTACATGGTCTTCTACTCCCTCGGCTCCGCCCTCGGCGCGGCGGCGACCACGGCGACCTTCACCACCTACGGCTGGACGGGCTCCAGCCTCCTGGGATCCGGATTTTCGGCCTGTGCGCTGGTCGTCTGGCTGGCCGTCAAGGCGGGCTCCCGGAGCGACACCGCCGGCGCGGTCCCCGCTCGCGGCGGCCGGTCGCCGCACTCGGCGGTCGGAACACCGGCGGAGTGACGCCGCCGCAGCCCGCACCGCATGTTCCGGTTCCTGGCTGAACCGCTCAGGGGAGGGGCCGGCTTGGCTTCGGGGTCCCCTGAGGCCAGGGCCCGGGCCTCGGGGCCCCGTGGGCGGTGAAGGCGGCCAGGTCGATGGTTCAGCCAGACGCCGGTCCGGCGTGGTGATCCTCGGTCAGCGGCGGCCGGCGGTGAGGACGACGAGGAACTGGCCGCCGCCCGACTCGATGCCGGCGGTCACCGGCAGCCCCGGTACCAGGCGGGAAAATCGGTCCACCAGCCAATCCGCCGCTTCTTGGGCGTCCTGCCTGGTCGGACAGCGGCCCACCATCTCGCGGCCCCCCTTGCGCTCCAGACGGGAGGCCACAGCGATCAGCGGCGCGGGTTCGACCACATACAGACGGTCCGGCCAGGCGATGGACACCTTGACCGCGCCCTTGCGGGAGTTGCACCCGCGGTGCGCGAGACGCTCGGCGACCTTGGCCTTCCGGTCGGCGGTCCGGCTGTCGACACTGGGGCCCTGCTGGTCGTTGACCGACTTGTCGGGGTCGACCGGTTCGTCGCACACCCAGCACAGCCAGCCATCGCGCTCGGCCACATCTTGGAGAAGGCTCATCCGAGCAAACTAGCCCCTCTGGCCGCCACCCCGTGCACCGGGCCACGGCGGAGTCCCGCCGCGGCCACGGCCGGAGCCCGTCACCTCCGACCGACCTCGCGCTCCGTGGCGCGGCCGCGGCCTTCGACCGACGACGAGCATTCCCGCCGACCCTGCCGGGCTCAGCCGATCTTCTTGATCACCCGGGCGGGCACTCCCGCGACCGCGGTACCGGCCGGAACGTCACGCGTGACCACCGCACCCGCGGCGACCACCGCACCGGCACCGATGGTCACCCCTTGCGTGATCACGGCAGCTGTCCCGATCCAGACGTCGTCCTCGATGACGATCGGGGCGAAGGAGAGGTACTCCCGGCGCTCGGCCAGGGGCAGGGGATGGCCTCCGGTGATGAGGCTGACCTTCGGGGCGATCATGACACCGTTCCCGATACGGATGCCTCCCTTGTCCATGAAGGTGCATCCCTGGTTGACGAAGACGTTCTCCCCGAACGTCGTGTTCAGCCCGCACTCGGTAAAGAACGGCGGGTAGATCACCACCGACTCCGGCAACGGGCCGCCGAACACAACCGAGAGTAGTTCCGTGCGACCTGCGCTGTCGCCGAACGGAAGGACGTTCAGTCGGGACGTCGCATCGGTCACCTCCACGATCCGCTCCGCGTGACGCGCGAACTCAGGCGTCCTGACATACATGACCTGCTCTGTGCGGGTAGACATGTGCTGATCCCACCACCGCGCCGCACACACAATCAAACAACTCCGTACCTCGAGAGATACAACCAACGGTTGTGTAAGCAGGGCGGAAGCCCTGGATGTCAGCGCTACGGACACTTGGGGCAGCCGGCACGGGTGGACCACCGACCGGACGACCGAACCGTCGGCACGCACTGGCGTCGCAAGCCCCTGGAGGCCCTGACCTAGCGGTAGCCGGTGAGGCCCCGTCCGCCAGCTCCTCCTCGTCACCGTCGCGCCGCGCGTAGAGGGCCTGTTGGAGGGCGAAGGTGCCGCGGATCGCGGTGATCCGCCCGGCCGTCGAGGCGTCGTTCCAGCCGCCGAGCGCCAGCACCCGGTCCAGCAGCTCCTCCCCGTAGGCGGCTCCGACGGCTGCCAGGTCCTCGGCGGGGTCGCCCAAGGTGACCTCGTCCCAGTCGATGACACCGCTGAGGCGTGGCACACCGTCCGACAGCTCCCACAGGACGTTCTCACCGCCGAGGTCGCCGTGGACCACTGCGGAAGTGAGCGGGGGAAGGCCGTCGAGCGCGGCGAGTTCGCGCGCGGCACGTTCCCGGCCGCCGTCGGACATCAGCGGGAACAGTTCGGCGCGCACTCCCGCCGCGAACTCCTGCCACTGACGCTCGGGGGCCGCCGAAAGCGCGGCGCGCGCCCTCTCGTCCCGGCCCGCGGCGATGAGCCCGGAGAGGAGTCCGGCGTACTGCTCGGCCACCGCCTCGGCGACTTTGGCGTCCCCGAGCGCGGCATCGTCCAAGGGCGCCCCGGGGATCCGGCTCAGCACGAGGTAGCGGGGTTCGTCCGTGCCCGGGCCGCCGCCCTGGGCCAGCGCGCGCGGGGTGCGGAAGCCGAGGTCGAGCCCGGCGAGGGCGCGCAGGGCGGCTGCGCGCGCCGGCAGCCGCCCTGCGGCGGCTTCGGTGCGGGCGAAGCACACCACGTGCTCCGAGCCGACGACGACATGGTGGAACTGTCCGTGGTGGGTGGTGAGTTCTTCCTGCTCGTCATCGGGCAGCAGGCGGAACACGAGGTCGTGGTGCGTTTCCATGATGTCCATGGTGGGGGAACTCTCCACTTCCCAGGCTTACGGAAGCTCTCGACGTAGAAGCCTCGACGTATATGCCTCGACGTATATGCCTTCGCGGGCGCGCCGCACCGAGACGTGCTCCAGGGCGGCCAGGGCCGCGACACTCAGGCACCTTTTCCGCGCGCTCACTTGGCCCCCCGGCGAGGCCCCATGCGGAAAGACGTCCACCAGCTCCTGCCGGGTCAGGTCGGACTCCTCCTCCGTACGCGGCTGCGTGAAGAGCAGCCCGAAGAAGAGGAGAGCGTGCCTTCGCCGATGCCTCGCGCGGGTGGTCTTCGCGGTCGTCACCGTGGCGCCGTACTCGGCGATCAGCGGAATCGCGGTCTGAATGGTCATCGCGCGGCATTTCTCCGGTGACATGCCGGGGGCCCTCGGCTCGGCCGGCCGACTGTCGGCACGTCAGCCTGTCGAGGCGGCGGATTCAGAGCAGAACGGGTAGAGAACTCAGCCCGCGAATGAGCCGGGTCTGCCGCCAGTCCAACTGGTCTGCCGGTACCGCGAGCCGGATGTCGGGGAAGCGGGTCAGGATCGCGTGCAGGGCGATGTGCGCTTCCGCTTTCGCGAGTGGTGCGCCGACGCAGCGGTGGATGCCGTGGCCGAAGCCGAGATGACCGGTCGCCTCCCGGTCCAGGTCGAGCTGGTCCGGTGCGGTGAAGCGCTCCGGATCACGGTTGGCCGCGCCGAGGGCGACGAGTACGGGAACCCCTGCGGGGATCTCGGTCCCACCGAGGGAAATGGCTTCCGTGGTGAACCGGAAGGTGGAGGTGATGACCGGCACGTCGAAGCGGAGCAACTCGTCCAGTGCCCGCGGGATGGCTTCCGGGTTCCTGCGCAGACGTTCCAGCTCGGACGGGTGCCGTAGCAGCGCCAGGACTGCGTTGCCGAGGAAGTTCGTGGTCGTCTCATGGCCGGCGACGAGCAGGAGCACGGCCAGGGAGACCAACTCCTCCTCGTTCAGACGGTCCCCGTCGTCGCGAGTGGCGATGAGACGATCGAGGAGCGAGTCGCCCGGACGAAGACGCTTCGACGTGATGAGGCCGGTCATGTAGGCGGCGACGGCGTACGAGGCGGCGTCGGTGCGGCCGGGCTCCCCGGCAGCGAACAGGTCGGCGGACCAGCGTTGCACCTGCGGCCGGTCGGTCTCCGGCACGCCGAGCAGTTCGCAGATCACCATGACCGGAAGGGGGACGGCCAGTGCTGCCATGAGGTCGACCGCCCCGCGCGCCGGCCGGCGGTCCAGCAGTTCGTCGGTCAACCGGATGATGGAGGGGCGGAGGCCGGCGACCGAGCCGCTCGTGAAAACGCCGGTGATCAGCTTGCGGAGCCTTGTGTGCTGGGGCGGGTCGCTGGCGAGCATGTTGTGCGCCACGGCGGGATGCAGGCGGCGCTTCGAGTCCTTGCCGGCGAAGAAGGCGCCGGTGTCCTTGGAAAGCCGCCCGTCGCTGAGAGCCTGCCGGGCTTCCGCGTATCCGGTGACCAGGTAGCTGTCACGTCCGCGGGACCCGGATGTCACAGCCTGCACCGGGCATGCGGACCGCATGGCCGCGTACCCGGGATAGGGGTCGGAGGCAGACCGTCTGTCGTCGGAGGCGCCGTCGTTCATGGGTGTCAGGATCCAATCAGGTATGGCCCGGTGCCTTCAAAGGGCACGACACCGCGTGATCGAGAAGCTGGGCCACGGCAGAGTGTGGGCATGGACGTGATCGATCTTGCCCGTGCCCTTGTTCTGGAGCGTCACCCCGACGCCCGTGCCGCGTTCCTCGGCGGCAGTGTCCTGACGAGTCGGCGCACCGCCCGGTCCGACTTGGACGTCGTCGTGCTGCTCGACGGCCCACCCGCCCCGTACCGCGAGAGCCTGCGGTACGGGAACTGGCCGGTGGCGCTGTTCGTGCACACCGAGGACTCCTGGCACAGCTTCGTGACCCCGGAGATCGTGCGACGGAACTCGCCCTTGTTGTCGATGTGCGCCGAGGGGGCACTGCTGCTCGACGCCGACGGGACAGGAGAACGGATCGCGGATACGGCGAAACGCCTCGCGGCCGCAGGCCCGCCCCCGGTCACCGATACCGCCCTCGAGGACGCCCGGTACGCGCTGACGGACCTGCTCGACGACTTCGCCGCCTGTACGGATGCGGGGGAGCGGCTGTTCGTCGTGGCCGAACTCGTCCGGCGGAGCGGCGAACTGGCACTGCTGACCCACGGCACGTGGGCCGGCGGCGGCAAGTGGCTGGCTCGGCGCCTCGAACCCGTCGCGCCGGACCTGGCCGTACGCCTGGACGAGACGGCGCAAGCCGCGCTGCGCGGCGCACCGGCGGGACTCACCTCGCTGGTCACGGAGGTCCTCGACGCGGCGGGCGGCCCGGTCTGGGAGGGATACCGCCGCAGCGGACCGCGTGGGACGGCCTGAACGCGTCGCGTCCAAGGAACTCGTACACGGTCGGCCGGCCCGGCGGCCGGAGTGGCAACCGCGAAAGACCGCTGGTCCGCCGGGCTGCCGCCGACGTCGCTGCCCTTCACCGTCTCCCCGCTGCTCCTCCCCACCCGGCCCCTGGACGGTGCCGCCCGCTGAGCTGCGCCTGGTCGAACTCGGCACCAGCTACTCCTTCCGCTCACTGACCCGCGGCCCGCACGGCGAGGCACTGGTCCTCGGCACTGACGGCGCCCTTCACGCCATCGACCCGGACACCGGCAAGATCGAGAAGAGGATCCCCGTCGTGGGCACGTGGCAGGAGCCGCTGGACCGGCAGCAGGCCCGGCCCATTCTGTTCGTGCGCGGACACGTCGCCCATGTCTCCGAGCCCGGCGCGAGGACGCTGCACGCCGTCGACGTGGGGACGGGGAAGAAGCTCACCTCCGTCACCCTGCCGAAGAGCACCAACGAGCTGTCGGGCGTCGTCGCCGGAGACTGAGCTCATCGGTCGCGCCTGTGCCCTCGCCGCCAAGGCCTGACGCCGTGGTGGCGAGGGCACGCGCCTGCGCGGCGGATCTCACCGGACTCGGCGGTGCCGCCGGTACGGCCGGGAGATCCGAACCCGCACCTTGAATCAGGCGGCAACGAGCTCCTGCTCGCGGTCCGGCGCCCGGACCTTGGTCTCCTTGTTCGGCAGTGCGAGCCGGAACACCTTGTGCCACGCGGAGAAGACCTGCTTGGGCAGCGGGCCGGTGACGTACTCCAGCTCGTACTTCTCGAACAGCGCGCGCACCTTCACCGCGACCTCGGCGTACCGGTTGCTCGGCAGGTCCGGGAACAGGTGGTGCTCGATCTGGTGGGACAGGTTGCCGGTCATGAAGTGCATGGCCTTGCTGCCGCTGATGTTCGCCGAGCCCATCATCTGGCGCAGGTACCACTGGCCGCGCGTCTCGCCCTGGATCGACCGGCGCTCGAAGACCTGTACGCCTTCGGGGAAGTGCCCGCACATGATCACCGAGTGGGTCCAGACGTTGCGGACCAGGTTCGCGGTGAAGGTGGCGGCGAGTGTGGGGAGGAACGACGGGCCCGACAGCAGGGGGTGGATCACGTAGTCCTTGAGCACCTGCTTGCGGATCTTGCGTCCCACGGCCCTGGCCCGTGCGCGGAACTCCGGGTTCTTGCGGCGGCGCTTGTGGAGGTTCTTGCCGAGCTCCAGGTCGTACGCCGCGATGCCGTACTCGAAGAAGCAGGCGTTGAGGAAGTTCCACAGCGGCTGGCCGAGGTGGAAGGGGTGCCACTTCTGGTCCTCGTCGACGCGCATGATGCCGTAGCCGAGGTCGTTGTCCTTGCCGATCACGTTGGTGTACGTGTGGTGCAGCTCGTTGTGCGAGTGCTTCCACTGCTCGGACGGCGAGACGTGATCCCACTCCCAGGTGGTGGAGTGGATCTTCGGGTCCCGCATCCAGTCCCACTGGCCGTGCAGGATGTTGTGGCCGATCTCCATGTTGTCCATGATCTTCGCCACGGACAGCCCGGCGGTGCCGATCAGCCATGCGGGCGGGAAGAGGGAGAACAGCAGCACACCCCTGCTGACCAGCTCGAGCTTGCGCTGCGCCGCGATCACCTTACGGATGTAGGCGGCGTCCTTCTCGCCGCGGTCGGCGATCACCTCGTCGCGGATCGCGTCCAGCTCGCGGCCCAGCTCCTCGATCTGCTCCGCGGTCAGGTGGGCGGTGGGGTCGATGGCGGTCAAGGTGCTCCTACCGTTCGAGTTCGCACGGGCCCGCGGCGGCGGACACGCAGGTCTGGATGAGGACGCCCGGCTCGGCCTCGGTGATCTCGCCGGTGCGCAGGTCGCGGACGGCGCCCGCCTTGAGCGGCGTGACGCAGCCGAAGCAGATGCCCATGCGGCACCCGGACGGCATGAGCACGCCGGCCTCCTCGCCGACGTCCAGCAACGGCGTGGCGCCGTCCGCGGCGACGGTCTTGCCGGAGGCGCTGAAGGTGACCTCGCCGCCGTCGCCTGCGACGACGATGCCGGGGCGGAAACGTTCGGTGTGCAGGCGCTCCTGGATACCGTGCTCGGTCCAGTGCTCTTCCGCGGCGTCGAGCAGGCCCGCAGGCCCGCAGGCCCAGGTCTCGCGCTCGGCCCAGTCGGGTACGAGTCCGTCGAGACGGGCGATGTCGAGTATGCCGTCCGTCTCGGTGTGCACCTCGATGAGACGAAGCTTCTTGTCCGCGACCAGATCGTGTAGTTCGTTGCGGAAGATCACGTCTTGTGGCCGTGGCGCGCAGTGGACCATGACGACGTCGTCGAGCTCGACGTCGCGCAGCATGCCCATTACAGGCGTGATGCCGCTGCCCGCCGTCAGGTAGAGCACCTTGGCGGGCTTGGCCTGCGAGAGCACGAAGTCGCCGGTCGGCTGGTCGAGCTGGATCAGCGTGCCCGGTTTCGCCCTGCGGACCAGGTGGTTGCTGACCTTGCCGTCCGGGATCGCCTTCACGGTGATCGTGATCCGGCCGTCCCCGCGATGTGTCGGCGAGGTGAGGGAGTAGGCACGCCACAGGCGTACCCCGTCGACATCGACCCCGACCCGTACGTACTGACCCGCTGTGTGGCCGCGCCAGCCCCGTCCCGGCCTGATCACGACGGTCGCGGCGTCACCCGTCTCGGGGTGCACGGCCTCGATGCGCCCGCACAGGTCAGCGCCCGCACGCAGCGGGCTGACCAGGTCGAGGTAGTCCGACGGCAGCAGCGGCGTCGTGACCATCTCCAGCAGTTTCCACGCCCTACTGCGGAGGGCTGCACTCGTCATGACCCCAGCTTGCTGCGCCCCATGGCGTAAAGTCCTGACCGCAGGACGTGAATCTGATCAGCTGAATTGTTCGCAGGGAACAAAAAGTGAGCCATGCAATCCGGAGAGCCAGCGAGCTGACCCTGGACGAGACGACGGTCACGGTCCTTCGGGCCGCTCTGAAGACCACCGCCGACGAGGTCGTCCAGGCGATCATCGACGAGGTCCCTTCCTACGCCAACGCCCTGTCGGGCCGCATGGGCGGCACCATTCGCCGGGCCGTCCGCACCGCCCTGGGGCACTACCTGGACCTCGCCAGCGGCAACGCCACAGGCGGCGACGGCGGTGACGCGGCCTATGAGCTGGGCCGCGGCGAGGTGCGCGACGGCCGTTCGATGGACGCCCTGCTCAGCGCCTACCGCGTCGGCGCCCGCGTCGCCTGGCGCTGCCTCGCAGCGGGCGCCGTACCCGCGGGTCTGCCCGCCGCCGAGGTCGCCAAGTTCGCCGAGCTGACCTTCGCCTACATCGACGAGCTCTCCGCCGCGAGCGCCGCGGGACACGCCGATGAACTCGCCGCCCGGGGCAGGGCCCACGAGCGCCACCTGGAACACCTGGCCCGCGACCTCCTCGCGGGTGCGAGCCTGGACGTGCTGCTCGCCTCCGGGCAACGGGCCGGGTGGCAGCCTCCGGTTTCGCTGACCGCGGTCCTGCTGCCCGCCGCCCAGGCCCGGCCCGCCTACCGCACGCTCGACCCGAACACCCTGGTCCTCGACGATCTGCCGGATGCCACCGGTGTGCTGCTCGTCCCCGATGCCGACCGACCCCATCTCCTGCGGCAGCTGACCGACCGCACGGCCGTGGCCGGCCCGGCCCGGCCGTGGACGCGTGCGTCCGCGTCGTACGCGCGAGCCGCACGCGCACGCTCCCTGTCCCCTGATATACGCGACACCGAGGACCACCTGCCCGAGCTGGTGCTGAGCGCCGACGCGGACGCGTTCGCAGACCTGCGTGCCCGAGCCCTCGCACCCTTGCGGACCTTGCCCATCGCGACCGCGCGGCGGCTGGAGGAGACGTTGCGGGCGTGGCTGCTGCACCAGGGCAGACGGGACGAGGTGGCGGCGGAACTGTTCGTCCATCCCCAGACGGTCCGGTACCGGATGTCGCAGCTGCGGGAGCTGTTCCCGGATCTCGCAACGCCACACCGGGTCCTCGAACTGACGCTGGCGGTCGGTCTTCGGACGGTGCTGACCCGCCCACCGCGCGAGGGATGATGGGACGGAACGACGGAACGTGAGGGCAGGAGCTTCCATGGCACATCGGGTTCACCGCCCCCGCGAGGACGCGGAGTTCGATTTCATCCTCGGGATGAGCGCGGTTCCGGTCCTCGCGTACTTCACCGGGACATGGCCCAAAGCGATTGAGCCCTGCCGGGCGATGGACCTCGTCGTGGTGGGCATCGCCGACGACTGCGCGGGGCGCCTGGCGGTCGTCCGCACAGACATCACACGTTGTCCGGCGGCAACCGAGAGATACGGGGTCACCGGAGCCCCGGCCTACGTCCTGCTGAAGGAGGGGGAGCCGGTGGCGCACGGCACGGGGCCCATGACCGTCGCCGAGGTACGGCAGTTCCTGGACGGTCACCTCTGAGCTGCCGCTGCGGCACATGGCCGCGGAGCACGTCACGTCCCGTCCATGGAAGCCGCGTCGTCCGAGCCTCCACGCCGACACCGTCGGGGAGACCCGGGCCGGCCGATGCGTGGGGGAGCGGAGCGCGGGCCGGGTGCCGGACTCCGCGGATCCCGGCCGTCCCGCAGCGGCCTGCTCAGTCTCCGGTAGGGGGCGTCAGGCCGACGATCCGCTGTCGATGACCAGGTCGGTGCCGACGACCGAGCCGGCAGCGGGCGAGGCGAGGTAGAGCACCGCGGCCGCCACTTCCTCGGCCTCCGCGACCCGGCCGAGCGGGTTCTCCGTCTTCACTCGCTCGGCACGGTCGGCCTCGGACTCGCCGGGGCGCAGCGACATGGGAGCGGCGGAGGCGCCGGGGCTGACGGCGTTGATGCGGATGCCCTGGTGGATGTGGTCGAGAGCGGCGGCGCGGGTCAGCGCGGAGACCGCTGCCTTGGAGGTGATGTACGCGGCGGCGTTAGGGATCCGCAGGTGTGCGCCCAGATTGGAGGAGATGTTGACGATGGTGCCGCCGCCGTTCTCCTTCATGTGGGCGATCTCGTGCTTCATGGCCAGCCAGACGCCGGTGACATTGGTCCGCAGCACCGCGTCCCAGTCCTCCTCGTTCACCTCGCCGACGGGGACCGCGCCCCGGAATATCCCGGCGTTGTTGACCGCGACGTCCAGTCCGCCGAAGCGGGCGACGCTCTCCCGAACGAGATCCTGGAGCCGTCCGGAGTCGGTGACATCGGCGGTGACGGCGGCGGCTGTGCCGCCGGCTGCCTCGATGAGGGCGACCGTCTCGTCCAGGGAGGCCGCGGTGCGTCCCGCTGCGACCACGGACGCGCCCTCGGCGGCGAAGGCGAGCGCGACAGCGCGGCCGAGGCCGGAGCCCGCGCCGGTGACGAGGACGGTCTTGCCGGTGAAGCGGTTCATTTCGTTGACTCCTTAGTGAGTGATGGATTACTTGGTGCGGTGGCTCAGGAGGGCCGCGACGGCGAGGGAGGCCCCCGCCGCGGCCAGGGACCAGGGGTCGCTGCCGAGTGTGAGCAGGACGGCGAAGAGGACGGTCGGGCCGCATTCCATCGCGGTGTTCAGCACGCCGCCCGCGAGACCGGTCTGCTGCCGCGGTACCCCTTCGGTGGCGAGCACGGAGGCTCCGGCGAAGGAGGCCGCGGTGCCCGCCGCCAGCAGCACAAGGCCCGGCAGCAGCCCGTACGCGTACGAGGTGTGCGCGCCGAACCCGGTGAGGGCGAGGAGGACGAGCCCGGCCGCGCCCGTGCCCAGCCCGGCGGCCGTGACGGGTCGGGCTCCGTACCGGCCGATGAGCGGTCCCGCCGCCCGGCCCGACGCGAGCAGTGCGACGGCGAACGGCACGAAGGCGGCCGAGGTCTGCAATGGTGACCAGTCGCGCTCCTGCTGGAGGTGGAGCGAGAGAACCACGAAGGTCATCGCGGTCGCGCAGGAGCTCAGCGCGACGGCCGCAAGGGCCAGGCCCCGCCGCCGGTCGGACAGGAAGCCGGGGGGCAGCAGGGGATCGCGGACCCGGCGCTCGGCGTACCAGAACGCGGCCAGCAGCGCGGTCCCGCCGAGCAGCGGCACGAGCACGCCGGCCGACGAACCGGGGCGGATGTCGGTGACGACGAGCCCGTAACTGGCGAGAGTGATACCGGCGGTGGCGAGCAGAGCACCGGGCAGGTCGAGACTCCTGCCCCGGTTCGGTGCGGTGTCCGGCAGCAGCCGGGGTGTGAGGGCGAGGGCTGCGATCGCCACCAGGACGGGTACCGCGAAGGTCCAACGCCAGGACAGCAGCGCCGAGATGACGCCGGAGAGCAGATTGCCCGCCGTCGCGCCGAGCACCGAGAGGCCGCCCCAGGTGGCCATCGCCCTGCCGTACGCGGCGGGGGAGGGGAAGACGACGCGCAGCACGGACATGGCGGCCGGCGCGACGAGGGCCGCACCCGCGCCCTGGGTGAAGCGCGCCGCGAGCAGTGCCTCGATACCGGGGGCGAGCGGGGCGGCGGCCGACGCGACGGCGAAGAGGACAAGGCCCGCGACGAGGGCGCGCCGCCCGCCGTAACGGTCGGCGAGGCGTCCACCGAAGAGCAACAACCCGGCGAAGGTCAGTCCGTAGGCGGTGCTGAGCAGGATCACGTCGGCGCGCTCGAGGTCGAGTTCGCGAGCAACGCGGGGCAGCGGTACGGCGATCGCGGTGAGCGTGAAGATCAGCGTGGCCTGGATGGCGCCGAGAAGGACGAAGGCGCACCTGTGCTGTGTGGCGGTGCCGCGCGCGGTGCCCGTGGCGGTGGCGGTCATACGTCCCCCTGGTATTTGACCGGTCGGTCCATTATTTGGACGCGCGGAAGCGGCGTGACGGCTCCGCCGGGTGTGATGCCGGGTGTGCTGCGGCGTGATTCAGTCCAGCAGGGACAGCGCCTGTTCGGCCGCGTCCCGCACCCGGGCGGGATCGTTCGACGCCTTGCCGACGATGCGTACGCCCTGCAGCAGGACGAGCAGCAGGTGGGCCAACGCTCGCGGTTCACGGCCCTCGGGGAGCTCTTCCTGGGCCTGGGCCCGCACGAGCGCGGAGTGCAGCAGGGTCTCGATGTGCTCCCAGCTGATCTCGACCCGGCGGGCCGCCGCGGGGTCGTGCGGGGCCAGCTCGGCCGCGGTGTTGGTGACGAAGCAGCCGTTCAGCCGCCCTTCCGGAGAGGCGGCTTCCTCGGCGAAGCGGCGCACCAGCCTCCGCACCGCAGGCAGTGCGGGGCCCGGCTGGGACAGCTCGGACATGAGGAGCGGGTCGCGCATCTCGGCGTACCGGTCCATGGCCTTCAGGTACAGCTCGTGCTTGCTGCCGAAGGTCGCGTAGATGCTGGCGCGGCCGATGCCGAGGTGCTCGACGAGATCTGTCACCGACGTCGCTTCGTAACCGCGCCGCCAGAACAGCTCAAGGGCTGACTGCAGCGCGGCGTCCGGATCGAATTCCTTGGTCCTGGCCACATCGAAGACCCTAGTCTTATCTGGACCGCTCGGTCAATAATCGAGCGTGTCAGGCCTGCGAATCGGAGCGAACGCTGACCGGAGCGGCGCCACCGTTTCTGCCCGCTCCTCACGGGGCAACGTTCTGCCCGCTCCTCACGGGGCAACGCCGACCGAGTGGGGACGGCCCCGAGTCGCGGCCGGGAACGGCGGCTTCCGCTCGGTGCGGCAACGGGCTGCCTGCGACGCCCGGACATGATCGCCTCATAGCGGGGTACGCGGATCGCATACCCCTTCAGGAGGAATCATGGCCGGACTGATCGCCCGTCTCACGCAGTTCACCCGCAGCCCCCAAGGGCGGCGGACCATCGCTACGGCCCGGCGTGCCGCGGCCGACCCGCGCAAGCGCGCCCAGGCTCGCAGCCTGTTCGGCCGACTGCGCGGACGCCGGTGACGTCGGCGCTTCGACGGATGGCCGGAAGTGCTTGTCGACCTCGCTGACCTCGCTCATCGGAGGTAGGGGCGAGGGGCTTCGGGCTCTGGAGTCGAGCGTTACCCCGGCATCCGTCGTTTTGGAGGAGGGTCACGTGGCGCACACGGACTGGACGGCCGACGGGTCAGCTGCACGTCGCCCCGTCTCCGCGTTCCCTCGCCGGCGTTGCCGCAGGCCTGCTCACGGCATCCTCCCCGCCCCGGGGAGTGGGAGCCGCATGGATTGACACGTTCTGCAGGTCGAGTACCGCCCACATCCTGCGGCCGTCCTCCGCGGTGTCCGTTCCGCACGGGACCGCGCCCAGGCCGGTCAGTTCCGCGAGGACGGCTGTGTCCGCGACCGTGAGACCTGGCCGATGGGGCAGGGTGACGATCAACCCCTGCCGGTTCTGGTCCGCGAGGTGTCGGGACACCCGCCGACCGCCATCGGTGACCGCGGCCCGCACCAACGCCTCCCTCCGTCAGGTCCCCCGCAGCTCGGCGGCCTTTCGGTATCCCTAATCGTGAATCGTGCAGCTGGCGCACGACGTTGCTGTGGGCCTTTTTCGGCGACCGGACGGCTGCTTCGAGCGACCAGTTCGCCGACCGCCGGTTCCGTACCGGCATCCGAGCCCTCGCCGTCCCTTCCAGGCTCGTTTCAGGACGCGGCGGTTGTACGGCTCGCTTCGGCGACGGCGGGGTCCTCGGCGGGTAGTCCGGGTAGCCCGGCGGGTGATCCGATCCAGCACGCGTGCTGATTACCTGGCGAGACCGGAACCGGTCGCCGGGTGCTGGGGCAGCCTTGTCGTCGAGGCAGGGGAGGGGTGGCGGTCGGTATGCCGGATTCGATGCACGTGCTCGAGAATCCCGCTTTCCCGCCGTAAAGCCGCAGGTCAGGAAAATCGCTCCCCGCCCCCCGGGGGGTGTCCCTGGTCATGCTGTCGACCCGGACCGTGTGGCCTCCGTTCTGGTCCATTCCCGCCGACTGGACGCCCGTGTTTCTACCAGGGCGACCCGGGGGGCTTGCCTATTGGTAACCTATGGGTTACCAATAGGGGGTGGACCCGTTCATCGCCCTGGCTGATCCCATCCGCCGTGACCTGCTGCGCACACTTGCCTCCGGTCCGGCCCGAGTGGTCGACCTCGCGGCGCGGCATCCGATCAGTCGGCCCGCGGTGAGCAAACATCTGCGCGTGCTCACCGAAGCGGGGCTGGCCACCGTCGAGGACCGCGGTCGCGAGCGCCACTACGCGCTCGCCTGCCCGGGCCTCGCCCCGGTACGCGCTCTGCTCGACGAGCTCGTCGGGCGCCGCCCGCCGATTCCCGAGAAGGCCTTCGACGCCCTCGACCTGGAGGTCCGCAGAACCGTCCATGACCGTCGGGCCGGCACCGACGCCGCTCCCGGCACCGCAAGCTCCCAGGAGGAATCAGCATGACCAGCACCCCCACCGGGCGTCGCGTGAGCGTCGACGGCCTGGACAGCATTGCCTTCGACCGCACTTTCCGGGCCGGCATCAGGGACGTCTGGGCGGCGGTCACCGAGCCGGACCGTCTGGCCCGATGGATCGGCGAATGGACCGGCGACCCGTCGACCGGCTCGGTCGACTTCCGGATGCTCTACGAAGGCGACGAGCAGAAGCCCGAACTCCTCACCATCCAGGAGTGCCGGGCCCCCCAGCGTCTGGCCCTCACGTCGCAGGTGCCCGGCCAGGAACTCATCTGGCACATGACTCTCACGCTCGTCGAGCACGAGGGCACCACCACGCTCACCTTCACCCAGTCCGTCGGCGACGACCCAGCGATGGCGGGCGGGGTCGGCCCCGGCTGGGACTACTACCTCGACCGGCTCGTCGTCGCCGAGACCGGCGGCGACCCGGCATCCGTCGACTTCGGCGCCTACCACCCGGTCCACGAACAGCACTACCTCGACATGTTCAGCTGAACCGGACGACGAGGCCGAGTACGCGGGTGACTGAACGGGCGGGGCGAGCGTCAGGACGCGCTGCGCGGTTCCCGGGCGGCGATCTCCGCAGAATCGAGGACCGCCCGGGCGGAGCCCTCGGCTCTGCCGCCGCCTCGCGGGCGCCGAACGGCTCGGGCCAGGCACGGACACGCGGAGGTCGCCGTGTCCGTGCCCGGCCGTCGATTGCCGCGTCAAGTCGCTTCCGCGGTTACGGGACGAGCCTCAGCAGCTTGTTCGGGGAGCCCGTTCCGACGCCGGTGAGGACGTTGGAGGTCGCGCCGTTCACGATGGCCGTGCCCACGGCTGCCGGAGAGGAGCCCGGGTGGTTCGTCAGGTAGACAGCGGCCGCGCCGGCGACGTGCGGGGCGGCGAAGGACGTCCCGTTGCCGGTGTAGGTGGCGGTGTCCGAGGTCGCCCAGCCGGCCGTGATGTCGGACCCCGGTGCGAAGAGGTCCACGAGGGGGCCGTGGTTGGAGTAGGTGGCCCGGGCGTCGGTCCTGGTCGTGGCGCCGACGGTGAGCGCGGTCTCCACCCGGGCGGGCGAGAAGCCGGAGGCGGGCGCGTTGGAATTGCCGGCCGCGATCGAATACGTCACTCCGGACGCGATCGACCGGCGCACCGCGTTGTCCAAGGTGGTGCTGGGGCCGCCGCCGAGCGAGACGTTGGCGACGGAGGAGGCGACATGGTTGGCGGTGATCCAGTCGACACCCGCGATGACTCCGGCGGTGGTGCCGGAACCGCTGTTGTTGAGGACCCGGACGGCGACGATCTTGGCCTTCTTGGCCACGCCGTAGACGGTTCCGGCGGCGGTCGTGGCGACGTGGGTGCCGTGGCCGTTGCCGTCCTGGGCGACGTTGTCGTTGTCGACGAAGTCGTAGCCGTTCGACGCCCGGCCGACGATGTCCTGGTGCGTGATACGCACGCCGGTGTCCAGAACGTAGACGGTGGTGTTGACACCGGCCGAGTCCGGGTAGGTGAACGTGCCGTTCAGCGGCAGGTTCGGCTGGTCGATCCGGTCGAGGCCCCAGGGCGCGTTGGTCTGGGTGGCGGTCGAGTGGACTCTCTGGTTCTGCTCGACCGAGGCGACCGCCGGGTCGGCGGCGAGCCGCTTGGCCTCGGTGCTGCTGAGCCGGGCGGCGTAACCGTTCAACGCCGATGTGTAGGTGCGCTCGATCCGGCCGCCGTAACCCGCTATGAGCTTCTTGCCCTGAGCCGCGGACGCATGGATACCCGCCGTCTCCTTCAGGGTGACGATGTAGCTGCCGGGAATCGCCCCGGCCGCACCGGCGTGCAGGACGCTGCCCTCGGGTGCGGGAGCCGCCTGCGCCGGTAAGGCCGCACCCGCGCCGACGGCGAGTGCCAGTGTGGTGGCCGCGGCCACGGCCCCGGCGATGCGTCGCTTGGTAGTGCGCACTGCTGTCATGAAGAGATCTCCTCGAACAGTGACGCGTCGGAGGTGCACGCGTCGGGGGATGCGGCGTACGGAGTTCCGTGCGCCGCATCCGACGATGCCGCCGCGTGTTCCGGGCGAGCAAGCAAGGACGAGGTGATGTCATACACGTGCCACAGAATTGACCCTCCGTCAACTTCCGCTACACGCAACGCAATGAGGCTGTCGCACGGTATCCACAGCGCCCGAACCGACCGCCGGGCGCGAGGCACTGTCGTCCGCGTTGGCCGAGCCGGGTACGGCGGCGACCTGGCGGGCGCCGAGCGCGCCCGCGTGGGCGTCGGTCACGTCCCGGAAGCCGTGGCGCCGTCACACGGGGAGGAGTCGCCACCGCTCGTCAGCCGGCCGAGTCCGACCCCGGCGACGGCGTGGGCGTGGGCGTGGGCGTGGGCGGGGCCACGATGACGGTGCTGGTGCCGGTGTTCTTGTCGCCGCGGCTGCACCGGGGACGGGGCGCCCCGTCCCGCCTGGTCGCCTCGGCGAAGTCGACGGCGGATGCGGCGGGCCGGGGCCCGCGGCGGCGGACGCGGCCGGAAGGGCCTGACCGCCCGCGCGCCCCGCCCCGCAGGCCGGGTCAGCGTCCGCTTCGCCGGAGTGCCGCGAACGGCTGCGGCTCGAAGCCGGGGACGACGGAGGTGCCGAGGACGGTCAGACCGGCCCCGTCGCTGACGACCGTGCTCGCCGAGTTCTCGGACGGGCCCGTGGTCGTGGGCTGCGGCAGGTCGAGCATCGTCCAGCGGCCCGCCCCCGAGCCGTCGGCGAGCCCCGCCCGCGTCGGCGTCCACTGCCAGGCCAGCGCATCGCGTCGCTCGCCGAGTGTCTGGCCGACCACGGCGATACCGCCGCCGCGCACGGCCGTCACGCCGAAGGGCCGGGCATGGACGTCCGGCACCTCGACCGTGCGCCACCGCGTCCCGTCGTGACGGGCCACCAGCGCCCGGGTCGTCCCGTCGGCCGGGGCCCAGTCCTCGGCGACCAGCCACACCTCGCCCGTCGGGGTGACGGCGAGACCCTGGGCGTGGCCGGGCCGGTCCGTCACACCGGCGGCCGAGACCTGGCTCCAGGACGTGCCGTCGTAACGCATGAGGAGCGGGCCACCGGTGTTCCCGTCGTATCCGGCCGCCCAGACGTCGTCGGCCGAGACCGCCCGCACCGAGTTCAGGTACCAGTAGTCGCCCCCGAGCTCGGGAAGCGGTACGTCGCGCCACGCGGTGCCGTCGTAGTGCCTGGCGATCCCGGCGCTCCGGGACTCGGTGATCCAGCCACCCTTTTCCTCGTTCCAGGTGCGTGATACCTCGATCTGCGCGAAGCCCACGGCCCAGGCGCCGTCCGCACCCGTGTCGACGTCCAGCAGTGATCCCGCCTCACCCTTGGCCGGCAGCTCGGCAGGGACGACGCTCCACCGCGTACCGTCGTAGTGCTGGGTGAAGATCTGCCCGTCGAGCGCGGAGGCGTCGTCGCCCACCAGCCAGACGTCGTCCGGCCCGGCCGCGTCGATCGCGTTGACCCGGCTGTTGACGGTCCCCGCCGCCTCCGAGGCCGCCGCCACGGGCCGCCACGTGCCCCCGGCCGACACCCGTTCGGCCACCACCGGGCGGAACCGGTGCACCTTGCCCTCCCTCTGCACGGCAAATCCGGCGGCCAGGGTGCGCCCCTGCCCCACGCCCATGGCGTCCGTGAGGTTGGCGTCGGTGAACGGCAGCGTCTGGGCCGTCCAGCGGGCCGGAGCATCGGCGTTCGGCGTCTGCGCGGACGCGGGCAGCGACAGTGACGCGAGCAGGGCGGTGGAGAGTACGGCGGCGGCAGCGGCCTTGAGCAGCGAGCGGCGGGTACGGGCGGTCCGCATACGGGTTCCTTCCGGAAGACGGTCTCGCCCGGTAAGTGCGCCGGCCCGCCGCTCGGGTTGCACCCGGCACCCAAGTCGCCCCCGGCGGCTACCCGCTACGCCGGCGCCGGACGCCCCTTCGGCCGCCGCAGACCTGTCGGCGTGATGCGTCTGGCCAGCTCCTCCTGCGCTCATGGGGCGCAGTCGTCCCGGAGGCTGCTCGCCGTGGCCGGGGCCTGGTGGGGCTGCCCCAGGAGGCGACCGGGACACAACGCTCGCCGAGTGGGAGGTCGCACGGCCGAAGATCGGTCACGCCGCGTAGAACCACATGGCGATCGCCAGGACCAGGGGGACCGGGCAGGCCAGGACCGCCAGCAGGAGGCTGCGTGTGTCAGCGGACATACGCTTCACCCCCGGCGCCAGGCGGACCGCGACGAGCACGGCCGCACCACCGAGAAGGCCGGCGAAGCAGCGCAGGAGGAAGCCCCCCATGGGCACACCCTCCGCCGCGCCCCACAGCGTCGTCATCCCGACCACGAAACCGAGCCAGGCGAGGGACATCATCGTGAGCACCCACAGCCCAGTGCCAAGGAGCACCACAGCGGTGCGCCGGGGTGGAGGAGTGAGCCGGGCCGGTCGGTAGAGAGCGTCGTATGCGCGGGGATCCATGCCCTGATCCTCGCCAGTTCCATGCCGCCCGAGCATGAGGTGGATTACTCAGACCGAGCACCACCTCGTGCTTACCCAGCCGTCCCGCGCGCAGCTGACGGCGGCGTACTCCGCCCACCACCGCCCACCACAGCACCAGCCACTCGTGCAGGCCCGTTCCGCCGCAGACGTGCGCGGGCGCGGAAGCCCGCCCTGACCGCACGGAACACGCCTCCGGCCCGGCCGAGCGGCCCTACGACCTCCGGCACGCCGGGGTCTCGTTCTGGTCGCCTTCCGACGTGGACCCGGCCGCATGTCCTGGCCGCGCGGGCCAGAGCGTCGGGGTTCTCATCCGCCACTACGCCAAGTTCCTGGACGGGCCCGTGAGCAAGCCAATCGCCTCATCGAGCAGTCGATGAAGAAGTTAGATCGCGTCAGTCGGGGCGCGGGGTCCGGGCGGTGAGTCGGGGTTGTGGTCCGCCACCGGTCCGCTACAGCCGGTCACAGCGAGCCGCCCGGTTTCGTGCCGCGAACCAGGCAACGACACGTCGTAAGGAGGACTACGGACTGGGGCAGATGTCGAGCGGCAGCAGCGAGCCGCCCTGCTCCTCGTCATCCGTGCCCACGAGCCCGGTCCCACTGTTGCTCCGGCAGGCCACCGCCTCGATCTTGCGGTTGTCCACGTCCTTGTCGAAGGTCGCGATCGGCGTGAGCTGCGCCTTTGACTTCAGATGCACACTGATCGTGCCCGGGGCGCCGACGGTCACCGTCCCCGCGCGGTACACGGCCGAGGCGAACGGTCCGGAGTTGATGTTCGGGTCGGATGCCGCGGTCAGCAGTACGGTCCCGTCGGCGTGCACCTTCATGTCGCTGGCGTGCCGCACTTCCTGTCCGTCCACGGGCAGCGGATCGGGCACGCTGAAGTCCACCGGGCCGACCGCCGGGCCGAACACTCCGCTGTTCGGGTCGTACTCGGCGGCCCGCACCTTCGCCGGCCGGCCCTCGCTCGAACCCCTCGTCGCCCAGACGGCGATGGTCCGGCCCTGCTGACGGGTCAGCGCGAAGCTCTCGTAGTTGTCGCCGGCCGCCCGCCCGGGGACGGTGGAACTGCCCCACACCATCGCCGCGTTCGGGTCGAGGGTGAGGTGGTACGCCGTGCCGTCGCTGGAGAACGCCACGAAGTCACCCGACTGTCCAGGCACCGAATCGACCGCCTCCAAGTCCTTCGGCACCTCCATGCCGCTCCAGGGCAACTCCCGCACGACCGGCCGGTTGGCGGGGTGGTACCGCACGGTGGCTATTCGGTTCTCGCCCGGGTTCTTGCTGTCCCGGACCATCACGAGATCGAACGGAGCCCCGGGGGCCGCACCGTTTTCGATCACGGCCAGACCGCTGACGCCACCGGTCATGCCGGCACCGACGCGCTGCCAGTCGGAGGCGGCGGACGAAGCAGGTGTGGCAGAGCCGACGGGGGAGGCGGTGGACGGGGTGGTCGCGTGGGCGGCCGTGACGAAGCCGACGAAACCTAAGAGAGCTGCGGGCGCGGCGGCCCACCTTCGCGTAGTCATGGGGGGACGCTAACGCAAGATCCAACTCACTCGAGCGGCGGTCCCTCCGAAGATGAACAGCCTTAGAAGCCATCTCATTTGGGCGACTCGGTATTCTGTGAGTCATGGTGGGGATCGTTGAGCGGTTGGTGCCGGACGAGTTGTGGGAGTTGTTCCAGCGGGTGGTGCCGGAGGCGCCGTCGCGGCCGCAGGGCGGTGGCCGGCGCCGGCACGGCGACCGGGAAGTGCTGGCGGCGATCGTCTTCGTGGCGACATCGGGTTGTACCTGGCAGCAGCTGCCTTCGGCGTCGTTCGGCCCGTCCGGCGCGACCGCCCACCGGCGGTTCTCGGAGTGGTCGAAGGCCAGGGTGTGGGCCAAGCTCCACCGCCTGGTCCTCGACGAACTGGGTGCCCGCGGCGAGCTGGACTGGTCGCGGTGCGCGATCGACTCGGTGAACATGCGAGCCCTGAAAAGGGGGACCTGACAGGTCCGAATCCTGTCGACCGGGGCAAGTACGGCTCGAAAATCCACCTGATCACGGAAAGGTCGGGTCTGCCCATATCCGTCGGCATCTCCGGCGCCAACCTGCACGACAGCCAGGCCCTGATCCCCCTCGTGAAGGGCATCCCGCCAATCCGCTCGCGCCGCGGCCGGCGACGGCGCAAGCCCGCCAAACTCCACGCCGACAAGGGCTACGACTACGCCCACCTGCGGCAATGGTTACGCGAACGCGGCATCACCCACCGCATCGCCCGCAAGGGAGTCGAGTCCTCGCAACGGCTGGGCCGCCATCGCTGGACCGTGGAGCGCACCATGGCCTGGCTCGCCGGCTGCCGCCGCCTCCACCGACGCTACGAACGCAAAGCCGACCACTTCCTAGCCTTCACCAGCATCGCCTGCACCCTCATCTGCTACCGCAGACTCACCAAATGAGATGGCGTCTTAGGTCAGGGGCCATTTGGAGTTCGAGTCGCTTCCAGACCTCGTGAGGGAAGCCGTGAGTCCCCTTTCGGACCGGGCACCCTACGTCGGCCGTCCGCCGAGTGATCTGCTTCCCCATACCCCTTGGCCGCCAGCAGCCTTCGTGGGCACCGACTACGTGCTCCAGGCCCATCATGGCGGCGCTCGCACGACGAAGGGGACAGCCGACCGACGGACTGGCCCTGACAGCCACAGGCTTCCTTTTGCCGGAGAGATCATGATTCCGGTCAATGGCAGGAGAGTTCCGGCCGCAGGGTGGAGGGTGCGCATGGCCGGCTCCCCGCCAGGGCAGGGCTGATCGCCGTGACGGGCCGATGGCCGCCGTCGCGGGAACGGCGTCGACGAAGGGAGCGCGGTGAGTTCAGGCGGCGGAAGCGCGAAGGGACGCAACGAAGGCTGCGGGGTGGAAGAGTTCCTCGGGCTCTCCAGCCGTCTCACCGGCTTCGACGTCGAGGAACTGCGCGAGGACGACCTGGCGCCGGAACTCCTGGCCGTAGTGCTGGAGCAGGTCGGCGCCGAGACCTATCGGCGGCTGGCCGCGACGCCCGACGCGCGCGACGAGGAGCTCGTAACGGTGGCGGAGGCTCTCATCCGCCTTTGGTACACGGGCAGTTGGCAGGGGCCGGCAGGGGGCGGCGGGCCGTTCCTGGTGTCATCTCGGGCCTACGCGGGCGCCCTGGTGTGGCGGGCCATCGGTGGGCGCGCCCCGGGCACCTCCGCGCCGGGTTTCGGAAGCTGGGCCGAGCCGGCAGAGGCCGCCGGTGCGGGAGCCGGGCGGCGGCGATGACGGAAGAGGGCCGGTACGACGTGATCGTGGTCGGCGGTGGTGTCGCGGGCTCGCTCGTGGCCCGGCATCTGGGCGACCAGGGCCGCCGTGTCCTCGTGCTGGAGGCCGGCGCCCGCGCGGTCGACCCGGAGCAGGGCCATCGAGAGGCCGGAGAACGCTTCCTGGCAGCGTCGGCCAAGGTGCCCGGCTCGCCCCACCCACCGCACGAGGCGATCCCGTGGCCCGAGGTCAGTGACCTGACCGGCACGGACCATGGCGGATACCGCTCCGAGGGATACCTCGTCCAGCGAGGCACACTCCCCTACGCCAGCGGATACGTGCGCGTCAACGGCGGCACCGGCAACATCTGGACCGGGCTCACCCCACGCATGCTGCCCGAGGACTTCGACACCGAGACGTTCGGCTACGGCCGCAGCTGGCCGCTCACCTACGCGGACCTCGAGCCGTACTACCGCGCAGCGGAGTTCGCGATCGGGGTGTCGGCGGACATCGACGAGCAGCGCGGCGCAGTGGGACTGCCGTTCCCCGAGGGCTACGTCTTCCCCATGCGGGGCCTGCCTCCCAGCCGCGTCGACACCGTGATGGCAGCGCGTCTGGACGGCCGCCGGGTCAAGGAGCCCGGCGTCGAGGAACTGGTGGAGCTGCGGGTGACGGGCACCCCACAGGGACGTAACGGCGTCCCCGATCCTCGCTACGACGGCGACGCCGGCTTCGAGCCCGTCGGTGCGCACGGGCGTCCCGAGCCGGGCAGCCGTTGCGTAGGCAGTGCGTCCTGCATCCCCCACTGCCCCTCCCATGCCAAGTACACCCCCCTCAAGACGCAGGCCCGCTGGGCCCCGTCGGTCACACTCCAGGACCGGGCCGTGGTCAGCCTGATCCTCGTCGACCCGGCGGGCCGCGCCACCGGAGTCGAGTACCTGACCTATCCGCAGACCGGCGGAGTCCAGCGGAGTCCACAGGCCGGGGCCGTCCGCCGGACGGTGCACGCGGACGTGGTGGTGCTGGCAGCACACGCCATCGAGAACGCAAAGCTGCTGCTTCTGTCCGGCCTCGGCAACAGCAGCGGACAGGTCGGGCGGAACCTGATGGACCATCCTGTCCTACTGACCTGGGGCCTCCTTCCCGAGCTGGTAACCCCCTACCGAGGGCCGGGTTCCACCTCCGGCCTCGAAGGGTTCCGGGCCGGTCCGGCCCGCCGTCTGCGCGCTCCGTTCCGCATCGAGATCGGCAACTGGGGCTGGGTGTGGGCGAAAGGCTCCGTCGACACGGACGTCGTCGAGCTGATGCGTGCGGCGGGACCTCACCGACCCGGGCTGCGGGGCCGCGAGCTGCGACAAGCGGTGGCCGACCGCATCGGACGGCAGTTCACGCTCCAGTTCGAGATGGAGCAGAGTGCCGACCCCGCCAACCGGGTGACTCTCGACCCCCGTCACTGTGACCGGCTCGGTCTGCCGCGCCCCGTGGTGACCTACGGCCTGTCCACGCACGTGAAGGAAGGCATCGCGGCGGCCAAGGCGGTCTCCGACCAGATCTTCACGCTTCTGGGCGCCGAGGACCACACCGCTTTCGATGCCGCCAACTGGCCCGGCCGGTTCGAACACCGGGGCCGGACGTACGGCTACCGGGGCGCGGGCCACGCCGCCGGCACCCACATCATGGGAGCCGGTCCGACCACATCGGTCGTCGACCAGTGGCAGCGCTGCTGGGACCACCCTGGCCTCTACGCGGTCGGCTGCGGCAGCATGCCGTCGGTGGCCACCTCCAACCCGACCCTGACCATGGCCGCACTCGCCCTGCGGAGCGCCGAGCGGATCGAAGCCGACCTGGCCGAACGCGACCGGCCCATCACCGTGACCGCCAACCGCGCCTTCGGAGCCGCCTCGTGAGCCCACTGCCCCTGCCGCCCGTCGCGGCGCCCTACCAGCTGCCCTTCCACTACGGGGCGCTGCACAACATCGGTCTGGACTACCTCGTCGGCCCTGATCCGGTGCGCGAGGTACTGGCGAAACACCATCCGGCCCTGACCGCGGCGGACTTCGACGGCCAGTGCCTGGTCTCGCTGAACTACCAACTGTATTTCGCGCAGTACCAGTTCGGCGGGGGCATCACCCAGGAGATCGAAGTCAACATCGTCGCCCACCCGACGGCGGCGGCGCGGCGGATCCCCCAGGTGAGCTATGAGCAGTACGCCCAAGGTCACGACCAGACCAAGCTGCTCGGCATCGCGCGTATCCACGTGCTGTGCGACAACGCCCTGGCCATCGACGCCGGACGCACTCTGTATGCGGAACCCAAGTATCCCGGTTGGTTCGAGGCGGAGATGCCCTCGCTCAACGGCCCGGCCGGCGACACCTGGAGCATTCGCTGCCACGCCGCCGAGGCCACGGCCGACGGCGGTATCGCCCGTCTGGAAACCAAGCTGTTCTCCTTCAGCGCCCACCTGAGCCGACTCACGTCCGTTCCGGCGAACAACACGCCGATCACCGGGTACGGCACCGACTCCACGGGCGCCGCACTCGCCGGCCCGATGAACGTCTACCAGCCCTACCGCTGGTACGACCTCAGCGGCCCGGCGTCCGCATGCTCCCAGCTCACCGTGCACGACCCGGCTGGTGACGTCGGCCAGGACCTCCTGCGTCTGGTCCGCGGCACACCCGCTGCCGGAGCGTGGACTTTCCAGTCACCCCCCGTCGCCGCGCACAACCGCCCCTACTACCTCGGATGACAGGCCCGTCGGCGCTCGGGCCGACGGGCGGTTCCCGGACCTGGCCGCGGATGGGCGTAGCTCCGGTCGCCGTGGAAGCGATGCCGGGTAAGGGGCAGGACGCCGCTGCCTGCCCGTGCCCGAGGGCCACCCGGTCGTCAAGCAGGTGGCCGAGGCGCGGTGGCAGCGAAGGCCGGCGGCTCCTGCGGAAGCTCCGCAGCAGCACCACACGGATCACCGCCGTCGTCCGTGCCGCCGTCGCACTCGAACTCGCCACCTGACCAGGAGGGAAAAGGTTCAGCGTCGGTCCTGCGTTCTCCTGCTGATCACACTCCCACCATCACACCGACGGGGGTGGTCGCGACAGCGCTTCACCCCGATCCCGAAGCGGTGGGCGGTCGAGCGAACCTACGGCTGGCTCATGCTCCCCCCATGATGCGCTGACGCGACGAATGCACAATCAGTGTTCCCGAGGGCCGCGAACCTCCACAGGCCCCAGTACTCGGAAGCCGTGAGCTGTGAGACCTCCGGTTCGGAGCAAATGGCGTGCTGGCAGAGCACGTTCAAGCCTCGAGGAGACCCCTGGATACCGGGGCGGTACCGGGGCCGTACAGGGCGGACTTCGGCCATTTACCCGGCGGCGCCCGTACGGCACGTCCCACGGGATACCGATAGCGGAGCGACGGTGCCGACTGGCAACGTGACGGGACCGAGGAACACCGGACGACGGAGGATCCGACGTGGCTGCGCCCCCTCAGTCCCCCCGGGCCACCAGACCGGGCCTGGCCCGGCACCGCGGCTACTGGCGTTGGTCGGCGAGCGCACAGCTGACCAGACTCCCCATCGCCATGGCACCCCTGGCCTTCACCTCACTCAGCGTCGCCCTGGCCGGGACATACGAGCTGGGCGCCGCCATCGTCGCCACGATCGTGGTGGCCGAAGTGATGTGCGCCGTACCGGTGGGCCGGATGCTGGACCGCTTCGGCCCGGTCCTCGCCCTGCGGGTCCTGCTCGTCCTGCGCGGACTGGCCTGTCTGACGGTGCTGTTCGCGCTGTGGCAGCGGGCGCCTTCCGCAGTCTGCCTCGCCCTGGCGGCTCTCATCGGCTGCCTGGGGGGCGGCCTGCTCGGCGGACTGCGGGCCCTGCTCACGGACATCGTCGGGCCCGCGCTGCTGACCCGGGCCGTCGCGGTCAACACCATGATGGTCGACGTGGTCATCGTCGGCGGTCCACTGCTGGTGGGCCTGCTGGCCACGCTGTCCGCCCTTGGGCCGGTCGCGGCGATGGCTGTCGCTTCCGTACTCGCGGCACCGCTGGTGTACTCCGCGGGTACGAGGGAGGCGAAGCCGGCGGTACGGCCGGCCAGGAGCGGCGCCCTCCTGCTGCCGCTGCTCGGCTGGATCGCCTGCGCCTTCGCCGTGGGGCACGTGGCGAGCGGGATCGAGGTGGCCATGCTCCCGATCGCGCAACGGCTGGGCGGCGGAACCGCCGCCGCCACGTTGATCGTCGGTGTGCTCTGTGTGGCCAGCACCCTGGGCGGGTTCATCTTCCTGCGCCTCGACCGGAAGGGAACGCCGCGCACGGTCGCGGCCCTGCTCCTCCTCTACGGTTCGGGGGCCGCCCTCGTGGTGTGTCTGGGCCACTCCTGGCCCGTCGTCATAGCCGGGACCGTACTCGCCGGTGTCTGCCTTGGCCCTCTGATCAACATGAACTCGCTGCTCGCCGAGGCGATCCTGCCCGAGCACCGACGGTCGGAGGGGTTCGCCCTCATCAACACGGCGCAGGGTCTGGGCTTCGGTCTCGGCTCCTTGGCTCTGTCCCTGCTTCCGCTGCCCCTCACCGGCCTGCTCGCCATGGCCTCGGCCGCACTGGCCGCGCTCACCGTCCTGCGGGCGCCGGGGCGTAGGGCCGCTGTGGAGGCGGCGGTGCCCGGAGCGGGCTGAGGTCCCGCCGGTCACACCGTGCTCCAACGGGGGTGGTCCGGGGCCGGGTCGAAGGTGAGCACGCGGTGCACCTCGACCGATCCGGTCAGTGCCCGGCGGGCCCGGGTGACGGCTTCCAGCCTGGCGGCGTGGTCGGGGGTGGAGTCGAGCAGCCGATACCGGCCGGGGCGACGCTGGTGGGGTCGTGGAGTACCCGTCCCCAACGTGAGGTGACCCGATGTCAGTGAAAACCCTTCGCCGAGCTCCGGGACCGGACCCGGTCCGGGCGGACACCCGCGGCGTCCTGCGCCACGCCCTCACTCCGCAAGACGCCCAAGACCGCCCTGAACCACGCCCCCCGCTGGCTGGGGTGCTACGGCTCCGTCAGCGCGCCACGGTTCTTGGCGGACGCCGGCATGCCGGCTTCCGGTCTGCCCCTCGCGGTCCGCGAACTCATGTACGCGGCACGGCTGGACGGCCGGAGACACGCGGTGATGATCACCGGAAACCAACCTGGTCACGGACGGCGAACTCGGGCCGACCCCGGGCCGAGGTGCACGCACCCGGCCTCACCGAGCGTGTAAACCTCTACGCGCACCTGCCGTGTGGGCGGCTGTGCCGGCCGCGCGTAACACTTCGCGCTGGGGCAGCAGGGCGGGGGTGTCGTAAGCGGGTAGGAAGTGCAGGCTCAGCGTGCCCGAGCCGGGGCGGGGCGTGCCGGGCCGGGGCGCCGGAGGCTGCTGCGGCGGCCACGTCACGCCGGGCGCGCTGTAGCCAGTGTCCGTTGACAACATGCGCGTCGCTCGTAAGTTCCTCCTCGTGGAAGGTCCCGGCGATGGCTGCGCCGTGGGTCAAGGGCGGGTGGCCGGAGCATTCCGGAAACGGTCGATCACTTCGTCCTTGAGGGCGACGATCTCGGCCTCCCAGTCCAGCACCGGGCGGGCGGGCACGAGAATGACATGTTCGACGCCCGTCTCCGCGAACTCGGCCACCCTGGCCCGCACGGCCTGGTATCCGCCGATGGCGTACAAGTCCCCGAGGGTGGCTCCAGGTCTGTGGGCGGCGACCTCGGCGTCCAGTTCGGCGCGGGCCCTGGGGGTGTCGATGGACGGCGGCAGGTAGAGCACCTGGACGGCCAGGGTGACGGACGTCCGTCGTCCCAGCCGGTCCAGTTCCCCGCGCAGGACGCCGACGCGGCGGCGGTACTCGGCGGGGGTGATGAACGCCGGCACCCAGCCGTCGGCCAGAGCGGCTACCCGCTTCACCGTCCGGTCCCGGTTTCCGCCCAGCCAGACCGGGAACGGCCGGGGGGCTCCGGTGGGGTCGGTGGCGATTTCGCGCAGGATGTGCTCCAGTTCGGCCGCGGCCCCGCGCTGATCGTCCATCAGTAACTCCCGAGCTCCGCCGATGCCCAGCTGGGCGATGAACCTCCCCCCGGAGATCTGGTGCAGCCCGGACAGCTCACGGGCGAGCGCGGTCTTCTCCAGCAGGCCCGGGGCCACCAGCGCGTGCGGGCCGAACCGCAGGGACGACGTCCTGTGGGCCACCTCCTTCGCCAGCTCGAGCGCCGGGGGCATGGCGTCCCCGTTGTTGTTGTAGAACCAGAACGAGTCGTACTGGCACCGCTCCACCGTCTCGAGGAGCGGCCACAGCTCGTCCTGGGTGACATGGCTGCGCAGCGCGGTGCCGAAGCAGAACCCGAAGTGAAGCGACATGATCTCTCCCAGTGCGTTGGGGTCCTTCGCCGGCCGGCCCGGCCAGATGTGCCCTGCCGGTCGCGGTCTTCGGAGGCGCGGAGGGCTGTTCGGTCGGCAATTCTCGGTCTGCCGATATTTTGCGGGCGACGCCTCAGGTGCGGAACTTTTAGAAGGAACCTTTGTGCGAATGCGCCCGGAACCGCTGAAGAAGCTTCCTCGTAGGAGAGGGGTCCTGCGAATCGGCGATCCGCGATCCCCTAGTTGTTCGGCTATTGGCCACCGCGCGATTCCCGCAGGGTCGCCACGCGGCTGCCGCAGGCCGCACGGAAAATATCACAGGTGCGGTTGTGCTGAGAAGTGTCACCCGTGTCCGACGGATGCGGAGGTGGGCTTCGATGTTCTGAGAGCTGCCGTACACCGAGGAGGCGCTTCGTCCTGCGTAATCTCACCGCTGCGGCTCCCCGTTCATTCCGGAAAGCTGTCCGAAAGAAGTCACCGGATATGGCGGAAAGTAGATCACCCCGCCTGGCAGTCACGACATCCGAGGAAAATCAGGTTCTCGCGGAACCCGTCAGTCTCGTGCGAATGGGTTGACCGGAAACCGTACACGGTGGGGGAGAGGCGGCCTGCTGCTCTCCGGTGCACCTGCGGAGCGTTCGGCGCGCACGCCGGGACTCGGTGCCGATCGGCAGTGCGTGCCCCGCTCCCGTCCGTGGTGAGCGGCGCTTTCCCGCAATCTCGGGCATGTCCTCGGCCCTCCTGCCCGCAAGGCGCCGACCCGTGCCCCGCACGGCGGGCCGGTCGAGTTTCCTCGCCCGGCCCATGGTCGGTCTGGCTATATTCAGTCATTCTCGAAAGAGACACTGCCGGGATGCCAGGAGCACATGCACACTTGTCTCCGGCGACCGCCCTTGGAACGCTAGGACCCCGACGCTGGATAGCAAAAATCCAGCGGATCAGTGCTGCCCGGTACCGACGAATGTTGCGACCCACGGGGAGGGTGAGTGCAAACTCGCACCGCCAGCGGTCGCATCCACCTTTTCCGCTTCAAACGTCACCGTGAAACTTTCTCCTGACTGCCCGTTAGTTCTGCCTCCCCCGGCCGATTCTTTCGGTGTCACATTCCTCCGTGACGTGGCCTACGCCTCCGCGGCGGATCGTCGTGAAGGACGAACGACGCGCGGCGACCTCCGCCGGTCTTTCTCCATCCTCGCCATCCGGAGTCATCGATCACGCGGTATCAGGAAGTCGAGAAAGGGCAAACGAGAGTGAACAGAACCGAGCAGGTTGCGGCAGCGGAGTCAACTTTCCGTACGGGGCTCCGACGGGCCCTCACGGCCCCCGAGTTCGGTATCTGGCTCACCAGTCGTGCCCAGCCGGAGGCCTTCAACGTCCACCGGGTCTGGGAGCTCCGTGGCCCGCTCGACGAGCGGGCCCTCGGGGAAGCGGTGCGCGAAGCCGCAGCCCGTCATCCCGTCTTCGCCCGCCGCCTCGACAGCGGTGGCGAGGTGCCGTCCTGGGCTCCGGGTCCTGCCGAGCCGCACTGGACGGTGGACGACCCGAGCACCGCCGACGTCGACCAGTGGCAGGCGGTGGGCGGGCACGCATTCGACCTCGCCCACGACTGCCCCCTGCGCGTGAGCCTGTTCCGACAGGGCCCGGAGCGTCGTCTCCTCTCGCTGCTGGTGCACCACATCGCCTGCGACGGCGCTTCCCTGGATGTCCTGCTCGCGGACATCGCCACCGCCTACCGCGCCCGCACCGTCACGGGTGCGCCCCGTCCGGCCCCGCCAGTGTTCTCCGCCCCGCCGTCCGAGTCCGTGGCGTCGACCGGCTACTGGCCCCGGGTGCTCGCCGACGCCTCCTGGCCGGACACCCTGCCGCGCGACCCGCAGCCGCGCACACCATACGGGGAGACCCTCCGCCTCCCGCTCTCCGAAGCCGAGGTGCAGCTCATCCGCACCGGGGCCCGCGCGCTGCGCAGCACTCCCTTCCTGCTCGGCCTCAGCGCCCTCTACGCGTCTTTCGCCACCTACGGCAACGCGACCGACCTGATGATCGCCACCCCCTTCGCCGCACGGACGCCGGCGGACCTGTCCACGGTCGGTTCCCTGGCGCGCATGGTGCTGCTGCGCCAGTTCTGGCGGGCCGGTGCCTCGGGCGCCGAACTCGCCGACGCCGTCCGGGGAACCGTGGCCCAGGCGCTGACCCACCTGGCCGAGCCCCTCCGGGAGAGCTCCGACCTCTTCGACACGGCGACCTCCGGACTGACGACCTGCTTCCAGGTCCACGGCGCCCCTCCCGCCCCCGTGTTCGACGGCGTCGAGGTGATACCGGTGGAGACGGGCAACGGCCTCACCCGCTTCGACCTCGAATTCGATCTCCATCTGGACCAGGGCGGCGGTCTGCTGTCGGTGATCCGCCGTACCCGGGGAGGCACCACCCACGAGGCCGCTACCGAGCTGCTCGACCTCGTCCGCCGCACCCTGCTCGCTCTGGCCCGGGAACCGGGCGCCCCGTTGCCCCGGTCGCCGGGCGCGTCCACCGCGTCCCTGATCCCTCCGCCGCCGCGACCCCGCCCGTCGATCCCTCTCATGGAGCGGTTCACCGCACAGGTCGCCGCTACGCCGGACCGGCCCGCAGTGGTCCGCGGCACGGACGTCACGACCTTCGCCGCCCTCGACCGCGAAGTCCGGGCGCTCGCCACCGTGCTGCGGGCGGCCGGAGCGGGCCCGGGCTCCCCGGTCGGCGTCCTCTGCGAGCGCGACGCCTCCCTGGTGGTGTCGGTGCTCGCGGTCTGGCGGACGGGGGGCCACGCCGTCGCGCTCGACCCCGCGCAGCCCGCTTCCCGCCTGACGTACGTCCTGGCCGATACCGAAGTCCGCACCGTGATCTGCGCTCCCGTACTGCGCGAGCGGCTCAGCGGAACGTTCACCCTGGTGGCTCCGGGCGGCGGCTCCGGCCCGGCCGGCCCGGAGCCGGACGCTCGCCCCGGCCATCCGGCGGCCCCCCACGACCTGGCGTACGTCCTGCACACCTCGGGAACCACCGGCCGCCCCAAGGGGGTGATGGTCGAGCACCGGGGCCTGGAGATCCTCGTGGACGTGCAGCCCGCGGGCGCCGGGGCGGCCAGGGTGGGCGTGACCGCAGCCGTCTCCTTCGACGTCTTCTTCCAGCAACTCCTGTACCTGTTCCGGGGGAGTTGCCTGGTGATCGCCGAGGAGGAGGTCTACCGCAACCCCCAGGCAGCCGTCGCCTGGCTGGAACGGCACGACGTGCGGCTGCTGAGCACCTCGCCGTCGATGTTCGCCGCGATGCGCCGGTTCGGCCTGGACGACGTGCTGCGGCGTACCGACCTGGAACTGGACCTCGGCGGCGAGGCCGTCGACCCGACGACCTGGCGCGACCTGCGTGCGCTCGGCGTCCGCGGCTCCAACGGCTACGGACCCACCGAAGCCACGATCCAGACCACCTGGTGCGGGTTCGACGAGCACGAGACGCCGAGCATCGGTCGGCCCGTCGGTGGGACCGCTGCCCATGTTCTCGGTCCCGATCTGCGGCCCGTACCCGTCGGCGCGGCGGGCGAGCTGTACCTCTCCGGCCCGCAGGTCGCCCGCGGCTACGCCTCCGCCCCCGCCCTGACGGCTGAACGCTTCCTCCCCGACCCCTTCGCCACCGCCCCCGGAGCCCGGATGTACGCCACCGGAGACCGGGTGCGGCTCACCGCCGCCGGACACCTGCTCTACCTCGGCCGCACCGACCACCAGATGAAGGTGCGCGGCCAGCGCGTCGACCCGTACGAGGTCGAAGAGGTCCTGCGGCGCGCCCCGGGCGTCCGGGACGCCTATGTGGCGCGTAGCGGCCGGGCCGGGGCCGAGGGACTGTGCGCCTACGTCGTCCCCGAGCCGTCCGGCCCCCGCCCCGAACCCCGGCGGGTGCGGGCCGCCGCCGCGGGCGAGCTCGCCTCCGCCGCTGTGCCCGCGCACGTTCTGCTGGTGGACGCCTTCCCCCTCACCCCCAGCGGCAAGGTGGACGAGCACGCCCTGCCGCTTCCCGCGCGGACGAGCGGCCCCGCCGGCTCCGCCGACCCGGTCAGCGCGCTGTGGGCGCAAACTCTCGGCGGCCCGCCCCTCGCCGGGGACGACAACTTCTTCGCCTGCGGCGGCAGCTCCCTGGACGCGGCCCGGTTCATCGCCGAGCTGAACCAGCTCCACGGCGCCGCCGTCGACCTCGCCGCCTTCTTCGGAGACCCCACGCCGGACGGTGCACGCGCGCGGTTCGAGGCCGCGCGGCCGGGAAGCGCGCCGGTGGCGTGCACGCCACCGGACGCCGGGAAAGCGGAGTTGTCGGCCGCTCAGAGCCGGTTGTGGCTGCTGCACCGCGCGGAACCGGACAGTCATGAGTTCACCGTGTACTGGGCGCTGTGCCACCGGGGTCCACTCGCTCGGGCGCAGCTCGACACCGCCTGGCACGAGGTGCTCGCCGCCCATCCCGAACTGCGGCTCCGCGTCGTCGACGGCGACCGCGGCCCGGCTCGCGCCGAGTGGCCGCTCGACGCCTTCACCGTGTCGGTGGACACGGCCGGCGAGGAGGGGCTCACGGCCCGGCTCCAGCGGGCGGCCCGCCGGGCGTTCGACCTCTTCGGTGAACCCCTCGCCGCCCTGGCGGAGTTCCGGATCGGCGAGGACGAACGCATTCTGCTCTTCACCGCGCACCACATCGTCCTCGACAGACACTCCACCGAGCTGATCACCCGACAACTGCTGGACCGGCTGGCAGGCAGACCGGCGCCATCCGCTCCGCCCCACCGCGCCTTCGACGCGCCCGCGCCGACACCCGAGGAGACCGAACGGCTACAGAAGTTCTGGGCCGGGGAACTGCGCCACGTCTCCACGGAACCGCCGATCGCCCTCGGCGACGAGCCCGTCCACCGCCACTGGGCCGGTGACGCCGTCTCCAGGTCGATCGACGCCGCCGACTGGGCTCGACTGACCGGGGCTGCCCGTACCCACCGCACCACCCCGCTGGTCCTCGCCCTGGCCGCCTTCGCACTCACCGCCGACCGGTACGGGGCCGGAGGCGATGTCCTGGCCGGCACCACCATGGACGTCCGGCCGCCGGGCTTCAGCGAGGTCGTCGGCCTCTTCGTCAATCCGGTGCCGGTCCGGCTGCGCCCCTGCCCCGACTTCACCGGCCGCGAACTGATCGCCCACACGCACCGGGCGCTGCTGCGCTCCCACGCCCACCGGGCCCATCCCTTCGACGCCCTCGTCCAACAGCTCGGCGTCCGCTCCGAACCCGGCCGTGCCCCCCTCTTCCACGTCCTGGTCGACCACGAACCGCTGCTCCGGGCCGCACCCGAGCACCTGGGGAACGCCGCGAGCCTCCCGGTCGAGATCCCCGCCGACGTGGCCAAGTACGACCTGGAGATCATCCTGAGGGAGACCCCCGACGGCGGCCGCCTGGACGTCGTTCACCGCACCGACCGATGGCCGACGGCACAGGCCGGGCAGTTCGCCGAACACCTCCTCGGCGCTCTGCTGGCACTCGTGTCCCGCCCCGCCGCCCGCGCCGCCCTGCCCGCGGACCAGGACCCCGCCCGGCCCACCCTGGACTGGACGCACCGCCCCGCCCCGGGCGGCCCTCCCGACCCGGTGAGCCGGCGGATCGACCGTATCGCCCGACGCGTCCCCGACCGGGTGGCCGTATCGGCAGTCGACGGCGAACTGACCTACGGGATGCTGCGGGAACGGGCGCTCGCCATCGCCGCGCGGCTCACCGCCCTGGGCGCGGGGCCCGGCACCCGGGTCGCGGTCCTGGTGGAACGCTCAACGGCGCTGCCCGCCGCGCTGCTCGGTGTCCACTTCGCCGGAGCCGCCCAGGTTCCCCTCGACCCCGGACACCCCGACACCCGCATCCACGCCGCACTCGCCGACTGCGCCGCCGCCGCGGTCCTCACCAGCGGCCCGACCGTCGGCCGGATCAGCGCGTCGGGCCCGCCGATCCTCGACATCGACCGGATCGACCCGCCCGCCGCGCCGTTCGTCCCGGTCGTGCCGGGCCCCGGCGACCCCGCATACGTGATCTACACCTCCGGGACGACCGGACGCCCCAAAGGAGTGGTGATCGAGCACGGCGCGCTCGCCGCCTCGACCGCCGCCCGCCGCGCGGTCTACCCACGGGAGCCGGTGTTCCTGCTGCTCTCGCCGCCCGCCTTCGACTCCTCGGCGGCCGGGATCTGGGGCACGCTCTCGGCGGGTGGACGGCTCGTCGTCGCGGACGCCGACGACGTCCGCGACCCCGAGCGGCTCATCGCGCTGATCACCCGGCACCGGGTGACCCACCTGCTCTGCGTGCCCTCGCTCTACCGGGTGCTGCTGGCCGCCGCCGAACGGGCGGGCGGCCCGGCGACGGCAAGCCTGACCGAAGTGATCACCGCCGGCGAACCGCTGCCGCAGGATCTGCTCCGGGACCACTTCGCCCTGTTGCCCGAAGTGGCGCTGGTCAACGAGTACGGCCCCACCGAGACGGCCGTCTGGGCGAGCTACCGCCGCTACCGCGCCGCCGGGCCCGTCGACATCGGCGGCCCCGTGCCCGGCTACCGTCTCCACGTCCTCGACCACGCGCTGCGCCCGGTCCCGCCGGGAGTCGAGGGCGAACTCTACGTGGGCGGCCCCGGCGTCGCACGCGGCTATCTGGGCCGCCGCGCCGAGACGGCCGCCGCCTTCCTGCCCGATCCCTTCTCCGGCGCACCGGGGGCGAGGATGTACCGCACCGGCGACCGGGTGCGCTGGCGGGGCGAGGGCGCACTGGTCTTCGCCGGCCGGACGGACGACCAGGTGAAGATCCGCGGCCACCGGGTCCAGCCCGCCGAGATCGAGGTGGTGCTGCGGAACGCCGACGGGGTCCGGAGCAGCGCCGTCGTGGTCGACGACGCCGGCCTGGTGGCCTTCGTCACCGGCACCGCTGAACCCGACCGCCTCCGTCGGGACATCGCCGAACGGCTGCCGGGCTACTTGGTCCCGCGCGAGATCCACTGCGTACCGCGGCTGCCGCTCACCCCCAACGGCAAGGTCGACCGGCGCGCTCTGGAGCGCGAGGCCGTCGAACGCCGGACCGCGTCCGCCGCGCGGCCGGCCGGGCCCGTGCCGCCCCGGTACGCCGGCGTCGTCGCAGCCTGGCGCGAGGTGCTCGGCCTCGCCGACGTCCCCACCGGGGTCAACTTCTTCGACGTCGGCGGCCACTCCCTGCTCGTCCCGGCGCTCCAGGAGGCGCTGCACCGGCACACCGGAGTGCGGCTGCCGATCCTCGACCTGTTCCGGCACAGCACGGTCGCCGACATCTCGGCCCGGCTGGAAGGGCGGGACCGCGGCACGGTCGCCGGTCCCGCGGCCGACGAGACCCGCAGCCGCCGCGACCAAGCTGCCCGACGGCTCCGCGACCGCCGTGCCCAGGAGGCCGAGTGATGACCCGTGACCGATCCCTCGACATCGCCGTCACCGGGGTGTCGGGCCGCTTCGCCGCGGCCCGCGATGTGGGCGAACTGTGGGCCGCCGTCCGTGCGGGCCGGGTCCTCACCCGCCGCCTCGACCGGGCGGAGGTTCTCGCCGCCGGGGTCCCGGCCGAACTCGCCGACGATCCGTCCTATGTGCCCGTGCACGGCTTGCTGCCGGACCAGGACCGGTTCGACCACGCCTTCTTCGGAGTCAGCCCCCGCGAGGCCCGACTGCTCGACCCCCAGCACCGGCTGCTCCTCGAATGCTCCTGGTCCGCGCTGGAGGACGCCGGACATCCGCTCGGCGCCGACCGCTCCCCGCGCACCGGGGTGTACGCCGCGGCCAGCGGCAGCGGCCACCTGCGGACGCTGCTGGCGGCGGGAGCTCTGGAGCCGCCGGAGTTCGAGGAGGCGATCCTTGCCAACGAGCGCGACTTCCTCGCCACCCGGATCGCCTACAAACTGGGGCTGACCGGCCCCGCGCTCACCGTGCTGACCGCGTGTTCGTCCTCGCTGGCAGCCGCCCACACGGCGATCCAGGCGCTGAACAACGGCGAGTGCGACCAGGCCCTCGTCGTCGCCGCCTCCGCCAACGCCCCCCAGGCCGGCCATCTGCACCTGGCGGGCGGGGTGATGTCGCGCAGCGGACGCTGCCGCCCCTTCGACGCGGCGGCCGACGGCACGCTGGCGGGCTCCGGCGCGATCGGCATCGTCCTGCGCCGTTACGAGGACGTGGAGGACGCGTCGCCGCCGCTGTACGGGGTACTGCTGGGCTCCGCGCTCACCAACGACGGCTCCGCCAAAGCAGGCTTCCTCGCGCCCTCCGCCGAGGGCCAGGAGCAGGCGATCCGCGCGGCCCTCGCCACCGCCGGCGTCGACGCCTCGACCGTCGGCTACCTGGAGAGCCACGGCACGGGCACGTCCCTGGGCGATCCCATCGAATGGTCGGCCGCCACAGCGGCGTACGGCTCCCTCGGCGCGCAGCCCGGCACGATCCACGTCGGGGCGCTCAAGGGCACCATCGGCCACCTCGACGCCGCCGCCGGTCTCGCAGGACTGGTCAAGGCGTTGCTGGTGGTCGAACACGGCCTGATCCCGCCCGTACCGGGCCTGAGCGATCCCAACCCCCTGCTGGAACAGCACGACACCCCCCTGCGCCTGCCCCGCCGGGCCGAGCACTGGACGCGCCCGGGCCCCCGCCGGGCCGCGGTCAGCTCCTTCGGCGTCGGCGGAACCAACGTCCACCTGTTGGTCGAACAGGCCCCCCGGACGCGGGCCCCGGCATCGCCCGACCGCGGCCCGCACCTCATGGTGTTCTCCGCCAAGGACCACGCGGCCGCCGACCGCGTGCGGACCCGGCTCGCCGACCACATGGATCACACCACCCCCGCCCTGGCGGACGTCGGCCACACCCTGGCGGGCCGGCCGGAACTCCCGTACCGCTCCGTCGCCGTGGCCGGCACCGTCGAGGAACTGACGCGCGAACTGCGCACGCCCGCCCCGAAGCCCCGTCCCGTCGGGGCCCACCCCGTGCCGCTGGTCCTTCTCTTCCCCGGGCAGGGGACCCAGGTCCCCGGCATGGCCCGCCCCTTCGGTGCCATCCTGCCCGGATTCGCCGACGCGCTCGACCGCTGTCTGCGATCCTTCACCCCCGACCTCGCCGCGGAAGTCGAACGTGCCCTGCATGACGGGGACTTCTCCGCCGCTCGGCTGGCCGAGACCCGGCTCGCGCAACCCGCGCTCTTCGCCGTCGAGTACGCGGCCGGGACCGCGCTGCGCGCTCTCGGCCCGGAGCCGAGCGTCCTGGTCGGCCACAGTCTCGGCGAGATCAGCGCGGCGGCCGTGGCCGGCTCGCTGCGGCTCTCCGCCGCCGCCCGTCTCGTCGAACACCGCGGCCTGCTGATGCAGCGGTGCGCCGCCGGCGCGATGCTCTCGCTGAGCTGCGGCGAGAGCCAGGCGCGGGCCCTCATCGAGGAGCACGGTGCGGAACTGGCCGTCGCCGCGGTCAACACCGCCGCCGACACCGTGGTCGCGGGAACGCCCGAAGCCGTAGCCGCCTTCCAGGAGAAGACCGCCGGACTGCTCAGGACCCGCGCGCTGCGCGCCGACCGCGCCTTCCACACCCCGCTGATCGAGCCGGCCGCCGCCGCGCTGCGTGAAGCGCTGACCGTGGACGATGTCCAGCGCGCGGAACTCGCCTGGGTGGAGAGCGCGAACGGTCGGCTGCTTGACGTGGGCTCCCTGGTCGACGCCGGGCACTTCGCCCGAGCGGCACGGGCACCCGTGCGGTTCGCTGCCGCGCTGGAGACGGTGAAGGCGACATTCCCCGGAGCCCACGCCGTGGAGGCAGGGCCGGGCCGGGTGCTCAGCGCGCTCGCCGAGTCGGCCGGGCTGTCCGCCACGCCGCTGCTCTCCTCACCCGCCGGACCCTCCGGCGACCGAGCGGTGCTCGCCGCACTCGGCGGTCTATGGGTCGCCGGTCTCCCGGTGGACCTCGACCGCCTGCGCCCGCCCGGCCGCCCCGTACGGCTGCCGACCTACCCGTTCGCCGGGCCACGCTGGAGCGTTCCCGCCGCCCCGCCGCCCCCCGGCCCGCGAGAGACCCCCGTCGTTCCGGCGGAGCCCGCCGCAACGGCCCCCGAGGCCAACCCCGACCAAGTCATCGAGCGGTACTGGCACGAGCAGCTCGGCGTCAGCGACGTCCCCGTCGGCGCGGACTTCTTCCAGCTCGGCGGGGACTCCCTGACCGTGGCACGGCTCGCCCGCGGGATGAGCCGGGAGTTCGGAGTCGACATCCCCGTCCGCGATCTCCTGGCAGTCCGGACCGTATCCGGACAGACCGCCCTCGTGGAGCGCTTGCTCGTCCAGCAGATCCTCGACGAGGCGGGGGAGGGGCGATGACCGGATCCCCGCTCGACCGGCTCACCCCGCAGCAGCGCGCGGAGCTGGCCGTACGGCTCGCGGGCCGCGGCCGCGTCACCTCCCTGCCCGCCCTGCCCGTCCGGTCCGTCGAACCCGCTCCGCCGTCCGCCCCGTCCGGCAGCCACCCCCTGTCGGTCACCCAGTACCGCATGTGGCTCGCCGAACAGGTCGCTCCCGCCGCCTCCCCGGCGTACACCGTGCCGCTCGCCCTCCGGCTCACCGGCCCGCTGGACCGTTCGCGGCTCCGGACCTGCCTGAACCTCCTCGCCGAACGCCACCCCGCACTGCGCACCCGGTTCGTGCGGGAATCCGGTGTGCCCCGGCAACACGTCGAAGCCCTGGCGAACATCGCGTGGGAGACACGGACCGTGTCCGGCGGCGAAGCCGCCCTCGCGTCCGCGCTCGCAGACGAGACGGCCCACGTCTTCGACCTCGCCGGGCCACCCCCCGTCCGGGCCGCGCTCCTCGTTTCGGGACCGCACCACCACGTCCTGGTGCTGACCCTGCACCACGCGCTCTGCGACGGCTGGTCGCTGGGCATCCTCGTCGAAGAACTCCTCCACGCCTACGCCGCGCCCGGCGCGCCCGTCCTTCCCGGGCCGGCGCCCACCGCATCGCACCTCGACTACGCCCGCTGGGAGCACTCGCCCGAGGGACGGGCCCAACTCACCGCCCACGCCCGGTACTGGGCCGGGCAGCACGTCGGCCACCCCGACGAGGCCGCCGAGCCGCCGTTCGCCCAGGAAGCGGCTCCCGGCGACGGGGAGCGCATCGCCCCGGAGACCGCAACGGTCCTCCCGCCGCGCCTGATCCAGCGGGCCGGCGCACTGGCGGGCCGCCACCGGGCCACCGTCCACGCGGTCTGGCTCGCCGGCTTCGCGGCCACCTGGCATCTGGTCACCGGCGCCCGCCGCGTCCCGGTGGACGTCCCGGCGGCCAACCGGACATCGGAGCGCTACGACCGCGCGGTCGGGGCCTTCGTCGCCGCCATGCCGCTCGACATCCCCGTCCACCCCGCGACGACCTTCGCGGCCCTGGTGGAGCAGACCACCGAGCAACTGCTCGCGGGAGACCGGCACGCCGTCGTCCCCACGGACTCCCTCGCCTTCCCCGACGCGCCGCGGCCCGCCGCGTTCGTCCTGACCGGCGAGGACAACCGGCCCCGGCCGTGCGGACAGCTCACCGTCACCCCGCTCCCCGTCCGCGTCCAGGGCAGCCAGGGCGACCTCACCGTCCAACTGGCGGCGGACGGCGAACGGACCGCCCTGAGACTCACCGGCTCCCCGCAGCGGTACACCGAGGCGGGCCTGCGCCGACTCGCCCAGGCATTTCTGCGCTGCCTGGAGGCTGTGCTCGGCGATCCCGGCGCGGTCCTGGCCACGGTGGACGTACGCGATCCGGGCGACCGGGCCCGGGTCGGGACCGTCGCCGCCGGCCCCGTCGCGCCCGCCCCACCGCTGCCGTACGACGCCTTCGCGCATTGGGCGGAACGGACCCCCGACGCCTTCGCCGTCCGCGACGCGACCGGTGACCTCGACTACCGGGCTCTGCGCTCCAGAGTCCGCGACTTCGCCGCTTTCCTGCACAGGGCCGGAGTGCGCCACGGATCGGCCGTCGCCCTGGTGCTTCCCGCGAGCGCCGACTACCTCGCCCTGACCCTCGCGATCTGGCGCCTCGGCGGCTGGACCGTGCCGCTGCGCCCCGACGACCCCTGGCAGCGCAGGCGGGAACTGCTGCTCGGGGCTCGTGTCCGCTTCCTGGTGCACGAGCCCGGCGACGCACCGCCCGAGACCCTCGCCGGACTCATCCCGCTCTGCGCCGCGAGTCTGCGCGCCGCGAGTCATCGCCCCGCGCCCGGCGTGCCGCCCGCTGCCCGCACCCGCCCGGCGGACCTCGCCTACGCGGTGTTCACCTCCGGGACCACCGGCGCCCCCAAGTGCGTGTCCGTGCCCCAGGGCGCGCTCGCAGGCGAACTCGCCTGGCGACGCCGGGAGATCGGCCTCGCCGCCCCCGACCGGGTGCTCCAGACGATTCCCCTCTCGTTCGACCCGTCCTTCTGGCAGTGCTTCGGCCCGCTCGTCGCCGGGGCGGGCGTCGTCTTCCCCGGCCTCGACCTGGGTGCCCGTCCGGCCGCCCTGGTGGACGCCGCCCGGGAGCACGCGGCCACGGTCGTCGACGTCGTCCCCTCCCTGCTGGCCTCGCTCACCGACGACGACCTGCGCCGCCTTCCCGCACGCGTACTCTTCTGCGGCGGCGAGGCGCTTCCCGCGACCCAGGCCGAACGCTATGCGCGCACGGGAATCGGAACGCTCTACAACCAGTACGGCCCCTCCGAAATCTGCATCGACGCCACCTCCCACCGGTACACGCCCGGCCGGGCCGAGGGCGTCGTCCCCGTGGGCCGCCCCCTGCCCGGCGTCCGACTCCACGTCCTCGACCCGTCACTGCGGCCCGTCCCGTACGGCACGGCGGGAGAGCTGTACGTGGGTGGGACCGGGGTGGCCCGGGGCTACGTGGGACGCCCCGCCGCGACGGCGGAGCGCTTCCTGCCCGAACCGGGTGGCCCGGTGGGCGCCCGGATGTACCGCACCGGAGACCGGGTGCGGTGGAAC
The DNA here is from genome assembly GCF_057766565.1 of Streptomyces sp. MGP-P1. NCBI lineage: Bacteria > Bacillati > Actinomycetota > Actinomycetes > Kitasatosporales > Streptomycetaceae > Streptomyces > Streptomyces sp. MGP-P1. The sequence continues at coordinate 239,272 of NZ_JBYMEM010000001.1, read as the reverse complement.
CCGGACGGCAGCCTGGCCTTCCTGGGCCGCAGCGACCACCAGGTCAAGATCCGCGGCCACCGGGTAGAACTGGAGGAGGTCGACCAGCACCTGGCGAACGTCCCCGGAGTGCGCGAGGCGGCGACGGTCGTGGTCGGCGAACGGCTCGCCCGGCTCGCCGCCTTCGTCACCGGCGACCCGGGACCCGACCCGGCGGCCGTACGCGCCGCGCTCGCCCTGACCCTGCCTCCCCACATGATCCCCGCCGAGATCCGAGTCCTGCCCGCACTGCCCGTAACCGCCAACGGCAAGGTGGACCGTCGCGCACTCACCGGACTCGTCCACCGCTTCCGTACCGAGTCCGCCCCGTCCCGGGACCGGGTGACGGCGGCGGTGCTGGACGCCTTCGCCGCCGAACTCGATCTGCCGTCGGCCGGGCCGGACGACCACCTCTACGACCTGGGCGGCGCGTCCCTGGGCGCGGCTCGGATCGCCGCCGCGCTGAGCACCGCTCTGGAGGTCGACGTCCCCGTCCGTACCGTCCTCACCCGGCCGCGCGCCGGCGACCTGGCCCAAGCGGTCGCCGAACTGCTCGACACCGCACCGGTGCCGGACGCCGCACCGGCCCACGACGACGGCCCTGCCCTCACCGCCGAACAGCGTCAGGTTCTGACGCTGGAGCGGCTCATCGGACACCCCGCGCCGGCGATCCCGCTGCTGCTCCGGCTCGACGCCCCTGCCCGTCGGGCCGACGTCGAGCACGCGGTCCGCGCTCTGGTGGCACGTCACGGCGCCCTCGGCCCCCTGCCAGGGGCCGCACCCGAGCCCGCCCCGTGGCAGCCGTGCGTCCTTGCCCCGCTGCCCGCCGACCCCGCCGCGGTCCACCGGCAGAACGACCTGGTGGAGCAACCCCTGCCCGACGGATCCCCGGGCCTGGCCGCGACACTCCTGGCACCCGACGGGGCGCGGACCGGCCGCCATGTGCTGCTGAGACTGGCCCGCAACCGGGGCGACGGACCGTCCGCGGGCATCCTCGCGGACGAACTCCTCACCCTGCTCGCGGGCGGCCGGCCGACGAGCCCCGCCGCCGACTACGGCGTGTACGCCCGCGTCCGCCGCGGGCGTGCGGACGCGGGCCGCGACACGCTGGAACAGTGGTGGCAGGAGACCCTCCGCACCATCCCCAAGGACCCTTTCGCCGCCCGCCGCGGCGCTCCGCGCGGCTTCCGCGCCCACGGGGCCATGACCGTGCTCCCGGCCGCCGCCCACGAGCTGCTGACGGCCCGCGGCCGGGCGTCGGGAACGACGACGACCGCTGTCCTGCTCAGCGCGTTCGCGAACGCCATCGACCCCGACGGATACGGCGTCATCATCGGCCTGCCCGTCTCGCACCGCTCGGCCGCCGAGGGTTCCTCACTGGTCGGCCGCGCCGTCGATCTGCTCCCCGTAGCCGTGACGGCGGCCGGCCCCGGAGAAAGCCGACGGGCGCTGACGGCCGCGCTGGACCACGCGGATCTGCCGCTGTCGCGGATCGCCGAACTGGTCGATCCGGTGGACCCCGCCGTCCGGCCGCCGGTCTGCGCCGCCGGGCTGATCGTCCATGAGGGCGGTGGACACCGCGCCGCGGTGCCGGACACGCCCCCCGGGGACGTCCTGCCCGAACACTGGTCCGATCTCGACCTGGTGCTCCACACGGCGCCGGCCGGACACGGCGGACTCCGGCTGACCCTCACCGGCGCCACCCGTCTCTTCGCCCTGCCCGAACTGAGCGCCCGACTGGAGGCGATCCGCGTCGCCCTCGGCGCCGAACCAAGCCCCTTCGCCCCACAACCGGACACGATGGGAAGGTCATGAACGAAGAGGAAAAGTACCTGTTCGACCTGCGCGGATACCTCGTCGTCGAGGACGTCCTCAGTCCCCGGCAACTCGCCGACGCCAACGCCGCCCTCGACCACCACGGCCTCTGGGAGGGCGAGAACAAGCTCGACTACCGACTCCTGAAGCAGTACAACCCCTACATCGCCAACGCGGGTCCCCTCCACACCACACCGCGCCCGGTCCGGAGCCTGATCGGCCATGACCGGGTGCTGCCCTACCTGGAGGAGGTCCTCGGCTCGGATCTACGGTACGACGAGGGCCAGGTGCTCTACGCGCGCAAAGGAGCGGGCGCGTTGATCCTCCACAACGGGAACACGCCCTGGGAGTACCCTCCCCTCTCCTACCAGGTACGAGACGGCCGCATCTACGGCGGCCACCTGATCGCCGCCTTCTGCCTCACCGACGCCCTGGCGGAGCACGGCGGGTTCGCCGTGGTCCCCGGCAGCCACAAGTCGGCCTTCGAACTTCCAGAGTCCTTCCAGAGCTGGGAGAAGACCGGGGACTGGGTCACCCGGGTCCCCGTCCGGGCGGGTTCGGTCGTCCTCTTCGCGGACACCGCCACCCACGGGAGTTGGCCCTGGGCCGCCGACTTCGAACGCCGGGTCGTCTTCTGCCGGTACACAGCGGGCATGGTGCAGCACACCTCACCCGCCCCCGTCCCCGAAGACCTCCCGGACGGCGACTGGACCCCGGTCGAACGCCGCCTGCTGCGCCCGCCGTTCGCCTGGCACTTCCAGCAGGACGCCGACGGCTACGCGGAACGGCAGCGGACCTCGGTGCGCTCGGCCGAGGGATGGGTCATGACCGACCATTCAGGCCAGATCATCCCGCTCGCCGACGACGGTACGGAGTGATGTCGATGGCGACCGTCACGCCCAGCTCCCTCGACTACGCGACCTTCGACAAGGAGATCGGCGACGACCCCCTCGGGCTGATGATCCGGATGCGTGAGGAAGGCACCGTCTGCGCCGTCCCCGTCGACGACGGACAGCGCCTTCTGGTCGTCGCCGAACCCGCCGTGGCCGCCGCCGCCCTGGCCCACGGCACCCGCAACCACCGCGGCCTGCTGCGCGAACTGGTCGGCAGCGGACTCTTCGTGGTGGCCTCCGGAGAACGGTGGCGGCAGCGGCGCGGCCTGCTCCGCCCGCTGTTCGCACCGCGCGCCGTCGCTGAGCTGCACACCCTGGTCCTGGACGCCGCCGAGGACTTCGTCCAGCGCGAACTGCTTCCCCGCGCCGGAGTGGAGTTCGACCTCGCCGACGCCCTCCAGCGCCTGAGCATCGAGATCATCCTCCGCCTGGTGGACCCGGCCATGAGCGGCGCCGAACTGCACCGCCTCACCGGGACGGTGCACCTGGCCGTGACCCATCTGGACCGCCGGCTCTTCACCCCCGACCGGGTCCAGGAAGGAGAGGACCTCGCGTTCGCCGACAGCAAGCGGACGCTGGAGGAGTTCATCGCCCGCCGGGCCGGCGAACAGCGCTGCCCCGTCGCCGAGCCGGGGCTGCTCCCCGCCCTGGTCTCCGCGTTACGGGAGCAGAGTGAGGCCGAGGACACCGAACTGGTCCTGCGCGAGGAGCTGCTCTCCATCTTCGTCGCCGGCGTCGAGACCATGGGCACCCTGCTGACCTGGATCTTCTTCAACCTCACCGGGGATCGGGAAGCCTACGACCGCACCTGCCGGGAGGTGCGGGAGACCGACCTCCAAGCCCTGGGCGCGGCCGGGCCGATGCCGCCGGGCCTCCTGCCGTACACCTTGGCCGTGGTCGAGGAGTCCCTGCGGTTCCACCCGCCCGCCTGGGCGCTGTTCCGCCGGATCGAAGCACCGCTGGAGGTGGCGGGCGTCCGGCTCGACACGGGCGATCTCGTCCTGGCCAGCACCTACGCCATCCACCGCTCGCCCGCCCTGTGGGAGGAGCCCGAGGTGTTCCGGCCCGAACGGTTCCTCTCCGGCCGTCCGCCCGTGGCGCAGTACTTCCCCTTCGGTGCGGGCCCCCACCAGTGCTTGGGGCGGCAGTTCTCCCTCTTGGAAGCCCAACTGGTCACCGCCGTGATCTCCGGCCACGGACGGTTGGAGCTGACCGAGGACCGCGCGGCCACCAGGCTGAGGCCCGCCATCGCGCTCGCACCCGACCCCGCCCCCCTGGCGGTGTTCGTCCCCCACGGCCGGCCTGCGACGTACCCCCTGGACGCCGTGCACCGTGGCGGCGCGGCATGAACGACGCACCGTACACGCCGAAGACGCCGACCACCCGGATCGAGGCACGTTTCACCGACGTCGCCGAGGCATTCCCTCGGCGCGTCGCCCTCACCGATCCGGAGGGGGACGTGCTGTACGGAGAGCTGCTGGCCGAGGCCCGCGCCGTGGCGCACGCGCTGCGGGGCCTGGGCGTCACGCCCGGCGACGCCGTGCTCCTGGTGGGCCACGGCGGCCGGGACACCGTCCTGGGTATGCTCGGCGTGCTGCTGGCGGGGGGCTGCTACGTACCGGTGGACCCCGGCTATCCGGCGGAGCGGGTACGCACCATGGCGGAACGCGCCCGCGCCGTGCTCACCCTTCACACCGGCGAGACGTCTCCGAGCGGCCTTCGCATTCCCGGGTTCGAGCCCCGCGCCCTCGCAGACGCCGCACCCGCCCCTGGCCCCGTCGACATGCCGCCCGCGCCCTGCGGACCGGATGACCTCGCGTACATCATGTTCACCTCCGGCACCACGGGAGAGCCGAAGCCGGTCGGGGTCACCCACCGCGGAGTGGTCTCCCTGGCCCTCGACCAGGAACTCCTGAAGCTCTCCCCGCAGGACGGGATACTGCTGCACTCCACCTTGGCGTTCGACGCGTCGACCTATGAGATCTGGGCCCCGCTGCTGGCCGGAGCGAGGATCACGGCGGCCGGCCGCCACCCCCTCGCCCTGCACGAACTCGCCGCACTGCTGTCGGCGCCCGAGGTGACCACGGCATGGCTGACCGCCCCGCTCTTCCCTCTGATGACCCACCACCACGGAGCGGCGCTCGGCACCCTGCGCACCCTCATCACCGGAGGGGACACCGTCCCCGCCGTCGCGGCGGCCGACTTCCACACCGCGTACCCCGGCACCCGGCTGATCAACGGATACGGCCCCACCGAGAACACCACCTTCAGCACACTCGGCCCGGCCTCCGCCTGGCAGAGCCCCCGCAGAACCGCGTTCCCCATCGGCACGCCGCTGCGGGGCACGTCGTGCTACATCCTCGACGAACGGCTCGCCCCCGTCCCTGCGGGGACTGCCGGAGAGCTCTTCCTGGGCGGCGACCGGTTGGCCCGTGGCTACCTCGGCCTGCCCGCCGCGACCGCGGAACGCTTCCTCCCCGACCCCTTCGCCTCCGGCCCAGGTGCACGCATGTACCGCACCGGCGACCGGGTACGGCAACTCCCCGACGGGGCCCTGGACTTCCACGGCCGCACGGACGACGAGACGAAGGTGCGGGGCCACCGCGTCCATCTGGCCGAAGCGTCGGCGATCCTCGCGGCCGACCCCGCCGTCCACGGCGCCGCGGTACTGGCGCATCCCGGCCCCGACGGCACCGTCCTCGCGGGCTTCGTGACCCCAGCGGCCCTGGACACCGCGGCCCTGCGCGCCCGCGCCCGCCAACGGGCCCCCGGCCATCTCGTCGCCGACCGGATCACCGCCCTGGACGCCCTCCCGCTCGCCGCCAACGGCAAAGTGGACCGCGACGCCCTGCGCGCCCTCCTCGCCGCCGCCCCGGCCCCGGACGCGCCCGGTGCCGATGGTGCGACGAACGCCCTCACCGTGGGCGAGCCTGCCCTGGCGGAGGCGTGGGAGGCGCACGCCGGACTTCCCGCCGGCCCCGACGCCGACTTCTTCGCCGGCGGAGGCACATCGATCGGGTTGATGCGCCTGGTCGAGGAGGTGCGGACGCGCCTGGGCGTCACACTCGACTTCGCATCCGTCTACGCCGATCCCACGTTCGCGGGCCTGACCGGTCAGCTCCGCGCGCTGCGCGCCGCTGCGGCCCCGGCCCCAGACCCGGCCCCGGACAAGGCCGCATCCCAGGAGACCGTCCGGACGCGCGCCGCCCAGCCGACGGGCACCGGCCTCGAACGGATCGACGGCCTGTGGATTCGCGTAGTGGCCGCACCCTCACAGGACCGTGTGGACCGGGACTTCACCGAGGTCGACACCTGGCTGCGGGAGTACGTGGGCCGTGCCCACCCCGAGTTGGGCCGTACCGGACCCGTCTGCCCGTTCGTACCGCCCGCTCTCAACGGCAAGACCGCCCAGTTCAGCCTCCGATACGACACCGACGGCCGCTCTCCGAACGAACTGGGCACCCTGCTGAAGGCCGAGATGGCCGACTTCGCCATCGTCACCGACGCCCGCCCCACCACCGGCGCGCCTCTGGAGTGCCGTGTGGTGGTGCTGCCCGGCACCGGGTCCGAGGGCTGGCGCAACCTGGACAAGATGTACCCGGGGCTGAAGAGTGCCGCAGTGGCCGACGGACTGATGATCAGCCAATTCCACCCACACTGCGACGAGCGAGCCGTGCGCAATTCCGCCTTCCCCGTCTCCGTCGCCCCCCTCGGCATGTTCGCGATACGTCGCATGGCCCCGCACGACGTGCTGTTCCTGCACACCGACCACGTCTGGATGGAGACCTACGACCGGCTCTACCGGGCGCACTACGAACGGGGCAGGATTCGCGACCCTCTGCTGCGCCGGCTCTATCTGGCGGCCCTCGACCGCCATGGACTGGGCCTCCTCACCCTCACGACGAAGGAGAACGCCACCCCATGAACGAGGATCTCTATCACGTGGTCGTCAACCACGAGGAGCAGTATTCGATCTGGCCCACCTACCATGACGTTCCAGCCGGTTGGCGCATCAGTGGCGAGGCGTCGGCACGCGAGGAGTGCCTGCGCCGCATCGAGGAGGAGTGGACCGACATGACCCCCAAGTCCGCACGGACCGCCCCGGCGGACGGCGCGCGGGTCCCCACCGACACGGCCGGCTGAGAGGCTCCCATGAACGCCGACCAGCGATCCGCCCGTCCGGCAGCGCCGGTCGGCTCCACCAGCGCCGCGCGCCCCGTTCCTCCGAGCGTTTCCGACGCGGCGGAGGTACGCGGATGAACACGCTTCCCGCACCGGACCTTCCGACGGTCGCCGTCGTCTACGGGCTGGGTTCCGCCGGCCCCGCCGCCGTCCTGCTCGCGGCCCGCTCCCTGTGCGAGATCGTTTTCGTCTGCGACACCGCCGTCCCCGGGGTCGCGCCGCTGCTCCCCGGAATCCGGCGGCAGGCACGTGTCTGCGATATCAGCGGGATGGACATCCGAGAGGCGGCGGAGGTCCTGCGGGTGGAGCGGCCCGCCGCCGTCGTCACCTTCAGCGAGTTCTGTCTCGGGGCCACCGCCCAGCTCGCCGAAATCCTCGGACTGCCCGGCCATCGCCCCGAGACGGTGCGGCTGCTCACCGACAAGACGGCGCAGCGCGCGGCGCTCGCCGCCGCGGGGGTCGACGACACCCCGACGCTGGAGGCGTCCTCCGCCGCCGAAGTGGTGGCCGCCGTGGAGCTCCTGGGCCATCCGGTGGTGGTCAAGCCCCGAGTGGGGGCGGGCAGTCGGGACACCCTGCGCCTGGACGGCGCGGAGCAGCACGGCCGACTCGCGGAGATCATGCCCGACGGCGACGAGCGGGTCTTCGTGGTGGAGAAGTATCTGCCGGGGGACCCCTCGGCGGCGGGTGAACGCTGGGGCGACTACGTCTCCGTCGAAGCCGTGGTCGTCCGTGGCGAGGTGCGGACGATCTGCGTGACGGGCAAGTTCGCCCTGGCCGACCCGCTGCGGGAGACGGGGCTCTTCCTGCCCTCGACCCTGTCTTCCGAAGCCGAGCGCGAAGTCGCCGCACTCGCGGCAGCCGCTGTACGGGCGCTGGGCGTGCGCACCGGGGTCACGCACACGGAGGTGAAGCTGACGCCGGACGGGCCGCGCGTCATCGAGGTCAACGGCCGGGTCGGCGGCCGGGCCGCCGATCTGCTCCGGCGGGCCCACGGGGTGGACCTCCTCGCTACCGCCTGCGAACTGGCCCTGGGAAGAGACGTCGAACCGGCTCCCTCCCCGAGCGGGGCGGTCGCCTTCGAGTATTTCATCGTGCCGCCGCGCCTCGTCGGCGTACTCCGGTCGATCGACGGAGCCGACGCGGTGCGGGCGATGCCCGGAGTGCGCGAAGTCGACGTGGTAGCCGCACCCGGGCAGCCAGTCGACTGGAGATTCCCCGCACAGCGCCTCGGCTTCGTGCGTGGAGAAGTGAAGAACCATGACAGCCTGCACGGGCTCATCATGGAATTGGACAAGAAATTCCATCTGGAGTATGCGGTTCAGTGAATAGTGCGACTAACAGCAAAGACGCCTTGCTCGCCCGGTTACGCCAAAGAGGGCGAGCGAGCACCCTCACCCACCCGACCTTCGACCGAGCAGGGGCAGACCATGCTGGATAAAGTGCGCCAGCCTCTTCTCCACCGCCCCTTCCGCCGGGTCTGGCTGGGGGAGACCCTGTCCCAGGTCGGGGACTACAGTTTCGAAGTCGCGTTCATCTGGCTGATCCTTCAGGAGACCGGGTCCGTCGGCACCCTCGCGGCGGTGTTGCTGGTGCAGGCGGTGCCGCGTGGGGTGCTGCTCCTGGTCGGCGGTGCGGTGACCGACCGCATGTCACCCCGTACCGTCATGTTCCTCTCGCACCTGACCAGGGGCTCCGCGGTCACCCTGCTCGGCCTCATCGCCTTTGCGGACGGCGTCCAGGTCTGGCATCTGTACGCACTCGGCGCGCTCACCGGAGCCGCCGAGGCGTTCTTCTGGCCGGCCACCGCGAGCATCATGCCCTCGCTCCTTCCCGCCGAGCACCTGGCCCGCGGAAACGCGCTGGTGGGATTCGGCGAGCAGGGATCCCGGCTCCTCGGCCCCGTCCTCGGCGGCGCCATGGTCACCCTCTTCGGTTCGCCGACGGCCATTCTGCTGAACGCCGGCACCTTCTTCCTCGCCGCGCTGACCGTACTCGCCGCGCCGCGGAAACAGCCGTCCGGAACCACGGGGGAAACCGCCAAATCGATCGCCGCGATCCGAACCGAGATTGTCGACGGGCTCCGCTACGCCGCCCGGAGCCGGGAGATCCGTATCGTTCTCATGCTGATCGGCGCCGCCGCGCTCAGCTACAGCGGGCTCTTCAGCGTAGGGCTTCCCGCACTCGCCGGCAGCTTCCCGGAAGGCTCACTCGCCCTCGGGGCTCTGCTGTCCGCCTGGGGACTCGGCCAGTTGCTCGGCACCATCGGTGCGGTCTTCACCGGCCTACCACGACGCTGGGGCATGTTGATCATCGGAATGACGCTCTGCGAGGGTATCGCCTTCATGCTCCTGGGTTTCCTGCCCAGCCTCTGGCTGGCGGTGACGGTGTTGGTGCTGCTCGGCATCGGCGTGGCGTACTCCAGCGACGTTGCCCTGCCCACCTTCATCCAGACCAGGGCGCCCGCCGAGGCGCTCGGCCGGATCAGCAGCGTGATGGACCTGCCCCGGGTCACGCTGGAGCCGCTCTCGATCGCGGCCATGGGCCTGCTGGTCGGGTGGGACATGCGTTGGGGGTTCGCCTTGGCTGCGGTCCCGATGCTTCTGGTCGGCATCACCCTGGTCCTCGACCGGGAGGCCCGCTCCCTGAGCACGACGCCTCCCCAGCCTCAGTCCCAGCCGGAACCGGAGACCGACCCGGCGACCAGGAGCACCTCCGCCTGACCGTCGTGCCGGCACCTGGACTCGGCCGCCCACGTACGCCCGCGCGCCGGGTCCCACCGGACGGCAGCGGCCCGTCGCCTCCGAGCGCGCTCGGAGGCGACGGCGCTCACTCGTCCCGGTCGATCGGCGAGCAGCCCTCGGGTTCAACCGCCACGGAGTCGGAGGTGACCCGCATGGCTTCCGAGAATGCGCTCCGGGCCGAGGCGAGGATCCTTGCGGCCAGGGACGGGTCAACATCGGGAGCGCGGGCGGCGGCGAGAGATTCGGCGGCCTGCTCGTGCAGGGGGCGCCGCGGGCCCGGCCGGCAGCGCGGCAGGTACGGGCAACCTGGACTGTGGCCAGTCGCCCGGGCCGACCCTTGCGCTGGTAGGCGAGCATGGCGAGGTCGACCCAGACGCGCATGGTCGTGACCGGGTCCTGGGACAGACCGGCGTAGCTCGAGGATCCTGCTCGCCGCCGTCGTCGAGCTCGGCGGTGAGCTGGAGCTCCCGGCTACCCGTAGCGTGCGCTTCAGGGGCGCGGTCATCCCAGAAGGCTGCGCAGTCAGCGCCGGCTGCCGCCGATGCGGCGGTCGTCGGCCAGTCCGGTCAGCGGGCCGAACTCGCTAGCGAGCTCGTTCCACGTCAGAACCTCGCCACAGCGGGCCGGGAACTCCTTCGGGTTGAACTCGGGCATGGTCCAGGTGCCAGTGCCCCGGTCCCGCAGCCACAGGTCCCCGTCACCGTCGACCACGGTCGGCGGGACCGGTACGGGCTCGGCCTGATCGGTGGGCTCCCAGGTGACCCGGCCCGGGTGGGAAGCGCGGCGCAGCTCGGTGGTGGCCAGCCGCGCGGTCAAGTCACGGGTGGACTCTTCGGCCTCCTTGACCGACGCGAGTCGGAATGCGTCGTCAAGTACGGGCAGAGCTGGATTCTTGCTGCGCTTTGGACTCATACGCTGACTACCTCCGGTAGGGGGCGTCACGTCCGTTGTGGCACCCCGTAGAGGAACACGGTATCCGAGGCGGGAGCCGGGCCGGCTACGACCACTGTCCAGGTGGAGGTGCCGGCACACCGGGCGGGGGGCCAGGGTGTGAGCCGGCCCGGGACGTGGCGCAACCCGCGGTAGCGCTCAGATATGGTGGTCCGGGTGGGTCATGACTTTCCGAAGGGCCACCAAGCACAGCTGGTGACCCTTCGACGGTCGAGCACCCGAGAACCTCTCGCTACGGGCAGTTCCCGCGCCGGGAGAGGGCCGGCGATGCCCCTCCGCTCAGCCGCCGGCGTCGGCGTTGAGGAGATCGAGGACGCTGTGCTGACAGCCGTAGTCGCTTGTGCCGGTGCCACCGCTCCAGTGCGGACCGTACTGGTCGAGCGCGTTGCGGTTGCGGTCGTAGGCGCTGTTCGCCCAGCGCTTGATGGCCGCGGCGTAGGGGCGGTCCGGCAACTGGCGGTTGAGCTTCCCGAGCCCTCGCACGTAGGCGCCCTTGAACGAAGCCCCGTCGCTCGTGCAGCTGTCGTTCTCACCCGGTTCGCGCAGCACACCGCCGGACTCCAGCCGGACCGTGGAGGCGTCGGCCAGCGAGCGTGCCGTGGCCAGCAGACCGGCGTCACCGGTCGCCCGGTGCAGCTCGGTCAGGGCGGCCAGGACGACGCCCTGGTTGTACGTCCAGGTCGGCTGACGGTTGTTGGCGCAGGAGTCGTCGAGACCGTCGTTGATCATCCGGTCCGCGTTGATCATGCCGCTGTCCCGGAGCCAGTTCCATCCGCGCTGCGCCCTGCCCAGGTACGTGGTGTCACCGGGGGTGCGGTTGTGCAGGGCCGCGTTGAGCTGGATGAAGAGCTCGTTGGTGATGGCGTTCTTGTAGTTCCCGTTCGTACTCCAGCGCACGCCGCCGCCGCAGGTGCTGTTCCAGTTCGCGTTCATGTGGTCCGCGTCGACCCTCGCGGTGTCGAGATAGCGGCGGTCGCCGGTGAGGTCGTAGGCGTTGATCCAGAGCAGGCCCCACCACCCGGTGTCGTCGAGGTACTCGTTCCGGAACTGTCCACCCTGCGCGTCGATGTTCCTGGCGTAGGCATCTGCGAAGGCGTACGCGTAACTGCCCATGCCGCTGATCCTGATGTTGTCGGTGATCGCGGTGAGAGCGTTGGCGCTGGTCCACCAGCCGTTGCCGCCGAAGAGTGCGCTCCCGCGGTCGTACGACATCATCAGAGCAGTGGCCGCCGCGGTGCTTCTGCTGCCGGCGTTCCACGTGGTCCGGGCCCACGACGTGCAGGCGATGCCCCCGCCGGCCGGCTGTCCGCAGGCCCGCAGCGCACCTACTCCCCGCGTGTTCCAGTCGTCGACGTTGTACATCTGGGTACGCCAGCCACGTGCCCCGGACGGGACGGTGGTGGCGCCCAGGGCGCTGCCCGACGCCCAGGTCCGACCGCCGTCCATGGAACGGTCCAGCCACACCCGGTCACCCGGGGCGCCGTTGTCGATGGATCCCCAGCCCATCCCGTCGGCGTCGTCGAAGTGCAGCGCGATGGTTCGGGTGGAGATCTGGGCGGTGACGGGCACGCGGTCCTGGGTGCTCAGCGACGGATCGCGCGCGTCGCAGTGCTTGTTGCACACGTTCGCGGGCGCTGCCGATGCGGTGCCCGGGGTCCCGCCGACCAGCAGGCTGGTGGACAACGTCGTCAATGCCATGAGAAGCGCGACGGACGTGGACCTCGCGGGCATCACGGCCGGGCCTTCTGAGATCGAGGGAGGGCGGAAGGCGCTCCGGCGGGAAGGAAGCAAGCGTTTCCGGACGCCGGCCGCGGACCCCGCCCGCCTCCACGACGCGGACGCGCCGTGCAACCTGTGACGTGCGCTCTTTCCTTCGTGCCGCATGCCGAACCTCGGTTTCGTAGACGCCGATGAAGCAGGGGGCTTGGGGCCGGGTCTCCCGGCTCGCCATGCCGACGGAACGCGGGGCGGCCACGCCTCGGCGGCGCCCCTCCTCGGCGCCATGCGCTCAGCGGGGCGCGCGACGGAGGCCGGTGCCACCACTCCTGGGTACGCCCGCTCCAAGGGTTTGTACAGCGAGTGGACAAAGTTTGTTTCCTTACGTCCGCGCTCTTCTTGCGCCGGGATGAAGCTGCTACGTTCCACGCCAACCACCGAACGAACAAGGGGAGTTGGCGATGATCGAGGGTGGTGTTCCCAGGCCGAGGCGCCCGCTCGCCGGGCAACGAACGCGATTACTGCCCCGCCGTGGGCCGACCGCCGGACGGGTACCGGTCGCACATCCGGCGGAGTCGCATCCGTCGGCCCCGTACATCACGAGCGCGACGATCCCCACTCCCGCCCCGTACATACCGGCTTCCGGGTTCCGGGGGGCCCGATGACCCTCCTGTCCGTCACCGGAGTGCAGAAGTCCTTCCTCGGGGTCCAGGTCCTGCACGACGTCGGCCTCGACCTCGACGCCGGGGAACTGCACGCCGTCGTCGGTGAGAACGGGGCCGGGAAATCCACGCTGGTCAAGACGCTGGTCGGGGTGCACGCACCCGACAGAGGCGAGATCGTCCTCGACGGCGAACCCGTGGCCTTCTCCCACCCCGCCCACGCGCTGGCGGCGGGAATCGCCATCATCCACCAGGAGTTCACCCTCCTGCCCGACCGCACGGTCGCCGAGAACGTCTTCCTCGGCAGGGAGCCCACCCGCCGTGGACTGGTGGACCGCCGTGCCATGGAGAGGGCCACCGCGCGCCTCCTCGCCGAGCTGGAGGAGACCTCGTTCGGTCCGCGGACCCCGGTCCGCAAGCTCTCGGTCGCGCAGCAGCAGGTGGTCGAGATCGTCAAGGCGCTGTCCACCGACGCCCGCGTCCTGATCATGGACGAACCCACCGCGGCCCTCGCGGACCATGAGGTCAACCGTCTGTACGCCCTGATCCACCGGCTGATCGCACGCGGCCTGGGCATCCTGTACATCTCGCACCGGCTGCGCGAGGTCCTCGACCTGTCCCGACGGATCACCGTCATCAAGGACGGCCGCCGTGTGGCGACACTGGCCACGGCGGACACCCACGAAGGCGAGATCGTCCGCCTGATGGTGGGCCGTGAACTGGGCGACTACTACCCGCCCCGGGCCTCCGACGGCGACCGTGGCCCCCTGCGGTTGTCCGTCGACGGCGGGAGCACCGCGAAACTCACCGACATCGTCCTGCGCCTGCACGCGGGCGAGGTGGTCGGCGTGGCCGGACTCCAGGGGTCGGGGCGCACCTCGCTGGCCCGTGCGCTGTTCGGCGTCGACCCGTTCTCCGGCGGCCGCATGAGCGTCGACGGTCACGCGCTCCGGCCCCGTGGCCCGCGCGAGGCCATTCGCGCCGGACTGGCGCTGGTCAGCGAGGACCGCAAGAGCGAAGGGCTCGCACTCCGCCAGTCCGTACGGGACAACGCGCTGCTCGTCCGACGCGCCGTCTTCTCCACCCCCTTCAAGCGACGGCACTCCGATGTCGCTGCCCTCCTCGAAAGCGTCGCCCTGCGCGCCAACGGCCCGGAACAGCAGGTGCGCTATCTGTCCGGGGGCAACCAGCAGAAGGTCGTCATCGCCAAGTGGCTCGGGGTGAGCCCCGGAGTCCTGCTGGTCGACGAGCCCACGCGCGGCGTCGACGTCGGGGCCAAGGCCGCCATCCACGAACTGGTCCGAGGGCTCGCGAGGGACGGCATGGCGGTGCTGCTCATCTCGTCCGAACTCCCCGAGGTCATCGGCATGAGCGACCGCGTGCTCGTCATGAGCGAAGGCAGGATCGCCGGTGAGCTTCCCGCCGGCCCGACCGAGGAGCAGATCATGCGTCTGGCCACCGTCGGCCGCACCCCTGCGGGGACCGCGGCGTGAGCGCGCCGACCCTGCTTCCGTCCGGCGGTCCCGGCAAGCACGCGAGCCGGCTCAGGGCCGAGACCGCCGGTCGCTTCGCCGACCCCACCACCGTCGTCTACCTCGCCCTCCTCGGCGTCTACCTGCTGGGGTGGATCGTCGTCGAGGCCAGAGGCGGCGACTTCCTGACCATGGACCACACCGTCGGCATCCTCCAGAACTCCGTGGTGCTGGGTCTGGTCGCCGTCGGCCAGACCGCCGTGATCCTCACCGGTTCGCTCGACCTCTCCGTCGCCTACCTGATCAGCATCACGACCCTGGTCGCCGCGGAGACCATGGACGGGCAGGACGCCGACATCCTGCCGGCGATCGGCGCCGTACTCGCCATCTCGGCGGCGGTCGGACTCTTCAACGGGATCGTCGTCACCACGTTCAAGGTCAACGCCTTCATCGCCACTCTCGGTGTCGGCTTCATGCTGCGCGGCTGGATCGAGGACACCTACTCCGGTCCGGCCGGAAAGGTCTCCGAGACCTTCCAGCGCCTGGGCTACGACCGCATCGGCCCGATCCCGGTCTCCGCCTTCCTGCTCCTCGCGGTGGGCGTGGCCGTGTGGGTGGTGCTGCGCCGCACCCGTCTCGGACACCACATGTACGCCGTCGGCGGCGACGAACACACCGCCCGCCTCTCCGGAGTGCGCACCCATCGCGTGATCGTCGCCGCGCACGTGCTGTGCGCGCTGTGCGCGGGCCTGGCAGGGCTGCTCCTGGCCGCCCGGCTCGGGGCCGGCTCGCCCTGGGCGGGCACCGAGGCCCGCTACGACCTGACCTCGATCGCGGCCGTGGTGCTGGGCGGCACCGCGCTCGCCGGAGGCCGCGGCGGCGTGGCCGGGACGCTCGGCGGCGTCCTCATCCTGGCCGTGCTGGACAGCGTCTTCAACCAGATCGGCGTCGACCCGTTCTTCCAGAACGTGGTGCGGGGCGTCGTCATCATCGTCGCCGTCGCCCTGTACGCCCGGCGCGTGACCGCCAAGGGGGCCTCCGCATGAAGAGCACCCCACCCTCCGGAACGCTCGCCGCGAAGCCCGAGGACCAGCGTCCCGCCACAGGTTCCGAACGGAGGGTCAAGCCCTCGCTCCGCGGTGGGTTCCTCGCCTCGCTGCGCGCCGGGGCCCCGGTGTACCTGTTGCTGGCCGTGCTGCTGGTCGCGCTCGGCTTCGAGGACCCGACGTTCTTCGAGCCCGATCCCTTCCTGGCCTTTCTGAAACGCTCCGCCCCGCTGATCGTCCTCGCCGCCGGCCAGTACCTGGTGATCGTGTCCGGTGGCTACGACCTCTCGGTCGGCGCGCTCGTCACGGTCGGCGTGGTCGTGACGGCCGAGACGTATCACGCCTTCCCCGGAGCCCACTGGCTCGTCGTCGCCGCCCTGCTGATGCTCGGTGGCGCCCTCGTGGGGCTCGTCAACGGGCTCGCGTCGACCGTACTGCGAGTGCCGTCCTTCATCGCGACGCTGGGGATGACACTGATCCTCGAAGGCGCCGTCTTCTACTGGACCCAGGGTTCGCCCAGCGGGATCCTGCCCGACAGCTTCCGGGCCGTCGGCCGCGCGACCGCGTTCGGCCCGGTGCCGTGGGCGGTCCTCGTGTGCGTGGTGGTCGGTGTGCTGGTGGTCGTGCTGATGCGGTCCGACTTCGGCCGCACCCTCATCGCGACCGGGGACAACGCGCGGGCCGCCGGACTCGCGGGGGTACGGGTGCTGCGCGTGCGGACCCTGGCCTTCGTCCTGTCCGGGGCGGCCGCGGCGGTGGCCGCGATCCTCGTCGGCGGCTTCTCCGGAGTCTCCGCGCAGGCCGGCCGGGGCTACGAGTTCGAGGCGATCACCGCCGTGGTGCTGGGAGGGGTCGCGCTCGGCGGGGGCGCGGGGTCCGTGGTCGCCGCGATGTGCGGGGCGCTCTCGCTCCAGACGCTGTTCACCCTCCTGAACCTGCGGGGAGTCTCCGGCGCCATGGAGACCACGATCCAGGGCGCCATCGTCATCACCGCCGTCGCACTCGGAGCACTGGACTGGTCCGGTCTCCGCAAGCGCCGCTGGACGTCCACGTACCGACCATCCCGAGGAGAGCGATGAAGGACAGCCGACCGAAGCAGCGCAGACTTCCCCTGGCCGCACTGGTGCTGGCGGCAGCTCTCACCACGGCCTCGTGCTCCTCCGACACACCACGGAACATCGGCGACGCCCCCTCAGGAGCGGGAGCCACCGCCGCGAGCGAACCGGGTGACGCGGGAGAGAGCGACGACAAGTTCTTCGTGCAGGCGGACTACGACCGGCAGCTGGAACTCCTGGACGCCGAACCGGAGGGCCCGGCGGGCGAACCCTGGGCGCAGATGCTCGACCCGCAGGAGATGGTCGACACGACCGCGTTCAAGAAGAAGGGGCCGTACGAGATCTGCTTCTCCAACGCCAACGTGGCCAACAACTGGCGGCAGACCGGCTTGACGACGATGAAGGCCGAGGCGGGTACCCACCCGGAGATCACGAAGTTCACCGTCCTGGACGCCCAGGGCAAGGACGACAAACAGATCTCCGACATCCAGGAACTGAGCGGCAAGGGCTGTTCGGCCCTCATCGTGTCGCCCAACACCACCGCGACCCTGACCCCGGCGGTGAAGGCCGCCTGCGGCGAGATCCCGGTGATCGTGTTCGACCGGGGCGTCGACACCGACTGCCCGGTGACGATGATCAACCCGGTGGGCGGCTATGCCTTCGGGCACACCGCGGCGAAATTCCTGGAGGAGAACGTCGAGTCCGGGGGCAAGATCCTGGCACTGCGGATCTCGCCCGGCGTCGACGTCCTGGAGAACCGCTGGGCGGCCGGCGAACGGGTCCTGGAAGCGGCCGGACTGGACATCGTCGACGTCAAGTTCACCGACGGCGACCCGGCCAAGACCAAAGCCGTCGTCAGCGACGCCATCCAACGGCACGGAGACATCGACGGCGTGTGGATGGACGCCGGGGACACCGCCGTCGCGGCGGTCGAGGCGTTCGAGGACGCGGGCAGGGAGATTCCGCCCATCACGGGCGAGGACCAGCAGCAGTTCCTGGAGATCTGGAAGGCGAAGAACCTGACGGCCGTCGCCCCGACCTATCCGACGTACCAATGGCGTACTCCGGTGATCGCGGCCCTGCGGATCCTTCAGGGGCAACCCGTGCCCAAGGAGTGGAAGCTCCCGCAGCCGACGATCACGGACGAGACCCGCGACGCGTACACCAAACCCGGCATGCCGCCGTTGCACTATGCGACGTGCGGCTGTGAGAGCCTGCCCGGCTACCCCGGCAAGTGGGGCGGCGAGTAGCGCTCACGTACACCCGGGCCGCGGCGGGTACCTCCTCCCCGCCCGGTCATCCGCCTCGGCCCTCCGTCAGGAAACCCCCACGACCCGAAAGGAGGAGCCGTGTTCGTCCTCGGCGTGAACACCTGGATCTGGACGTCACCGCTCGACATCTCCGGCCTGCGACGACTGGCGCCCCGGATAGCGGAGATGGGAGCGGGCGCGGTCGAACTGCCCCTGGAGGAACCGGACGACTGGGACCCGTCGACAGTCCGCGGCCTCCTCGCCGACCACGATGTGGCCCCGGCGGCCGTCTGCGCCGTGATGCCGCCCGGCCGTGACCTGGTGAGCACCTCGGCAGCAGTGGTCACCCGCACGCGGGACTACCTGAGGCGCTGTGTGGACGCCGCGGCGCAGGTCGGTGCGCCGACCGTCATCGGACCGATGTACGCGGCCGTCGGGCGCACCTGGCGCACGACGGACAGCGAACGCGCCCGCGCCGTCGAGGAGTTCCGACACGGCTTGCTGCCCATCGCCGAACACGCCCGGGACAACGGTGTCGTGCTGGCCGTCGAGCCGCTCAACCGCTACGAGACCAGTCTGTTCAACACCGTCACCCAGACAGGGGACGCCATCGCACCGCTCCCCGAGGACGCGGTGGGCATCGCTCTGGACACCTACCACCAGAACATCGAGGAACGCAGCCTCCCCGCCGCCGTACGGGCGGCGGCGGGACGGATCGCCCATGTACAGGTCTGCGCCAACGACCGGGGCGCTCCCGGCGCCGACCACCTGGACTGGACCGGGTTCCTGAACGCTCTGCGAGAGGCCGAGTACCGCGGCCCCCTGTGCATAGAGTCGTTCACCGCGCACAACGCGTCCATCGCCGTCGCCGCCTCGATCTGGCGGCCTCTGGCCGAATCCCAGGACGCCATCGCCCGCGACGGCATCGCTTTCCTCCGCCGCACCATCTCCGCGCTCGACCACTGAACGGCACAGCAGCCGGGCCTCCGCCGTACCGCCCGGCCGACACGACGCCCGCGAGCGTCGAGACCGCATCCGAAGCACACGTATAGGGCAGTCACGCCCCCCACATGAGGTGAAGCATGCAGCTCTCCCGACCAAGACGGTTACGGACGTTCGTCCAGCCGCTGGCCACCGTCATCGCCCTGGCTCTCGCCTTCCTGGTGCTCGCGCCCCCGCAGAAGGCCGAAGCACACGCCACTTTCCGCGCCCTGGTGTTCACCAGGGCCGTGGGGTACGTCCATGACTCGATACCGTCCGCCGTCCAGATGTTCAAGGACGAGGCGGAAGGCGCCCACTACGAAGTGGTGACGTCCGACGACCCGGCGGTCTTCAACGACGCCAACCTCGCGACGTTCGACGCCCTGGTCATGCTGCAGAACTCCGGCATGGTCTGGAACACCGCAGGCCAGCGCGACGCGTTGCAGAAGTTCGTCCGCTCGGGCAAGGGCGTGGTCGCCGTCCACAACGCCCTCGACATGGGCATCGAGGCGGAGTTCCCCTGGTGGGACGAGCTCGTCAACGGGGGCAGTCACATGCCCGCGCACTCACCCGGTGTCCTGCGCGGCACCGCGAAGGTCGCCGACCGGGTGCACCCCTCCACCAAGGACCTGCCCGAGCGGTGGGTGCGCGACGAGGAGTGGTACAACTTCGACAAGAACCCGCGCGGTGATGTGCACGTCCTGGTGACCGCCGACGAGACCACCTACGACCCCGGCGGGTCGCGGATGGGCGCCGACCACCCGATCTCGTGGTGCCGCAACGCCGAGGGCGGCCGTGTGTGGGCCACCGCGATGGGACACTCGGGCGCCTCCTTCAACGAACCGGAGATGCGCGAACACATCATCGGCGGTCTGAAGTGGGCAGCGGGCGCCGAGCCGGGCGATTGCGGGGGCACCGTCTGGAGCAGCTTCGAGAAGGTCACGCTCGACGACAACACCGCCGACCCGATGCAACTGGACATCGCCCCGGACGGCCGGGTCTTCTACGTCCAGCGCAGCGGAGAGGTCCGCATCCACAAGCCCGCGACGGGCACCACCGTCAGCGCGGGAAAACTCGACGTGTACACCGGCGGTGAGGACGGCCTGGTCGGCATGGCCCTCGACCCGGGCTTCGCCACGAACAAGTGGATCTACCTCTACCACTCGCCCGCCTCCAGCACCACGGACGTCAACCGGGTGACCCGGTACACGGTCAACGGCGACACGCTGGACACCGCGAGCGCGAAGAACGTCATCGACGTACCGGCCTACCGGGACCGCACCTTCCCCGAACCCGGGCACACCGGCGGAGCCCTCGACTTCGGCCCTGACGGCTCGCTGTACGTCGCCACCGGCGACGACACCCCGCCGAACCTGGACAGCAACTGGCAGGGCTACGCACCGCTGGACTGGCGGCCGGGGAAGCAGAACCTGGACGCCGCACGGACGGCCGGCAACACCAACGACCTCCGCGGCAAGATCCTGAAGATCAAGCCGAAGAGCGACGGGGGCTACGACATCCCGGCCGGCAACCTGTTCGCCCCCGGTACGGCGAAGACGCGCCCCGAGATCTACGCGATGGGCTTCCGCAACCCGTTCCGCTTCCGCGTCGACCCCGCCAACGGCGATGTGCACGTATCCGACTACGGACCGGACCGCGGGCTCCCCACCACCAACCGCGGTCCCGAGGGGCTCGTCGAGTACAACGTCATCAAGAAGGCCGCCAACATGGGCTGGCCGTTCTGCCACGGCGACAACCAGGCGTACGCTCCCTTCAATCCCGACACCGGAGTCGTCGGCGCCAAGTTCGACTGCTCCAAGCCGACGAACCCCTCGCCCAACAACACCGGCCTCACGGCGCTGCCGCCCATCCAGCTGCCGGAGGTCTGGTACGGCTACGGGGCCTCGCCCGACTTCCCCGAGCTGGGACAGGGCGGCGCGGCGCCGATGAGCGGCCCCGTGTACCACTACGACGCGAACAACCCCTCGAAGACCAAGTTCCCCGCCTACTACGAGGGCGCGAGCTTCTTCTACGAGTGGGCCCGCGGCTACGTCAAGGAGATGCGCTTCGACACCTCGGGCAAGCTCCTGAAGATCAACGACTTCGCGTCGACGGTGAAGTTCACCAAACCCATGGACATGACGTTCGGTCCGGACGGCTCCCTGTACGTCCTCGACTGGGGCAGCGCGTTCGGCGGCGGCAACAACGACTCCGGGCTCTACCGGGTCGACTACTCGCAAGGCCAGCGCGCGCCGATCGTCAAGGCGACCGGCACCCCCACCAACGGGAAGTCGCCGCTGACGGTCAAGTTCTCCAGCACCGGCACCGCCGACCCCGACGGCCAGCCGATCACCCTCACCTGGGACTTCGACGGCAACGGCACCACGGACTCGACCGAAGCGAACCCCACGCACGTCTACCGCACCAACGGGGTGTTCAACGCACAGCTCAAGGCGACCGACCCGGACGGGAAGACCGCGTTCGCGAACGTGCCGATCACCGTGGGCAACACCGCCCCGACGGTGAAGATCGAACTCCCCGCGGACGGCAGACTCATCGACTTCGGCGAGACCATCCCCTACCGGATCACCGCCACCGATCCCGAGGACGGCCCCGTCGACTGCTCCCGGGTCTTCCTCAACCCGGCCCTCGGCCACGACGACCACGAGCACCCCACCACGGACAAGGCCGGCTGCGAAGGCACCGTCTCCACCGGTGATCTGGGCGGCCACCCGGAAGGAGCGAACCTGTACTTCGTGCTCAACGCCCGCTACCAGGACAAGGGGGCGCCGGGAAGTGCCGCACTCACCGGCTACGCCCGCGCCGTGCTGCAACCCCGGCACCGGCAGGCCGAGTACTTCAGCGCCCAGTCCGGCACCCGGGTCGTCGACCAGGCCGGAGCGGAGAACGGCAAGCGGATCGGCGACATCAGCGACAACGACTGGGTCGCCTACGACAACATCGACCTGACCGGCACCGACGCCGTGCGGTACCGGCTGTCCGCACCCAGCGCCGGCGGTTCCATCGAGGTGCGCGCCGACTCCCCGACGGGCACCCTGCTCGCCACGACGCCCGTGCCCGCCACCGGCGGCTGGGACGACTACCGGACCACCCCCGCCGTCCCGCTCTCCGCGATCAGCGGGGCCCACCGGCTCCACCTGGTCTTCAAGACGGGATCGGGCGGAGCGTTCGACGTCGACGCGATCCAGTTCGACGCGGCGGGCCTGGCCGCCGGCACGTACACGCTGGCCGCTCAGCACAGCGGCAAGAACGCGACGGTGAGGGGCGGTTCCGCCGACAACTCGGCGGTCGTGGAGCAGCAGACGCCCGGTACGGCGACCGAGCAGAGGTGGCAGCTCGATCGTGGGGCCGACGGCACGTACACACTGAAGAACGGCAAGAGCGGCAAGTGCCTGGATGTGCCCGGCGGTTCACAGACAGCCGGCGAGGGAATCGTCCAGTGGACCTGCAACGGCGGCGCCAACCAACGCTGGAGGCTCACCCCGACGGCCGAGGCGGGCGTCTACTCCGTGATCAGCGTCCAGAGCTCCATGTGCCTGGACATCGAGGCCCGTTCCACGGCCAACGGTGCGAGAGCGATCCAGTGGGCTTGCAGCGGCGCGGACAACCAGAGCTGGAAGCTGACCAAGACGTAGGAGCGCGGGAGGGTGACGAACGACGGAGCCGCCGCAGCCCGCATGTCCCGGGGCAGCGGCGGCACCTTCGTTCAGGGGGGCGCCATGCTGTTCGGCTCGCTGGGCCGTGCCCGGGCGCGGCCGGTCGGGCGTTGGGACCGCTCCAGCCTGAGCGCACGGCACCTCGCACGAGGCCGTCGTCCTGCTACGGTCGCGCGCCGGCCGGACCCGCCTCGCCCCCGGCCCGCGGAGTCGCGTCGGCGAAATGGCGGGTGATCCAGGTGGGGGCCGTGATGGCGGTGCCCATCACCACGCAGAACGCCCCGGCGCGGAAAGCCGCGGACACGTCGTTCGGCGTCCGCAGCCGGCCTTCGGCGACCACCGGAACGGAGAGCCGACTGGAGAGCGCTTCGATCAGGCCGAAGTCGGGTCGTGGTCCGGGCGGACTGTCCGGGGTGTAACCGGACAAGGTGGTGGACACCAGGTCGGCGCCCCTTTCGGATGCGGCGACGCCCTCTTCGAACGTGGATACATCCGCCATGACCAGCACGTTTCGCTCGTGCAGGGCACGCGGCTCCGCAGCACCTGGGGCAGGCGGAGGACGTCGTGTGGGAGGCGCGGGGGGGAGGACGCCTTCCTCAGCTCCCACCTCATCTTCGCGGCGGATATGCACTTGGTCGACGGACGCAACATCCGGGTGCGCAAGCGGACGGTGGCCAACTGCCTGTACCGCCGCGGCCGCATGGTGGAGGAGCGGCTCGTACGCGATGCCCTCGCCGACTGCCTCCAGCGAGGCGTCCACCCGGACGAGGCCGCCCGTGCGCTGCGCTTCCGCGAGTTCGCCGGTTCCCTGCGGGAAGCGGCGCCCAGGGACGTGCTCACCGTCGGAGTCAGCGGCCCGCGCCCCGACGACTTCCTTCCGGAGTGCGAGATGGTGCTGGAATTCCTCGACGAGGTGTGGACGCGGCGGCGCCTGCAGCGCGTCCACGACTTCATGGCGCGCGATCTCTTCCTGCACACGGTCGGCGACCGTACCGTCATCCGCCCCGACCGCTACCAGGCCGATCTGCTGTCCCTGGTGGGTCCGTTCCCGGACGCGCGGTTCGACGTGCTCGACATCCAGACCAACCACGCCGAGCGCTACGCGGGCCTGCGGGTCGCCGTCCTGTGGGCGATGCGTGGTCACTACCGCGGTGTGGCTGACTTCGGACCGCTGACCGACGCCCCGGTCACCCTGCTCGGCGTCTCGCAGTTCCTGGTCCAGGGCGGCCGTATCGTGCGCGAGGTGCGGGTCTACGACGAGATCGCCCTGCGTGCGCAGATCAACAGCTCACGCGGTGACGGACCAGCCGCCGAGGCCGGCATCTACTGACGAGGGACGGACAGGCCGCCGGTTGCGGCCCGGCGATCGAATCGCCTTCGACCCGCGCACCCTGACCGGTCGCCGCACCGGCCCGATGTGTGACCCCGCTCGCCGGAACGGCGACGGTCTGATCGTCCGGGGCGGCGAAGATCTCCTCGACCAGCCCAGCGTGACGGGTCGACAAGGCCCCGGGGCGGTTGTGAACCTCTGTCGGCCGGAGCCGGCGCGTGACCTCACGAGCGAGCGCTCGGCACCGGGTCACGGCCGGCCGCGGCATCGTTCACAGAGTCCGGAGCCAGACTCCGGTGTCGGACGGCAGCAGGCCGTCGTCGGTGAGGGGCTGTGAGGCGACGAGCACGCCGCTGTTCAGCGGCAGGGGAGTGGGGCCGTCGGAGAGGTTGATGACGCAGACGAAGTGGTCGCCGCGGGCGAAGGCCAGAGTCCTCTCAGGGGCGTCGAGCCAGTCGATGGGGCCGTCGCCCAGTGCGGGTTCCGCTGCCCGGAGGGCCAGTGCCGTGCGGTAGAGGTGGAGCATGGACGCGGGGTTCGCCTCCTGCGCGGCGGCGCTGAGTCCGGCCCATGCGCCGGGCTGGGGGAGCCAGGGTGCTTCGGCGCCTGCGGGGCTGAACCCGTAGGACTCCGTGTCGTCGTCCCATGGCAGCGGCACGCGACAGCCGTCCCGGCCCGGGTCCTTGCCGTGCGTACGGTGGTAGATGGGGTCGTCACGGCGGTCGGGAGGGATGTTCTCGACCTCGGGCAGGCCGAGCTCCTCGCCCTGGTAGATGTAGACGGCGCCGGGCAGCGCCATGGTGAGCAGGGCGGCGGCGCGGGCGCGGCGGCGGCCGAGCTCCTCGTCGACGACCGGGTTGTACTGGCGGATGCCCTCGGCGGTGCTGGTGTCGGGCCGTCCGTACCGGGTGACGTGCCGGGTGACGTCGTGGTTGGACAGGACCCAGGTGCTCGGAGCCTTGACCTCGGCGTGTGCGGCCAGTGTCTGGTCGATGCAGGCACGCAAGTCCGGGGCGTCCCAACCGCACCCGAGAAAGTCGAAGTTGAAGGCGGCGTGCAGCTCGTCGGCGCGCAGGTACCGGGCGAAGCGGGCGGAGTCGGCGAGCCACACCTCCCCGATCAGTGCGCGCTTTTCGGGGTAGGAGTCGGCGACCGCGCGCCACCCCCGGTAGATGTCGTGGTTCTCGTCGCGGTCCACGTAGGGGTGGGGGTCGGGGAAGACGCCGTGATCGTAGTCGGGCAGGTCGGGGTCCTTGCTGCACATGGCGGCCGAGTCCACCCGGATGCCGTCGACTCCCCGGTCGAACCAGAACCGCAGCACGTCCTCGTACTCGTCGCGTACCAGTGGGTTGCGCCAGTTCAGATCGGGCTGTTCCGGCGCGAACAGGTGGAGATACCACTGGCCGTCGGGAAGACGGGTCCAGGCCGGGCCGCCGAAGATGGACTGCCACTCGTTGGGGGGCAGTTCGCCGTTCTCGCCACGGCCGTCGCGGAACCAGAACAGGTCGCGCTCCGGGGAGCCGGGAGCGGCGTCGAGAGCGGCCAGGAACCAGGCGTGCTCGTTGGAGACGTGGTTGGGGACGACGTCGATGATGATGCGGATGTTGTACTCGTGCGCTTCGGCGATGAGCTTCTCGGCCTCGGCGAGGGTTCCGAAGCGGGGGTCGATCTGCCTGAAGTCGGTGACGTCGTAGCCGGCGTCGGCCATGGGGGTCAGGTACCAGGGGGAGAACCAGATGGCTTCGATGCCCAGCCGGTGCAGGTGATCCAGCCGGGAGCGCACTCCGGCCAGGTCGCCGATACCGTCGCCGTTGCCGTCGGCGAAGCTGCGCGGGTAGACCTGGTAGATGGCTGCGTGTCGCCACCAGTCGGTGGTGCGCGGGGTCATGGGACCTGCCTCCTGTGTGGAGCGAGTGATGGGTGGTGCCGCGGCTCCGGAGCCGGGGATCTGTGCGCCGGAGCCGCGAATCATGGGGTGGGGTCGGCCTGCCGCGGGCCCGGGCGCCGGGAGGGCGTCCCGGGCCCGCGGCCTGCCGGGGTCACCAGCCGGAGTTGCCGGTTCCCCGCTGGATGGTGAAGCCGCCCGCGAGGTCGAGGGCGTTGTCGGCGGTGCCGGTGATCTTGGTGTTGGAGAAGGCGCCGTTGCCGGTGGCGAACACCTCGATGCCGTGGGCGCCGGCCTTGTTGATGGTGAGGCCGTCCACGCGCAGGTCGGTGACCTGCTTCTCCCAGGAGACGAGGAGCCCGCTGTAGGTGGAGTCCTCGATGAGGTTGCCCTTCAGGACGACGGGCTGGGTGATCCCGTGGCGGTCGGCGTAGACCCACACGGCGCCGAGCTGGGCGTTCCAGTTCGGCTCCAGGCTGCCGGTGCGTCGCAGGACGTTGCCCGAGACGGTGGTGGTTCCGGTGAACGGCTCGCCGAAGCGGGTGGAGACGGCGATTCCCGCGGCCGAGGTGACCGTGTCGGAGATGAGGTTGTTCTCGACGCTGTTGCCGCTCCCGCCGTAGACCGCGGCGCCGTTGGCGAGCGTGGGAAGCTGGACGGTGTTGTTGTGGAAGGCGCTGTTGCGGACCGCGCCGGGGTCGGACCACATGGCCAACGCGTCGTCGCCGGTGCCGCGGATGCTGCTGTTGGAGATGACGGTGTTCTGGACGTTGCCGCGCAGGTTGACGCCGTCGGCGTAGGTGTTGCGGATGCGCAGGTCGCTGGCCCTGAGCCCGTTGGTCGGGGCGGTGACCCACAGGCCGACCTTGGTGTGCTGGATCCAGACGTTGCGGATGACGGAGCCGGTGCCGAAGTCGCCCTCCATGGCGGCGTGTCCGGCGGCGTCGTCCCGCACGGTGTTCTGGCCGTCGATCATCAGGTCCTCGACCGTGCTGGTGCCGCCCTTGGCGAGCAGGCCGCCCTTGAGGCCGGTGCCGCGAAGGACGGTGTGCCACACGCCCGCTCCGCGCAGCTTCACCCCGGTGAGGTTGACGTGGTCGGAGACGGTGTACGTTCCGGCGGGCAGGAACAGGCCCTTGCCCTGGCTCTTGGCCTGCGCCAGCGCGTTGTTGAGGGCTGAGGTGGTGTCCTGGCCGCCCGGTGCGACGCCGAGGTCCGTGGCGGACACGTACCCGCTGGGCAGGGTTCCGGCCGCCGAGGCCACTTCGGCTTCCAGGAGGTCGACGGTGTAGAAGGCGGCGGTGTCCGCGGCGTCCTTCTGGAGGCGCAGGACGGTGCCCGCGGGCAGTGTCCGGCCGAGGTGGAGCCGGGTGTCGTCGAAGAAGCGGTGGGCCTTGCCCTGGCCGGGGACGTTGGTGTACGGGTAATCGCCGTAGACCCAGGCGTAGCGTGAGGTCAGACGGAGGTCGGTCAGCTCCGCACCGCCGGTGTAGAGGCTCAGGGAGGCGTCGAGGCCCCGGCCGTCGCTGCTGTCGGGCAGGGAGTAGCGAAGGTTGATCGCGTTGGCGGGCTTGGTCAGCGTGATCTCGACGTAGTCGCCGGTCCTGGACAGCTTCACAGCCTTGCGGCCGGACGCCTCCGACGCCTCCGTGAGGTAGGTGCGGTCGGGGCCGATCGTCGACGCGTTGGTCCTGCCGCCCTCGGCCTCGTAGGCCGTGAACGGCAGTGTGGCGCCGACGCCGCTGGGGTCCGGGACACCCGGGTCGGGGTCGGGGTCGCCGGGGCCGGTGGGGGTGGTCGCCCTGAAGTGGTCGATGTTGACGTTGCCGCTGTCGCCGCCGGTGAAGGCCAGGGTGAGGTCGTTCGATCCCGCCGCGAAGGTGACCGGGACGTCGACGGTGGACCAGGCGGCCCAGCCGCTGGTGGCCGGCAGCGTGACCTGTGTGGCTCGGCCGCCCACGGACAGGGTCAGCGTCTTGGACGAGCCGGTGCCGTTGGCGTAGCGGACGGCGACGGTGCCGCCGCCGGTGTGGGCCGACTGCGCGCTGGTGGTGATCGCGGCCTTGCCCTTGTTGAGGTCGGTCAGCCCTCCGACGTAGCCGGTCCCGGTGTAGCCGACGTGTTCCCGTTCCGTGACCGCTCCGCCGGAGAGGGCGGCGGACTCCGCCTCCAGGGTGGAGGGGTCGGCGGTGCCCGGGGCGTCGGGGGTGTTGACGGTGAGACTGTCGACGTTGATGTTGCCGCTGTCGCTGCTCGTGAAGGCCAGGGCGAGGTTGTTGGTCCCCTTGGCGAGGGTGACGGGGACGTCGACGGTGGACCAGGCGGCCCAGCCGCTGGTGGCCGGCAGGCTCACCTGGCTGACCTTGGTTCCGGCCACGAGCAGGGTGAGGGTCTTGGCCGAGCCGGTGCCGTTGGCGTAGCGGACGGCGACAGTGCCGTGGCCGGTGTGGACGGACTGCACGGTGGTGGTGATCGCGGCGTTGCCCTTGTTGCGGTCGGTCAGCCCCCCGACGTAGCCGGTACCGGTGTACCCGGAGTGCTCCTGTTCGACGACGGCCCCGCCGGAGAGGGTGGTGGTCTCGGCCTGCAGCGTGGTGGTGGCCGCGTGGGCGGGGGTCGGCGCGGCCAAACTGTAGGAGACCGCGCCGGTGAGAGCCAGCAGCATGGCGGCGGATACGGCGGCGGTGGGCTTGAGGAATCTTGCGGTGCGGTGGGTCGACACGGCGGTGTGTCCTTCCGTAAAGGGGCGGCTCGGCCCTTGGGGGTTGTCGGCGGAAAGCCGACGATCGTGTGCCGTCACGCGGGGAAGTGCGACGGTGGGGGAGTCGGAACGCGCGGCAACGCCCAGGTCAGGGTGCGGCTGTGCGGCTGTGCGGCTGTGCGGGGGCGGACCGGACGCGGGGAGCGGGCTGGTGGGTGTTCGCCCGGTCGGGTCGCGCCGGAGACGGCCGAGAACGGTGCTCGGGCGAGGGGGAGGTGCTGCGGCGGCGGCCGCCCCGCCGACGAACGGCGCTGCGGGCCGGAGGTACGAGGCGGTGTGGATGGCGTGGCGCGCCCGGTCGGGCGTACGCCGAGCACGCGCGAGGCGTCTTGGTGGGGCGGGGGCGAAGGACGTGGGGACGTGGGCGGGTCAGCCCTTGAGGCTGCCTGCTGTGAGGCCCGCGATGATGTGTCGCTGGAAGATCAGGAAGATCACCAGGAGGGGGATCGAGGCCATGACCATGCCGGCCAGTAGCTGGTTGGCGGGCATGAATTCGGCCAGTCGGTTGAGCGCGACGGTGATGGGCTGGCGTGCCGGGTCCGGGAGGACGAGCAGCGGCCAGAGGAAGTCCTTCCACACTCCGACGACGGCGAAGATCGAGACGACCGCGAGGACGGGGCGGGACAGCGGCAGGACGACGGACACCAGGACGCGCAGTGGTCCTGCGCCGTCCACGCGCGCGGAGTCGAGGAGCTCGGCGGGGATCTGGTCGAAGAAGCGTTTCAGGATGAAGATGTTGAACGCGTTCGCGCAGGCGGGCAGCCAGATCGCCCAGGGTGTGTTGATCAGGTTGACGTCGAACAGCGGCACGTCGGTGACGGTGAGGTAGGTCGGCACCAGAAGGGCGGAGACCGGCAGCATGAGAGTGGCCAGCATCATGCCGAGCACGATGTTGCCGAGGGCCGGTCGCAGTTTGGACAGGGCGTAGGCGGCGGCTACGTCGACGAGCAGTTGGGTCAGCCAGGCGCCGCCGGCCAGGAGCAGGGTGTTGAGGAAGTAGTCACCCAGCCCGACGTTGACCCATGCCTGGGAGTAGGACTCCGGGTGCCAGCTCTGCGGGAGGAACGTGGGATGGGGGTCGGCCAGCTCGGAGGAGGATTTCACCGCCCCGCTGGCCATCCAGTACAGGGGGAAGACGAAGGCGAGGGTGAAGCCGATGACGGTCGAGCACAGCACGAACCGGTAGAGGAAGCGGCCGGTCCGCCGGTTCATCTCGGCGGGGGCTATGAGGGTGCGTTCGAAGGATTCGGACATGATCGTTCCTTTCAGCCCTTGCTGCGGGTCAGCCGGAGATAGACCGCCGCGAAGAGTCCGAGGACGATGAAGAGCACCGTGCTCATGGCGCTGGCCATGCCGAAGTCGTTGTAGACGAACGCGTAACGGTAGAGCAGCAGGAGGACGGTCACGGTGGCGTCGTCCGGGCCGCCGCCGGTGAGGACGTACGGCTCGATGAAGACCTGCATGGTGCCGATGACCTGGAGCAGCAGGGTGATCATGAGGATGAACCGCATCTGCGGGATCGTCACGTGCCACAGCCGCTGGCGGATCGAGGCGCCGTCGAGCTCGGCCGCCTCGTACACCTCGCCCGGGATCGAACCGAGAGCTGCGAGGTAGATGAGGGTCGTGGTTCCCATGTTGGCCCAGGTGGAGACCAGCACCAGGGAGATCATGGACATGTTCTCCGACTCGAGCCACTGCTGGGCCGGCAGGTGGAAGGTCTCCAGAAGGTTGTTGAACAGCCCCGGGCCCGGATCGTAGAACCAGCGCCACAGCAGCATGGTGACGATCGGCGGCAGCATGACCGGGAGGTAGACGGTCATGCGGAGGTAGGAACGCGCGTGGCGGAACTCGTTGAGGACGACCGCGGTGAGGAAGGGGGCGACGAACCCGAAGACGAGGGCGAGGAGGGTGAAGTAGCCGGTGTTCTTCCACGCCGTCACGAAGAGCGGGTCGTCGAAGAGCCTGCGGTAGTTCTCCCAGCCCACCCAGGTGGCGGGTTGGGCGAACGTCACTTCCTGGAAGCCGAGCAGCCAGCCGCGGACGATCGGGTACCAGGAGAAGAGGGCGAAGCAGAGCACGCCCGCGCCGAGGAAACCGTAGGCGACGAGGTGCTCACGGAGGCGGCGCCGACGCCTGCTCGGATCGTTCACGCGGGTCTTCTCGTTCACGCCGGTCTTCCGCGGTTTCGGGGAGGTCTTCGGTTCCCGTACGAGGGTCGGGGCCGCCATGTCACCGGACCGTCGCGAGGATGGCGTCGACCCTCTTGGCCGCGTCGGACAGGACCTGGTCGAGGTCGGCGTCCTCCTTGGTCAGGACGGCCTGCATGACTCCGTCGAGAACGGTGTAGATCTGCTGTGCGTTCGGCGGCTCGACCTTCTGGTCGATCTGGGCGTTCCGCTCGACGAACGGCTTGTAGTTGTCCTGCGGCACGTTGGCGTACTTCGCGTGCGCGCTAGCCTGCTTGGCCTCGGCCGCGCCGTTGAAGAGCCGGTCCAGCGGAAGGCCGATGGGCACGTCGTTGCCGGAGGCCCGCTTGTCCTCGAACTCGGTGCGGTCCGGGTTCAGGTACTTCCACTGGACCCACTCGATGCCGGCCTTGATCTTCTCCGGTGACGCCTTCGGATTGAACATGAAGCCGTTGCCGCCGCCGAGGGTGGCCTCACCGGGCATGGCGGCCACGCCGTACTCGCCGTACTTCCGCTCGAACTGCTTGACGATCGTGGGAATGTTGTCCGGTCCGGCCATATACATGCCGAGCTTGCCGGAGCCCATCATCTTCTGCACGTCGTCGATCTGCAGCAGTTGACGCGTGCCCATCGACTTGTCGGTCCAGCGCATGTCGTGCAGCATCCGGAGCGCGTTGCGGCCGGCCTCGCTGTCGAAGGCGGCCTTCCACTTCCCGTCCTTCTGCACGGCGATGTCTCCGCCCATGGAGTAGACCCACGACGTGAAGTGCCAGCCGCCCTGGTTGTTCTTGCTGTAGTCGGCGTAGCCGACCGCGCCGTCGCCCAGCGCCGTGATCTTCTTGGCCGCTTCGCGGACCCCTTGCCACGTGGTGGGGGGCTTGTCGGGGTCGAGACCGGCCTTCTCGAACAGGGCGCGGTTGTAGATCAGGCCGAGGGAGTACTGCCCGTTGGGCAGGCCGTACAGAGCTCCGTCGGGGCCGGTGAACACGTCGAGGAACTCGGTCTTGACGTCCTTGAAGTACGGCATGTCCTTGACGTGCTCGGTGATCTTCGCGCCCTGGCGGCGCTGGATGAGACCTGCCGGGTCGGTGAAGTAGACGTAGTAGACGTCCTCCAGCTGGCCGCCGGCCAGCTTGGCCGAGAAGGTCTTGGGGTCCATCTGGCCTTCGCGGGCATCGATCTTGATCTTGGGATGTTCCTTCTCGAACGCTTTGACGTCCTGCTCGAAGTACTTGCGGTCCACCGGCTGGGTCTTGGGCGGCATGCCGTTCACCGAGATGGTGACCACACCGTCCCCGCCACCAGAGGACGGGGAACCACCGCAAGCGGCCAGCCCCCCACTGAGAGCGCAAGCTATGCCCACGCTGATGAATCTGCGACGGCTTCGGTCTCCACCCATGACAAATCTGCCTTCCTCAATGCACTGCGCCTGCGGTCTCGTCGACCGAGGCGTCAGCGGACATGCAGAAGGTAGAAGTCAGTCATGTAAAAAGTCAATGACAAGCTGCAAAAGATCTAAAGTTGCGTAGACAGTCCTGCGGAGCGCGGCCTGGCAGTCGAGGACCGGACGATCAGCTCTGTCTGAAACAGCGTCAGTCCAGGCGTCGTTCGGCGGCCTTGGACCTGCTCCGTGAGGACGGTGACCGCGGCTTCGGCCATCGCCGCCACGGGCTGCCGGCACGTGGTGAGGGGCGGATCGACGGCACTCATCAGCGCGGAGTCGTCGAAACCCACGACCGACAACTCTTCGGGAACGCGCAGCCCTTGGCGCCTGGCCCCTCGGACAGCCCCGAGCGCGAGTGTGTCACTTGCGCAAATGACAGCCGTCACTCCTTGCGCGAGCAGCTCGGCGACGGTGTGCGCGCCGGCCTCCAGGGAGAACAGGGCGTGCCCGACCCAGGGCGTCCAAACCTCCGGTTCCACTCCCCGGGCCCGCCAGAACCGGGCGTACCCCTTGAGCTTGCGAACGGAGGGAACGTGGCCGTCGGGGCCGACCAACAGCCCGATGCGCTCATGCCCCATACGCTCCAGATGGACAAGGGCCTGCTCGACGGCGTGAGCGTCATCGGCTGCCAGCTGGGCCACCTCCAGGTTCTCATCGGCGACGTTCACCAGCACCATCGGGACCTGGCGCTCCTTGAGTGCCCTTCCCTGCTCCTCCCCGGCATCCGCGTAGCTGGAGCCGACGAACACGATCCCGCCGATGTCCTGCGCCAGAAGCATGTCGATGTAGTTCGCTTCGGACACTCCATCAGCTGTGCGAGTGCAAAGAACTGGTATGTATCCACGCTTGTTCAGCCGCCCCGCCAGGGCTTCCGCGAAGGCCGGGAAGACCGGGTTCTGCAGGTCCGGGATCACCAGGCCCACCAGAGGGGAGCGTTCGACGTCCAGAGCTGTCGGGCGCTTGATCCCCAGCACGTCCAAGGCCCGGAAGACGCGCTCCCGGGTCGCCTCGGCGACCGCAGGACTGCCGTTCAGTACACGCCTGACGGTCACTTGGCTCACGCCCGCGAACTCGGCCACCTGTATCAGCTTCGATGCCATGAGAGCACGGTACATCGTGTTCGCAAAAATCGATCACAGTAGAGAAAATTTTCGCCAACGCGTCATGGCGGGCCTCATCCGGAAGAGGAGACGGCTTCCCGTACGTGCGGTGATCATCGAGGAGCCCGACAACGCCCGCAACGACGCCCACGCGGGCCGGCCTCGACCACACGAGCCGGGCTGAGCCGGCGCACCCTCGTGCTCTGCCGCCGAGCTGGATGAGTGACGAGTGACCTGCCGCCGAGCCGGTGAGTGACCGAGCGACGGCGCCATGCTGGGGTGCGGGCCCTGGTCGCCCACCGGCCCCGCACCACAGTCCGCCCTGCCCCCAGGGCGACACGCGGCACGCGAACTGCTCAGCGCCTGGGGACGTCTCGGCGACGATCTCGCCTACGAGTGCGGGAGCAGTCCTGGTTCGGCGGTCGCGAGTGCGGCATAACCGAACAGATGGATCTCTGCCTGGGCTCGGTCCATGGAGGTCCGGGCGATGACGTGGTAGCCGTAGGCGTCTTCCAGGGCGACCAGATTCGCGGCCACCTGCCGGGCGGGACTCTGCAGAGTGAACGCGCCGGTGTCGGCACCGGCGCTGAGGATCTTCTCGTACAGGGCGACCTGGCGCTCGTAGAGCTGCTTGCGCAGCCGGGCGTCGCCCGGTCGGCGCCGGGCTTGGGGAGAGAACTCGTACAGCAGGCAGCACAGTTCGTCTTCCGGCCCGGTGGGCAGGCCGGAGCACAGGACGGCCGAGAGCTGCTCGCGGGGGCCGTCGAACGAGGCGGCTTCGCGTTCGCGGTCGGTGCAGAACCGGTCGACGGCTTCGGCGAAGACCAGGTCGAAGAGCTCGTCGAGCTCGCGGAAGTAGTACGTCACCGTGCCGGTCGCCACCCCTGCCTGGTCGGCCACGTCCCTCACCCTGGTGGCGTTGAGGCCACGCTGGACGATCGCGGCGCGGGCGGCGCCGACCAGGTGTTCTCGGCGTGCGTCCTGCTGTCTGGGTCTGGCCAATGGTGATCCTCGGCTGGGGAGTTCAAGCGGCTCGTCGGCGATGTTATCCCTGACCTCTTGACGTGGACACCACCCTTCCCTAGTTTTTTGTCGTCTCGTCCGAAGAATTCCGGCAGGATTCCGCGGGGCCGTACGACGAGCAGTCGCGCGTCTGATCGGCGTCACGGCCACGGCCGTCGCGCTTGGTGTACCGCCGTCAGGAAGGCCACCCATGACCGGATCAACAGCACATCTCTGTCGCGCGCTCGCCGTCACGGTGGCGGCAGCCGCCATGGTCACGAGCGTCGTGGCGACCGCCCCGGCCGCGTCCGCGGTCCCCGAAGCGTCTTCCTCCTCCGTGGCAGCGGCCTCCGTGGCAGCGGCAGCTGAGCTGCCCGCGGGCACATGGTGGGGGGTCCAGGCGGGAGTGACGACGTCGCACTACAACGAGTACTTCCCCGGTTATCGGTTCGGGTGCGGCGGGGACCAGCGGCACAAGGGGGTGGACGTCGGGGCGCCGACCGGCAACCGCGTCCACGCCTGGGGTCGCGGCAGGGTCGTCGGGCGAGGCTTTGACCCGGGGGGCTACAACCGCTGGATCCAGGTCTACTTCCCCACCGTGGACATGAGCTTGACCCTCGGACACCTCCTCGACGGTTCGGAGCTACGGGTGGGCACCACGTTCACACGAGGGGCTCTGTGGGCGAAGGTCGGCACCAAGGCCGACGGCCTGAACCACGCACACGTCCACTTCCGTGCCGCCCGCGGCAACCACGGGGCGAGCCCCATCGGGCCGTGCGCGGACATGGACCCCTTCGTTCTGTGGAACGCACTCGGCCTGCCCTCCTGAGTGCGTGGGCGTCAATCCCCGGCCGGCGACCGCGACCGCGACCGCGCACCGTCCTCGGTCCGCCCCGCACCACGCATCGCGGGCACCGCTGCCCGCTGCCGTCCTCTTTCCTCGCGCTCGTCGCGCACGTGCCCCAAGCGAGGCTTCACGGCATGATCCCCAGACCTCTTCGCCTGATCGCCACCCTGTTGTGCCTGGCCGGAGCCTCCGCCGCCGCCTGCCAGCAACCGTCCGGCTCCGCACCGGCCGCCCCTGGAGCGGCGAAGCTCCAGATCACGACCCCTCCCGCAAAGGGGCCCCTCGACTCGGTGCGCTGGAACGTGGGCACCGAACCACCCTCTCTGGTCGGGTACCTCAACGACGTCAACGGAGACCACGTCACTCCGGCCCTCGCCCGACAGGCGCTGGAAACGGCCGCCGACGGACCGTTCGACGAGGGGTCCGTCGGCGGAGGCACCGGCATGAGGTGCTACGGCTTCAAAGGCGGCACCGGCACCGCGTCGCGACTCGTCACCCACGGCGGCGTCACCTACACCCTCGCCGTACTCGTCCAGGCCAACTTCGGCGCACGGCACGAACTGACCCTGGCCGGGGTGCCGATCGGACACCGCCTGCGGTGCGAGGACCCTCTGAGCGAAGCCGGGCGCCCCTCCCCGCAGGCGCCGGATCCGTCATCGTCACCGTCGCCACCGACGCTCCGCTGCTGCCCGGCCAGTGCGCGGCCCTCGCCCGGCGCGTCCCGCTCGGCCTGGCCCGCTCGGGCACCACCGGCTCCCACTTCTCCGGCGACCTCTTCCTCGCCTTCTCCACCGCCAACCCGTCCTCCCTCGCCAGCAGCTATCCCAACGGGCGAGGAGAGGAACGTCTGGACTCCCTGCTCTTCGTTCCCTGGGGCGACACGGACCGCCTGTTCGACGCCACCGTGCACTGCGTCGACGAAGCGGTGGCCGACGCGTTGGTGGCCAACACCCCCATGACCGGCCGGGACGGACACCACGTGCCCGCCCTGCCCCACCAGCAGGTCATCGACCTGCTGCGCGAGCACCACGCCGCCGGCTGAACACAGCGAGCCGACGGTGCCCCTTCCCACAAGGAGAAGCCATGTCCCCACGTCCTTCCCCCGTAACCCCCCGACGGCGAGGAGTCCTCACCACGCTGGCCGTCACCGCGGCGGTCGTGGGCGGCCTGGTATCACCGGCCGCCGCCGCCCCCGAGACCGCCGCCCCCGAGACCGCCGCCCCCGAGACCGCCGCCGCGGACACTCGCGCCGCCGGCGTCCGCCAAGCCGTCGTCAACGCCGCCAAGGCATACCTCGGCACCCCCTACAAACTCGAATACGGCTGGACCTGCGGAACCGCACGCGTCGACTGCGAATGCCTCAACCGCCACGCGATTTGGGACGGCACCAAAGCCGCCACCGGCCGTGGCCTCCAACTGAACTACTGGCTCCAGGGTCAGATCAACCAAGGCCGCCGGACCACCGACCCGCGCCCGGGCGACTTGATCTTCTGGGACACCGACCCGAACGACGGCATCCGCTACGGCGGCGACCTCGACCACACCGGCGTCTACATCGGCAACGGCCAGGCCATCGACGCCAACGCCTACTACGGCAGGGTCAAGTACGACACCGTCACCCTCGGCGGGACCGAACGCGACCCGATCTACGTCGACGTCCTCACTCCCAACGGCTACTGAGCAGCCCGGAGCACGGCCCGCCGCTCTCTCCGCGTCGGGCCGTGCTCCGCGCCCTGCACCTGATGCCGTCCACGGTCGACCAGCTGGTCAAGCCAGTGCTGGAGCTCTACGAGCACTATGACCTCGCGCCGTGGCAGCTCTCTTTGACGGCTGGACCGCTACTTCGCGGGACCGGGGAAGGCCACTTCCCGGCCCCACCGCGTCGGCTCCATCTGGCTGCGTGATTGGCCCGGACGTCCCGCGGGGCGCCGCCGGGAAACAGCGACGCCCCGCGAGGCGTGAGACGTGAACCGTGCAGCTGCCGAGGGCTGGACGAGTAGGGGTGGCGCCCCTGGGGTGGGCCTCTACTTCTGCCGTTTCCGGCGCAGGGTGAGCAGGCCGTGGCAGGCGAAGAGCACCGCGGTGAAGGCAAGGCCGATACCGGCGGCCTGGCGCATGTCGGGGACCTCCACCGCCGTGGCGGCGACGGTCAGCACCCCGACCACGGCCACGACCGCCAGCTTCCCACCGCCCGGAACGCTGAATCCGGTGAACTCCTCGGGGTTCGCCTTACGGTGGCGTCGGAAGGCGATGTACGAGGCGACGATCAGCAGCCACACCAGGAGGACGGCGAAGATGGCGATCGACATCATGATGTTGAAGAGGCCGCTGACGTCGTAGAAGGCCAGCAG
This sequence comes from Streptomyces sp. MGP-P1, assembly GCF_057766565.1. Taxonomy (NCBI): domain Bacteria; kingdom Bacillati; phylum Actinomycetota; class Actinomycetes; order Kitasatosporales; family Streptomycetaceae; genus Streptomyces; species Streptomyces sp. MGP-P1. The sequence goes on along the minus strand of NZ_JBYMEM010000001.1, from coordinate 201,904 downwards.
AGCGGCGACGGCGATACCCAGGGACGAGACGGCCAGGGCGATCGCGGGGACGCCGCGCTTGCTCAGCTTGGCCGTCGGCGCCGGGGCCAGGCCGTCGTCTCCGAGCGAGTGCAACAGCCGGGACGCGCCGTACAGGTGGGCGTTGGCGGCCGACATGGCCGCGATGAGCACGACCGCGTTGGTGAGGGTCGCCGCGGCCGGCACGCCGACCTCGGAGAAGACCCGCACGAAGGGGCTCGCCTCGACGCTCCCGTCCCCCTCCGCCAGCTTGCGCCACGGGATCAGCGCGAGGACCAGGGTGATGGCGAGAAGGTAGAAGAAGCTCAGCCGCCAGGCCAGCTGGCGCATCGCGGTACGGATGGTGCGCTGCGGGTCGACCGCTTCCGCGGAGGCGATGGCGACGACCTCGAACCCGGCGTACGCGAACATCACCACCGACATGGCCAGCCAGATCGATTCCAGGCCGTGCGGCATGAAGCCACCGTCGTCGGAGAGGTTGGCGAAGCCGGAAGCCTCCGTGTCGGGCAGACCGAAGAAGACCAGCAGTGCGGCGCAGAGGATGAACACGCAGAGCGCGACCACCTTGATGCTGGAGAGCCAGAACTCCGTGGTGCCGAAGGACTTCACACTGATGATGTTGACCGCGAGGACGATCGCGGCGATCACCAGGATCGCCGCCGACATCGGCACCTCGGGCCACCACCAGCGGATGTAGAGCGCGGAGGCGACGACTTCCGTCCCGATGACGACGACGGCGCTGAACCAGTACAGGTATCGGCTGAGGAACCCGGCCCACGGGCCGAGGTAGCGGTGCGCGATGGTGCCGAAGGAACCCTGGACCGGGTGGGCGGCGGACATCTCGCCGAGCAGGACGGCGATGATGGCGACCAGGACCGCGCCGATCGCGTACGCGACGATCACGGCGGGGCCGGCCACGGATATCGCGGTGCTGGAGCCGAGGAAGAGTCCGGTGCCGAGCGCGGAGCCCAGCCCGATCATGGTGGTCTGCCGGTGGGTGAGGGAGCGGACCAGCCCTCCACCTGCGGGCGACGGTCTGGCGCCGTCGGCTTCGGAGGGCGGGGCGAGCGGTGCGGAGTCGCTGGGTGCGGCCATGGCGGTGGGACCCTTCTGGAAGGTGATGGGGGTGGGAGCGGGGCGGCGACTCAGAACTCGCTGTTGCGGAACGGCTTCGCCGGTGCGTTCAGGTCCGGCTTGCCCAGGACCTTCGGCGAGGACAGTGCGTAGATGCCGTGGTTGGTCAGCGTCCACGCGATGTTGCGGTCCCACTCCACGTACACGCCGTGGGTCTGGTTGCCGTACGCGTAGTCCGCGGTGGAGGGACCGTACGCCTTCGGAACGAAGTACGCCGATATCTCCGGCGACGCGGGCTTGGAGACATCGAAGAACTGCACGCCCGCGTTGTAGAAGCCGTAGCTCAGGACACCGGGGGTGTGTCGGCCCGGGTTGGTGTAGTAGCCGGTGCGCTTGGGGCCGAAGCTGCCGCGGCGCTGGCAGTAGTCGTTGATGCCGGCGGCCTTCGGCGGGGTCGGGCGGGGGAGGACGCCGACGACGCGGGGCTTCTTCGGGTCCCGTGCGTCGATCTGGTAGACGTCCTTGTAGGGCTCGTAGCAGTCCTCGGTGAGCGGGTAGCCGGAGTAGTAGATCATTCCGGTCTTCTCGTACTGGGAGACGTCGATGTTGTCGCCCTCGGTGCCCGCGACGGAGGCCGGCAGGTCCAGGTGGCTGACGGTCCTCATGTTCGAGGGGTTCGAGACGTCCAGTACCGTCAGGCCGTAGCCGCCCATGGCCGCGAAGGCGTAGCGTCCGCCCTTCTCGACCGGCTTGGGGAGGAAGAGCGGCATCCGGGCGCCCATCCAACTGGTCCGGTTCCCGCAGCGCGGGTTGTTCCGGTACGCGGCCTCCTCGCCGGTGCGCTGGCCCGGCAGGTGCCAGGTGTCGAGGAGCTTCGGGCGGGCCGGGTCGGACATGTCCCAGGACTGGTAGCCCGCCGAGTGCAGATTGGTGGGGTACTCGGTCCCGGAGTAGGAATCGTTCGGCGCCGTGGCGATGAACATGTACTTCTCGCCGGTCCAGTGCGGCACGTCGATCGAGCCGGAGCCCTGCTGTGCCGTGGCCGGGTCGGTGTTCAGAGGGTCGGCCTGCGTGGAGTCGGTGGAGACCGTCGTCAGCAGTTTCCAGTCCTTCTTGCGGGGGCCGTCCAGGCGGAACACCTTGAAGCCCTTGAGCCCCGGCTTGGCCCGCAGCTTCGCGACGCCCTCCGGGTTGTTGTACTTGTCCTTGGGCGGGTGGTCGGAGAGTTCCGAGATCTGGCGTCTGCTCTCGAAGCTCTGGACCATGACGTACGCGTTCAGCTTCTTGTTCCACTGGATGGTGGACGCGCCCCAGTAGTCGTGCGCCGCCCAGTCGCCATTCGCCCGGGTCTCGTCGCCGCCCACGTCCTCGCGGCTCATCCTCTCGACCACCTTGACCTTCTTGACGTCGGTGATGTCGTAGACGCGGCCGTCGGAGCGGCTGTACTGGAAGAGGTAGCGGCGGCCGTCGAAGTCGACGATGTTCTGCCAGGTGTGGAAGTAGTCGGGGGTGAAGTCGGCCCCCTCGTAGGCGGCTTCGACCTTCATGTTCTTGATGTACGAACGGGTGTCGTACTTCTCGTTGCGGCCCGGGAAGGAGTGTTCGTTCTGCTCGTCGACCGGGGTGAGCGCGGGGTGCCGGAAGCTGCCGTCCAGTTGCATGCCGTACGAGCCGGGGTCGGCCGGCCCGGGGCGGCGGTCCTCGCACGCGTCGAGGATGTCGGGATCGGCGGCGGGGATGGCCGTGGCGCTGGTGGTGTCCGCGCCGGAGACACCGGGAGCGAGGAGTGTGGCCGTGGTGGCGGCGGCTACCACCGCGGCGAGGGCGGCTTTTCTGCGGAGGGGACGCATCTGACGGTCCAATCGGAGCAGGAAGGGAGCGGGATGGGCCGTGTGCCCCTGGGGCGGGCGCGCGGGCCGAATCAGGTGACGGTGGGGCGCTGCCGGAATTCGGGGCTGTGGTGGTCGCCGTCGGTCACGACGGCGAGCAGTTCGCGGACGGCGTGCAGGACGTCCGCGTGGGTGACGTAGAGGGCGTTGAATCCGAACCGGAGCAGGTCCGGAGCGCGCATGTCGCCGATCACACCGCGGGCGGTGAGCGCGGCCACCAGCGGGTACGCCTCCGCGTGGCGCAGGGCCACCTGGCTGCCGCGGCGGGCCGGGTCGCGCGGGGTTGCCATGGTGAAGCCGAGGCCGTCGAGGAGTTCGTCGGCGCACTCCTGGAAGAACCCGGTCAGGGAGAGGCTCTTCTTGCGCACGGCCGTCATGTCCACCCCGTCGAAGGCCGTCAGCGCGGCTTCGAGGGCGAGGAGCGACAACAGCGGCGGAGTGCTGATCCGGGCCCGGCTGATGTCCGTCCCCGGGGTGTACGTGCCCGCCATGGCGAACGGCTCCGCGTGTCCGTGCCAGCCGGTGAGGGGGTGGTCGAAGTCCGGCTGGTGCCGCCGGGCGACATAGGCGAACGCGGGCGCCCCGGGGCCGCCGGAGAGGTACTTGTAGCCGCAGCCGACCGCGAAGTCCGCCTCGATGGCGTCGAGTTCGACGGGGAGGGAGCCCGCCGCGTGGCACAGGTCCCAGTGCATCAGGGCACCGGCGGCGTGCGCGGCGGCGGTGAGCGCGGCCATGTCGTACAGCTCGCCGGTGCGGTAGTCCACCGGGGCGTAGGCGGCCACGGCGACGTTCCCGGCTTCGGCGGCCAGCACCGCGGCGGCCTCGCGGGCCGGTACCCGGCGGACGTCGAGCCCGAGGAGTCGGCCAACCGAGTCGGCGATGTACTGGTCGGTGGGGAAGTGGTCGGGATCGGTCAGCAGCAGTCGGCGTCCGGGGCGCATCCGGGCGGCGGCCAGCAGGGTGTTGAAGAGCTGGACGCTGGTGGAGTCCCCGACGACCGTCTGCCCGGGGGCCGCGCCGATCAGCCGGCCGAGCGCGTCGCCGGTCCGGGTCGGCGCCTCCCACCAGCCGTTGCCGTTCCAGGAACGGATCAGGTCGGTGCCCCACTGGCGGTGCACGGCGTCCTCGACGACCGCCGGGACGGCGGCGGGAAGGGCGCCCAGGGAGTTGCCGTCGAGGTAGACGACGCCTTCGGGGAGGAGGAAGCGGGCGCGGACGTGGGCGAGGGGGTCGGCGGCGTCGAGCGCTGTGGCGCGTTCGGTCAGCATGGGGTGTCTCCGTCGTCGTGTGAGGGGGCGCGCCCGGCGGCAGGGGCGGGGGCGGCTTCGCGGTCCCTGGTGAGATCGAGCGCGATGTCCGTGAGCAGGTCCTCCTGCCCGCCGACCAGCCGCCGCCGTCCGGCCTCGACCAGCAGGTCACGGGTGTCGAGCCGGTGGCGCAGGGCCGTGTTCTCGGCGTGCCGCAGGAAGCTGGAGTACACCCCGGCGTACCCGAGGGTGAGGGTCTCCCGGTCGACGCGCACGGGCCGGTCCTGCGTCGGTCGTACGAGTTCTTCGGCGGCGTCCATGAGCGGGAACAGCGCGCAGCCGTGTTCCCAGCCCATGAGGTCGAACACCGCCACCGTCGGCTCCAACGGCGCGTTGCCGGCGCCGGCGCCCTGTCCGGCGAGGGAGGCGTCGACGCGGTACGCCCCCGCTTCCACCGCCACGATGCTGTTGGCCACGCCCAGGCCGAGGTTGTGGTGGGCGTGGATGCCGATCTCGGTGGCCGGATCGAGGGCGTCGCGGTAGGCGCGGACCCGGTCCCGCACGCCGTCCATGGTCAACCGGCCGCCGGAGTCGGTGACGTAGACGCAGTGTGCGCCGTACGACTCCATGAGGCGGGCCTGGGCCGCCAGTTCGGCGGGCGGGGCCAGGTGGGACATCATCAGGAAGCCCGACACGTCCATGCCCAGTTCGCGGGCCAGGCCGATGTGCTGGGCGGAGATGTCCGCCTCGGTGCAGTGGGTGGCGACGCGGACGGAGGTGACGCCGAGGGAGTGGGCGCGGCGCAGGTCGTCGGCGGTGCCGATGCCGGGCAGCAGCAGGGTGGTGAGCCTGGCGCGGTCGAGCACGTCGGCCGCGGCTTCCAGCCATTCCTCGTCGGTGTGTGCGCCGGGGCCGTAGGTGACGGACGAGCCGGAGAGGCCGTCGCCGTGGGCGACTTCGATGGCGTCGACACCGGCCGCTTCGAGGGCGGCGGCGATCGCCCGGACCTGTTCGAGGGTGTAGCGGTGCGACACGGCGTGCATGCCGTCCCGCAGGGTGACGTCCTGGACGTAGACCTTGGTCATCGGGCCCGGCTCCGTTCGGCCAGGCGCTCGGCGGTGCGCAGCGCGGCGGAGGTCATGATGTCGAGGTTTCCGGCGTAGGCCGGGAGGTAGTGGGCGGCGCCCTCGACCTCCAGGTAGACGGAGACGAGGAGCCGCCCGCCGGGCCCGAGTGCCGTCAGCGGATCGTCGGACGCCAAGGAGCGGAACTGCGGCTCCTGCTTGAGCCGGTAGCCGGGCACGTACGCGGCGACGGAGTCGACCATGGCGTGAATGGAGGCGGTCACCTGCTGGGGGTCGCAGTCGTCGACGACGCAGTGGACGGTGTCGCGCATCAACAGCGGTGGTTCGGCGGGGTTGAGCACGATGATCGCCTTGCCACGGGTCGCGCCGCCCACCTGTTCGAGGGCGCGGGAGGTGGTCTCGGTGAACTCGTCGATGTTGGCGCGGGTGCCCGGGCCGGCAGACCGGGAGGAGATCGAGGCGACGATCTCCGCGTAGTGGACCGGTGCCACCGCCGAGACGGCGGCGACGATGGGGACGGTGGCCTGACCGCCGCAGGTGACCATGTTGACGTTGGGCGCGTCGAGGTGCTCGTCGAGATTGACGGACGGTACGACGTACGGGCCGATGGCCGCGGGGGTCAGGTCGACGATCGTCTTGCCGTACGGCGCGAGGGCTGCGGCGTTGTGGTGGTGGGCGGCGGCGGACGTGGCGTCGAAGACCAGGTCGATCTCGTCGAATCCGTCGAGGGCCAGGAGCCCGGTCACTCCGCCGGCGCTGGTGGGCACGGAGAGGCGGCGGGCCCGTGCGAGCCCTGCCGACTCCGGGTCGATGCCGATCATCGCGGCGGCGGTGACGTTCCCCGATCCCCTGATGATCTTGATGAGGAGATCGGTGCCGATGTTGCCCGATCCGATCACGGCTGCCTTCATCGGACGGCCTCCTTCGCCAGCGGGGCCAGACCGAAGAAGCGGACGGCGTTGCCGCCGAGGACGGCGGTCCGCTCCGCCGGGGAGAGTTCGCTCTCCCGCACGAGCCGGCCGATCTCCTCCTCACCGAGCGGGAAGGGGTGGTCGGAACCGAGCAGCACCTGTTCCACTCCCATCACGTCCACGAGGAGCCGTAGCGCGCCGAGGTCGAAGACGGCCGAGTCCACGGAGAAGCGGTCGGTGTAGTACGAGGGCGGATGCGGACTGTCGGCGCGTACGAGGTCCCTGCGGTGCCAGGCGTTGTCGGCCCGTCCCAGGAGGTACGGGAAGCTGCCGCCGCCGTGGGCGAACATCAGCCGGAGCGAGGCGGGGAGGCGTTCGAAGGCACCGGAAAGGATCAGCGAAAGGATGGTCAGATGGGTCTCACCGGCCATGCCCGCGAGCCAGGCCAGCATGTACCGGGAGAACCTCGGCCCGGACGGCAGGTCCCAGGGGTGGACCAGGACGGCCGCGTCCTCCTCGGCGCAGTGGGCGAGAAATTCGATCAGCGCGCCGTGGTCGAGGTCTCGATCGCCGAGGTGGTTGCCGATGTGGACGCCGCGGAAACCCTGTCCCATGGCGTCGCTGACCATCGCACAGGCGGCTTCGGTGTCCTGGAGGGGCACCTGGCAGAGGGGGGCCAGCCGGTCCGGGGCGTGCGCGGCGTACCGCAGCAGATGCGCGTTGACCGTCCGGCACCACTCGACGGCGCGCTCGGGTTCGAGGTCGTAGCCGAACAGCATGGGGGTACTGGACAGCACCTGGACGTCCACGCCGAGCCGGTCCAGGTCGGCGATGCGCTCCGCCGGGTCCCACAGGGTGCGGCTCACCGGCCGGTACTCGGTGGAACCGGCCATCATCATTCCGGTGCCCGGTCCGTCCGTGGTGCGCAGCCAGGGGCCGTCGTCGGAGCCGGTGAGCAGTCGGGATTCGGCGCGGCCGATCTCCGGGAAGACGTGGGCGTGCACGTCGACGACGGTCACGCTCCCGCCTCCTCGTCGCGGCGGGTGCGTGGACGCAGCCGTTCGGGCCAGTCCCGGCCGGGGTGCACGGCGGCGCAGTGGGGGCAGGTGCGCGCGGTCGTGTCGGCGTAGAAGGCGCCGAACACCGGGGGCAGGTCGTCGACGATCGAGGTGAGCTGGACCTCGCTGCGGTGCACCAGGTGGTGGCACTCCATGCAGTACCACTCGAACGCGTCGAGGTGCCCTGGCGGTCGGGCGAACTCGACGACGAGGCCGATGCTGTCCTCCTCCGGCCGCTGCGGGGAGTGCCGCAGGTGCGCCGGGGCGAGGAAAACGTCTCCCTCGCGGATGTGGATGTCGCGCGGCGGCCGGCCCTCCTCCTCCATGACGCGGAGCACCATGTCGCCCTTGAGCTGGTAGAAGAACTCCTCGATGGGGTCGTCGTGGAAGTCGGTGCGCCGGTTGGGTCCGCCCACGACCGTCACCATCAGATCGGCGTCCTGCCAGATCTGGACATTGCCCACCGGCGGCTTGAGCAGGTGCCGGTTCTCCTCGATCCAGGACTGGAGGTTGAACGGTCTCATGGTCATCGGTGCTGTTCCTCGCTCTGGTGGAGGTGGCCGCTCCGGGGGAGGTGGGCCACGCCGCTGATCTCGATCAGGAGGTGGGGATGGGGCAACTGGTGGACGGCGACGGTGGTGCGGGTCGGCCCGTGCTCGTCGAAGTACTCGGCGTAGACGTCGTTGTAGCCTCCGAAGTCGTTCATGCTGACGAGGTACGTGGTGACCGACACCAGGTCGTCGAGGCCGCCGCCGGCCGCGTCGAGCAACGCCGCGATGTTGTCGAGCACGGCCCGGGTCTGGGCCCGGACGTCGAGGTCGGTCACGCCCATCGGGTCGACGTTCGCGCCGACGAAGGTGCCGTCGGGGCGCCGGGAGCTGGTGCCGGAGACGAAGACGAAGTCGCCCGCGCGCCTCAGGTGCGGGAAACGGCCGCGGGGCGGCGCGGCGCCGGGGACGATCACGCGTCCTCCTCGGTGCTGGTCGGAGCGCTGGTGGCGGTGAACTGGACGGCACCGATTCCTGTGACCGACGCCCGTACGTGTGCACCGGGGGGCAGTGGTACGGCGGCGGTCGCCGCGCCGGCGAGGATCACGGTGCCCGGCTCCAGCGAACCGGCGATCCGGGCCGCCGCTGCGAGGGCGCGCAGCGGATGCCCGAGGATCGCCGCGGTGGAACCGGTCTCCACCGGGCGTCCGTCGAGTTCCAGCAGGACGCCCAGGTTGCCCAGTCCGCTCGCGGCACCCGGCTCTCCCCAGGGCCCCACGGCGTAGGCCGCGGCCGAGGTGTTGTCGGCGATGACCTCGGGCAGGGAGAACCGGAAGCCGTCGTACCGGGAGTCGATGACCTCCAGCGCGGGCGCCACGGCCGCGACGGCCGCCCACGGATCGGCGCCCGGACGCAGGGTGCTCCCCAGGAGGAACGCCACTTCCGGTTCGACCCGCGGATGGATCAGTCCCGAGATGTCGAACTGTCCCCCGTCGGGGATCTCCATCCGATCCGTCAGCCGTCCGTGGATCAGATCCGCGACGCCCATCTGCCGCATCTTGGCGAGGCTGGTGAAGCCCAGCTTGAAGCCGGTGAGCCGCTCGCCGCGGTCCAGCCGCCGCACGATCAGGGCGTCCTGGACCGCGTACGCCTCGGTGGTGTCCGCCAGGCCGGTGGCACCGCCCGGCAGCGGACGCGCGTCCAACGCCGCACGGTCGAGGGACTCGGCCAGGGTCGTGATGTTCATCGGACCGCCCCTTCCGTGTCGACGCGCCCGAAGGCCGCGCGCACCGACCCGAGCCCGTCGATCCGGGCCTCGAACACATCACCCGGCTCGACGGCTGCCATGGGACCGAGCGCGCCGGTGAGCACCGTGTCCCCGGCCCGCAGCGGACTGCCGAGCCGGACGAGTGTGTCCGCCAGCCAGAGGGCCGCGTGCAGTGGGTTGCCGAGGCAGGCGACACCCGCACCGGTGGAGACGGGCTCGCCACGGCGCTCCAACACCATGCCGGCGGAACGCAGATCGAGTTCCCGCAGTAGCACGGGTCGCGTGCCCAGCACGTACGCGCCGCTGGAGGCGTTGTCGGCGATGGTGTCCACGGCGGATATGTCCCAGTCACGGATCCGGCTGCCGACCACCTCGATGGCGGGCAGCACGAACGCGGTCGCGCGGATCACGTCGGCCACCGTGTGCCGATCGTGTACGAGGTCACTTTCGAGAACCAGGGCGACCTCGGCCTCCACCTTGGGCTGGAGTACCGAGCCCCAGGGGATCTCGGCGCCGTCCGGTACGGCGGTGTCGTCGAGGAGGGCGCCGAAGTCCGGTGTGTCGACGCCGAGTTGCCGCTGTACCGCGGTCGAGGTGAGACCGATCTTCCAACCCGTGACGCGCCGGCCGCGGGCGAGGCGTCCTTCGGTCAGGAGGGACTGGACGGCGTAGGCGGCCTCCAGGTCACCGGGCGGCAGGAGGTCGCGGACCGGTGCACACGGAACGCCTGTGCGATGCGCCTCGTCGAGCCGCTCGGCGGCCCCCGTCACCGGGTCGCGTGGGGCGCCCGTCCTGGTCGCGGTGGAGTCCGTCGTACTCACAGTTTCACGCACACATTCATCGGTTCGGAGAAGAAGTCGAGGGAGTGGTCGCCGCCCTCACGGCCGATCCCGGACGCCTTCACACCGCCGAAGGGCGCACGGAGGTCACGCAGGTTCCAGGTGTTGACCCAGGCGGTGCCGACCTCCAGGGCGGGGGCGACGCGGTGGGCGCGGCCCACGTCACCGGTCCACACCGTGGCGGCCAGTCCGTACGGGCCGGCGTTGGCGAGGGCCAACGCCTCGTCCTCGGTGTCGAACGGCGCGAGGTGTACGACCGGGCCGAAGATCTCGTCCCGTACCGCCGGGTGGTCCTCCGGTAGTCCGGCCAGCACGGTGGGTTCCACCCAGAAGCCGCCGTCCCGCTCGTCCCCGAAGCGCGGTACCCCGCCGCCCGCCAGTACCTCCCCGTCGGCGGCGGCCCTCTCCAGGTGGCCCAGCACCTTGTCCCGGTGGGCGGCGGAGACCATCGGGCCGTAGCCGGAAAGTTCCTTCGCGCCGGTGGCGAGCGCGGCGGCGAACGCGTCGAAGACCGGCCGTTGCACGTACAACCGCTCGGTGCACAGACAGACCTGCCCGCTGTGGGTGAAGGCGGAGCGGAGGGTGCCGGCGACCGCCTGCTCAAGATCCGCGTCGGCGAAGACGAGTCCGGCGTTCTTACCGCCCAGTTCGAAGGAGACCGGCGCCAACCGCTCCGCAGCCGCCCGCATGATCATCGATCCGGTGCGCGACTCACCCGTGAAGGCGACGGCGTCCACCCCCGGGTGCTCGGTGAGCCACTGGCCGGCCGCGTCCGCTCCCGGTCCGTGCACGAGGTTGAAGACGCCCGGCGGAACCTCCGCCTCGGCCAGCACCTCGGCCAGCAGACAGGCCGTGCCGGGGGTGAGTTCGGACGGCTTGGCCACCACCGTGTTGCCGGTCGCGAGGGCGGGCGCGACCTTCCAGCTGAGCAGGAGCAGCGGCAGGTTCCACGGCGAGATCACCGCGACGACGCCGAGCGGCTTGTGGACGGTGTAGTTCAGCGCGCCGCGGCCGTCCGGGGTGGCGGTGTGCCAGGACCGTTCGCCGCGCCCGGTCAGGAGCCCCGCGTAGGAGCGAAAGTTGGCCACGGCCCGGGGGATGTCGACCGACGAGGCCAACGCGCGCGGCTTGCCGGTGTCGGCGCACTCGGCCGCGACGAACTTCTCGAAGCGCCGCTCGATTCCGTCGGCGATCCGGTGCAGCAACCGTGACCGCTCGGTCGGGCTCCATACCGCCCACGGCCCGCGCAGCGCCTCCCCAGCCGCACGAACCGCCCGGTCGACCACCTCCCGGGACGCCTGCGGTACCTCGCCGGCAACACGCCCGGTGACCGGGTCGACGAGCGGGAGCGGCACGCCGGACGCGTCGAACCCGCCTCCTACGTAATGCCGTACGGGTGAACTCACGCTGTGGACCTCCGTCATCCAGCCGGGGCGTGTCCGAAAGTCGCCCCCGGGTGTGCCGGTATAGTGCACCCACCCAGCTATGCCGATCCAATGCCAATCGGCGCGTCAGCTATAACAATCCTGGTATGGCAGGGGGGAACCGCCCTCCGTACCCGGAAGGAGCCCGCAGCGATGGACCTCCTGGACGGCCGGTTGAAGTTCCGGCACCTGATCCTGCTCATCGCGGTGTACGAGCACGGGAGCGTCGTACGGGCCGCGGAATCGCTGCACCTCACCCAGCCGGCCGCGACCCGCACCCTCCACGAACTGGAGACCATCGCCGACCTGCCGCTCTTCGTCCGTGTACCGCGCGGGATGCGGCCCACCGTCTACGGCGAAGCCCTGACGGAGCACGCCCGCGCCGTGGTCGCCGAGATTCGCCGGGCCGGGGACCACCTCACCGGACTCCATCAGGGACTGGACGGCACCGTGACCGTGGGCACCCTGCTGGCCGGAGCCAATGTGCTTCTGCCCCGGGCGGTCGCAGGGCTCAAACGGGAACGGCCCCGGCTCACCGTCGTCGTCCGGGAAGGGACCCCGGACGTCCTCCACCCGGCACTGCTGGCAGGTGAACTGGACGTCATCGTGGGACGGGTGGGATCGACCCCCAGGGAAGGGGACGGACTGCGCCAACGGAAGCTCTACCGGGAGCCGATCCGGCTCGCCGTCCGCTCGGGCCACCCGCTCCTCGACACCGTGGACGTCGAACTCGCGGACACTCTCGGATTCCCTTGGATCCTGCCCGTCGAGCAGACGGCCCTGCGCCAGGAACTCGGTGCCGTCTTCGTCGACCGGGGTCTCTCACCGCCCGTGGACCGCGTCGAGTGCACGTCCATCCTCACCATGCGGGCGCTGCTGCTCCAGACGGACATGGTGGCGCTCCTGCCCGAGCTGGTCCTGCGCGAGGACGAGCACCTCGCCGCACTCCCGGTCGAACTCCGTTCGGTGGGGCGTACGGTGGGCACCACCGAAGCGGCCCACCGGACGCGCACCCCCGCTCTCCAGGCGCTGCTTCACCACCTCGACCAGGAAGCGGTCCTGCTGCGCGAGACACTGGACGAGATTTCGGTGGTCCCTTGAAGGGCGTCTTGTCCTGTCGGGGGTGTTTGGGAACGCAGTGCCGTCGTGGATGGTCGCGGGGTGTTGGTCCAGGTGGATGCATGTACTACGCCGCCATGCGCCCCGCTGAGGACATGCACCTGCGGAGTCGATGCGGCGGTGGGACGAGCCGGAGAGCGATGTACGGGGCGCCCGAGTCGGACCTTGGCCCGGAGAATGCCCCGGAACAGCTGATCAGAAGTGGGACAGCGGTGGGATATATCGGGAGTAGCCTCGTCATTCGCTCCACGGCTTCAATGCACGCAACGAAGGTCGTCTGCCAGGGAAACTTCCTGGCCAGGCGCCCTTTCGTGTGCTCCTAGAAGAAGTCCGGCTTCTTCGGCGAGTACGGCACCGGAAGGTTCTTCGTCTGCTGGTCGCACAGACGCCACGCTGTGCTGACCAGCAGAAGCGTTGTCAGTGCCTGCTAGTTGCCTGAGTCTGGCCCGCGTATGGCCCGGATTTTGATCGCGGTCGTGAACGGCGCGACCTCCAACGTCCTCACCGGCCCCCTTGCGGACCTCTTCGCACCGAGGTCCGACATCACGGCGGGCTGGGTGACCTCGGACACCGCCACCTACGGCCTGATCGGGAACTTCGCCGCTGGAGCCGCAGTCGGCCAGACCACGCGTAACCGCCGCGTAGATCCCGGCGTTCGTGCGGCCGAGGTTGACCGGCGCGGTGTCCAGCAGCCCGTGCGCTGTCCCCCCGTCCGTCCTGCCTTCGCCGGCCCCAGCGACCTGCCCTGATCCGGCCACGCCGCACCTCCCGGTGCGCCGCCGCCACTCCGCCGCCCGGTTTCGTGCCGCGAACCAGGCAACGACGTGTCGTAAGGAGGAGTACGGACTGGGGCCGTGACGAAGCCGACCAAACCCAACAGGGCGACGGGCGCGGCGGCCCACCTTGGAGTAGTCAAGTGGTGACGCCAACGCAAGATCCAACTCACTCGAACGGCGGCCCCTCCTCAGGTGAACAGCCTTAGGTCAGGCGCCATTTGGAGTGCGAGTCGGTTTGAAAGCAGGGTCCGTGAGCTGATGTCCGTTTCGAGCTGATGAGCCGAAGCGCGTGTTGTCACTCGAGGGCATCTGTCGACGACTGCGGGGGAATGGGCCGGAGTCCGCCGGCACAGGCCAGCACTTCTGTCGCTGAGCAGTTCAGGAAGAGCGTGAACACGGACGACCTGTCCACGGAGTAGATGAGACCGGTACGCGCAAGCTCTTCCCCGGCCCGCCGGAGGATGTCAACGGAGGCGGCGAGGCCCTCGACTGTGTGGCCACGCCGAGCAGCTGTGCGGATGCGGATCGCGAACACACCCGCGTGCCGACTGGCGGGGACCAGACCGTCCGAGACGTCGAAGGCGCCTCCGGCGACCAGGACGTCACGGGCAGGTCCGCATGCCGGGGTTTGTTCACGAAGCATGGCGATGAGGTCCTCGCGAGGAATGCTGCGCACCGGTTTCCGTACGACCCAGGCGTCGCCCATGTGTGACAACTGCAGCGCCTCTCCGGTGACAGGCCGACTGCTTCGGCCTGCCTTTTTCGCAGGCTATCTGGTGCCGACGGGGACAACCGCTGAACCTCGGCACAGGTGAGCGCGGGGCAGGATCGCTGGTCCCGGGCCTTGGTCGGTTACTGCTTCCTGGCGAAGCTGCCGGTGTCGACTTCGGTGATGATACCGAGCTTGACCAGGCGTTTCAGCTCGGCGGGTGCCTTCTGTGTTCTTCGGCAGCAGTTCGTGGTCGGGGGCTGCGCATACATCGCGGGCCCGGAGGGGGCCCATGGCCTCGTAGAAGACACCGAGGACGCGTGGGTAGTCCGGGTGATCGCGAGGTGTTCGAGGTGGGTCTCGGCCTCCCGCAGTCGGCCGTGCGTTCCTCGATCTGGGTGCGGAGGCCGTCGGCCAGGGGGCGGCGTCCTCTTGGAGGTCGAGCGCGTCGAGGAGGGGCTTGATGTTCACACTGCCGCCGTCTGCGCATCGCGCCAGGTGGGGGTGTTCGTGCCGCTGAGTCGGCGGGCCATGACGTGGGCCATCGCCCAGTAGACGCGGGAGGCGGAGGAGGAGGGCCGGTGCTCGTAGTCGCGGACCAGGCGCCGGTGCGGTATCAGGATCCCGTAGGTCTGCTCGACCCTCCACCGCTTCGGTTGCGCCACGAACCCCCTGATCCGCGGGTTGCGCTTGACGATCTCGACATCGATACCCAGGCCCGCACCGTGCCCGACGACCTGGTTCTTGAATCCCTGGTCGACCGGGGCTTTGCGGACGGTTGCGCGTTCGGCGACCTGGTCCAGCGGGACGATACCCGCGGCGTTGTCGTGGGTATTCGCGGCGAGGACGACGACTGCGATGACCAGGCCGAGGACGTCCACGGCCAGTCCGCGCTTGCGGCCGGGCACCCGCTTGGCCGGATCGTGGCCGCTCGTGGAGGCGGGGACCCCGGCGGCCACGTGGACACTCCGAGTGTCCAGAACCACCAGGGGCGGGTCCTCTCATCGTCGGGCACGTTCGCGGACCTGGCAGCGCAGGAGTTCATGACTGACCTGGTCGGTCCCGCTGACCGAGCGGTGCCGGTCCTTCCACGCGGTGATCACCGGTTCGATCAACGACCACTGCGCGTCCGATAAGTCACGCGGGTACGGCTGGCGTTCACTCACCCGGCCACATCACCAGATCACCAACCGCGGACCGGCGGATTCCGCCCCGCCGCCACACCATCAGGCGACATCGAATCCATCCAAAGAATAACAAAACGCCCACTAAGGGACCGCCCTCCTTCCGGTGCCAACTTGGGCTGCTCGAAGCTGTTGCCAGTGGTGGGGTCCTGTGGAGCGCCGGACTTCTCCTGCGGAGAGAACTGGCATCTTTCAGCCAGGCTCGGTGATGGTGCGCAGCGACGGAGAAGGGATGAAAGGGTCAGGGTGACATGACCGGTGGCAGGGAAGCGGCCGAAGCGGCTGATCCACACAGTGTGCCTGGGGAACCGGCGGGCCTGCGGTGTCATTGGGGCAGGTGCGGCGAGAACCGGAACGGCTGGCCGAAAGCTCGGCGCGGCACCGTACTTCTGCAACAGTGAGCATCGGAATTCGAGCCACCCCGGGACGCAGTCGGAGAACTTGCTCTGCTTGTCCTCTCAGAGCCGCGGGAGGGCTGGCTCTCGGGCGCGCTTCGCACCACGACGCATGTCGGACGTTCGGACCACAGCAATGGATCGCGCAGGCAGTACCCCCCTCATCGCACAGGAGGCACGCCCATGCACGTCCGCACCTCAGCCATGTCGAGGAGACCCGGCCAAGCCGTTCTGCTCGTCCTCGGTATGCTGGCCGCGCTTCTGGCCGCAGCCGTTCCCGCTGCCGGTCCCGCCCACGCTGCCGTACCGGACCGCTGGGGCTTCGCGTACCTGGACAACGCAACTCCACCCCCCAGCTACGTCCCCGACCCATCACGGCAGTCAGGCAGTTGGTCCTCTCCGTCCACCAACCCTGTCAAGGTCGACCAGATCGGCCTCGGTTCCTACGTCGTGCACTTCCCCCTGATCGGGGGGCCGGGTGGCGTAGCCCACGCCACCGCGGTGAGCAGCGCTGCCCGCTGGTGCCAGATCGCCGACTGGAAAACCGTGGGCCCTGGCCAGGACGTCTACGTCCACTGCTACCTCCCCAGCGGTGCGCCGGCAAACTCCACCTTCACGGTCCTTTACACCAGCAGCAGCGGTCTCCCGACCACGCCCACCGGCTCCTACGGTTACGTGAACTCGGACAGCAGCGGCACGGTCCTCACGCAGTACAACTCGGTGGGTGCCGTCAATTCGGTGAGCAAAGGCTCGACCGGTCTCTGGAAGGCGTGGCTCCCTGGTCTCGGCCAGGCCGGCCACGCCGGAAATCTCCAGGCCACGGCAGTGGACGCGAAACAGGGAGCGCGGTGCAAGGTGGCCGACTGGGCACCGGGCGCGACGGGGCAGACCATTGTGGTCGCGTGCTACAACGCATCCAACGTTCCGTACGACACCGAGTGGACCCTGAGCTATTCCTACCTGCGAGCGGTGCATGGACCGGCTTTTCCGCCGAGGTCCTTCGGATACCTCTGGTACAACGGATCGCTACCTGCCCTGACCAACTACAACTCCAGCGGAGCCACCAACACCCTCGGCGGCTCGGGGGCACCCTTCATCGTCACCCTGCCATCGGTGGCCGTTCCGTCGGACACTGCTCAGGTCACCGCCTACGGGAAAAGCCCCGAGTACTGCGGTCTGCACGCGCCGTGGGACAGGACCAGCGGTACGGTCCGGCTCTACGTAGCCTGTTTCAGTCCCGGCGGAGCCCCGGTGAAGACCCCGTTCTTCGCCGCGTACACCTCAGCGCGCTGATCTGAGGCGCACCGCGCCTCTTCGAGATCCAGACAGGAACAACGTCCAGGATGTGATGTGACGCGTGAGCGGGGCCCCTGGGCGTTCACCCCGGCAGGGCCCCGCTCACCCCCGCGAGTTCAAGGTCCCGGACCGGCGTGAGGGGGTTGTCAGAGGGGCCGTCTGCTGTCGGTGGGATCCGGACTGCCGGGAAGTCATGGGGCTTCGGGAGCACGTCAGCCCCCGGCCTGGGCATGCCGCATCTCGAGGAGCGTTGGAGTCCTTCGAATACGTCGTGCGCGAAAGGTGTCACGCAGGACCTGCGAGCCAATACCTATCAATACAAGTTGGGCCGATGTTCACTTTGCCCCACCCCGAGGTGTGCGGGGAAGCTCCTCCGCGCCTTCTGTGGCAGGTGCCGACTGCGGTCTCGCATGAGGCGATGCGTCGATTGAGCGATCACCTGACGGGGCCCGGGTGCTGGCAGCTCCTGCTGCCGCTCGGAATGTGCCTCTCCTCCAAATTCAGTAGGTCGGTGTGCCTACTTCTGCGGGGAAGTCGGCTGTCGGAGCAGGTGGGGGGCGATGGCCCGTTTAAGGAGTTTGCCGTTGAACCCTTTGGGAAGGGTCTCGACGAACCTGACGAGGCGGGAGTCTTGTAGGCCGACATCCGCTCACGTGCCCACGGACATCCACTTCGCCTCTGCGCGGCCCATTCAACTCTGTCGCCCTGCAGGACCTCTTGTGGACTGCGGGAGACAACGGAGATCCGGCCGGGCTGAAGAGACTGTATTGGCACCAGGTGGTGTTCCTGCTCGTGGTGTTCTGGCCGGGTTTCAAGGGCGCCGGTCCGTCAACGCGCTGCGGTCGGAAAGCCGAACCGGTGGGCTGCTGGCAGCGCCTGCCAAGCCCTGCCGAGGCGGAGTTCGTTTCGTGATCTCCCTCTCTCACGAAGCCATCGCGTCCGTTGTCGGCGGCCGTCTGTGCGCCGTCCGGGGCCCTCCGCGCTGATGACCGCACCGGCGGTAGTCGACTCGTGCGAGATCAACCCCGGCGGCCTGTTCGCCGCCTTTCCCGGTGAGTACACCGACGGGTATGCCTTCGCAGCGAACGCGGTGACGGCCGGTGCGATGGCCGTCCTGGCCGCCCGCCCCGTCGGTGTCCCGCCCGTCGTCGTCGATGACGCGCTCGACGCACTCGCCGCCCTGGCCCGCACGGTGCTGGCACCGTGCCGGAGGCTATGGTCATTGGGCTCACCGGCTCGGCGGCGGCCTGCTCCCCGGGGTCACCCTCTGGCACCTGCAACGCCCCATAGACCAGGAACACACCGCCCACCAGCAGTAGCTACCGCATGCTCCGAACCTGCCGGGAGCCCGGGCCCTTCGGCAGCACCCGAAGGCACCGGCCTCGCGGACCGTAGTGGTGCCGCGCTTCTCCCACCGCCCGGGTACGGACGAGGCACCACCGCGGCCGGCTCCGGTGACGCCTTCCAGTCATTCTCGATCGGAGTGCCCCGTGTTTCGCCGGGTGTAGCGGACGATCGGGCCGCGGTATCGCCTGGCTCATCTGCTTCTTGGTGTGACTGGGACCCATGTGTTTCCCGGAAGAGGAACATGCGGGCAGGTGTAATCCAGCCGCGCCAGGAGTGCACCTCGACCTGCTAGTGACATATTCTCTGCGGCTGGCATAAGTTGCCTGTCGAGCCCGGCCACGTCGATTTCGTTTCCTATGCCGCGTGAGCCGGGCTATTCCGACTAATGGGGGCGGAGAACACGGTTCTGTGATCGTTGCGCGATTGCGCTACCGAACTATGGGCCGTGCGAAGCTGCCGATCTCCAAGAAAGAGGGGGCTTTATGCCTGATGTAGATCTCGGTGTGGCGTCGGACTGGAACGAGGGGGACACACACGGCCGGATCGCTCTGCGCCCGAGTCCGAAGTTCTCGGACCCCGGCAAGCAGGACGTGGTCGTAAGCTCACCGCTCGGTATCGAGCTGTCGGTGAACACGAACCACTCCACCAACCAGGAAGGGGACAGGGTCGTCATCAGTACCTTCCATGGCAAGGAGAAGAAGATCCTCGCGATCCTCGACTCCGCCGGTGACCTGTACATCTCGGGCCGAGTGATCCAGGAGCAGGGCGACCTTTCCTACTGATCCCTCAGTGAGCATGTGGCCCGTCGGCCGGCCCGGCGAGCCGGGGGTGGCGTCACAAGTGAGGCCACCCCCGGCCCGCCCGGCAGGATAAGGCGGCAAGAGCGACGGGGTGCCTGGCGGGTGGTTCGGTGCGGGTGGACGCCTCGTCCGGGGCGAGCGGCTGCTCACCACGTCGACGCTTCGGGGCCAGGGCTTGATGGTGACCGGCCTCCTGGAGGCGGGGTGGCCGGTGCCGGTGCTTTTCGACAGCAACGCGCAGTATCTAGCGGCTGACGAGAAGTTGGGTCTACAGTCGCCGTGATCTGACGCGTATGCCTCCACCTCGACCGGAGGTCCTGTTGTCCAACAGACCGTCCGGGCAGTCCTCGCCCAACAGGCCGCGTCTGAAGGCGGCTTGACGGGGCCGCCCTGAGCCCCGATGCCGGCGACCGGCCTCGCCGTGCTCGCAGGGGTTTGAAGAACTGAACCACCAGTGTGTGCACAGGAGTTATTGCTGCTGCGCCACCAAGTCTGTCCGCAGTCGACGAGCTCTCGTCTTTTACCATTCCGGGGCCTTTTTGGTTCTCGCTTCACCGCCGACCCCCTCGGCCGCACCTGGTCTGTTGATAGGGGCTAACACAATGAGCCGGTCAGTCGGTGGATGCTGAGACAGCAGGCCAGTTTGAGGAAGGCTTCGTGGATGTCGGCTCGGCGTTCCCAGCGGATGCGGAGGGGTCTGAAGCCGTGGAGCCAGGCGAAGCTGCGTTCGACGACCCAGCGGTATTTGCCCAGTCCGGTGCCGTGGAGGGTGCCGCGGCGGGCGATTGCCGGGACGATGCGGCGTTGCCGGATCTGGTCGCGGTAGATGTCGTGGTCGTACCCGCGGTCGGCGAAGAGTGAGTCCGGCTTTCGTCGCGGATGCCCGGCCTCTGATAGGTGGGATGGCGTCGATCAACGGCAGGAGCTGGGTGACGTCGTTGCGGTTGCCGCCCGTGAGGATCACGGCGAGCGGGGTGCCGCGTCCGTCGGTGATCAGGTGGTGTTTCGATCCGGTTCGGCCACGATCGACCGGACTCGGTCCCGTCCGGCTCCCCCTTTTATGGCCCGCACGTGGCTGGAGTCGACCACCGCACGCGACCCGTCGAGACGGGGCGGGGTTGTCCCGTAACCCCCGGTGGATCAGCGCGCGGCGTCAGATGCGGTGCATCGCGAGGCGGAGGGACGCCCGCACACTGGATGTATGGGGATGTTCGCTCGACCGGCTCCTCCAACTCGCTGTCGGTCAGCGAGTTGGAGGAGCCCTGCGTACTGCGCCGGGCTCGATGCACTGTGCCGCAAGGTCGATGGGAGTGCTGCTGCGGCGAAGACCGTCAAGCGCTGGAAGGCTGCGGTCAACGAGGTGTTCGGTACTGCGGTGGAACGCGGGTACTACAACGCGAATGCAGGCACCGGACTTCGGCGGTCTGCTCCGACGGTCGCCGACGGGGTCGATCCAGATTGCGTGCCCAACCCGGCCCAGGTGTCTCGCCTGCTGATGGAGGAGTCGGTGCGGCGGTGGGACGAGCCGGAGAGCGTTGTTCAGGGCGCCTCGAGTCGGACCTTGGCCCGGAAGATGCCCCGGAACAGCTGGTCAGAGGTCGGACAGCGGTGGGAGATATCGGGAGTAGCCTCGTCATTCGACCCACGGCTTCAATGTGCGCAACCAAGGGTGCCTGCCAGGGAAATTCGCTGGTCAGGCACCCTTTGCAGTGTCTAGAAGAAGCCCAGCCTCTTCGGCGAGTACGACACCAGAAGGTTCTTCGTCTGCTGGTAGTGCTCCAGCATCATCTTGTGGTTCTCCCTGCCGATCCCCGACTGCTTGTAGCCTCCGAACGCCGCGTGGGCCGGGTAGGTGTGGTAGCAGTTCGTCCAGACCCTGCCCGCCTTGATCCCGCGCCCCGCCCGGTAGGCCGTGTTGACGTCGCGGGTCCAGACTCCGGCCCCCAGTCCGTACAGGGTGTCGTTCGCCGTGCTGATGGCGTCGTCGAAGTCCGAGAAGGACGTCACGGCCACGACCGGGCCGAAGATCTCCTCCTGGAAGACCCGCATCCGGTTGTCGCCCTCAAGGACCGTCGGCTGGACGTAGTAGCCGCCGGCCAGCTCACCGTCGTGCTCGATGCGCCCGCCACCCGTCAGGATCTTCGCTCCCTCCTGCCGGCCGATGTCCAGGTACGAAAGGATCTTCTGCAGCTGGTCGTTGGAGGCCTGGGCGCCGATCATCGTGTCGGTGTCCAGCGGGTGGCCCGGCACGATCTGTTCCGTGCGGGCGATGCCGGCCTCCAGGAACGTGCCGTAGTGGCCGCGCTGGATGAGAGCACGCGACGGGCACGTGCACACCTCGCCCTGGTTGAGGGCGAACATGGTGAAACCTTCGAGCGCCTTGTCGAGGAAGTCGTCGTCGGCGCGTGAGACGTCGTCGAAGAAGAGGTTCGGCGACTTGCCGCCCAGCTCCAGCGTCACCGGCTTGATGTTCTCCGAGGCGTACTGCATGATCAACCGCCCCGTCGTGGTCTCACCGGTGAAGGCGATCTTCGCGACGCGGGGGCTCGAGGCGAGCGGCTTCCCGGCTTCCACTCCGAAGCCGTTGACGATGTTGACGACGCCCGGCGGAAGGAGATCCGCCACCAGGCTCAGCCAGTAGTGGATCGAGGCGGGCGTCTGCTCGGCCGGCTTGAGGACCACGGCGTTGCCCGCGGCGAGCGCCGGGGCGAGCTTCCAGGTAGCCATCAGGATGGGGAAGTTCCACGGGATGATCTGACCGACCACACCCAGCGGTTCGTGGAAGTGGTACGCGACGGTGTCGTCGTCGATCTCGCTGAGCGAACCCTCCTGGGCGCGCAGAGCCCCCGCGAAATAGCGGAAGTGGTCGATGGCCAGCGGGATATCGGCCGCCAGCGTCTCCCGTACGGGCTTGCCGTTCTCCCAACTCTCGGCGACCGCCAGCTCCTCCAGGTGTGCCTCCATCCGGTCGGCGATCCTGTTCAGCACCGAGGCCCGGTCCCCGGCGGACGTGGCTCCCCAGCCCGGAGCCGCCGCATGGGCGGCGTCCAGGGCCAGTTCGACGTCCTCCGACGTGCCGCGCGCGATCTCGGTGAACGGGCGGCCGTTGACGGGGCTCGGGTTCTCGAAGTACTGCCCCCGGACCGGCGGGACGTACGCACCGCCGATCCAGTGGTCGTAGCGGGACGCGTAGGTGACGATCGCGCCCTCGGCGCCCGGCGCTGCGTAACGGGTCATCTCGGTGGCCTCCCGGACTTGGCGCCGCCCGTCGTTGGACGGCCCTCGCCGCGAGGCTAGGGACGGGGACGTTGCAAGGGCGTTGCAACGGCGCCGCCGGGTGCCCTCCACGGTCCGTCGTCACCGTCCTGCCGGCCGGTCGTCGACAGGACGACGCCGCGGATGTGCGTGCCGAGGCCCACGAGCCGGGGCTGGTCCAGACGAAGGAACCTAGGCGCGCTGCTCGGCGTCCAGCGCCCGCACCCGGGCCAGCAACGCGGCCCGCTGGTCCACCGGAGCCGCACCGGCCAGCGCGCGCCACACCGACAGGTCCTCCTCGCCCCACGGGCTGTAGGCCCAGTCGGCCAGCAGCCCCGGATCAGCCCGGTCGATCAACGCAGCCCGCAGCTGCTCCGCGAGCCGCCGCCGCAGTCGTACGACCGCAGGGGCCCGGGAACCCGGCAACAGCGGGCCCGCGTACGCGCCCAGCGCCGCCGACACCGCGCCCGAACCCAGCCGGCGCGTCACCGTGTCGAAATCGGCGTCCACCGGGACGGCCAGCCGGTACGGGCGTGAGCCCAGCAGATCGGGCCCCAACAGGCGCCGCAGCCGCGAAAGTTCGGCCCGCAAGGTCACCGGGGTCACCGACTCGTCCTCGTACAGCTCCACCAGCAGCTCGTCCCCGCTCAGGCCCTCCGGCCGACGGGCCAGGGCGACCAGGATCTCGCTGTGCCGCCGGCTGAGCCGCAGCCGGCGCCCGCGCGCCACCAGCAACGCCTCGTCCCTGCCCAGGGCGGTCAGCCGCACCGACTCGACATCGGACTCGGGCGGCGGTGCCAGCAGCGCGAGCTGCGACTCGGCGGCCCGGGCCACCGCCTGGACGAACGCCAGACTGTGCGGATGGGCGAGCCGGTCGCCGCCCGTGATGTCTACGGCTCCCAGCATCCGACCCGTACGGGGATCGTGCAACGGCGCCGCCGCGCAGGTCCACTGGTGTACCGGTCGCAGGAAGTGCTCGGTGGCGAAGACCTGGACCGGACGGTCCACCGCGATGGCTGTTCCCGGCGCGTTCGTCCCCGCCACGGACTCGGCCCAGCGGGCGCCCTCCACGAAGTTCATCAGGCCGGCCCGCCGTCGCGCCGCCGTATGACCCTCGACCCACAGGAGCCGTCCATGGGCGTCGCAAACGGCCAGCAGGTGTTCCCCGTCCGTCGCGTACGCACCCATCAGCTCGCGGATCACGGGCATGGCCCGGGCCAGGGGATGCGCCGCCCGGTAGGGGCCCAGCTCGTCCGGGGCGAGCTCCACCGCGGGGGCGTCGTCCGGGCTGACCCGGGCCCGTGCCGAGCGTCGCCAGGACGCGCCGACCACGGCGCGGACCGGCCGCTCCAGGCGTCCCGCCGAGGTGAACACGTCATGGGCGCGGCGCAGTGCGCCGCGCCGTTCGCCGGGATCGGTGTCCGCCGCCAGGGCCACCCAGGGATCCGTCAACTCACCCTCCCGACCGCGGGCCTTCGTGCCCTCCCATCGTCGTCGCCGTCGGCCTCCGCGACAAGCTCGGTGCGGAGAGTCATCACCACGGGAGCCGGGGGTGGTCGCTCAGGCGGCGTCGACGACGAGCCGGAGATAGCGTTCCCAGTCCCAGTGGACGCCCGGGTCGGTGTGGTCGCTGCCCGGCACCTCGTGATGGCCGACGATGTGCTCCCGGTCCTTGGGAATGCCATGGCGCTCGCAGATGTCCGCGGTGAGTCCGGCGGACCGCAGATACATCACGTCCGTGAAGAACTCCGGGCGGTCCACCCACCCTTCGTGCTCGACGCCGATGCTCCGGGTGTTCCAGCTCCAGTCGCCCGCGTGCCAGGCGATGTCCTTCTCGCGTACGCACTGGGCGACATGGCCGTCGCCGGAGCGCACCACGTAGTGGGCCGACACCTGCTTGGAGGGGTTGCGGAAGATGCCCGCGGTCGGCGTGAACAGCTGTTGGGCGACATGGATGACGACCCGGTCGATCCGGCGCTCCGAAGGGCGGGAGGGGACGGTGTAGTTGGCGGGGGCGGCCGGAGCCCAGAGTGCCGTCGCGTAGTCGGTGGGCCCCTTCGGCGCCGCCGCCACCTTCTTGGCGGAGGCGGGCAGGACGGCCGCCGCCATGGTCGCGGCGGCGCACTGAACAATCCTTCTGCGGTGCAAAGGCACTCCTGAGGCCGGGGCGGACGGAACGGGACGGGCGGGACAGGACAGGGCAAGGGCAGACGGGTGGACGGCAGGACGGGTGGGTACGGAACCGAGCCGGGGTGGCCTTCCGGCTCGGGAATCACCCCGCCGATGCACATGACGAACCCACCGGATATCCGGTTCCCCGCAGCCGCAGCCGCAGCCGCAGCCGCAGCCGCTGTCCGGACACGCCACGACTCGCGCGCCTGCGCCTCCTACGCATGCGGCTCCAGCACCAGCGGCTTCCGCGCCGGAGACACCGATTCCCGCGAGCGACGGACGGCGCCGGCGCCGTCTGCTTCCGGCGCCCTGCTTCCGGTTCCTCGCTTCCGGCGCGCGGCCTCCGGCCCGATGCTCACCGGCCCAGCCCAGCCCAGCACCACCCCCGCCCCGGCCGGAAGGTTCAGACAGCCGTGTCCGCCGCCCCGCCGTCGGCCCCCGCCAGCGCGCCGGCCGGGTCGTCGTCCGCCGGTCCGGCAGGCACCCAACGACCGCGCTCCTTGCGGTAGGGCCACCACCGCCCGTTCCGGTCCAACCGGAGCTGGAGGTCGGCGCCCGCCACGGTCCAGCGGGCCCGGCCGTTCGCCCGCAGGGCCGGTCGCTCGCCCGCCTCCCACGCCTCGACGAGCCGGGCACGGGCCCGCCCCAGGTCCTCCGGGCCCGGCGTCCACTCCTCGTCCAGCACGGCGAGTGCCGCGACCCCGCCGTACCGCCAGGCGCGGACCGCCGCGTCCAGGTCCGCGGCCGGGCGGCCGGATCCCGCGGCCAGCCGGGCCCCGATGCGCGGCTCCGGCCGGGTGTCCGCGGCCAGCCGTACCGCGTCCTGCCGCGGAGTCAGCTCGACCGGGAGCGGCTGTCCTGAGTGCCCCGGCGCCAGCGCGTCCAGCAGCATCCGGTGCGCCCGCACCGCGCTGTCGGCCGCCAGCACCTCCAGCGCCGCCGGGTCGACCCCGGGCGCGGGCGCGGTCGCCGTGTCCAGCGCAGGCCCGAGCCCCGGTTCATCGGGGGCCGTTGGGGGAGGGGGGAGCGGCGGCAGGATTCCGGCAGCCGCGAACGCCTCGCCGGCCGGGACTCCGTGAACCTCCCGCTCCGCGTCGTCGGCCGCCTCCCGCGCCCCGTCGCCGCCCGCCCGGACCGCGCGGGCGGCGCTGCGCACCTGGAGTTCGTCCAGCAGCCGCCGCTCCTCGCGCCCCCGCATCAGCAGCAGGACGAACGGGTCCTCGTCCAGCAGGCGCGCCACCTGGTAGCAGAGGGCACCCGAGTGCGGGCAGTGGTCCCAGGTCCCACAGGTGCACTCCGGCTCCAGATCCCCGATGCCGGGCAGCAGCTCGACACCGGCGCCCGCCGCGTCCTCCACCAGATGCGGCGGCATCTCCCGGTCCAGCAGCGCCGCGATGTGCCCGGCCCGGTCCACGGCCATGTCCAGGAACCGGTCCCAGGCGCCCGCGCCGAGCTGCTGGAGCAGGACGTCGCTGCGGTAGGCCGTGCCGTCGCGGTCCCGGACCACCGCTGTGATCCGCCCCGGCCGTACGGAGACCGCCCCGACCCTGCCCTCCCGGGCCAACCGCCGTCCCTGCTTGAGCTGTTGGCCGTCCAGCGCGGTGTCCTCCAAAGCCTTGAGCCACGCCAGGCCCCACCAGGACGTGGCGAAACCCCGGCCCTGTGCGGGGGGAAACGCCGCGAACACACGCTCAGCCGCGCGCCGGCCGTCCCGCGACGCCCCGTCGCCGCCGCCGTCGGAGGCGTCCGCGTCGCTCGTCCCGTACTCCGCCCCGTACGCGTAGTCGTCCTCGTCCTCGTAGTCATCGCTCATCGTGCGCCCCCTCGCAGCTCGACCAGGTCGGCCAGTTCCGCATCGGTCAGTTCGGTCAGTGCCGCCTCGCCCGAGCTGAGCACCGCGTCCGCCAGCCCCTGCTTGCGGGCGAGCATCTCGGCGATCCGGTCCTCGATCGTGCCCTCGGCGATCAGCCGGTGCACCTGCACCGGTTGCGTCTGGCCGATGCGGTACGCCCGGTCCGTCGCCTGTGCCTCGACCGCCGGGTTCCACCAGCGGTCGAAGTGCACGACGTGACCGGCCCGGGTGAGGTTGAGCCCGGTGCCCGCCGCCTTGAGGGACAGCAGGAACACCGGGGCCTCGCCCGCCTGGAAGCGGTTCACCATCTCCTCGCGCCGGGCCACGGGCGTACCGCCGTGCAGGAACTGCGTAGCCACCCCGCGCGCGGCCAGGTGTTCCTCCAGCAGCCGGGCCATCTGTACGTACTGCGTGAAGACCAGCACCGACCCCTGCTCGGCCAGGATGGTGTCCAGGAGCTCGTCCAGCAGCTCGACCTTCCCCGACCGGTCCGCGATCCGCGGCTGTTCCTCCTTGAGGTACTGCGCCGGGTGGTTGCAGATCTGCTTCAGCGCCGTCAGCAGCTTCATCACGAGCCCCCGCCGCTCGAAACCGTCGGCGGCGGAGATCTCCGCCAGGGTCTCGCGGACCACCGCCTCGTACAGGCCTGTCTGTTCCGGCGTCAGGGACACGGCCCGGTCGGTCTCGGTCTTCGGCGGCAGCTCCGGAGCGATGCCAGGATCGGACTTCCGGCGGCGCAGCAGGAACGGCCGCACCAGCGCCGCGAGCCGCTCGGCCGCGCCCGGGTCGCTGCCGCTCTCGACCGCTGCCGCGTACCGCGCACGGAAGGCGCCGAGCCGGCCGAGCAGACCGGGCGTCGTCCAGTCCAGGATCGCCCACAGCTCGGAGAGGTTGTTCTCCACGGGGGTACCGGTGAGCGCGACCCGGGCCCGCGCCCCGATGGTCCGCAGCTGCTTGGCCGTCGCCGAGTGCGGGTTCTTGACGTGCTGTGCCTCGTCGATGACGACCATGCCCCAGGACGCGGCGGCGAGCCGGGGTGCGTCGAGGCGCATCGTGCCGTACGTCGTCAGGACGAACTCGCCGTCCACCAGGCCTTCCAGGGAACGTGACGCGCCGTGGAAACGGCGTACGGGGGTGCCCGGCGCGAACCTCTCGATCTCCCGCTGCCAGTTGCCCATCAACGATGTCGGGCACACCACCAGCGTCGGACCGGCCGCGTCGCGGTCGCTCTGCCGGTGCAGATGCAGGGCGATGAGCGTGATCGTCTTGCCGAGGCCCATGTCGTCGGCGAGGCAGCCGCCGAGGCCGAGCGAGGTCATCGTGTTCAGCCAGTTCAGGCCGCGCAGCTGGTAGTCGCGCAAGGTCGCGGTGAGCGTCTCGGGCTGTCCGATCGACTGCTGGGCGGCGGACTCCGGGTCGGCCAGCCGGTCCCGCAACCGCTGGAGCCAGCCGGTCGCGGCCACCTCGACGCGACGGCCGGCCACCTCCGTCGAACCGGTCAGCACCGCGCCGAGAGCGTCGATCGGGGTGATCTTGCGGTCCTGCGTGTCCCGGGCACGGCGCGCCTCCTCGGGGTCGACGAGCACCCACTGGTCGCGCAGCCGCACGATGGGTCTGGTGGACTCGGCGAGCCGGTCCAGCTCCTCGCGGGTCAGCTTCTGGTCGCCGAGGGCGAACCGCCAGTCGAACGACAGCAGTGCGTCGGCGGAGAGGAACGAGGGCACGTCCGCGGCGATGCGTCCCCGCGTCCCGGCCTCCTGCCCGACGCCTTCCCCGTCCGTGGAGTCCCGGTCCGTGGAGTCCCGGTCGTCCGGGCCGATCACGGCCCGCGCGGTGAGCTTCCTGGCCAGTTCCTTGGGCCAGTGCACCTGTACGCCGGCGGCGGCCAGGGCACGTGAGGCGGACCCCAGCAGCTCGGCGATCTCCTCGTCTGCCGGTTCCACCGAGTCCGGCACCGCGGCGGAGAGCAACGGCGCCAGCGGCGGCCAGGCGCGGGCGGCCCGGCGCAGGGTGAGGAGGGCGTCCATCCGGGCCCGTGGCCCGAACGCGGCGGCGGTCCGCGAGTCGCCCGCCCACACCTCGGCCGCGTCGGCGACCAGGGTGGGATCGCTGACGCTGTGGATCTGCAGCACGGCACGGAACGACGGCGTGGCCGACTCCGGACCGGAACCCGGCCCCACCGCTCCCGCTCCCGGCCCCATCGCTTCCGGGGCGGCCCCGGGGCGCGCCTCCGTGCCGCTCGGCCGAGAGGTCACCCCCGCGACCTCGATACGCAACGAGAGCCGCACGCCCGCGTCGTGACCGGCCGCCACGTCGGCTGCCCAGGCCCGCCCCTCGGGCAGGTGCTGCGGCCGCAGGGAGGCGAACGCGGGTCCTGCGGCGGCGAAGCCTGCGGCCGGCGTACGGGGCATCGCGTCGGCCACGGCATCGAGGAACGCGCGCAGCAGGCGCTCCGGTTCGGGCAGCAACGTTTCGCCGACGGCGCCGCTCGTCGTGTTCCGCGCCGGTTCCCGCTCCCCGGCTCCGCCCGGTCGCCGGCCCACACCGTCCGTGCTGCGGGATCCGCCGGGCCCGTCCGACTGTCCGTCGCCCTCGTCCGGAACGGGGGTCGCGTGGGCGGTCGGCGGCATCGACGCCGCCAGTTCCCGGATCCGTTCGAGGTCGTCGGTGTGCAACGGCCCGATCCGCCAGGCGTCGTGGTCGGTACCGCTCAGCCCCGGCAACAGGAGGCCGCGGGCGACGAACTGGAGAGCGAGAAGCGCGGCGGCACCCCAGAAGGCGGTGGCGGGTGAGGCATCCGTGACGGCACGTGCCCGGGTCAGGACCGGCAGAGCCTCCCGCACGGGGAGGTACCGCGCGGTCACCGTACGGGGTCGCAGGTCGGTTCCGATGACAGTCAGCTCCGACGAAGGCCCGGGAGTGTCGGAAGGGGTGCTACCGTCCGGATTCCAGAACGCGATCCTGCCGGTACGGGGAGGATCCGCGGGGACGAAGACCGCGGAGCAGCGAGCCAGTTCGGCGATCTCGGAGGGTGTTGCGGCAGGGTGCCTGTGCACAGCGATGTCAGATTCCTCAAATTTGACTAGTGGGCGGAATCGCCGAGGGTACTCCATTTCCGGATGCGACAGGCCGTTGCACGACGTGGCGTGCGTCACTCTGCTTTCTTCCCTGGTTCCGATGGTGCAGCCAGCCCCACCATCGGGCACGGGGGTCTGCCCCAGGGGAACCAGGGTGGTGGCGCCATGGCCCGCACCCGCCCCCGGCCCGTACGTTCCATGAGGTCAGCGCATATGTTCCAGAGACCGGAGACGTCATGCCCCAGGCAGCAGCCACTGTTGCGGATCCCGCCGACGAAAGCAGCCCGGACCGTCCGGCCGATGTTCGCGGGGCGGCGGCCGGGAGCGACTTCGCGCCGCTGCTGCGTGCCGTGCGGGACCAGGGACTGCTGGAGCGCCGCACGGACCGGTATGTGCTCGGCATCGCCGCCAATCTGGCGGCCCTGGGCGCGGTGATCACCGGGTTCGTCCTGCTGGGCGACACCTGGTGGAGCCTGCTCCTCACCCTGCCGCTGGCGGTCTTCTGGACCCGTACGGCCTTCGTCGCTCACGACGCCGGGCATGCCCAGATATCCGGCGACCGCAGGACGAGCAGGCTGATCGGTCTCGTACACGCCAATCTGCTCCTCGGTATGAACGAGGCGTGGTGGAACGACAAGCACGTACGCCACCACGCCAACCCGAACCACATCGACAAGGATCCCGATGTCGGTGTCGGCGCCCTGGTCTGGACCCAGAAGCAGGCGGCGCAGCGTGAGGGGTTCGCCCGCTGGCTCACCAGGAACCAGGCCCGGCTGTTCTTCCCGATGCTCCTTCTCGAAGGCATCGCCCTGAAGATCTACGGATTCCAGTTCCTGCGCCGTCAGCCCCTCCGGGAGCGGTCCGTCTCGGCGTTGCTGCTGACCGCGCACTTCGCCCTCTACGCGACGCTGCTGCTCAGCACGCTGTCCCCGGGCAAGGCGATCGTCTTCGCACTGGTGCTGCACGCACTGTTCGGCCTCCACCTGGGCATGGCCTTCGCCCCGAACCACAAGGGCATGGAGATGCCCGACCCCGACGGTGAGCGCTGGGGCCACCTCCAGCGACAGGTCCTGACCTCGCGCAACGTACGTGGCGCCGTCCTGACCGACTGGTTCCTCGGCGGACTGAACTACCAGATCGAGCACCACCTCTTCCCGAGCATGCCCCGCCCCAACCTGCGCCTCGCCCAGCCCCTGGTCAAGGCGCACTGCTCCAATATCGGCATGCCGTACGCGGAGACCGGCCTGATCGAGTCCTACCGGCAGGCGCTGTCGCACATGCACGAGGTCGGCGAACCGCTGCGATAGGGCGGCCGACGGGGAACGTAAGGGCGCGGGGACGCGTTCACACAACAGGAGCGGCGCCGGCCGCGAAGGAGGCGTGGACCATGTCGAATGGTGCGAAGGTCGCTATCGGGGGAGTGCTCGCGGCAGCGATCCTGTGGCCCCTGATCGGATTCTGGTGGGCGCTGCTGATCGTGATCGGTGTTCCCGTAGCGGGCTATCTGCTGCTGGACCCGTCCCAGCGGCGCAGGCTCCGCAGGATCAACCGCAAGCAGATCGGCCGCTGAGCCCGGATTGCCAAGCCCGGGTCACCCCTGGTGACCGACGACGAGGTCACGCGGGGCGGGCGGCCACACCGTCGAGGGCCGCGAGCAATCCGGGGAGCGCGGCTCCACGCCTGACAGGAATGACCGTGCCCGGCTCTTCGTCCAGCAAGAACAGAGCGATGTCGTCGGTCCGGGCCACCAGCGACCACCCCGGGCCGTCGACGCGCAGGGTGCGTGCGTCGGCCGAGGCGTACGAGGAACGGATCCGCCCGGGCGGCGGCGGGTCCTTCGTATAGGCGGTCGCCTCCGACAGGGCCCTGCGGAGACCGGGGTGCCGGGGGGATGCGGAGGGTTCGCGGCGGTCAGCACCAGCAGTGCGTCGTCGACCTCATAGCTCGGCCCGGCGTCCCTCGGCCCGTCGGCGCACCCTGACTACTCGGTAACCCCCTCGTCGAGGCCCCGACGAACAGGAGCGAACCAGAGATACGCCCGCCCCCTTCGAGTGCGGGGAAGCCGAAGGCCCGGGGATGCGGGGAGGCCTCTGCGTAAGGTTGGACGTCCGGCCGAATGAGGGGAACAGCGTGGTGAAGCGGTACGACCGGCTGAAAGAGATTCAGCGACTCGACCCCGAGCGGGACTTCCTGGAGATCTACCGTCTCACCGTCACCCACGAGTTCCCCTGGGACATCGCCCGCGCCCTCGAACTGGCCCTGTACCGCACCTATGCCGTGCCCAGCATCGGCCGACTCCTCGATGAGACGGCTGAGTTGACCGAGCGCTCCCAGAAACGCTACGACGACACCGCCCTGCTGCTCGATACGGTGGTGGAGCACGGCTTCGACACCGACGACGGCCGTACCGCGGTCCGCCGGATCAACCGGATGCACCGCAGCTACGACATCAGCAACGACGACATGCGCTACGTCCTGTGCACGTTCGTCGTTACCCCGAAGCGGTGGCTGGACAGCTTCGGCTGGCGACGTCTGTGCTGCCACGAGCGGGGCGCCTTCGCCGCCTACTACCGCACGCTCGGTGCTCATATGGGGATCAAGGACGCTCCCGAGACCTACGAGGACTTCGAGCGGACCCTCGACGCCTACGAGCACGAGCATTTCGGCTGGGACGAAGGAGCCCGCCGGGTGGCCGACGCCACTCTGGCACTGATGGCGTCCTGGTACCCGGCGCCCCTCGCCCCGCTGGTGCGCGGCGCCAGCCTCGCGCTCCTGGACGACTCGTTGCTCGGGGCGTTCCGCTACCGCCGCCCAGGGGCGCTGGCCCGCGGAGTGACCAGGGGTGCGCTCAGGCTCCGGGCCGGTGCCGTCCGGCTCCTGCCGCCCCGGAGGGCGCCCCACTACGCGCGCCAGAACCCCGAGATCAAGGGATATCCGAACGGGTACGAGATCGCGGAGCTCGGTACGTTCCCCACGCCGGGTGCCCGTGGCTGCCCGGTACCCGGCCGCCGCCCGTCGCAGTCACCTGCCGAGTGACGCGACGTTCCCCGGCCGGATTATGCGCGGGACCGCCACGGCAGAGCCTGGCTCGGACGCTTTCCCGTACGGCGGTGGGCTCGGCTGCGCCCTCGGCCTCAGGGCTGCCTGACGGCGAGGGCGAGGAAGCGGTCGGCCTCGTCCGTGTAGGACCCCAGCCGCCACCCCGCGCCCGCCAGCAGCGCACGCAGCCTCGGCTCGGCCCGCAGGTCGTCGTCGGTGACGGTCCGTCCCTGACGTGCGGCGAGGGCGGCCCGGCCGATCGGGTGGAACAGAGCCAGGACCCCGCCAGGCCGGACCACGCGGGCGAGTTCCGCCGCGTCGGCCTCGGGGCGGGCCAGATGAGAGATCAGGCCCGCTCCGAACACCGCGTCCAGGACTCCATCACGCAGCGGCAGCCGAGCGACGTCGGCACGGACGAGCGTCCCGCTGTCCCCTCGTCCCGCCCGCGCCGCGGCCTCCAGCATCGCCGGGGTCAGGTCGACGCCCAGCACCGTGCCCTCCGGCCCGACGGCGGCCCGTAGCGCGGGCAGCGCGCGCCCGGTCCCGCAGCCCGCGTCGAGCACGGCATCTCCGGGACGCAGCCCCAATAGGCCGGCCGCGGTGGCGTAGGCGGGGCCGTCGTCGGGGAACCGGCTGTCCCAGCCGGCCGCGCGCGGAGTGAAGAAGTCCAGGACGTGATGGGTGTGGTCGTCGGCCATGGAGACATGATCGCGCAACCGGCGCGGGGCGTGCCGCCACCGGAGCACCCGCACCCCCGAGAGCCTGGGCAGGAACATGATCGGCGAGGACATCGCGCTCACCCCGAAGATCATGGTCACGGGCGGCTTCGGCGCCGGGACGACAACCCTGGTCTGCTCGGTCAGCGAGAACCGCCCGCTGTACTCCGAGGAGACGCTGAGTGAGGGTGGGTGGTGCCAGGACGGCACCGACGAGGTGGAGCGGAAGGCCACCCCTACCGTAGCGATGGATTTCGGCCGTATCACCGTCCACTCCGGCCTGACGCTCCACCGAGACGCTGGGGGCCGCGAGCGCGATCGCCGCGCGGGCGCCCTCGCACAGCTCGTCCCAGAGGAACCGGAAGCGTTCCTGTCCCGGCGTGCCGAACAGGTCCCGGAAAAGAAGTCCTGATCCGTACGGTCGAGTACGCCGGGCCCATGCACAACCTCTGGCTCCTCGCCTCCGTCGGCTGACGGCCCGGCATCGCGGCCAGTCCGTCAGTCGACCATGTCCGCCATCGCGACCACCTTGTCGATCCGCACCCGTACGACCAGTTCGCCGGGCACGCCGTTGCGTCGGCCGAACTCCTCGGCGGCGTCGGCCTCCACGTAACGGTGGGCGATCAGCGTCGCCCACCGCAGCAGTTCCCCGGGGTCCGTGCTCAGCTCGGCATGCCCCTGCACCACCGCGAACGCGTACGGAGGCCGGTCGTCGTCGACGCAGAGGGAGACCCGCCCGTCGCGTGCGAGGTTGCGCCCCTTCACGCTCTCCTCGCCGGTGTTGAAGACCACCGAGTCGCCGTCGAGAAGGAACCAGACGGGGGCGACGTGCGGACTGCCGTCGGCCCGCACCGTCGAAACCTTCGCCGTGCGCGTGCCCTTCGAGAGGAAGGCCCGCCATTCTTCTTCGGTCATGTGGTGTGCCATGGACCCATCCTGAGCCCGATCCCCGCATGGCGCGAAGCGGCGCCCCCGGAGGAGAGGGGCGCTTGCCCCCGCGGGGCCGTTGCGCGAGGCTTACGCGCGTAGCGGGGCACGGGGAACGAGGGTACGGGGAGGACGAGCACATGCCGCTTGACCGGGGACTTGACTGGCTCCTTGACGATCTCACCAGCAGGGTGCAATTCATACGGCACGCCTTGGTGCTGTCGAACGACGGACTGGTCACCGGGGCCAGCACCGGGCTCGCCCGGGAGGACGCGGAACACCTGGCGGCGGTCTCCTCAGGTCTGCAGAGCCTGGCGCGCGGCTCGGGGCGCCACTTCCGGGCGGGCCGGGCGCGTCAGACCATGGTCGAGTTCGACGAGGCCCTGCTCTTCGTGACGGCCGCTGGCGACGGCAGCTGTCTGTGCGTGCTGACCGCGGCCGAAGCCGATGTCGGCCAGGTCGCCTACGAGATGACCCTGCTCGTCAACCGGGTCGGCGAACACCTCGGAGTCTCCGTTCGTCAGGGCGGACCCGAAGACATTGAACCCTTCTGACCTGCACTTATCATCGCCGAAGAAGAGTTATCCACAGGGGTGACGGGCGATGGCTTCCTCGGGCTACCGTAATCACGGAGAGTAATTGAGCCGACGGGGGAGGACAGAGTCATGACGGTCAAGGAAGCGTTCCGAGCACACGCCGGGACCCAGGGGACGGACACCGGGGCCGATACCAGGGCCCAGGCCGCGCGGGCCAGGACGCGGGGCACACGGGTCATCGGCACGAGCGTCCGGGGCGATTCCCTTCCCGAGGACGCCGGCACGGAGGTGGAGGGCGAGGGCGGGCGAACCGCGTCCGCCGCCCCGGCGGCGACGGTTGCGGCCGGGCGCGCGGCCCAGGAGCTGGGCATCCGGCGGGCGGAGTTCGAGCTCGCGGTACACCTCGGGCTGATCGCCGTCGTCGGCGCACCGGGTGGTGGGCGGCCGCGGGTGCACGAGGAGGAGATCGCGCGCCTGCGGGAGCAGCCGGGCTTTCCCGATGGCCTGGCGGAGCGGGTCCGCACCGTCGGAACAGCGGAAGGAGCGGCCCTGTTGGGCATCGCCCCGGCGCGGTTCACCCGGCTCGCCCGGGCAGGATGCGTCTCACCGGTCACGTTCTATCTGAACCGGTATCGCGCGGTGGTCTGGCTCTACCTCGCGGACGAGCTCGCCGCCTTCGCGGCCAGGGAACCCGACCTGCTGGCCGGACGAACGCCGTTGGGGATGCGCTCGCTGCTCGAGTCGGGCGTCGACTGGCGGCCGCGCAACTGGCGCTCGCAGCGCATCGACCGGCTGCTGAACCGCACGAGGGACCCGTGGGTGCGAACGGCGGTCGAGGCAACGGCACTGGACCCCGTGCAGCTGGCGGAAGTGGTGGACGACCCCTATGAACGCGCCTATCTCGTGCGCGTCCGGCCGGAGCCGGTCTTCGGACGCCCGGGCTCCATGGCGGCGAGGGAGGCCATGGGGGAGCTGATGCTGGCCGATGACCCCGACGAGATCCTCTGGCGGCGGGTCAACCTGACGCTGGAGCTGGACGGGGCACGCGAGGACCGGCCGGCCCCGCGCCCCGGGGACGACGGCGCAACCCGAGCGGCGCCCGCCGTCCGGGCCGGCGCCGACTTCCGTACCGTGACCGCGCTCGCGGAATCCGCCGCCGAGCCGGCTCCGTTGCCCGCCGCCGGGGCGTCAGGCTGCGCCCCGGCCAGTGTGCCGACCGGAAAGGGGCTGCTCGCAAGGCTGGGATGGCGTGGGCGCGGAGCCGGATAGGTGTTCGCGCCGATCGTTCGGATGGGCCATGCTGTCCGCATGTTGATCAGGGAAGCAACCTCCGAGGACTGGCCTGCCATCTGGCCGTTCTTCCATTCGATCGTCTCCGCGGGCGAGACGCTCACCTATCCACTCGATCTCGGTGAGGAGGACGCCGAGGGATGGTGGTTCGTCGCAGCGCCGAGCCGGGTGGTCGTCGCCGTGGACGATGCGGGGACCGTGCTCGGCACGGCAAAGATGAATCGCAACCACATGGGCAACGGAGCGCACATAGCCAGCGCCACGTACATGGTCGACCCCGCTCACTCCGGCCGGGGAGTGGGGCGCGCGCTGTGCGAGTACTCGGTCCGCTGGGCTCGCGCCGAGGGTTATCGGGCCATGCAGTTCAACGCGGTGGTCGAGACCAACACTCACGCCGTCAAGCTGTACCGCTCGATCGGCTTCGAGGTGATCGGAACCCTTCCGGAGGGCTTCAACCACCCGACCGAGGGCTATGTGGGGCTGCACATCATGCACAAGGCGCTGTGACGGCGAGCGTCTTCGCAGGGCCCCGCTTCTCATCGGCGGGTGTGAGCGCGACGATCAGCCGAAGGGATGATCGGCTGCAGGTCCCAGCTCCGGGCCCGGCAGTGTACGGCCCGCCGGGCCGGCGTCCGCCGGGCCGCTCGCGGTGGCCCCCGGGACGACGGCCCCGGCCCAGGAGAGAGCCGTCCATCCCGAGTACGGCGAGCCCTCGACCACCACTACGCCCGTGTTCTCCAGGCTGTGTTCGGCGGCGAACCCGACAGTGACGTTCCGTGCGCGGGCAGCCGTCCACACGCGGATCGCGGCACCATGACTGACGAGCGCCACGGTCCCGCGCTCCCCGGCGCGCGCTGCCTCGTCCACCACGGCGTCGAAGCGGGCCAGCGCCTCCGTCCCGCTCTCGCCCCCGGGCATCCGGCGGGCGATGTCCCCGGCGGACCAGGCGAAGGCGGTCGTCAGGTACTGCCGGACCGCCTCCTCGTCGGCCCGCATCTCCAGGTCACCGGCCGAAAGTTCGCGGATTCCGTCGCGGATCTGGACCTCGATGCCGCGCTCCGCGGCGAGGGGTGCGGCCGTGAGTTGCGTACGGGTCAGGGTGGAGGCGTACAAGGAGGCGATGTCCTCCTCGGCGAGCGCCTCGGGGAGGGCGGCCGCCTGACGCAGTCCGAGGTCGGTGAGGCCAGGACCGGGCCGGGCGGTGTCCAGGAAGTGGCCGACATTGGACGGAGTCTGGCCGTGACGGATCAGCAGCAATCGCATGGAAGGGGTCATGCTCCAGACTCAGGCGCACAGGTGGCGGCAGATAGGTGCTCCGTCCATCCTCTCATTGGGCCGGACCGGAGGGCAGCACGATGGGGGGCCCGCCCGTTTTGCCGGAAGTAGCCTGGCTATGCCCGGAGTTGGCACGTGGGTTCACGCATGGGGGCGACGACGCCGTTCCTGGACGATGGCAGTACTGTGCGCCCCATCGCCATTCGGGCGATGAGACGTATCTGGAGGAAGAATCCATGACCATACCCAGGAGATCGTGGCGTGGCGCGGGAGCACTCGTGGCCGCTGCGGTCGTCGGTCTGACCGGAGGCGTCATCTCCGCCGGTCCGGCCGCGGCTCACACCCCCACCTGGGCCGTGACCTGCTCCGAGGTGACTCTTGACCTCACCAACTACACGAGCGACGTCCCCAACACGGTGACCGTGACGGTGGACGGCGAGGGCCTGCTGCCCACCGAGACGTTCGGCCGTGAGTTCCACAAGAAGCTGACGCTTCCCGAGCACGACGAGCCGGTGACCGTCCGACTGGTCGTCAAGGACGCCGACGGCGAAGGCAAGCACTCCATCGACCAGACGAAGACGGCGGAGGTGTGCGACGAGGAGCCGAGCCCCACGCCGCCGACCCCGACCCCGACCGAGTCGGTCCCGGGCGAGCCGACCCCGTCGGAGACGCCGTCCACCGGGACGCCCGAGCCGAGTGCCACCCCCAGTGAGCAGCCTTCGGAGTCCGCGCCCGCCGTGCCCGCCCCGAGCCCGAGCTCGCCGGACCTGGCCGAGACCGGCTCGTCGTCGTCGACGCCGGTCATCGGTGGCGCCGCCGTCGCGGTGCTGCTGGCCGGTGGCGGCATCCTGTGGGCCGTCCGCAAGCGGCGTACCGCCCAGAACTGACGCTCCAAGGGCGAGGGGTGTGCCGCACCACCGCGGTGGTGCGGCACACCCCTTTCCGTCCGTCACCGTTCCGCGACCGTCCGGGGCGGTGTGGTGGCCGGCGGGGGAGCGGGGCCGATCTCGCACCAGACGGCCTTGCCCTCGCCCCTCGGTTCGATGCCCCAGCGCGTGGCGACCGCGTCGAGCAGGAGCAGCCCCCGGCCCGAGGTGGACGTCTCACCCGGCGTGCGCCGACGGGGCCAGGCGCTGGACCGGTCCTGGACCGACAGCCGGATCCGCCGCACCGGTTCGGGCAGCACCTCCAGCGTCAGAACAGCCCCGCCCTCGGTGTGCAGGAGCACGTTCACCAACAACTCGCCCGTGACGAGCTCGGCATCGTCGGCGAACTCGGCCATGTCCCAGTCGGCGAGGGCCTGGCGCACGATCGCGCGGGCGTCCGATAGCCCTTCCGGGTCCGCCTGGTGAATGTACTGGTGCAGTCGCGGCGCGTGCGACGACCCCACGTCGGGGCTTCGGCGCAGGACGAGGAGTGCCACATCGTCCCCCGCCCCCCACCGTTCCCACAGCCGTTCCGACAGGTGATCGGCCAGCGACTCGGCCCCGGCGGGTCCGGCGCTCACCTCGTTGCGCAGCGCGTCGATCCCGGTGTCGAGGTCGGCTCCGGGCTCCTCCACCAGCCCGTCCGTGTACAGGACGAACGTCTCACCGGGCACCAGGTCCAGCCGGGTCTCCGGGTACTCCTCGTCCTGGAGGTCCGTGGAGATGCCCAGCGGTAGCCCGCCGCGCACCTGTGGGCTGCCGACCCGCCCGTCGAGGTGGCGGATCAACGGACCGAGGTGCCCGGCCCGTACCACCTGCACCGCTCCGGACGCCAGGTCGACCTGGGCGTAGGTGCAAGTGGCGAAACGGTCGGTGTCCAGTTCGGAGAGGAAGCGCGAGGCCCGCGCCAGCACGGTGGCCGGCGGGTGCCCCTCGCCGGCGTACGCGCGCAGGGCGATGCGCAACTGGCCCATGATCGCGGCCGCGTGGGTGTCGTGTCCTTGTACGTCCCCCACGACCAGTCCGTAACGGTGCTTGGGCAGGGTGATCACGTCGTACCAGTCGCCGCCGACCTGTCGGCCGCTCCACGCCGCGTGGTACCGGACCGCGATCTCGCCGCCCTCGACATCCTGAATCCGGGGCGGGAGCATCGCGGACTGGAGTTGGGTGGCGAACTCCCGCTCCTCGTCGAAGAGCATCGCTCGTTGCAGGGACTGGGCCACGATGGCGGCGAGGCCCAGGCACAGAATGCGCTCGTCCGCGTTGAAGACCGTGCGCTCGCGGTAGAAGAGGGCCAGACCACCGAGCGACCGGGCCTGGGCCACCAGCGGCAGATACGCCGCCGCCCTGAACCTCAGCTTCCCGAGATGCGGCTCCAGTTCCGGGTAGCGACGGGCCAGCGCGGAGAGGGAGGTGATGAACCGGGGGCGTCCGCTGCGGATCGTGTCCGCGAGGGGGAGGTTGCGGTCGAGATCACCGGAGCCGAGTCCGTCGAGCACCTCGAGCGACTCGCCGCTCAGCGCGACGATGTTCAGCGCGGCATTCTCCACGAGCCCCAGCGCGAGGCCGTCGGCGCCGAGCCGGGCCAACCCGCCGGGTCCGGTGAGGGCTGCCGTCACGTCGTCCACGGTCACCGCACGGGACATGGCGCTCGTTGTTCGTTCAACGATATTTGTCTGGCGCTGCCGCCGCTTTTCCAGATCGAGAACGAAGGCCGAATGGGTGACCTCCGCTGTCGCGTCCCGGACGACGCCCACGATCCGGTGCGCCTTCCCGTCCTTCGATCGCAGAATGCGGGCCTGGACATGGGTCCACTGGGTGGTCCCGTCGTCCAGCGGCACACGGAAGTGGACGCTGTAGGAATTACTGCCGCCGGTGATGGCCTCGTCGATCGTGACGTCGAGCCGGGCCCGCTCCGCCGGTTCCAGGTGCTCCAGCAGGGCGCCCGGGCGCGCGTCGAATGTCGCAGGATCCACGCCGAACACCATCAGCCCGGCCTCGTCGATGTCCAGGGTCCGTGTGTCCAGGTCCCAGTCGAAGCTGCCGGTCCGATTCATGGCGAGGCGTTCCGTCGGCCGGATCTCACCATTGGTCTTCCGGTCGATCCGGCGGAGCGGAGAGGCCTCGGCGTCCTGCCGCCGTTCGTCGTCGGTCATGCCAGCTCCGGAGGTCGTCCGGCGGGGCCGCACGTCGGCGGACCTCGTAGGCCTCAATTGTCGAGCCGCATCCATCGGAGTGCCACAGCGGCTCGCCCGCGAACCCTCACGCCCGGACCCCACACGCCCGCATTCCCGCTCCCGTCCCGGTCCGGGGGGCGCGGGGCGGCAGCCGAAGGCCGTCGGCGACCATGGAGGGCGTCCCACGTGTCCACGAGCTCAGCGAGCGGAGCGCACGCATGAACGACGACCGGCCCGTCCTGCTGGAGAAGAGGGGCACATGCCTGCACCTCACACTGAACCGCCCCCGGGCGCTCAACGCTCTCAGCCACACCATGGTGCGGCTTCTCGACGAGGCCCTGTCCCGCGCCGAGCAGGACGAATCGATCGCATCGGTACTGCTGTCCGGGGCCGGCGACCGGGGCCTGTGCGCCGGTGGTGACATCCGTGCCCTGCACGACGACGCACGGGCCTCGGGACGTGCGTCCCTTGAGTTCTGGCGTGACGAGTACCGCCTCAATGCCCGCATCGCCCGATTCCCCAAACCGTACGTCGCACTGATG
Organism: Streptomyces sp. MGP-P1; assembly: GCF_057766565.1. Taxonomy (NCBI): domain Bacteria; kingdom Bacillati; phylum Actinomycetota; class Actinomycetes; order Kitasatosporales; family Streptomycetaceae; genus Streptomyces; species Streptomyces sp. MGP-P1. Next base: position 161,194 of record NZ_JBYMEM010000001.1, on the reverse strand, counting down.
GACGGCATCGTGATGGGCGGAGGAGTCGGGGTGTCCGCACACTCCGGAATCCGTGTCGTCACCGAACGTTCACGCGTCGCCATGCCCGAGACCGCGATCGGCTTCGTGCCCGATGTCGGGGGCACCCGCCTGCTGGCCACCGCCCCCGGCGAACTGGGCACCCATCTGGCGCTCACCGGCCGATCCGTCGGGGCGGCCGACGCCCTACTCTGCGGTCTGGCCGATCATCACATCCCTGCCGGCCTCCTGCCTGCCCTGACCGAGGCGCTGGGAGAGTCGGCCGACCAGGACCAGTCGGTGGCGGGCATCGTGCAGCGGTTCGCCACCGAGCCGCCGCTCGGCGAGCTCGCAGCGCAACGCGACTGGATCGACGGTTGCTACGCGGCGGACAGCGTGGAGGAGATCCTCCGCCGCCTGCGCGAGAGCGGTGTTCCCGCGGCGGAAGCGGCGGCGGACGAACTTCTGACCAAGTCGCCGCTCGCGCTCAAGGTGACGCTCGCCGCCATCCGCCGCGCAGCCCGGCTCGACAGCCTGGAGGCCGTGCTCGACCAGGAGTTCCGCGTCTCCAGCCGGGCGTTCGAACACCCTGATTTCGTGGAGGGGGTGCGAGCCCGGATCATCGACAAGGACAACGCACCGCAGTGGAAGCCGGGCTCCCTCGCCGAGGTCGACGACCGGGAGGTCGCCCGGTTCTTCGCACCTCTCGGCCCCGGTGAACAGGAGCTCGGACTCGCTCCGGGACCCACGGGCGTCCCCGTCAACGAGGGACAGGCCGATTAGGACCGGACCGGCGGGGGCCAGGCCGGGCGCCGCCCCCCGCCCGGCCTATCTGTCGCTGCCGGAGAGGCTCGGCTGCAGTGCCCGAACGAGAGCGAACAGCCGGTCCTCGTTGCCCGTCAGCCCCGCGCTGCGCAGGGCATGGTCGGCCTCCCGCATCGGAGAGGTGAGTAGCGGCAGGTAGACCGGTGCGTCCTCGGGGTCAGCGAGCGCTGCCCGGGTAGCTTCCAGCAGTCGGACGTACGCCTGCGCCGCGGCGAGCTCGTCGTGGTCCATCTCGGCTCCTCCTCCTCAGAGCTGTCGGGCCGTCAAGCATCCCCCATGGGTCTGACAGCGCCGCCTCAGGCCCGGCCGCGCTCGCCGGACAACCCGCTCGGCGGTTCCACCTCCAGGTAACGCCGTCTGCGGGGCCCTCGGTAGAGCAGGACCGTCCAGCCCAGATCCCGCAAGGCCGAAGCGCAGCCGACCAGCGCCTCCTCCTCGTCATGAGCGGCGCCGCTGCCCGGCGGTCCGGTCCACTCGACCCGTACCGAACCTGGCGACTCCCCGCCGCTCACCCGGTATCCGGCCGACACACGCCGTCCAGACGGGTCGACGGCCGAAGGCGTGGCCCCCGACCTCTCCAGAGCCAACGCGATCGCCCTGACCGGGCGGTTCACTTCCCACGGAGCTGGCGCGGCCACGGGGTCGGGCCGCCCGGCGCCGGTGAGCCGACGGATCTGCAGCAGTCCCTCGAACGCGGTCCGCACCGAGGCGGCCCGTGCCGCCGCGGGTTCGGCGGCCGGTGGTCCGTCGCCGGTCGCGGGCTCGAATCCGTTGCTCTCCTCGGTGCTCATGTGCCCCCTCGCTGTCCAGGTGCCCCCTCGCTGATCCGTACCGTGCCCAGTCTGCACCGGCGGCGACCGGCGGTATCCCCGGGGAGGCGCAGTGGTCGACGGGTGCTGTGGCCGACAGCGCTGAACAGAGCGACAGGTCCGACGGGAGTGGCGCCTCCCGGCCCCTCGGTAGACTCGTGTGCTCTGCACCCGTTCTTTCCGCAGCACCATTCACGCGAGGACCCGCCGACCGTGCCCGACAACGAACCGACCGCCGTGCCCGACAACGGGCGGGAGTCTCTGCGTGCGGACTGCGCGAACTGTTTCGCTCTGTGCTGCGTCGCCCTCACACTGACGGCCTCTGCGGACTTCGCCATCGACAAGGACGCCGGGCGGCCCTGCCCCAACCTTCAGGACGACTTCCGCTGCGGCATCCACACCCGGCTGCGGCCGAAGGGCTTCTCCGGCTGCACCGTGTACGACTGCTTCGGCGCCGGCCAACAGGTCTCCCAGGTGACCTACGGCGGGCGTGACTGGCGTTCGTCCCCGGACCTCGCCGCGCAGATGTTCCAGGTGTTCCCGGTCATGCGTCAGCTCCACGAACTGCTGTGGTATCTCACCGAGGCCCTCGCTCTGCCGGGCGCACGTCCCCTGCAGGGCGAGATCCGCCGGGCCCTCGAAGAGACGGAACGGCACACGGCACGGCCGGCCGTCGACTTCGCGGAACTGGACATCGCCGGTCACCGCGATCGGGTCGCCGGGCTGCTCCTGCGCACCAGCGAACTCGTCCGGGCCGCCGCGCCCCGCCGCAAGAAGCGCAACCACCGCGGTGCCGACCTCATCGGAGCCCGTCTGCGCGGAGCCGACCTGCGCGCGGCGGACCTCCGTGGGGCCTACCTGATCGCCGCCGATCTCACCGGAGCCGACCTCCGTCTGGCCGACCTCATCGGTGCGGACTTCCGTGACGCCGATCTCTCGGACGCCGACCTCACGGGAAGCCTGTTCCTCACCCAGGCCCAGCTCAACGCCGCCACGGGCAACGCGAAGACAGCACTTCCCACGTCTCTGAGCCGCCCTCCGCACTGGGCCGCCTGACCACCGGGTCCACCTGACCGTCTGGCCCGCCTGGCCGTGGTCTGAAAGCGGGTAGTTTCCCTCGCCACGTGGCGTGATGATCTCGGTGTGGACCGAGGGGATCTGTCTGACGAGCAGTGGTCGGTCTTGCTGACCGGTTGCCGGTCGTGGTGAGGGACGTCCGCATACTGGATGTATGGGGACGTTCCGACAATGAGGCGAGGTGCCGTAGTTGCCGTCGTACGCCCGCCCTGGCATTGCGGACCAGCCTTTAGCTTTCGGCGCCCCTGGCGTCTGCCTCGAGTGCTGCCTTGAGACGCTCCAGCGTCGTGCGGATGTTGCCGCCCTGGAACTGCGCGAAGGTCTTCCCGCCCGTCGCGACGCGGTCGAACGCGTTGGCGAGGAAGTCAGGCCAGCGACGCCGGTCGTCGGTCCAGGTCTCGGTGACCCGGGTCGCGCCGTCCACTGCCTCGAAATGGTAGTCCCACGTGGCGATCGGCCCCGGGAGCAGAGGCCGCCGCAGACCGATCGCATGCACCCGGAAGGTGAAGCGCTCGCCGGGGTCGGCCGCGGTCACTGTGCACCGTGTCGTCCAGCGCGCAGCACCGCGCTTGTTCCGACCCTCGAAGACCATGCCGACGTATGCAACGCGCCGCTCGCCGTGCACGGTGGCGCCACGGTTCTCCGGGCTCCAACGCCCCATCGCCGTGGGGTCGCTGAGCTGTTCATAGATCTGCGCCGGGCTGGCGTCGATGACGATGCTGTCTGCTACGGACATGATGCGGGGCACGGTGAGACTCCTTGTCCACGGCCGTCGACGGGCCACGCCCGGGTGCCGTACGGGCCGTGGGCCGACATCCCGGAGCCCATACCTTACTCGTGAGTAGATTCCGTGGGGGGTGCGGGTGGGAGCAGCTCCGGGGCGCCGCCACGCACAACCGTGGGCGGCGGCCGGATCATCGTGGCGCGACCCGGCACGGGGGTCGCGGCGGTTCAACGCGTTCGGCGCTCCCGCCGGTTCGCCACCCGGACCCGTATGTCGGCCGACAGACTCTGCACGCCGCCGCTGTCACGGGCGTCCGCGATGACCTCGGCCACGGACCGCACGATCTGTGCCGGCCGGGCACTGGGCTCCACGACCACCGTCACCACCGCCCGTAGCGGTCGGCCCACCAGACGCACGCGGGCGCGCACCACGTCGTCGAACGCCACCACCTGAGTGGTCATAGCCCGTTCCCACGCACGCCTGCGCAACACCGGACCGCTCCGTGGCAGCGCCGACCATCGGCTCCTGCCCGACAGTGCCTGACGGGCCAACCACCACACCAACAGCGCCAGAACGAGGGCGAGCCCGGCGATGAGCGCAGGACTCCACCAACTCTCCTTCCGGAACCGTGCAGTCAATCCGCGGTCCAGCAACACCCCGTCCGGCGCGGGCGTCGGCCACCAGTGCGGGACACGGCCCACCACCGGGACCCACCCCGAACCGTCGCCCACGGCCAGCCAGCCGCCGCAGACGACCAGGACCAGCCCGGCGGCACCGAGCAGCGACCGGTTGACCGCGCCACGCCTGATTACCGACATCCCTTCACGCCTCTCTCTGTTCAGCCGGAGCCGGAGCCACTGTCCCAGCGGCTGCGGATTGCGTCGGCTCCTCGATGGACGGCCGAGGCTCGGGCCGGTCACGCCGGAGCCGGATCCCGACCCGCAGCACGGGAGCCCGAGCCAGGCCCAGCCCCGGCAGAGACGCTCCGACGACTCGGACCACTTCGGCCCGCACCTGCTCCGGGCCGCCGTAGCCCACTTCTGCCAGCACTTTTACGCGTCGCCGCCGCACACTCACCCGGACCCGAACCACTCCGGCTACGGCTGCGGTCCGGTCGTGGACGACCCGGGCGACGGCCGACCGGTCGAGCGTCGCCCGCAGTCGCGGCGCGGGCGCGGCCATCGTCAGCCCGCGCCGATACCCTGGGATCAGGGTGCACCCCAATAGCCATGCGCCGGTCAGCGCGGTCAGCACCCCGCCGACCCGGACCGCCGTGTCCGCCGGGCCGTGCGTCGACGCCCACTCGACCAGCCAGGTCCGCCAGGCGGCGGGCGTGCCGCCGAGCCGCACCGCGACGACGTCCACCAGGAGCAGCGCACAGATGGTGGCTAGGACGGCCGCCGTCAGCGCTGCGGGAATCCGGCGCTGAGCCCGGATCCGGCCGCCTGGGCCACCCCTCCGTACGGCGTGCTCCGCCGAGCGCGCCGCATCGTCTGCCCGGCAGGGCGCATCGTCCGAGGGGCCCCGGGCGGGCCGCAGCGGAATCACCGAGAGCGCATCGATCCGGATGTCCGCGTGCGGAACGGACAGACCTGTCAGGGCCGCTGTCCGGGTCCGTGCCCGCTCCCGGATCCGCTCGGCCGCCTCGTCCGCCCGTATCGGATACGGCAGCCGGACGCCGACCGTGACCCGCGCGGACGTGCCGCGCACCGAAGCCGAACCGCGGGTCACCGCGCCGCCGTCGGGCAGCGCCTCGGCCGCCGCCCGCTCGGCGATCCGCCGGACGGCGCGGGGAGCCACCGTCGTCGTACCACGCCCGGCGGCGGGGATCGTCATGGCCGCCGCCCGGCCACCGTGTCCAGGAACTCGCGGAGGCTGGTGCCCCGGTCCACGAGGTGTCCGGCGAACCAGCCCACCGCGCCGAGCGACGCGACCACGAGGAAGGCACCGAACCCGCCGAACCAGCCCGCGAACCCCAGCGCCATGCCCGCCGCCGCCCCGTAGGCACCCCGGCCCGGTGCACCACCCGCCGGGCCGGACGCGTCCATCTTCCGCGTCACGTCGTCACGCCACGCGCGTCTCGGACGAGACGGCCTCTTCGTCGTCCTCGGGCAGATGCACGTCGTTGACCGTCACATTGACCTCGACGACCTCAAGGCCCGTGGTGCGCTCCACCGCCGCGATGACATTCTCGCGGACGTCGTGCGCCACATCGGTGATCGCGACCCCGTACTCGACGACAAGGTCCAGGTCGATGGCGGTCTGGCGCTCGCCCACCTCGACCTTGACTCCCCGCCCGACGTTCGGCCGGCCGCCCGGCACCCGGTCGCGGACCGCGCCGAGGGTACGGGAGAGGCCGCCGCCCATGTCGTGGACGCCGGGGATCTCGCGGGCCGCCATCCCCGCGATCTTCACGACGACGGTGTCCGCGATGGAGGTGCGGCCTCGCGTCGCCGCCGGCTCGGCTGCCCCGGTGGCCCCGCTGCCGACCGTGGTGGTCCCGCCCGCCGAGCCGCCCTGCTTCGTCGTGCCCGTCCGCGAAGCGGCTCCCGCGGGGGGAACGGTCGCTGCTGGCTGGATGGTGGTCATGGAAACTCCTAGCGTCTCGCTCGGCTCGTTCTGCCTGACATCTCGTTGGACACGCTGTGCGCCGATTCGTCACGCGGGTTCGCGGATATTTCCCGGAAGCGGGACGACGGCCCACGGAGCGTCGGGCGACGGCACACCGTGCGGTGCAGACAAAAGCGCGAGAGCGCGTGACGTTCGGCCTCGCGGTGTGTCCAACGACGAGAAGCGGTCACGAGGGCACGTGTAGAGACGCGTGCGGGGTCGTGTGCCGGACGCGTACGGAAGCAGGAGCAGGCGTCGTGGAAATGAGCGGGGAAGGAGTTGGTCCGTGCCCGGCGACGGGAATCAGCTGACGGAGCGCGCGCCGGACGCCGCGCCGTCCGACGAGGCACTGCTGGTGGTGAGGGCAGGAGAGGGGGACGAGGAGGCCTTCGAGGTGCTCGTGCGCAGGCACAGCCCCGTGATGTTGCAACTGGCGATGCGCGTTCTCGGCGACCGGGCGGACGCTGAGGACGCCGTGCAGGACGCCTTCGTGAGCGCCTGGCGAAAACTCCCGGAGTTCCGCCGGGACGCCTCCTTCCACACATGGCTCTACCGCATCGTCACCAACCGCTGCCTCAACCGGCTCAGAGCTCGCAGACCGGCGGCGGACCTCGACTCGGTGCCCGAGCAGGCAGCCCCCGAGCACCAGGCGTCCCCTGCCCGTGCGGTGGAGTCGAGGGCAGCCGTCGACGCGCTGGCCGAGGCGATGGCGGGACTCTCACCCGAACAGCGCGTGTGCTGGGTGCTGCGTGAGATGCAGGGACTGTCGTACGAGAGCATCGCGGGAACGGTCGGAATCAGTCTGCAGGCGGTCCGCGGCCGGGTCTTCCGGGCCCGCCGCTCCTTGACGGAGGCGATGAGCGCATGGCGATGAGCGCCAATCCGGACCGGCCGAAGGAGAGCCGGCACGAGCAGAGCCGATACGAGGAGGAGGATGAGCGGCTCGGTTGCGGGCGCCTGCTCACCGACGTCTGGGAGGCCTGGGACACCGGCCGCTCGGCGGAGGACCCGCACTTCGCCGAATGCACCTTCTGCTCGGCCGCCCTGGCCGACCTCACAGGCCTTGGCGACGCGGTACGCCGCACCTGTGAGCAGGAGCCCGGCACACCGGACACCACGGTCATAACGGCTCGGGTCATGGACCTCGTACGGCTCGAACTGCGTCCAGGACGGTCACTGCCGCTGGGAGAGCCGGGGGAGGACCACTGGATGGTCGAGTCCGCGGTCGCACGGATACTGCGGGCGGCGGTCGACAGCCTGCCCGGGGTGCGGGCCGGGAGCTGCCGTATCGCCCCACTCGACCCGGCGGACCCCACCGGAGAGCTGCACATTCGGGTCGAGGTGGCGGCGAGTCTCGGCCTGCCCATGCGGGACCTGGCCGACGCCGTGCGCGCGCGGGTCGCCGAGGTCGCCGACCGGGACATCGGTATCCGCCTCGCGACCACCGACGTTCTCGTTGTCGACATCCTCGACCCGGCCGACACTCTCGACGTCTTCTACGAGGACGCCGGCCACCGTGTGCACAGCGACGGCGACGGAGATGACGGTACGGTTATCGGCGGTCACACGGACGGCCGGGCCGAAGGACACGGGACGGGAGCAACGCGATGACCGCGGACACACGCCGGGACCGGGTGGCCGGGGCTGCCGCCGAGGCCGCTCGCGGCGTGCGCGGCGTCGCGTTCCTGCGCCCCGGCATGGCGGACCTGCTACGCACCCGGATCGCCGAGCACACCCCGCGCCTCGCCCCACTGACTGGGAACAGGACACCGGGAGTGAGGGTCGGCCGGGACGAGGGCGGCGGCTGGCACATCGACGTCCGGTTCGTCCTGTGCCGTGGTCACCGGGCGCTTGACGTCACCAGGGCCGTGCAGGCCGCGGTCGGCGCCGTGCTGCCGGAGGAGCCGGTGGTCTCGCTGCGGATCACTGTGACGGGCGTCGTCTGAGGGGCGGCCGGCGCTCCGGCCGGGCGGGTGCGTCCGTTTCCCGCCCGGCCGAAGTGGTCGCCCGGTCCTCCCATCAGCGTGACGCCCGGTATCAGGCGCGCCACTCCGCGGTGCGCTCCTGCGATGCTTCCGAGAGGGCCTTCACGATGGCCTCGACGTCGCCCTGACTGCCGTACACCGGCGTGCCGGGCTGCTGGCGCCAGGATTCGTCCAGGCCGCCGCTGTCGACGGTGTCGAAGCCCAACTCGTCGATGAGGTCGCGTACCGCCTGTTTGGCCTTCGGGTCGTCGCCCGCCACAGGGAGAGCCTGTCGGCCCGGAGTGCCCTGCGGGCGGCCCCGGTCCAGGATGTCCTGGGCGTACGTGCCGTTGAACGCCTTGATCACGGGGTGACCGATCTGCTGCTCCGTCCACCGGCTCTCGGGCAGCCCGTCCTCGATGGCGGCGATGCGGCCGTCGCGCTGCTGCGGGTAGTAGTTGCCCGTGTCGATGACCGCGACGCCCTCCGACGCACCGTCGAGGAATCCGGCGGGCAGGTCGGGCACGGCCTTCAGCGGCACGGTGACGACGACCACCTGGGCGCCCCGCGCGGCCTCCGACGCGGGCACCGGCTTCGCCCCGGTCTCTTCGGCGAGGGCGGTAAGCGTCTGGGGGCCGCGGGAGTTGGCGACCGCGACCTCATGCCCCAGGGCGGTGAGACGTCGCGTCAGGTTGCCGCCGATGTTGCCCGCGCCGATGATGCCGATCTTCATGGATCCGACCTTCCGAAGCTTGCCGAGTGGAGAAGAGTGAACAGGAGTGGGGGAGAGAAGTGATTCTGTCGCTTCACCAACTCCGGTGCCGGAGACGCTATTCCTCTGCCTGCGAGGGAATATTCGATCCGTTCCCGGACGTTCATGCCGGGTTGCGGTTGTGCCGGCCGAGGGCGGAGGAAGGGTTCGGCCTAGGCCATTTGAGTGTCCTTGTCGGCCGCTCGCCCCGGACGGGGAAGGATGTCCCACCGCACCGATCTCCGTGGGTCCATTCTGGTCGCCGAGTCCACACGGGCCGTCGACCGAAGGAGCGTCGTAGTGACGACGAGGGGCATCTCGCAACCGGTGGAGACCGATACCGCCGACCAGGACGAAATGCCGGTACGGCGCGGCGAACCCGGCAACGTGGTCATCAAGTGGATGACCACCACGGACCACAAGACCATCGGCACGCTCTACCTCGTCACCTCCTTCGCGTTCTTCTGCGTGGGCGGGCTCCTGGCGTTGGTGATGCGAGCCGAGCTGGCCCGGCCCGGTATCCAGCTGATCTCGAACGAGCAGTTCAACCAGGCGTTCACGATGCACGGCACGATCATGCTGCTGATGTTCGCGACGCCGCTGTTCGCCGGATTCGCGAACTGGATCATGCCGCTGCAGATCGGCGCGCCCGACGTGGCGTTCCCGCGGCTGAACATGTTCGCGTACTGGCTGTACCTCTTCGGCTCGCTCATCGCGGTGGCCGGCTTCCTCACCCCGCAGGGTGCGGCCGACTTCGGCTGGTTCGCCTACTCCCCGCTCAACGACGCGGTGCGCTCTCCGGGTATCGGCGCCGACATGTGGATCATGGGTCTGGCCTTCTCCGGCTTCGGCACGATCCTCGGCTCGGTCAACTTCATCACCACGATCATCTGCATGCGCGCACCCGGCATGACGATGTTCCGCATGCCGATCTTCACCTGGAACGTCCTGCTGACCGGTGTGCTGGTCCTGCTGGCCTTCCCGGTCCTCGCCGCGGCCCTGCTGGCGCTGGAGGCCGACCGCAAGTTCGGTGCGCATGTCTTCGACGCGGCCAATGGCGGCGCCCTGCTGTGGCAGCACCTGTTCTGGTTCTTCGGCCACCCCGAGGTCTACATCATCGCCCTGCCGTTCTTCGGCATCGTCACAGAGATCTTCCCGGTCTTCAGCCGCAAGCCGGTCTTCGGCTATATCGGCCTGGTCGCGGCCACCATCGCCATCGCAGGCCTGTCCGCGACCGTGTGGGCGCACCACATGTTCGTCACGGGCGGTGTGCTGCTGCCGTTCTTCTCCTTCATGACCTTCCTCATCGCTGTGCCGACAGGCGTAAAATTCTTCAACTGGATCGGCACCATGTGGAAGGGATCGCTCTCCATGGAGACCCCGATGCTCTGGGCCGTCGGTTTTCTGGTCACCTTCCTGTTCGGCGGTCTGACCGGAATCATTCTCGCCTCACCACCTCTGGACTTCCACGTCTCCGACTCGTACTTCGTCGTCGCCCACTTCCACTACGTGGTATTCGGCACCGTGGTCTTCGCGATGTTCGCCGGATTCCATTTCTGGTGGCCGAAGTTCACCGGGAAGATGCTGGACGAACGGCTCGGGAAGATGACGTTCTGGACCCTCTTCGTCGGATTTCACGGGACGTTCCTCGTTCAGCACTGGCTCGGCGCGGAGGGCATGCCGCGTCGTTACGCGGACTACCTCGACGCCGACGGCTTCACCGCGCTGAACACGATCTCCACCATTTCCTCCTTCCTGCTGGGCCTGTCGATCCTGCCGTTCTTCTACAACATCTGGAAGACCGCCAAGTACGGCAGGAAGGTCGAGGTCGACGACCCGTGGGGCTACGGCCGGTCCCTGGAATGGGCCACTTCCTGCCCACCGCCGCGGCACAACTTCGTCACCCTGCCGCGGATCCGTTCCGAATCCCCGGCGTTCGACCTGCACCACCCGGCGGTCCGCTCTCTACAGGAAGCCACCAACCGCCCCCAGGACTCCACGATCGTCGCCCCCGGGGACCGGCAGGAGTGAATGCGACCCACGACCTTGACGAAGCGGCGGGGTGGGAGAGGAGGACGGGGTGAAACCCGATGAGGACTGCGCCCGGGGCCTGGCGCAACTGGAAGGCTTTCTGCTGTGGAACGCCGAAGTCGAGAGGGCGCGACGACAGGCGCGCCGCTTCACCGACCGGTTGCCCTGGTTGACCACAGCACAGCGTGAGGACGTCGAGCGGGTGTTCATCACCGAACGCGTCGCCGCTTCCCGGGAGTCGCTCACCCGCATCCGGGACCGCGCGGACGAATTGCGCGAGGAGTACACCGGGCGTTACGTCCGGCTCCGGGCCCGCTGCGTCGCCGTCTCGGCCGGCGCGGTGGGCGCGGCGATCTGCGTCGGCACGGCGCTGATGTTGGTCCTGCGCTGAGCCCGGAGGGATCCCGCCGGGCTCCGGTGCGGCCGGTCGGCGGCCGCACCGGACGGGCCCGGACGCGCGAGCGGTGCCGGAACGGTCAGTGCCGTACCAGGCAGAAGGGGTGCCCGGCGGGGTCGGCGTACACACGCCACCCGCGCGCTTCGTCCCCGGCGTCGAGCAGGGCCCCCCCGCACGCCAGAACCACCTCGTGCGCCCGTTCCTGGTCGGTGACGCCGAAGTCCAGGTGGAACTGCTGGGGCGGGTCCTGGCCGGGCCAGCCGGGCGGCCTGTGGTCGGCCACCCGCTGAAAGGCGAGGACGAGTCCACCGGGTGTGTGCAGCGTGGACCAGTCCGCGCCGCACGCCCATCTCCCGTCGGCCCGGTCGACCTCGCCCCCGAGCAATGACGCGTAGAAGCCGGCCAGTTCCTTCGGGTCCGGGCAGTCCAGTGCCACGCACTCCACTTGAGCGATCATGGCGGCATCCTAAGGGCTGCCCGGCGGGCTCAGCGGGCCCCGAACACCTGGGTCCACACCGGACCGCCGCCCGAGTTCTGCTTGCCGACGCCGATCTCCTTGAAGGAACAGTTGAGGATGTTCGCGCGGTGTCCCGGGCTGTCCATCCAGGACCGCATCACGTCGGCCGGGGTCTGCTGGCCCTTGGCGATGTTCTCGCCGTAGGTGGACCACCGATAGCCAGCGGCGCTGATCCGGTCGCCTGGATCCCTGCCGTCCTGCGAGGTGTGCGAGAAGTAGTCCTTGGCCTCCATATCGGCGGAGTGCCGTTGCGCGGCTGTGTTGAGCTGATCGTTGACGGTCACCGGACCGCAGCCCTCCTTGGCCCGCTCCGCGTTGACCAGATCGGTGACCTGACCCGCTGTTCCCGCCGGTGCGGGCGGTGCGGGAGGTGCGGGCGCCGGCGGGTCCGGCTTCGGGGCCGGGGCGGTGGTGGTGGGCGCGGGTGGTGCCGGGGTGCTCTTCTCCGGCTTGGCCTTGGGAGTACGCGAGGGACTCGGCGTCGGGGAGGCGCTGGGCGACGGGGACGCGGAGGCCGAGGAAGACGGGGACGACGTCGGTGAGGCCGGGGTGGGCGCCTGGGAGCGGGGGGCCGGAGCGTCGGCGGTGACGGTCGTCGCGTCCCGGTCGTCGGCGTCGGTGTAGAGGTGCACCGCCGCACCGCCCGTGCCGAGCGCGGCGACCGCGACCACGGCGGCTATGGCTGAGTTGCGACGGCGTCGTCGGGCCTGCACCCGTCTGCGCTCCGCGCGTCCCGCCCCGGCGCCGTGCGAGCCAGGACCGGGCACCTGGAGTCGCGCAGCCATGGTGAGCAGCTCCGGAGCGGCCCCCGCTCCCGCCGCGGCCACCGGGACGAGTCCGAGGCCCACCAACAGCCCTTCGGCAGGAACAAGCCCCGAGCGGTGCCCCGAGCACACTGTGCATTCGCGGGCGTGGCGGGCCAGCCGCTTGCGCCACGGGGCGGAGGGGACGCCGTCCCAGCCCATGGCGATGTCCTCCAGCAGCACGCACGGCGGTTCGGCCGCCAGCGCGCCCACCACGACCCTCGCCGCCTCCAGCTGGGCCTTCATCCGCTGCACCCGTACGGCGGTGTGCTGCGGGGAGAGTTCGAGGGCCGCGGCGACCTCGGCACGGGACAGGTGCCCGGCGGTCTCCAGCCACCACAGCGACAGCAGGGCCCGGTCGTCCTCGTCCAGCCAGCGTGTCGCCTCCGCTACCTGGCGACGCTGGCCGGTCAGGCCCAGCTCCAGGATCGTCACCTCGACGAAGTCCGCCCGGGGATCCGGCAGGTCGTACGCGGCGTCCAGCCGGTCCGCCGGTATCGCACCGGACTGCCTGTCACGCCAGTGCGTGCGTATCTCGTTCATGGCTATCGCCACCAGCCAGGAACGGAAACGCTCCGGGTCGCGCAGGTCGGGCAGGCCCCGGAGCATGCGCAGCACGGTCTCCTGCACCACGTCGTCCACGTCCGCATGACCGTCCAGCGCACGTCCGACGACGTTGTACAGCAGCGGCAGGTACGCCGAGACGAGCTGGTCCTTGGCCTGCTGGTCGCCGCTCCGCGCCGCCGCGATCAAGACCGTCCAGTGATCCTTGCCCATGCTGTACTCACTCTTCCGGGGTCCGGTGCTGTCACTTCCCACACTCGGGAGACGGGGTGCGGGCGGGACGATAACAAGAATCCGGCGGGCAACCCCGGGGATCTTCGCCGCCGCCCTCCGCCACGGGTCTCGTTCGGGACCCGTGGGTCAGTGTGCGCGGGGGCACGACGTACTCCGCGCACCGGGCCGTGCCACGGATCGCATTCCGTGACACGGCCCGGTGCGCGGGCCGGACGGCGGCCGAAGGACGGCGGCCTTCCCGGTCACCGGCGGGGGGCTCAGGCGCGGGGCGGCCCGTCCTGGTCGCGGTCCGCTCCGAACTGCTGCTTGAGCCTGTCCTGACCGGTGTCGACGTGACCCTTGTACTTGCCCTTCGTACGGCCGTCGACCATGTCGCCGGCCTTGTCGATGCCCTTGCCGACCTGCTCTTCGTGGCCCTTGAGCATCTTCTTGATCTTGTCCAGTGCGGACATGCGTCCTCCTCGTCGACTCTGCACCCCCCTCTCAAGGGTCACCGCACCGGGCACCGCCCGCATCCGCGCCGAGGGACGACGAGGACGCCGACAGGTGGGACGGGGGCGGCCGGGAAGTGTGAAGCCGCGCCGACTGGGCACATACCGGTTGACCAGGAGGAGGTGGTGGCAATGGGCCGCATCCGAGTTGTCGTCCGTCGTCCCCCGCCCCCTACGGGGCCGCCGCCGTTGGATCTGCGCACCCCGTCCGGCCGCCCCCTGCCGTACTGACCGTCGGCGTTCACCGCCCTTCGAGGCACCGGTGCGTACCACGCGCTACCGGTGGTCCGGGCGGGGGCCACCGTCGAGCGGGCCGTGCCGCCGTTCCCTGTCCTCGTACCGCGTCGCGGCGGGCCCCGACAGCGGTGCCAACTGCTCGACCAGGGCCTCCAGCTCCTCGACGGCGTACTCCGTCTCGCGCCGGATGTTCTTGTGCTCCGCGACGACGGCCCCGAGCAGCAGCCCGGTGAGCGCGACGCTTCCGTTGAGCAGGGAGAGATTGGCCATGATCTCCATCAGGCTGTGCCCCGCGAACGGCCCCACTCCATCCGTACCGGCGATGATGGCGAGCACCGAGACGACCATGGCGCACGGGGCGCTGCCGGGCAACTGGAAGCGCAGGGCCGCCCAGATGATCACCGGGAACACCACATAGATCATCGACAGCGAACTGCGCGTAGCGATCAGCGACGACACGACCACGACGACCGCGAGGACCGACGCCTCCAGCCACCGGTCGGACGGACGGGGCCACCGCACCCCGCGCAGGACCAGCAGCACGGGGGTGACGACCAGGACCCCCATCGCGTCCCCCGCCCACCAGGACGCCCCGACCAGCCAGAACCGTCCCGGCGGGACCTTGCCGTCGAGCAGCAGCGTGAAACTCCCGATGGCGGCGCTGATCAGCATCCCCGCGAACGCGCCGAGGAAGACCAGGCAGACCCCGTCCCGCAGCCGGACCAGCTCACTGCGGAAGCCAACCCTCCGCAACAGGGCGTACGAGGCGAGCGGGGCGACCGTGTTGCCGAACATGATGGCCAGACTGCTCACGGTGAACGCATCGCCGGTCTCGAGGACTGCGAGCAGCGCGCCCAGCGCGATGCCCGGCCAGACGCGGACGCCCAGGCACAGCAGTGCGGCCAGGGCGATGCCGGTGGACGGCCACAGGGGTGTGACGACCGCGCCGTCCACGACGACCTGCCGCATCAGCCCGAGATGCGCCGACAGGTAATAGGCGCCTGCCACGCCCAGGATCTGCGCCACGTACGCGGCCCGACGTCTGGCTTCCTCGGTGCGGATCACCCGCTCATCAGACACCGGCCGCGATGGGACTCGGCAGGTGACACGCGCGGTACGGTCCGGCGTCACCGCGGCCCGCGGCCGGCGGCGGCATGCCGCAGGACCAGTACGGCGGCGTCGTCCTCGTGCCCCGTCTCCTCCGTCGCGCGCAGGACCTCGTCGGCCAGCTGCGCCGCGCCCGCCCCGACGTGCGCGGCGACCAGCTGCCGTACTCGCTCCAGGCCGTCCTCGATCAGCAGCGACGGCCCCTCGACGACTCCGTCGGTGAGCAGCACGATCGCCCCGTCGGAGTCGAGGGTGCGCCGGGTGACGGGATAGGCCTCGCCCGGCTCGATGCCCAACGGCAGGCCGCCCGGGTCCTCCGTGACGCCGGACCGCCCTTCCGTGGTGGCCCACACACACGCCACGTGCCCGGCCCGCGCACTGTGCAGTTCCCAGGTCGTCGGGTCCAGACGCATGAACGTACAGGTCGCGAAGAGGCCCGAGTCCACGGACACCAGCAGATCGTTCGTCCGGCCGAGGATCTCGCCCGGATCGGACGCCGTGCCCGCGATGGCCCGCATCGCGATACGGACCTGCCCCATGAAGGCGGCGGCCTCGACATCGTGCCCCTGTACGTCGCCGATGGCGAAGCCGAGGGCCCCGTCCGCGAGCGGGAAACCGTCGTACCAGTCGCCGCCGATGTCCAGACCGTGACGGGCGGGCGCGTAGCGTGCCGCCGACTGGAGACCGGAGACCGCGGGAAGAGCCGCCGGAAGCATGTCGCGCTGGAGGGCCTGCGCGAGTTCCACCCTGGCCTGGTGGAACTCCACCTCGCGCCGAGCGCGGGCGGTGAGGTTCTGCAAGGTGTTGAGCAGGTCTTCGGCGCTAGCTGAGCGGGGAGTCCGACGCCGGTTCATGTGCCGCTCCGCGGTGCGTTATGTCCCTGAATCATATGGCGGGCACCCCTGAGCGGCGACTGCGGGCGCTCCCGCGTACTCGCGGCCCCCGAGGCTCCGCTCAGGACTGCCCGACGCGGTACAGATCGCGGAGCAGGGCGATCTCGGCACCGTGGTGCAGCACCTCCTGGTTGACCCACCAGACGATGTCGACGAAGGGGTCCTCGGCGTCGCTGCCGTTCGGATACGTGCTGTACCCGACGGTGTCCAGGGCCACGTCGTCCGCGGTAAGCAGGGCTGCGCGCCAGGCGGCGGACGCGGTCTCGAAGGCGGCCACCGCCCCGGCGGCGTCCCCCGGAGTGTGGTAGCCATCGCGCGTGAGCGCCCTGCTGCCGCAGGTGTGGTCGGCACGGAGAGTGAGCATTTCGGCGAGATGGCTCAGACGCCACGCGATGGTGGTGAACGGCGGAGGGAACGGATGCGGAGAGTCCGCCGAGTCCCGCCCCCAGTCGCCGGCTCCCGCCAGAACGGTCGCCCGCGCCCCGGGTGTGTCGCCGCGACGGCGTACGGACCAGCAGTCGGGCACGGGTTCCCAGAGGTGTTCGTCGTCGCCGAGCGGGGTGACGCCGATGTCGACGCTGTTGCCACTGTCCATGACGGGACCGGCCAAGCGGGCGAGGAGGCGCTCGCAGGCGAAGTCGAACTGCTCCAGCAGCGGGATCAGACGCGGTGGGAGGGTCATCGATGGAGCGTGTCACGGCGACCGGGCGGGCGCGCGCCCATTTCCGGCGGCCGCCGTCCCCCTCGTCCGGGCCGGCGGGGCGAGGCGGGCACTGGCCGGATGGACCCTCGTACCGAGCCGTTGTCAGTGCCCGGTGGGATGCTGCCCGCATGGACGAGCTGATGAGGCAGCGACGGGTGTACGGCACCGACCACGACGACCCCCGCCCCGGGCCGAGACCGGGGCACGACTACCGGGAGCTGGTCGGCGGGCCGCTCGACGGTCTGCTGCTCGACGTCACGGGCTGGGGCGAGGCGGACCTGCGCGAGGGAGTCGGGCTGGTCACCGAGATCGGCGCCTACGGGCCCGGAGGACGCGCCGAGTACGGACCGCGGTCACCGGACAGCCACCACTGGGACTGGCGCGGCGACGTGCGGTGAAGGGCCGGGTGGTGATGGCAGGGGCGGCAGGAATCGAACCTGCGACATACGGTTTTGGAGACCGCCGCTCTGGCCGCTGAGCTACGCCCCTTGGTTACGGGTGAAGCCTGGCATGTGCGGGCCCGGCCGCCAACAGATTTATGTGGGCGCGGCGTTGAACCCCGTCGCGCGTACCGGCCCCTCGGCGGGCCGGGGCTCCGGATGCGGCGCGGCGGCTCCGTTCGGGACACCGGCGAGCCGGGGGAGGCGCTGCGGGCCGCTCCGGGCCGTCCGATAGGTTGGCCGGTCATGTGGGCTTTGAGCGCGGTCGGGCACCGACGGCTGGGTGCGGCAGGATCTCTGGCGATCGTCGCAGGCGGCTGGTTCGCCGGGAAACTGCCGGTCCATGACCCCTGGGGCCTGTGGACCGACCACGGGTCCGCCACGAAGGCGGCTGCGGCCGTCCTCGCCTACGTCGGACTGACTGTGCTCGTCGTGGCCTGGTGGCAGTACGGCAAGAGCGCCTCCACGGCCCGCGAGACCCTCGTCACCCTCGCCTGGTGGACGGCCCCGTTCCTGCTCGCGCCCCCGCTCTACAGTGCCGACGTCTACAGCTACATCGCCCAGGGCTCGATGGTCGTCGAAGGGCACGACGTCTACACCGAAGGCCCCTCCGCCCTGGACCCCGGCGGAATCGGCGGCGACGCCGCCGCGAGCGTCGGCAACCACTGGCGCGACACCCCGGCCCCGTACGGGCCGCTCTTCCTGCTGCTCTCCGCGGCCGTCGCCTGGATCACCGGCGGCATGATCGTCCCCGCGGTTCTGGCGATGCGGCTCGTCGCGCTCGTCTCCCTCGCCCTGATCGTCTGGTCCCTGCGCCGCCTGGCGCGCGAACACGGCCGCAGCGAGAGCCGCGCCCTGTGGCTGGGAGCGCTCAACCCGCTGCTGCTGATGCACGTGGTCGGCGGCGTGCACAACGACGGGCTGATGATCGGCCTGATGCTCGCCGGCCTGGTGCTCGCACTGCGCGGCAGGTGGATCGCGGGCAGTGCCCTGGTCGGCCTCGCCGTGATGGTGAAGTCCCCGGCTGCGGTGGCACTCCTGTTTATCGGGGTTCTCGTGCACGCGTCCGCGACCGGCCCCCAGTGGCGCCGCTGGGCCAAGGGACTGCTCGCACCCGGCCTGATCGCCTGCGCGGTGGCCGGAGGGGCCACACTGGTCAGCGGCACCGGATTCGGCTGGCTCCGCACCCAGGGTGTCGCCGCGAACATCCACACCGCGCTCTCCGTCACCAGCGACATCGGCCTCGGACTGGGAGAGCTGGCCCAGGCGCTCCTGGGCGTCGACGCGGAACCCGCCAAGTCCGCCGTCCAGACCCTGGGCCTGGCGGTGGCGCTCGGTGTGATCGTCGTTCTGGCCCGCCGTGCGATGCGGGGCGTTATGACGCCGGCCCACGCCCTCGGCCTCTCCCTGCTCGCCCTGGTCGCCCTCTCGCCCATGGTCCAGCCCTGGTACCTGCTGTGGGGCATGGCCGTCGTCGCCGCGACCGAACAGTACGGCCGCCTCTCCGCCGTCCTGATCGTGCTCTCGGCGGCGCTGGTGTACGAGACCCACCCCATGGGCGCCACCCCGCCCTACGGATTCGTCCTGGCCGGACTCGCCGCCGTCCTCGGCACCCTCGCGCTCCGGCGTACCCCCGTCGTGCCGCCCGGCGTCCGGCTGCCCGGCCTGCGGGGCCCCGGAGGCCCGGCGGGCTCGGAGGAGAACCAGGGCACCTCCGCGGCCACCGCCTCGCCCGCCCAGGCCCCGCAGAGCGCTCCCTGAACACATTCCCTCGACGTCCGGGAAGATCCTCGGCTATGCTGCGCGGGTCCTGTTGTCTCCGATAGAGGTGGACGTTGCGCATCTGAGGTCCGCGATCATCGCGCGGTACGGCCCTGGCCCGTACACGGTCACGACGCTGTCGGCATTTCTGCCGCCCGTGACTTCCGCGTGGATGCGACCTCGGTGCTGAGCCGTCCCTCACCTTCGCAGGACTGCTCCTCCCACCACCTTCCGGCCACGGCCGGGTCGCCGCGTGCTGTTCGCATACGAAGCCCCCCGTTCCTCCACGCTTCCGACTGCGAGAACCACATGAGCCATCCCACCGCGCCCAGCGCCTCCGTGGCAGCCTCCAACCTCACCTTCCGGTGGCCCGACGGCACGAACCTCTTCGGCGGGCTCTCCCTCACCGTCCCCCGCGGCCGCACCGGCCTGGCCGGAGCCAACGGCGCCGGCAAGTCGACCCTGCTGCGCCTTTTCGCCGGACTGCTGCGCCCCTCGGAGGGGTCCGTCACGGTCAGCGGGAACCTTGCCTACCTCCCCCAGAGCATCACCCTGGACACCTCCCTGCGTGTCGACGCGGCCCTCGGCATCGCCGAGCGGCGGGCCGCCCTGCGCGCCATCGAGTCCGGAGACGTACGGGAGGAGCACTTCGAGACGATCGGGGACGACTGGGACGTCGAGGAGCGTGCTCTGGCCACTCTCGGCTCCCTCGGGCTCGGCGGCGTCGAACTGGACCGCACCGTCGGGCAGTTGTCCGGCGGCGAGACCGTCCTCCTGCGGCTGGCCGCGCTGCTCCTGGAACACCCGGACGTCCTCCTCCTCGACGAGCCGACCAACAACCTGGACCTGTTCGCCCGCCGCAGGCTCTACGACGCCGTCGACTCCTGGCGCACCGGCATCCTGATCGTCGTCAGCCATGACCGGGACCTGCTGGAGCGGGTCGACCGCATCGCCGAACTGCGATCGGGCTCGGTCAGCTGGTACGGGGGCGGCTGGTCCGCCTACCAGGAGGCCCTGGCCACCCAACAGGAGGCCGCCGGGCGGATGCTGCGCGCCGCGGACGCCGACGTACGCCGTCAACAGCGAGAACTTGAGGAGACCCGGATCAAGGTCGCCCGCCGTCAGCGCCACGACAAGAAGCTCGACGGCCAGCGGAAGGCCCCGCGCATCGTCGCCGGGGAACGCAAGCGCTCGGCCCAGGAGTCCGGGGACCGGCTGCGCGGCCTGCACGAGGACCGGCTCGACGAGGCCCGCGAGCGCAGGGAGGAAGCCGCCGAAGCCATTCGCCGGGACGCCGAGATCAAGGTGAGCCTGCCCCACACCGCCGTACCCGCGGGCCGCACCGTTCTGACCGTACGGGACCTGAGCCTCCCCTACGGACGGCTGCGCGAGGGCAGCCTCCAGGTGAAGGGGCCCGAACGCATCGCCCTGGTCGGGCGTAACGGGTCCGGCAAGACGACTCTGCTGCGAGCGCTCACCGGGGAGCTCGCGCCGAGTACCGGGGAGGCCACGGCCACGGTGCCGCTGAAGTTCCTTCCGCAGCGGCTGGACGTCCTCGACGACGAGCTGAGCGTCGCCGACAACGTAGCCCGCACCGCCCCGGGCACCACCGACAACCAGATCCGCTCCCAGCTCGCCCGGTTCCTCTTCAAGGGGGGCCGCGCGGAGCAGCCGGCGGGCACCCTCTCGGGCGGCGAACGCTTCCGGGCCGCCCTCGCGGCGACCATGCTCGCCGCCCCCGCCCCGCAGCTGCTTCTGCTGGACGAGCCGACGAACAACCTCGATCTGGCCAGCGTGAGGCAGTTGACGAGTGCCCTGGAGTCCCACGAGGGCGCGCTCGTCATCGCCAGCCACGATCTGCCCTTCCTGGATTCCGTGGGCATCACCCGCTGGATCCTGCTGGACGAAGCACTGCGTGAGACCGACGCCGATGAGGTCCGCGAGCTGTTCGGGCGCCCGCAGTCGACCCCGGCGGGCACGGCGTGACACCGCCCGCACGACCGAAGAAGCAGGAGATCCGGATGGGCGCCGACCTCGGCCCCTGTGTCGTACATGATGCGGCCTCTCAGGCGGCCTCGTAGTGGTGGGCCCGCCCGCCCCGCCACTCCACCCAGACCGGATTGTCGAGGATCCGGTCCGCTTCTTCGAGGCCGGCCTCGTTCAGGAACACGATCACGTCGTGGTCGCTGTGGGCCAGCCCGAGTATCTCGTCCCGGCCTTCGTAGTGCACGGTCACCCGGCGGCCGCCCGAGGGGGTCGGCCGGTGGATGACGATCGGGGGATTTGCCATGGGTCCACCCTGCGACGCGCCCCGCACCCTCGCATCCCCGGCCCGACCCCTCCGACGGTGGGCGGAAGCCGCTCCTGAAAAGGCTCCCGTGCCCTCCCCGGGGGCCGAGGAGGGGCTCAGCGCCCTGCGGTCGTGAGTTCCACCGTTGTGGTGACGCGCACCAGGGAGGGCCTGCGCGGGGCGGAGCCGAACCCGAAGGCGACGGGCGGATCGAGCGGGGCGAGCCGCCCCAGACCCACCCCGTCCAGCACGGCGTTCGCGGCCACGACCGGCCGCAGCCCCCGCGCCCCGTACCACTCCCGCCGCCCCGGGCCCGCGCGGCCCAGGGTGCGTACGCCGGGCATCAGCAGCCGGGCCGGGCCATCGCACAGCGCGGCCCAGAGCGGGCTGCGGGCGAGCGGGGCCGGTACGGCGGACAGCAGCAGGCCGAGGGCGGAGCGGCGGCCCGTCCGCAACCGCAGACGCAGCGGCCCCGCCTCGACGAGCCAGGTGTCGACGCCGACGGACACGGTCACGGGCACCACCTCGACCCGGTCGAAGCGGTACGTGGCGGCGACGAAGTCCGCGATCCGCCGGGACGGGGCCAGGAGGACCCGTACGCCGTCGGGATGCTCGACCATGACGTCGCTGAACGCCCCGAACGGCGAACGCGGCCAGTGGCCGACCACCAGCCGGGTGCCCGAGGCGGTCCCCACACCGGCGATCCAGCCGTCGAACCGCAGTCGCTCACCTGTCACGCCACCAGTCTCCCCCGTCACGGGCGGCGGGGGAGGACCGACGACCGGCGTGGCGGGCCGCCATGCGGGCTACTCGAAGCGGGAGGTGTCCCCGGCTCCGCGGCGTACGATCTCGGGCTCGTCGCCGGAGAAGTCGATGACCGTGGTCAGCTCGGTGCCGCAGTCGCCCGAGTCGATGACGGCGTCCACCTCGTGCTCCAGCCGTTCCTTGATCTCCCAGCCCTGCGTCAGCGGCTCCTCCTCGTCCGGCAGCAGCAGGGTGCTGGAGAGCAGCGGCTCGCCGAGCTCGGCCACCAGGGCCTGGGTCACGACGTGGTCGGGGATGCGCACGCCGACCGTCTTCTTCTTCGGGTGCAGCAACTGGCGGGGAACCTCCTTCGTCGCCGGGAGGATGAAGGTGTAGCTGCCGGGCGTCGCCGCCTTGACCGCCCGGAACACGTCGTTGTCCACACGCACGAACTGGGACAGCTGCGCGAAGTCGTGGCACACCAGCGTGAAGTGGTGCTTGTCGTCGAGGTTCCGGATCGACCGGATCCGGCCGAGGGCGTCACGGTTGCCCAACTGGCAGCCCAGGGCGTAGCACGAGTCGGTCGGGTACGCGACGAGCGCACCGGACCGGATGCTGTCGACCACCGTGCTGATGGTGCGGGGCTGGGGATTTGCGGGGTGCACGTCGAAGTACTTGGCCATTCGCCGAGCTTACGCGCTCGGGCCGGAGCGGCGGAGCCCTGCGCCGGGAAGAGCGGGGGGCGGCCCGTCGTAACGACGGGCCGCCCCTTCTTCCGCTTCGCGCGGTGGAGTTCACCGCCGGGCCGGTCAGACCGCGGCGGCCCCCACCAGCTCGTCCAGTACGTCCTCCATGGTCACGAACCCGATGACCGTGCCCTTGTCCCCGGCGACCGCCGCGAGATGCGTACCGGCGGCACGCATCGCGGTGAGGGTGTCGTCGAGCGGGGTGTCGATCTCGACCCGGATGACGGGGTGGAGGGCGCTCGTGGGCAGCGCCTCCGTGCGCTCCGCGACGCCGAGGGCGTCCTTGATGTGGAAGTAGCCCAGCAGCCCGTCGTCGGGCCCGGTGACGGGCAGCCGGGAGAAGCCCGAGGCGACGGCGGCCCGCTCCAGACCCCGCGGGGTGATGCCCAGATCGACGGTGACGGTCCGGTTCAGCGGAACCATCACCTCGCCGACCGGCCGGGTCCCGAGCTCCAGAGCGTCCCGCAGACGCTCCCCGTCGGCCGGGGCCAGCAGTCCGGCGTCGCTGGAGTCCTTGACCAGCCGTACGAGCTCGTCGTCGGTGAACACCGAGGCGACCTCGTCCTTGGGATCGACCTTGAGGAGCCGCAGGAGCATGTTGGCGAAGGCGTTGATGCCGAAGATGACCGGCCGCAGCGCCCGGGTCAGGCCGACGAGGGGCGGCCCCAGCGCCAGCGCGGTGGCGACGGGGGCGGCGAGCGCGATGTTCTTCGGGATCATCTCGCCGATGAGCATGTGCAGATACGTCGCCAGCGTCAGCGCGATCACGAAGGCGATCGGGTGGACCAGCGCCTCCGGCACGCCGACCGCGTCGAACGGCGGCTCCAGCAGATGGGCGATGGCCGGTTCCGCGACGGCGCCCAGCACCAGCGAGGAGATGGTGATGCCGAGCTGGGCGGTGGCCATGGCGGCCGACAGGTGTTCGAGGCCCCACAGGGCGCTCTTCGCGCGTCGGCTGCCCCGCATGGCCTGCGGTTCGATCTGACTGCGGCGGACCGAGATGAGGGCGAACTCCGCGCCCACGAAGAACGCGTTGGTGAGGAGGGTGAGCGCGCCGATGGCGAGCTGGATGGCGGTCATCGGGCGTCCTCCTCCACGAGCGCCGGCGCCGGTGCGGGCGCGCTGATCCGGACCCGGTCGGCCCGGTGGTGCTCGATGTCGAGCACGTCGAACTGCCAGCCGTCGACCACCACCCGGTCCGTACGGACCGGGATGCGGGCCAGCTGGTTGGCGAGGAGACCGGCGAGCGTCTCGTAGGGGCCTTCCGGCGCGCCGAAGCCGATCCGGTCGAGCTGGTCCAGCCTGATGCTTCCCTCGGCCTCCCAGACCGGGCGCCCGTCGCCGAGCGGCTCGGCCGGTGCGAGGTCGGGGCGCTCGTGGGGGTCGTGCTCGTCGCGGACCTCGCCGACGACCTCTTCGACGATGTCCTCGACGGTGGCGACGCCCGCCGTACCGCCGTACTCGTCGATCACCACCGCCATCGTCCGGTGCTTGCGCAACTGCGCGAGCAGCCGGTCGACGGGCAGCGAGTCGGGTACGAGGAGCGGTTCGGTCGCCAGTGCCGTGACGGGGGTCCGGCCCCGCTCGGACTCGTCCAGGGCGAGTACATCGCGGATGTGGACCGTGCCGATGACCTCGTCCAGGCTGTCCCGGTAGACCGGGAAGCGGGACAGGCCGGTGGCCAGCGTCAGGTTGGCGGCGTCGGCGGCGGTGGCGTGCGCCTCCAGCGCCCGGACGTCGACGCGCGGCGTCATCACGTTCTCGGCGGACAGCTCCGCCAGGTGCAGGGTGCGGACGAACAGCTCGGCCGAGTCCTGCTCGATGGCGCCCTCGCGGGCGGAGTGCTGAGCGAGTGCGATCAGTTCCTGCGGCGTACGGGCGGAGGCCAGCTCCTCGGCCGGCTCCAGGCCCAGGCGGCGCACGAAACGGTTCGCGGTGTTGTTGAGGTGCCGGATCAGCGGGGCGAAACAGGCCGTGAAGGCACGCTGCGGGGTCGAGACGACCTTGGCCACCGTGAGCGGGCTGGAGATCGCCCAGTTCTTCGGGACCAGCTCACCGACGACCATGAGGACCACCGTGGAGACGGCCACACCGAGGAGGGTGGCGACCGTGGACACGCGCCGGCCGGAAGTCCGGCGCTCTCCAGCGGGCCTCGCAGCAGTACCGCGAGGGACGGCTCGGCCAGCATGCCGATGACCAGGGAGGTCACGGTGATGCCGAGCTGGGCGCCGGAGAGCTGGAAGGTGAGCCGCTTGGCTGCCTTGAGCGCGCTCTCGGCACCGCGCTCCCCGGCCTTCACCGCGCGTTCGAGCTCGCTGCGCTCGATGGTCGTGAGCGAGAACTCGGCCGCGACGAACACCGCGCAGGCCAGTGTCAGCGCGAGGGCGAGGAGGAGAAGGGCCACTTCGCTCACCGTGTCACCTCCGTCCCCTGGTGCGTGGGGTCAGGGATGACACGGTTCGTACTGGGAGGCTCACCCATTGCGGTGCGCAGCTCCTTCTCTGTTCGGGTCGTCGGGATCGACGGTGGAAGGCGGGTGTGAACCCGCCCCATAGATAGTAAAGGGAACGCAAAGCAATGGGGAGTGGCGGGTGTCACACGGAGTGCCGCCCGGGGGGCCGCGGCGTCCGGGATCTCGATGGCCGGAACTGCGGGTGGGGGGGGCAGGTGCTGGGGAGCCTCCGTGCTTCTCGGGAGGTTCTGCCCGGTGAGCTCCGTCTCGGAGACAGCTGCCCTCAGGCGGATGGAGGTCCGGCCCCGTTCGGGGACAGCCGGTCGGCGAGAGTGTCCAGGTCCGGCACGAACCAGATGTCCCGGCCCCGATTGGCCTCGCGGACGAGGTCGGGGAGGGCCGAACTGGCCGACAGGTGATGGCCGATGTCGCCGAGGACGACCAGGTGGAGCCGGTAGTTCGCGAACTTCTGCAGGATGGCTCCGGCGAGGCCGGTGCTCAGGTCGAAGAAGCGGTCGTCCAGCCGCGCGGACGGCACCGCGACCACCTCCGCACACGCGAACGCGGCCCCGATCAGATGGTCGAGGGCGTCCTGAACGTCGGCGATGGTGACTCCGGCGGCGTCGCACACCAGCACCGGAACGCCGTGGTACTCGACGACGTCAGGCACGGTCCGCCCCCGGTGCGGACGTGGAGGCCGAGGTGAACAGGCCGCTGTCCGGACCCAGCAGGCCATCGATCAGGTGCAGCAGATCGGCGGTGGCGGCGGCGCCGCCGAGAATGACGATCTTCATCCGGGTCCGCTCCTCGTCGTAGACCGTCTGGACGCGCAGAGGGTCCGACGCTTCCCGCCGGGACTGCGCGCCCGCCGTGACGAACGTGCTCAGCCGGTGCGCGGCGTCCGGACCGAGCGCGTCGATCTGCACGATGCTGGACGCCTCGACGTGCCTCGGCGCGGATGCCGGTTCCGGGGCGGTGTCGTCGGCCGGCCGACCGGTCAGGGCGGCCAGATCCTCCTTGTAGATCCGGTACTGCTTGCCGATCCGGACAGCCTTGAGCCGGCCGTCGCGTACGTAGTTCCGGACGGTCCGCACATGGAGTCCCAACAGCTCGGCCACCTCGCCGACCGAGTAGAGCTCCCGCTCATCATTCCCCATAGTTCAGTACCTTACGTCAAACATCTCTTAGCGTCCTCCATTGCGCAAGGATAGCGTTGTTTAGGGAACATTGCGGGGTGTGATTACCTGGCACGGACGTATTCGGCAGGTGCGACGGAGCCCTGGGTAGGACAGTGGGAAAGCCCCGGTAGCGGGACGGGAAACGAACGGCCCGCCCGCGGACAAGGAATCCCATGCACCCCGAAAACCGGCCGCCCGATGCGCGGCACCAGCGACCCGAAGGCGTGACCGACACGACCGTCGAGGCCCTCGGGGCGCTCTCGAAGGCGCTGGAGACCGTCGAGCGTGCCCGCGGCGCCCTCTACGACTTCCATCAGCTCACCGGGAGCGCCGACCTCACGCTCGACGACGCCGTACGACTGCTCCGCGCCGCGGGGCACGGACAACACGCCGAGCGGGTCGAACGGGAGATCCTCGGCCGCAACGTGATCCCCGGACACTGGACCTTCCAGATCGTCGAGGAGTACAACGCCACGTACTACGACGGGTTCCGGGCGATCGAACGAGAGATCAGGCAGGCGCTCGCCGAGGGCCGCGACCACCTCTACGAGGCGGAGATGAAAGCGACCAGGCGGACCGAGGGGCATCCGGACCACGCCGCCGAGTGACAGGAGGGCGCCGTCCTCCGGCAACCCGCCCTCCCGCCGTCACCGAACGTAGCCGCACGAGATGCGGACCGGACGGACTCCGGTGACGCTGGGGCTCCGGTCGTGCACGCAACGTTGGTTGCCGACGGAGGACCGAAGACGGAGGACACCCCCCCATGAACCTGTACGACACCCCGCTGGAGCGAGCCCGCCGCAACCGTGAACGCGCCGAGGAGCTGGGCCGCGCCGCGGACCGGGCGACCGACCCCGAGCACCGGCAGCGGCTGCGGGAGAAGGCGCTGCGGCTGCTGCGCGAGGAGCCGACGGCCGAGACCCGCCCCTCCTGAAGGCCCGTCGAGGTGGTCGCGTTCACGCGCGACCACCTCCTAATCCCTGACTTTGAGGAAGCGCATCCGGGTCGCGCCATTGCTGTCGGTGCCGCCGGCCTCGGCGTCGGAGATCTTGCCGCCGGTGAGGACGAACATCAGATGCAGGCGGACCGTCCGGGGACCGGAGGCGACCGTGTACTCGGTCATGATGTGTGTGGTCCCGCCCTGCTGCTCCTGCCTCGCCGCGTTGATCGCCGCGACCTGGGTGAAGCTCGTCAGGAAGGTGTCCGTGGTCTCGTCCCTGAGCCAGCCGATGATGTAGCCGCTGCCGCCGGTGGCGGAACCGAGCGCGTACCGCACGTCGCTGTCGATGTGGTAGACGCCGGCTTCCGGGAGCACGATGTCGGACTCGGGGATCGGTACGTCGGTACCGACCCGGGCCAGGAGGTCGGCGTGCTGCCGCTCGGTGTTGAGGAACCCGCTGACCGGCGTGAGGCGGGCGCCGATCTCCCACCTCTCGGGGCAGCCGGGCGCCCCGGTGATATCGATGTCCACGGACCGTTCGATGCCGCTGTTGCCGCCGGGAGCGAGACCCGTCAGGTCGACCCGCGGCACGAGTAGCCCGCCGGTCGTGTTCCGTGCGGCATTGCACGGGGAGGGGTCCAGAGAAGGCGTGTCGGGTGCGTACAGACACCCGTCGCTGCCCCGGGTGACGGCGTTGTCCCGGTCGGTGGAGATGCACGGGGGGCGGACCGTGGCGCAGCCGTCCTGGCAGGAGGCGACCGGGACGACCGGCGGGACCGGGGCGTAGGGGGTCGAGCCGTCGAGGGTGTCGGTCGTGCAGGTGACCGCCCCGGCGCAGTTGCGGCAGGTCGTACGGAGGAACGGTCTGCCGCAGCCCGGGGCGGACGCCTGGACGGTGAGGACGAAGCTGTCGACCGTCCACTGTTTGGGGCCGACTCGGCAGGCTTCGTCGTTACCTGTCTCCAGGTTGAGCTCGACGACGATCCTTCCCGCGAGGACGTCGGCGAGGGGCACGGTGGTCGGGGGGATCACGCCGTTGTCGTCTCCACCCGCCGGCAGATCGGGTGGGCCCAGGAGATCGGTGCGGACCGGAGTCGCGCCGTTCCACAGGGCGAAGCGGCCGTAGAGCCGGCAGGCCGGGTTCCGGCCGTCGTTGTGGACATGGACCGAGGCGCTGATCGTGACGTGGGTGGGGTTGCCACGCAGTGACGCGGGGTCGATGTGCACGACGCCGGCGAGCCAGGTGTGCTGGCCGTTGTGCGTCCCGTCGTCGGCCGGGAACATGCCCGTGCCACTGTTCAGGATGGTCTGGGCGACGACAGGGTCCAGTGCGGCATGGGTGTTGGCGAGGGTGTAGTACGGCGTCGGGTCGGTGGTGCTCGCGGTCGCTGCGACCCGGTACGGCGCGGAATCGCGCAGGGGTGTCGTCTCGCAGTGCTCGCACGGCTCGGAGCCGGGACAAGCCGCGGGAGGGCAGGCCGGTCGGGAGGGCCGACAGTCGCCGATGGTGATCGGGGACTGCCCGCAGCCGCATGCGCTCATGGGTCAACTCCATGGAGAGGAAGGGGTGTTGGTGGTTTCGCTGAGCTCCGTGCGGCCGGGGAGTGAAAGAAGAGGAGTGGAAGAAGACGAGTGGGAGAAGACCGTCCGGCGGCCCGTTCGCCGCGGGTGTGTCCGACATGACGCGTCGACCGTCATCCGGCTGCGTGTTCCCGCAGCCGGTCATGTCCTTGGGGTGGGAGAGGGAAGGGGCCAGGTCGGCCCACTTCTGCGATTCCGCTCTGCGGCAAACCGCTCCGGGCGTTTGGACCTTGACCTATCTGATGCCCGGTCACTTGTCTTCTTCGTTGCCATCTCCAAGGTACTGTCCCGTGATCTGTCAGGCATTACCCCGTTAGAGTGGATGATCCTCCGTCGGGACGGCAGGGCGCTCGTGCTTCTGCCGGCGTCTCGCCGGTGTGCGGCAGAGGTCGATTGCCCGGGCGGCCGTCGCCCCGGTAGCGTCACGCGCCGTGACCCCGACTCTGCGCACCGATAGGCTCCTGCTGGAGCCGTACGCCCCCGAGGACGAAGAGGACTTCGTCGCCCTGTTCCAGGACGCCGAGGTGTCCCGGTGGATGGGTGACGGCCCTTCTACCGAGGCGGAGGACCGGGCCCTGTTCGGGCGGGTCTTCACCAGGGTCTACGCCCAGGACCTGTTCTCCGTCTGGGCTGTGCGCCGCGGCGGGACCCTCGTCGGGCACGCCGAGATCAAGCGGACCGATGCCGTCGACGGCCACGAGATCATCTATGCCCTGGCCCCCACCGCATGGGGATCCGGCCTGGGAACCGAGCTGGCACAGGCCGTCGTCGCCCACGGTTTCGGCGCCCTCGGACTGACCGAGGTCCACGCCACGGTCGCCGCCGCGAACGAGGCCTCGCTGACCCTGCTGCGCAAAATAGGCTTCGAGCACACGAGGGACATCGAGGAGGACGACGGCAGCACCACCCGCGTGCTGACCCGTCACCGCTGAGGCGAGGTGCGCGCCCTTCGCCCGGCCGGACCGCAGAGCCGCCCGATGCCCGCCCCGGCCGGCTCGCCATCGGTGTCCCCGTCGCCACACCCGCAGAACGGCGGCGGCCCGGCGGGGGGTTCAGCCCGCGGGCGCCACGATCGCGCCCTCCACGCCGTGACGCTTCAGGGCGTCGGCGACGAAACCGGCCGCCTTCATCTCCTCCACGAACGACGCCATCAGCTCCTGCGCCGCAGCCCCTCGCCCGGCCGGCACCCCCATGGCCTGCCGGATCACCATGAACCGCCCCGGCAGCACCCGCACGCCCCCGGCCCGCGCGGCCTCGGCCTCCAGCAACCGCCGGATACCGGCCGCCACCTCGACCTCACCCGCCCGCAGGGCGGCGAGCGCGCGCGGGGCGCCCTCCAGCCGGACGATCTCGGCCCGGCGGATCTCGCGGGTGAGGAAGAGGTCGTACGCCGACCCGGCACCGACCGAGATCCGGGTGCCCTCGCGGTCCACCTGGCCGTTCTCGGAGGCCGGGGACGCCTCAGGCACCAGATACGCGCCCTCGACGAGGACGTACGGGGCGGTGAACCGGAGCCCCTCGCCCCGTGCGGGGTCGACCGCGAAGAAGCCGATGTCCGCCCGCTCGGCCCGCACCGCGTCGACCGACAGCGCGGCCCTCTCGAAGGCCACCAGCTCGACGGGCACCCCGAGCCGCCGCCCGAACTCCCTCGCGAGGTCGACGGAGACCCCGGCCGGCTCTCCGCTCGCCGGATCCCGGTGGGCCAGGATCGGATTGCCGAGGTTGATCGAGGCACGCAGGGCGCCGCCGGGCGCGAACGTGCGGGCGAGGGCGGGAGACGCCGGCTGCCGAGTCATGGCGCCGAGTCTACGAGTGGGCCCACCGCGGTCGGGGGGCGTACGGAACGGCCCGAGGGACGCACCGGCCGGCTGCCCCTCTGCCACCGGACGCGGGTCCGGCTGCCCTCCGGGGCCTCAGGCCCCCACCGTGCCGTCCACCCCTTCCCGCAGCAGGTCCGCGTGACCGTTGTGGCGGCCGTACTCCAGTAGGACGTGCACCATGACCATGCGCAGCGAGACCTCCTTCGCCCAGCGCGGCTGACGCCCCACCAGATCCAGTGAGGCCGCTTCCCGTTCGATACGGCGTGAGTTCTCCACCTCGGCCTCCCAGGCGGCGAACGCCTCGGCCCGGGTCGAGGCGTTCGCGTCGTACGCCGCCTGGAAGTCGAAGGGCTTCGCGGACCACACCATGGGGGCCGCCTCGTCCTCGAACACCCGCCGGAACCAGGCGCGTTCCACTTCGGCCAGATGCCGCACCAGAGCCAGCAGGGACAAGGTGGACGGCGGCATCGACCGTCGGCGCAACTCGTCGTCGTCCAGCCCCGCGCACTTCCTGGCGAGCGTGTCCCGCTGGTAGTCGAGAAAGGCCCGCAGCGTCTCGCGCTCGCTCCCCAGCAGCGGAGGCGCGATCCGGTCGTCATCCGTCATGATGTTCTCCGCTCCGTGTTCCGGCCGACAGTATGACCGGCCGACGCCTGCCGAACGGCCGCCTCCTGGAGGCCCCGCGCCGCAGACCCGGCCCCGTACGCGGCCGCCATCGCGACGCGAGACTCGCGGATGACGCTGCTGCGCCACGCCGAGAGGCCGGCCCAGGCGCCCCGGCGAACGGTTCGTGCCTGGACTCACGCACCGGAACCCACCGCCGACGCGGTTCAGGACAGCCGTACCTTGACCGTCTGCGTCGCCCCGCGCGTCCCGGAGAGGTCGCCGAAGACGAGGCGCAGCGCCGCCCCCGTGGTCGCCGATGCCACCGTCGCCGGCTTCGACAGGACCGAGGCGACGGCCCGCTGCCACGTGAGCGTCAGGCTCGTCCGCATCCGCATGGGGTCACTCACGCATACCGTCGCCGTTCCGTCGGCGTGCTCGGTGACCATCACCGAGCACGGGGCGTCCGCCACCAGCGGCCCGACGCTCCCGCCGAACCAGAAGTTGACGGCGGTCAGTCCGAGCGAGGGGACCGTCACCCCCTGCTGATCGTCCGTGTTGGCGAGCACCCGCAGCCAGCCGCTGTCCGCCGCCCGTGCCGCCGTGCGCTGTTCGGACGCGCCGGGCAGGAGCTGGTACGCGTACGTGGCGTCCGACGGGTCCTGGCCGTGGTCGAACCAGAGCGTGAGGTATGTCCGGGAGACCGGATCCGTGGAGCCCGCCGTGTTGATGTCGCGCCAGCGGCCCGTCCGGTTCTCCCGCAGTGCCTTCACGGTGGTCCCGCCCGGGAAGACGTAGCCGCCATGACCGGCGAGATGCGCCCAGGACGCTCCGGTCAGGGTCGCCGACCACGGGAACGTAAGAGGTTTCACCGAGCCGTCGACGGTGAACGGGGCGTTGCCCGTCGGTCCTAGATTGCGGTTGTCGACGGTCGTCTCCACGGCCGCGCCGTCGCGGCCGTGGATGCCCCCGCCCAGGCACACGACGGTGTCGTCGAGGAAGAACCACGACTTCTTCGCCATCAGCGTGCTGGAGAGCCCTTTGAGGTACTGGCCCACGGCGGCCCGCTTCCCGTCGGTGACTCCGCCGACCCAGTTCACATCGGGGAGCGAGGTGCCCCAGTCGCCGCCCGCTCCGTCGGCGAGCACCTTGCGCGAGGCCGTGGTGCCGGGCAGCCGGTACGGGTCGACGGTGGGCCAGAAGGCGTCGCTGTACTGGCCGTTGGCGAAGGTGTCGCCCCACCAGGAGAGCATCCCCGACCCGGTGTGCCAGCCGCGCAGGTTCTCGCCGTTGCCGGTCTCGTAGTAGGTGATCCGCCGGTCGGCCATGCTCAGCGACGCCGCCCAGCCCGGACGGCGGTGGGTGGCCCGCGCTGTGTCGGGGAAGAGCCGGTGGCCCTCCGGCTCGGGGGCCGGAGTCAGCGAGGTGTCGTCCAGGACGTCCTTGATCCGGGCCAGCGCGGTGAGCGCGAGGGAGGGGTTGCTCAGCGGTGGGCTGTAGTAGTCGCGCCGCGCCCAGCCCTTGACGAGCCCCCGCCACCGGTTGTTCTCCGCGTCCGACGCGCCCCGGCCCAGCAGCACGACGGAGGCGAGGATCGGGTGTCCGCGCCGGTGGTCGTCGACCTCGCCCCGGCTGATGGCACGCCCCGCGACGGCATCCATGACGAGGCCGTTGAAGAGGAACGGGGCCCAGGCGTTCTCCACCGCGTCGAACACCACCTGCCGCTTCGGGTCGGTGACCTCCCAGGTGGTTCCCTTGAGCAGTGCGAACAGCAGCCCGAGTCCGCCGAGCATCACCGATCCGTAGCTGCCGGTGTACGGCACGGTGGTGTGCTGGATGAACGAGCCGTCGGCGTACAGACCGTCGCCCTGCGTCACCAGCGGGAAGACGGGGGAGAGGGCGTCCCGGGCCAGTGCGATCTTCGCCGCGTTCCCTCCGACGACCCCGCGCAGGGCCAGGACCCGGCACAGGTCGACCCGGTTCGCCCCGGTGCTGGTCCCGGTGTACGAGGCGACCGCCGAGTCCGGTACGAAGTGGTCGACGGCGGCGCAGTAGCGCGTGAGCCGCTCCGGCGCGATGGCGTCGTACATCAGCACGCACACGTCCAGCAGGGCCTGAGGCGCGCCGATCTGCCAGCTGTACCAGTTTCCGTACCGGTCCCGGCCGTCGTTGTAGACCTGGGTGTTGAGATGTTCCAGTCCGGTGAGCACCGCGTCGCGCAGCCCCGTGTTCCCGGTCAGGCCGGTGCCCTGTTGGCGGTAGGCCTGGGCCAGGGTGTTCAGGCGGACGAAGCTGTCGGCCATCCGTCCCGACAGGACGTACGACTCGGCGTCCGTGTCCGGGTCCGGATCCGCGAACACGGCGTCGGGCCAGAGCGAGCCCTCCGCCGGCGCCATGGTCTCCAGCAGGCGCGAGGCCTTCGCGCCGAGATCGGCCAGTCGGCTCTTGAAGGGTTCGGCGGTCGGGCTGAATCCCTCGCCGAGGATCAGCGTGCTCCAGGTGGCGCGGAGCGCCGCGTACGCATCGTTCTCGTTCTCGGTGGCGGTAACGGTGGTGGCGGCGGTGGGCGTGGCGAGCGTCAGCGCTCCGCCGCCCGCGGCGGAGAGCGCCGCCGAGGTGGCCAGGAAGGTACGGCGGGACCAGGCAGAAGTCATGGGGGAGCTCCGGGTCGGTGACGTGTCTCCGCCGGGAACCCGGCGCGCGGTGCGCTGAACTGTTCCCGGGATCCGACTGTTCTGAGCGGGCGGGCACTTTCTAGCAGCCGCCAGACCACTCGCTCAATGAATTTGGCTGAATTG
The DNA here is from genome assembly GCF_057766565.1 of Streptomyces sp. MGP-P1. Classification (NCBI taxonomy): domain Bacteria; kingdom Bacillati; phylum Actinomycetota; class Actinomycetes; order Kitasatosporales; family Streptomycetaceae; genus Streptomyces; species Streptomyces sp. MGP-P1. Next base: position 127,107 of record NZ_JBYMEM010000001.1, on the reverse strand, counting down.
ATCGTATCGATCGATTCTCGGGGTGTGTATGTCCGGTCCGGCCGTGAACCGGCGTGCGCCCGTCGCGCCAGGGCAAAATCTCGTTCGGATCGTTTCGAGCGGATGTGATCGATATGGTTGAGGCATGCCGGACGGGCCCGGGAGGCACCGTGCGGGAACGGAAGTCCGAGCGGTTCCGTCGCCCGTCCGGCGGCCGATCGGCCGCCGGAACACCGTCAGGCCCGAGCCCAGCCGTTTCCGAGTCCAGGGGGATCCATGCGACTGCACGTCGACCAGCGCCACGAGCGGGTGCTCGAGCTCGTCCGCGAGCGCGGCAGCCTGCGCGTCGCCGAACTCGCCGAGGAGCTCGGCATGTCCGCCGTCACCCTGCGCCGGGACGTCGAGGCGCTCGCCGCGCAGGGCCTGGTGGAGCGGCTGCACGGCGCGGTGGTGTGGCCCGCCGGGCAGTCCCGGCCCGCCCCCGCCGCCGCGCTCCCCGCCGAAGGGCTGGTGGTGGGCATGGTGGTGCCGACCACCGAGTACTACTACGCGGACGTCGTGCGCGGCGCCCGGCAGACCGTCGAGGCCGCCGGCGCCCGCCTGACGATCGGGCTCTCCCGCTACCTCCCCGACGAGGACGCGGCCCAGGCCCGCCGACTGCTGTCCACCGGCGCCGACGGGCTCCTGCTGACGCCCAGCTGGGAGCGCGGCTGCCCCGAGCAGGGCGAGGGGCTGTGGGCGGTGGAGCAGGAGGTCCCGGTCGTCCTGGTGGAACGTTCGGCGCCCCTCGGCCATCCGGCGGCGGGCCTGGACCGGGTGCGATCGGATCATGCGCACGGCGCGGCCGAAGCGGTGGCGCACCTGGCCGGGCTCGGGCATCGGGCGATCGCGCTCGCCGTGCAGGACAGCCCGACCGCTCCCCGGCTCCGGGTGGGATACCGGGCCGCCGTGGAGGCGCTGGGGCTGACCCCGGTGTCGGCCGCGCCGCTGGACGAGGCTCCGTCGAGGTCGGAGGCGAAGCGTTTCGAGCGGACCCTGGAGTACCTGTGCGAGGCCGTGGCGAGCGGCAACGTGACCGCCGCGATCGTGCACAGCGACGCGGACGCGATCGTGCTCATCCCACGGCTCCAGGCCCGGGGCGTGCGGGTGCCCGAGGACCTCGCGGTGATCGCGTACGACGACGAGGTCGCCGGCCTCGCCGACCTGCCGCTCACCGCCGTGGCCCCGGACAAGCACGCCGTGGGGGCCGCCGCCGCCCGGCTTTTGCTGGACCGCCTGGGTGTGACGGAGCCCGGCGGGACGGACCCGAGGGCCGGGGAGGCGGGCCGGAGTTCCGCCGCCCGCAGGCACTTGGACATCCTGCCCAGCCTGCGGATCCGGGTCTCCTGTGGGGCGGTGGCCGCCGCCCCCTGACGGAAGAAGTGCCGTGCGAGGAGCCGTGCCCGGGTCAACAGGCCCTGCGGGTACGGCTCTTCGGGCGTCAGGGCGGCGTCGGCTCGGAACTGGGACTCGGACTCGTAGATGATCGATTCGATTGAATTGCTCATTTGCTCTTGACGGCGATCACTTCTGCGCAAAATGATGTGTGCCGTTCACCTCATCTCCCGCAGTTCGAGGTCCCGTAGGAGTCGGCCCATGCCTTGTAACGCCCGCACGTCCCGCCTCGCCCTCGCGGCGTCCGCCGCCTCACTCGCCCTGCTCGTCACCGCCTGCGGCGGCGGGTCAGGGTCGGACGCCTCGGGTCCCGGCGACGGCAAGCCCGTCACCCTCACCTTCTGGTCCTCCGCGCTGGGCGCCAAGGAGACGGCCGAGGCGTTCAACAAGACGCAGACCGGCATCGAGGTCACGTTCTCCTTGGTGCCCGCGGGACCCGAGGGCGTCACCAAGCTGTCCAACGCGGTCAAGGGCGGCAACGCCCCCGACGTGGCCACCATGGACTACTCCGCCCTGCCCGAGTACGCCAGCGAGGGCAACCTGGTGAACCTCACGCCCACCTCCGGGGAGCTGGTGAGGAAGGAGTTCCCCGAGGCGGTCCAGTCCCTGGTCAACCTGGGCGGTTCCACCTGGGCGGTCCCGTTCGACGTCACGCCCATCCAGCTCTTCTACCGCAAGGACCTGTTCAATAAGCACGGCGTCGAGGTGCCGACGACCTGGGCCGAATACCGTACGGCCGCCGAGAAGATCCAGCGGGCCGACCCCGACGTCGCCATCACCAACTTCGGCGGCGGCGACCCCGCCCTGCTCTCCGGCCTCGCCTGGCAGGCCGGCGCCCAGTGGTACGGCACCAACGGCGACGCCTGGAAGGTGAACATCGACGACCCGGCCTCCCGCAAGGTCGCCGCCTACTGGGACGACCTCCTTGACGACGGCCTCGCGTCGAAGACCCCGCTCTGGGGCGAGGGCGAGGCCAAGGAGCGCTCCACCGGCAAGGTCGCCACCGTGATCGGAGCCGCCTGGAGTGCCGGGACCTTCCCCGTCAGCTACCCCGACAGCAAAGGCAAGTGGGGCATAGCCCCCCTGCCCACCTGGGACGGCAAGCCGAGCACCGGCATGTACGGCGGAACCTCCTACATCGTGCCCAAGGGCAGCGAACACACCGAGGCGGCCGCCGAGTTCATCAAGTGGGTCACCACCGACCCCGCGGCCATGACCGCCCGCCTCGGCTCCCTCAAGGCCCCGAGCAGCGCCCTGCCCGCCAACGAGGGCATGCGCGCCGCGGCGGCGAAGGAGTTCGACACCTCCTACTTCGCCGGCCAGGACGTCTACGCCGTGGCCGGCGAGGCCGCCGACACCATCGTGCCCGGCTGGACCTGGGGCCCGGTGCAGCAGCAGGTCGTCTCGGCGCAGATGGCCGCGGGCAGCGACCACACGAAGATGCTCAGCTCCGGCCAGGCGAAGGGCGAGAGGGCGGTCACCGACCGCGGTCTGAAGCTCGACAAGTAGCCGCTCGGCTGCTCGGGACAGACCGTGCCGGGCAGCCCGCCCCTCTCCCCGCCCACTCCATCCAGCCGAAGGAACATCTAGTGGCAGCCCCACTCGCCCGGCCGGCCAAGACCCCGGCGCCCCAGACCGCGCCGCCGCCCACGGGGCCCGCGGTCCCCGCCGGTCCGGCCGTTTCCGCCGGACCGGGAAAGTCGGGCGGTCCCGGCGCCCGACGCGGACAGCGTCGGGCGGTCGCCCTGTTCACGATCCCGTTCTTCGCCCTGTTCACCGCCGTCACGGTCCTGCCGATGCTCTACGCGGCCTGGATGAGCCTCTACCGCGAGGAGTCCTCCGGCCTGGGATTCGGCGGCACCGAGCGGGTCTTCGCCGGCTTGGGCAACTTCATTGAAGCCCTGGGCAACGAGGCGTTCCTCCGCTCGTTCGGCAACATCGCGCTCTACATCCCCGCCATGGTCGGCGGTGCGCTCATCCTGGCCCTGCTCGTCGACTCGACCATGGCGCGGGCCCGGCGCTTCTTCCAGATCGCCTACTTCCTGCCGCACGCGGTACCCGGCCTGATCGCGTCGCTGATCTGGCTCTACCTCTACACGCCGGGGCTCAGTCCGATCACCGAAGCCCTCGACGCGCTCGGCGCCCAGTGGAACTTCTTCGGCCAGGACGAGGCGATCTTCTCGGTCGTCAACATCTCCGCCTGGCAGTGGATCGGCTACAACATGGTCATCTTCTACGCGGGTCTCCAGGCTGTTCCCCGCGAGGTCCTGGAAGCGGCGACCGTCGACGGAGCCGGAGCCCTGCGCACCGCCCTCCAGGTCAAGATTCCGATGATCCGGTCCACCGTCGTCCTGACCCTGCTGTTCACGTGCGTCGGCGCCATCCAGCTCTTCGACGCCCCCAAACTCGTACAGCTGCGCGCCAACACCATGGGCGAGGACTGGTCGCCGACCATGTTCATCTACACCGCGGCCTTCAAGGGCCACGACTACGGCCTGGCCGCCGCGAGCTCCCTCCTGCTCGCCCTCGTCGCCGGTCTGCTGTCCTTCGTCGTCACCAAGCTCGGCAACCGGTGGAAGGCCTCATGAGCACCCAGACAGCCACCCCCGACGCACCGCCCACGCCGCCCCGTCGCGCCGGAGACCGCTCCGCCCCGCCGCCCGACCGCCGGGGCCGGGGGGTCACCTCCCGCGTCATGGTCAACGGCGTCCTCGCCGTCGTCGCCGTCTACACCCTGATGCCGCTGACCTGGCTCCTCATCGCCTCCACCAAGAGCTACCGGGACCTGTTCGCCACCAACCCGTTCAGCCTCGGCGACTTCCAGTTCCTGGCCAATCTGAACGCCCTCCTCGACTACAACGACGGGGTCTTCGTCCGCTGGCTGCTCAACAGCCTCCTGTACACCGTCGTCGCCTCCGGGCTCTCCACCCTCATCTCCGTGGCCTGCGGCTACGCCTTCGACAAGTACGCCTTCCGCGGCCGGGAGAGGTGGTTCGGGGTCGTCCTCGTCGGCGTCCTCATCCCTTCGACCGTCGTCCAGCTCCCCCTCTACCTCATGGCCTCCGAACTGGGCCTCGTCAACACCTACTGGGCCGTCCTGATCCCCAGTCTGGTGAACCCGTTCGGCGTCTACCTGGCCCGCGTCTTCTCCGAGGGGTACGTACCGGACGAGGTCCTGGAAGCGGCCCGGATGGACGGGGCGGGGGAGGTGCGGACCTTCACCCGGGTCGCCGTGCCGATGCTGGCACCCGGCTTCGTGACCATCTTCCTGTTCTCCTTCACCGCGAGCTGGAACAACTTCTACGGCGCGCTGATGATGCTCAACGACGACCGGCTCTACCCGGTCAACCTGGGCCTCTACATGTGGAACCAGAACGTCTACCAGCAGCCCGAGCTATACCCGCTGGTCATCATCGGCTCGCTCGTCGCCGTCGTCCCCCTGATCGTCGCCTTCCTCTGCCTCCAGCGCTTCTGGCGCTCGGGCCTCACCGCAGGAGCCGTCAAGTGAGCCACTCCGCCGCGCCCCAGCGGACCCGCCCCCGCACCGTCCTGGCGATGAGCGGCGAGACCCGCGCGGCGATCCTGGCGCCGGAAGCCCTGGACCGGCTCACCCGCGTCGCCGACCTCGTCCCCGGCCTCCTCGTCACCGACTTCGGCGCCGACGACCCCGCCCAGCGCACCGGGCTCCACGAGGCCGAGGTCCTGTTCACCGGCTGGGGCTGCCCGCCGCTCGGCCCGGCGGCCCTGAGCGCCATGCCCCGGCTGCGCGCGGTCGTCCACGCCGCCGGCTCCGTCAAGCACCACATCACCCAGGACGTCTGGGACCGGGGCATCGCCGTCAGCACCGCCGCCACGGCCAACGCCTTCCCGGTCGCCGAATACACGGTCGCGGCGATCCTCTTCGCCAACAAGCGGATCCTGGAGAGCGCCCGCGTCTACCGCGAGGCCCGCTCCCGGGTGGACCTCCTGAGGCGGTTCCCCGCCGTCGGCAACTACCGCCGCACCGTGGGCATCGTCGGCGCCTCCCGCATCGGACGCCGCGTCGTCGAACTGTTGCGCCCCTACGATCTGCGCGTCCTGGTCCACGATCCGTACCTGGACGAGGACGGGGCCCGGGCCCTGGGCGTGGAGCGCGTCACCCTCGACGTCCTGGCGGCACAGAGCGACGTCGTCAGCATCCACGCCCCCGAACTCCCGGCGACACGTCACCTGTTCGACACCGGGCGCCTCGCTCTCATGCGGGACGGGGCGACCCTCGTCAACACCGCACGCGGCTCCCTGGTGGACACCGACGCGCTCGTGAAGGAACTGGTCGCCGGGCGCCTGAACGCCGTGCTCGATCACACGGAGCCGGAAGTCCTGCCCGCCGACTCACCCCTCTACGACCTGCCGAACGTCCTTCTCACCCCGCACATCGCCGGGTCCCAGGGCGGCGAACTCCACCGACTCGCCGACGCCGCCGTCGACGAGCTCGAACGTTACGCACACGGTCTGCCGTTCGCCCACGCGGTGGACCCCCGCACCCTGCACCAGCAGGCCTGACCCGCACGCGTACCCGTACACCGTTCCTGTCCGCCGGGAGCGTCCGCCGGGGGACGCGCCCCGTCGGGTGTGCCCCCGGCGCAGCGTCACGCGGCGTACGCCCGACCCGGAGGCAGGACGGCGATCATCCGGGCCACGGTGCGGGCCATCGCGTCCCGGCCGTCCGCCAGATAGCGGCGCGGGTCCACGCTCCGGTCGTCCCGGGCCAGCCGCTCCCTTATCGCTCCGGTCATGGCGATGTTGAGCGCGGTACCGATGTTGACCTTGCGGATCCCGCCCGCCACTGCGCGGGCCAGTTCCTCGTCGGAGGCCCCGGACGAACCGTGCAGCACCAGAGGGACCGGCACGGCCTCCCGCAGCCTGCCCAGCAGACCGTGGTCGATGACGGCGTCCCGCGAGGTCATGGCGTGCGAGGTGCCGACCGCCACGGCCAGCGCGTCGACCCCGGTGGCCGCGACGAACGACCGTGCCTCGTCGGGGTCCGTACGGGCGCCGGGCGCATGGGCGTCGAGCGCCGGCTCCCCGTTCTTCCCGCCGACCTGCCCCAGCTCGGCCTCCAGCCACAGGCCCCGCTCGTGCGCCCATACGACGGCGGCGCGGGTGGCCGCCAGGTTCTCGGTGTACGGGAGCCGGGCGGCGTCGAACATCGCCGAACTGAAACCGCAGTCCGCCGCCCGGTGCAGCAGCTCGGTCGACTGCACATGATCGAGGTGCAGGGAGACGGGGACGGCCGCCTGGTCGGCCACCTCCGCCGCGGCGCGCGCGAGCGCACGCGGCCGGCCCCGGTGGTAGGCGACCGCGTTCTCGCTGATCTGCAGGATCACCGGCGATCCAGCCGCCTCCGCGCCCTCGGCGACGGCTTCCGCGTGTTCCAGGGTGATGACGTTGAACGCGGCGACCGCACGGTGCTGTGCGGCGGCCTCGGCGATCAGATCGCCGGTGGCGGCGATGGGCATGGCGACTCCGGGGTGAGGGACCGTCGGGCGGGAGGGTGCGGCCGGAGCCGTCAGACCGTGCTGCTGAGGATGACCGAGCGGGTGAGGTGGCGCGGCCGGTCCGGATCGAGACCACGGGCGTTCGCGATGGCCAGGGCCAGGCGCTGCACCCGGACCAGCTCCGCCAGCGGGTCGAGGCCGCCGGCCACCCACCGGGCGCCCGTCGCGTGCACCTCGTCCATCAGCCCGGACGGGGCCTCGCCGAGCATCCAGGTCGCGGTGGAGCGGGTGGAGATGCTGATCGGGCCGTGGCGGTACTCCATCGCCGGGTACGCCTCGGTCCAGGCCAGCGCCGCCTCGCGCATCTTCAACGCGGCCTCGTTGGCGAGCCCCACGCTCCATCCCTGCCCGAGGAAGGTGAACTGGCTGCACTCCACGAGGCCGGCGGGCAGTGGCTCGGCGAGCGCGACCTGGGCGTCCTCGACGACCGCGTCGGTGTGCAGGCCCAGATGGGCGCGGAGCAGGGTCAACGCCGAGGTGGCGAAGCGGGTCTGGACGACGGACTTCTCGTCGGCGAACTCGAGCACGATCGTGTCGTCGGCCATCGCCGCCATCGGGGTGTCGGGGTCGCCGATGACCACCGTGCGGCGGGTCGTGTCACCGATCTCCCCGAGGAGTCCGAGCACCTCGGTCGTGGTGCCGGAGCGGCTCAGCGCCACGACCCGGTCGTACGGCCGGCCGGCCGGGAACTCCGAAGCGGCGAAGGCGTCGGTCTCGCCCTGGCCGCTGCCCTCCCGGAGGGCCGCGTAGGCCTGGGCCATGAAGTACGACGTACCGCAGCCGACCACGGCGATGCGCTCGCCGGCCGCCGGAAGCCGGTGGGCGAGCCCGTCCGCCATGCCGGCGGCCACCTGCCAGCAGTCGGGCTGACTGGCCAGCTCCTGAGCCACGTGCGTCATCTGTGCTCCCTGTTCCGGCGGTCGATGCTCGAAGCTGCATATTAGGCAAGCATTTCAAGCAATATCAAGCAGACAGGGAGCAAGCTGCCGTGCGGTGCCCGGCCGATGGAGCGGTCGAGGGTTCCGAGGGACGCAAGGGGCGCGACACCGGGGCGAGGTCGGCCTCCCCGGCGTCGCGCACAGCCCTCACGCGCCCGCGAGCAGCGACTCCCACGCGGTCGCGGTGTCCGGGTGACGGGCTGTCAGCACCGCGCCGCCCGCCTCCGCCCGACCCACGCCGGGCGCGGCCCACGTGCCGTCGCAGCCGAGCAGCTCCGCGACCGCGTCGAGCGTCCCCGGGTGGGTGAAGAGCAGCGCGGCGCCACGGTTCCCGCCGCCGGCCGCCTTCGTCCCGCCGGGGATGGGCGCACCGGCTTCCGGCGCCTCGCGCCACGGCGGCACCCAGGCGTCCAGCGCCGCGAGCCGGGCCGGGAAGATCCGCCCCGCCTCACGGATCAACAGGGGAGCCAGGTCCGCCGCTCCGGCGCGCAGCGTGGTGATCAAAGTCGGCAGCCACGGCAGCAGCACCGGGTCCGGCAGCCGCCCGAACGCGTTCGACACGGCCTCCACCACCACGTCCGCGAGCCCCGGCACCGGCACCAACGCGTGCACGAAGCCGCTGAGATAGCGCGGATACGCGGGCACCACCATCGGGTTCGCCAGCAGCTCCCCGCAGCGCTCCCGCAGCTCGGCCCGGGACAGGGCGCCCAGCTGCACCTGCGCCGCCCACAGGAGCGCCGTCCGCTCCGGGTCCGTGGGACGCGACTGGGCGACGGCCAGCTCCAGCTGCGCCCGGTCGCAGCCCAGGGACAGCGCCAGGCCCTCCATGCTGAACAGGAAGCCCAGCATCGCCGCCACCTGTCCCGCGGCGACGTCCTCGTCGGTGAACGCCGTCGGCAGCAAGGTGCAGTAGTGCGCGTAACCGGCCTTGACGAACGACTCCACCCACGGCGGCAGGACCGGCCCGCCGGTCCGATAGTAGGCCAGCAGCCCCCGCACCCGACGCAGCACCTCCGGGGCCCCGTCCACGGTGCGTTCGGAGCTGAGGACCTCCAGGGCGCGGGTGCCCAGCTCGTCGGCGAGACGGCGGCTGCGGAGATACAGCGTCGCGTCCTCGACGGCGGCGAGGACGACCGCAGCCGTCGCCCGCGGCCCGTACGCGTCGCGGCGCAGCCGCTGCTCCAGGACCTGCTCGATGCTCACGCCCTCGTAACCGAGCTCGATCAGCGCCCGCTGATGGGTGCCCAGCGCCAGGTCCCACGACTCCTGGATCGAACGCTCGCCGAGCTTCCGCTCACCCATGATCGGCCGGGCCGCGCCGTGCGGCATCAGACGGCGGAGCATCCACAGCACGTCGGAGCACGCCCCGAGCTCCGGGTGGGAGCCCATGTCCAGCAGGGCACGCCGCACACCACGCTGCTGGAGCTTCAGTTCCAACGGGGCGAGCCGGTCGTGCACATCGCGGGCCAGCGGCGGCAGCGCGTCGTAGCCGACCCGCCCGATCCGGTCGCCGCCCATCATGATCTCGACGAGTCGGCGCACGTCCCGCCGGCCCGGCACCGAGTCCTTCTCGATGCAGGTGATCGCCGCGTCCTGGAAGTCGTACGGAGTGGGCTTGGCCCGGTCCCGCATCCCGGCGAGCAGGATCGATGTCTCGAACACCGCGATGGCGTCGGCGGTGGACGCCAGATAGCCGCCGCGCCGCGCCGCGCGCACGATGTCCACCGACCAGCCGAGCAGCTCGGCCTCGTCCAGGGTGTCGAGGACCGGCGGCCGGCGCAGAAACCCGGAGAGCCGGTCCGCGGCCGCTTCCGGCGGGGGAGCGGGGGCGGCGGGGGCGGCCTTCTTCGGTGTGCGGGGCTTCTTCGCCCCGTCCTGACCGGCCAGCCGGTACGGCTGCACCCGGGTGCGCTCGAGGTTCTTCGCCCACTGGGTCGCGGCGATCGACACCGACCCCGAGGCCAGGCCGAACTGTGCCTCGATCGCCGCGTGGCTGGACGGGATCAGCCCGTGCTGCCAGACGGTGGCGGAGCGCGGGGAGATCGGATACGACCCGCCGCCCGCCACCCCGAACTCCTCGACCCGGCTGGCCGCGTGGAAGGCGCCGCACACATACAGGCAGTCCTCCGGGTCCACCCCGCTCGACGCCAGGTGCTCGCGCATCCGGGTCCACATGTACCGCTCGCGGTCCTCGTCCACCCGGAGCCGTTCCCCGTCGCCGGGGGCGAGCCGCCGGAACAGGCTGCCGACGAGGAACATGACCTGGCGGTAGGCGGCGTGGTCGCTGTCGCCGAGCGGGATCTCGACGTACTGGTGCCACCACTCCGACCAGTGCCGCACCTTGCCGTGGCGGAGCAGATGCTCCTCCAGCTCCGCGAAGCGGGGCCGCAGGTCACCGATCTCCACGCCGACCGCCTCACCGTGCAGCGCCGCTTCGGGCTCCGGAGAGCCGTCCGCAGGGCCGGGCGCCCCTCGGGGGCGTGCTCGCCGTGCCGGCCGTCCCACTGGAAGACGTGGTCGGAGGACCGGTCGACGAGGACCAGCTCGACGCCCGGGGTGTCGAGGGCGTAGGCGATGGCCTGGTACTCAGCGGAGGCCTCGGTGATCGGGGCGACGACCGACAGCGGGGCCCACTCGGCGGGGAACCCGTCGATATCGCTCGCGAACGCCTGGACCGCCACCGGCAGGCGGCAGTTGCGCAGCTCGTCGAGGAGCGGAGCCATGTCCTCGCACAGCTCCAGATAGACGACCTTGGGCTGCTTCTCGCGCAGCCGACGGGCCATGGCGAGGGCGGAGGCGGGCGAGTGGTGGCAGACCGGGAAGATCTCCAACGGCTCGCGCACCGCCCGGTCGACGTCGTCGACCATGCCGAGGAGGATGCCCTCCAGCGCGTCGGGCCCGTCCGCGAAGGCGGTGGCGGCCTCGTGCAGCTGCCCGCGCAGCGCCGCGAACGACGTTTCCCCGGGGACGTTCGTGGGGGACCCGCTCATGACAGCGTGGCGATCGTGTCCCGGCCGCCGTCCAGGAACTCCGGCCATGAGCCGCCCTCCTCCTTGCTGCGCGGTTCGACGACGCCGTGCAGATACTTGTTGAAGATGGCCAGGTCCTCCGGATCCCGCCGGGCGAGCGAGCCGACCAGCGAGGAGGCGAGGGTCCGGGCCGTCAGCGTGCTCTCGCCGAAGAAGTTGCTGTGCAGGACGGCGTCCTCCAGCACGCCGATCTGCTCCGCCGTCGACAGCGCGGACTCCAGCTTCTCGTCATCGCTGCCCGCGGCGGCGGCCGAGGCTCGCAGATCGGCGAAGCTCTGGAGAAGGATGTCGAGCAGTGTCGGCGGCACGTCCAGGTCGATCGCGTGGCGGCGCAGCAGCTCCTCCGTGCGGAAGCGGACGATCTCCGCCTCGCTCTTCCTGTTCGTCACGACCGGGATGCGGACGAAGTTGAAGCGGCGCTTCAACGCGGACGACAAGTCGTTGACGCCCCGGTCGCGGCTGTTGGCGGTCGCGATGATGGAGAAGCCCGGCTGGGCGAAGACGATGTTGTCGCCCGCGTCCGTACCGTCGCTCCGCAGCTCGGGAACGGAGATGTACTTCTCCGAGAGAATCGAGATGAGCGCGTCCTGCACGTCGCTGGTGGAACGGGTCAGTTCCTCGAAGCGGCCGATGGCGCCCGTCTCCATCGCGGTCATGATCGGCGACGGGATCATCGACTCACGCGACTGCCCCTTGGCGATGACCATGGACACGTTCCACGAGTACTTGATGTGGTCCTCGGTCGTTCCGGCCGTACCCTGCACCACCAACGTGGAGTTGCGGGAGATCGCGGCGGACAGCAGCTCCGCCAGCCAGCTCTTGCCGGTGCCGGGGTCACCGATCAGCAGCAGACCGCGGTCCGATGCGAGAGTGACGATCGAGCGCTCGACGAAGCTGCGGTCGCCGAACCACTTCTGTGAGATCTCGCGGTCCAGGCCGTCGGCGCGCTCGGACCCCAGGATGAACAGCCGGACCATCTTCGGGGACAGCCGCCAGGAGAACGGCTTGGGGCTGTCGTCGATCGACTCCAGCCAGTCGAGCTCCTCCGCGTACTTGGTCTCGGCGGGGGCGCGCAACACGTCGGACATCAGAAGGCCTTTCTGAACGGGCGGGAGAGGGTGGGAGGACAAGCGGGAGAGGCGGCGGGCGGGAGATCGGCACCGCCCCGCAGGGCCTCAGGTCAGGAACGTCTTCAGCTCGTGCACGAGCTTGTTCACATGCCCGGAGACCACGGGCGTGCCCAAAGCCTTGAACCGCTCCCGGAACCAGGGATTGACCTCCTGCCGTCCGGAGCTGGTCACCGAGCCGACGGGGATGAACCTCACCCCGGAACGGTGGACGGCCTCGATGCCCTCGAACAGCGGCTGGGAGCGGTCGAACTCGTAGAAGTCCGAGATCCAGACCATGACGGTGTTCTTCGGCTCGGCTATCTTCGGGCGGGCCATCGCCATCGCGACGGGGCCGTCGTTCCCACCGCCGAGATTCGTGCGCAGCAGTACGTCGAACGGGTCGTGCACCCACGGCGTGAGGTCGATCGAGCGGGTGTCGTAGGCGATGAGGTGGACGTCCACCTTCGGCAGCCCGGCGAAGATGGAGGCGAGGACGGTGCAGTTCACCATCGAGTCGACCATGGAGCCGGACTGGTCCACCACGACGATCAGCCGCTGCGGCGTCGTCCTGCGGACGGTGTGCCGGTAGTAGAGGCGATCGACGTAGAGCCGCTCCTCCTCCGGGCTCCAGTTGGTTAGGTTCTTCCAGATCGTGCGGTCCAGGTCGAGATTGCGGAAGACACGCTTGGGCGGCACCGAACGGTCCAGCTCGCCGACGGAAGCCTTCTCCACCTGCGTACGCAGCACCTCGGCCACCTCGTCGACGTAACGGCGGATCAGGGACTTGGCGTTGGCGAGGGCCACACCCGAAAGATTGCCCTTGTCCCGCAGCAGCTGTTCGATCAGCGACATGCTGGGCGTCAGCCGCGCGGCCAGCGCGGGGTCGGCCAGCACCTCCCGCAGCCGCATGCGCCCCACGAGATCCGCCTCGATCGCCGCCAGCTCGGGCCCGAGGCCGCCGGCGTCCAGGCCCGCGCCCGCCGCCCGCCCGCCGCGAAGCCCACCGGGCGGGCTGCCCAGCGCACGCTCCAGCCAGCCCGCGTCGGACTGCCAGCGCGTCAGCTGCTCAGCGGTCACCGTGCTCGAACCGGTCGCGAAGACATTGAGCAGCACCTTCGAAACCAGTGCGGCACGCCGTACCTCCGCCGCCCGGTCGCGGTCGCCGGCCGCGTCGTCGTCCGGTGTCATCAGACCGTCGAACTCGGCGGCCAGCTCCGGATGGCGTTGTACGACGGAGTCGAGCGACGCCCCGGGATCCAGCAGCGCGGACGGCAGCCCGATGTCCTCGACCACTCCCAGGCTCGCCGACTCCAGGGCGGGCTGCTCCTCCCCGTCGAAAAGCCGGGCCAGGAGTCGCCAGTACAGCACCTGACGGCGGTTGTCGTGCGGGTCGGGACCGGCGGGGGACGGGTCGGGCGTGGCGGCGGCGGGCGGCTGCCCGGTGGGCTCCTCGGTCATTTCCGCAACAGCCTTCCCGCGCGCTCGCGCAGCACGGCGACGGCGTCGGTGGCGGCCTTCTCCGCCCGGACACCGGCCTTGTCGGTGGTACCGCCCGCCCACGCCCCGGCGTGGACGGCGACGGTCTTCTTCCGCACGGTCGCCTCGACCGCGAGCGGCTGGAGGAGGAACTCCCCGGCATCCCAGCGCAGCAGCCCGACACAGGAGTGGGAGGCCGCGACCGCCTCGGGTGTCAGTGGACCGGCGGCGGGCGCCCGGTCGGTGTCGACGGCCAGAGGCCACCCCGCCAGATCGAACACGAGCCGGTCCTCCTCGCTCCGGGCGGCGTACCCCTCCAGCAGCACCGGTACGGCGATCCGGACAGGATGCCGGTCCAGCGGGTCGACGCGGGCGGCGATCGCGGTGGACAGCACCACGCGCGCGGTGGCGAAGGCGTCGGCGGGCTCACCCGGGCGGGCGCGCTCGTCGTCCCAGAGCAGATCCCCCTCGGGGGTCACCGGCATGGCGTCCAGCTCCACCGAGCGGCCCTCGCTCACGGCGCCGAGCAAGGACATGCGGGGGCGCAACAGCTGCCACAGACCCGCCCCGACGACCGTGTCGGGCTTGGGCGCCGACACTCCGGCGCGCACCAGACGGGGCGCGCCTCCGTCCGCCGGTTCGAACACGGCGTGGACCTGGGCCTGTACGGCCGTCGCGTGCTCCTGCACATCGACACCGAGCGGCAACAGGCGACCGGACACCGGCGTGACAGAACGCTCCCCGGCGGAGCCGGGCACCGTCAACAGCAGGGCGCGTGACCACAGGTCGGCCCAGCGGCGCACCGGCACGCGCTCCAGGGTCGCCCCCGGGCAGGACGCCGCGAGCTCGGCGGCGAACCCGTCGAGCAGCGTCGCCCGACGACGCAGGCCCGGATCGGGCAGCATCGCGGAGACCACCGGCGCGACCCCGGCGACCAGCTCGTGGTCGATGCCCCGCCAGCCGCCGCGCGCGAGGTCGCACAGCCAACTACGGGCCGCCGCGAGGAGGTTCGTCCCGGTGTCCGCCGCGGCGGCCACCGGCCCGGATCCCTCCGCGCCGTCCTCGGCGCTGGGCCGGTCGACGGCCTCGTCGATCCGCTGCGTCAGGGCGTCGTGCACGGAGCCGAGCAGCGCGCAGCGGGCGGCGGCGAGCGCCACGAAGTGATCTTCGGCGGCCCCGGCCGCCGCCCGGCCGGCCGCCTCCGCGACCCGCGCGGCCAGCGGGGTCCCGGCGACGGCGTCGGCGAGCCCGGCAACCGCCGCGGCCTGGGCGGGGCCCGGCCGCAGCAGACCTGCCACCAGCGCCTCGTCGAAGGCGTCCACGGCGGCGAGCGCCTCGTCGAGCCCCTCGACCGGATCGGACAACAGGTCGCCACGCATCAGGCCACCGCCCGCGTCGGCGGGAACCACTGCATCTCGGGCAACGGCGCGGTGACCGCGTCCAGTTCGAGATAGGCCAGCTGTCGCAGGAACCGGCTGAACACCTGGGCGGCTGACGAGGAGTCGCCCTGCACCGGCCGGGCCGCGGTCATGGCGGCGGTGAGGGACCGCGCGTCGGGCTCCCCGTCCGGGGTCTCCACCGCGAGGTAGCGGGCGACGCGCTCCGCACCGTACTGCAGCACCGCCTCGCCGACGAGCGCCTGGATGTGCTTGCAGAACATGCCGCGCGCCCCGCCGCAGGGCCGGTTGTTGTTGGTGCTGCAGGCGAACGCGTACGTCCGGGCCGCCACGGACGACACGTACACCCGACCGATGTCCGACCCGCTGGAGACGACTCCCTGCAACCGCCCGTCGGCCAGTTCGACGAACGGCACCTTGGCCAGCTTCCGTGGGCGCGCGGGCGGCATCACCCGCGCCGTACTCGACTTCTCCCAGAGCGACAACGCGCCAACTCCCATGCATGCGAAAGGGGACGTCCACACCACCGCGGCGGGACATGAACGAACTTAATCCCGACCACTGACAACGCGTCCGACGGGCCGCGACGTCCTGCGTCCGACACCCGGCACGGGGAAAGGGTCATGAACTCCAAGGGCGTCGCGTGAACATCTCCGGGTCGACGGTGCGGGTGAGCAGGTGGAGGGGCGCGGCGTGGATGCCGGTCGCCTCCGCCGCTTCCCAGTAGGCCAGTCCGGTGGCCGCGTCGACCGGACCGTGGACGAGCGGCACGTCGGCACCCGAGGCGTGGAGCAGGGACTCCAGTCGGCAGGACGCGATGGTGTCCGGCACCATCGGCCGCGCGAGGTATCCGGCCACCGCGGCGGCCGGGAGGCCCTCGGCCACCTGCCGTTCCGCGGGGCCGGCGCTCAGCAGCCCGCCGCCCACGACCAGGACGTCCTTCGCCCGTTCCATGCGGCCGATGGCCCGGGACGTGTCGAAGCAGTGCGGGAACGAGTCGTCGACCACCGTCGTGCCCGGCGCCAGACGGTCGATGTCCAGGAGTGCGCCGCCCCCGCTGACCGCCGCGACGATCAGGCGGGCGTCGTACACGGCGTTGGGCAGACCGGCATCCGACTCGACCGCCTCGACGCACTCGACGAGACGGCGTTGAAGGAGGTTCTCGGCCAGCTCCTTCAGCCGTGGCCCGCTGCCCGGTACGTCACAGAGCAGCAGCCGGGCGGGCGGCTGCTGGGCCCGGGTGAGCAGCAACTCCAGCGAGGAGGAGCCGATCGAGCCGAGCCCCACGAACGCGACGGTGAGAGAGCCCAGTCGCTGCCCCGTCGCGTCGAGAGCCGCGTGCACGGTCCTGACGACGGACACGACGGTCGCCGCGTGACCGGTGGTGACGGCGGGGCCGGCGGCGTTGGTGGTGACGGCTCCGGTCGTGCCGACGGCCCTCAGCACGTCGAAGCCGTAACCCGTGAGCGAGGGGATCATGCCCGCCAGGGACACCGCCCGCGCACCGAGCGACGAGGCGAGCTCCACCCCTCGCCTGGTGTGCCCGAGCAGATCGTCGCCGGGGGCGAGTTCGTCGGCGAACAGCGGGACGCACACGAAGCCCGAACGGCCCAGCGGCGTCCTCAGCGTCTCCAGAAGCCGTGGCAGCCCGTCCGGAAACAGCAGGGCCCGCAGCTGCTCGCGCGCCAGCGCCGCCTGTGGCAGTCCCGCCAGTCGGGCGAGGCCGGCAGGGGACGGCAGATAGCCGATGAGCGCGGCATCCATCCGCGGGTCCCGGCCGGGGCCGCCCGGGGTGCCGAGGCGGCCGGCATCGCGCACGGTCGAGGCCGTCGCATGCGCCAGACCGTCGCGCACCGCGTCCGTGAACGCGGCCAGCGTCTCCGGGGTGAACGCCGTCGCCGCCGCCCGGACGGTGATCCGCAGCCGCCCCCCTTCCGGACCGGCCGCCAGGAACACGTCCGTACCGGCCGGCGGCGGTGTGAACACGCTGTCGCCGCCCTCCCGGGCGACCGTCAGCGTCCTGCCGCTCTCCGGACCCAGGGCGGAGAAGTCCAGATAGGTGAAGAAGAACTGCGAGGCCATGGGCAGGCCGTTGGACAGCGGCGGCACGGCCCCCTCGTATGCTCGCGCCTCGGCGGCCTCGGTGGCGACGCGCCGGAGATCGTCCTCGAAACCCGCGCTGTCGGACCGCCCCGACGCCGGACCCGCCGGTCGCAGGGGAACCGCCGTGGCGAAGGGACCGAACACCCGGTGTGCGTCGGGCAGGGAGCGGTCCCGGCCGCTCACCGCCATACCGAGCACCAGATCCGCCCGGCCCGTGACGGAGACGAGGGCCCGGTAGTAGGCGGTGAGCACCGGGGCGTGGAGGGTGGACCCGCTGCGCGCGGCGAGCCCGCGCAGCGCCTCCACCCGGCCGGCGTCGACCGTGAAGCCGCGGGTGTGGAAGAGCGGGCCGGCGGCGTTGCCCGCAGGCGTGCCGGTGGTGGTCGCACCGGCCGCGAGCAGAGGCGGCCGGTAGGGCGCGCTCAGCCGCTCCCACCGGTCCTCGCCGGTCGGGGCGTCCGGCCGAAGCGACGCGGCCCGGGTGGCGGAGTCTCTGTCGACGGTGGTATCGGGGGCCGTTGCCGGGGGTGTTGCTGGGGCGGCGTCCGTGCGCGCCGCGAGCTGGAGCGCGTGGTCGCGGAAGGTGCTGCGCGGCGGGGCCGGGGCCGCTTCTTCGCCGCTGGACAGTGCGTCGTACACGGCCGTCAGCTCCCGTACCAGGAGTGCGGCGCTGTAGCCGTCGCCGATGATGTGGTGGGCGTGGGCGACCAGGACGTGCTCGTCGGGAGCGAGCGTGAGCACCCGCAGGCGCAGCAGGGGCCAGGCCCAGGGTTCGAAACGGCGCGCCCGTTCGGCGGTGACCCGCTCCTCCACCTGATCCGGGTCGGTGAGGACCTCGAAGTCGACCGGCAGACGCAGTGAGGACGGAAGCTCCTGCTGGACGGCCGGGCGCGCCCCGGCGGGGAAGACGGTACGGAGCATGTGGTGGCGCCCGACGAGCGTGTCCACCGCGGCCTGGAAGCGAGCGGTGTCGAGGCGGCCGTGCAGACGCAGCCGTGTGAGCCAGGCCGATGTGGTGCCCGGGGCGAGGGCTTCGGCCAGCAGGAAGCCCCGCTGGGTGGGTGTCAGCGGGAAGGGCGGGGGAACGACGGCCGGATCGAGCGTCCCCGGACGGTCGCCCCGTGGATGGTGTTCCCGGACCGACGGGTCCGCCGAGGTGCCGACGGCCTCGACGGCCGGGTCGGTGGCGTCGGCAGGGACGCTCCCGGAGCCCGCCGCGGTATCGACGGTGAGGCCGATGGCGGGGTCCGCCGCGGCGTCCACTCCCGGCGCGACGGAGGTGTCCCGTGCGGCGTCCACCGCGGCGGCGAGGGACGCGAGTGTGCGGTTGCGGTAGATGACGGTCGGCCGGGGGAGCGGGCCGCCCTGCTTCTCCAGTCGGGCGAACACTTCCAGCACAAGCAGGGAGTCGCCGCCCAGGACGAAGAAGTCGTCCTCGCGGGACACGTTCTCGGCCTGGAGCAGAGCGGTCCAGACGGCGGCCAGCCGGACTTCGGTGGGAGTGCGGGGCGGCGTACGGACGTCGCCCGTACGCGCGCCGATGCCGGTGTCCGTGACCGCCCCGGGCGGTTCGGTCGCTTCTTTGAGTGCCGGAAGCCCACGCCGGTCGATCTTGCCCGTGCTGGTGAGCGGCATCCTGCCGACGCGGGTGATCCGGGACGGAAGCATGTACGCGGGCAGTGACTCCGCGAGATGGAGCCGCAGCGCCACGGCGTCCGCTCCGGCAGATCCGGGCCCCGGTGTCACGAAGGCGGTGAGGCGTCCGTCCTCGGCGAGGACGACGGCGTGGGTGACGTCCGGGTGGGTCTGGAGCATCGCCTCGATCTCGCCCGGCTCGACCCGGTTGCCACGGATCTTCACCTGGTCGTCCAGCCGCCCCAGAAATTCCAGGACGCCCTCCTCGGTCCACCGCACCCGGTCGCCACTGCGGTACCAGCGGCGACCGTGCCGGACCGTGAACGCGGCCTCGGTGAGGGCCGGTTCGCCGAGGTAGCCCGGGGTGAGGCCGACTCCGGAGATGAGGAGCTCACCGGCCTCGCCGCGCCGCGCGGGCTCCCCGTCCGGGCCGACGACCTCCACCTCCGTGCCCGAGACGGGGCGGCCGATGGGCAGCCGCCGCACCTGGTCGCCGGGCCGGGCCCGGATGATGTGGCAGCTCGTGTTGATCGTGGCCTCGGTCGGGCCGTACAGGTTGGCGATGCGCTGGCCGTCGCCGAAGAGGTCGAACCAGCGGCGTACATGGGCGGGTGACAGGGCCTCGCCGCCGACATGGATCCACCGGAGCGCGGACAGGTCCGGCGGCGGCGCGCCGTTGCGTACGCGTTCCTCGGCAGCGCTCAGGAGCTGTTCCCAGAGCGTGGGAACGGAGCTCCACACGGTGATGCGACCGCGTACGACGTGGGACAGCAGCCGGTCGGGATCGCGCAGCAGGTCCCAGGCCACCGTGACCACGGTGGCGCCGACGAGCAGTGGGGCGAGGAGCTGGCGGACGGACGCGTCGAAGCAGGGCGACGCGGTCTGGGCGAGCCGGTCGTGCTCGTCGTACCCGAAAGTGCCGATCGCCCAGTCGAGGTAGTTCTCCATCGACCGGTGGGTGATGGGCACGGCCTTGGGCTGGCCGGTGGATCCGGAAGTGAAGATCACGTAGGCGATGTCGTCGGCGTCGACCGGTCCGTCGGGGGTGGGGAGTCCGTCCGGGGACAGGAGGGGGTCTGCGGCGGGTCCGGGGACCGCCGAGCCCCGGTACGGCTGCGCCGAAGCGTCGACGTGCACCAGGGCGACGTCGCCGAGCGCTTCCCCCACCGCCCGGGTGGCGGCGTGGCAGAGCACCGTACGGGCGCCCGAGCGCGTGAGCTGGTCCGTCAGCCGCGCGGTCGGGTGGCCGGCGTCCAGCGGAACCCAGCCCGCCCCGGCGCGCAGGGCCGCGACGACCGAGACGACGGTGTCGGCGCCGGGTTCGGTGAGGAGCCCGACGAGGCTTCCGGGGGTGACGCCGCGGGCCAGGAGAGAGGCCGCGAGTGCGTGGGAGTCACGGTCGAGTTCGGCGTACGTCAGGGTGGCGGCGCCGGTGTCGACGGCGACCGCGTCCGGGGCGGCCCGGAACCGCTCGACCAGCCGACGCACGAGCGTGGCGGATCCGGATCCGGATCCGGTGCTCATGCCGGTGCCGGTGCCGTGGACCGGCATGGGCTCCGTGACCGCCGGGCGGCCGGGCCGAGGCTCGACGAGCGCGGCCAACTCGTCGTGGAAGTCCCGGTCCAGGCGTGCCACCGTCGCCGGGTCGAAGAGCCGGACGGGGAAGTTCCACGAGAAGCGCAGGACCGCCTCGTCCTGCCAGCACAGCAGGCTCAGGCGGGTCGCGGCGGTGGCGGTGCCGGCCGCCGTCGGCCGCACGCTCACCGGGCAACGCCCGTCGAGAGCGGCGGGGAAGCGCGAGAAACTGAAGCCGGCCGGGCTCACCGTCCGGGGGCCGGCCCCCGACGGGTCCGCCGGCAGCAGCCGTGCCAGGTCCAGGCCGGTGAGGCTCGCGTGCTGCTCGCTCTCCAGCCAGATCCCCGCCAGCCGCTCGGCCAGGGCCCCCACCGACTCGTCCGGGTCCGTCACGCACAGCAGGGGCAGGGTGTCGGCGAGAGGTCCCACGAGCCGGTCCAGGCCCGTCACGCGGTCGTCCCGCCGGGCGCGGGCGACGTTCACCGCGATCTCCCGCTGCCCGCTCCACCGGGCCAGACAGCGCGCGTGCACGGCGAGCAGCAGATGGAAGAGGCTCACCCCATGATCGGCTGCCCGCTGCTCCAACGCGGCGGTCGGCACCGGGGCGAGGGCGCTCTGGTGCGTGGTCATCGGCGCCGCCGGCAGGGCGCACGGATCACCGTCGTAGGGCAGTCGCAGGGGTTCGCCCCGGGAGGCAAGCCGCCCCGACCAGTACAGCCGGTCGGCGGTGAGGGCCCTCATGCCGTCCGTGGAGGACCGCCCATCGGCGGTGGCGGCCGCGTACCGCGCGAAGTCGGTGCCGAGCGGGGGCAGCGTCGGTGCGCGCCCGTCGGCGAGGGCGGTGTAGAGCGACCAGAGTTCTCCGGCGAGGACGTTGAGGCTGTACCCGTCGCCGGCCGCGTGGTGGATCACCAGCACCAGATGGGAGAGCTCAGAGCTTTCCCGGGCGAGGAGCGCACGCACGGGAGGCTCGGCCGAGAGGTCGAACGGCCGGTTGCACAACGCCGTTTCGAGATCCTCGATTCGGCCGGTCAGCTCGCGGACCTCGTACCAGGCGGACAGCGCGGCGGCCGGCGCGACGTACTGCCCCGGTGTCGTCGAGCCGATCCCGCCTCCGATCCCGTGATCGATGTTTTGGGTGCTTCCGGTGCTTCCGGTGCCTCCGGTGCTTTCGATCCGGATCCGGAGCATGGTGTGCCGGTCGGCGAGCGCGGCGAGTGCCCGGCCCAGGAGCCGGGTGTTCAGGGGCCCTCGGACGGTCTGGCGGACGTAACCGTGAGCCGGGACGTCCGGGTAAAGCCGACTGCTGGTGTGCAGGGCCAGTTGGACGGGAGTGAGCGGGAAGGTGACCCCGTCCGGCACGGGAGCAGGGGTGGACGAGGGGGAGAAGGCGCGGGAGGAGCCGGTCGGCGGTTCGGGGGAGGGCGCGGTGTCGAGGTGGGCGGCCAGTTCGGCGACCGTGCGGTACTCGAAGAAGAGCGTGGCGGGCAGCGGCCTGCCCAGCTCCCGTTCGAGCTGCCTGACGAGGTCGACGGCGGCGAGCGAGTCGAGGCCGAGGGCGAGGAACGGCTCGTCGTCAGGGACCCCGGCGGCAGGCAGACGCAGCGCCGAGGCAAGCAGCCGCCGGAGCAACGCCGCGGTATCGCTGCGGGTATCGGTAAGGGGCCTGGTTCCCGCCCGCGTACCGCTGTTCACACGGGTGCGGGGTGGCCGGGCCGAGGTGGGCGGTTCCGCCACGGATTCCGTGGAGGGGCCGGTTCCCGTGGCTGACGCCGAAGCGGTCGGGTCCACCCTGACCGCGGGTCCCGGGGACGGCGTCAGGTCGGCGAGCAGCAGCTGCGCCGCGTCGACGCCGCACGCCGTGCGGAGTGCCGCCAGCGCGGGCTGGAGGGCGAGGGGGCCGCCCCCGGCGCTCGGTACGGCGGCGGCCCCACCTCCTGCCCCGGTTCCGAGGGCCGCCGCCATGCCCGTACCGGCGAGTGCAGCGAGGTTCACCGACTGCCAGGGTCTGCCCGCGTGCCGTTCCGACGCGGCGAACGCGTCGAGGAAGGCGTTGGCGGCGGCGTAGTCGCCCAGCGCTCCCGCCAGTCCGGGCAGCACGGCGCTGACGGAGGAGAACGCGACACGGACCGCCGGGTCCAGCCCGTGCCGGCGCAGGGCCAGCGAGAGCAGCAGGCTGCCCCGGGTCTTGGCGGCCAGGGCCTCCGCCGTCTCTCCCGCACGCCGGTCACGCAGGGTGCCGGGTCGCACGGTCCCGGCGGCGTGGAAGAGCCCGTCGAGATGGGGGAGTCCGGCGAGGAGCGCGTCGACGTCCTGCTCCACCGAGACGTCCGCCACGCGGTAATGCACGGTGGCGCCCAGCGAGCGCAGTTCCTCGGCCAGCCCCACGGGCGGGCGGGGAGAGCGCCCGGCGAGCACGAGGGTGGGGCGACCCCGGCCGGCGAGGTCCCGGGCGAGCGCGGCGCCGATCCCGCCGCCGCCCCCGGTGATGAGGTAGGTGCCGTCGGGCGGCAGCGGTGACCGCGTCACCCCCGCGGGTGCGGCGGCGCCGCTCGGCAGCGGTGCCCAACCGCGGGTGAGCCTGCGCCCGGCGCGCCAGGCGACGGTGGCGACCCTGCCCGGGCGGCTGCCGTCCGCCGACGTCAGTTCGGCGAGTTCGGCCAGCACGGCGGCCAGCCGCTGGGACGGGGTGTCCAGCGAGCAGAGGTCGAGGGCGGTGGCCGAAGCGCCCGGAGTCTCCTGCGGCAGCGCCAGCAGCAGCCCGCCGAGGACGGCATGGGCAGGCCGCGGCCTTTCCCGTACGGCCCCCGTGGCGTGGACGTCCTCGGTCAGCACGAGCAGGCGGTCCGCGCCTGCCTCGTCGAACCGCGCGAGGGCCTCACCGAAGGCGGCCAGCGCGGTGTCCTGGGCCCGGCCGAGCGCGTCCGCGGTGTCCTGGCCGGGAGCGGGACCCGTCGCCAGGACCACGGCATCCGGCGGCCCGTCGCCCCTTTCGTGCATCCGGACGCCCTGGGCGGAGAGCTGCGAGGCGAGCCCGGCGACGTACGCGGAGTCGGGGCCTGTC
The DNA here is from genome assembly GCF_057766565.1 of Streptomyces sp. MGP-P1. Lineage (NCBI taxonomy): Bacteria > Bacillati > Actinomycetota > Actinomycetes > Kitasatosporales > Streptomycetaceae > Streptomyces > Streptomyces sp. MGP-P1. The sequence goes on along the minus strand of NZ_JBYMEM010000001.1, from coordinate 103,831 downwards.
AGCAGCACCGAACGCACGGCTGCCGCCGCCTGCCCGGGCAGCGCGGCGTCCTCCCACAGGACCCGGTGCAGCAGCGGGTTCGCGGGCGGACCGGCCCAGTACCGGCGGCGCTGGAAGGGATAGGTGGGCAGCGGAATTCCTCGGTGTTCCGCGTCGAGCGCCGTGCGGTCCAGCGGCACGCCGTGCGACCACAGGCGGCCGATGGTTCCCAGCAGGGCCCCGCGCCCGCCGTGCCGGTCATCGGCGAGCCGTTCCGCATCCGTGCCGCGGCCGTCGGAACGTCCCGGCAGGGCGCACATCACCGTCGTCGTACCACCGGAGGCGCCGGGGGCGTCACTGGTTTCGGATGTTCCGGATGATTCGAATGTTCCGAACGCTCCGGATGTTCCGGAAGCTTCGGGCCCTCCCGCGCCTGCCGCCCGGGCGTCGGCCGCGTACACCTCCGTCGCCGCGCGGACCGCGCCCGAAAGCGTCGCGCCGTGGCCGACCTCCAGGAACGTGTCGTACCCCTCCCGGGCCAGGCGTTCCACGGCCGCCCCGAACAGCACGGGACGCTCCGCGTGCTCACGCAGGTACCCGGGGTCCAGGACCGGCTGCCACTCGACGGTGACGGTGCTCATGAGGGGGACGGACGGGAGCTGCGGGGCCAACGCGCGGGCCGCGTCGGCGATCCGGTCCGCCACCGGCCGCATCAGCGGCGAGTGGAAGGCGCGGGAGACCCGCAGGCGACGGGTGGGGACACCCAGGGCTTCGAGGCCGGCGGCGGCGCGCTCCACCGCACGGACGCCCCCGGAGAGGACCTGGAGCCCGGGACCGTTGTACGCGGCCACGGCGAGCGCCCCGTCGGACTCCGCCACCGCCGCGGCGACGGCCTCCTCACCCCCGCGGACGGCGATCATGACCCCGGGATCGGTGAACGCGCCCATGAGACGGCCGCGTTCGGCCGCGAACCGCACCGCCTCCCGGAGGGTCAGCATCCCGCTGACGCAGGCGGCGGTGATCTCCCCGACACTGTGTCCGGCGACCGCGTCGGGCTCCACGCCCCAGGCCCGCAACTGGCGGGCGAGCGCCACCCCGGAGGCGACGAGGAGTGGCTGCGCCCGCTCCGTCGCGGCCTGGGCGGCGGGGTCCGTCTCCGGATCGAGCGCCCAGTCCAGCAGGGACCGCCCGCTCACGGGCCCGAGGAGAGCGGACGCCTCGTCGAACGTCTCCCGGAACACCTGCGCCGTCCGGTACAGCGCCCGGTCCTGGCCGGGGAACCGCGAGCCCTGCCCGGGGAACAGGAAGACCACACGCGGCCGGGAACGGACGAGGCTCCCGACCCGCCCGCCTGCTGGTCCCGTCGCGGCGGCGGCGATGGCGGCGAGCCGCTCCCGCAGATCACCGTCGGCGACGACGGCGAGCCGGTGGGGTCCCTCGTCCCGGGACGTGCTCGCGGTGCGGCAGACATCGCCCTCGCGTAGCCGCGGACGGCTTTCCAGATGGGTGGCGAGCCGGGTCACCGCGTCCCGCAGCGCGCCCGGACTGCGGGCCGACAGGGTCAGCAAGTGAGGCCCGTCGACCGCGACTTCCCGCGCGACACGAGGAAGAGGCGAGCCCGGGGCAGCCGGGGGCGGCGGGGGCGGGGCCTGCTCGAGAACGGCATGGGCGTTGGTGCCGCCGAAACCGAACGCGTTGATCCCCGCGACGAGGGGCCCGACGGACGACGTCCAGTCCCGGGCCTCGGTCACCACGGAGAAGCCCGCGGGGGCGAGGCCCGGCGAGGCCGGGGCATGGTGCAGCGACGGCGGCAGCCTACGGTGGCCCAGGGCCAGTACGACCTTCACCAGCGCGGGAAGTGCGGCGGCGTTCAGCAGATGCCCGATGTTGGTCTTCACCGAGCCGACCAACCGCGGTTCGCCGTCGGCGCGTTCGGGAAACGCGTGGGCCAGCGAACGCAGCTCGATCGGATCCCCCACGGCCGTGCCGGTGCCGTGGGCCTCCACGTAGGTCACCGAGGCGGGCTCGACCCCCGCCGCCTCGTACGCCCGGGTGATGACCTCGCGCTGCCGCAGCGGGTTGGGCGCCATGAGGCTCATCGACCGGCCGTCGTTGTTGACGGCCGTGCCCCGGACCACCGCGAGCACTTGATCGTCCGCGAGGCGGGCGGCGTCGAGCCGCGTCAGGACGATGGCCGCGCCTCCCTCGCCGGGCACGAAACCGTCGGCGTCGGTGCTGAAGGCGCGGCCGCGCCCGGTGGGGGACAGGGCCCCCGCTTCTTCCAGCAGCCTGTGCGGGGTCGAGGTCAGGTGGAGGTTGACCCCGCCGACGACGGCAAGGTCGCACTCGCCGTCCAGGAGGCTGCGCCGGGCCAGGTGCAGAGCCACCAGCCCCGACGAGCAGGCGGTGTCCACGGCGAGAGCGGGACCGTCGAGGTCGAGGCTCTGCGAGACCCGGGCGGCGACGAGGGCGGGCAGGTTCCCGGTGAGCGCGGCGGGCAGCGGGGAGCCGCCGGCCGTGGCCCGCTCCAGGACCTCCCGGTAGCCGCTGTCCCCGACCGCCGCGAACACACCGATCCTGCGACCGTTCCGTCGGGGCCCCGCGTAGCCGGCGCGTTCGAGTGCCTCGTGCGCGAGTTCCAGGAAGAGCCGGGCCTGCGGGTCGAGTGCGCGTGCCTCGTCCTCGCCGATGCCGAAGTAGCTGGCGTCGAACCCGGCCGGGTCCTCCAGCAGCGCGGCCCATCGCTTCCGGGGAGCTGCCGGAGCTGCCGAACCTGCCGGAGCCGCCGACGTCGTCGGCCGGCCCCCCGAGGGGTCCTCCCGGCCGTCGTCCCATCGTCCACGCGGTACGGGAGCGACGGCGTCGTGCCCGTCGACCAGCAGGTCCCAGAAGGCCTCGGGGGTGTCGGCGCCGGGGAACCGGCACGCCATCCCGATGACGGCCGCAGCGGTGGCGGCGGCGTCGGTGGCGTCGGTGAGGAGGGGGAGTGCCGGGGCCGGCCCGGCGGCTGATCCTCCGGTCCGCTGTGCGGCGCGCTCCGCGGCGTCCGCGGCGTCCGCACCGTCCGCGTCGGACGCGTCGGACGGCCCCGGACCGGGCGCCACCGTCAGAAGGTGACCGGCCAGCGCGTCCACCGTGCCGTGGTCGCGGATGACCACCGGCGGCAGCGTCACACCAAAGGCGTCCTCCAGCGCCACCAGCACCTCCATGGCCTTGAGCGACGTCCCTCCGAGGCTCCCGAACGGCTCGTGCGCCCCGATCGAATCGGCGGGCCGGCCCAGCACCCGGCCCCACGCCTGCCGCACGACCTGGACGGTCTCCGCGCGGGCGCGGGGCGCCTTCGCGTGGGGTGCGGCCGCAGGCCGGGGCTCTCCGGGCAGAACGCCACCAGCGCCGTCACCGGTCCCGAACGCGCCCTCCTCGAAACGCTCCCGCAGCCGCCGACGTTGCAGCTTGCCGCTCGTCGTCCGGGGGAACGCGCCCGGCGGCAGGGCCAGCACCCGCACATCGTCATGGAGCAGGGCCTCGCGCACCCGGGCCGCGACGCGTTCGAGTACGTCCGCCGCCTCGCGCGCGGGCCGTGCCCAGGGGACGAACACCACGACGCGCTCCGCACCGGTGACCGGGTCGGTCGACCCGACCACCGCCGGGGCGCCGGGAGGCAGCCCGGGAGTCGTGGCCGCGACCTCCTCCATGTCCGTGGCGTGGAACGTGCGGCCGTTGAGGAACAGCACGTCCTTGTGCCGGCCCGTGACGCACAGCCGGCCGTCCCGCAGGAACCCGAGATCACCGGTGCGGAGCCACCCCCCGGCGAACACCTCCGCGCTCGCGTCGGGAAGACCGTGGTAGCCACGGGCGAGCTGGGGACCGCTCACCATGATGTGCCCGGTCCGCCGGTCCCCGAGGACGGTGCCCGCGTCGTCGACGACGCGCACGGCGCAGCCCGACACCGGCAGCCCGACGTCCATCAACTCGACGGCCCCTTCGCCCGGTTCGGCGTCCACCGCCACTCCACGGCTCAACGACGCCCGGTCCAGGACCAGGGGCACGGCCACCTCCCCCGGCGGCGGGAAGGTCACCGCCAGCGTCGCCTCCGCCAGGCCGTAGACCGGCTGGGCCGCCGCCGGGTCCAGCCCCGACGGCCGGGTCCTGTCGGCGAAGGCACGCCACACCGCGGGCGCGATCGGCTCCGCCCCGACCAGGATCAGCCGCACGGCCGAGAGGTCCAGCCGGGCCAGGACCTCCTCGGGAACACGGCGTACGGCCAGCGCCAGGGCGAAGTTGGCGGCGGACAGCACCGTGGCCCGGTGCCGGGCCGCCACCTCGAACCACAGGCGGGGGCGTTTGGCGAACGACAGCGGACCGATCTTGACCTGGCGGGCCCGGGCGGCCAGCGGAGCGAGGTGGGTGCCGATGAGCCCCATGTCGTGGAAGTACGGCATCCAGCTGACCACCACGTCGTCGGGGCCCAGCGCCGAGGCGGCCCGTATCTGCTCCAGGTTGGCCAGCACCGCGCCATGTGTCACCTCGACCCCCTTGGGGGCGCCGGTGCTTCCCGAGGAGAACTGCACGAAAGCGACGTCGTCGAGCCCGGCGGTGGAGATCTCCCGCAGTACCGGTCCTTGCCGCAGGACATCGAGGGTCAGGGTGCGAACGGTGTCGGGGAGTTCACCGGACAGCGACGCGGTCGAGGCGTCCACGACGACGGGCGGCCGCCCCAGGTGCTCCCAGACCGGGAGCACCCGACGGGCGTCCGGCGCCAGCGGAACCGGAACGAGGCCGGCCGCCACCGCACCCCAGAACATCGGCTGGAAGTCCTCGCTGCGGTCGGCAAGCAACGGCACACAGGTCCCTGGCGCCACCCCCGCCTCCCGGAAGCCCCCCGCCACACGGAGGGATGCGTCCAGGAGTTCGCGCAGGCTGACCGTCAGCTCGCCACCGTCGCCGCGCACATGCACGACGACCTGCCCGGGAGCCTCGCGGACCGCGTCCAGTAGTACATCCAGCAGTGTCATGTCGTGTTCCACCGGTCCGTCGGTCCGTTCCTCGGAGAATGATCTTAAAAACGCTCAGGTCGCGGGGAATCAGCCGCCGGGAGGAGAGCGCATGCACCCTGGGAGTGACGTGACGGGAAGGGTCCGCTTCAGGACCCGGCAGCGGCTAGCGTGTCCACCGTGAACGTGGGGACCGAGGAGACCCGGCTGATCGTCCTGCGCGGCAACAGCGCCTCGGGGAAGTCGAGTGTGGCGGCCGGCCTCCGCGACAGCTTCGGCCGCGGACTGGCCCTGGTCGGCCAGGACAACCTCCGCCGTACCGTGCTGCGCGAGCGCGACCGGCCCGGGGCGGCGAACATCGGTCTGATCGACCTGACCGCCCGCTACGCCCTGGACGCCGGCTACCACGTGGTGGTCGAGGGCATCCTCTACGCCGACCACTACGGCGACATGCTCGCCCGGCTGCGCGCCGACCACCGGGGCCCGACCCACGGGTACTACCTGGACGTCCCCTTCGCCGAGACCGTGGCCCGGCACGCCACCAAGCCGATCGCCGACGACGTCGACGAGAACCGACTGCGGGACTGGTACCGCCCCCGCGACGTGCTGCCCGAGGGCGTCGAGACCGTGATCGGCCCCGACAGCGTCCTGGCCGGGACCGTCCACCGCATCATGCGTGACACCGGTTTGGCCCGGCTGCCGGCGGTCGACCGCTGACCTGCCCGGACCCGGCAAGAGGCAGAGACCTGCCCGGCCGGCCACGTGGGCCGGACCGGGCGCGGGTCACACAGCTGCGCCCGCTCGGCTACGCGCCGGTCGGGGAGGCCTGCTGCACGACCTCGAAGGACCACACCGTGGACCCGCTGGCCGCCGGCTTGGGGCGCTCGGCGCCGCCGGCATCGCCGCCCTGATGGGCCGCCTTCATCGGCCCCTCCATCCACGCCTGGAAGGCGGCCTCGTCACGCCAGCGGGTGTAGACGAGGTAGTCGTCCGTGCCCTCGACGGGCCGGAGCAGCTCGAACCACTCGAATCCGTCGGAGCCCTCCACGGCATGGGCCCGGGAAGCGAAGCGCTTCTCCAGCGTCTCGCGTTGTTCCTGGGGGACGGTCAGCACATTGATCTTGACTACGCTCATGGCTCCATCCTGCCGTACGCCGTCCGGACCCCGTCGCCGGGCGGGGCCGTCGCGGGGAGTTCCACCGTGATGCGCAGCCCGCCGTCCGGGCGCGGGGCAAGGGTGAGCGTTCCGTCGTGCGCGCGGGTGATGGTCTTGACGATGGCCAGGCCGAGCCCGATACCCGCGTGGTGGGTGCGCAACCGTTCGGCTCCGCGCCGGAAGGGTTCGGTGAGCGTCGCGGCCAGCCGCGGGGTGACCTTGGCACCGGTGTTCTCGACCGTGAGCACCACGGTCCCGCGGCGGACGCCGGTAGTGACCCGGACAGTGCCCCGGTCGGGCAGATTGTGGACGATCGCGTTGTGCACGAGGTTCGTCATCAGCTGCAGCAGGAGCGCCGGTGATCCGGTCGTGGGGGCGATCTCGCCGCGTGTCTCGACGGTGACGCCATGCTCTTCCGCGAGGGGGAGGAGGGTCTCGGTGGCCTCCTCCGCCAGCAGCGACAGGTCGACGGGTTCCCGGGGGAAGGAACGCCGGTCGGCGCGGCTGAGCACGAGCAGCGCCTCGGTGAGGTCGATCGCCCTGCCGTTGACGGCGTACAGGCGGTCGATGATCTCGTCGGTGTCGCGGTTCGGATCGGTGCGGGCCACCTCGAGAAGCGTCTTCGAGATCGCCAGCGGGGTGCGCAGCTCATGGGAGGCGTTGGCCGCGAACCTCTCCTGCTCGGCGACGTGTGCTTCGAGCCGGGCGAGCATCGTGTCGAACGCGTCGGCGAGTTCCCGGAACTCGTCCCTGCGGCCCGGCAGCCGGATCCGGTGGAGAGCGCCCCGTGCGTGGCCGCGCGGGTGGCTTCGGTGATCCGGGTCAGAGGGGCGAGCATACGGCCGGCGAGGATCCATCCTCCCAGGAGGCCGAAGACGAGGAGGACCGCCAGTACGGTGGCCGCCGCCGGGGCGAACGTGTATGCGAGGAGCTGGCGGTTGGGATTCTCGTGAAGCATCCGCTTGTCCCAGTCGTCGGGAACGTACTCCAGGAGGAACACCCACACCGCTGTGAGCAGCAGGACGCCGGCGACCATGAGGAATCCGGCGTAGCTGAGGGTGAGCTTGAGGCGGACGCTCAACCCGGGCCGCCTAGCCATGGTCCTCTCCCGCGCCGCGACCCGTGCCGGACGCCGTGCCGATGCGGTAGCCGACGCCCGGCACGGTGGCGATGATCCACGGTTCGCCGAGGCGCTTGCGCAGGGCCGAGACGGTGATGCGTACGGCGTTGGTGAACGGGTCGGCGTTCTCGTCCCACGCGCGTTCCAGGAGCTCTTCGGCGCTGACGACACCGCCGTCGGCGGCGACGAGGACGTCGAGTACCGCGAACTGCTTCCTGGTCAGTGCGACGTAGCGGCCGTCCCGGTAGACCTCCCTGCGGAAGGTGTCCAGCCGCAGACCCGCGATCTCCCGCACGGGCGGTCTGCTGTGGGCGCGTCTGCGGTCGAGCGCTCTGAGCCTGAGCACGAGCTCCCGCAGATCGAAGGGTTTCGTGAGGTAGTCGTCGGCGCCGAGCCCGAACCCGGAAGCCTTGTCGTCGAGTCGGTCGGCCGCCGTGAGCATGAGGATCGGCATGCCACTGCCGGAGGCGACGATGTGTTCGGCGATCTCGTCGCCGGACGGCCCGGGAACGTCGCGGTCCAGGACGGCGATGTCGTAGGTGTTGACGCTCAGCAGCTCCAGAGCGGTGTCCCCGTCCCCCGCGATGTCCGCCGCGATCGCTGCGAGACGCAGGCCGTCGCGGACGGCCTCCGCCAGATAGGGTTCGTCCTCGACGATCAGCACGCGCATGGGCCGATGCTACGAGCCGGCACTTATCGTCGGCGTATCGAGAACCGCATACGTGTCGGCAACACCGCGCTGCCTTGACTCCGTGTATGACTCGACCACCGCCGTCAGTGCGAACAACGCCCCGCCGGACACGCGGGCCCCTGGTCGTCGGCGCGGTAGCCGTCGTAGCAGCGATCGCGGCAGCCCTCGGCCACTTCCTGCTGAACCCGACGCACGCCCCGTCGACCTCGGCCTCACCGCGCTCCCCGTCCGTCGCCCCTTCCTCGGAGCCGGCACCCTCGCTTCCTCCCCTTCACCGTGGGCTCCGTGGAGCGCTGGGAGCGGCCGACGGGGCCGTCCCCGACGGCGTGACGGTCCTCGACGACGAGATCCCGGCCGTCGCCAACCTCGACGCGGATCTGCTCGCGGCCCTCCGCCGGGCGGCACGGGAGGCGGCACGGGACGGCGTCGAGTTCGCCGTCAACAGCGGCTGGCGATCACCGGAGTACCAGGATCAGCTGCTCCGCGAGGCGATCGCGCGGTACGGGTCCGAGGCCGAGGCCGCCCGATGGGTGGCCACCGCGAAGACGTCACCGCACGTGTCGGGGGACGCGGTCGACATCGGGCCGGCCGACGCGACGGAGTGGCTGACCGAGCACGGTGCCGCGTACGGACTGTGCCAGACCTACCGGAACGAACCCTGGCACTACGAGCTGCGCACGGAAGCGATCGACCGGAGTTGCCCGCGCATGTACGCCGACCCCACCCAGGACCCCAGGATGCGACAGTGACCGACGGCGAGCGAGGACAGACGATGACGCAGGTGGACACGGCCGGCACCGCACAGGGCGACGTGGACACGGCCGGCACCGCACGGGGCGACGTGGACACGGCCGGGACGGCGCAGGGCGGCGTGGGCACGGCCGGTTCCGGGCGGGGCGACGCCGACCTCGGGGGCGTCGGCCCCGGGGGCACCCGCCCCCGGCACACCGGCGCGAGGACCGGCCTCTGGAAGCGGGGCCGGGTGCTCGCGGCGGCGGCGCTGCTGCTGGGCCTGTTCCTGCTGCTGCACGCCAGCATCCCGAACCGGATCGGGAACCTCGGTAGCCTGGTGGAGACCTTCCTCCCGTGGTTCGGCCTGTTCATCCCGGTGCTGCTTGCCGGGGCGCTGCTGCGCCGCTCCGTCCCCGCACTCGTCGCGCTGCTGCTGCCGGCCGTCGTGTGGCTGAACCTCTTCGGCGGGCTGCTCACCGACAAGTCCCACCCGGGCGGCGGCCTCACGGTGGTCAGCCACAACGTCGGCGCCGACAACCCCGACGCGGCGGGCACCGCACGCGCCCTGGCAGCCTCCGGTGCGGACGTGCTGGCACTGGAGGAGCTGGACCCGGCGGCCCTGAGGACGTACGAGAAGGGGTTGGCGACGACGTACCCCCACCACACGGTGCTGGGCACGGTCGGCGTGTGGAGCAGACTGCCGCTGTCGGACACCCGCCCGGTCGACGTCGAGATGGACGCGGGACCGCTGGGGGACGCGAAGCCCGCCGACGTCAAGCTGGAGTACAACCGGGGGCTGCGCACCACGGTGGCCACGGACCACGGCCCCCTGGCGGTGTACGTGGCGCACCTCGGATCCGTACGGGTCAATCCCCGGGCGGGCCTCTCCTCGGGCCAACGGGACGCCGGTGCGCAGTCGCTCGGCCGGGCCGTCGCCGCCGAGCGGAACGAGCGGGTGGTGCTGCTCGGCGATCTGAACGGAACCCTGGACGACCGCGCGTACGCGGGCATCACCTCGCGGATGCGATCGGCGCAGGAGGCGGCGGGCGACGGGTTCGGCTTCAGCTGGCCCGCCGCCTTCCCGGTGGTGCGGATCGACCAGATCCTGGTCCGGGGCGTGGAGCCGGAGAGCTCGTGGCTGCTGCCCGCGACCGGCAGCGACCACCTCCCGGTGGCGGCCCGCATCAGCTGGTGAAACCTGTGGAGGCATCCGGACGTACCCGGGCCTCCCCGCCACCTCGGGGCGGGCGACAGAACCTTCCGCGTGCCGCGCGCCGTTCACCCTCCGCCGGGGGAGGGGGACCGCACGCGCTAGGCTGCGTTCCGCCACGGGGGAAGTCCGGTCGAAATCCGGCGCTGACCCGCAACGGTAGACGGAGCCCCCGGGTTCCGTGAGCCCGATCACCCGTGGCCGAGAAGGCTCCTGACGATTCGCCGTGGACTGCGAATGGGCGCTGCGCGGGGCGGCCGCCGTCCGGGGCCGCTCCTCATCGCGCGACGCACGGCCCGAGGCGAAAGCGACCGGCCTGTGGCCACGTCACTCGACCGCATACCCTCCAAGCCGTCGCGCCCCGCGCACATCGGCACCGGACCGGCTCCACCCCGGCGCGTACCCCTGCCGTTCCTCCTGGCCGGCCTGGGCGCGGCCCTGCCCCTCTCCCTCTTCTGCGGGGCGGCGATCGGGGCGTCGGGGCTCTCCTGGGCGGAGGTGACGCGCTACCTGTGGGCAGGGCTGACCGGCGGGGCCATCGGCCCCGACGAGGTCCCGGCCTACACCATCGTCTGGGAACTACGGCTGCCACGAGCCGTGCTGGCGGCCGTCGTCGGGGCCGGCCTGTCCGCCATCGGCGTCGCCGTCCAGGCCATGGTGCGCAACGCGCTGGCCGACCCGTTCGTCCTCGGTATCTCCTCGGGCGCGGCGGTCGGCGCCAACGCCGTACTCATCTTCGGGGCCTTGGGGGCGCTGGGCATCTGGGCGCTGTCCACGGCGGCGTTCCTCTCCGCACTCCTCGCCATGCTCCTCGTGTACGCCGTCGCCCGTACCGAACGCGGACTGACCCCGCTCCGGCTCGTCCTGACGGGGACCGCGATGTACTACGGGTTCTCCGCCGTCACCACGTTCATGGTGTTCGCGGCCGAGCGCGGGGAAGCGGCCCGTTCCGCGATGATGTGGCTGCTCGGCAGCCTGAGCGGGGCCAACTGGGCCGCCGTGCCGATCGCCGTCGGCGCGGTGCTCGCCGGTCTCGCGCACCTCGGCTGGTCGGCACGGCGCCTGAACGCCCTCGCCATGGGGGACGAGACCTCCGCCGCACTCGGGGTCGACCCCGCCAGACTGCGCAAGGAGCTCTTCCTCGTCTCCGCGGCCGTCACCGGGGCGGTCGTCGCGGTGAGCGGAGCGATCGGCTTCGTCGGCCTGATGGTCCCGCACGCCGCACGGATGCTGGTCGGCGCCGACCACCGCCGGCTCCTGGCCGTCGCCCCCCTGGCGGGAGCCGTCCTGCTGATCTGGGTGGACATCCTCTCGCGCGTGGTGCTGGCGCCGGCCGAGCTGCCGGTGGGCGTCCTCACCGCGGTCATCGGCGTTCCCTGCTTCATTCTCCTCATGCGTCGGCGCTCCTACTCCTTCGGAGGCATCTGATGCGGATCGACATCGACGCACTGACCGTCGAGATCGCCGGTGCACGGCTGGTGGACCAGGTCACCCTGGGCGCGGCCGACGGGCAGCTCGTCGGCCTGGTCGGTCCCAACGGCAGCGGGAAGTCGACCCTGTTGCGCTGTGCCTACCGGGCCCTGCGCCCCTCGGCCGGCGCCGTCAGGATCGGCGGTGAGGACCTTCACGCCCTGAGCACGCGGGAAGGCGCCCGACGGCTGGCCGCCCTTCCGCAGGACGCGGTCGCCGAATTCGACTTCACCGTCGCCGAGATCGTCGCCATGGGGCGGCTGCCGCACCAGGGGCCGGTGGCACGGGTATCCGAGGAGGACCGCCGACTCTGCGACGAGGCGCTGGCGGGGGTCGGCGCGGGACACCTGGCCGAACGCGGCTTCCTCACCCTCTCCGGCGGTGAGCGGCAGCGCGTCCTGATCGCCCGCGCCCTCGCCCAGCAGCCCCGGGTCCTGGTGCTCGACGAACCCACCAACCACCTCGACATCGCGCACCAGTTGGAGGTCCTCGCCCTGGTCCGCGGCAGCGGCCTGACCGTGCTCGCCGCCCTGCACGACCTGAATCTCGCCGCCCTGCACTGCGACCTGGTCCACGTCATCGACAGCGGCCGGATCGTCGCCTCCGGGGCCCCGTACGCGGTCCTGACCACCGAGCTGCTGGCCGACGTCTTCGGCGTACGGGCGCACCGGGTCGCGCATCCGGAGACCGGCGCGCTCCAACTGCTCTTCGACCTCCCCCCTGCCCGCCCCACCTCCTGAAGGAGTCTCGACCACCATGCCCAACCCCCTGCGTCCCGCGGCGCTCGTGCTCGCGACCGCCCTGGTCCTCACCGGCTGTGGAGCGGACGTCACCTCACAGGCCGACGGGAAGGACCGCGCGTCCGATGCCGACCGCCACTACCCGGTGACCGTCGAGAACTGCGGGGAGAAGAAGACGTACGACAAGGCCCCGCAACGCGTCGTCACCAACGACACCGGCATCACCGAGATCATGTTCGCCCTCGGGCTGGAGGACCACATGGCCGGGTACGTGATGCCCGACGACAAGGGCGACATGACGTCCGTCCCCTGGAAGGACGGCTACCGGAAGACCAAGTGGCTCTCCAAGGAGCGGATCAACAAGGAACTGGTCCTCGACGCACGCGCCGACCTGGTCTTCGCCGGCTGGAACTACGGATTCAACGAGGGTGAGGGCTTCACCCCCGCCGAACTGGAACGCGTGGGCATCGACTCGTACCTGCTCAGCGAGTCGTGCCGCAACGGGCAGGGCAAGGCCCGCGGAGTCATGCCCCCGCTCGAAGCCCTCTACACCGACCTGCGCAACCTCGGAAAGATCTTCGACGTCGAGGACCGGGCGGACACCCTCATCACGTCGTTCCGCGAGGAGGTCGCCGAAGCGCGGGCGAAGGCGGCCGAGGGCGGCGACCGCCTCCGGGTCTTCCTGTACGACGACGGGAAGGACAAGCCGTTGACCTCGGGCGCGTACGCAGGACCGCACGACATCATCACCAAGGCCGGCGGCGACCACATCATGAAGGACCTCAAGGACAGCTGGACGACGGTGGGCTGGGAGACCGTGGTCGACCGCGATCCCGAGGTCATCGTCATCAACGACTACGGCGACACCGGAGCGGACGAGAAGCGGAGGTTCCTGAAGTCCTACAAGCCGCTCGCCGGTGTATCCGCGATTCGGAACGACCGGATCGTCGTGCTCGACTACGTCGACCTGGTCGAGAGCCCGCGCAATCCCGCGGCGATCACCTCGCTGGCGGAGGACCTGAGGGAGTTCGCCCGGTAGGTACGCCCGCCGGGTGAGGCGGGGCGGGCCCGGCCCGGGGCACCTCCCGGGCCGAGCCCCGCTCGGTCGGCTCAGCCGTTGAACGTGTCCGGATTGGGCCCGGTGCGCTCGCCCCGGTCGAGGGCGGCGATCTCGCCGATGTCCCCCTCGGTGAGCTCGAAGTCGAAGAGCGCGAAGTTGTCCTGGATGCGCTTCAGCGTCACGGACTTGGGGAACACGATGTCCCCACGCTGCAGGTGCCAGCGCAGCACCACCTGTGCGGGGGTCCTGCCCAGCCGCTCGGCGATGCGCGTGACCGTCGGGTCCGCGAGCACCTTGCCCTGGGCGATGGGCGACCACGCCTCCGTGGCGATGCCGTGTTCCGCCCCGAAGGCGCGCAGAGCATCCTGCGTGAGGTACGGGTGCACCTCGATCTGGTTGACGGCGGGCACCACCGTGCTGTTGTCCAGCAGCCGCCGCAGATGGTTCTCCTGGAAGTTGGAGACCCCGATCGCCTTGACGCGTCCGGACCGGTAGATCTCCTCCAGGGCCTTCCACGTCTCCACGAAGTCCCCCGAACCCCCCGGCAGGGGCCAGTGGATGAGGAACAGGTCCAGGTGGCCGAGGTCCAGTTCCTCCATGGACCGGTCGAACGCCCGGAGCGCCTCGTCGGGGGCGTGCGCGCCGTTGTTCAGCTTGCTCGTCACGAAGACGTCGGCCCGGTCGAGTCCCGATGCGCGGACCGCCTGGCCGACCTCCTTCTCGTTGCCGTACATCTGCGCCGTGTCGATGTGCCGGTAGCCGGTCTCCAGGGCGGCCAGCGTGGTCTCACAGGTCTCGTCCGGCGGGATCTGGAAGGTCCCGAAGCCGAGTTGGGGGATCGTCACACCGTTGTTGAGCGTGATGGAGGGTACTGGGGGCACGGTTGCTCCTTGCTGTGTCGACGCCTCGGAAGGCGGTGTGAGAGGTACGGGGGCGGGGCCGCCGCTCAGCCGGCGATGCCGCGGAGTTCGGCGTCGGGCGGCAACACCCGGACGAGCTTGCGGTTGACGAACTCCCGCATACCGAGCTGCGACAGCTCCCGGCCGTAGCCGGACCTCTTGATCCCTCCGAACGGCAGATCGGGCTGGGTCGAGGTGGGGTGGTTGATCCAGATCATGCCGGTCTCCACCCGCTCGGCCACCCGACGGCCCCGCTCCACATCGGCGCAGAAGACGGACCCGCCCAGGCCGTACTGGCTGTCGTTGGCGAGCGCGACGGCTTCGTCCTCGTCCTCCACCCGGTAGATCACCGCGGCCGGGCCGAACAGTTCTTCCGCGTACGCGCGCATTCCCGGCTTGACGCCGGTGACGATCGTCGGCCGGACGAAGGCTCCGGGACGGTCGATCCGGTCGCCGCCGGTCAGTAGCTCGGCTCCCTGTTCCACTGTTTCGCGGATCTGCTCGACCAGGTCGGTGGCGGCCCGTTCGGACGAGAGTGGCCCCAGCGTCGTCGCCTCGTCGGCCGGGTCGCCGGGCTCCAGTGCCTCGAAGGCGCGTCGCATGCGCTCCACGAAGTCGTCGTAGACGTCCGCCAGCACGATGAAGCGCTTCGATGCCACGCAGCTCTGCCCGGTGTTGGCCATCCGGCCGGCTACCGCGGCGCCGACCGTACGCTCCAGCCCCTCACCGTCGAGGACGATGAAGACATCACTGCCACCCAGCTCCAGCAGGCTGGGCTTCATGTTCCGCCCGGCCCGCTCGGCGACCTGGGCCCCCGCCCGTTCGCTGCCGGTCAGCGACGCGCCCCTCACCACCGGACTGTCGATGATGCGGGAGACCTCCTCGTGGCTCACGAACAGGTTGGTGTAGACGCCCTCGGGCGCTCCCGCGTCACGGAAGAGCACCTCCAGGGCCAGGGCGGACTGCGGGCAGATCCCGGCGTGCTTGACCAGGACGGTGTTGCCCAGCACCAGGTTGGGTCCCGCGAAGCGCACCACCTGATAGAGCGGGAAGTTCCACGGCATGACGCCCAGCAGGACTCCGAGCGGCTCGTTGACGAGGTACGCCTCTCCTTCCTCGACGTCGAGGGGTTCGCGGGCCGCGAAACCGGGCCCGTGCTCCGCGTAGTACGCGAGGATGGAGGCGGCGAGATCCACTTCTCCCCGTGCCTCGGAGATGAGCTTTCCCATCTCCAGGGTGATGAGTTGCGCCAAGGTCTCCTTGCGCTCCCTCATCAGCCCGGCGACACGGCCGACCAGCGCGGCACGCTCCTCGACGGGCCGCTTCCGCCACGCCTCGAAGGCCCCGTCGGCGGTTTCCAGCACCGCGTCGACTTCCCGACCCTCGATGGCCGGGAACTCCGCGAGCGTTTTCCCGGTGTACGGATTGACGGTGGCGAACGAACTCTTGCGCTGCTCTGACATGGAATCTCCAGAACGACGATTTTGGTGCAGGGGGCGGAACGATGCGCTCCGCCTTACTGCGAGGTACCCGACTGGGCAGGCAGGAAACTGCCTATAAGCACCTATATCGGTAATGGCGCGCCTACGCAGAGTCGTGGAGCCGCAGGCTCGCGCTCGCCTGCCCCGCCCGGCCCCGCTCCAAGGTCTTACGGGAGGTCGACGGGGACGCCCAGTCGACCGGCCGCGGTGGTGAGGGCGTCGCCCAGCGGGAGAGCGATACGGGTCAGGGCGTGCCGGTCGCCCCGGGTCGGGTCCCTGTTGACGATCAGCACCGGAACCTCCGCCCGTTCGGCCTGGCGGACGAACCGGAGCCCGGACATCACCGTCAGCGAGGAGCCCAGGACCAGCAGGGCGCTCGCCCCGCGGACCAGCGCGCGGCAGTGCTCCACCCGCTGCGGGGGCACGGACTCGCCGAAGAACACCACGTCCGGTTTGAGAACGCCGCCGCAGACCGCGCAGGGCACCACGCGGAAGTCCCCGACCTGCTCGTCGGTGAGGTCGGCGTCGCCGTCCGGGTTCATCGAGGCGGCCACCGGCGCGAAGCCCTCGTTGGCCTCCTCCAGCCGCCGCGCCAGCTCGGGGCGTGGGCTGAAGGCGCCGCAGGACAGACAGACGACCCGGTCCAGACGGCCATGGAGGTCCACGACGTCCGCGCTGCCGGCGGCCTGGTGCAGGCCGTCGACGTTCTGGGTGATGACCCCCGACAGCAGCCCCTGCCGCCCGAACGCGGCCACGGCCCGGTGCCCGGCGTTGGGCCGGGCGCGGCCGAACGTACGCCAGCCGAGATGGCTGCGCGCCCAGTACCGGCGACGGGCCCCGGCGTCGGCGGTGAAGTCCTGGTAGGTCATCGGGGTGTGGCGGCTCAGGCTCCCGCTCTCGCCCCGGTAGTCGGGGATGCCCGACTCCGTGGAGATGCCCGCACCGCTCAGGATCAGCACACCGCCACCGCCCAACGCCTCGACGACCGGCTCCAGGTCCGTGGTGCCCGGCAGCGGTTCCTCGGTGGAGGTCCAGCTCAGGGTGGGTCGCATGCGCATGTCCTCAGGGTACGGAACATGACCCCGCTGGCGGTGATGCCGGGCGACGGGGCCGCGGGGGCGACCCGATGGGACGAAGGGGCCGGACCGAAGATGCCGGCAGGGTCCGTTTCCGGCCTCATTTCGTGTCAGGTGCATGATCAAGCTGCGATCGCGGCATAGGTTCTGCGGCCCCGGGAGGAACGGCAACCGGCCCTTGTGTCCCTACGGTTCGCGGTGACCGTCCTCCCCCTCCCTCGGCTCCGCGCGGAGCCGAGCCCCCCATGAGAGTGAAGGGACAGCAATGCTGGAATCCAGATGGCTCAAGGCCGTCGGTGTCACCGCGGCGATCACCCTGGCCACGGCTACGGCGGCGCAGGCCGCTCCCGCGCCGGACCCGGCGGCGGACGGCACGTCGGCGGTGGTGACGCTCCGGTACGACGACAGCCGGGCAGGCGGCTGGGAGGCGGCGATCGCGGCAGGGGTCGCCTCGTGGAACTCCAACGTCGACAACGTCAAGCTGGTCGAGGCCGCACCCGGCACGCGTGCCGAGATACAGATCGTGGCCACCAGCGGCTGGCCGCAGGCCACACTCGGCCCGGTCCGGCCCGGCGGCCAGGCCAGGGTGGAGCTGGGCAGCCAGGCGGTCGCCCAGGGCCACGACAAGACCCGTATCGCCGCTCACGAGATCGGCCACAGCCTGGGGCTGCCGGACACCAAGCCCGGCCCCTGCTCCCAGCTGATGTCGGGATCCAGCGCCGGCATCAGCTGCAAGAACGCCCTGCCGAACGCGGCCGAGCAGTCCCGCGTCGAGTCCGCCTACGCGGGCGGCCTCGCCCCGCGCGTGCCGGCCGACGGACGGGTCCTGGTGGACGCCTCGTAACCGGTCGTACGAGGACACGCGCGGCGCCGGCCCCGTCCTGAACCGGCGGCGGGCCGCCCCGTTCCCGGCCGGCCCGCCGCCGGAACCCGGGAACGGGGTGACACGCCGGATCCGCCCCGGTGTCAGCGGTTCTTCGGGGCGAACGGACCGTCGTGTCCGAAGGCGAGGCGGGCGAAGCGTTCGGCGATGCGCCGATGGGCGGCCGGGTCCGGGTGCAGGTCGTCGGGGAGCGGAAGCTCGGCGTGGTCGCTCTCGCCGTAGAGGTGGAGGCCGTCGAGGTAGTGCAGATGGGGATCGGTGGTGGCGCGGTCCGCGACGATCCGGGCGAGCTCGTCGCGGATGACCGTGAGGGTCAGCTTCCCGGTGGCGCTCTCCGCGGGGTCGCCCATGGCCACGAACCGGAGCCGCCCCTCGCCCGTCGCGCTGTAGTCCGGGGCGCAGGGGCCCGGAGTGATCTCGTGTATGGGGCAGCAGATCGGCGAGACCACCAGCAGCGGTGCGGTGGGGTGGCCCTCACGGATGGTGTCGAGGAAGCCGTGGACCGCCGGGCCGAACGCGCGCAACCGCATCAGGTCGGCGTTGACGAGGTTGATGCCGATCTTGACGCTGATCAGGTCGGCGGGGGTGTCGCGCATGGCGCGGGCGGTGAACGGGTCGAGCAGGGCGCTGCCGCTGAACCCCAGGTTGATCAGCTCGGCCCCGCCGAGGCTCGCGGCCAGAGCGGGCCAGGTGCCGGTCGGGGTGGTGGCGTTGGACCCGTGGCTGATGGAACTGCCGTGGTGCAGCCAGACCGGCCGGCCGCTCGGCCCGGGGCTCCGGAGCGGCGCGTCGGTGCGCAGGGCGACCAGGAGCGTGGTCTCGTCGTGGGGCAGCCAGATCTCGACGTCCTTCTCCTCGTCCGGCAGCCCGGTGAACCGGAGCGTTTCCATGGGACCCGGCCGGGTCCGCGAGGTCATCGATGCCAGGTCCACGGTGAGCGTGTCGCCGTCGAGGGCACTGGCCCGGGCGACGGGGCGGCCGTCCACGAGGAGCTCGTACACCCCGTCGGGGCGTGGCGGCGCACCGGGATAGATGCGCTTGGTGGCCACCACGTCCAGTTCGACGGCGGTGGCCCGGGTGCGGAACGCCAGCCGGACCCCGGAGGGCTGTGATTCGGCCATGGCCAGCTGGCCGTCGGAAATCTGCCGCCGTGCCCGCTCGGGCAGCCGGTGCGGCATCATGCCGCGTCCGGTCCGCTCCAGGTCGAGCGCGCCCCGCAGGATCTCGGTGCTGATGGGGGTCGTCGTCCAGTCGTGCCGGGGGGTCATGTTCTCGGTCTTCTCGTTCGTCGAGGGGGGGCGGGAAGCGGGGTCACGAGGGGGTGGGATCAGGAGGGGGTGGGATCAGGAGGGGGCGGGCCAGCTGCGCAGCAGGGAGTCGAGCGCGTCGAGAATCGCCGTCCAGCTCTCCTGGGAGTCGGGGGAGCTGTGGCGGAAACCGCCGGCCGTCTCCAGTCCCACGTAGCCGCTGAAGAAGCTGCCCAGGAGGCGCACCGCGTGGGTCTGCTGGAGCTCGGTCAGGTCGTAGTCGCGCAGGATCGCCCGCATCATCCGGGAGTGCCGGACGCCGGCGCTCGCGGCCGCCGCGTCCGCTTCGAGCCGGAACCCGGCCGCGGCGAAGCGCCCCGGGTGCTGGAGGGCGTAGTCGCGGTAGGCGTTGGCGAAGGCTCCGAGCGCGTCCCGGCCCGCCCGCCCCGCGAGTGCCGCCGACGCCTCGTCGGCGAGTTCCTCCAGGGCCAGCAGAGCGATCCTCGTCCTGAGGTCATGGGCGTTCCTGACGTGCGAGTACAGGCTCGCGGTCCTGATGCCCAGCTTCCTGGCGAGCTCCGACGGGGTCACCTGCTCGAAGCCGATCTCGTCCGCCAGTTCGGCCCCCGCCCGTACGACGCGTTCCGCGGCCAGTCCTGCTCGTGCCATGCGACCCTCCGAACGCTCACCTGCGATTGCCTAAGAAAATATATGTTTGCCTAATGAGATTAGGCAAATTAGCGTGAGTCCCATGAAGCCCCTGACCGAACAAGAGATCCGTACCGCCTTCGTGAACTGCACCAAGGGCGAGGCCAAGCGCCTGTCCATTCCCCGCGACCTCGCCGACCGGCCCTGGGGTGACCTGGACTTCCTGGGCTGGCGCGACCCGCAGGCCCCCGACCGGGCCTATCTGGTGCTCGCCTCGGGCGAGGGCCCCGTCGGCGTCCAGCTGCGCTCCTCCGACGCCGGGTCCTGGCAGACCCGCCGCAGCATGTGTTCGCTGTGCGTGACCGTCCACACCGGAGGCGTCTCCCTGCTGGTGGCCCCCAGGGCCGGGAAGGCGGGCCAGCAGGGCAATTCGGTCGGCGCCTACATGTGCAGCGATCTCGCCTGCTCGCTCTACGTACGCGGGAAGAAGGACGCGGGCGTCGGGTCGCGGCTCCGCGAGTCCCTCACCCTGGAGCAGCAGATCGAGCGAACCGTGGCGAACGTCCGGGCGTTCATCGCCAGAGTGACGGCGTGACCCGACCCGTCCGGCCGCGGTGTCGCCGGGCGGTACGGGAAGCACGCGTGCGCCTCCGCCGATCGTGGACGACATGGCCGACGGCAAGGTTCCGGACGCCGCGGTGAACGGTTCCGGCCGCGGAAGGGACGGTGCCCGCTCCGATGCCGCTCCGCCGCACCCGCTGGACCTGAGCGGATGCGAAACCGTTCGACCGTGTGCGAAAGACACCGGCCAGATCCGCGATCCCGCGATGTGGCCGGTCCGGACGTCGACCCAATAGGTGCCTGGGGCATCCAATTGCGGTGAGGGGCGGAGCGACCCGCTCCGCACCTATCACCGAGCACTGCGAGGCGACCGCTCCCATGACGGAATCCACGACGGAACCGGCCCGCCAGGACCCCGCTCTCACCGGCCCTTCGATCCAACCGGTCTCCGCGACACCGTTCCCGCAGGACCGCGAGTGCCCCTACCACCCGCCCACCGGGTACGAACCGCTGCGCGCGGACCGGCCGTTGAGCCGGGTCACCCTCTTCGACGGGCGTCCGGTCTGGGCGGTCACCGGCCATGCCCTGGCACGCCGGCTGCTCGCGGATCCGCGACTGTCCACCGATCGCTCCCATCCCGACTTCCCCGTTCCGGCCGAGCGGTTCGTGAACGTGCAGGGGCGGCGCGTGGTTCTGCTCGGCGTCGACGACCCCGAGCACAACGCCCAGCGCAGGATGCTCATCCCGAGCTTCTCCGTGAAGCGGATCGCCGCGCTGCGCCCCCGCATCCAGGAAACGGTGGACGGACTGCTGGACGCGATGGAGCGGCAGGGGCCGCCCTCCGAGCTGGTCGCCGACTTCGCGCTGCCGGTGCCGTCGATGGTGATCTGCGCGCTCCTCGGTGTGCCCTACGCCGACCACGAGTTCTTCGAGGGCTGCTCGCGGCGGCTCCTGCGGGGTCCGGGCGCGGCCGACGTGGTCAGGGCCCGGACGGAGCTGGAGGACTATCTGGGCGCGCTGATCGACCGCAAGCGGGCGGAGCCGGGGGAGGGGCTCCTGGACGAGCTGATCCACCGGGACCATCCCGACGGGCCCGTCGACCGCGACGACCTCGTCTCGTTCGCGGTGATCCTGCTCGTCGCGGGGCACGAGACGACGGCGAACATGATCTCGCTCGGCACGTTCACGCTGCTGAGGCACCCGGGGCAACTGGCGGCGCTGCGGTCCGGAGAGACGACGACGGCCGCGGTGGTCGAGGAGCTGCTGCGGTTCCTGTCCATCGCCGACGGTCTGCAGCGGCTCGCCACCGAGGACATCGAGGTGGCCGGGACGACGATCCGCGAGGGAGAGGGCGTGCTCTTCTCGACCTCGCTCATCAACCGCGACACCGAAGTGTACGAGAACCCGGAGACGCTCGACTGGGACCGCACATCCCGCCACCACCTCGCCTTCGGCTTCGGCGTCCACCAGTGCCTGGGCCAGAACCTGGCCCGTACCGAGCTCGAGATCGCGCTGCGTACGCTCTTCGAGAGGCTGCCGGCGCTCAGGCTCGCCGTGCCCGCGCACGAGATCCAGCACAAACCCGGGGACACGGTCCAGGGTCTCCTGGAACTGCCCGTGGCCTGGTGAGCGGCATGGGCGTCCAGGTCGACAAGGAACGCTGTGTGGGGGCCGGCATGTGCGCGCTGACCGCGCCGGACGTGTTCACGCAGGACGACGACGGATTCGGCGAGATGATTCCCGGCCGCACGGCGGATGCCCATCCGCTGGTGCGGGAGGCCGTACGGGCCTGTCCGGTCGGGGCGGTGTCCCTGACCGGCGACTGACGGGCCGGGCCCGGCGGGACGCGACACGGTCGCGCCCGCCGGGTTCCCGCCGCTACGGAAAGCGCGCCGGCCGGATCAGACGCACCGGCCGGACCAGACGCACCGTCGGGATCGGACGCATCGGCCGGATCAGAGGCCGAACTCCTGCGGGGACACCCCGAGCGCCATGCACGCTTCCCGCAGAACCTGCGCCTCCGCCGGGGCGATGTACCCGTCCGCACCGGCGATCACGAAACCGGTCTGGACGACCGCCTTGGCCTCCACCGGCTTCTTCGCCGCCTTGGCGATCTCCTGCATGGCCTCGGTCTTGCCCTGCTGGAAGTTGAACATCATCTGATCGACGTGCTTGTTGAACCTCTGCCGCAACTGCTCGGGAGGAAAGTTCTGCAGGACGTCGTTCTGCAGGATCAACGTCTCCACGTGGTGCCGCTCGGCGGGGTCGACAGAGCCGTCGGCGGCCGCGACCAGAGCGCACATCGCCATGCTGGCGTCCCGGTACGCCCCGCTCTTGAGCTCCGTCTTGAGCGAGCCGAGCTGCGACTTGAGCAGCCCCACCAACTTCTCCTTCGAGCCGCCCGCCGCTCCCGTACCCGCCTGCCGCTGGCCGGCGGGGCCCCTCGTGCCCTGCGACTGCTGCTGCTGCAGACCCTTGGCCTGGTCCTTGATGCGGTCCCACATAGCCATGCGTGCCACCTTGTCGATCGGATCGACGGTCCGCGCAGTGTGCGCGGCCGCTTGCAACCATTCTCCCTGGTCCGCCCGTTGGCGGCCCTCGCCCGGTGACCGGTGAGCCTCCCGGAGCAGGCCGCTCCGGGAGGCTCGGCGAACCGGTCACGCGCGGTGCTTCTGCCGATCACCTCGACGGGAACGCAGCCTGCGACCGACCGCCACGGCCAGCGCCACGACCACCACTACCAGAACAACCTTCGAGAGCACCCCGACGTAACTCTCCACGAGCTCCCACTGATCACCCAGCAGATATCCGGCCATGACGAGGATGAAGTTCCATATGAAGCTGCCCAGCGCGGTGAGGAGGACGAAGATCGGCAGAGGCATCCGCTCAACGCCGGCCGGGACGCTGATCAGGCTGCGGAAGATCGGAATCATCCGACCGAAGAAGATGGCCTTCATGCCGTGCTTGACGAACCACTCCTCGGTCTTCTTGAGGTCGGAGACCTTCACCAGCGGAAGCCGATCCCACAGGGCGTACATGCGGTCCCGGCCGAAGAGAGCGCCGATCTGATAGAGGGCGACAGCCCCCACCACGGACCCCAGCGTCGTCCAGAACAGAGCGGAGAACAGGCTGATCACTCCCTGTCCCGCGGCGAAACCCGTCAGCGGCAGAATGATTTCGCTCGGCAACGGCGGAAAGAGATTCTCCAAGGCGATCGCCAGCCCGGCCCCGGGGCCGCCCATGGTTTCGACAAGGCTGGTCGCCCACCCTGCGATGCCGCTCGCCGGTTCCGAGGCGAGGGGGAAATACTGCATGTGCGTCTGCTCCAGGACTGAGTAGGGGCCGAGGCCGGAGTGCCGGCCAACTCGGCGTCACATCTTTTCGGGGTCGGAAATCCCGCAGGGGCCGGTCGGATACCGAGAGAGGAATCCGAGGCCCATCACGAGTGGATCGCGGCGGAATTCCGTATGACGCGGGACGTGATGGCACGTATCCACGATCGGGAGATCAAGGCCTGGGGTCGGGGCCACCGGGGGCCTGCTCACAGCAGAGGTCGAGCATGGCGCGGTTCACCGGGCGAACGGCGAGCCGCCGCAGGGCCCCGGGCTGTGCGGGACCCGAGGGCTGCCGCACGACGATCGGAGGCTCCGCTCAGCAGAGAAGGATCTGGACACGGGCAGGGCTTCGCGATCCTGGGTGCGAAGCATGCTGCCGGACGACATCCGTCGCGCAGTCGTGGAGATGCGGCGAGGAGGAGGGAATACCTGCCTGCACGGGCGGTGGGGCCGTCGTGCTTCCCGCCTTGTGGTGGCGGTGCTGGAGCGTCACGTCACCGTCGACGCCCTCCAGCGGAGCGCTCGGCCCTGACCCGTCGAATACGGACACGGAGTGAGAATGAGCTGCCGTGTCGACGGTCTGCAGGGTCTGGGCGGAGGAGCCGAGAGCGAACGCGGAAATCATCAGGAGCACGGCGATACCGGCGCAGAAGGCCAGCATCTTCCTGCAGCGCATTCCTACGCTCCCTGTCCCGGTCGATTCGGCCCGTAGGGCGAAGTGTCAAAGCCGCTCGGCGAATTGCCGCCGCAGGACTGCACTCTAACAGCCCGAACTGAAGCGAACCTGAAGCGCATTTCTCCGTACGGCCCCCGCACTGCCGCGGTCGTACGTCCGCCGGCCCGGCCGGGCGGCGGGGGCGCGTCGGCCGCGGCGGCAGGCGGGTACGGGCGCACGCCTCCTCCGGCTTCCCGCCGAAGGGGCCCTGGAGCGGTCAGGCCGTGCCGGGGACGAGGCCCAGGAAATCGAGGATGAGTGCGGCGACCGCGTCACCGGCGCTTTCCAGCAGAAAGTGTCCGCCGTCCAGGAGGTGGATCTCGGCGTCCGGAACGTGCTCGGCGAAGGCGCGGGCGCCGTCGGGGCCGAAGACCGGGTCGTTCCTGCCCCATACCGCGAGGACCGGCGGTCGGTGCGCGCGAAGATGCGTGTGGGAAGCCGTGCAGCAGCACGACAGCGGGTGCATCGGCGTCGCCGGCCTCCCGGTAGAAGATCCGCTGTCCCTGTACGTCCCATGGAAGCTTGAAGGGTTAGGGGTGGAGAGTTCGCGAGGATGTGGGAACCCGTCCCTCCGCCAGGGGCGATGGCTAGGGTCTGAGGAATGGAGACCATGGGGAATCGACGGGCGAGACGTGTGACGGCGGCATTGGTCGGAGCCGCTGCCGCGGTGGTGTTCGGAGTCGGCGGTGCGCTGGCCGTGGGTACGTCGGACGAGGGGCCGACCGGCCCGGATCCGGTGCCCGTGGAGAGCGTGCCCCCGGGATCGAGCGGGGGCGGTGACGTCTCGGGCGGCTCTGACGGCGGCACGAGCGTGGGTGGCTCCGGCGGCGCCGACGGGGGGTCGGACGGTGGCGGGAGCGTCAGTGGTTCCGGAGGGTCGGACGGTGGCGGGAGCGTCAGTGGTTCCGGGTGGTCGGGGGGCGGCGACGCCGGATCCACCGGGGGGCCCGGGCCCAGCGCCCACCCGAGCGGTCCGGATCCCACGGGCGGACCCAGCCCCTCGCCGACGGCTCCGGTCGATCTCGCGGAGGTCGCCCAGCGGATCGACGACCTGGAGAAGAAGGTCGACGAGCTGCCCACGAAGAAGGATCTGGCCGATGCGCTGCGCGCGTTCGCGGACTCCTTGGAGCAGCAGGGCTGAGTCGTCGTCCGTCGCCGCCCGATCGTACGGAGGGCCTGTCCGGGGCCCGTACGCCTGAGCGCGACGAGTGCGCCGCGCTGCCGGCCGGCCTGCTCACGGTCTAGGAGCAGAAGCCTGGGGAACCCACGGGCCGCCGGCCGGAACTCATGCGGGCGCGCCGTGGTCGAGCGCCCGAAAGGATGAATCGACCGCCGAACCCGGCGTGCCCCGAGGACGGAGGCCGCACTCTGCCGAGAGGGACGGCCGGTGCCGCACCCACCGTGGGGTGCGCGGCGGCGGGCGAGGGGGAGTGGGCAGTGCAATCAGCCAAGGGCCGGCCGCGGGTGCCGTTGCGGGACTGGGCGCGCTATCGGTTCGACCGCACGCTGGCCCGTTCCACCGGCACCCTGATGGGCTGGCTGGTGATCACCTGCCTGGCCGTCGTCGTCCCGGTCAGCCTGCTGCTGGTGTGGACGGATCCCGGATCGCCCACGTCCCTCTCGGAGCGGCTGATCGCGACATGGCGGATCAGCGCCGAGACGCTGCGCCTGGGTGCGGCCACCGGCACGCCACTGCGCCTGGTGCTCTCCGCGGTGCTCGGGCTGGTCGCGCTGCTCTGCGTGTCGACCCTCGTCGGGGTGATCACGACCGGACTGGCCGAGCGGATGGCGGAGTTGAGCAGGGGGCGGTCCACGGTCCTGGAGCAGGGGCACGTTCTGGTGCTCGGCTGGTCCGACCAGGTGACCACCGTGGTGGGCGAGCTGGTCGCCGCCCGGGCCCCGCGGCGGCCGCGCGCCATCGTGCTGCTCGCCGACCGCGACAAGGCCGAGATGGAGGAGGTGCTGGCCGCGCGGGCTGCCCCGGCTTCCCGCGCCCGGATCATCTGCCGCAGTGGTCCCGCCAGTGATCCGGACGTTCTCGCACTTGTCAGCCCGCGGTCGGCGAGCACGGTGGTGGTGCTGCCGTCGGCGGAACCGACGGCCGACGCCGAGGTGCTGCGCATCCTGCTGGCCCTGCGGGCGGTCCTCGGCGAGGACACGGACGGGCCGCCGGTACTCGCCGCGGTCCGGGACGACCGGTACCGTGCCCCGGCCCGGCTGGCCGCGGGTCCCCGCGGCACGGTCCTGGAGACCGACACGGTCACGGCCCGGCTGATCGCGCAGTGCGTCGGACGCCCAGGCCTCTCCCTCGTACTGCGCGACCTCCTCGACTTCGCGGGCGACGAGTTCCATCTCGCCGACGCCACCGCGTTCCACCACGGCCCCTTCGGACCGACCCTGCTGAGCCACCCGGACTCCTGCGTGGTGGGGCTGCTCACACCCGAGGGCCGTACGCTGCTGAACCCGCCCGCCGACACCGTCGTCCGCCCCGGAAGCCGCCTGATCGTGCTCGCCCGCGATGACGACAGCACCCGCGTCGAGGACTGCCGGCACCTCGTCGACGCCTCGGCGATCGCCGCGGCGCGGGCCGAGCCGGCCGGCCCCTCCCGGCTGCTGCTGCTCGGCTGGAACCGCCGGGCCCCCCTGGTACTGGACCAGTTACGGCGCACGGCCCGCCCGGGCTCCGTCGTGGACGTGGTCGCCGACAGCGCCGTACCCGGGCCGAGAGAGCCGGAGGGCGGGGAGCCGACCGGGCCGGACGTGCGCTTCCGGTCGGCTCCGCTGTCGCGGCCCGAGACCGTGCTCGGCCTCGACCTCGATCCGTACGAGGCGGTGGTCGTCCTGGGCCCGGACCGGGGCGACGGCCCCGACCACCCGGACGACTGGACCCTGGTCACGCTGCTGGCCGTGCGACTGTTGGAGCAGCGAACCGGACGCGAGACGCGTGTCGTCACCGAGCTCGTCGATGACCGGAACCGCCCCCTGGCGCCCGTGAACAGCGGCTCCGACGTCATCGTCAGCGGGATGCTGATCGGACTTCTCATGGCTCAGATCGCCCAGAACCGGCATCTGGCCCCCGTCTTCGAGGAGTTGTTCTCCGCAGAGGGCAACAACGTCTGTCTGCGGCCGGCCGGCGCCTACATCCACCCGGGCGCCGAGGCCACCTTCGCCGGCGTCGTCGCCGCCGCGCGGGACCGGGGCGAATGCGCGATCGGCTACCGTCGGCACGACGTCGCCCGCACCGGACCCGGGGACCACGGCATCAGACTCAACCCGCCGAAGGGCGAGCGGCGCGTCTGGCACGCCGAGGACCAGGTGGTGGTCGTCGCGACGGACCGTCATCACCTGCCGACGGTCGCCGCCGGGGATTGCGGGACAGCCCTCAGCCCCAGGTGAGCGGGTCGAGATGGAGGTAGAAGCGCAGGCGCTCCTGATCCGGGGCGATGCCGTACCGCTCGGCGAACGCCGCGTCCGCGACCTGTGCCCGCTCCTCGTCCCCCCATGTCTCGCGCGCGTTGGCGAGCAGCAGCGCCAGGTCGGCGTGACGGTCGGCCGCTCCGAGACGACCCAGGTCGATGAAGCCCGACACCTCCAGGGTCTCCGGATCGAGGATGATGTTGGGCAGACACAGATCGCCGTGGCAGACGACCGAGTCGGCGGCCTCCTGATCCCGTCGCCGAGGGATCTCCCCGGTGAGGCGGGCCAGCAGCTCCGCGGGGGGCACGAGTTGCTGTTCGACCGGGAGGAACTCCGGATGCACGGCGCCCCGGGCCACGACGTCACGTGCGACGGCGAACACGGAGTCCAGCCCCCGGCGGAACGGACACGAGGCCACGGCCACCTCGTGCAGCCCACGGACCGCGTCCGCGATGTGCCCCCAGGAAGCGCGAAGATCCTCGGCGCTCACCTGATCAGCGGGTACGCCCGGGACGGCACGGGTGACCAGGCAGGCGCCCGCGTCACCGGCGTACCAGTCGAGCACCCGGGGGCCCGGTACGCCCTGACCGCTCAGCCAGGCGATCCGGTCGCGTTCCGCCTCAAGCCCGGCCGCATCCTTGGCGGGCACGCACTTGGCGTACCGGGTGGCGTCCACGGAGCGGAAGACGGAGGCACTCGATTCGCCGGCGGCGACAGGCAGCCAGTCGCCCCCCACGCCGAACAGCACCGGCGAGACGGCCCCGGGATCGCAGTGATCGCTCATGGCGGAGACTCTAGCCAGCCCGGCGTACCGGGCCGGCCCGGAGCCACCCGAACCTGACTCCGGGTGACAGGCTCGTTTATGCTCCCGCTGGGGGCTGACCGGAAGGCAAGCTGAACATGACTGGGCAACGCGACCGTTGGGCGGAACTGACCGGTGGACAGGCGGGGGAGGAGTACGCCCGGCGGTTCGCACGGCTCGCCGAGTCGGGGCACGACATCCACGGCGAGGCATCCTTCTGCGCCGCGTTGCTGAAACCGGCCGCCCGTGTGCTCGACGCGGGCTGCGGCACCGGCCGGATCGCGATCCGCCTCGCCGAACTGGGCCACCACTGCACCGGCGTGGACGTCGACGCCTCGATGCTCGCCGTCGCGCGCCGCGAAGCACCCGCACAGGACTGGCTCCTCGGCGATCTGGCCCATCTGGACGCCCTCGGCCTGGATCCCGACTTCGACCTGGTGCTCGCCGCCGGAAACGTCATCCCGTTGCTGGCCCCCGGCACCGGAGCGACCGTCGTCGGGCACCTGGCCGCCGCCCTGCGCCCCGGCGGTCTGCTGGTCACCGGCATGGGACTGGACGCGGCACACCTGCCGCTGGACGAAGCTCCGGTGACCATCACCGAGTTCGACCGGTGGTGTGCCCGGGCCGGACTGACCCTGCGGCAGCGGTACGCGACCTGGAGCGGCGACCCGTACGACGGTGGCGGCTACGCGGTCAGCGTGCACACCCGACCCGCCACGTGAACCCGCGGCCTCCCGGGGAGTCCGCTCCCCGCCGCGCGCTCACCGAAACCCCCCTTTCGCGATCCTTCCTGTCCCAGGACCTGGAGATACCGGCATGCCACGCGTCGTCCTCGTCGAAGATGATCCGTCCGTACGCGACGGCGTCGAGATGGGGCTGCGCCGCCGCGGGCACGAGGTCCTCGCCACCGCGACCGGTGAGGCCGGCCTGGAGGCGCTGGACGTCTTCCGCCCCGACCTCCTGCTGCTCGATCTGATGCTGCCCCTGATGGACGGTGTCGAGGTGTGCCGCCGCGTACGCGCGAAAAGCCAGCTGCCGATCATCATGCTCACCGCGCGCGGCGATGACGTGGACATCATCGTCGGTCTGGAGGCCGGTGCGGACGACTACGTCGTCAAGCCCGCCCGTACCGAGGTCATCGAAGCCCGCATCCGTGCTGTGCTGCGCCGCATCGACGCCCCGCCCGGCGCCCGGCCCGCCGTCGAACACCACGGCGACCTGGACATCGACCGGGCCGGTCACACCGTCCTGAAGTCGGGCCGACCGGTCCCGCTCGCACCTTCCGAGCTGAAGCTGTTGCTGTTCCTGTCCGCGGCTTCGGGAAGGGTCTTCAGCCGGCAGCGGCTTCTGGAAGAGGTCTGGGACCACAGCTACCACAGCGATGTGCGCCTGGTGGACGCCTGCGTGCGCCGACTCCGCATCAAGATCGAAGACCTGTCCGACAGCCCTCGGTACATTCAGACCGTGCGGGGATTCGGCTACCGCTTCGGCCCGCTGTGAAGATACCCGGAGCGGCCGCCGCCTTCGGGGTGCGCACCCGGCTGGTGCTCGCGTTCCTTCTGGTGGCCGCGGTCAGCGCGGCCACGACGGCCGCGTTGACCTACCGGGAGGCGCGCAGTGCGGTCCTCGAACGCGCACAGGACACGGCGGTCGCCTCCTTCCGCGAGGAGGTCGAGCGTTTCGTCCCCGGCCTGCCCCTGGACCCGGAATCGGTCCGGTGGGACCTGTACGACATCGCGGCCCGCTCCAAACCCCATCCGTGGATCGTGTTCGCCGAGTACGGCTCGGTGCACGTCTCCTCGGGAGACCGGCCCGTCTCCGGTGTGCTGACCGGGGAGCTGCGCCGTGCCGCGCGGACCGCGCCCCAGGGCAGCTTCCAGCGGGTCGTCAAGGACGGGAACGCCTATCTGACGATCGGGATGCCGGTGATGACACGGGTCGTCGCGGGCGGCGGTGCGGTGCCCAGCGGTCTGGTCCTCTTCGCCGTGATGCCCATGACGAACGAGGAGACGGACGTCGACGCACTGGTGACCGCCGCCCGCGACGGTGCGCTGCCGGGCCTGGTCGTGGCCCTGGTGCCCGCCCTGTTCGCGGCGCGCAGCGTGCTGCGCCCCGTCCGTGAACTGCGCCGTGCCGCGGACTCCATGGGCGGCGGGCAGCTCGACGCGCGGATCACCGTGCGCGGAAGGGACGAAATGGCGGACCTCGCCCGGACGTTCAACAGCTCGGCGGCCCGCCTCGAACACTCCGTACAGGAACTCCGGGACGCCGGGGCGCGGGCCCGGCGTTTCGCCTCGGACGTCTCGCACGAACTGCGCACCCCCCTCGCGGGGATGCTCGCCGTCACGGACGTGCTGGACGAGGAGGCCGGGACGCTCGACCCGGACACCGCCCGGGCGGTGCGCCTGATCAGCGCCGAGACCGGCAAACTGGCCGTGCTGGTGGAGGACCTGATGGAGATGTCCCGCTTCGACGCCCGCGCGGCCGGACTCAGCACCGACGAGGTGGACGCGGCGGAGGCCGTACGGAGAACCCTGTCCGGCAGGCAGTGGCAGGACCGGGTCCGTGCGGAGCTGCCCGAGGGCGTCCGCATCCGCCTCGACCCGCGACGCTTCGACGTCATCGTGGCCAACCTCGTCGGCAACGCCCTGCACCACGGGGCCGAACCCGTCACCGTCCGGCTGTCGGCCCGCGCGGGCGCGCTGATCACCGAGGTACGCGACAGCGGCCCCGGAATCGCCCCCGAAGCGCTGCCGAACGTCTTCGACCGCTTCTACAAGGCGGACGCCGCACGTTCCCGCTCGTCGGGCAGTGGCCTCGGACTCGCGATCACCCAGGAGAACGTGCGCCTCCACGGCGGAACGATCCGCGCTTCGAGCCCGCCCGGCGGCGGCGCGCTGTTCACCGTGGAACTGCCCTTCGACGGGCCCGTCGCCTCGGGCCACGGCGTGCCGGACGGTCGGGCTGCCGCACACGGCGAAGGGCCGGGGACCGGCTCCGACAACACGGAGGCGCACGCGTGAGGCAGCGGGCGTTCCGCGCGGTCGGGCTGACCACGCTGCTGGTGCTCGCCGGGGCGCCGCTCTCCGGCTGCGGTATCCAGGAGACGGGCGTGGTCGGGGCCGGGAGGCCGCCGGTCGGCGACCTGTTGCCCCCGCGTGACTCACGGGTGCTGTTGTTCTTCTTCTCTCCCGACGGCGAACTGCTGCCCGTGCCACGGATCGTCGACGTCCCCTGGCAGGGCCGCCCGGGGATCTCGGCCTCGGAGCGCGAGGAGGCGAGCAAGGCCCTGTCGCCCCTGACGGCCGTCACCGCCCTGCTCGACGGGCCGAACAAGGCCGAACGGCGGGCCGGGCTCCGCAACGCCCCTGCACTGCCCCGTGAGGCGTCCGCCGTGGACCGGGTCGTGACGGGTGACTCCACCGTCGAGGTCAGGCTGGACCTGCGGGTGAGGCGGCTGTCCGCCCCCGCCCGCGACCAACTCGTCTGCACGGCAGCCTTCGCCGCCCGGACGCAGGGGGCACTGCCCGTCACCCTGGTCGGCCGGGACGGTCGCCTCGCTCCGGCCGACTGCTCCCACCGTCCGGTCCCGGCCCCGGCACGCTGAGCGCCCGATCGGGGGTGCCGGAACGGGCGGAGGGAGCGGACCACCCCACCGCCGGCATGACAGCGGCCCGCCGGAACTTCCGTTCCGGCGGGCCGCTTCGCCCGGGATCACCCCGGGCGGTGTTCCGCCCGGGGGCGTCTCACCTGCCGAAGAAGGCGTTGTGGATCGTCACGGTCGACGTGTTGCCGCTCTTGTCGGTGACGACGGCCTTCAACGAGATCGCCTTGCCCTTCGCCGGGGCGCTCACGGTGACCTTGCCCGCGGTGACCTGGGCGGGCAGCCACTTCTCGTTGTCGTACGACACCGTCACCCGCAGCGACTTCAGGCCGGCTCCGGCCGCCGCGCCCTGCACCACGACGGGGAACGTCTGCTGGGAGCCTGCCGGAACGGTGGAGTCCAGCGCGAGCTGAGGCTGGAAGCGGACCGTGGAGACCGGCAGCGTCGCCGGAGCCTCGGTGCGAGCCGAGGTGAAGGTCCACGAGGCGTCGATCCGGTTCCCGGCGCGGTACACCGCCGGGTTCCGGTTGACGGTGGTCGCCACCTTGTACGTGGCGGACTCCGCAGGCAGCGCGAAGAACCGCTCGTCGATGGCCGCGTCCTCCTTCGCGTACAGCACGCCGTCACGGTGGATGGTGGTGGTCGCACCGGCGTACCGGGCGAACCCGGGATGGCCCGGCCCGTCACTGACCAGTGCCAGCGAGCCGTAGAGGTTGTCGCCGTCCCGCACGAGGCCGTCGCCGGCCTTGATCTGCGGCCCCATCACACCGGCGTGGAAGGTCTCGGTGTGCGTCGTCCCCGGCTCGAAGCGTCGTGACTGCGGGAAGGAGTAGGCCCCTTCGACCTGCCGGTTGCCGGCCGCGTCCTTCTCGCCCAGCACACCGGCCGCGATGTTCCAGAGGGCGTCGTCGTCCGTGGACAGGTACACCTTCCGGGTCCCCGGCAGGGGGTGCGCCGAGTAGAGCGGGGCGATCCCCCCGTTGGCCAGTTCACCGTCCGCCCTGACGATGCCGTCGAGGCCCGGCACGGACGATCCGATCCGCACCTTCACCAGGGCCATGTTCTTGGTCGTGTACGTCTTGCTGTAGCCGGTGGCCAGCTCCGGGACCAGACTGCCGGCGAGCGCGTTGTACTCGGTCGCCCCCTGCTTCCAGTGGGCGGACCACTGCTGGTAGAGGGAGGAGTCGCCGGTCACCGGGGAACCCTGGTACGCGGTGCGGACGTTGTCGAAACTCGTGAAGTCGCTCCACAGGGTGATGCCCGTCTCGGGCGTGCTGAGGGAGTACATCATCCCCGCGCGCGTCGGAGTGGCCGTCGCGTCCGGCACCTTGAACGTCACCGGCTGGGTGGTCCGGGCGTCGAGGTCGACCGTGGTCGGGCCGGTCACCGAGAACCGGGGGTTGTTGATCAGGTCGGCGCCCTTGCCCGGAGCCGCGGGGTCGACCAGCATGTCGGCCGACAGGTTGTAGGTGCCGCGCGGCAGCCGCACGGTGGCCGAACCGGACGACAGGTCAGGGAAGAACCGCAGGCCCGAGGCATGACCGACGTACCCCTTCAGGTCCGCCTGCCAGCCCGTGCTGGGCGCGCCGTCCCGTCCCCTGGCGTTGAAGGTGACCTCGTACGACTCGGCCTCACGCTCCACCGCTGCCGCCGTGCGCACGCTCTGCCCGCCCCCGGACGCCACGACCGTGGCGGAGTAGGAGCCGTCGACCGTACCGCCGAGGCGGGTGTCGGCCGTCAGGTCCACGGCGGCGGTCCCGCCCGCCGGGACCGTGACCCGCTGGGCTCCGAGGGTGAAGAAGCCGGCCGGGGCGGGCTTTCCGTCCCCGCCGGTCGGCGCGGACAGCGACAGGTCCAGCGTCACGTCGGCGCTGCCGCTGTTGCGGTACGTCACCCGCTCCGTGACGGGGGCGTCGTCGCTGTGGGGCCACGTCTGGGTGCCCAGGTTCACGGAGACCGGCTCGGCGACGACCGTCTGGTCGATCGCCCTGTCGACGGTGAGCCGGCCCGCGCCCTGCTGGAAGACCGAGTGGGCGCCGTCCTTGGCCGAGCCCGTCAGGGCGGCCTTGAGCTGGGCGCCGGTCCAGGCGGGGTTCTTCTGCTTGAGGATCGCCGCGGCCCCCGCGACGTGCGGAGTCGCCATGGACGTGCCGTTCAGGCTGCGGTAGCCGGGCGGGTTCTGCCCCGCCACGCCCTCCGCGGCGGCCGCCGTGATCGAGACGCCCGGTGCGGTGATGTCGGGCTTGACGGCCTTGTCACCGGTACGGGGACCGACGCTGGAGAAGTCGGCCATCAGGTCGTTGTCGTCGACGGCGCCGACGGTCAGGGCCGCGTCGGCGCTGCCCGGCGACGCGACCGTGCCCTGGTCCGGCCCGTTGTTGCCCGCGGCTATCGCGAACAGGACGCCCTTCTCCGCGGAGACCTTGTTGACCTGGGCTTCCAGCGGGTCGATTCCGGGGGTGTCGAGGCCGCCCAGGCTCATGTTGACGACGTCGGCGCCCTGGGCGACGGCCCAGTCGACCCCCGCGATGATGCTGGAGTCGTCACCGAAGCCCCGGTCGTCCAGCACCTTCGCGTTGATCAGCCTCGCTCCGGGGGCCACACCCTTGAACCGGGCGTCCTTCGCCCCGGTGCCGGCCGCCGTGGAGGCCACGTGTGTGCCGTGCCCGTCACGGTCCCGGGCGTCCGGGGAGCCGCTGAAGTTGCGCTCCGCGGCCACCCGGCCCGCCAGGTCCGGATGGGTGGCGTCGATGCCCGTGTCCACGACGGCGATCTTCACACCGGTGCCGTCGAACGACCGGGCCCAGGCCGCCGGGGCACCGATCTGACCGGTGCTGCGGTCGAGCGAGGTCTTGCGCACACCGTCGAGCCAGATCCGCGCGATGCCGGACGCGGTGGCCGCCGAACCGTCCTCCCGCTGACGCGTCAGGGCGTCCCACAGGGCGCCCTCGCTGTCGGTGGCCGCGGCGCTGGTGACGGCGTCGGCGTCGAGAGCCGACAGGGTCCGGCGGACGGTGGTGCCTTCCGCGGACCGCACCTCGGCACGGGCGGACCCGGCCGCCGCTCCCCGGTAGCCGACGATCACCTTGAGCCCGTCCCGGTGGGCCTTGAGGCTCTCCGGCTCGGCCAGTGCGGTGATGTCGAACAGCCGCCGGTCCAGTCTGCCGTCGGCGATCAGCTGCCGGGCGTCACGCGGCACGACGTGGGTGCGGCCGTCGTGGATCTCGGTGAAGAAGGGGATGTCCTCGCGGCCCTTGGCCCGCTCGATGCCCCCGACCCGGCCCTTGGCGTCCACGAGGACCCGGTCGCCGGTGATCAGGGTGACGGTGCCGACGGTCCGGCCGTCTGCCTTTAAGGCCTGGGCGGTGGATGGGTTTGCCGGTGCCGGGCCGCCGGTCTTCCCCGACGCCGGGCCGGTCATGCCCGCGGTGAGGGCGACCGAGGCCGCGGCGACGAGCGCGTACGCCCTCGTTGATCTTTTTCGCAAGATTGCCCCTGCTCAGGAGTGGTTCGGGCGGGCGAAGGCCCGGCCGCACGGGGCGCGTTGGGATAAGCGTTCGGCCCCGGATTCCTGAAGTATGCAGAGGCCGTTCGGGCGCACTCAATGATCGTTGTGTAACAGCGGAGCGCCGTGATCCGCCCTGCCCGCGAGGGCGTGCGGCACCTTGATCAACCGGACGGAGTGACCGGACTCCACACGCCGAACCACTGCTCGGCGCCGTACTCCTCGAACCGCGCCACCTCGGTGAACCCCAGCTTCCGCGCGAGGCGCATCGAGCGGGTGTTGGCGATCTGTGTGCACAGGACGACCGGTTCGCCCGGCCGCGCGGCGGCGAACCAGCCGAGTGCTGCGGCGCACGCCTCGGCGGCGTATCCGGACCCCCACGCCCGGGGCAGGAACATGTACCCGAGCTCGGCGCGGTCGCCGTCCGGACCGAGGCCGCCCGGACGCTCGGCGGCCCGGCGTTCGAGCGTGACCGTGCCGACCATCGCTCCGCCCAGGTCCACGACGAAGAGACCCCGGCGCTGTCCCGGCACCTCGGGAACGGCCTGTTCGAGTTCATCACGCGGACGGGGGCCGCCGAGGTGGACGCCCACTTCCGGCGATGCGAACAGCTCGATGAACGCCCCACGGTCCCGGGCCGCGGACTCACGGAGCACGAGCCGCGCCGTGTCGATCGGGGCAGGTGGCCAGGCGACGCATCCGAGTTCCGTCATGGCGGGCAAACTACCGCGCCCGCCCGCAGCAGCGCATCAGGCGCCCTGCGCGATGAGTCGGCGCACGGACGTCAGCGGGCGCGCCGTATCCGGATCCGGATCGGGCCCCGGGCCTCGTCCGGTGCGACGGGGCGGCCTCCCTGGGTGATCTCGACCCGACCGGCTCCGACCAGCCGCCGGGCCGCCTGGCGGGCGGGCTCCATCAGGGAACGCCAGCCGTCGTCGTCGCCTCGGTACACGGCGCGCGCGGCGTCGGAGGGGCAGATGGTGGCGTTCGGGCCACGCCGCTTCAGCAGGTCGATGATCGCCTGCTCCAGGCGTCTGCCGTTCCGTTGCTCGTCCTCGGGCACCTCTCCATGGTGTCACCGGTACGCCGGCGGCGCGCGGAGCCGCGGAATCGCCTCGGCGGGTCCGGCAGGCGACCACGGTGTGCACGGGGTGGCGCGGCCGACCCGGTGTTCACGGGGACGACGAATCCGTACCGGTCCTACGATCCTCACGCGAGCGTGGGGTTCGCGCCGGGGACGTCATGGTGGGCGACGGAGCTGCCGAGCGCGTACAGAAGGGTGTCGTAGGCGAGTTCACCGGCGCCGTCCTCGCCGGCCACGGCGACGGTCCTGTGCTCGGGGTCGATACCGGTGACACGCGCCAGACGCAGCCGCACCCCGGTGCCCGCGAACACGTCGGCGAGCCTGCGGGACGCGAGCTCCTGGCCACTGGCGAGCTGGCGGAGGCGCATCCGCTCGACGAAGTCGGGCGCGGCGTTGACGACGGTGATCTCGGTGTCGGCGGGGGAGAGCCTGCAGGCCAGGTTGCCGGCGGCGAAAGCCCCGGCGTAGCCGGCGCCGAGTACGACGATGCGGTGCTTCATGTCATGGCTCCTGTCTCGTTCGCGTACCCCTTGAACGGGACAGCGCTCCGATTGCTGACAGGGGCCAGGTGTGAGGCGGGTCACCCGACGGACCCATACCTTCGGTGCCCGGCTCCGAATCACTGGTGAGGGCGGGCCCGGAGTTCTTCCGAAGGAGCAGGTGGGATCGATGACCACCACACGATCACTTCTCACCCCTGATCTTCCGCCCCGTTTCGAGACGCCGGACCTCCCGGGGGCGCGAACCGGGGACGCCGTTCGGTCACCTTCGCGTCCCACCCGACACCAGGGCGGACCTGGCGAGGCACCGCCAACGGAACCTTCCGGCCGGCCCGCTCCCGCGTGCTCACCCGGGTAGTCACCCGACCGAATTTTGTACGTTTTGCCCGTATGTAGTGGGTCGTAACCACAAAAAGGGACTTTTTGCCGTGCGTAGGAATTTGCCACGCCGCGAAGAGAAGAGCTATAAGAGGCATGTGGTTCAGGCGCCGCCGGGAATTCCGGGGAGGCCGCCATGGAGGTTTCCCATGTTTCTGACTCCGTCCGACACGGAGAAATTGCTACTGAGTGTTGCCGGAATGATCGCCCGCGACCGGCGTGCCCGCGGCGTCCGCCTCAACTACCCGGAGACCGTCGCCCTGCTCGCGTGCTGGGCGATGGAGCGGGCCCGTGAGGGAGCCCCCGTCAGCGAGCTGATGACCGCGGGAAGGGCCGTGCTCACCCGCGCTGAAGTGCTGGAAGGCGT
This sequence comes from Streptomyces sp. MGP-P1, assembly GCF_057766565.1. Taxonomy (NCBI): domain Bacteria; kingdom Bacillati; phylum Actinomycetota; class Actinomycetes; order Kitasatosporales; family Streptomycetaceae; genus Streptomyces; species Streptomyces sp. MGP-P1. Next base: position 66,177 of record NZ_JBYMEM010000001.1, on the reverse strand, counting down.
CCCCGAGATGCTGCACGACGTCCAGGTCGAGGCGACCTTCCCGGACGGGCGCAAGCTCGTCACGATCACCTCGCCGATCCCGTGATCCCGGGCGAGATCCGGACCGGCTCCGGAGTGCTGCACATCAATGCCGAAAGCACGGTATTGCCTATCACCGTGGTGAACGACGGCGACCGGCCCATTCAGGTCGGATCCCATCTGCATTTCTCCGACGCGAATCCCGCACTTTCTTTTGACCGGGCCGCCGCCCGGGGATTTCGGCTCGATATTCCGTCGGGCACGTCGCTGCGCTTCGAGCCGGGGGTAGGCGTCGACGTCAGCCTCGTCGAACTCCGCGGCCGCCGCCGCGTTCCCGGCATCGTGCTGCCCGAGGCCCGGACACCCGCCCCCGCCCCCTCACCTCGAACGGAGGACCTTGTGACATGGCCCAGCTGACCCGCGCCGCCTACGCCTCGCTCTACGGCCCCACCACCGGGGACCGGATCCGCCTCGCCGACACCGATCTGTGGATCGAGGTCGAGGAGGACCGGTGCTTCGGCGGCGACGAGGCCGTCTTCGGGGGCGGCAAGTCCATCCGCGAGTCGATGGCCCAGGCCACCGCGTCCCGGGCCGAGGGCGCACCCGATCTGGTCATCACCAACGCGGTCGTCCTGGACCACTGGGGCGTCGTCAAGACCGACATCGGCGTCCGCGACGGGCGGATCGTCGCCCTCGGCCGCTCCGGCAACCCCGACATCAGCGACGGCGTCCATCCGGATCTGGTGATCGGCCCGGGCACCGACGTGATCTCCGGCGAGGGCCGCATCCTCACGGCCGGAGCCGTCGACACCCATGTCCACTTCCTGATGCCGGAAACCCTCCACGAGGCGCTCGCCACCGGCACCACCACCGTCATCGGGGGCGGCACCGGCGCCACCGAGGGCTCCAAGGCCACCACCGTCACCCCCGGCGCCTGGAACCTCGCCATGATGCACCGGTCCCTGGACCGCGTCCCGCTCAACGTCATGCTGTTCGGCAAGGGCTCCACCGTCGGCGAGGAGGCCCTGCGCGAGGCGGCCCTCAGCGGCGCCGGCGGCTACAAGGTCCACGAGGACTGGGGCGCCACCCCGGCCGCGATCGACGCCGCGCTGCGGGCGGCCGACGCGTACGGACTCCAGGTGGCGCTGCACGCGGACAGCCTCAACGAGGTCGGCTACGTCGAAGGCACCCTCGACGCCATCGCCGGACGCGGTATCCACGTCTTCCACGCGGAGGGCGCGGGCGGCGGCCACGCTCCCGACATCATCACCGTGGCCTCCCACCCGAACATCCTCCCGGCATCCACCAACCCGACGCTCCCGCACACCGTCAACACCGTCGCCGAGCATCTCGACATGCTGATGGTGTGCCACCACCTCAACCCCCGGGTGCCCGAGGACCTCGCCTTCGCCGAGTCCCGGATCCGGGCCACCACCATCGCCGCCGAGGACGTGCTGCACGACATCGGCGCACTCTCCATCACCTCCTCCGACGCCCAGGCGATGGGCCGCATCGGCGAGGTCGTCTGCCGCACCTGGCAGGTCGCCCACGTCATGAAGCAGCGCTTCGGCGACCGCGGCAGCGAACTGCCCGCCGACAACGAGCGAGCGCGCCGCTACGTCGCCAAGTACACGATCTGCCCGGCCGTCGCCCACGGCATCGACCACGTCGTCGGCTCCGTGGAGCCCGGGAAACTCGCCGACCTGGTGCTCTGGGACCCCGCCTTCTTCGGGATCCGGCCCGCCGCCGTCATCAAGGGCGGCATGGCCGTGTACGCGCCGCTCGGCGACGCGGGCGCGGCGATCCCCACCACCCAGCCGGTCCTCCTGCGCGCCACCGCCGCCGCCGAGGCCGCGCCGCACCTGTCCGTCAGCTTCGTCTCCCCGTTGGCACTGGCCGACGGGCTGGCCGAACGTCTCGGTCTGGTCCGGGAGTTGGTCGCCGTACGGCCCACCCGCCACCTCACCAAGGCGGACCTGCCGAACAACACGGCGCTCCCGGCCATCGACGTGGACCCGGAGACCTTCGCCATCCGCATCGACGGGGAACTCGTCGAGCCCGCCCCCGCCGCCGAACTGCCGCTGGCCCAGCGGTACAGCATGTTCTGATGGCGCTCCTCGCCCCCTACCTCCTCGCCGACGGGCGGCTCCCGGTCGGCGCCCACACCTACAGCGCGGGCCTCGAACCCGCCGTCGCGGCGGGCCTCACCCGCGCGCAGATCCCCGCCCTGCTGAGGGCCCGCCTGCACACCACCGTCGTCACCGAGGCCGCCGCCGCCGTACTCGCCCTGCGGGCGGCCCAGCGCGATCCGGTCGACTACACGCCCGTGCAGGAGGCGCTCGCCGCCCGGACGCCGACGGCACCGCTGCGCGAGGCCTCCGCCGCACTGGGCCGAGGCGTGCACCGCCTCGCCCGCCGGCTGGCCCCCGACCATCCCGCGGTCACCGCGCTGACCCGGCTCCTCCCGCGCCCCCTGCGACCGGTCACCCTCGGGGCGCTCGGGGCCGCCCTGGGGGTGGGGGAGGAGGCGCTGGCCCACGGCGTCGTCTACGACGAACTGCAGACCATCGCCTCCGCCGCGCTCAAGCTGCTGCCCGGCGACCCCCTCGACTCGGTCGCGTGGATCGTCGCCGCCGAGGCGGACGCCGCGAGAGCCGTCACCGAAGCACTGGCCGTGCGCACCCCCGCCGAACTCCCCGCCCGTACACCACCGCTCACCGAGCAGTGGGCACTCGAACACGACCGACGCGAACGGAGACTCTTCCTTGCCTGACAACGCTTCCACCCAGCAGCCCGGACAACCCGCCCAGGGCCCCAACGAGCACTATCACCAGCCGCTCAACCAGCCGCGCGCCCTGCGCATCGGCGTCGCCGGCCCCGTCGGCACCGGCAAGAGCTCCATCCTCGCCACCCTCTGCCGCGAACTGGCCGGCGAGCTCTCCATGGCCGTCGTCACCAACGACATCTACACCGACGAGGACGCCCGCTTCCTCCGCTCGGCCGGCGTCCTGCCCACCGAGCGCATCCGCGCCGTCGAGACAGGAGCCTGCCCGCACACCGCGATCCGCGACGACGTCAGCGCCAACCTCGACGCGGTGGAGGACCTGGAGGAGGCCTACGGGCCGTTGGACCTGGTGCTCATCGAGAGCGGGGGAGACAACCTCACCGCCACGTTCAGCCCCGCCCTCGCCGACGCCCAGCTCTTCAGCATCGACGTCGCGGGCGGCGGGGACGTCGCCCGCAAGGGCGGCCCGGGCATCACCGGCGCGGACCTCCTGGTCATCAACAAGACCGACCTGGCCCCCCATGTGGAGGTCGACGTGGCCGCGATGGTCGCCGACGCCGAACGGGCCCGCGACGGTCTGCCCGTCCTCGCGCTGTCCAAGCACGACCCGGAGTCGATCGCCCACCTGGCCGACTGGGTGCGGGCCGTGCTGGTACGCCACCGCTCCGGCACCCATGTGCCGACCGACCCCGGCCCGATGGCGCCCCACAGCCACAGCCACGACGGCTCGTGACCGGCCCGCCCGCGCCCGCCGCCCGCCCGGCCGAGCCCGACGACCCCACGGTCGTCGCCGTCGAGCGTGACTCCTCCGGCCGGCACCTCGCCCGCGAGTTGTCTCCCGGGGCGTTCCTCGCCCCCCGCCCCCTGCTGCCGTGTGCGGACCGTCTGCGGATCGCCCTCGTCGGCACCCGGGCGGGGCTGCTGGCCGGCGACGATCTCCGGCTGCACGTCTCGGTCGGCCCGGGGGCACGCCTGGAGCTGGTCGAACCCTCCGGTCTGGTGGCGTACGACCACCGGGGAGGCGGATCGGCGTGGCGGGCCAGGATCGACATCGCGGCAGGAGGCCGACTGGACTGGGACGGGAAGCCGTTCGTCGTCGCGCACGGGGCGTGGGTCGACCGCACGATGGAGGTGACGCTCGCACCCGGCGCCCGGATGCTGTGGCGCGACACCCTCGTCCTGGGCCGCTCCGGGGAACGCGGTGGCAGCGTCCGGGCCAGGACCCGGGCCGTTCACGAGGACCGGGAACTGCTGGTCGAGGACCTCGACCTGACCGACCCGGACCTACGCGAACTGCCCGGCGTCCTCGGCCCGAACCGGATCATCGGCTCCGTCACCGCCCTCGGCGCCCGCCCGCCAGGGCCGCCCCACCCCTACCGGACGGACTTCGCGGGACCCGGGGCCCAGGTCCGGCTGCTGGACACCGAGGCACCGTCGATGGAAGCGGAGCTGGCGGAACTGTGGGACCACTGGCGGACCGAGAACGAACGCGAACAACGCTCGTCAGGGGCGGATCCAGCACCGTGAAGGGTCGGGCACCGCCTCCGTCCAGCGGTGCAGCCACGCGCGGCCGGTCTGTGGCGTGCTGCCTCCGGAATCGGCCGTACCCGCCTCGGCCACGTAGAAGCGGCCGTCGTCGATCGTGACCGGACTCCGGTCGCGTGGTCACGGGATCTGCGGCGCCCACCGGATACGGGCGGTGCCTCAGGCCCTGCCGTGGGAGACCCGCGAACGCCGGGCCACGGCATCCAACGACACTGCCAGCAGCAGCACCCCGCCGGTCACCATGAAGCGGTACGCGGAGTCGAGATTCAGCAACGTGAGCCCGCTGGAGATGGACTGGATCACGAGAACCCCGAGCAGCGCGGCGAACGCGGTGCCCCGGCCGCCGAACAGACTGGTGCCGCCGATGACGGCCGCCGCGATGGCGTTGAGGTTGACGTCACCGCCGCCGCTGCTCTGGTTGGCCGCCGCGAGCCGTGAGGCGGAGAGGACGCCGCCGACGCACGCGAGCGTCGCGCACAGCACGAACGCGGTGGTGAGGACGGCCCTCACGTTCACGCCCGCACGCCGGGCGGCCTCCATGTTGCCGCCGACCGCGTACATCGACTTGCCGAACGAGGTGCGGGACAGGACGTAGTGCAGCGCCAGCACCAGGGCGAGGAAGAACACGAACATCCAGCCCACCCCCCGGTCCCGGTTGAGATACCAGACCGCCGCGCCGAGGCCGGCCAGCAGCGCCAGACTCCGTCCGGCGAGCAGGCGCCGAGAAGCGGCGGTGAGCCCCGCCCTGCGGCGCTCCGACGCACGGGCGGCACCGGTCGCGTACAGCACCGCCGCACCCGCGACGACCAGCGCGTACGCCAACCAGGGCGGCAGGAAGTGGAGTTGGGCGAAGGCCACCAGTCCCGAGTCGAAGGGGAGGTTGATCGACCCCTTGGGCCCGAGTATCCACAGCTGCACGCCGAGGAAGCCGAGGAGGCCGCCGAGGGTGATGACGAAGCTGGGCACCCCGACCCGGTTGTGGACCTGGGCGTAGAACCAGCCGATCAGACCCGCGAAGGCCAGCGGGACGGCGACGGCGAGCCAGACCGGAAGCCCCCGGTCCACGAAGAGGACCGCCAGCACGGCAGCGCCGAGGCCGCTGACCGAGCCGACCGACAGATCGATCTGGCCGACGAGGAGGACACAGACGACTCCCAGCGCGATGATGCCGACCGGCACGCTCTCGAGGGCGAGGTTCGTGAGATTCGCGCTCGACAGGAAGATGGGGTTGAGGACCTGCATCACGACCCAGATCACGACCAGCCCGGCGAGGACGGGCAGGAGACCGAGGTCGCCGCCGCGCAGCCGGACGAGAACCGCTCGCAGACGACCGCGCGCACCGGCGGACCGGGGCATCGGCTCGGGGCGCCCGCCGGGGGAGAGCTCCGGGCTCGTGACAGCGGCCGGTTCCGTCATGATGCTTCCCCCTGGTGCGCCGCGCCGGTCCGGTACGCCGGCTCCGTTCCGTCGGCCGTGGCCCGGTCGCGGCCGGCGCGGCGGCTGACCACGTTGTCGGTGGCTCCGGTGATGGCCGCCACCAGCTCCGACGCCGTCGTCCCGGCCGCGGCGAAGACTCCGTTGTTGCGGCCGAGCCGCAGGACGGCCACGGTGTCGGCGACGGCCCGCACGTCGGCCATGTTGTGGCTGACCATGATGACGCCCAGCCCACGCTCCCTCAGACGCTCGATCAGATTGAGGACTTCCGCCGTCTGCGCCACGCCCAGGGCGGCCGTCGGCTCGTCCAGGATGATCACCTTGGGGTCGCCCAGGAGCGTCCGCGCGATGGCCACCGTCTGCCGCTGACCGCCGGACAGGGCCGCGACCGGGACGCGTACCGAGGGGATCTTCGCCGACAGCTCCCCGAGCAGAGCACGGGAGCGGACCTCCATGCCCACCTCGTCCAGGCGCAGCCCGCGCGACTCGCGCCCGAGGAAGAGGTTCTCCACGACGTTGAGGTTCTCGCACAGGGCGAGGTCCTGGAAGACGGTCGCGATGCCGAGCCGCTGTGCGGTGGCCGGGGAGGTGATCGCCACGGTCCCGGCGCCGAAGCCGATGGTTCCGCCGTCCGGCCGGTGCACCCCGGAGAGGACCTTGACCAGGGTGGACTTCCCCGCGCCGTTGTCGCCCACCAGAGCCACGACCTGCCCCGTGGCGACGTCGAGGTCGACATCGGTGAGTGCGGCGACGGCGCCGAAGGATTTGCTGATGCCGCGCAGGGAGAGCAGCGAGCCGCCCGGCGCCTCGTGAGGGGAGGGCAAGGAGTCAGCGGACATGGACCGGCCTTCCGGGGGCGGGTGGGCGGGGGAGTGGCGGCCCGGGCGGGCGCCCCACCCCTTCGCGGACGGTCGTGGGCGCCGCGCGGCCGGGCCGGTGGGCCCTACGTGAGGCCCACCTCGGCACAGGCGGCGGCGTACGTCGTCGTGCACACCTCGGCGGTCTTCAGCGGCTTCCCGTCGCCCACCAGAACCTCCGCGATGTTCTCCCGGGTGACCACGGTGGGGGTGAAGAGTTCCGAGGGGGTGCCGAAGAGCGTGGTGTCGCCGCGGGGCTTCTCTCCCCGGGCGAAGGCGAACGCCGCGGTGGCGGCGGCTTCCGCGACGGTCTTGATGGGCTTGGAGATGGTGTTGTACTGGTCACCCTGGACGATTCGCTGGGCGGCGGCGAGTTCCGCGTCGTTCCCGGTCACCGGCGGCACGGTCGCTCCGGCCGCTCTGAACGCGGCGATGGAGCCGCCGCCCGTGCCGTCGTTGGCGGCGACCACTCCGGCGATCCTTCCCGGGAACTTGGCTATCTGGCCGCTGACCCAGCTCTGCGCCTTCCCCGGTTCCCAGGCAGGGGTGTCGTACTCGGCGAGGAGCTCGAAGCCGCTGGAGTCGACCGCGCTGTGCATGCCCTTCTTGATCAGGCCCGCCGCCGCGTCGGTCGGTGATCCGTTGACCTGGAGGAGCCCGCCCTCGGCCGAGGTGGCCTTGAGGTGCTCCACCAGGGACGCGCCGATCATGGAGCCGATCTTCTCGTTGTCGAAGGAGACGTAGTAGTCGGCCTCGACCGCCGGGATCGGGCGGTCGTACGCGATGACGGGGACCCCTCGGCCCTGTGCCGTACGGACGGTGCCGGCCGCCGCGGCGGAGTCGACCGGATCGATCACGATGACGTCGGCGCCCTGCGCGAGAGCGGAGTCGGCCTGCTGCTGTTGCTTCGCGGCGTCGCCGCCCGCGTTCTGGTACAGGACCTCGCAACCACCGCAGAGATCCTTCACCTTGGCCCTGAAGAGGGGAGCGTCGTACAACTCGTACCGGGTGGAGGCGATATCGGGCATCAGGAACGCGATCTTCGCGTCCTCCGGTGACCTGCCGTCCGTGCCGTCCGGCGTTTTCGTCGTACAGGCGGCGGCGGAGACGATCACCGCCATCGCGGACAGGGCAGCGGCGAACGATCTGACAGAGCGTTGCTTCACTGGAATCTCCTGGTCTTCAGGCGGAGAGCCCTCCTTCGCGTCAAATTAACAGCGCACGTGTTAGTAGTGTCAATGGGCATGTCATAAATAACAGGGCGGCCGACTGTTCAGAGACGTCCGGGCAACTGTGCGCGAGCCCCCCACTCCGCCCGGGCCGTCCCCAACTCCGCCCGGTACCGCTCGTATCCGTCCTCGTACAGCGCCCGTACGTCCTCGCGCGGATCGACGACCCGGTGGCGTCCCGGAGGGGCCTCGTACCCGGGGGACAGGGAGGCGCGGGCGACGGACACCACGCCGAGCGCCCCGACCTGCTCCTCCAGCGGAACGCGGATGGGTCGGCCGAGGACGTCGGCGATCAGCCGGGCCCACATCACCGACCGGGTGCCGCCGCCGCACAGGGCGAGGGTGCCGCTCAGCCCCGCCGTGTCCAGACAGTGCCTGGCGGCGTAGCCGATGGCCTCGCAGACGGCCCGCACGGCGTCCTCCCGGCCCGTCGCCAGGCTGAGCCCGTCGAGTCTGCCCTGGGCCGACGGCTCGACGAACGGGGCCCGTTCGCCCGCTTCGGAGAGGAAGGGGAAGGCGTGGACGCCCCGGGCTCCGGGCGGGCTGTCGGTGAGCAGGGCGTCCACGTCGGCCGTGGTCGCGCCGACGAGGGCGAGCACCCACTCCAGGGCCGCCGTTCCCACCATGGCGGGCATGGCGCGCAGCCATCGGCCGGGGGTGGGCGTGCACAGCCACATGCCGGCGGGCTCGGCGAGCGGATCGAGATCGACGCGGTCGGTCAGCACCTGGCTCGCGAGGGTCGTGCCGAGGATGAGGACGCCGTCACCCACCTCGCGCACCCCGCTCCCGATGGCGCAGGCCGGCAGGTCGTACGGCCCCGCAACGACCGGCAGCCCCTCGGGCAGTCCCAGGATTCCGGCGCCGCGACCGTCCAGCCCGAGCACCGTGCCCGGAGCGGCGGGAGCAGGCAGCAGCCCCGCCCGTTCCCCGAGACCGCAGGCGGCCAGGGCCCGGGGCGCGTAGCGGCGGGTCCGCGGGTCGAGGAACGGCAGCGTCGCGTCGGACGCGTCGAGGCACACTCGGCCGGTGAGGCGCTGGGCGACCGCGTCGACGCAGTACCCCGCGACGGCGGCCCGGTCCAGCGACTCCGGCTCGTGCTCCTGGAGCCAGTTCAGCAGCGGGCCGTGGCACCCGGGGAACATGCCGGAGCCGGTGTGCGCGAAAGCGGTGCTGATCGTGCCGTCCACCAGCCAACGGGTCACCAGCTCCGAGGCCCGGGCGTCCATCCAGGAGATGGCGGGCCGCACCGGGCGGCCCTCGGAGTCCCGCAGCCACAGACCGTCCCCCTGCCCGGTGAGCGCCACGGCCTCCGGCGGCCGGCCGACCGCGGCGGCGACCTCGCGCACGACATCGCCGACACCGGCCACGACGTCGTCGAGATCCTGCTCGACCCGTCCGCCCGGCAGCATGTCCAGACGCGAGGGCCGGCTCGCGGAGGCCAGAGCGCCACCCGCCCCGTCGAACGCCACGGCCTTGGTGACCGACGTCCCGATGTCCACACCGATGATGGTGCTCACGCGTGGTGCCTCCTGTACGAGCCGGTAGCAGCCGATACGAGCCGGGGGTTCCCGGACGACGGGGCACGGCGACGGCGGCCGTCAGGGCCGACCGGCCTTCAGGACGTCGGGGTTCGCGAGGTGGGACAGCTTCTCCCCGCGCAGGAAGCGGCCGACCTCGGCGGCGGTGATGGCCGCCGCTCGGTGCGCCGTCTGCCGGGTCGCGCCCGCGAGATGGGGTGTGGTGATCACGTTCGGCACGTCGCGCAGGGCCCAGTCGGCGGGGATCGGCTCGATGTCGTACACGTCGAGGGCGAGCGCCCCGAGAGCGCCGCCGCGCAGCAGCCCCGGCAGCGGCCCGTGGTCGAGCAGTCCGCCGCGGGCGGAGTTCACCAGGACCGCGCCGTGCGGCAGCAGCCCGAGGCGGCGGGCGTCGATCAGGTGATGGGTCTCCTCCGTCAGGCGGGCATGCAGACTCACCACCTGACTACCCAGCAGAAGGGCGTCCAGGTCGACGAGTTCAACGCCCTCCGCCTCGGCCGCCGCGCGGTCGGCGTACGGGTCGGCCGCCAGCACCCGGGCCCCGAAGGCCCGCAGCACCCGTGCCACGATCCGGCCGATGGCGCCGTAGCCCACGAGCCCGACCGTGGCACCGCCCAGCTCGCCACCGCTCTCCTCGTACGCGTACAGATCGCCCCGCCAGACGCCCCGCTTGAGCTCCGCGTCGGCGGCGGTGACGCGGCGCATCGCGGCGAGCATCAGCCCCACGGCGAACTCCGCGGCGGCCTGGGCGTTGCGGCCGGGGGCGAAGCTGACCCGCACTCCGTGACGGGTGGCCGCGGCCAGGTCCACATTGACCGGCCCGCCCCGGGAGACGGCGACGAGACGCAGTGCGGACGACGCGGCGAACACCCGCCCGGTGAACGGGGCCATCTGCGTCACGCAGACCGAGGCCCCGGTCAGCGCCTCGACGAGCTCGTCCTCCGTACCGCTCGCCTCGCGGACCTCCGCGACCGGGCCGAAGGGCTCGTGGGGCCAGGGGAGGGTCAGCTCCGTGAACTCCGGGAGATCCCGGCCTGTGCGGGACAGCTCCTGGCTCACGGCCGCGCGAATCAACGAGGGGCGGACGAAGTGGTCGCCTGCGGCGAGGATGCGCATGACGTCGGATTCCTTCTGCGAGGAGAGCCGGTGGAGTTGCGGGGCGAGCAGGCCGGAGCGTGATCCGGGCCGCGACAGGCCGGTCCTGGGCTGTGGAATTTCTGTTAAATTTAACAGCGCTCACGTGAACCGGCAATGTGCTCGGCGCGTACGGCCTGTCGCCGGTCCTTCGGACGCGCCTCGACCTGGAAAGGGCCTCTCCATGACCTCTCGTCTCCTGCTGGTACGCCACGGCGAGACCGAGTGGCACGCGGAGAACCGGTATGCCGGTGTCACCGACGTCGCCCTGACGCCCAAGGGCGTGGCCCAGGCAGCCGACCTCGGATCCTGGGCCGTCCGCGGCGGCGTGGACGCGGTCGCCTGCTCCCCGCTCGGCCGCGCCCGCCTGACCGCGGCGCCCGCGGCGGCGGCACTGGGTCTGAGGGCGGACGTCCAGGAGGGGCTGCGGGAAGTGGACTTCGGGTGGGGCGAGGGCCGGACCATCGAGGAGATGGCCTCGGAGGACCCCGAAGCCGTGCGGCGGTTCCGCGAGGACGCCGACTCCGGAGCCTTCCCCGGCTCCGAGCCGGTCGCGCAGGCCGCGGCGCGGGCGACCGGCGCCCTGCGCGACCTCGCCCACCGTCACCAGGGGGGAAAGGTGCTCGTCGTCGCTCACAACACCCTGCTGCGCATCGCCCTGTGCGAACTCCTCGGACTTCCCCTCGGGCGCTACCGGCGACTCTTTCCGCGACTGGACAACGGGGCTGTCACGGAGATCGAGATCCGCGGCACGGAGACGGCGCTGCGCTCGCTCAACGTGCCCACCGTCGTGCCCCCCGCCCCGGCGCCCGACCCGGGCCCTGCGGGAGACTGATCCCCATGACCAAGAGATCCGCCGAAGAGCGGCGACGGCTCATCGCCGACCATGTCGTGGAGCAGGGCACCGCCACGGGCGCCGCCCTCGCCCAGCTCGCGGGCGTGAGCCTGATGACCGTCCACCGCGACCTCGACGACCTCGCGCGGCAAGGGGTGCTGCGCCGCTTCCGCGGCGGCGCGTCCGCCCTGCCGTCCACCGTGTTCGAGTCGAGCCTGGACTACCGGCTCGGCGTCAACACGGCGGAGAAGAACGCCGTCGCGCGCGCCGCCGCCGCGCTGGTGGAGCCGGGGATGTCGGTGATGCTCGACGACTCCACCACGGTCCTGGTCCTGGCCGGCCTGCTGGTCGACCTCGCCCCCCTGACCGTCGTCACCAACGCCCGCCGGGTGCTCGACGTCTTCACCGGGTGCGAGGGCATCCGCCTGATCGCCCTGGGCGGTGAGTACTCGCGCACTCATGACTCCTTCCTCGGGATGCCCTGCGTCGAGGCGGTGGAGGCGCTCTCCGTCGACCTGGTGGCGGTCTCCACCTCCGCCCTCGACGCCAGGACGGCCTACCACCAGGAGCAGGACGTGGTGCTGGTGAAACGGGCGATGCTCACGTCGGCGGCAACGAAGGTGATGCTCATGGACCACACCAAGCTCGCCCGGACCGCGCTGCACCGGGTGGGGCCCGTCGGCGACCTGGACCACCTCGTCGTGGACGACGGGGCGGACGCCGAACTGCTCGGCAAACTCCGCGAGCGGACCCGGGTGACGGTGGCGGCCACCGCACCATGAAGCCGTTCCTCCCGCCATGATGGAACGCTTGTCGACTTCACACGCACGTGGCCACGCGACGGACCGCCACCTGATCGGTGGACGTCAAAGGCCCGCCCCGCAGGGGAAGGACGCTTTCCGCCATGAGCAGTGCACCCCCTCGCCCCCCTCCCCAAGCCCCGGCCGTGATCGGCATCGACGTGGCGACCGCGTCCGTCCGCGTGGTGTGCGTGGACGGCCAGGGGCGCGTACTCGCGGAGGCACGGGGCGAACTGCCGCCCCCCGTACGGACCGCCGCCGGGACGAGCGAGCAGGACGCCCGGTCCTGGTGGCCCGCCGTACGGTCGGCCCTGCGCCGCACGACGGGCGCGCTGCCCCGGGGCGGGCGCGAGGTGGTCGCGGTGGCCGTGTCCGCCACGTCCGGCACCATCGTGCCCACCGGGGCCGACGCGGTTCCGCTCGGCCCGGCCCTGATGTACGACGACCGGCGGGCCGCCGCCGTCAACGCCGAGGCGCAGCGGGTGGGCAGCGCCCGGTGGGACGCGCTCGGCCTGTCCGTGGGCCCCACCGCGGCGTTGGGCCGGGCCGTCTGGTGCCTGCGGACGTACGGCTCCGCTCTGCGTCAGGTCCTGCACACACCCGACGTCGTCGGGCGCGCGCTGACGGGCCGTCCCGTTGCCACGGACTGGAGCCACGCACTCAAGTCCGGCTACGACGCCCGCGCTTCGGAGTGGGCGCACGAGGTCTTCGACGCCTTCGCCTTCCCGCTCGCGCTGCTCCCCTCCGTACACGCCCCCGCCACCGAGGCCGGAGTCGTCGGACCGGAGGCGGCCGAGGCCACGGGCCTGCCCGAAGGGTGCTCCGTACGCCTCGGGATGACGGACGGCTGCGCGGGCCAGATCGCCACGGGGGCGGTCGAGCCGGGCCGCTTCGTGGGCGTGCTCGGCACCACGTACGTCCTCAAGGGTGTCTCCGCGGACCTGGTCCGCGACGCGACCGGAGCGTTCTACAGCCATCGGCACCCCGACGGCTGGTGGCTTCCCGGCGGTGCGTCCAACACCGGAGGGGAGTGCCTGGCCGACGTCGACCCGGCCCGCCTGCCCGCGCTGGACGCCGCAGCGGCGGCCCGGGGCCCCGCCTCGTACGTGCGCTACCCGCTGCGCCGTGACGGCGAGCGGTTCCCCTTCGTCTCCGGCACGGCACGCGGATTCGAGCTGGGCCGCCCCCGCGACGAGGTGGACGCCCACCGGGCCGCACTCGAAGGAGTCGCCTTCGTCGAACGCCTGGCCCTGGACCGGGTCGAGCGACTCGGCGTGCCGGTGCTCGGCCCCCTGCACGCGGCCGGCGGGGGCAGCCGCAGCGCCGTGTGGACGGCGATCCGGGCCACCGTCCTGGACCGCCCGGTCCGGGTCGTCGAGCGTGCGGAGACGGCCTTTGGCGCCGCACTCCTCGCCGCGACCGGCACCCTCCACGAGGACCTCGCGGCGAGCGCCGCGGCGATGGTGCGCGGCGGCGCCCTCGTCGAGCCGGTACCGGCGGAACGCCCCGCCCTGGACGACGCGCACGGCCGCTTCGTCGCGGCGCTGTGCGAGCGGGGCTGGCTCCCGGCCGACTGACGCGTCGTGCCGCGCGCGTACGCGACGGCTCCCGTCGGCCGGAACGGCACCGCCCGCCCGGGCCCCTTGGGCAGCGGCGGATCCGCCGACCGTGGCCCGTGCCCGGCGGGCCGACGCAGGAGCTCGGTTCAGCCGGCCGTTCCTGTGAAGTCGGAGGCGTGGTCGCGGGCCCACCGCACGTAGGAGCGTCCCGGTCGGCCGAGGACCTCGGCGAGGGTGAGGTAGGCGTCGTCGGAGACGGGGTGCGCTTCCCGGGGTTCGTCGGTGACGCCCTCCACCCCGTCGTAGCTGGTGAAGCCGTACAGCCAGTCGGCGTTGTCGGCCGCGAACCCGCCCTGTTCGCGGTAGAAGCGGAGCGCCTCTTGGGGCGTCACCTCGTCGAGGGCGATGTCCTCTCCCACCGCCTCGGCGATGAGGGCGACCTGTTCGCGCTTGGTGAGCGTATCGGGGCCGATGATCGTGTCGATGCGTCCGCGGCGGTCGTGATCGAGCAGGTCGGCGACGACGACGTCCGCGATGTCCTGCTCGTGGATCGGATGGCCGGCCTGGTCGGGGAACGGCTCGACCGCCCGTCGGCCGGAGCGGATGGACGGGCCCCAGATGAGCAGGGCGTTGGTGGCGAACTCACCGGGCCGGACGATCGACCAGTCGAGCCCGGACGCCTGCACCGCGCGCTCGACGGGCAGGTTGTAGGTGGTGTCGTGGCCCGCGGTCACGGCGGCGGACGACACGACCACGATGTGCTCGATCCCTGCCTTCCGCGCGCGTTCGACGACCTCGGCGGCCGTGTCGGGCACCGCGATCAGCACCAGGGCCTTGGCCGCCTCGAAGGCGGGGCCGAGCGTCGACGGCTCGTGGACGTCGCCGGCCACCACCTCCACGGCGGAAGGCAGAACGCCGTGGCGGGGCCGCCGGGACAAGGCTCGCACCGGCCGACCGCTGCTCAGCAGCCCGGCGACGACGCGCCTCCCGAGCACGCCGGTCGCACCGGTCACTACGGTAAGAGGCAATGGGTCATCAAAATGAGACTTCATAGTCTCATAATGGCACTGTGCTTTATGATCTGGCAATGGAGTTGTCACCGCAGAAGCAGCGCACCCGCCGTGCCGTCCTCGACGCGGCGGCCGGTGAGTGGGCGCGGGATCCCGCCGCGAGCCTGGGGCGCATCGCCGAGGCGGCCGGTGTCGGCCGGGCGACCGTCCATCGCTACTTCCCCGACCGCGAACACCTCCGGTCGGCGCTCACCAGTGACTCCTGGGTTGCTCTCCACGCGGCGATCGTGGAGGCCGCTCCCGGCTCCGGGTCGGTGTCGGAGGTGATCGACCGGATCGTCAGCGCCATGGTCCACGTCGGTGACCGCGTGCTGTTCCTGTTCGCCTCGGCGGGGGAGGACCCCTCCCGCGCGGACGCCGCGGTGGCGGGTGCGGTCGACGAGATCCTCGTCGCGGAGATCCGGAGGGGCCAGCGGGGCGGCGAGCTCGACCCCACCGTCCCGGCCGAGTGGATCCAGCGCGTGGTGTGGAGCATCGTGTACACCGGCCTCCACGCGACCGGGGACGGGCTCGTCGCACGCCACGGCGTCGATGACCTGATCCGCTGGACCCTTCGTGGCGCCATCGGCGCGCGCTGAGGCAGGCGCCGACGCCGGGGGCCGCCCGAACGGGTCCGGGAGGCAGGGCACTTCGACGCGAGAGCGGTCTCGGGAAAACCGCTGCCGCACGCACCTTGCCATGCCGGTCGGACCCCTCTACTTTCACTCTAGAAAGCGCTTGCTGTCCTGTCGCTTCCGGCGTGGAGCCCGGGACTCAGGGGCGCTGCCGTACGCCCCCTGGTGGATCGAGCCGCTTCTGTGCGGCTGCGTGCGGGAGCGCTCCCGCATATGTCATGCACACGCCAAGAAGTGTGTGCTCTGGCATTCATCACCGACCAACCGAAGACACCTGGGAGACGAATATGGGACGACCAGTCGCACGGCGGCTGCAGGCCGCTGTGGCAGCCCTGGCCCTCGCGGCCGCGACCGGAGCGGTGCTGTCGGCGCCCGATGCGGCGGCGGCGACCGGGAGCGCCACCGGTTACGCCAGCCAGAACGGCGGGACCACCGGCGGTGCGGGCGGGCGGACCGTCCGCGCCACCACCGGGACCCAGATCCACGAGGCGCTGTGCGGGCGGGCCGACAGCGCCACCCCGATCGTGATCGAGGTCGAAGGCACCATCAACCACGGCAACACCACCAAGGTGTCCGGCGAAAGCTGCAGCACCGCCGCCGGCGTGATCGAGCTCAAGCAGATCAGCAACGTCACGATCGTCGGCGTCGGCAGCGGGGCCGTCTTCGACCAGCTGGGCATCCACCTGCGCGAGGCCGGCAACATCATCATCCAGAACGTGACCGTCCGGAACGTCAAGAAGTCCGGCTCGCCCACCTCCAACGGCGGCGACGCCATCGGCATGGAGTCCGGCGTCCGCAACGTCTGGGTCGATCACACGACCCTGGAGGCGTCGGGCGGGGAGTCGGAGGGGTACGACGGCCTCTTCGACATGAAGGCCAACACGCAGTACGTGACCCTCTCGTACAGCACCCTGCGCAACTCCGGCCGCGGCGGCCTGGTGGGGTCCAGCGAGAGCGACCGCTCCAACGGCTTCGTCACCTACCACCACAACCTGTACGAGAACATCGACTCCCGCGCGCCCCTGCTGCGCGGCGGCATCGCCCACATCTACAACAACCACTACGTGAAGCTCAACGAGTCCGGCATCAACTCCCGGGCCGGGGCCCGCGCCAAGGTGGAGAACAACTACTTCGAGGACTCCAAGGACGTCCTCGGCACCTTCTACACCGACGAGGCCGGCTACTGGCAGGTCAGCGGCAACACCCTCGACAACGTCACCTGGTCCAGCCCCGGCGGCACGACCAACCCCGCCGGGCCCGACATGAAGTCCACCACCACGGTCGACATCCCCTACACCTACCGTGCCGACACGGCTGGTTGCGTGCCGGACGTCGTGAGCCGCACGGCGGGCGCCGACAAGGGCCTGAAGGTCTCGGACGGCAACTGCACACCGCAGACGCCCACACCGGGACCGACCGACCCGACGCCGGGACCGACGGACCCGACGCCGGGACCGACGGACCCCACCCCCGGTCCGACCGACCCCACTCCGCCCACCGGGACCAACCTCAGCATCGGCGCGGGCTCCGACGGATCCAGCAAGGCCGCCGGAACGAGCTACGGCGATCTGCGCGACGGCGACCCGAACACCTACTGGTCGCCCGTCGGCCCCACCGGCTCCGCCTCGATCAAGTGGGCCTCCGCCACCTCGGTCTCCTCTGTCGTCATCCGTGAGGCGGCGGGTTCCACCGGCGCCGTCAAGGCCTGGCGACTCCTCGACGGCGACACCGGCACCGTCCTGACCTCCGGAGAAGGCGCAGGGCCCATCAGCTTCCCCCGTACCTCCCTGCGCAAGATCACCTTCGAGATCACCGGCTCGACCGGCACTCCGAAGATCGCCGAGTTCGAGACCTACGCGGGCTGACCGCGCAGTCCGCGCGCATCGTCCGCGACCCGCATCCCCCACGTATCCGGGAGGTGCGGGTTCCGGGCGTCCAGCCAGCGGGCCGGAGTGTGGGCGCGGGCCTCGGCAGCGCTGAGCTGCGGCCGGTTCGCGGGGACGGTGACGCGGGCGCCGGGTCCGGTGTTGCGGTGCTCGGCGAAGCGCTGGTCCTGCCAAGGGAAGCCCGCGGACATGGTGGCGTACGGCGTCCTCGCGTCGATCCCCGGGCCGAGCCGGCTGTCGCGGACGGTCAGCATGGGGTGCGCGGAGAGGTCCGAGGAAGGCACCCAGGGGCGGGCGAGCTTGTAGTACGCGTCGGGGGCGGTGCTCGTGATCCGGGAGCGCAGGACCAGGAAGCCGTACGGATTGGCTCCGGCGGTGCTCGGCGCGAAGACATAGCCGTACGGGGCCGAGGCCAGGTCGGTACGGTTGAGCGCGCGGAAGTGGCAGTGGTCGAAGACGGCGGTGGCGCGGCCGAAGACGATGTCGACGTCCCCCTCCGCGTAGCAGTCGCGGTAGTACTGGCGGGCGAACGCGTCGACGGCGGGGGAGTCGGCGTACAGCGTGTCCTGGTGGCCGAGGAACCGGCAACCGTAGAACGCCGACCGGTCCCCCTGGACCTTGATGGCGACGGCCTGCGTGCCGGTGTACTCGGGGTTGTCGGAGCGCAGCCAGTCGTTGGCGAAGGTCAGGTCGCGGGCGGTGAATCCGGCCGCCCGGACGGTGACGGAGGCCGAGCCGCTGGTGCCCAGGGTTCCGGAGCCGTCGGGCTTGGGTGTGCCTGCCGCGTTGTCGTACACGAGCACGGTGTCCCGGGCGTCGCCGGTCGCGCCGATCAGGGTGAGCCCTCTGTGGGCGGGGCCGATGAGCACCGTCGCGCGGTACACACCGGGGGCGATCACGAGCGTGCGCCCGGTGCCGGTCGCCGCGTCGACGGCGGACTGTACGTCGGTGTGGTCGCCGCGGCCGTACGCGTCGACGTACAGCGTGCGCCGGTCCGGGCGCCGTGCGGGTGAGCCGTAGCGGCCGAAGGGACGGGGGGCGGCGGTCCCGGCGTGGGCGGCGGTCGCGCCGAGGGCGAGGGCGGCACTCGTTCCGGTGAGCAGGGAGATGGCGGTACGTCTGCTGGGCACGGCTGGTCCGCTGGGCAGGGAAGGTTCGCTGGGCACGGCTGGTCCGCTGGGCATGATGGGGCTCCTCGGGGTGAGCGGCGAAAGGCCGGAGCGGCGCTCTCCGGGATGGTGGAAAGCATGCGGTGCCGCTCCGGCCGGTTCGGGGTGGTCGGGTCGAGGGGTGATAAGGCGACGGGGACGGTCGCGCCCGCGACGCCGAGGCCGGGGGCGGTTATGGCCGGATGACGCGGTCCGGGGGCGGTTGCCTGCGGGCGCGTGCGGTCGGGGACGAGCTCTCAGCGGCCGCTCGCGCCCGCCCTGCCCGCTCCCGCCTCGAACGCCACGAGCACCGGCACGACGAGCGGGTGGTGGACCGCCGTCCGCAGGCGGGGCGTCCAGCCGGCGCCCTCGGTGAGGTACTCGCCCGGCACGCCCGCGTTGTGCACGGCGACCAGGTCGGTCTTCCGCCCGTCGACGTAGTTGTTCCTCGCGGTGAGGGGCGACTCCGACCACTTCTTCAGGATCGACGCCCGGTCCACGTCCCGCGTGAGGGTGAACGCGTTGTGTTCGGCGACCAGTCGGGACTCCGCGCCGATGCCGAAGGTGTATCCGTAGGCGCTGCCGTTCGTCGCCGCGAAGTGGTTGTTGTACGCGTCGACCTGGCCGAACCGCACGCGCGGGGCCCGCTCCTTGACGTCCTTGAAGAGGTTGTGATGGAGCGTGACGCGGAGCTTGCCCCGGTCCGTGGCGCCGGCGCCGTCACTGTTGCCGATGAGCATGGTCTTGTCGTGGTCCTTGAGGACGTTCCACGAGACGGTGACCAGGTCGGCGCCGCGCACGATGTCGAAGAGGCCGTCGCGCTGTTGGTAGACCTGACCGAAGTAGTGGGGCTGGTCCGCGTCGGGGCGGTCGCCGTCGCTGAAGGTGTTGTGGTCGACCCAGACGTGGCGGGATCCGTACACGACGAGGTTGTCGTACTCGGAGTTCCAGGCGCCTTCGGCCCCGTCCGTGGGGTCCCACTGGGGGAAGCAGTCGTAGGTGTCCTCGAAGCCGATGTTCCGGATGATGACGTTGGAGACGTCCCGCACCTGGAGCGAGGCCCCGATGACCTTCGGGTTCTTCCCCACCCCGACCAGGGTGGTGTTGGAGGGGACCTTGATGGTGACGGCGGCCGCCTGCAGCTTCGCGGAGGCGACGCGAGCCTCCTCCAGCGGACCGGAGGGGACCGTGTCCCGGCCCCAGACCTCGGGATCGTAGGCGGCGAGGTACTTCTCCAGCGTGTAACCGCCGCTCTGATAGTGCTCGCAGCCGATCGGCGTGCCGTCGACGTCGGAGTTGCCGTGCACGGTCCCGGAAATTCTGATGATCTTCGGTGCGTCGCCCGCCTCCGCGAAGGCGGCGATGAGTTCGGCCCGGTCGGTCACCGTGTAGACGTGGTCGGGGGTGGCGTTCGCGCCACCCGTGGTGGAGCCCTCGGCGGCGGCCCAGCCGTCTCCGGCGGGCAGTACGGCGCGCTCGACCCCGGGGCCGGCGTGGCTCGGCTGTCCGGTGGCCAGGGCGGGGGTGCTGAGGGCGAGGGCCAGAGAGGTGCAGCCCAGGGTCACGGCGATGGCGCGGGTATGACGCTTGCGTGCGGGCATGGCGAATCCTTCTGTGTCGTCGGAAAGAGGAAGAAGGGAAGAAGACGAAGAGATGGAGAGGGGGAGGGGGAGGGGGAGGGTGTCAGACCTGTCCGGGCCAGGTGATCCACTCCGCCGGGACCCGGTTGTCCAGGCGACGGACGTCGCGCGGGTCGAGCACGTCCTCGCCCAGGAGCGCCCTTGCGGTGAGCCGGGCCACCTCGATGGCGCCCGCCGGTCGGAAGTGGGTGTTGTCCCGGGCGCCGTCGGGGTGGTTGGGCGAGTCGCCGGGGTCCAGCCACAGGAAACAGGCCTCGGTGCCGTCCGGACCCAGCTCCTGCCAGCGGGCGAGGGAGAGCGCCTGGACGTCGACCAGGGGGACCTTCTCCTCGGCCGCCAGGGCACGCATCGCCGCCGGATACTCGCCGAGGGTGGGCCGGGCGGTGCCGTCGGCGGTGAACCGGCGCCGCTCGACCGACGTGACCAGTACCGGCCGCGCCCTTCGTGCACGGGCGCCCTTCACGTACTGGCGCAGGTACTCCTGATAGGTGGTGTACGGGTCCGTGCCGCGGGCCGGGTCGTCGGTCTTCTGGTCGTTGTGGCCGAACTGGACGAGGACGACATCGCCCGGTCGGACACCGTCCAGGAGTGCGGTCAGGCGGCCCTCGTCGAGGAAGCTCTTCGAACTGCGGCCGTTCACCGCGTGGTTGGCGACCCGGAGCCGGCCGGAGAGAAAGAAGGGGAGCGCCATGCCCCAACCCGTCTCGGGCGCGGCGTCGGCGTGTTTCACTGCGGCCGTGGAGTCCCCGGCGATGTGGATCGTACGGGGCCGGGGCCCGCCGCCCTCACCGCCGCCCCCGCCGCCGTGGGCGAGCGCGGGGGTTGCGGTGAGGGCGAGGCCGGGGCCGAGGGGCAGGGTGAGCAGTGCGGTGGCGGTCTGTCTGCGGGTGAGTGACACGGAGCGCTGCCTCTCTTGTGTGCGCGCTTGCGCGGGAGAGGGACCGGCGGCGGAGCGCGACCCGGACCGCCGCCGGTCCCCGTCATGGGGGAGGGACGGAGGAGGAGGCCGGATCAGCCGTTGCCGATCTCCTTCCACTCCTTGTTGGCGGCGTTCAACTGCTCGGCCATGTCGTCCAGGAACGCCTTGGCCGTGATCTTGCCGAGCAGCACCTTCTGGAACTCAGGCTCGTTGTCCGCCTTGCTGATGTTGTTCCAGTCGGGCAGGTAGTAGGGCAGATCGACGACCTTCGTGGAGCCGTCGGTCAGGGTCTTCGCGGCCAGCGCGGTCGACTCGGTCTCGGTGATCCAGGGGTCCTTCGCCGCTTCGGTGTTGGCCGGGATGGCGCCCGCCGACTCGTTCCACTTGCTGTTGGACGCGTGGGAGGCCGCGAACTCGATGAACTTCCACGCCGCGGTCTTGTTCTGGCTCGACCGGAAGAGGCCGAGGCCGTCGACGGGATTGGAGACCTGTACCCGGGTGCCGCCGTCCCCGATGGGCGCGGGTATCCCCGCGAACTTGTCCTCTCCCAGAGCCTTCAGATGGTCCTGGTAGGAGCCCAGATTATGGCTCAGCATGCCGATCGTGCCGGTGTCCCACTGGGCCACCATCTTGGTGAAGTCATTGTTGACGTCGGCGGCGGGCGTGGTCTTCTTGAAGAGCCCGGCGTACTTCTCCAGAGCGGCGACGTTCTTCGGGTCGTTGAGCGTCGTCCGGTCGCCGTCCCAGAACTCGGTGATGCCGGACTGCCCGTAGACGGCGTCCAGGGCCTGCGCGATGGAGCCGGCGCCGCCGCGGATCGTGTAGCCGAACTTGTTGTCCTTCGCGTCGGTCAGTTTCTCGGCCGCCGTGTAGAAATTCGCCCAGGTGGCGGGAGCCTTCAGACCGGCCTGCTCGAACAGGTCGGTGCGGTACCAGAGCACACCGTTGTTCGCGGAGGTCGGTACGGAGTAGACGTCGTCGCCCCGGCCGGCCGCGGCGCGGACGCTCTCGACCATGGACTCGACCAGCTTGCCCTTCAGCGCGGACTTCTCCAGCCGGTCGTTGACCGGCTCCAGGGCCTCCTGGGAGACCATGTTGGCCAGGTAGGCCGTGCCGACGCCGCCGACGTCGGGCAGCCCGCCACCCGCGATCGCGGTGTCGTACTTGGACTGGACGTCGGCGATCGGGATCGGGACGTACTTGACCTTGATGTCGGGGTGCTGCTTCTCGAAGTCCTTGATGATCTCGGTCCAGACGGCGGTGCGCGGACCGCCGTTGTTGTCCCAGAAGGTGATCTCGCCCTTTCCGCTGCCCTCGGTGCCGGAGCCGCTGCCGTCGTCGCCGCACGCGATTGCCGTCAGCGCGAGCACCGCCGTGAGGGAGATCGCGGCCGTGGCACGCCCCCGCTGTGTCTTCGAGATGTTCATCGTCGGCTCTTTTCTGTCTGCTGGTGATGCGGGTGTGATGGGTCGTGACGTGTGTGCTTCTGCGGGGGGTTGGGGCGGGTGACGCGGAATGAGGTGAAGCGGGCTGTTCCGGCGGGGCCCGTCCCGGCCGGTGCGGTGGCGAAGAGCCCGAGGAGGGCCCCGACCCAGCGCCAGGGGGTGGCGGCGAAGACCTGGCCCGAGGGCCGGAACCCGTCGCCGGTGTCGGCGGAGAAGCGGCAACGGGCCCCCGCCGTGACCTCGACGCGCAGCCTGGCCCGTCCGTCGGGGGACGCGCGGGAGTCGGCCGCGTCCCGTTCGTGTGCGGCGACACCCTCGGCGAAACGGTGGACGAGCCGCGGTGTGCCGTCGGCGGCGACCGCGAGGCCGATCCAGTCGAAGGCGTCGCCCACCACGGTGAGTCCGGCCTTGGCGCCCGGTTCGCCGCTTTCCAGCGCGAGTTCCACGTCGACGGTGAACTCTTCGGCGGGCAGCCGCTGGACCAGGATGTTGGGCAGCAGCCGCAGGTCGTGCTCGTACGCGGTCCGTACGCAGGTGAGCCGCAGCCCGTCCCCGCTGTGCCAAGTGGCCCATTCGGGGCGCGGGTTGGCCGTCCACTGCCACTGGGCGCCGGGGCGGCCGTCGGGGAAGTCGTCGTCGACGGCGGGTGCCGCCATCGGCCGGGCGGGGGCGACGGGCTTGGTGTGCCGGGGCACGGGCTCGCCCCCGTCGCCGATGACGGGCCAGCCCTCGGCGTCCCAGCGCATCGGCTGGAGGTGGACGACCCGCCCGTACGCTCCCCGGGCCTGGAAATGGAGGAACCAGTCCTCGCCCACGGGGGTGTGCACCCAGCCGCCCTGATGGGGGCCGTTGACGTCGGTGCGGCCCTGGGCGAGGACGACGCGTTCCTCGTACGGGCCGAAGAAGTCGCGGGAACGGAAGGCGCCCTGCCAGCCGGTCTCCACGCCGCCGGCCGGCGCGAAGATCCAGAAATAGCCGTCGCGCCGGTAGAGCTTGGGGCCTTCGAGGGTGAACCAGCCCGGAAGCCGGTCGGCGTCCACCAACGTCGATCCCGCGTCGAGGAGTTCGCGGCCGTCGGGGCTCATCCGGTGGCCGGTGAGCCGGTTCTTGACGCCGGAGCGGGACTTGGCCCACGCGTGGACGAGATAGGCCTCGCCGGTCTCCTCGTCCCACAGCGGGCAGGCGTCGATGAACCCCTTGCCCGCCTTGAGCAGATGCGGGGCGGTCCAAGGGCCCTCGACGCGGAGTGCGTTGATCTGCTGGATTCCGTGGTCGGGGTCGCCCCAGAAGATCCAGAAGCGTCCGCCGTGGTGGCGCAGCGAGGGGGCCCAGACCCCGCGGTCATGGCGAGGAGCGGCGAACTCCGCTTCGGGTTCGAGGCGGTCCAGCGCATGCCCGACGGCGGTCCAGTTGACCAGGTCGCGGGAGTGCAGGAGTGGCAGCCCGGGGGACCGGCCGAAGCTGGAAGCGGTGAGGTAGTAGTCGTCACCGACACGGACGACGTCGGGGTCGGACCAGTCGGCGTTCAGGACCGGGTTGCGGTACGTTCCGTCACCGAGATCGGAGCTCCAGGGCCGGCTCACCGGGCCACCGCCTCGCGCGCGTACCGGGCGGCGGTCTCCCGGTCCGGCCTGCCGTCCACGACGACGGTGATGATCCGGCGCACGACCGACGCCCCGGCGGGTACGGGCAGCCGCTCGTGCGCCGCGAGGCTGGAGCCGACGCCCGGGTACTCGCATGTCCTCACGAACCACGGGTCGCGCCGGGTCTCCTCGGTCGCCCCCACGAACACGAGCGTCCAGCCGTCCCCGGCCAGGGCCAGCCAGTCGGCGGTGCGGCCGTGGACCTCGCTCTCGCCCTCGTGCGCGGCGCTGAACACGGTGGGCGGTTCGGCCTCCTTGGGGGCGCGCCAGAAGAAGCCGCCGTACCCGGCGCCCGGCCGGCCGTTGGTCGCGGGGCTGCCGATGGAGAGGTCCGCGCCCCCGGGGTTGGTGAGCACGAAGGAGAAGTCCAGCTCCCAGGTGGTGCCGGAAATCCGGGTGGCCGACAGGGTGCGGTGCTCACGCAGGAGCTCGACGCCGGCCGCTTCCCAGCCGAGCTCCTGGGTGAAGCCGTTCGGGCTGCGCTGGGGCCGGGCCAGGTGGCGCTGCACGCCGTGGTTGTCGAGTGCGGTGGGCCCCCGGCCCCGTACGAAGGTGCGCCCGCCCCAGAAGTTGTACCCGGCGACGTCGGGGACGGCGACGGAGACGCCCAGGTGGTGGAGGTGGTCGGCGGGACGCTCCTCGGTGACGGTGATCCCGCCGAGGGTGGTGACGGGGTGGAGGCGGGGTCGGCCGTCCGCCCCCGGCGCGTAGCCGTAGTGGGCGACGGTGTCGTCGCCGCAGGCAAGGGTGGCCGGGAGGTCGGGGAACGGGTCCGTGGCGTGCTGGGTCATGAGGTGGCCGCCTCGCCCACCCGGGCCCAGGGGGCGCCCAGTTCGGAGAAGAGGCCGAGGGACTCCGCCCCGGCGGCGACCAGGGAGTCGATGCCCGGCACGACCCGCCGCGCCCCGCCGTCCGGCCGGTCGTACCGGGTCTCCCAGGCGCGGTCGGGCAGCGGGGCGGGCTCGGGGGCGGTGCGCACGGCCTCGACGACGCGCATGAACGCCCCCGTGGACGCGGGCGGAACCAGCAGCGGTGTGCCCTGCTCCAGATGGTCGAGGAGGTTCTCCAGGAGATCGGTCCGCCCGTGGACGGTCTCCTCGGGGCCCCGTCCGGCGCGCTGCACCAGGACGCGGTCCTGCTTGTACCAGAAGGTGATCCGGCCCTTCTCGCCGTGCACGATGACGTACGGCTCCCCGGGCCGTTCGGCGCACAGGGTGACGGCGACGGTGACACACGGCCCCGCGGCGGTGGTGACGCGGATGCTGCTGGTGTCGTCCGCCTCGATGGCGTACGCCCGGTACAGCTCCGTCTCGATGGCGACGACCTCCTCGGACCGGCCCCGGCAGGCCAGCTCCAGCGCGGTGGCCACGGCGTGCGCCAGGGGATTGGTGAGGACGCCGTCGACCACGTCGGTGGTGCCGATCCTGCGCCGCCCGGCCCAGGGCGCCCGCCGGAAGTAGGCGTCGTCCCGGACCCACGCCCCGGCTGCCCCGAAGCCGGTGACGGTCCCGATGGCTCCGGTGGCCACCAGCTCGCGGATGGCGGGCAGGGCGTGCGACCCGAAGGACTGGAACCCCACCTGGCAGGCGATGCCCGCTCGTTCGACGCCTGCGGCCATCCTCGCGTAGTCGGCCCAGCCGGCGGCGGGCGGCTTCTCCAACAGCAGGTGGACGCCCCGGGCGGCGGCGGTGAGGGCCAGCTCGGTGTGGGTCTGGATGGGGGTGCACACGATGGCCGCCCGCGCTCCGGTGCCGTCCAGGAGCGCCCCGAAGTCGTCCGACTGCTCGGGCGACTCGTCGGGGCCGAAGCCGGCGGCCGCGAGTTCGCCGGCGGTCAGCGGCTCCAGCTCGCAGATGCCGGCCAGCCTGACCCGGCCCTGGTGCTGGAGCCGGCGCACATTGGCGAGGTGCCACCGGCCGTGGCCCCGGGCGCCGGCCAGGACGACGGGCACGGGGGTGGTCGGGACGACGGGCACGCGGGCGGCCGGGGCCGCGGTGGGGGCGGTCACTTTCCTCATCCCTTCACCGCGCCGGCGCTGAAGCCCGTGATGAGCCACTTCTGGATGAAGGCGAAGACGATCACCACGGGGACGGCCGCGATGACACCGCCCGCCGCGAGCGCGCCCAGGTCGACGCTGTCCGCGCCGATCAGCGTGTTGAGACCGACCGGGATCGTCTGCTTGTCCTGCTCGCTCAGGAACATCAGGGCGAAGAGGAAGTGGTTCCAGCTGTGCACGAACGCGAAGGAGCCGACGGCGATCAGCCCGGGGCGCAGGAGCGGCAGGACGACCGTGCGGAAGGCGGTGAAGCGCGAGCAGCCGTCGACCCAGGCGGCCTCCTCCAGGGAGACGGGGACGTTCTTGATGAAGCCGCTGATCAGGATGATCGACAGCGGGAGCTGGAACACCGTCTCCGCGATGACGACGCTCCCCAACGAGTTGATCATCTGGAGGTTCCGGAAGATCTCGAAGAGGGGTACGAGCATCAGGGCGCCCGGGATGAACTGCGAGCAGAGCAGCGCGAGCATGAACGCGCCCTTGATTCTGAAGTCGAACCGGGCCAGGGCGTAGCCGCCGGCCAGGGCGATCAGGGTCGTGGCGACGAGCGTCGCCACGCCGACGATCATGCTGTTCTGGAAGAAGACGGCGAAGCTCCGCTCGTTCCAGACCTTGGAGAAGTGCGCTCCGGTCATCGGCCAGGGCACCAGCGATGTGGAGCCGGCGGGCCGGACGGCGAAGAGCAGCATCCAGTAGAACGGGATGAGCGTGAAGAGCAGGTAGAGGCCGAGCGGTAGATAGATCTGCCAGCGCGGCACGTCGTCGAAGGCGCGCTCCCGCCCGGGGCGGCGGCGCGGGGCGGACGGCGGGGAGCCGGGAGCGGAGGACCGCCGAGCGGTTCCGTTCTTCTCGGTGAGCAGGGCGGTCACGTGCGGTCGCCTCCGAACTTGCTCAGGCGCAGATAGACGATCGAACAGAAGAGGAGGATCACGAAGGCGACGGTGGTGAGCGCGGAGGCGTACCCGAAGTCGTGCCCCTCGATGCCGGTGTTGGCCACGTAGAGCGGCAGGGTGGTGGTCTCACCCGCGGGACCTCCGCCGGTGAGGGTGTAGAGCAGGTCGACGTTGTTGAACTCCCAGACACCGCGCAGCAGCGTGGCGAGGATGATCGCGTCCCGCAGGTGGGGCAGCGTGATGTGGAAGAACTGCCGCAGCCGGCCCGCCCCGTCGACCGAAGCCGCCTCGTACAACTCCTTCGAGACGGACTGGAGGTCGGCGAGGATGAGAATCGCGAAGAAGGGGACACCGCGCCAGAGTTCGGTGACGGTGGCCGCCCAGAAGACGGTTCCGGTGTCCGAGAGCACCGACGTGCCGTACTCGCCGATCCCGGCGTCCGCGAGGTAGCGGCTGAACCCCGTCGAGGAGTTGTAGAGCAGGATCCAGATCGTGCTGGTCAGCACACCGGAGACGGCCCAGGGGGAGAAGACCATGGCCCGGGAGATGCCGCGCCCGATGAACGTCTGGTTGACGATCAGCGCGAGTGCCAGGCCAAGGAGCAGCTGAAGCGTGACCTGGGTGAAGACCCACTGGGCGCTGAACCCGAGCGTCGGCCAGAACTGGTCGTCCTCGGTGAAGACGCGCCGGAAGTTGTCGAGCCCGGCGAAGCCGTTCCGCCACGGCTTGGTGACGTTGTAGTTCTGCAGGCTGTAGTAGAAGACGCTGAGCACCGGGTAGGCGATGAAGCCCAGCATCAGGAGGCCCGCCGGTGCGATCAGCAGGTAGGGCAGGCGGCGAGGGCTCGCCCGGCGGCGCCGGGACTCTTTGGGCGGCGGTGTGGCCACGGCTGCGGTTGGGGCCATGACGCGTCTCCGATCTCTGGGAGGTGCTGGATGCGCTGGACGGTCGGGCCTGATGGCCACTGGTGGTGAAAGCGCTTGCTATGGAGAGCTGGAGCGACCCGGGGAATCGACGTGCAGAGGGGGTCCCCCCGGCTCCGCCCCTTACGGTCACAGGCCCCCGTACGGTCACGGGCCCCGCGTACGGTCACGGAACCGGCGTACGGTCACGGGGCCCGGTTCATCCCGCGTACGGGTCGGGCACCTCTCCCTGCCGGGCCAGGAACGCGAAGTCGCATCCGGTGTCGGCCTGAGTGATCTGGTCCTGGTACAGCGCCCCGTAGCCCCGCCCGTAGCGGGCGGGAGGCGGGGACCAGGCGGACCTGCGCCGCTCCAGTTCCTCGTCCTCGACATCGAGCCGCAGGAGCCGGTCCTCGACGTCCAGCGTGATGAGGTCGCCGGTCCGGACCAGGGCGAGCGGCCCGCCGACGAAGGACTCGGGCGCGATGTGCAGGACACACGCTCCGTAACTGGTGCCGCTCATCCGTGCGTCGGAGATCCGCACCATGTCCCGCACCCCTTGCTTCAGCAGGTAGTCGGGGATCGGCAGCATGCCGTACTCGGGCATGCCGGGGCCGCCCTGGGGCCCGGCGTTGCGCAGCACGAGCACATGGTCCGGAGTGAGGGCGAGGGCCGGGTCATTGATCGTGCGCTGGAGCTCCCGGTAGTCGTCGAAGACGACGGCGGGCCCGGTGTGGCGCAGCAGGCGCGGCTCGGCGGCGATGTGCTTGATGACGGCTCCGTCGGGACAGAGGTTGCCGCGCAGCACCGCCACCCCGCCCTCCCCGGCCAGCGGGTCGGAGCGCTCGCGGATGACGTCGCTGTTGTGCACGGGGGCCCCGTCGAGCTGCTCGCGCAGGGTGGCGTGCGCGACCGTGGGCCGGTCCAGGTGCAGCACGTCGGTGAGCCGCCCCAGAAAGCCGGGCAGGCCGCCGGCGAAGTGGAAGTCCTCCATCAGGTACCGCCCGCCGGGACGGAGGTCGGCGAGGACCGGCACCGTACGGGCGATCCGGTCGAAGTCGTCCAGCGTGAGCTTCACGCCGGACCGGCCCGCCATCGCGATCAGATGGATCACGGCATTGGTGGAGCCGCCGAGCGCGAGCACCGTGGCGACGGCGTCCTCGTACGCCTCCGGCGTCAGGATCTGCGACAACGTCACCTGCCGCATGACGAGGTCGACGATCCGCAGCCCCGAAGCCGCGGCCATCCGCTCGTGCCCCGAGTCGACGGCCGGTATGGACGAGGCGCCCGGCAGGGTGACCCCCAGCACCTCGGCGGCGGCGGTCAGGGTGGAGGCGGTGCCCATCGTCATGCAGTGGCCGGGGGAGCGGGCCAGACCGTTCTCCAGCTCGGCCATCTCGCAGTCGCCGATGATCCCGGCCCGCCGCTCGTCCCAGTACCTCCACATGTCCGTGCCGGAGCCGAGGACCTCGTTGCGCCAGTGCCCGGGCAGCATCGGCCCGGCGGGCACGAAGACGGTCGGCAGGTCCACGGAGGCGGCGCCCATCAGCAGCGCGGGCGTCGACTTGTCGCAGCCGCCCAGCAGTACGGCCCCGTCGACGGGGTAGGAGCGCAGCAGCTCCTCGGTCTCCATCGCCAGCAGGTTGCGGTAGAGCATCGGGGTCGGCTTCTGGAAGGTCTCCGAGAGGGTGGAGACCGGGAACTCCAGCGGGAACCCGCCCGCCTGCCAGACCCCCCGCTTGACGGCCTGGGCCCGGTCGCGCAGGTGGGTGTGGCACGGGTTGATGTCGGACCAGGTGTTGAGCACGGCGATGACCGGCTTGCCGAGGTGTTCCTCGGGGAGGTAGCCGAGCTGACGGGTGCGGGCCCGGTGGCTGAAGGACCGCAGCCCGTCGGTGCCGAACCACCGGTGGCTGCGCAGCTCCTCGGGCGCGATACGGCCGGTTCCCGGGCCCCGGGTGGACGTGTCGGTCACAGGGACCACGCGGCTGTCAGCCCGGCGACCTCGGCGCGCCGGGCCTCGGGCAGGACCCGGCTCGGAGCGCGTACATCGCGGCGGCAGAGCCCGAGCGCGGCCAGGGCTTCCTTCACGACGGTGACGTTGTCGGCGGACTGCTCCGCGGCGCGGAGCTCCTCGAAGCGGCGGATACGCTCCCAGACCTTCATCGCCGCCACGTAGTCCCCGGCCCGCAGCGCCTCCAGCATGTCGAGGGAGACGGCCGGGGCGACGTTGACGAGACCGGAGGTGAAGCCGGTGGCGCCGGTGGCGAAGTAGGAGGGGGCGTACAGCTCCGCGAGGCCGGCGATCCAGACGAACCGTTCCAGGCCGGCGTCCCGGGCGAAGGCGCCGAAGCGGGCCGCGTCGGGGACCGCGTACTTCACGCCGACGACGTTGGGGCAGGCGTCGGCGAGTTCGGCGAGCCGCTCGCCGGCCAGCCGCGGGCTGCGGACGTAGGGGACGACGCCGAGCTGCGGCACGGCCTCGGCGATCGACCGGTGGTAGTCGACCCACCCCTCCTGCGCGATGTACGGGTGCACCGGCTGGTGCACCATCACCATCGCCGCACCGACCTCGGCCGCGTGCTCGGCCGCGGCCACCGCGGTCGGCACGTCGTGACCGACGCCCACCAGGACGGTGGCGCGCCCCGCGGCCTCCTCGACGGTCAGCTCGGTGACGAGGCGCCGCTCGTCGGGGGTGAGGGCGTAGAACTCCCCGGTGTTGCCGTTCGGGGTGACCGTGCGGACGCCGCCGTCGAGCAGCCTGCGCATCAGGACGCGGTGGGTCGCGGTGTCGATACTCCCGTCCTCGGCGAACGGCGTCACCGGGATCGCCACAACGTCTGCGAGGGCCGCCTTGAGCGGTGAGTGGTCCATGCGGACTGGCCTTTCTTCGAGGTGCTGGTGGAGCGTGTCCAGCGGGCGGTTCACGCGGCGTCGCCCCCGTCTTCGTCGTCGGGGAAGGCGCGGCGCACGAACGACGCGATGTGGTGGTGCAGGGCCCCGGCAGCGGCCTCCGCGTCATCGGCGAGGGCGAGCCGCAGGATCTCGCGGTGCTCGGCCGCTTCGCGCTCCCAGGACGGGACGGCCGACCAGGCCACGGTCGACACGAGCGCCGCCTGGTCGCGGACCTCGTCGAGCATCCGGGAGAGCAGCGGGTTGCCGCAGGGCAGGTACAGGGCCCGGTGGAAGTCCCGGTTGGCCAGTGACCTGTCCGCCGTGTCGGCCGCCGAGTCGGCCCGTTCCAGGGCCTCCTGGGCCGCCTCCAGCGAGGCGCCCCGGGTGATGGAGCGGCGCAGCGCCTCCGGTTCCAGCAGAAGGCGCACGTCGTACACCTCCCTGGCCATGGTCGCGTCGACGAGCCGCACGGTGACGCCCTTGTACTGGCTCATCACCACGAGCCCGGTGCCCGCGAGCGTCTTGAGCGCCTCGCGGACGGGAGTCTTCGACACCCCGAACTGCGCGGCGAGTTCGGTCTCCACCAACGCCTGTCCCGGTCTCAACTGCGCGGTGAGGATGGCGTGCTTGATGGCCTCCAGCACGTACTGGGTCCGGGACGGGATCGGGGCAGGGGCGAAGGTCATGGGTGACGGGCTCTCACATCTCGCGTATCGCGTCTCATATATGACGTACGAAGTACGACGCGATGAAGCTAGGGCCACGTGGAATGTTTCGTCAACGCTTCCGACCGAAGAACTTCTGCGGCCCTGGAGCCACTTGGCGACGCCGGTGCGCGGGCCGCCCGTCCGGGTGGCCCCATCGGCGGAACAGGGCTCTCCCGTGCGGAGCCGGCCCGGCACGCCCGGGCCCGGCCGGTCGGACGTGCGCGACCTCCCATTTGTCGAACTGTGCCGTAACGTCACAAGTTTCGCCTGTACTCGACGAGGTAAACGCCCTTCGATACCCAAGCCCCGGCGTTCGGTCGACGGAAACGAGATGACGTGGGGAAAAGGGATTGCATTCGATTTCAGGGCGGTCCTGGAACCGACGACCCAGGAGAACTTCATGACTTTTCTGGACGGTGACCGCGGTGCTCCTCAGGAGCCCGCCGCACCCCTCGCGTCCGCGCAGGTTCCTGACCCGAAACCGACCATGCTCGAATCCATGGGAGGCCCGGCGGGATTCGTCTACTCCACCATTCCGGTCGTCGTCTTCGTGGTGGGAGATGCCCTGGCGACCACGCCGGTGGCCATCTCCGTGGCGATGGCCACCGGCGTGGTGCTCACCGTGGTGCGCCTGCTGCGCGGCGAGCGCTTCGCCTCGGCGGTCGGCGGGCTCGTCGGCGTGGCGTTCGCCGCGGGCATCGTCGCGCTGACCGGGTCGGCCAAGGACTTCTTCCTGCTCGGGATCTGGGCGGCCCTCGCCGGATTCATCGCCGCTTTCGGCTCGCTCCTGGCCCGCCGGCCGCTGACCGGCGCCGCCTGGAACCTCCTCCACGGCGGCAAGCACGCCTGGCGGGAGGACCCGGTGGTGCTGCGGGCGCACGACATCGCCACCCTGGCCGCCGCGATCATGTTCGGCGGCCGATTCGTCGTCAAACAGTGGCTCTACGTCCACGACTTCACCGGCTGGCTGGCGTTCGCGAAAATCGCCATGGGAACCCCCCCTGACGATTGTCGCCGCGCTCGTCGCCGCCTGGGCTTTCCGGCGGAGCTCCAAACGGCTGATCCGTGAACTCTGACCGGCCCACGCACGCACGGCGGCATCATTCGGAAAGGGCGGGAAAATGACGAACAACATCAGGCGGGGTACGGCACTGCGCGCGCTCGGTGCATTCGAGAAGACCATCGATCTCTATATGCACAGAAACCCTGTCCAGTTCTCCTTGGTGGCTCGCATCGACCGGCAGGTTTCGGTGGTGACGCTGGCACAGGCGCTGGCGCGCCTCCAGGAACGGCATCCCCTGCTCGCGGCCTCGGTCGACCGCGGCGCGGTGGAAACCCTGTACCGCTCGGCGGAGGGCGCCGTCGAGGTCGCGACACGTGCCTCGGGCACCCCGTGGCAGGCGGTCGTGGCCACCGAACAGACCCGCCCCATTCCGCCGGAACCGGGTCCCCTGCTGCGAGCCGTCCTGATCCCCGGAGAGGCGCACTGTTCCATCGTGCTGACCTTCGCCCATCAGATCACCGACGGAGTCGGCGGCCTGCGCGTGCTGCTGGACCTGATCGCGGCTCTCGACGGCGGCGCACGCGAAAGGACCGGCGGCGTACCGCGGGCCCAGGAGGACCTCCTCGCCGGCCTCGACGTACGGACGGACCCCGGCGACGCCGAGGCTCCGGTGGTCTCGCCGGCAGAGGACGAGCGTATGACCGCACCCGGGGAGCTCGTCCCGTTCACCGCGATGCTGCCGCACGTGTCCGCCCTCGCGCTGGACCGTGAACTGACGACGAGGCTCGTCGGCCGCTGCCGTACGGAGGGCATGTCGGTGCACGCGGCCCTCTGCTCGGCCGCTTCCATGGTGTTCCACGGACGGGGCCGCGACTTCGTGCGGGTGTTGAGTCCGGTGGACCTGCGCCGCGCGGCCGGCCTGCCCGACGATGTCGCCAACCGCTTCGCCGGCGCTCGGACGGCGAGTGAGGCGACGCGCGCGGACGACCTCTGGGCCCTTGCTCGGCGGCACCACGAGTCCCTCGCGCGGCAACGTGCACCGCACGTGCTCCGGGCCGGTTCCGCGGCTCTCTCCGCGAGCCCGCCGGAGACTCCCGAGGACGCCGAGGCGATGATGGCCGCGGTCACAGCGGCCGATATCCAGATCACCAACCTCGGTGCGGCGGAAGCGTTCGGATCGATCCCGCCCTCGGTCACGGCTCTCTGGGGCCCCGCGCAGATCACCCAGGTGCGAGGGGAGCACGTCCTCGGCGTCGTCACCGTCGGCGGGCGCCTGCGGATGACCGAACTCACCCACGACCCCGTGGCCGGCCTTCTCCCGGAGATGGCCGCTGTTCTCGCCCGGGCATGCGCGGCCCCGGACCGGGACGCCGGCCCCGCGTGACGGTTGCCTCCCGCGCGGCGGGCCCGCCGGGAGCCGGTCCGAGGCCGCGCACGACCGCACGCCCTTCCCCGACCCCCCACCACACCCCCCCACACGAGGAGCGACGTTGTCCTACCTGCCCACCCGACTCCACCCGACGATGATCGCGGTGGCCGTGCCGCTGCTGCTTCTGGTCGGAGCGTGCAGTCCGACCACGTCCGACGCCTCACAGCCGGCGAAAGCCTCGACGAAACCACCCGGTGAGCTGGACCGCTTCCATGCCCAGGACCTCGCATTCGGCTCGTGCAAGGGGTACGGCACCACTCCGGCGGACGAGAAGGCCTTCGCCGATCCCGGTCTCCAGTGCGCCCGGCTGGAAGTGCCGCTCGACTACGGCGAACCCGACGGCAGGACGGGGCAGATCGCGGTGCTCCGGGTCCCCGCACGGGGCAAGTCGAAGGGGCCCTTGCTCCTCAACTCGGGCGGTCCCGGCGGCACCGGGCAGAACTTCGCGGCGCAGACCGGCACGGCGCTGGCGAAGAGCCCCGTGACCGAGAGCTTCGACCTCGTGGGATTCGACCCCCGTGGCGTCGGAGCGTCCCGACCGGCGATCCGCTGCTTCACCGAGGAGGACTACCTCGCCGGTGACGTACGCACCGAACTCGTCCTGACAGCCGGTCGCTTCACCGAGGAAGACACCAAGCGACTCGTCGGCAAGTGCGCGCGGGGCTCCGGCGGTGAACAGAACCTGGGCAGCGTCAGCACCCGCGACACGGTCCGCGACATGGACATCCTGCTGTCCGCCCTCGGCGGGAAGAAGCTGAACTTCCTGGGCCAGAGCTACGGGACCCGGATCGGAGCGCTGTACGCCG
This sequence comes from Streptomyces sp. MGP-P1, assembly GCF_057766565.1. Classification (NCBI taxonomy): domain Bacteria; kingdom Bacillati; phylum Actinomycetota; class Actinomycetes; order Kitasatosporales; family Streptomycetaceae; genus Streptomyces; species Streptomyces sp. MGP-P1. The sequence continues at coordinate 31,387 of NZ_JBYMEM010000001.1, read as the reverse complement.
AGCAGTACCCGCACAACGTACGCAGCATGGTCCTCGACGGCGCCGTCGACCCCCACCTCGGCAGCGAGCGGCGACTGTCCCAGTACAGCGGCTTCCAACGCTCCTTCGACAAGATGGCCGAGGCCTGCGCCGCCGGCAAGGACTGCCCCCTGGGCACCGATCCGAAGCAAGCGACCGAGAAGTTCCAGAAGATCGCCCGCCCGCTTCTCGACAAGCCGCTCACCTACGGGCAGGGGATGCGGTTCACGTACAACGACCTCATGGACGCGGTGATCTCCGGCCTCTACTACCAAGCGGTCTGGCCGAAGATCACCAAGGGCATCGCCGAGGTGCGGTCGGGCGACCCCGAACAACTCCTGGCCATCTCCGCGGCCTTCAGCGGGCGCGGCCCGGACGGGAGCGGCAGTAACTTCGACGTGGCCAACTACGCCATCACCTGCATGGACGAGGCACGCATGACCCCCGAGCAGGCGGTCGAGATGCGCGGCAGGACCTACCGGGCGGCACCGTTCGTAGACCCGGGCACCGGCACCGAAGGGGCCAGGGACACCTGCGAGTTCTGGCCGACCGGGCCGAAGACCACATACCCCTTCCCCGACCGCGTCGACGGGCTGCCCGCCACCCTGACGATCTCGATCACCGGTGACCCGAGCACTCCGCATCAGGCGGGCGTCAACCTGGCCGAGACCCTCGACGGCAGCCTACTGACCGTGAAGGGGGAGCAGCACACCATCGCCGCATCGGGGGCCAACGCCTGCGTCAACAAGGCTGTGGCCGACTATCTGATCCACCTGCGAACCCCGTCCGAAAGCACCACCTGCACCCTCTGAACACCCCACCGGGGCCCGCCGACGAGCGTCTGCGCCCGGTCCGTGTCCTTCTTCCCCCGCCGAACAGCGGCGGAAGAAGGACACCGCGGTTCCGGTGGGAGGAACACCTGCGCTTCCCGTAGCGACCTGCCCGTACGCTGCCGGGGCCAGGTGCGCCCATCCCGCACCCCCGCGCTTGACCATGCCGCTGCGGCATGGTTTCCACTGGACCCCTTCGGCGCGACCGCGCCGACATCACCGGTTGCCGAGGGAGAAACCCATCATGGCGTGGAGCACCCGCGAGATCGCGGAGCTCGCCGGCACCAGCCTGAGGACGGTGCGGCACTACCACGACATCGGGCTGCTCGACGAGCCGGAGCGGCGCTCCAACGGCTACAAGCAGTACGGTGTCACCCACCTCGTCCGGCTGCTGCGGGTCAAACGCCTCACGGCCCTCGGATTCTCCCTGGCCCAGATCGCCGCCCTGCGCGACGACGAACACCCCCGGGACGCCCTCCAAACCCTCGACGCAGAACTGGCCGCCACCATCGAACGCCTCCGACAGGCCCGCTTCGAGGTCGCGGCACTGCTGAAGAAGACCGCTACCACCGATCTGCCACTCCGGTTCGCCGAGGCGGACGGCCCCGCCGAACTCCCGGAGCCGGACCGCTCGTTCGTCACCGTCCTGGGCACGATTCTCGGCCCGGCCGGCATGGACGCCTACGCGGACATGCTGCGACAGGACCCCGACGCGGTAGCCCTGGAACTCGACGACCTCCCTGCCGACGCCGACGAACCGACGCGTCGGGACCTCGCGGAACGCCTCGTGCCTCATGTCCGCGCACTGCATGCGAAGCACCCCGGCCTGGAGCACCTCTCCTCGGACGCCCCACGAGGCCCGGAGCACACCGCGCAGACCATCGGCAGAGCGATCACCGACCTCTACAACCCCGCCCAGGTCGACGTGTTGCGCCGCCTCAGGACACTTCTCGGGCGACCGGAGGGCAACACGGCCGTCTGACCCGGCGGCCCCCCTTGTCCACCGGTCGGTGGACAACAGGTTCAGTCGGCAGGACGTGTCGGGCGCCGCACCCCCGCGGCCAGGATTTCCCGCATGAGACACCTACCTGTACGTATGGCTCGATGGAGCGCCCGGCACGCCGGGCGGGCGATCGCCGGCTGGTTCGCGTTCGTCGTCCTGTGCCTCGGCGCCGGCATCGCGCTGGGCACCAACGAGGCCACCACCGAGGACTTCTGGGTCGGCGAGGCGGGACGCGCCGAGGCGACGGCGACCGAGGGCGGCCTGGAGCGTTCTCCCACCGAGCGGATCATCATCCGGGCCAGGTCGGGGGAGCTCGACATGGCAGCGGCCGGCGCGGCGGCCCGGGATGTGACCGCGCGGATGCGGGGCCTGCCAGAGGTGGAGAGCGTGGCCGCTCCCGTCCGCTCGAAGAGCGGCGAGGCACTGCTGGTCTCGGTGGTCCTGAACGGCCCCGAACTGAACGGCAGGAAGAACGTCGTGCCGCTGCTGGAGCAGACGGCGTCGGTGGGCGCCGACCACCCGGACCTGGTGGTGGAGGAGACCGGATCCCCAGCCATCAGCAAGGGCGTCAACGACCAGCGCGACGAGGACCTCGCGCTCTCCGAACGCATAAGCCTGCCCGTCACCGTCATCACCCTGCTGATCGTGTTCGGCTCGGTGATCATGGCGGGTGTGCCGCTGCTGCTGGCGCTCTCCTCGATCGCCGCCGCGATCGGGCTGTCCATGGTCGCCTCGCACGTCATGCCCGACGCGGGGGTCGGGACGAACCTCATCCTGCTCATCGGCCTGGCGGTCGGCGTCGACTACACCCTCTTCTACCTGAAGCGCGAACGGGAGGAACGGGCGCGCGCCGACGGGCGGCTCGGCCCGGAAGCCCTCGTGGAGCTGGCGGCGGCGACAGCGGGCCGGGCCATCGTGGTCTCGGGTCTGGCCGTGATCGTCTCCACCGCCACCCTGTATCTGGCCACGGACGTCATCTTCTCCTCACTGGCGACCGGGACCATCCTCGTCGTGGCCGTCGCCGTGGCCAGCTCGCTCACCGTGCTCCCCGCGCTGCTGGTCGTCATCGGCCGCCGTGCCGACCGGCTCGCTCCCCGCAGGGACGCCCGCCGGGCGAAGCGCGGCAGGCCGGCCCGGGCCGGGAAGCCGGAGACGGGACGGGTGTTCGCCGCTCTGTTGCGCCCGGCCCGGACCCGCCCCGCCCTCACCCTGTGCCTGTCGGTCCTCGTCATGCTCGGTCTGGCCGTGCCCGCGCTCGGCATGAAACTGATCGACCCGGGAAGGGACACCTTCTCCCGCGACATCCCGGCCATGCGGGTGTACGACCGGCTCACCGCGAGCTTCCCCGAACTCCTCGTCACGCACGAGGTCGTCACCCGCTCCACGCCGGAGCAGGCGGCACAGGTGAGGCAGGCCCTGGAGGATCTCGGCCGACGGGCCCAGGCGGACCCCCTCTTCGTGCAGGCCCCGAAGGACGCGGAGGGCGCGGAGAGCCCCACGAACCCGAAGACCCCGGCGATATCCGAGCCGACGGTCCGCACATCGGCAGACGGCCGGATCAGCGTGCTGGAACTCTCGGTCCCCCATCCCGCGCCCTCCGCCGAGGCGATCGCGTCGCTCACCCACCTCCGCCAGGACCACATCCCCGCCACCGTCGGCCGACTGTCCGGCGTGGAGACGGCGGTGAGCGGCGACGTCGCGCGGGGCCGCGACTACGTGAGTCACGAGAGCGACAAGCTGCCCCTGGTCCTCGGCTTCCTGCTGCTGATGACCTTCCTGATGACCGTGTGGGCGTTCCGCTCCGTGGTGATCGGCGCGATCGGCGTCGTACTGAATCTGCTCTCCGCCGGCGCCTCGCTGGGCATGCTGGTCCTGGTCTTCCAGGGGACGTGGGCGGAGGGACTGCTGGTCTTCGACTCCCTCGGGGCGATCGCGTCCAGGGTTCCGTTGTTCCTCGTGGTGATCCTCTTCGGCCTGTCGATGGACTACCAGGTGTTCGTGGTCAGCCGGATCCAGGAGGCCAGACAGAACGGCATGTCCGCCCGTGAGGCGGTCCTGGAGGGCATCAACCGGTCGGCCAAGGTGGTGACCAGCGCGGCGATCGTCATGGTGACGGTGTTCGGCGCGTTCGTGGCCCTGCATCTCACCGAGATGAAGCAGATGGGGTTCTGCCTGGCCGTGGCCGTCCTCCTGGACGCCGTGGTCATCCGGCTCATGGTCCTGCCGTCGGTGCTGTTGCTCCTCGGTGAGCGTGCCTGGTGGCCGGCCCGGCGCCCCACCCGGGTCGGGCGGGCGCAGGAACCCGCCGCCGGGACCCTGGCGGAAGTAGGCTGACGCGGTGAATCAACGGCCGCAGCCCGACACCGCGTTGACCGTACCGTCGCTGCACCGGTGGAACGCCGTCTTCTGGGTGCTGCTGGGCGTGGTCCCGCCGGCCCTCGCGGTCGCCGACGCACCCGGGACGACGCGCTTCCCGGTGCTGGGGCTGCTGGCCGTGCTCGCCCTGTCGTACGGCGCGGTGGGGCTGTTCCCCGGCAACCCCGCCCTGCGCCCCCGCCCCTACCTGTACGTACTCGTCGTGGGCCTCGGAGCCATGTCGTACCTGCTCGACGGCAGCGCGGCGCTCTTCGTGGTGACACTGCCGCACTTCTGGATCTACACCGCGAGCGCGCGTGCCGCGATCGCCCTGAGCGGTCTCGCCGCTGCGGGCGTCGTGGCCGGCAACGTCGTACGGCAGGGCTGGGACGGGGAGTTCTTCACCGGCAACGTGATCTTCACGCTCATCGGGTACGCGGCAGGCGTACTCATCGGAGTGGGGGTGCGCCACATCACCGAGGACGCCGACGAGCGGGCCCGTCGGCTGAGCGCCGAACTGGAGGAGGCGCGGCTCCGGCTCATCGAGGCACACCACCGCCAGGGGGCGGCGGACGAGCGCGAACGGCTCGCGCGGGAGATCCACGACACGCTCGCCCAGGGGTTCGCGTCCATCATCGTGCTCGCGGAGGCGGCCAGATCCGGTCTGGCGACCGACCCGGGCAGGAGCGGGAAACACCTGCTCGCGATCGAGAACACCGCACGCGAGAACCTCGCCGAGGCGCGCGTCCTCGTCGGCTCGGCACCGGAGAGCGGTGTCGCCGCCGGCTCGGTGGCGGACACCCTGCGACGTACCCTGCGGCGGTTCACCGAGTCCACCGGGACCTGCGTCACCTCCGAACTGCCGGACGTCACCTGCGACCAGCAGACCCGCATCGCTCTCCTGCGCTGCACCCAGGAGTCCCTCGCCAACATCCGCAAGCACGCGGCGGCCTCCACCGTGGAGGTGGTCCTCACCGCGCAGCCGTACGGGATCGAGCTGGAGATCACCGACGACGGCGCGGGCTTCGTGACGGAGGACTCCCACGGCTTCGGGCTGCACGGAATGCGCAAACGCCTGGCCGAGTTGGGCGGCGAGCTCACCGTCACGAGTTCGGTCGGCGACGGTACACGCGTCCTGGCCATGATTCCCACCGACGGGCAGGGCTGAGATGACGCACGGGCCGACAGCGCAGAAGAAGCTCCGGATCCTCGTGGTGGACGACCATACGGTGATGCGTGCCGGGGTCGTCGCCCTGCTGGCGAACGAACCCACCATCGAGATCGTCGGTGAGGCCGAGGACGGCCGGGCGGCCGTCGGTCTCGTTCAACGGCTGGAGCCCGACGTGGTGCTGATGGACCTGCGGATGCCGGTCCTCGACGGGACGAGCGCCACCGCGGAGATCGTCGCCGGTCCCGCCCGGACCCGCGTGCTGGTCCTGACCACGTACGAGACCGACGCGGAGATCGAGCGCGCCGTCGAGGCGGGCGCCATCGGCTACCTGCTGAAGGACGCCACCCGCGAGCAGCTGGTCGAGGCCGTCCACTCCGCGTCCCGGGGCGAGACCGTGCTGGCCCCGCGTGTCGCGGCGCGGCTGGTGGCCCGGATGCGACGGCCGACGCCGGTGACGCTGACGCCACGGGAGGTGGATGTGCTGGGCGCGGTGGCGGACGGGCTGTCCAACGTGGAGATCGGCCGCCGACTGGTCATCGCGGAGGCGACCGTGAAGACGCATCTGCTGAGGGTCTTCGCCAAACTCGACGTCGCCGACCGTACGCACGCGGTGGTAAAGGCACTGGAGCTTGGTCTGCTGGAAGGACCCCGGGGGAGAGCGGAAGGCGTCTGACCTCCCTCCCGGTCGGCGCGTGCCCGTGCTCGTGGCGGGTCAGCCTCGCGAGCGCGCGGTGGGTCGGCCCTCGCGATAGAGGCCGGCGGCGAGGGCGATCGCGGTGTGCGTGGCGGGGTGGGTGGCGTGGGCGTGCCAGATGAGGTGGACGGTGACCGGGTCGGCCCCCCGGAGAGGACGGTAGGTGATGCCGTCACGGCGGTACTGGGCCGCGGTGGCCTGGGGTGTGAGCCCGACACAGCGACCGGTGGCGATGGCGGCCAGCCAGTCGTCGATGTCCTGCGTGAACTCGACCCTCGGCCGGTCCCGCTCCGGCCACAGATCCAGAGCGGTGGTGCCCGTGCGGCGGTCGATGGCCAGGGCACGGGCCGGGATCTCGTCCAGGCGGATACCGCGGCGGCGGGCCCAGGGGTCGTCGGACGCCATGGCCACGTACCGGGCCTCGGTACCGGTCCGGGCGTGGGACCACGGCTTGAGGTCGATCGGAGCACGGATGACGGCGAGGTCGCACAGCCCCTCCGCCAGGCCGCCGGTGGGAGTGTTGTGACGGATGAGGCGCAGGTCGGTCCCGGGGTGCCGTTCGTGCCAGCGGCGCTGGAACTCGGTGGTGTGCCGACCGAAGGCGGACCAGGCGTGACCGATGTGCAGACGAGTGTGCCCGGTGGTGGCCTCGCGGACGAATTCCTCGGTGCCGGCAAGCACGATGCGGGCGCGGGCCAGCGCGCGGACTCCCGCGGCGGTGGGGGCGACGCTGCGACTGGTGCGGATCAACAGCCGCACGCCGAGGAGGCTTTCGAGGCCGGCGAGGGTGCGCGAGACGGCGGCCTGCGACATGCCGAGTGCGTGGCCGGCGTCGGTGAAACTGCCGGTGTCCACGATGGCGACCAGACACCGGAGCTGCTTCAGCTCCAGCGCACGCGCCGTGCTCCCCGACTCATCCATACGCCCATCGTATAGATGCGTGCGCGGATGCATTTTGCGCAGGGCGGTGGCTCTCCCATCGTCGGTGGCATGAAGACCGATACTTCTCCGGCCTCGACGCCCCGCCCGGCCGGAGCCGACGGGGCGGGGCCACGACCGGGCACGGGGCGTGGAGCCGGTGTGGCCCTGATGCTGGGCAGCGGCCTGTCCAACCAGACGGGCGCCTCCGTCGCGGCTCTCGCCTTCCCGGTGATCGGGCCCGCTGGGGTGGTGGCGGTACGCCAGTGGGTGGCCGCCGTGATCCTCGGCGCCGTCGGCCGGCCACGGCTGCGGCACTTCACCGCCGCGCAGTGGCGTCCCGTCCTGGGCCTCGCCCTGGTGTTCGCCGGGATGAACCTCTCCCTGTACACGGCGATCGACAGGATCGGCCTCGGGCTGGCCGTCACGCTGGAGTTCCTCGGCCCGCTGACCGTCGCCCTGGCCGGCTCCCGTCGCCGGACCGACCTGGTCGCCGCCGGGGCAGCCGCGGGCGCGGTGGCCGTGCTCATGCGCCCCACGCCCTCCACCGACTACCCGGGCATCGGCCTGGCCCTCCTGGCGGCGGCCTGCTGGGCCTGCTACATCCTGCTCAACCGGACGGTCGGGACCCGCCTGCCCGGCCTGGAGGGCTCGGCCGCCGCCGCGATGGTCTCCGCCGTGCTCTACCTGCCCGTCGGCGCCTGGGTGCTGTGGCATCACCCGCCCACGCCCACCGCGCTGGGCTGCGCCCTCGTCGCCGGGGTGCTCTCATCGGCGGTGCCGTTCCTGGCCGACCTGCTGGCGCTGCGCCGTGTCCCGGCCCACTTCTTCGGTGTGTTCATGAGCGTCAACCCGGTCTTCGCCGCCCTGGTCGGCCTCACCGTTCTCGGGCAGCGGCTCGACGTCCTCGCCTGGTCGGCCATCGCGGTGATCGTCGCCGCGAACACCGCCGCCGTATCCACCGTACACAGGAAGAGAACCCCATGAGGATCACGTCGACGTCCACCGCGCGTCCGGCCCGTTCCTACCGCTGCGTGACGGTGGTGAGGAAGTCCAGGACGAGCGGGCTCGCGACGGCGCGGAACTCCTCGAAGTAGGCGCGCCGCGCTCCGGGGACCAGGTGCAGAGTGGCGCCGGGGATACGCTCCGCGAGCAGGGGAGCGTTGGCGGCCGGGTTGAGCAGGTCATCGGCGCCGTGCACGACGAGAGTGGGCGCGCCGATACCCGGCAGGAGCTGCCATGCGTCGTGCTGGTTGCCGGCCGCGAGGTGGCGCCGTCGGGCGTGGGCGGGCATGCCCGGGTCGCCCAGCGTCCGGTACGGTCCGGGGTTCGCCGTCAGCCAGGCCGGGGTGTACATCAGCTCCAGCAGGGCCTGCCGCGCCGCACCGGGTCGCGTCTGCACCAGGGACCTGCGCACGTCGTCGGTGCGTTCGACGGCGTGCGGGCCGCCGGGCGATGTGCACCCGAGCACCAGGGCGCGTACGCGGTCGGGGTGGCGCGCCGCGAGCTGCTGCGCCACCCGCCCGCCCATTGACGTCCCGTAGATGTCGGCCCGCTCGATACCGAGGGCGTCGAGTACCGCGATCACGTCCAGGGCGAACAGCTCGGTGCTGTAGGGCAGATCGGGTTTGTCGCTCTCCCCCGTACCCCGGTAGTCGAAGGTGATGGTGCTGCGGGCGTCGTGGAAGTCGCCGCGCACCGAGTCCCACCAGTGGTGGTTGTTGGCCTGCCCCGCCAGGAGGAGCAGGGGAGCAGCCCCGTCGCCCCGGACCTGATAGGCGATACCGACCCCGTCGGGCGTCGTCGTGCGCGGCATGGGCGTCCTCACTCCTCATAGGCCGAGGGCCGGGGGAGCACCGACCTGTTCGAGCGCCCCGGCCAGGTCGTAGTTGAACCAGCTCTCGGCGATCCTGCCCTGCTGGAACCGCAAGGTGACGTGACCGGTCGTCTCGAACGCTCTGCCGCTGGGCGGGTTTCCCCGGTAGTCGCCGGTGTGGCGGCCGTGGATGATGAATCGGGAGCAGACGAGATCGCCCTCGGCCACCAAGCTCTGTGCGGTGTGGGTGACTTCGAAGGCCTCGCGGACCTCTCGGTACGAACGCGTGGCCTCCGCGAGACCCACGGTCTCCTGCTCCATGTTGGGGTCGTGCTCGGCGTAGTCGGCTGTGCAGTGGTGCGCGTAGACGGACTCGCGGTCGTCGTCTGCTGACTCTTCCAGAAACCGGCGGGCAAGCGTTTTGGTGTCCATGACCCCGTTCTTACCTCCCGTCACCGGCCCCGCCTCGCCTCTTCACCCTCTGCCCGGCGGTTTCCTGGGCTGCCCGGTCGAATCGGGGCGGAGCTCCGCGCAGGGTGCCGGCCGCGCTACGCCTGCACTCTTCCGCTGCGCCCGCACTCTTCCCTGGCCTCTCGAAGGCGCGCTCCAGCACGGGAGGGCGCGTCGCACCGACCAGCGCAGCGGCGGCGCACGCTGCGGAACCGGGGTCCACGACTATCGACGCCGCTCCCGGTCCTTCTCCGGCAGCAGCGCGAGCACCGCGACGACGGCTCGGTGATCGGTCCCGGGCACGGTTCGCTCACCCACCGAGACCCCGGCCAGACCGGGACCGTGAAGGACGTGATCCAGCTGGACCACGGGTGGGACGAGGGCACGGCCGGCGGGCCACGTGGGGGCCCACCCGTGGCCGAGCTCGGCGTGCGTGTCCGTGAGGCCGGCCGAGAGCAGGTCCCGCATCGGAGTGTGGTCGAGGGAAGCGTTGAAGTCACCCAGGAACACGGTGTCCGGGCCCGCGCGCCGCGCCAGGGAGGTGAGCGCGGCCATGTCCCGGGTCCACCGCTCCGGGCTCCCGAGGGGGTAGTAGGTGTGCACCGCGACGAACTGCACGCTACGTCCGCCGACCGCGACCTCGGCGACGGTCTGGGGCCAGGCGGTGTCGGCACGAGTGGTACCGGCTTCGCCGATCGGGAGCCGTGAGTAGACCGAGGAGTCGTACTCGGGGTGGAGTTCCTGGTGCGGCAGCAACGCGCCCAGGCCCGCCCTGTCGAGGGCTTCCACGCCGCCCGGCGGCATCTGCTGCACTGCCAGGACATCGATCCGCTCCGTACGGACCAGACGCACCACCGCCTGGGCGTCGGCGGCGCCCCCGTTGGTGTTGAGGGTGGCCACACGCAGCTCAACCGCGCGCTCCGGCACCTGCGGGCCATCAGCTAGGAACCGTGGGGCGAGCAACACCGCGTGAGCGATCACCAGGGCTGCGGTGCCGGCCAGGGCCCATCGGGACCGCAGCGCAGGAACGGCGGCCATCAGCAACAGCACCAGTACGCCGATGACGGTGGTCCAGGGAAAGAGCACCATCGGCATCGCCAGCGGTGTTCCGGCGTCGAGCCCCGTCAGCCGGACGACGAGCAGAGCGGCGGGCGCGATGAGCGCGACCGCGCAGCCCAGCAGCCCCCATAGCTGCCCGCCACCACCGGCCCACCGCCGTCTCTCAGCGGGCGGGGCCTCTGTAGCCGTGTGCGTCACTTGTTCCCATCCTGGAGTCGTGCCCGGTGGACTGAAGGTGATGGCCGGATCCCGGACGGAGACGTCGGTGCATGCTGCATGGTTCCGCAGGCGGGTTCCACACTCAAGAGGCCCCGGAAAGTCGGGCGGAGGGGGCCCGCTCCACGATGAAGAGCCCGTCAGCGTACTGACGGGCTCCCACGGCATCGCAGCTAACCTGCCATCAGGTCAGATCGTCGGCGTCTCGTCGATGACCTCCTTGTGCGGTTCGACGACGAACTTCCAGCCCTCGCTGGGCTCGAGAAACCGCACGCGAGTCGGGAAGATGTCCAGGGCGCGGCGGTCGCGGTTCTGGCTGTTCGTGTTCTTGCGTCCCCGGGCCGGCTCCTCGTACAGGTCGACCTTGACGTCCGGTACTTCGACGACTTCCTCGCTCCAACGCTGGACGACCCCTGCGCCGAATGCTTCCCGGGCCGCGGAATAGAGAGAGTCCAGGGACTCCTTGCTTCCGCCGGGAACGAAGAGGGCCAGGTTCAGAAGAACGCCGGCACTCTGGAGAACCTCGATTGCCTCCCCTGCCTTGTCTGCAATCCAGATGCCGCCCTCTTCGGCACTGTCGGGGAGGACATGAACCTCCTCGCCGAATGCCGTCCGTACCGTGAAGGACCCGCCCTCGAAACTCTTTCCCGATTTCGTAAGGAAAGCTGGTGCGTAGCAGTCGGGGGAAACGCCATCCATGCTCGCCGGGACGAAGACACCGTCCTGGGGGCCCAAACCTGAAGTCTCCTCGGCTGTAAGACGCCGAGCCGTAAGCTTCTCGGTATTCACGCCATTCCCCTTTATCGCGTCGTTCTGATAAATCATCAAGACTCTATCATGGAAAGGGAAGAAGGCTGCCCTCAGGTGCCCCATGCCGGAAATGACCAGTCGTGGAGAAATCGGTCGGCATATGGGTCGTCTGCGGTCTGTATGTGTACGCCCGGTCAAAAAGGGGACCTGGGTTGCCGGGTGACAACTCCCGCCGAAAACAACTCACCCCTGAGTGCTCGTAGCGCACCATGCAAGGGATCTCCGAACATCATGGGCATCAGCAGGCTCCGCTATGTCATCGAGCAGACCTTTGCCTGCTCCACCCGTGCAAGCGGCTCACCGTCCGCTGGTAACGCCGCACGAACTCCACGCCGGCTTCGTCTCCCTCGCCTGCAACCCGATCTGCTTCAGACGCCTCAAGGAGGCACGATCTTGATCGTGTTATGAGCTCAAAGGGGGATTGCGGAAAGGGATCAGCCATCGTCCCGCTCACCGTGGCAGGGATCCGATGGCTCCCGGACACTCTCCCGCCCCACCCAAGAGCCGCCCGCGACCCCGGCACCCATGAAGTGGTCGGCCTGAGGAAGGCGCGCGCCAGTCCGCCGCCCCTACCAAAAAACGCAGCTCAGGGCCGCGCCCTCGCGGGCGGACGCGGCCGCGTTGGCGTGCGGCCCGTAGACGTCGGCGGTGTCGATCAGATCCGCGCCCAGGTCGAGGGCACGGTGGATGGCCGCGATCGATGCCGCGTCGTCCCGCCCGTGGGGGCGTACGCATAGGACATCCCCATGCAACCGAGTCCCACGACGCCGACCCGCTGCCCACCCTGTCCCCTTGCCGTGGTGCGCAACCTACGTCTCCTGTCCAGGAGTTCCGCTCCGTCGACGAGAGAGTCGACGAGAGAGGGCCGGTTCGTGTCCACCATCGAGGTGGTGGACACGAACCGGCCCCGGACGTTCAGGAAACGGCACCCTCGGTCCAGGCCCGTTCGAGGATCTCGTCCACGGTCTGGTCCACCGTCTGGTCGGAGGTGTCCAGCCAGAGCCCGATCTTCGAGGTGCCGCCGCGGAGCACCGCGTCGAGGTCCTTGGGCTGCCAGTCCGGGCCGTAGCCGGTCTTGGCGCGCTTCTCCTCCCGCGCAAGCACGGCGTCGGGGTTCGGAGCCAGGACGACCACCGCCAGAGGCCGGCTCTTGATCGTCTCGGTGATCTCCTGGAGATGCTCGCCGAGCAGAATGTCCTGGAGGATCGCGGTGAAACCCGCCTGGCAGTAAGCGTCGGCGGACGCCGCTGCCAGTCGGTGCCGGAGACGGAGCTGCTCGAGGGCCTCCGGCTCCGGGTCGGCGGTCACGTTGACCTGACCGTTGACGATCATGCGACGGAAGAAGTCCCCCCGCACGTGAACAGATCGGTCCAACCGCTCGGCCAGAGCCTGCGCGACGGTCGACTTGCCCGCCGCGGAGATGCCCGACAGGACGAGGACGCCCCTGCTGCCTCCGTCACCCGGATTGTTGTCTGCCATAAGGTGAAGTGTTTCCTCTCTCGTGTACTCGGTCGCGCGGACCGCAGCCGTTCCAGCACGTCCGGAAAAAGCCGACGGCGTGGCCTGCACGGGTATTCAGCGCCCTGTGCGCTCAGCCGCGTTCGAGGATGAGCAGGTCCAGGTGGTCGGACTCTCGTTGGAGATACCCCACGTGCCCGTCTTCGGCTCTCGACGCAGGCGCAGACCATACCGTGCGGCTGCGGCGCGCAGATACTCGACCTGATAGGCGATAGCGTAGGCTGGCTCTTCCTTCGAATGTACGTAGTATTCGCCACGATTGTTGGTGAAGGTGAACGCCGTACGCCCCTGGGCGATATTTTCGGCCACCTTGTCGTCGACCGGATAGTCCGTCGCAAAGCACCTGCCTTAAGGGCGGAGCGCACGGGCCGCCTCCGTCAGGTAGTTGTTCAACCCGGGCCGGATCAGATGGCTGACGAGACCCGCCATCGCGACCACGTCGAACGCCGAGCCCTCGGCCGGGAACTGAAAATCCACAGCTCGCGGCTTTGCGTCGGTATTATAGATCTCCTGACGGATGTCGACATGCTCGAATCTGAAATTTGGGTACTTCGACGTAATGGCGTACGAGCACCACTCGCTGGCATGCGGCACGATGTCGAAGCCGAGACAGGAGCCCTTCTCGCCGAGGACGTCGGTGAGCGGAGCCGCGATGCACCCCGCACCGCAGCCGACGTCCAGCACCTCGTGCGCGTACCCGACGTCCAGCTCCCGCCGTCACGTAGCCGGTGATCTGGCGCCCGACCTTCAGGAAGTCGCCGTTTCCGACGAAGCGGCGGTATCTGTGTGGCGGCAGCCGCTCGTGGTTCCGGCCGCGCAGCCGGTCGGTCAGGTCAGGAATCCGCGATCCCTCCCGGTACCCGGAAGCCCGCAAGCGATCAAAAGCACTGGACGCGCGAACCGTGGAGGTATATCCGTCGCCTTCTTGGGCGAGCGCGCGGCGGCCGACCGCTTCCACGGTGCCGTCACGTCGTCCCGCGACACCGCACCGAGCGCCCGGGGCGGCGGCCGCAGCGCGAGAAAGCAGCGGGTGACCCCACGACGACCCGCGGTCCGGGTGCGAGCAGGGTGGACGAAGGCCCCGGCAGAGGGCTACGAAACCGGGCGTTCCGAGCCCCAGGAGCCGCGCCTCACGGCCTATCAGCGCCTGCTGAACGGGTGGGCGGCGAAGTACCCCGCCGCCACCCCGCCCCAGCCGCAGGTTCCGGAGACGTTCACCGGCCCCGGCACTCCCGAGCCCCCGAGCCGGAGATCCCCGCCCCGGCACCAGCCCCGGCCGACCAGGCCACCCCCGAGCGCCGTCCCGCCCGTCCGGCGACCTCGCGCCGCCCGGCGTCGAAGAAGGCGGCGCAGCCCGCGACCGACCCGCGCTTCCCGAACGGCCCGCTCGCCGTGCTGGACGGCCACGGCTCCGCGCACGGCATCGACGACCTCGTCCTCCACTGCCCCGCCACCATGATCCCGGAACTGGTTGAGTGGACGCTCACCGAGTCCGGCCTCGGCGCGGCGAAGCTCCACCGCAACGGCAAGGATGCCGACCCGCTGATCGTGCTCACCGCAGCAGCCACCGTGAAGTTCGGGCTCCCCGAGCGCCTGGAGGGCCACGAGCAGCGCCGCTCCCTGCGCCTGCCCGAGGACCACCCGGTCGTCAAGCAGGTGGCCAAGGCGCGCTGGCAGCTCACCCAGCGCGGGTTCGGCCCGTGGGCCAGGGTGTACCGCAAGGCGCAGGGGCGAGAGCGGCAGTGCGTACAACTCGCGATCCTCTCGTGGGACGCCCTGGACGAACGGTCATGGCCCGGCGTCGCGGACATGGGCGCCGCCGACATCGCCCGCGTCCTGGGCACCTACGCGACACGGGTCACCACCCCGCGCGGCTCCACGGCGGTCTCCGGACTGGAACTGATGACCGCGCTGCGCCCGCCGACCAGGGCCGTGCGGGACGAGGCGACCGGGGCCCGGGTGTCCGGCCACAACGCGGGCAGTCTCGGCACCGAGCCGATGGAACCGGCCCCGCCGGAAGCCACCCCGGAGCACCCCGTCGTAGTCGGCAGCGGCTGGAAGGGCGGTTTCCTCAACGAGGAGGCCTACCAGTGGGTCCGGCCGGTGGACGCACTCACTGCCGAGGAGTGCACACTGCCCTACGCGATCGGTCTCGACCTGAACGCGACATTCCTCGCCGCCGCCTCCCGCCTGACCGTCGGCCTCTCCACGCCGGACCACTTCCCCGCCCCGAAGTTTCACCCGAAGATCCCCGGAAGCTGGCTCGTCGACCTGAGCCACATCGAGCTGGACCCCCGCCTGCCCAGCCCGTTCACCCCGACGGCACCCGCCCGACGGGCCCGGCCTGGTACCAGACGAACGCCGTCGCCTACGCCCAGGAACTCGGGCACGAGGTCCACCCGGTCGAGGCCTATCTGCGCCGTGGGACCGGCGCGTACCTGGACCCGTGGCACGACCGCCTCAACACCGCCTACGTCGACACCCTCGCCGACCTCGGCGTCACCAAGGATCTCGCCGACCGCGCTTTCCTCGCCGCGATGGAACAGCACAAACAGACCGACCCCGCCATGGCCGCCGTGCTGTCCGCGATCAAAGCGACGGTGAAGGGCGGCGTCGGCAAGCTCCGCGAACGCCCCCAGGGGCGCCACTACAAGGCGGGGGATCGGTGGCCCGCACTGGAACGGCCGACCTGGCGACCCGACATCCGGGCCGCCGTCATCAGCAAGGCCCGAGTCAATATGCACCGCAAGATTACGAACATGGCGAAGATGACCGGCCTGTACCCGCTCGCCGTGCTGTCGGACTGCGTCGCCTACGCCAGCCCGGGAGACAGCCCACTCGACTTCCTCCCGTACGACGATGCCGGGAAGCCCCGGCCCGGTGGCTTCCGCCTCGGCGCGGCCCCGGGCCTGGTGAAGCTGGAGGGCGTCCGGACCATGTCATGGGCGGTCGACCTGATGGAGAAGGGCCTGAACCCAGCTCGCCACATCAAGGGCGGCGACGCCGTCCTGGACGAAGGGGAGTAGGCTATGGGGGAGATCGAGGACGCTATCGAGCGCGCCGACCGAGAAGCCTTCACCCGTGAACCGCCCAAGACGCTCAAGGCCCAGATCGGCTACCTGCTCAAGCAGTACGGCAGTGCCAAGGCCGTCGCGGCGGAGCTCGGCGTCACCGCCGACAGCGTGAACCACTACCGGCGCGGAGCCCGCAAGCCCGCCCGCGCCGACGTCGCCGCGAAGATCGACGACGCGGTCCGGGCACGCTGGCAGCCCCAAGTCCGCAAGCGCCGCAAGCGCCAGGCCGCCACCACCGGCGGGATCACCGTGGAGACCCGCCCGCTTCGGCTACACCGCACCCGTCGGCACCACCGACGACGGGCGATTCCGCCGCCTCACCGTCCACCTCCCCGCCACGTACGCGCAGCGCCTGTTCGACGCCCGCGACGCCGGAGCCAACGACCAGGAGATGCGCGGCATCATCGCCGAAGGTTTCAAGAACGTCTACTTCCAGGACGGCGGCAACCGTGCCACCGGACTCTCCGACGTCGAGATCAACGACATCGACTACCTCGATCTCAACTTCTGAACCCTCCCGACCCCTCGCCCCGGACGCGACACACCATCAGGCGCGGGGAGGCGGGCCCTCGCCAGAACGCCACCGTCACGCACCGGGCCGTGCGCGACGGCCGCCCGCGACCCGAACGCCGAGCGCGCACCCGGGGAACCCCGAACCGCAGCCGGGCGACACCAGGCCCCGCACGGAGCCCCCGGCGCGCGCCGCCCCCGCCCCGGCCGGCGGGCGCACGCCGTACGGAACGGCGGTGCCGAGCACAGGAAGAGAGCGACACGGATGATCCCCCAAGGCCGCCCCGCCCTGACCGAGGACGACATCGCCACCGCCGCAGGCCTGCCGGTCCACCCCTGGCGCCGCCGCCACGGCGCCGCCCTCCGCGCACGCGTACCCGTGGTCACCCGGGCCAACGCCTGCGCCTGTACGACGAAGAGCAGGTCCGCGCCTACCTCGACGGGAAGTCGTGGCCGCCGGCGGCGAACGACGAGGACGAGGAACCGGTCGCCGAGGACGCAAGCCGTGGCCGACCGCCGTGCCACCGGGAGAGAGACACCCCGACGACCTCCTCACCGACAAGGAGACCGCCGGCATCCACGGCCTCGGGGACTCGACCGTCCGCGCCTACGCCACCACCGGCTACCTGCCAGCCGGCATCGAACGCCACGGCCGCACCTGGTGGCCCCACCACAGCGCCGAAGCCCGACGCGAAGCCGGAGACCAACGCCACCGCAACCCCGGCCGACAGCCCGGCGACCCCCGCAACCGCGCACCACGCCCCCGCCACGACCCCCGCATCACAGAAATCGCCGGACTGACCACCGTGGCGCCTCTCACCACCGCAGACGTCGCCCAGCGCTACAAGGTCAGCGAACGAACCGCCCAACGACTCCTCGCCGCCGCCCGCAAGCACAAAGAGAACCAATAGCGCCCCCTGAGCTAGTCGTTTTATCCCGTAGGAGCCTTGGGTGCGTGGCTCGCATAGTGGTCTGATGAGTCCGATCTCCACACACCATCGGTTCCGGGACCCGCGCAGTACGAAGTACGACTTCCTCGCGTCTGTCCTCGTGCGCTGTCCAGGCTGCGAGAAGATCGCTGACGTCGTGGCAGGACCGGATCCGGCAGGGGTGCACGATCCGGATCTCTTTGGACCAAGGCGTCTAGCCTGCCGGAACTGCGGGGCGGCGAAGGAATGGAGCCGTGGGGGTGTGACCCTGCACCGGGGTCGGGATGAGCCGGCCACGGACCCGTACTTCGGCGTCCGTCTGTGGCCGCAGACCGAGAACCGGCACGCGTGGGTATGGGCCTACAACCTGGAACACCTGGACCTGATCAGGCGGTTCGTGCAGGCGCCGCTGCGTGAAGGGATTCCCTGGCACGACCACGGCCGGAAGATGACCGTGGTGGCCCGCCTGCCTGCATGGATGCAGCAGGCCAAGAACCGCGACGAGGTGCTGCGGGCCATCGCCCGCATCCACGCCGCACTGCTCCGCGCCTGATGTGGGAACACCGAGCCTGCCGCTCATCCCGTGACGCGTGGGGGCTTGGTGCCTTTCTTGTAATGCCTGGGGCGCGAATGCGCTTCTCCGGTCTCGAGGACAAGACCGACGTCCTGAACGGTGGCCCGGCGTCGGTTTTTCACGCCGGGCGGGCGGCCCGGGCCGGGTTTGGTGGGATTGGGCGCATGGGCTGGCAGGGGGGCACTTCATACGGAGGTTCCTGAACCCGCGCCGTACCCGGGGCGGGGTGAGCTTGTTCGGTAGAGCCGGCCGTTCCCAGGGGCGACGGAGATCGGTGACCAGGCCACGGACGAGACGGAGTTGGGTGTGAGCGGCGACGATCAGCCAAGTCCACCGGTCGGCGGCCACGGGATCACGGAGCTTGGGGCGGGGCCTCCGAGCGTCTGTTTGATCATTCTGAAGGTGTGCTCAAGATCGAATCTGCGCAGGAACGCGTGCCGGAGCCGGTCGACATCCGTCTCGCTCGCGCCGGTGCCCGACCATCACAGCCAGACTGGCTCGGGGTCCGCTCCGTTGGACAGGCGGTTGACCTCGAGCCGGATTACGGTGCCCTCGATGATCGGCAGCTCCTCCCGGCGGGTGAGCCAGGCCGCGCGGCGGGTCAGCCGCGGGTGGAGCCGGCCGAAGGAAGTGGCCACCGCGGTGCCGTACCGCTCCGTCTCAGTGACTGTCCGAACGTCGGGCTCGCCCCAGATGCCCGGCTGGCCGAAGATGAACTCGCAGCCGAGCTTGGGCGGCCGCCCGCCCGTCGGGTCGTAGATCCTCGGAGGCGTGGGCCGGCGCATCGCGCGGTCCGACCGTAGTCTGCCCAACCGCTCAAGTGGTAGGTCCATCAGCAGGAACGACAGGCGCTGAACGCCGTAACCGGCGTCCAGGACCAGGAGAATGGCCAGGTCGCCGGGGGTCCACTGGTCGGCGGCGACCAGGCGCTCGGCGACCTCGTGGACTTGGGCGGCGGTGACCGCCGCGACATCGGTACCCGGCTCCAGCCGGGCCGCGTCCAGCAGCGCGGTCCAGGAGGTGCGTCCCACCTCCAGTGCCGCGACGATCGAGTCCGGCCAGCCCGGGATCATCGTGTGCTTGCTTTCGCCATGGCCATAGGTGTGGCAGAACGAGCGGTCCGGTGACGTGTTTGCGTCCGGCCGTAGCCACGGCTGACATCGGCCGTGAACACCAGGCGCCCGGCCGCAGCCCGGGGCTGCGGCAGCCCGGCCAGCGTTCTCCGCAGTCGTGCGACGTCGACGCGGCCGCGGTCGAGCCCGCCCTACAACGCGCCGTGCTCACGCCGGTGTTCAGGCGTGAGCGCGAGATCAACCAGAGTCTTCGCGGGCCCGTCGGAGCGCAGCAGCGCGTCGCAGAGCTCGAACAGTTCGTCGCCCCCTCTGGTCAGGCACGCATACAACTCCGACCGGAAGTATGACGCTTCCGCGAACGCCTCCCGGCGGACATCCTCATCCAGCAGACTCGACTCCACGGCCGCCGTTACGGTCATGTGCACTCCTTGGTCGGAGCACAGGATCGAGCGAAGACCGCCCGCACGTCCGCTGAGCTGCGAAATCACGGCTCAAGTTCGAGGGCTGTTCGACACGGGGTCGATAAACGACAAGCTGAGTGGCTGTTGTTGTTACGAACGCGAGCGGTATCGCTCGAACGGAAATCTCAGTATCGGGTGACCACGGTGGGTGCCGGGTATGAGAAGTCGGCGTACATGGTCGTCTCGACTCAGATCGTCGCGTGATGCTCGCCGTGGACCCCGGGAGTGTCGCCCCTACTCGGATCGTCGCCGCGCGAGATGGACGATGATGTCGGCGGCGATCTCGACTGTCTCGGGAAGGACCCGCGTGATCGCGTCGTACGCCTGCTGTCGCCTCGATTGCGGCAGTTGGAGATACGCCGAGACCGTCGACAGATAACCCACGTAGTCAGAAGCGCTCGTCGTCAAGCGCCGCTTGACGACGGCCTGCTGAACATCGAGGAACAACGGAGACCGCTGCAGTTCCGTGCCCGGCCACTGCATTTCCTCGTCAGGATCAGTCCCATCGGGAGACGGAACCTCGTCGCTTTCCAGGAACGGCGCCCGCGCCGCACGCACACACTCCGCAACAGCTGGGTCAGCCGGCTGAACCTGGCCGCCGAACGAGGCGAAAACGCCCTCCGGCTTCAGTAGCGCGACCACTCTTGACCACCGACTCTCCGGGCGTGTCCAGTGCAGGGCTGCCGCCGCATAGACGAATTCATAGGTCTCACCTGGCCGCAGGTCCTCGAACGCGGCCCGCACGGTCGTCACGTTCGGGGTC
This sequence comes from Streptomyces sp. MGP-P1, assembly GCF_057766565.1. Taxonomy (NCBI): domain Bacteria; kingdom Bacillati; phylum Actinomycetota; class Actinomycetes; order Kitasatosporales; family Streptomycetaceae; genus Streptomyces; species Streptomyces sp. MGP-P1. The sequence goes on along the minus strand of NZ_JBYMEM010000001.1, from coordinate 11,145 downwards.
GCGGTCTTGTTCAGCTCGGTGAGCATGGCGGGGTCGGGCTCCGTCGCCGTGACCGCGACCCCATGGTCAGCGAACAGGCGGGTTGCTTTGCCTGTCCCCGCACCGATCTCCAGGGCCGTCCGGACCGGTCGGCCCGCGTACGTCATCACCAAGTCGAAGAGCTCCTTGGGATACCCCGGCCGGAACCTTTCGTAGGCTTCCGCGTTTACGCCGAAGCTCAGTGCACGAGCAGACATGCCGACCATCCTCACACGAGCGGGGCAGACAGCGCTTGGCAGTGCTTAGAAGCCATCTCATTTGGGCGACTCGGTATTCTGTGAGTCATGGTGGGGATCGTTGAGCGGTTGGTGCCGGACGAGTTGTGGGAGTTGTTCCAGCGGGTGGTGCCGGAGGCGCCGTCGCGGCCGCAGGGCGGTGGCCGGCGCCGGCACGGCGACCGGGAAGTGCTGGCGGCGATCGTCTTCGTGGCGACATCGGGTTGTACCTGGCAGCAGCTGCCTTCGGCGTCGTTCGGCCCGTCCGGCGCGACCGCCCACCGGCGGTTCTCGGAGTGGTCGAAGGCCAGGGTGTGGGCCAAGCTCCACCGCCTGGTCCTCGACGAACTGGGTGCCCGCGGCGAGCTGGACTGGTCGCGGTGCGCGATCGACTCGGTGAACATGCGAGCCCTGAAAAGGGGGACCTGACAGGTCCGAATCCTGTCGACCGGGGCAAGTACGGCTCGAAAATCCACCTGATCACGGAAAGGTCGGGTCTGCCCATATCCGTCGGCATCTCCGGCGCCAACCTGCACGACAGCCAGGCCCTGATCCCCCTCGTGAAGGGCATCCCGCCAATCCGCTCGCGCCGCGGCCGGCGACGGCGCAAGCCCGCCAAACTCCACGCCGACAAGGGCTACGACTACGCCCACCTGCGGCAATGGTTACGCGAACGCGGCATCACCCACCGCATCGCCCGCAAGGGAGTCGAGTCCTCGCAACGGCTGGGCCGCCATCGCTGGACCGTGGAGCGCACCATGGCCTGGCTCGCCGGCTGCCGCCGCCTCCACCGACGCTACGAACGCAAAGCCGACCACTTCCTAGCCTTCACCAGCATCGCCTGCACCCTCATCTGCTACCGCAGACTCACCAAATGAGATGGCGTCTAAACATGCGCAGCCGGGGCCGCCGAACCTCACTTCGGCGGTATCCCGTGCCTATGTGCGCACGCCAGGACATGATCTTTCAGGAACGCACTGGCTCGGACTCCTTGACAGCAAGCCGGTATGAACCGGTCCGGGGACGCGTCAGAATTCCGCGCTTCACCATGCGGTTCAGGTCTCGGGCGCAGTTCTCCGCCTTGACATCGGGACGCATCTTCCCGACCTCATCCTTGATCTCCGCGTACGTTGCCTCGACTTGCAGCCGCAGCAAGTCCTGGATGACGGCAGCGACGGAGACCCGCGGCTGTGAACGCGGCGACGCTTCCGCGACGGGATCAGGAACACCGGTCGCACCCTCGGCCAGCGGCTCGTCCAGTGCCGACAGCCAGGCCTCGGCCTTCGACAGAGCACTGCCGGAAGCCGTGACCATCAAGGCCACCAAATCCTCCCGCTCCTTCGCCGACCGCAGCGCTTCCTCGGCGGCCTGACGCTCAGCCGTCGCCCTGCGGAGCAGTTCTCTGTCTTCTGCAGCATGCCGCGCCAGCTGGGTAGCCCACAGCCTCCGCCTGGTCACGTTCACTGGGCATCTCCTTCCGGCATAGTCGTAAAAGGCCTTCCCTGCGCAGCAGACCATATAGCGGTCCCGCCACCTACCTAGCAACTTCCTGGCTGGATGGAAACACTCTCCCATCCAGCCAGCACTGAACTACCCCGTATTCCTGGGCCCACCTACCGTCGGACACCTTCCCTAATGCCGTAACCCTCGTGGGTGAATGCCCCAAGGGTCAAGATTGACGCCTTCTTTGCGTCAGCCGCGACGGTAGCTCGCGGCATACCTGCGACGGTGCCGGATGGTCCGTGCTGCCCGCACTCGCGGTGTATCCAGCGGGTCGTGACCTACCGTTTGGAATCGGCCTCGCAACAAGCAGAGTGAGCCGCTGCGGCACCGGCGTGACGCCTGCCCCGTTATGATAAATCCGGCTGTCCGGCACCCTCAGGAACCGTCACTGAATACGGCAGACGGGAAGATGCCGGTTCCGCTCTGGTGTAGGTACCGTTACGATATCCAATCGAATAGAACATGTTATCCGTGTTCGAAACTATTTCTTGATCTTCCAGAGTGCAGAGGAAGTTGAGAGGGAAAACCGTGGCCAGACGCGAGCGATCAGTTCCCGCGGGCGAAGGCGTGCCGGTACAGCGCCTGGAGTGCCCCCACTGCGGCATGTCCTGGAACCGTCCTCCCAAGCCAGGCCGGCTACCCCGGTTCTGTCGGATGCCTGCAAGCAGGCTTCCTGGCGCAGACAGGCCCGGGATCGGCACGCCGAGAGGGCGTCTGCGCAGCCGCGACAGGGGCAACGCGAGCGATTCCACGCCGAACTGGCGGCCCTCTCGGGCAGAAAGCCCCTGCCCACCCCAAGGATCCTTCCCCTGCTGAGGGAACTCGCACAAGCGACGGCCTCGGACGAACGCACAGCCCAGCAGCTCTACAAGGCCGCGGCGCGGAAATGGCACCCGGACGCTGGGGGAGACGCCGGAACATTCACGCTGCTCCAACTGGCATACCGCCGGGCGCGGCAGGAGGGGTTGTGAGGGCGGCAGAACCTGCAGGCAGTCAACGTCCGTGGCCTCCTGTTCCTTCCTCCCGGCCGGTCTGCCGGCTGCTCGTACGGTAGGCGGGCAAGCCGCGACCGGTAGTGCTCGTTCACCGAGCCACCTGCTCTATGCCCTTCCGGCGGCGTGAAGCCGTTCGGCGGCGGCACCCTCTCGCCTGCCAACTGGGCCCGGCGCGAGCGCACTTCTTCACCGGCGTGAACGCCGCTGCACTGAGGCCGACGAAGCCGAAGGGACGGCGCCGCTTTCACCTCGAAGAGGTGTGAGCGCCTTCTGGCTCTCCCGTGCTTGCTGTCCCCCTCGCCTCGGCGACGAGCTGTCACGAACTGCCGTTTTCCTCGGCCGCATGGCGGCTTCTTCGCGTCCCCCAGGACGAGATCCGCTCTCCGGCTCCCCTTAGACGCCATCTCATTTGGTGAGTCTGCGGTAGCAGATGAGGGTGCAGGCGATGCTGGTGAAGGCTAGGAAGTGGTCGGCTTTGCGTTCGTAGCGTCGGTGGAGGCGGCGGCAGCCGGCGAGCCAGGCCATGGTGCGCTCCACGGTCCAGCGATGGCGGCCCAGCCGTTGCGAGGACTCGACTCCCTTGCGGGCGATGCGGTGGGTGATGCCGCGTTCGCGTAACCATTGCCGCAGGTGGGCGTAGTCGTAGCCCTTGTCGGCGTGGAGTTTGGCGGGCTTGCGCCGTCGCCGGCCGCGGCGCGAGCGGATTGGCGGGATGCCCTTCACGAGGGGGATCAGGGCCTGGCTGTCGTGCAGGTTGGCGCCGGAGATGCCGACGGATATGGGCAGACCCGACCTTTCCGTGATCAGGTGGATTTTCGAGCTCGTACTTGCCCCGGTCGACAGGATTCGGACCTGTCAGGTCCCCCTTTTCAGGGCTCGCATGTTCACCGAGTCGATCGCGCACCGCGACCAGTCCAGCTCGCCGCGGGCACCCAGTTCGTCGAGGACCAGGCGGTGGAGCTTGGCCAGCACCCGGCCTTCGACCACTCCGAGAACCGCCGGTGGGCGGTCGCGCCGGACGGGCCGAACGACGCCGAAGGCAGCCGCCGCCAGGTACAACCCGATGTCGCCACGAAGACGATCGCCGCCAGCACTTCCCGGTCGCCGCGCCGCCGGCCACCGCCCTGCGCGGCTGACGGCGCCTCCGGCACCACCCGCTGGAAATACTCCACAACTCGTCCGGCACCAACCGCTCAACGATCCCCACCATGACTCGCAGAATACCGAGTCGCCCAAATGAGATGGCTTCTTAGTCCTCCTGGCTGTGCGCCCTTCGGAGTGAAGGAGGAGAGCCTTGATCGAGCCGGGTGAAGCTGCAGCGCGGAGGCCGTGCGCTACCGGGCCGCGCCCCCGCCAACTCCCGTTCACCGGAAGCTGCGCACCAAGCAGCTCGCGGCCTTCGGACCCGGGGACACGGTCCGAAGCCGTCGTGGTCTCGCCTGTCCCCGAACGAAGTGCAAGTCGGATCAGATAATTGAGTTGGCTTGTATCTGGAGAGGGTTCGCGGTATGTTTGCAAGCAGAGCTTCAATCGGCGAGGAGCCAGGCCATGCTGCTCACGACTGGGCAGAAGCTGCCAGGAACTCGGCTGCGCCATCACTACTTTCCGCCGCCTCATCACTGCAGAGGTCCTGCCCGGCTCTCGCCCAGGCGTGCGGGTCATGACTCCCCTTCAGGTCGTACAGGCTCTGCGGGAGCGCCCTTCCGCTCCCGTGCAGCACCTGGGTGTGAAGGAGATCGGTGTGCTGCGTGTTGACGCTGCCCACCAGGGCGGTGGTCCTGACGGGCAGCGGTCGGCTTCTTGTTCAGGCTTGCCCCCGAGGATCTTCTGGAGAGCCTGCGGGCGGGTGGCGCTGCGATGCCGCCAGTGTGGCCGCCGGGGGGGAGTGCTCCCGGTGACCCTGTCCGGTTACGTGGTGGCCGTCCTACAGGCCTGGGGACATGGAGAGAGGGAAGACGGGCGGCACGTCTTCCCGGACGCCGTCCTGGCCGGGTATGTCACCGACCTGGCTACCGCGGTTGTGCACCTGACCGCACCGCGGCAGGCCGACCGGGCATCGCCGACCTCTTTCGGGCACCCGCCTGCCCTCCCACTCGGTGGCGCTGTCGCCTACGTCTCCACCAAAGTCTTCCGCCAACTGACCCGCAGGCACAAGGAATCGTGATGGACGCAAAGACCTACAACGCGGAGCTGGCCGAGCTGCGCGCCCTGCGGGACGGCATCAGGAAGACGCAGGCCACGCTGGAGAAACTGGAGACGGACCGCGCCCGCAAGATCACCGCGCTCGCGGATACGAGAAGGCGAAGGCAGAGCGTATCGCTCCTGCGGCCGGGCTCAGCCTGGCCGACATCGTGGCGATCGCCCCCATCCTCGCCCCCGACCGGCTCACCACCGCAGCACAGCCAAACCCCACTCCCGTGCCCCCGTCGCCCGAACCGGCAACTCCGCCCACCACAGCCGTCCCAGCCCCCGAGCCCGCCGGGGACACAGCACTGCCCAGTAGCACCGAACACCCACAGACCCCGTCCCAGGCGGCACGGTCGCCCCGGCCATGACCCGCCCCGCCCCTGAACCGGCAGCTGAACCCAACGGCCCGCAGCCCCCTCGAAGCCCGCCCCGGCCACCGCCGCCCCTCTCTCGCGGCCCAGACAGCACAGCGCACCCTTCCCGGGCACCCCCAAGGCCCCACGGGGACCGCTGGTTCACCCACACCACCAACCTCGCCTCCACACACCCCAACTTCACCCAGCAGGCCCGCAGCACCGTCTTCCTCGACACGCACACCGGTGTGCTGGTCCACCGGGACCAGACGTTCCGCATCGACCTGCCGACCGCCAGCGCCGCGGAAATCCTGAACACCGTCTTCCACGTCCTGCCCGGCGGTGTCGAGCGGATCGACACCGCCAGGCGCCCCTGGGCACCGGCAGGCCGACCAGCACCCTTTCCTCAAGGACACCGTCGCCGCCTGGCTGATCTACACCCGGCTGGCGCACGGACACCGGCCGCGGCAAGGACAAGATGGCCGCGACTTCGTCCACCCCCGCAACCCCGTCGGCCGATACCAGCGCGAACAGGGCGACCAGCATGTCGAGATCCGGTCGGCGGGGGAGTGGTTCGACACCGAGGGCACTGAGCCCGCCGTCATCCGTGACGCGTTCGTCCTGCTGTGGAAGGCCCTGCGCCGCCAGTGGCCCGACGCCGTCCTGATGGGCTCACCGTCCCAGACCGGCCGTGACCTGTGGACCCGCACCATCCCCACCAAGGGCCAGTACGCGGACGGCTACCCCGTCCTGTCCGAAGAGCTCCGCGGCCTCTTCCACGCAACCGCCGGACAGGGCCGCACCGAACTGATCACCCCGCCCCGTGTTCCCGCCCAGCTCCCCGCCCTGGTCGAGTACGACCGCACCTTCGCCTACGCCAAACACACCTGGAAATCCGGAGTCGGCACCCCCGCCGCGTCACTGCAGCCACCTTCGCCTCCTGGTCCCAGAGGAACAGACCAAAGCCCTCTTCGCCTGCGGCCACTGGCACGTCCGCGTCACCGTCCCCGACACCTGGACCCACATCGGGATCCTCCCCGCACCCGCCCCCGGCGACCGCGCCTGGCACTACCCCGCCACCCCCGGCACCACCTTCACCACCTGGGCAGGCGGACCCGAAATCCACACCGCCCTCTCCAACCAGCAACCCACACATCCCGTGGAAGATCGAGATCCTCGACGGGATCCTCTTCGACGACGGCAAACCACTCGACGACTGGTCCAAGAAACTCAAGGAAGCCGCAGCCTCCCTCACCGCCCAGGCCGACCTGAACGGCGACCCCGACCAGCGCACCGCAGCCCACCTCGCCGCCCGCGCGCCGCGCCCTCCTCCTCTACGGCATCGGCGCCTTCGCCCAACGCCCCCGCACCGTCACCGGCACCACCCCCCGCACGATGGAACGCGACGTCCCCCCGGACGCCGAAATCATCGGCTTCGACGACCAGTTCATCACCTGGCAACGCCCCACCGGCTTCACCCGCGACCCCAACGCCCACCCCGAATGGGCCTCCCACATCTGGTCCTCCGCCCGCGCCGCCCTGCTCTCCCAGCGCCACCGAGACGACAACACCTACGCCGGAGCCCTCCACGCCCCACCCGGCACAATCGTCGCCTTCCGCACCGACGCCGTCTACCTCACCCAGCCCCAAACCTGGCCCCACCACGGCCAGCCGGGCGACTACCTCAACAAAGGCCACCTCCCCGGCCCCATCCCGGCCCCCACCACCGAAGACGAACTCCTGACCCTCCGCGACAAGGGCCGCGCCGCCCACCACGCCACGCCCACTGCGAAGGAGGCCTGATGCCACCGCGCCGCAGGCACCTTTCGGCACCGCACCGCAACGAAGCAGCCCGCCTCGCCGACCAACTCCAACAAGCCGGCTACACCAAACGCGACATCGCCCGCATCATCAACCGCTACGCTCCCCCTCGTCTCCCAGTTCTACACAAAGAACAAGGGCGCATCCTTCGTCCCCGCCCTCACCCAGGTCCTCACCGCCATCCACACCGCAGGCATCAGCGACGTCACCGAACTCGCCGCGATCGCCGCCCCCCACACCACCCGCCGCACCACCGCCAGCGGCACCCGAGCCCGCGTCCGCACCAAAGCCGTCCGCATCACCCCCACCGGCACCGGCACCGGGACGAGCCGGAGCACAGGCCATCGCCTCCGGCTCCGCCCGACTCCGCCCGTTGATCGCCGAAGCCGCCCGCCAGGACCTGCGCCTGGCCTTCACCGTGCGCCTCGCCAAAACCGGCTACGTCCACGTGTCAGGAAGCCGCACCGACTCACCCGGCATCCGCCGCGACGTCATCCAGCGCGCCGACCACACCGAGGAACGCTCCTACGGATCCGCCACAACGAGTGCTTCGGGCAGCCGACATCGCCCGCCGTGTCGATGCGGCGGGCGGCGATGTCACCACGGCCATCCACCGGTGGCTGGTCGACACCGGCCGGATCATCCCGACGCACACATCGTCCATCTCGAAATCCGTACCTGGCGCCCTCGCTGACCCCGCGCGGCCGCAACGGGTGTACCGCCAACCCCACAGCCAGGGGAAGTGATGCCTGGGCCTCATCCTGTCCGGTCGTGGCTAACGCGTGTGCGCCGCGAAGGAAGGCCATAGCGGGGCCACCATGGCAGCACGGTCGTTGACCTTTCATGTTCTGGCTGGAATCGACCACGACATGCGACCAGCCGCGACGATTCGGGGCCGGTCACTCAACCTGCGCGACAGGGCTCTGCGGAGATTGTCTGCCGTGTGCGCCACGGACAGCGCGTTGCCCAGGGCGCGCCGCATACCGCATCATCACGCCCATGAGTGATGCTTCCCGTCAGCCCAACCCCGGCACAGGCCTGCTCGGTCCGCGTTACGCCCGCCGCAACCAACTCGGCGCCACAGCAGACATCGAGGGAGGGGGACGGTGGGTGGCCGTCGACGAGTCAGGATGGGACGGCGACCAACTCCACGGCGAACAGCGCAGCCGCTACCTGTCGGTCGGATCAGTAGCCATCAGCGACGCCGACGCGGAGCCCATCGTGGATGAGATCCGCTCCGCTACCCGCATGCAAGCACCTGAGCTGAAGTTCTCAGGCGTCTTCGCCGGCCCGAAGAACGGCCAGCGGCGCTCGGTCCTGTCGCGCTCCTCGCACCGGGCGGTGCTCTGCACGAAAGGGCATCGGTCTATCTGCTCGACAAGCACTACTTCGTCGTGGCCAAGCTGATCGACCTGTTCGTCGAAGAACAGGCGCACAAGCAGGGCAGCAACTTCCGCAACGCCGGCGATGCCCGCAAGATGGCCCGCAGCCTGTTCGAGGAAGGCCCCCGCGCCCTGGGCCCGGCGCTCTTCGGCCGGCTGCTGATGTCACCGTCGCCTTCACATCCCAGAGGAACCGGGACCAGCAGGTCACCGTCGACGACTTCTACGAGATCGTGGAGGAGGCCTGGGCCCGTTCATGCCGGCGCAACGTCACCGAGGCCCGGCACTGCTGCGTACCACCCAGGAGGAAGCCGTCGAATTCCTCCAGGCCGCACACGGGCCCGACGCCGCCATCCCGCAAGCACTGGAGCCTCTGATCCGGCCGTAGCTGCGGTCACCGCCAACTGGTCCCGGAAACTGGGCAGGGTCAACATGCTGGTAGACGACCAGAGAACCCTGTCCGATGCGAACCTCGACGACATCGAGGCGGCAGCACGTGACCGCGGCTACCCCGAGTTCCGCCACCTGTCCCGTGGGGTGCATCTGGGCCAACTCCTGCGAGGGCAGTCCACGCAGCACCCCTCGCTACAGCTTGCCGACCTCATCGCGGTCGGCTTTGCCGTGGCGCAGCGCCATCACGGACTCGCCAACCCCGCTGGAGAGGACCTGTACCCCGTCGTGGTGCCCCTCGTTGACGTGGCGGGCATGCTCCCTCACCATGAGCCGGCACGGGCGGCCCACGCCGCTCCGCTGGCAGCCTGATTGCCGGTCTTGCAAGAACTGCACGGCTCGCAGACGACGACGCGGCACCGGCCTCCGTGCTCTTGGTCGTGCGCGCTCTGCGATGCATGAGGTCAATGAACCGGACAGAAGTCTGGTTCGCTCCACTCGCCTAGCCTTGGCGAGAACACCGGCCAGGCTTCCGAGGAGGAGACCCTCACAGGGGCGCTCCTGTCCGCGCAGGCTGCGGAGGAGCACCGGCCGTCGGGTGGGCGGAGGCGAGCCTTTTCTCGCTGGCACGGGCCCCGCCGCCCGACGCCGGCCTCCAGCTCCTCGGCATGCGGTCTGGGCCGGTACCCGGCCCGGGGCCGCGTCCTACGTACGCTGTCGGCTGCCGGCGACGGCTGTTCCGAGTTGCCGCAGCAGGCGGGCGACGAAACGCTGCCACTCCACGTCTTCGCTGCCCTCGGTGAACCATTCATCGGCCGGGAGCGCCGCCCGACTGCCGCAGCTCGGCCAGGAGCGAAGCGGTGTCTGCTTCCAGGTCGGGATGGCCCAGGGCCCACCGGACCTGTCCGGCCAGGCTGTGCATCTGGTGTGCCGCACGGTAGTAGGCGACTTGCGCTGCGGACAGCCGCCGGGTGGCGTAACCGCCGCACTTGCTGCACGGGATGAACTGGTGGAACGCAGCATCTCCTCGACAGTCAGCAGTTCGAAGTACCGGTTCAGGCCGCGGTCGCTGCGGAGGTGCTGGCAGCCGGGGGCGGCGCCTTTCCCTCGAACCCGCCGAGCCGTCCGTGGTGTACAACTGCACCCGGGCGAGCACCCCCAGGGCAGACCGGAGCCCTCCTGCCGCGCATCATCATCGGCGGGCCGGAAGGGCCGCAGGTCAGCCGCTCGGCTGGCCAGCAGCCCGTCCCAGAGGAGCAGAGGCAGCTGGTCACGGCGACTGCCAGTGTCATACCCGTCATCGAGGCTCCGCAGATCCGCTGCTCCCCGGGCGAGGGCCAGGCAGCGCAGCGTGGCATCGGCCTCCCGCTGCGTGCGCGCCAGGCGCACCACCAGCCTTTCAGCCTTCGGCCGTCCCCAGGTGACGGCCGAAGTCCGGATGGCCCGGATTGTGGATGCGGGGCGCCCGGACCGGATCCGCATCCGCTGTGGCGGGGGCCGTGAGGTCTTGCTGCCCAGATGTGACCAGCGCGTCGGGCAGATCACCGGCGGCCGCGATGAAGACGTAGCGGCCTCCTCCCGCCACCCGTGCCTCGAGCGCGAAGAGCGACAGGACCTCGGGCCCGTTGTCGAGAGACAGGACGAGATACAGCCCGTCCGGATCCCGCGACAGGACTCGCAAGGCCCGTAGATCACGGACGGTGACCGGGCGCCGCTCGGCGACCGGCGTGTCGTCGAAGACTCCCGGCCCCGCTGGCTGGCCGGGCAACTGCGCGAACGATGCCGATTCGGGGAATCCTTGCGCGGGTGTGCTGCACCGCAACTGTGAACCACGACCGGACAGCAGACGGGACGCGACCGGTTTGGGCACCCGCACGGTCACGGTCAACCGGTCCCAGTCCGCCTCGGTGGCCCAGCACACCAGCATGCCCAGTTCCCACTCGCTCAGAGTGCCCAGGAACGGCTCGCCACAGCCATACCGGTCCCCCCGGATCCGAGCCGGCAGCTGGACGAGCAGCAGCTGATCCTTCTGCGCCCCGGCAGTGTCCGCCGGAACCTCCGCCGCCCAGGCCGAAACGAGCCGCTGCGCACGCTCCAGCGCCGCCTGCCAGCCCTTGCGCCGACTGCTGATGTCCTGGACGAGGTAATGGGCCAGGTGGCCGTGTTCGCGGGGGTCCTCCCAGCTGTCGGCGGCACCCCCGCTCCACCGGCGCCAGAACCACTTCGCACCGTCGGCCCACCGCAGCCGGGTCACCCACCG